>JACPUV010000013.1 GCA_016192105.1 Sphingobacteriales bacterium | reverse complement strand
TGGTGACAAAATAAGTGGTTACAGTCCCCTTGATCCCCTTCGAAGCTGAATCGGGATTGATCCGCCATTCACAACGGTGGTAGGTAACATCAATATTGGAACCGGTACCGCTGTAGCCGGAGGTCTGGCCGAAAAGAAAGGCTGGGAACAAGAGAACCAGGGCGGCCGGCAGTCCAGTAGTTTGGCATATTTTGCAGAAATACATCATAGGGTTGAGTTAAAGGAATACAGGATCATGGTTCGTACACATCCCGCTTACCTCCACTGCACAGGATCAAAAAAATTGAAAAAAGAAACACTACCGGCTTAACGAAAATAACAGGCAGGAAAACAAGTCTGCCAATGGCAGAATCAGGAAGTATCAGTCTTTTCATTAAGTACGGATAGTATTTCAGCCAGTATAAAATTCGGATAAAATAAAGTCAACAGCAATCGGTATAAACACTCCTTGCCAGTAAGCAAATCATTTACGGGTCTTATTTAAAAACCCCTATTTACAGTTTGGGGGTTTTGTGTAGCACCCGGAATAGTATTTTCCGGGTCGTATGATTTCTGGTACGAACCGGGCACCCGGGAAAAAGAAATCCGGGATGAAGCCGGTAATTTGGATCCGTCCAATCCTGCAAAAAATAGTACTTTTATCCGATCAAGCAGTACACATGACTCCTCCTAAACCCATTATCGGTATATCCTGCGGCGACCTGAACGGAATAGGGATTGAACTGATTATAAAGACATTTTCGGATAACCGGATACTGGAACATTGCACCCCGGTTATTTTTGCCTCCAATAAGGTCATTAATTTTTACCGGAAGTCGATCCCGGAAATCAACCTGAATTACAGCAGTACCCGGGAATTCAACCGGATCAATCCAAAGCAGATAAACCTCTTTAACTGCTGGGAAGAAGATGTAGCCGTTACCCCCGGCCAGCTTACAGAAACCGGCGGTAAATACGCAGTTCTTTCACTGCAGACCGCCGTGGCGGCATTGAAGCAAAAACAGATTGACGGCCTGGTAACCGCCCCGGTCCACAAAAAGAATATCCAGTCCCCCGACTTCAACTTTACCGGGCACACTCCCTACCTGAAAGAGATATTCGGGGCAAAGGATGTGGTGATGATGCTTTGTGCCGGTGATTTCCGGGTAGCACTGGCCACAGAACATGTCCCGGTGGGAGAAATCACCAAACAGCTCACGCGGGAAAAAATCGTAAGCAAACTGTCCCTGATCCACCAGAGCCTGCAAAAGGATTTTGGAATTGACAAACCCCGGATCGCAGTCCTGGGATTAAACCCGCATGCCGGGGACGAAGGGCTGATCGGTAACGAAGAAGAAACCATTATCAAACCGGCCATCCGGGATGCCAAGAACAGCAATATGCTGGTGGTGGGTCCCTATCCAGCCGATGCATTCTTCGCCCGCCGCAGTTTCGAGCGCTTTGATGCCGTACTGGCGATGTACCACGACCAGGGCCTGATTCCGTTTAAAACCCTGGCTACCGGTGAGGGCGTGAATTTTACTGCAGGGTTACCGGTGGTACGCACTTCACCGGATCATGGAGTGGCATTTGATATTGCCGGCAAGGATAAGGCCGATACCTCCTCCTTCCTGACAGCGATTTTTGAATGTATCGATATTATAAACCGGAGAAACGGCTACCTGGAAAGCCGGAAGAACCCCCTGCGGAAAATGACTCCTTCCATCCTGGCTAATGCCAAGGACGAAATCATTGAGGAATAAAAATTTTCTTAATTAAATACAGAATCGGGAACCCCCTTGTTGATGATATAGGAGGTATAACTGATCTCCACTTTTCCTTTTTTGGGAGTTGCTTCACCGGCTTTTTCTTTCCCGGTACCATTGTCATAATCAATGGTAACCCCTTTGGGCAATTTATAATCCCGCGTATTGAAACTCAGTTCCACCTTATCGGGCAGGCCCCATTCGGCATATTTCTTATAGCTCATCCCTAATTCATACGTGCCGTTTTCTTTTGTGCTGATCACGGACCTGATCACCAGCAACCGGCTCTCGTCTATATACAGGGTGGCCCGGGTGATGCTCTCCTCATCACTGAGCGGAAAGATCCTGATCACTTTGCAATTGACCCCCCCGGTCTTTTCCATACCGCCTTCCACTGCTTCAAAATCGGACAGTCCCAGTACATTGTTCATGTTCACATTGGCCGAGCCTCTTGGGATAAACGACACCCCGCTTTCGTTTTTGATCTTTATTTTATCGGGTTTTTTATAATACACTTTGATCGTGGCCACCGGCGCCTTGATAAAAACGACATTGGTCTTCATTTTAGCGGTGGCGGTATAATCATCCACCTTGTCGTATTTCGCTTTTACTTTTTGCAGCAGTTCTTTGGCACCCTGGGCCCGGGCAGCGGAAAGCAGGATACAGGCAGCGATCAGCAATGGGAAAACAGGTTTCATACAATCGTATTAACTCAATATATCTTTTTTATTAAAGGACCGGATACTGATCCCCAAAAAAAGGGCGATATAGCCGGTAAGGATCAGCCCGCTTCGCAGCAGGGCGGCAGGGTTTTCGATGGAACCGGTAATCGTGGCCCCCTCTGCGTTCTTTTCCACATAGAAAAAACCTTTCCAGCCGAGCATATGCGTGGTAAAAGACCAGGGATTCACCGTTTCCTCAAATACCGGGACACGGAGCTGCTGTACGATGGTAAATACAATCACCACACATACGGTTGCCACAATGGGCCCGAGCGAGTTTTCAGAAAAAACAGAGAACATCAGCGCCATGGCGGCAATGGTAGTAAGGGCAAGGGCAGCAAAAACAAAGGCAGCAAAAAACCGCCAGATCACATCCCCGGCTTTTATTATATGCAGATCGGTTTCTTTGAACACCACCAGGTCCTCCGTACCGAAGATCAGCAAACTTCCCAGCAAGGCAAAGAGTGCCATCCAGGCCAGTAACAGGGTCACATATACCGTACTCGCTGAAAATTTGGCCATCAGCAGCTGGGTACGTGTAACAGGTTTGCCCGCGAGCAGGCGGAGTGTCCCCAGGCTTGCTTCGCCTGAAATCATATCTCCCGCGATCAGTGCCACCAGCAACGGCACATGAATCAGGATCATGTGCAGAACGGCCACACAGACAAAATAGCCGTTCAGGATCTTTTCATAAGGAATATCAAATGTATCCGCCTGGCTGTCGGTATAAAACTGGACAAAATCCTTTCCGTTCACTTTGAGGGCAAATTGTACCAGCAGAATGATAACGGCAATCGCCCCGAATGCGATAAAAGTCCGGGGTCGTTTGAATATTTTATACAGTTCTATTTTCAGCAGCTCGATAAACATCTACTCCTTGGTTAACGATAAAAAATAATCTTCCAGTGAATTCAATGGGCGCAGGCTGAGAACCGGGATCCCTTTTTCCACCAGCTGCCGGTTCAGCTCGGGGATCTGCTGTTTATTAAATTCCAGCCGGATCGTTCCGTTCACCAGCTCTTTCAGGGTAGCGGCCCATCCCGATTGCCGGAGAAAAACTAGTGTGGCGGGGATATCCGGTGTCAGCAGTTCTACAATAGATTGTTCCGGGTTCAGCAGTTCAGTAACCCGGCCCTCCACCACTTTTTTTCCTTTATGAATGATCAGCATATGGTCGGCCACCATTTCCATTTCACTAAGTAAATGAGAAGAGACCAGCAGGGTCTTACCCAGGTCCCTGCTGAGATGGAGGATCAGGTTACGCATATCGGCGATCCCCTGGGGATCCAGGCCATTGGTGGGTTCATCCAGCAGGATCAGCGCAGGATCATGCACAAGCGCGGTGGCTAATCCCAGCCGTTGTTTCATACCCTGGGAATAGGTCTTTACTTTACTATCCGCTCTTTCGGCCAGTCCCACCAGGGCCAGCTGATCCATGATCTTTTTATCCGGCACTTTCACGCCACTGAGCCGGGAAAAAATGCGAAGGTTTTCTTTTGCAGTCAGGTATTTGTACAAATCCGGCTTTTCGATGATCGCGCCGGTCCGGCGGAGGATTTCTTTGCGGTGTTTCTTCAGGTTCATCCCGAAGATCTCAATGGTCCCGCTGCTGGGTTCGATCAGGGTCAGCAGCATGCGGATCGTGGTGGATTTACCGGCCCCATTTTGTCCCAGGAACCCATATACCTGTCCCTCACCGACACTAAAGGATAGATCCCTGACCGCTTTAATATCGCCAAAATCTTTACTGAGCTGTTGTACCCGTATGACCTGGTTCATTCCTGATTGTTACCGGCAAAAATATTAAAGGTTTGTCCCTGTCAATGAAGTATTTACCGGTTTAAGAAAATATTTTTAAAAAAATACTTGCATTTATTACGTACAAGGATTAGGTTTGTTTTCGATTCGGAAAACCACATTTATCCACGTAAAACTACGATAATCGTCCGTACCAACCCACCACCCTCTATCTTCCAGGTACGCCGCTTTTTGTAGGATTACAGAAAATCAGGAAGCCGAAGCATCCAATATTTCTGTGGGCCATTTGAACAAGTATTCAAAAAAGCCTGAGAAATGTCAATTCAATTTTTAACCGTTATTGCCCTTTTCCTGCAGTTGCCCGACCCGGCTCAGGATTCTTCCATTCATGCAGACCCTTTTACAAGTCCCTCCACCCTTTCGGTTGCTGTTTCCCGCCCCTCTTTTATGGAAATGAAAGCGGAGCTTGTTCAACAAAAAATCCAGTTGAGCTGGAAAGTGCAAGAGAACCAGTCGATCGATTACTTTGAAATTGAAAAAAACATGGATGGAAAGCATTACAAGCTGGCGGCCCTGGTATTTGGTACCGATACGCCGGAAGCGGGTTCTTACCTGTTTTTTGATAAAGCGTCCGGGGAAAAAATAAGTTACCGGATCAGGCTGATCAGTAAGGATAACCAGGTTATCCTTTCCGAACGGATTACAACCGGTTAATCATTAAACCAGTATTCGATGAGCCAGAAAATAACTAAATCATTGAAAGAGCAGGCCGGCCGTTTGAAGAAAGCGGTGGAACGGCTGCTCCGTGTCCCGGCTAGGAAAACACCCCGGCTGGCATGGCTACCCGTCCGAAATCATAACAGGGTCCCTTATCAGACCTGACGTTTTTCATACACTTAGAGTATCCAAAAGAGACGAGGCCCTTTTTCTAAAGGGCCTTCTCGTTTTACACTGAACATTGAGCATTGAGCATTGAACATTGAATATTTTACCCTGCCTGACTAAAATGCCCGCTATCCAATGCTCCGCTTTCACTCACCCCTGCTTCCCCAGATAGCTCTGCAGATTTTGTACATAGTCATCAAAAGCCCGGATACCCTGTCGCGTGATCCGGCAGGTGGTTTGCGGGTAATTATCCCTGAACTGCTTGACCACATCGATATAACCCGCCTCCTTTAATTTCTGGATCTGAACACTCAGGTTGCCGGCCGTGGCATTCGTTTTCTCTTTTATGAAAGTAAACTCCGCTTCCTTTACGCTGATCAGCAGTGACATAACGGCCAGCCGTAGCTGCGAATGCAATATGGGGTCAAGATCTTTAAACATGTTGTGCCGCCAGCTCCTTTTTTGCTTTCTGATACCTTTTTTCCATAATCATCCCGGGAATGAACCAGGCGAAAACGGAAGATAAGGCAGTTAATAGCAGGTCTGCCTTTACGGGCGTATAGATCGCTGCCAGGCAGGATACCCAGCACAATAAACCGCCCCAGATCATCGGCCTGAATTTCATACTGATCCCTGAAACGAATGTAGGTAACCCGTAAAGTAACAGGAAGAAGGATGCGCTGAACTCATAAAATTGAAAGGAGGCGGGATGACCCGCCAGCAACTGATATTCTTCCCCTGCCGGTTTCCAGGCTGTAAAGACGGCCTGCGTGATAAAGATCAGCAGGAAAATACATATCCCGAATCCCAGCCACAGGTAATCAATAAACTCATCCCCATAGGCTTTTACCTTAGCTTTTCGCTTCTCCCTTACGGACAAATAAACCTGCGGAATGATGGCTAACAGGGTCAGCAGGTAAATATCAAAAGGTAATTTAAACCAGTATTGTATTTCCGCCAGGCGTACCAGCGAACAAAAGGCGATGATCAGCCCCCACATGATCGCTGCCAGCCCGGTACTGTGACAGGCGTCTTTCGCTTTATTGATCATCTGCGTGATCAGTTCCAGGCTTTCTCGTTCCGTAAGTTTTTTTTCGGGGTGCATACAGTGGAATTATGAGTGTTCCTGCCTTTTCCGCTTCCTGAGCAGGTAGGCCGGGATAATATAACTGAATAAAATCGCCGCGGCTGCAAACAGCATCTGGTAATCATAGGAAGCAAAAGTGGCTGCAATGGCCAGCGCCCAGGCAATTACCCCGCCCGCCGCCAGGGGCCGGAAGCGGAGCATCCGGCCGGAGACAAATGTACCCAGTCCGTACAGCATGATGAAATAGGGAAAAACATTTGTGCCCCAGCCCTGCCGGCTCAGGATCACGATCAGTAAAAAAAAGCTGATTACCATCCCGGCCCAGAGATGCTTTATACTATCATCCACATAGGTCAGGACCTTCCGGTTTTTTTCATCTTTCTGCCCCTGGTAAACCGTAAATGCGAAACCGAAAAAAGTGATCAGCCATACCAGGTAATGCTTTTCATACGCCAGGATATGCTTCAGTATAAATTGCCCGGTACAGCCAATTAGGGTCAGCCAGCCCCATACCAGGAAATAAATACTTTTATCCGACATGGTCTGCCGGGTCTTGCGGATCATTGACTGGATCAGCTCCAGGCTTTGTTCAGGTGAAAATTTTTCTTCCATGATTGGTGAATAATACTTATTAAAAAAGCCGGGAAACAGGTTGCTTCCCGGTACTTGTTTCGCCGTTACTTACAGCCTTCCGCTTCCTTTTCACAGGTCTGTTTCCCCCAGTTGGGATGCAGTTCACTGGCCGGCTTGAAGCTGTTGAACAATTCCAGTGCCTTATCCAGCTGGGGCTTTGCGGTACCGCAACCACCGCCAAACTGTTCCGGGGTGTTTTTGAGCGATACACCATTGAACCAGTAAGGACGCGGGTTAGCGGGGTCCTGGTTCATGGCATCCTGGCTGTATTGCCGGACCTTCTCCCCGAATTCCATCCAGCGCTGCATCGGATTCACCATCAGGCGGAGCGAGGTATTCATCGCTTTCAGCAGGCTGATTTCACTGTTATTTTTTTCGATGGCCTCTGCCCTGGCCAGCAACTGGTCCACTTTATCGGCCACCACATCATTCTCGGCTACGGCGTTTTTGATAAAAGCCAGCGTGACCTGGCAATAAGCGGCATAATAATAAGGCAGCCATTGTGTTTTCTCCGCATCCCCGATCCGTTCGAAATTGGCGGCAATATCCGTCAGCCGGGCCATTTCGTTATGACTGAGCGCACTGTCAATATCGGCAATATTCTTTTTCATCGCCCCGGTAAATTTCTCACTTTGAGAAAAAACGGGTTGCA
>JACPUV010000054.1 GCA_016192105.1 Sphingobacteriales bacterium | reverse complement strand
CAGGGCAAGCAAGGGAGTGATCAATGCGGCAAAAAGAAAGGAATGGGTAAATCCCCGGTGAGCCAGTAAATTCTCGGATGTGCTGGTCCATGTTGCCGCTATAAAATCAATATCCGGCACACTCTGGGCCAGCGCACCCCAGAGCAGGGCCTTTTTACCTAATTTTTTCCCGGCAAAACTTTCCCCCAGGCAAGCGCCCAGGGCGATATGCGTGAGCGTATCCATAAGTTACCGCAATGTATCAAAATTCAGGACAGGACTGAATGATCTTCTTCCATTCCGGGGTTTCTAAATCCAACCCGGTAACGGCTTTTGCTATATCCGGGTATTTTTCTTCCACGCGGAACTGCATGCAATAGCAATAAAACCGGGCTGTATCCTCACTCATGCCGGTCTTTGCAGACTTGATGCATTCTGTGATAAAAGCATAGCGCTCGGCAGAAGGCCAGCCTTTTGTTTCACCGGTCTGACCGGATACAATACCGGAAAAACCAATAAGCAGGGAAAGGGTGGCTATTTTTTTCATGCAGTAAGTTACTGATTTACCGGGAAGCCCTCTTCCTGACAAACCCCTGCGGTTATCGGCTGACTCACCAGCGCCGCAACTGGTGTTTATAGAAAATCCATTCCGGGGTGTACAGGGCACCCGTATCGGGAATGGCATACCAGGGACCTGGTTTCTCCCCGGCCGGGTTAATCAGCAGGTGAATATCCTGCGCTGGCTGGAAGCCCTGTACCAGCAGGAAGCGTTTTACGCCCTGTTTATTGACCGCTATATCCGTAACAAGTACGGCATGACCCGGAAATCCTCCGCGGATAAGTACATCCCCCGCCTGAATAGCATTGAAATCAGGAACCGGTTGCAACTGTTTTTCCAGGGAGGCCGATCCGCAGCTACCAAATACAGTACCCAGGTATCGTTCAAATTTGGCCCGGTCCCCTCCGTTCTTCCATTCGTAAACCCCGCCTTCATAATCAGTGAAACGGATAGCCCTGTACTGACGGGTTTCAAAAAGATAGTCCGCCCTCAGCCGCATCACCACATCCGCGCATTGCTGTAAATCCGTTTTGCCACAGGGCATATCCACCACGGCAAACTGGGCCGCCTGGTTCTTTTTGGGCAATCCATTATATAAATAGACAGTTTTTTCTTTTTTCAGGGGCAGGGCCCTGAGCCAGGCAGCAAAAGAGCCGGGAGCAACCGGCACCCTGCTGAATCCGGGCGGGGTTGGTATAGCGGCAGTATTTTTATAATAAACAGAAACGGGGGCCGGGCTGGTACGAAGACCCGGGCGCTTCTTCCCCTTTTGCTGGCAAGATATGATCAGGATGAGCCATAAATAAACCGGGAAATGCCGCATACATTCATTGAGAGTCCTTTCTTCCCGGTTTCCATATTCCCGGTCCGGTCTTCAAAGAGGAACTGAATCAATAAGCAGCGGGATTCCGCTTATATTTATGCCATGAACCGGATGGACCGCCTCCTGGGCATTCTCACTTTGCTGCAATCCAGAAAATATGTGCCGGCCGAAAAAATTTCTGAGAAATTTTCGATCAGTATCCGCACAGTATATCGTGATATCAAAGCCCTGGGGGAGCTCGGCATCCCGGTGAGCTTTGAAGCCCCCAAAGGCTATTTTGTGGTGCAGGGCTATTTCCTCCCCCCTGTTTCCTTCAGTACCGAGGAAGCCAATACTCTTTTATTGATCGAAGTCCTGGTGAACGGCTTTACCGATCAGTCCGTGCAAAAACATTATGCCAGCCTCCTGGATAAGGTCCGGTCTGTACTAAGAGGACAACAGAAAGAAAAACTGGAACTCCTGAATGAAAAGATCCGGTTGCAGAAACCCGCCTGGCTCCACCTGAATTTTGAATACCTCCCTGCCCTGCAAAATGCCATTGCGGACAAAACCATCATTGAACTGGAATATATAAACCAGAAAGAAGAGGTCAGCAGACGAAAAACCGAGCCGGTGGGCCTGATCTTCTATGCCTTTAACTGGCACCTGATCGCCTGGTGCCATACCCGGCGGGAATACCGGGATTTCCGGGTTTCCCGGATCAAAAAGATCAGCAACACCGGCCTTCCCTTCAAAAAAAATACCCATATTGACCTGAACGAATACATGAAACAATTGCCGGTGGATTATTAATTTTTTCCGGGCTGCCATAGGGCTGTCAGTGGGCTGTCTTTTTTTTGTGTTCTAAAATCAATCAATATGACGTTTACTGAATCTTTATTGCGAGAAATGGAAAAAGAATCTGCGACCACCCGGAAAATGCTGGAGCGGGTACCGGCGGACCACTATGACTGGAAACCCCACGAAAAGAGTATGAGTCTCCGCCAACTGGCCACCCATGTGGCGGAAATACCAGGCTGGACGCCGACCGTGCTGAACACAACCGAAATGGATTTTGCCAAGATGGATTACAAACCCCATCCCGTGAATAGTCCCGCGGACCTGATCCAGTACTTTGAAACCTCCTTAGATAAGGGGAAAAAGGCCCTGGCAGCGGCCAGCGACAACCAGTTGCTGAATGAGACCTGGACCATGCGCAACGGAGATACAATCCTTGCAAAGGATTCAAAACTGGATACCCTCCGTGACTGTTTCTGCCAGGTGGTTCACCACCGGGCCCAGTTGGGTGTGTACCTGCGGCTGCTCAATGTACCCATCCCCGGCAGCTATGGCCCCAGCGCAGATGATGCAAGCTTTTAATTTTGTAACCGGTTCCGGCTTTTCAGCCGGAACTTTTTTTAGGGTAGCCTACCCGGTTACCCTCACACGGAATATTGACGAATACGACTCCGGTACTTTCCGGATCGGCTTTCTTCATTTTACCGGTTCACAAAGAATCGTCTTCAGCCTGTCGGCAGCTGTTCGCCTGAAATCCGATAAATAAATTTCATGATGCAGCCCGTTTCGGACCAATCCCCGCTCCTTCATAAAATCCTGAATTTTTCCCAGTGTTGCCGGTTCAGTGGCGAAAGGGCCGGTATGAAGCACCCGGATCACTTCTCCTTCATCCATCACGAACCAGTCAATCTCCGGGGCGCTTTTCATTTCCTTAAGAGATATAATTGTTTCCCTGGCCTGTACCAGCATTTCGGCCCGCACAAATCCCGGCATCCGGATCAGTAGCCGGTATTCCCATTCCTCCCTTGGTATATGCCCGGGGGCAGCCGCCATCGTATGCGATCCGTATTTTTTTTCATCGTACCACCACAGGCCTTCCAGTTTGGGAACCGTAAAATCCTTTTGTTGTTTTTTACAATATGCTTTAATGGTATAAGCGGTCCTGTACAATGCGCCGATATTTTCCGCGAATACCGGTCCGGACGGATCCCCTTTTCCACAAACGGAAATATACGATACCGGCCCGTTCCGGCTAAGTACTGGTTTTGCCGTGGCACTGTAATAGGGCTTATACTGCTTCAACAGGTCTGTCTTTTCCATACGGTAATTTTTTTATGCACAAATCAACGAAAAGTGGGTGACAACCCTATGGCAGTCGTCCCACGGCCTCTGTGTTTTCACCATGCAGCATAACCGAATTTCCAAAAAAAACAAGCGGGTCTTTTTCCCCGAAAGATGATTTGCATCAACAGCCGGAATGATTACCGACAGCAAACAGGGGATTGGTACAGGTATTTCCTTACCGGCTATAAAGGTATTTTACGGAATGGTAGTTGAAGTACTACCAGTAAATGATTGAATAAACTACTTCGTACAAATCCGGACTGCCCTTACTTTGTGTGTGAAAAGAAGCGGTTCCGCGCACCTCTTCTTTTGAAACCGAATCCGTGAAAAACAGGAAAGAAAAGGTGTCACCGAAAACATCCGTACCCGTTGAAAAAACAGACCCGTTATGAAATCCTGTCCATGAAAAAAGAATCCCGGAACCCTGTCCCTGAAAACACCGTTAATCCGTACCCGGCATGAAAAACATCCACCCTTTAAAACTTACGTTATGGATAGCGCAACCGTAAACAACGAAAACAGGCAGCAGGAAAAACAAGTACCCCTGAAACGGCTGGTAAATGCCCTCATCAATGTAAAACTGCACGAAGTGGTGAGAAAAGAAAGTTTTTTCATCAACGAAGTACAGGGCAGCTTACCGCTGAATGCTGACCGCAGTATCGTGATCAATGTACTGGACAACCTGTTCCAGAATGTGCTCAGTGAAACCGGTAAGAGTTGCATCCGTATTTCGGCCAAGGAATACAGCAATGTAATGCTGATACATATTTACGATAACCACGAATCGGAATACGGAACCGAAAATATTGTTTCAGAGCGGATCAGGGTTGAGGCTAATAAAATTGGCGGCTTTGTCGGCGTCACCCGCCGCCAGAAAAACCAGACGGTCATTGCATTCAGCTTTCCGAACCTCCCGGCTGCTGCCTGAAAATTTTACGTCCGTGCTATTCCTAACGAACAACAGGGGCTGTATCCAACCTGAGAGCGGGTGCAGCCCCTTCCCTTTTTAACCTGCGGGGAGGCCCCCATTTTTATATAACCGGTTAACGGGCAAAAACCCTTTTCCTTATCTTGTCCCCTTTTATGAAAAGGAAGGGGTCCCTTAGCATATTTTTATTAGCCACCGGCATGACCGTTCTTTCCCAGGATGCCGGCGTATTCAGGCCGGACTCCCTGCGAAGGGAACTGAAAGCCATCCCGGTCAGCAGCAGCCTCCATATTGACGGCCGGCTGGATGATAAAGAATGGAGCCTGGCCGGGCCCTCTCCCGCTTTTATCCAAATCGACCCGCTCCAGGGAATGAGGCCGAATTTTGAAACAACGGTCCGGGTGCTGTATAACAGGCAGTACCTGTATTTTGGTATTTATTGCCGCGACTCTCTGGGCAAAAAGGCGATCCGCGCCACCGATTACAAAAGGGATTTCAACCAGCGCCAGCACGATCATGTGGGCCTTTCCTTTGATGGCTTTAATGACCAGCGGAATTCCATGGCCCTTTATACAAATGCCTACGGTGTGCAAAGGGACCTGCTGAATTTTGATGATATGTACACCGATCTTGACTGGGACGGTCTCTGGAAAGTCAGAACCACCCGTACCGATTCCGGCTGGTATGCGGAAATGGCCGTTCCCTGGCAGACCCTGCGGTATCCCCGCAGCAGGGATAGCCTGCAGCACTGGGGTTTTAATATTTACCGGAACAGGCGCCTGACGAATGAGATCAGTGCTTTTTCCGCCTACCCGCGTTCCTTTTCTTTTTTACGGATGGCTTACTCCGGGCAATTGACAAACCTGCGGCCGCCCCCGCCGGGGCGAAACCTGCGGATACAACCTTACCTGCTGACCTCCTATGACAAATACCATAATTTTACCAGTACCCAACCGGACAAAACTTCGGTTAGGTATGGGGGTGATGTCAAATGGGCCATTACACCGCACAGTATTCTTGACCTCACTTTTAATACCGATTTTGCCCAGGCCGATGCCGACCGGCAGGTAAATAATGTAACCCGCTTTTCCGTTTTTTTTCCCGAACGGCGGCAGTTCTTTCTTGAAAATGCTTCCCTCTTTGGTACCGGTGTGGCCCCTGCAGAAGATTTTTCGGGCGGCAGTATGCGCATCCAGCCTTTTTTCAGCCGGAGAATCGGGCTGGACGACGGAGGTAACCCCATTCCCATTGATGCCGGCGGACGATTTGTCTATCGTTCTTCAAAAAATAACCTGGGAGCCATGCTTATGCACCAGCAGGGATCGGGGGCCATGCCCGGAACAGATTTCTTTATTGGCCGGTTTTCCCAGAACCTGGGCCGGTTAAACCGGATCGGGGCACTGATCACCGCGAAGAACAACAGCGGGGGACATAATATTGTCAGCACGGTAGATGGGTTTTTCCGCCTGAGCGAATCACACCAACTGAATATGATGCTGACCCATTCCAGCACCAGTGCCACTGGTAAACAGGGAATGTCCGGCTTCGCCCAGTACTTTTTTGTCAACAACCAATGGAAATTCTGGTGGACCCAGTCATTTGTATCAAAAAATTTCAACCCCGAACTGGGTTTTGTTTCGCGTACTGATGTGATCGCCACCACACCAGGCGTTTTCTGGTATTACCGGGGTCATAAGCTGCCCTTACCAAAACTGATTCGCGCTTTTGAACCGGGCGCCTGGTTCGAAATGTATCACCAGGCATCCACCGGGAAACTGACCGAACGAACCATTTCCCTGAACCCGGTCTGGCTGAATTTCCAGAACGGCGGATTCGTGGGCTATATTATCAACCATAGTTTTCAGCGGCTCACGGAAACCTTTTCGCCCCTGGGCATTGACATCCAGCCCGGTGATTATACCTATATCAATCACCAGTTTTATTACAGCACCGACCCCTCCAAAAAGCTCAGTGGCGGGGTGGACTATACTTTGGGAAATTATTTCAACGGAAAACTGAATACCGCCAACCTTCATTTACAATTCGCCCCCTCACCCCATGTCAGCCTGCAGGCACAATACAACCAGAACCAGTTTAAAAATGTGGGGGACCCGCTTACAGATAAACAGGTCAGCCTCTACAGTTTATCCGGGAGAATTGCCCTCAACCCACGGATGCAACTGATTGGTTTTTACCAGCAAAATTCAGAGAATAACCTGGCCAATTATAATATTCGTTTCTCCTGGGAATACGAACCGCTCTCTTACATTTACGTGGTATTCAACCACCGGGGCTTTGACAATACAGCCCTCAAAAGGCAAACCGAAGACCATTCCATCTTCAAGATCAGCTACTTGAAACAACTCTGACACGGCGCCCGTCCCAACCGGGATAAAACAACCGGCCCTTGTATTCATCCTTATTATTTCACAGCAACCGCCGTGCTTCCTGAGCAGCGTCATTGTTTTCCCTGCATTATGAATGTAATATTTGAACTGTGATTCAACCGGCTCTTTGAAGAGAAAGGGTTTTCATCATCTTCTAAATCCCGGTATATGTCAGACCGTTTGTTCAACCCCGCCGGCCTTGTTAGTATTATGGCCCTGTTGTTGTTCAGTTTCGTTTCCTGTCACCGTTATTTTATGCCGGTCACGGAAAACACTGGCAGCCCCTCCGGCTCGGGCCAGTTTATCACCGCAAACAGTCCCCAGAAATATTTTATTCTGCATAAAGGAGGATCCAGTTATGCGCTGAAGGAGATCGTGGTGGATAAAACAAGTCTCACCCTGTCGGGACGGTTGTCGGCGGTGGATCCATCCCACCAGTTGTATTTAAATACGGAACGAAATAATTTCAAATACAAGGATGACGAGAGTGGTACGATCCTGAATGAAGTGCACATCTATGTGCAGGAAAATATTTCCATTGACAGCACCCGTACCTGGGTACTCCCGCTGGACCAGATCAGCAAGATTGAAGTCATTCAGCATGACCGGAAAAAAACCAATTCCAGTTATGTGCTCGGCGGTATCGGGATCGGGCTGGGGGTAATGGTACTGGCCGGGGTGATCATCGCGCTTACCAAAAGTTCATGTCCCTTTATCAGTGTGAATGACGGGAGCCAGTTTAACCTGCAGGGTGAATTATTCGGGGGCGCCGTCAATGCGCAACTGGAAAGGGAGGATTATATACCACTAAAAGCCGCGCCGGTAGAAGGCCGGTATGAACTGCGCATCAGCAACGAATTAAAGGAAAGGCAATTCACCAATTTTGCCGACCTGCTGCTGGTAGAACACCCGGCTCATGTAGCGGTATATGCAACTGACGACGGGCAGTGGTACTCCGTGCAACAACCCGTTACTCCCCTGGCTGCCTCGCTGAACAACCGGGCCGCTGTCCTGAATTCCATCAGCCGGAAGGATGATCTGTATTGCAGCTTCAATGACACGACGGATCCCTCCGGCATCAACGAATTGCAATTGTCCTTCCCGAAATATACCGGGGAAGGTCCCGCAAGACTGATCCTGCACCTGAAAAATTCCTATTGGTTCGATTATTTATACGGGGAATTCACCCGCAACTTTGGCAGCAGTTATACCAGCTGGCAGCAACAACAAAAAAACCGGCCGGCTGCTGAAATGATCCGCTGGACGGAAGAACAGCAAATTCCTTTGACTGTTGCAATGAAGATCTCAACCGGCTGGAAAGAGATCCGGAAAATAAAAACCCCGGGACCGCTGGCAAACCGGACAATCGTGATCCCCTTTACTCCCGGTGAACGGGGCGCTGAAACACTGGAAATCCGGCTGAGTACCGGGTTTATGTTCTGGGAACTGGATTATGCCGCCATCGATTATTCAGCGAATACTGTTTACCCCGTAACCCGCCTGCATCCTTCCGGAGCTGTGGATGAAAAGGGCATTTCCGTGATGAAAGAACTGGCAAGCGGGGATGACCTTTACCTCAGTCAGCCGGAAGCGGGCAATTATGCCATTATAACCTACGACTGGAACAGGCAGGCCCTTCCCGGTTATACTTATTCAGTTATCCTGCATACCAAAGGTTATTACGAACCGATACGGGAATACAGCGGAAAACCGCAGATGGCCACCCTGAACAAATTCAGGGAACCCGGAGCCATGGCCCGGTTCAGCCTCGACCGTTACCTGCAGATCCCGAAAGAACACAGTATCATCGCCCTGAATAATCAATAAAAACGACAAATGGCAAAACAAACGGCCTCATTATATAATCCGGGAGAAACGGAAATAGTGCCCCGGCTGAATAGGAAAACCACCCCGGTACCGGTGGTCAGCAGATGGGAAAGACGATGGGTGGATATCCGGGTGAAGTTCACATTCCTGCTAACGGCTCTGCAATGCTACCGGTCCCCGCTGAAAGCCATTGCCACGATCCGGAAACTGCTGCAATTCAGGCAGGCGATGAATGGCCGCAAAGAGATCCGGCGTTGTATCAAAGCAGGAGGCAAATACTATTTCAGTGTGTATATTCCCGGCTATCCGTCCGCGTTATTCAACCGGTATATCCGGACTGAACTGAATTATATCACCCCGCACAAACAGCCCGTGAACCGGCTGCAGGTGCTGCAACTGGCGATCACCAACCGCTGCCCCCTGAAATGCGAACATTGTTTTGAATGGAACAACCTGAACCGGGAAGAAATTTTTTCTACCGAACAACTGGTGCAACTGGTAAAAAAATTCAGTGCTGAAGGTTGTGCCCAGTTCCACCTCACCGGCGGTGAACCAATGGTAAAGCTGGCCCGGCTAACCGAAATCATCAGCCAGGCGGGCCTATTACATGAATTTTATATACTGAGTTCCGGTTTGAATATTACAGAAGAAAATGCCCTCCGGTTAAAAGAAGCCGGCGCTACCGGTGTGATCATCAGTCTCGATCATTTTGACCCGGTCCTGCACAACCTGTTCCGGGGTTCCGCACAGGCATATAACCATGTGGTCGCGGCGATCAGCAATGCCCGGAGAGCCGGGCTGGTTACCGCTCTTTCCCTCTGTGCGACCCGCTCCTTCATCACGCAGGCCAACCTGTGGAGCTATGCAAACCTGGCCCGTAAACTCGGTGTTTGTTTTGTACAGGTGCTCGAACCCAAAGCGGTGGGGCATTACCAGGATCAGCCGGTAGTATTAACTGCAGCGGAAACAGCGTTGCTGGAAAAATTTTACCTGGAAATCAATTTCAACCACAACTGCCGGGATTACCCTGTTTTCCTGTACCATGGGTACCACCAGCGGAGACTGGGTTGCCTGTCCGGCGGGGAACGGATCCTGTATATAGATTCAGCAGGCCATATTGATGCCTGTCCTTTCTGCCAGACAAAGTCTTACGAAGCAGCCGCCGTTATCTCGGGCCGGTTGCTGATAAAAGACATTAAGATCGGGGGATGCCCGGCTTATAAAAAACCATAGCCTCAATTATTCAGCCGGTCGCTGCCCTTTTTTTTGACCGGCTGATTTTAATAGTTTCCAGGAGGGTCAGTACCAGCAGGGAACCGGCCAGGGAGGGTATAAAATGGCGGGTACCCGGGAATGCAAAACTAAAAACCTGCCGCAGGGCCGGAACAAAAAGAGTCAGGAGCAGCATGATAAAGGCCGACAGCAAGATAAAGATCAGTATATAATTTTTTTCAGCCAGCACGGCCGATACATTTCTTGTTTTGGAAAGTTGGGTAAGGATTAAAAAAATATTCCCGGTGATCAGCGCGGAAAAAGCAATCGCCCTTACTTCTCCTTCCGTATGTCCTTCCTGCAAGGATAAAAAATAAACACCTGCCACCATTGCCAGTAACAGGATTCCGCTCAGGAAACTGTTCAGGATTTTTCGTACCCCGAAAAAAGCAACTGACGGATCCCGGGGAGGCCGGTTCATGATCCCTTTTTCTTCCTGTTCCGATTCAAAGGCTACAGAACATACGGGGTCAATGATCATTTCCATGAAAACAATGTGCAATGGCATCAGCAAGACCGGCAGCGAAGGGAAAAAAGCCGGTAATAAAGTCAGCCCGATAACCGGTATATGGATGGCCAGGATATAGGACATGGCTTTCTGCAGGTTATCAAAGATCCGGCGGCCGGAGCGGATCGCGGATACGATCGATGAAAACTGATCATCCAGCAGCACAAGGGAAGAAGCTTCCCGGGCCACATCGGTTCCTTTCTTACCCATGGCCACCCCGATATGGGCCGCTTTCAGCGCAGGTGCATCGTTCACCCCATCGCCCGTCATGGCTACAATTTCGCGGTTGGCTTTCAGGGCCAATACAATCCTCAGTTTTTGCTCCGGTACCACGCGGGCAAAAATATTCACGCGTGGAATCCGTTCTCTTAGTTCTTCCTCACTCATCCGGTTTAATTCCGGTCCGGTGATACATTCTCCTTCCGGTAAACCGATCTGCCTGGCGATACTGGCCGCTGTGGCAGCGTAATCACCCGTAATCATAATGACTTTGATACCGGCCGTCCGGCAATCGTTGACGGCCTCTTTCACTTCCGGGCGGATCGGATCAGCCAGCCCGACCAGTCCCCGGAACCGGAATTCAAAATCAGTTTGCTCCTCGGGAAGTTCCGGTTTCCTGTACTCGGCCATCGCCACACCGATCACCCGGTACCCTTCATCTGCCATAGCTTTCAACGCCCGGAGATGATTCTCTTTTTCACTGTCCGACAACCTGCACAATATGAAAATACTTTCGGGAGCGCCTTTTGCAAATATGGAGAACCCATTTTCCTCTGTTACCGGATCCTGCAGCACGCGACTCATCGCCATCATTTCCCGGCTCAGCGGGTATTCCCGTATAAAGGTCAGCTCATCCGTGCCCGGTTCGTAAAACCGGTCATGCAATTCGCGGATGGCCATTTCCATCGGGTCAATAGAATTCGGCCGGGAAGCCTGGTTCGCCATCCGGATCAGCAGTGGATCGAAGCCATCTTCACTCCGGAACGAATCCGCATAATACATATTATGCCCATCATAAAGAACGGACACTTCCATTTTATTCTGTGTAAGTGTACCTGTTTTATCGGCGCACAGCACGGTAGCCGATCCCAGTGTTTCGATCGCGGAAGATTTCCGGGTAAGCACATTTCTCCGGGATAAGCGCCAGGCACCCAGGGCCAGGAAAACGGTTAGCACCACCGGAAATTCCTCCGGCAGAATAGCCATGGCGGATGAGAGCCCGTTGAGCAACGACTGGATAAAATTACCCCGCGTAATGTAGAACAGGACCACCACAGCAAGGCTGATAAAAACACCGGCGATAAACAGGCGCCTGATCAGTGCTTTCATCTCCTGCTGCAGTTTGGTTTCTTCCTCTCTGATACGGCTGATGGATATCCCTATCCTGCCGAATTGGGTTGCCGGGCCGGTTGCAGTGACCTTCGCGATGCCACTTCCCTGCACCACCAGGGTACCACTGAATACCCGGTTATTGTCTCCCGCTGAACCATTTCCAGGAACTTTGGATACGGCCACTGATTCGCCGGTGAGCAGGGACTCATCCACCGTCAGGTTGAGGGTTTCCAGGAGTACCGCATCCGCTGCGATCCGGTCCCCTTCATTCAGTACGAGTATATCATCCGGCACCACTTCCCTTCCGGGGATACGGGACTCTGCTCCATCCCGAATCACCTGGGCACGGGGCGAAGCCATTTTTTTCAGTGCCTCCAGGGCCCTTTCCGTTTTCCTGTATTGATAAAACGTGATAAAGATGATGATGAAGATCGTGCAGAGCATGATGATCCCTTCCTGGTAATCCCCCAGGATCATGTAGAGCAGTCCGCAACTGATCAGCAGGAGGAACATGGGTTCCCGGAACACTTCCAGTGCAATTCTCCAGATATTCTTCGGCCGGGCGGAAGGCAGTTCATTATAGCCAAAACGGGACAATCGTTCCTTTACTTCTGTATGGTTCAGTCCTTTAAACATGGCCCCGGTATTGGAATGCAAATTATCGCAATTGAGGGTTCCTTCCCCGGATTTGTATCAAAAGCGCAACTGATAGCGGTCAGTTACACCGGTGACACTTCCACCTGTCTTTAGCGGATTTACCGGTATTAGCTACCTTTAAAAAAATCAGCGTCATGAAAACCTGGCTGTTTCTCCTCCTTTTCTTATCCGGTTCACCCTTTATTTTTTCCCAGGACTGCCGGGTGCTGACCGACTCCCTGAAGGGAACCTATAGCGGTGGCTGTAAGAATGGTTTAGCTGACGGAGAGGGAACTGCCACCGGGACGGACCGTTATACCGGGCATTTTAAAAAAGGGGTGCCCTACGGAAGCGGCCGGTACACCTGGAAGAACGGGGATTGGTATGAGGGCGAATGGAAAGACGGCAAGCCCGACGGCCCGGGAACACGCAGCCGGAAAAATAATAACGGGAAGGAACAACCGGAAATACTGACCGGCTTTTTTAAAGACGGCGAGTACAGGGGCAAATACGAAAAGCCATACGAGATGGAAATGCTGACCAATAATTTCACCAGTATCAGTATTAAAAAAATGAACAACCTCGTTCCCGAAATCTCCCTCGTTGTAAAAAATACCACGGCCGGAGGCTCCACTTTCAAAATGCCCATGCTGCCTAAATCTCAGCTCCGGGACATTCAGCTGATTGAAGGCAATTATACCGAACTGGTATCCGACACTTCTTCTAAAATCACCAACCGCTATGTGATCCGGCATATCCGGTTCCCCTTCCGCGCCGTCTTTACATTTGAACGGGACCAGTCCGCCCAGCAACTGGCCCAGGCCCGTATTGAGCTGAATGAGGAAGGCAACTGGATGATCAAAGTGGATGTGGAACAATAGCGATCGGTTACCTCCCGTGCGGTTCATTCATTCCAGCTAACAACAGTCCAATCGTGGATTCCCTGAAAAACTACGATACCCGGGGGCAAAATTTCCTGTATTATGCGGCAGGTCAGGAAATATATCTCTTCTCCCGGCGTTTTTTGTACATAAAATCCGGATCGTGAAAAAACTATACTTATCAGCATTTTTTATTGCTCCCCTTTTGCTGGCCGCCCAGAGATCAGTAGATCTTGACAAGTACAATTTTACCGTGCATTACCGGTCCCTGCCCCAGTTTAAGCTTGACAGTACCTACCGGACTTACCATGTACAGGTGGAAGGCACCAAAATGATGGAGCCCTTCCTGCAGGACCTATCACCCGAAAATTCAGTAATGCTGGAAGGCTGGAAAAAACTGTCGCAGGACGGGCATATCGGGATCCGGGTAAAATTGGGCGACCTGCTGCCCGAATCATTTTCGGTGAAGGAAAGAACGGAATCAGTGAAAAACATAAGCGGGGTCATTACCGGCACCCGTACCTACTATCACCAGGAAGTCGTGTACAGCTTTGCCGCCACCGCCAGCATTGAGGATTACAAAGGAATGCATATCATGGATCAGGAACTGGCCTCCCGGCAAAATAAACAGGTTTACAACAGTCCCGAATTCGCCATTAAACCGGTGGCCGAAGGGTATTTCCTGGTGAATTCATTGGCTGTCACCAAAGACCTCTACCAACGTGCGGTGAACCGGGCCATGCATTACCTGAGCGAAAGGATCAGCGATAATTTTGGGTTCAGGGAAGTCTTCTCAAATGATTATATGTGGATCATTGACAGCCGTAAACATCCCGAATACAAGGCCTGGCGTGAAATGTTTAGCCGGATGAGCGAAGTGCTGTTCAATATGGATGCCAATACCCCGATTGAAGGAGTGCGTGAACAAATGAAACCCGTGATCAGTTATTTTGAAAAGATCCGCACGCTGTATCCTTCTTCCAAAAGACATGACCGGAAGATCCGTTATGCCAGTTATTTCAACCTGGCCGTGCTCTACTATTACCTGGACGATCCCCAGTCCATGATGAAAGAAGCAAACGGGCTGGTGCTGAATGACTATGACAGCCGGGATGGAAAGGGATTTGAAGAGACTGCGGTCTGGCTGAAAAACCTATTTCAGCAATCCAATATTTATACGCGGCATTTCCCGGTCAATACAACGGATTACCGCGGGCCGAATGAGAAGACGGATGCAACCTCAGGAAGCCGGGAATGAAGGCTGCTGCGTGGTCAGCTCCCGGATCTTATCCAGTGAAATCCGGCCCTTATTCAGATAGGAAGGCACTTTCAGGAGGTTGCGTACCGCCCCCTGCATCAGCAGGAGCAACAGTACCACGATCAACCCATCCGCTGCGGAATAACCAGCCGTTCTTACCGTCATTACCCAAAGCAGGCAACCGATCATCCCGAACTGCAACAGGTAGGCAACTGACTGAATAAAACTCTCTGCCCTGCCGTTGGCCAGGTTGGCTTTGTACAGCAGGTCAGCCCTCCGCTCATACTTATCCAGCACCTGATCCTCGGTATTCTCTTTTTTCATTTGGCGGAACCGGCTGAAAGAGCGGGTTACAAATGCAAGCAGGTTGCTTCGCCTCGTCCTGCTTTCGCGAATATATTTTCTTTGCTGTCCGGATAAAACGGCCATTGCAGTTAAAATCAGCAGGAGCAAACCGGCACTGATCTGTCCCAGCAATAGATTGATCCGCAACAGGAGAAATAAACCGGTCAGCATAAATAATAAATGTTTGATGCCGCCCAGTACCCCGCGGGTCAGGCAGTGCTGTACCGCCTTCAGGTCATTGCTGTAGCGGAGCAGGTAGTTGCCAAATGGCTTCCCGGCGAACTGTTCAGCCGGGGCCATGATCTGCGCAGTAAAGAGACTGTGCCTGATCGATTTTACAAATCGTTCTCCCTGCCGCGCCGACAGGTAGCCTTCATAAAAACTGCAGACGAATTTAAAAAGAAGCAGCACTGCAAATACCCAGAAGAAATCCTGAACCGAATGAAGCCGGATACCCAGCCAGGCCAGCAGTTTTCCCTTGCTGCTCCCGGTCTGGAACTGCAGCATAAAAAAATCGCCGATGATCAGGGTCAGCAGAAAACTCGACAGGCTGCTGAGCAGCCCGGCCAGCACAACAAGGCTGATCCCTCCTTTATGCGAAAAAAGATACGCACGAAGAAAAGAGGAGCGGGCCTGGTTCTGTTTTACCGGTTCAGTCCGTAGTACCCGGTCCGCTTCAGGCGCAAGGGTTTGTATTGCTTCCATCAGTTAATGGCCCGGCGCCAGTGTTTTTGATTTACCAGGTTAGCCGCGGTGGCGCCGGTACTGAGTTGTTCAATATCATATACCGGAACAGCTGTATTTTCTTTTACTTCCCGCATCAGCAGGGGACTGGCCGTAAACAATCCGCAAAGCGCAGAGGGAAAAAATCCCCAGGCGTTCAGGGTCTGGACCCCGTTAATGGCCGCCAGGCTGTCGCCCGCGGAAAAGATGACCGCCTCCACCGTTTGCCGGAAACGGGCGCAGGTCAGCAGCATTTTGGTTTCTCTTTCATATAACCCGTCCGCGATCTCCATGATCACATAATCCGGTCTTTTAATCAGCACCCCGGATAAAGCCGATTCGTAGAGGTCCAGCAGTTCTTCTTCTTCACACATATAGGTGGAGGGAAAACCAAAATCCCCGAAATCGCTCACTATATCCGCCCCCAGGTCGCTGGCCAGGTCGGCATCTTTCGTATATACGGTACCGGTAAGTTTAATAAACGCTACAGTAAAGCCGGCTTTCTTCAATCCATGTACAAAATACGCGGCGGATGTGGTCTTACCGCTGTCCATGGAAGAACCCAGGGAAAGGATCACTTTGGTGGCTGCGGCGGCGGCCCCGGAAAATTTTACCCTGAGTTTCTGCTTGATCTCTTTGGTATTGATAACCTTCCCATAATGATCTTTGGCAAAGCCTGCAAAACGCAGGGTGGTCGGGCCGATATCCTTAAACTTATAATGCATACTGGCCAGTACGCCCACTGTTCCTCCCGCACCGAGGATATGGAGTTCCTGGTTTACCTGATCGGGCAGGTAGCCTTCGAATTGTTCCGTGGCATAGCGGGTACCGAAGGCCGCCATGATCATATCGCCCGGCATGATCGTGATATTGCGCCGGGTGCTGCCCTGCACATTTTTGTGCTTGCCGATCCGGAGTACTTCAAAGACAGCTACATCCCCCGCTACCGGTACATATCCTTCCGGTAGATTACTGTCAATACTGTGCGCATTCACATCTTTGCAGATATAGGTTCTTTTAATCCTGTTTTCCATGTTTTTATTTTTTATTGGAATGATAAAGATTGATATCGTAGGTGAGTGTCAGGCCGGCGACATTGAAATCATCAAAGGCCCGTACAATCCTTCCGGTGGCCGGTTTGACGATATTCATTTTCCGGTCTTCCGGGGTGAACAAATTGAATTCCCGCTGGCCCATATAATAAAGGGAAACGGATAATTGTTTAGTGATTTTTGAGTTCAGGTTCAGCATCAGGCGACCCCGGTGAAATCCATCGGGAGATTTCCGTACTGTAGGAGCCCCTGTTTTCTGATCATAATACTGAATGCTGTTCCCACCAATATTATAGAACAGGGAGTAGGAAGCCGATGGCATCAGGTTCAGAAAATCCAGTCTTTTCCGGGGGGCCAGCCGGGTATTCCAGACCACCCTGTTCCGGTATCTTGTTTCAGCAGCAGCGTGCAACTCGCCCTGGATACTGTTTGACCAGTTCAGGACTTTAGCTAATTTCATTTTATATCCCACCCGGGCCGTAACACGGCTGCTGCCATCAGAAAGGGTATTATTGCCCCCCAGTACATAGCCCGCGCTGATACTCCATTTCCGGGTCAGTTCATATCCCAGGTGCAGCGAAGACTGGTTAAAATCCTTCTGAAAGCCGTTGGCCAGATCGAAAGCCCTGAGATGCGAGATCCGCAGGTCCATTTTCCGGGTCAGGGACAGGTTGAGTTGTGCCGTGTTCCAGTTTTTCCAGGGAGTCTGGGCAAACAAAACGGTACTGAATAATAACCGGGCAGCCAGCAGCAGTACAATTTTTCTTTTCATTCAGGTGATTTATATATTATTTGTCATCACCCGGATCTGTTTTGTAACCGGCCTTCCCTTTTTTTTTAAAAAAAACCATCCCGGGGGATGGCAATTTTGTCCATTAACGCGATACCGCTTTAATTACCTGCTTAGCATGAATTTTCCCGCTGATTCCGGAGGTCTTACTGTACCAGGCCGATCACTCATCTGTTTTCCTGCGGTTCAACCAATTCATCCAGCTCCCGAATGCCTGCCGTTCATTCCCTGCTTCATCCACCAGGCCGGTATCCTCCCATAACCCGAACAGGTCCTGGTAGAGACCCAGGTTCTGCAAGGTTCTATTGCCCGCATCATAATCTTTATGGCAAAATCAGATGATGAACCTGGCCTTTCGTTCATTGGCCAATGTGCAGATTTTTTCGAGATAGGCTTTTTGCCAGGCAGCGGTACCCTGCCGGTGTAAACTGAACGAAGGAATATCCAGGTCTTCCGCGATATAACCGGTCTCTGCAATCGCAAAGGGCTTGGCCGGTGCCAGGTCCGGGAACCGGGTAAAATAATCGGCAGGGAATAAAGCGGGGTCGGTATTTCCGCTGGCTGATGAGCTGACCGATGTATAAGGATAGGCACTCAGGGTTATATAATCTGTGTAAGGCAGCAACTGCGAAGCAAGGGACAGAGCCAGTGGATCTTCATATACCATAAAACTGACAAAAAACGGAAGAGCCGGGTAGCGGGATTTCAGTTGCGTATAAACTGCCGCCAGGAATAATTTATACAAGTCAAAAGAATGGGTATCCCAGGTATCCACCGTACTCTCCACCCCGTAATTCACAAAATCAGGATGCAGGCGGTCAATCAGCCAACTCACATAACGTACATAGGCAGTAATCACTTTCGGATCATTAAATGCCAGCGAATGCCAGTACTGTTTGATACTATCCGTGATCCCCACATCCGCCCTGGTATAGTATTCCGCTTTTTCTTTGCGGGTCAGG
Organism: Sphingobacteriales bacterium; assembly: GCA_016192105.1. Taxonomy (GTDB): domain Bacteria; phylum Bacteroidota; class Bacteroidia; order Chitinophagales; family Chitinophagaceae; genus JJ008. The sequence continues at coordinate 75,584 of JACPUV010000054.1, read as the reverse complement.
TTCAACGGGGCCACGCTCAGCAAAATCTTTTTCCCGGGTGCCGTCTTCGTAATCCGGGTGTTCAGTTCCTGTTGCAACTGAACCGGCATGGCCTGTTGCTGCCAGGCTTCCTCCCAGGGGACCCCGTCATCAAAATGATGGGATACCATATCACAATTTCCGGAAATAAAGGTATAGGCATTCCCCAGTTCCGCATCGGTAAAATCAGCCGGCCAGGGAGTCACTCCCATATAAAAACTGCGGGTATCGGCAGCCGTTTTTTTACGGCAGCCGGCAAAAAAAACCAGCAGCACAAACAAAACAGAAAGTTTCTTCATACGCGTTAATTAAAACCGGACGCCATTCCCCGGGAAAAAGTTACAGCCCCTCCCTTTTTCGTCCCGGCGTTTCCCGAAAAACGCGGGACTACCCGGAAAAATCAGGCTAATACATATCAGTAGGTTCCTCTAAGTGTTAACCATGAAATTGACGGAAATCCCCGGACAGTACTGGTTTTTGAGAAACATTTTTTTAAACTTACAACGTTAGTAGCACCAAATCCGATCCCTTGATGAAAACCCATAAGTATGTAATATTCTTACTCTTTTTCCTATTCTTCATCTTCGCGTTTTTTCTCTGGGAATTCAAGAGTATTAATGTAAACAACCGGCAAAACGTGGATGCGGTGGAAACCACCGCCCGCTTCTCCAAAAACCTGAACCAGCTCCGGTTTGAATTGCTGAAGCTGGACAACAACCTGTCGGCAAAAGCGAACTCCGGTTCTTCCCGTTATCTTTATGAATTCAGATCGGACTCAGCCTCCCTTGCAAAACTTTTTAATGATCCTTCCTTCACCCGCATCCGCCACGACGAACTAAACAACGGCATTCTCACACTCAAGCAAGCAGTGGACCGTAAACTGAGCCTGCAATCCGCCTATCTTTTCCGAGATAGGACGGACACCCTGGCCGGCGCCGGTTTTACAAAGCAGCAGGAAGAAATCAATAAGCAGATTGGCAGCCAGCTGATGGCCGTTAACAACCTGCAACAAAAATTCTTCGCCGGGGAGATCGGCAACGTGGAGCAAACCTATACGAAGCAGTACCTGATCGCCCTGGGTTTTGCCATCCTCTCCTTCCTGGTCTTTTATTTCCTCCTCACAGGGCTGAACTCCCATATCCAGCGGCGGAAAATGGCCGAAGAAGAAGCCCAGATCAATGAAATAAAATACAAGAAGATCATCGATGAATCCGGTGCCATCATCTTCACGACGAATATGGAAGGCCGTTTCACTTTTGTAAATGAACAGGCCTCCCGGGTGACCGGCTACAGCGGGGAAGAATTGCTGGGCAGAAATTACCTGGAACTTGTAGATCCCGGGTGGCGTGACCAGCTGATCCGGTTTTATGAGGATGCGATACGCCGTTCCCTGGTGGAAACACAGATCCGGTTCCCGGCCATCTGTAAGAATGGGGAAACCCGCTGGATGGAACAAACCGCGGTACTGGTGACCCAGCAGGGCATTCCGGCCGGATTCCATTGCATTACAAAAGACATTACGGAAAGCTACCAGCTGGAAAATGAAAAAAAATACCTCTACCAGTTGTTCCAGTCGATCATGGACAACAGCCCACAGGTCATCTTTATCAAATCCACAGAAGGCCGGTATATCCATGCCAATAGGCAATTCTGTGAATTACTGAACCTGCCGGAAGCAGCGATCACCGGTAAAACAGATGCGGAATTATTCGGGCCCGGCCATGGCAACCACTACCGGCAGAAAGAAATGCAGGTGATAAAAAACAAATTGCCCTGCCGGCTCCGGCAGAATATCGCTGTAAAAGACAGCGTCCGGACCTTTTCTGTTGAACTCTTCCCGCTTTTTGATTTCAACGAACAGGTGCTGGGAGTTTCCGGTATTGCCACCGATATCACCGATGCGGTACTGAATCAGAAAAACCTGATCACCGCCCTGAAACGGGCCGAAACTGCCGAAAAACACACCCAGAGTTTTCTGGCCAATATGAGTCATGAAATCAGAACACCACTTAATTCCATTATCGGCCTGAGTTACCAGTTGCTGAAATCCGATATGCGGTCCAAAGAACATGGATTTGTACAGACCATCCATGCCGCCTCCGAACACCTGCTGGTACTGATCAATGATATCCTGGACACATCCAAGATCGAAGCCGGGAAGCTAACGCTCGATCAGACACATTTCTCTTTCCGTGAAGTCATCCAGCTGATGGTGGACCTCCTGCGCCAGAAAGCTGAGGAAAAAAATATCCGTATCCTGACCGAGATCGACAGCAACCTGTTTGCCAGTCATACCGGTGACCCGCACCGGATCAAACAGATCCTGCTGAACCTGCTTACCAACGCGGTGAAATTTACACCGGGCGGGTTGATCCGCATAATTTGTAAAGTGGAAAAAGAAGGGGCAAAGGACCAAACTATTTCAATCAGTGTCATTGACACGGGTATTGGTATCGAACAGGAATATATCGACCGGATCTTTACCAAGTTCTCCCAGGAAGACAAATCCACCACCCGTAATTACGGGGGTACCGGGCTTGGCATGTTCATTACGAAGAGCCTGGTGGAATTGATGGGCGGAACCATTTCCGTTACCAGCCAGAAAGAAATCGGCACCCATGTAAAAATAAGCCTGACCCTGCCCAAGAACCTGATCCCGGTGATCCGGCTGGCTGCTAAACCAACGGTCAGTACTCCTTCACTGAACAACCTGCACATACTGGTGGTGGATGACAATGAAATGAACCGGCTGGTAGCCTCCACTGTTCTTGAAAACCATGGTATAAAAGTAAGTGAAGCCATCAACGGCGCGGAAGCAATCCGGCTGCTGCAGTCACAAGCTTTTGACCTCGTGCTGATGGACCTGCAAATGCCCGTGATGGACGGACTTGAGGCGGCTGGTAAAATAAGAAAAGAACTGGGGCTCAGCGTTCCCATCATTGCCCTGACCGCCAGCGCCCTGAACGAAGAAAGCCATCGCTGTCTTGAAGCCGGTATGAATGATTTCATCATCAAGCCATTCAAGGAAGAAGAAATGGTGGAAGTGCTGCTCCGGAACCTGCGGCACCGCGAGGATCAGCCCATTGCCGGCCAGGAAGATGAACGGAAAGTGTCCTGAGAAACAACCGGGGGATTTGCGATAAACAGGAGGGGCAGCAATTAGTGCTTCTCCATTTCCCTGTCGATTGCTGCCTGGATGTCAATGATCAGTTTTTCATTGAAGCGGGTATAGCCCGGCCGGATAAAATTCAGCCGGTCCACTTTCCACTGGTTGCTTTTCCGGAAGAGCAGCTTTTCCATCATGAATTCTTTCTCTCCAGCCTGTATCCGGTAACGGATAATATTCGCGGATCGAAACAAAACGGTCACCTGTGCCCGGTAAGTACGGGGGTCCCGCTCCTTCCTGAAATAAATATCGAATTCCTTACCACTCATGACCAGGTTATTCCTTACACGATTTTTTAATCCGGCTGGTCTGCCTTATTCATAGATCAGCTTCTTCAGGTAAAATACACGGGGATCGACCCGGATAAATGTTTTACTGCTTACCACGATCCCTTTTTTATCAATTATCTTTCTTACAGTCCCTTCATCCGTTTGTAACTCCACCGGCAATTTCATGTCCAGGTTCACCAGGCGGATATAATAGTTCTCAGGCGCTGTTTGTTTGATGCTGATCTCCAGTTTATCAGTGGTGTACAGGAAAAGCCGGAACAGGGGTTGCAGGGATTGGCCATAGGCCTGGCTGAACAGTGCTTCCACATCTTCCGTTACCACCGTATTATCATAGGTGTACTTCGGATCGGTGGCAAGTTTCATCAGTGTGGGGAAGAAAAGGGAATCACCCAGCACATACCGGAGGCTGTGCATAAAGAATGCCCCCTTGCCATAAATATCCCCCTGGTAAGCGCTGTCCGAATCCACTTCATTACCCCTCACCACCGGGTATTTGTTTTGGAGGCTCAGGGCGGTTTGCTGCATGCGATTGAGATAGGCCTCCTCCCCTGCCAGTTCACGGGTGGCCAGGGCATCCCCGAATGAACAGATCCCTTCCTGGATCCACATATGGCCCCAGTCGCGGTTGGTGACCTTATTCGCCCACCATTCGTGCCCGAATTCATGGTGGAGCAGCCAGTCAAAATCATGACCACCCAGTTTTTCATACCGGTATTTGTTTCCGTAGGCGATATTAGTCTGATGTTCCATTCCCAGGTGCGGGGTTTCACAGGCAGCGATCCGTTCTTTCACCCAGGGATACTCGCCGAAATATTTTTCCAGGATATGACAGGACTGTTCAAAAAGATCCAATAACTTTCCCGCCTTGCTTTCATTTTCCTCCAGCACATAGTATTCCATCGGTACCTTATTTCCCGCAATGCTGGTGTAGGTTCTGCTTACTAACTTATACTTCCCGATATTGAAAAGGATGCAGTAATTGCTGATGGTGTACCGCGTCTTCCAATAATAGGTGGACTGGTTCCACTTCGTGGTCACTTTCTGCAGCAGTCCCGGAGCCGTCACCACCAGCCCTTGCGGAACGGTGATGATCATATCCGCGCCTTCATTCGGTTCATCACTGGGGTGGTCCTTGCAGGGAAAAAATATTTTAGCTCCTTCGCCCTGGCAGGTGATGGAAATCCAGGGATTGCCCCGGCTGTCTTTGTCCCACTGAAACCCACCGGTCCAGGGTGGCCTTACGGCTACTGCAGGCGTACCACCATAAGCAATCTTTACTTTAATGCGCCCGGCTGCCAGCTGACTGACCAGGCTGATCCGTACCAGGTCATCCGTGGTATGGACAAATGCCTGATTTTTTCCGTTTACCCATACTTTACTAATGGTAAGTCCGTGCCAGAGGTCAAATAATAAGGTATGGGATGGTTCCAAAAGCTGCAATTCAATTTCCGTATAGCCTTCTATTGTTTTTGCAGAAGGATCAACGGTCAAAACCACCGTATAATGCCGGATATCCATAATGGCCTGTTCGGGTTTGAGCCGGCCTCCGGACTTGAGATTCTGGGCAGTCAGTGTACAGGAAATAAATACGGCAAGCAGGGCGATTAGATGGCGCATGACAGCTGTTTTATGAAAGTTAGGGAATATCCTCCAACTGGTCCCGCTCTTTGGTACGCCAAAAAAAATAAAAAAAACCAGCAATCAGGTTACATCAGGTACCTGGAAGAACACTCATTTTATATACGTAAGTAATTGTTTTACCCTATTTATTCACTAAACCAAACAAAACACAACGATGAAAAACAAGTTGATGCTTCTTCTCGGACTCGTAATCAGTTTCGCTGCCTGCCGCAAAGACAGGGCCCCGGAAGACAACCTGCAAAGCCCTGCTGAAAGCACAGCGGCCAAAACTGTCAGTGCCAAAGGCGTCTGTACCACCATCCAGAGTTTCAGTGCCAGAGAAGGAAAAAGGGTGGGAACCACCTTTATCCACACTATCGAGGTATCGTATAGTGTGAAGCCCTGTAACCCCAGTCAGAACCTCGGGGTAAATATCAGGATTTACAATTTCAATACAGGGGAACTGGAATTTGAATACCCCGGCGCACCCCTGTCCGGAAAAGTATTGTATGCCGGTGCTCAGATCGGCCTGCACCGTGTAGTGATCGAATCCGTTGACCTGAATACCGGCACATTGATCGAATCACAGCAAACCGTTATTGCCGTGACTTCACAAGGTGCCTGATCCCCGGAAAAAATAAAAAAAGTTTACCGGCGTTGGGCTGGTAAACTTTTTTATTTCTGCACACAGATGGGAACAGTCCGTGGGATATGCCGAAAAAAAATAACGGCCGGATGCTTAGTTATACTATCCATTTGGGCCGTTGGCTGTTAGCCGTTAACAGCCTGGTCAGCGGACTATGGACAGCGAACTTAGAACAGCCTGGAAAATTTCATTACCTTCCTGTTTATTAAACTCAATCGTATGAAAAAGATTGGAATGATCTTCCTTGCTCTGCTGTTCAGCCAGCTGCTTCCCGCCCAGTTTGTCGCCACCATGGAAATCAAAGACAATGACAGCATACAGGGACTTTGCAACCGGAAACAGGTCTATTCGCTTCTCCCTATGTTCAAGGGCCAGGAGGAAGCCAAATGTGACGTACCTGATAAAACAATAGAGAACCGCCTGAATGCAGAAGTGGTTTACCTGAAAGAAAATTCAAACCAAAGTGACAAGGGCATGGTGAGCATCATCATCAATTGCAAAGGAGAAGTGGTGCGCTGTGAAACCGATAATAAAACCCAAAGCGAAGAACTGGACAAACAGATACTGGCTGTATTCGCCTCCCTTAAAAAGTGGAAGCCTGGTAAACTCAATGGAAAGGAAGTGGATAGTGTTACGCTCTGGAGTTTTGAAATTAAAAAGGGGGAGATTAAACTGCACTAAGCCCAACGCAGATTAAAAGAAATGCCATCCCCACGGGATTGGATTGGCTGACAACTGACAATGCGGGCTTAGGGATGTAAACTGCAACTCCCGACTCCCGTCTCCCGACTACTCACTAACTCCCCAGCATATCCAGGATCATCTGCACTCTCCCGGTTTCTTCCCGGATAACGGACCCATAGTAATCCAGTCGCTTTGCCAGGTCCCTGTTGCGGGCATCACGGAAACGGTTGGAAAAATCATGTAAAGCTGAACCATGATGAAATAACAGCGTTACCTTATTCGCGCAATTCAGTTTCACCTTTAAAAACCCTGCCCCGGGGGTGCCTGCGATGATACTGATACACTGCTGCAGGATCCTGTAAAGAGAGAGACGATCGATTTCCGGTATATCAGCGGAGGACTGTTCCAGTTCAATATCCACTGGTAAATGATATTTATCACTTAATAAACCTGCATAGGTTTCCAGCCCTTCTTTAAAGCCCAGGTCGATCAGCATGGCCGGGCTTAATTCCACCGAGATATCATTAAGTCCGTCCATGGCCGTTTTTACCAGTTCATCAGCTTTGAGGATCATCTCTTGCTTTTCCGGCTGCGCCTGTAAATATAACCGACCGGTAGCAAGCCGCTGGGAAATATCATCCCGTATGGACAGGAGCAGGGAATACCCTTCTTTCTCCCGCTGCAGGTCAATGTCCCGCAGAAACTCCCGGTGCTCCCGTTGCTGATCAAGCAATACACGCCGGTGCATAGCCATAAAATGATAATAGAGGGAAACCAATAGAACGATCGTAGCCCCGATGGAGAGCGAGAGGTTCAGAACATAGATCCGGTCCACAAATTGTTCCGGGAGAATAAAATCATGGGTCTGCACATGCGTATAGACCAGGCTAAACAAGAAGAGTACCAACATCAGCACCGCCTGTACGATGGTTTTCACCAGGTTCGATTTAAACAGGAAGAGATAAAGAAAACCAACCAGGAAGGGAAAATAATACAGCATACCACCGGAAGGGCGCCCCATATGATAACATAGCCAGAAGATCAGGCAGTTTAATACTATCACGACCAGCAGGATGGCTACAAAAGGGGAATAGTAGCGAAAAATGACCATCCCGATCAGGAGGACCGCGATACCCGCCGAAAAAATCCATATCGTTGGATAGTCCATAAATGACCAGGCCCAGTACAGGAAAATATTGGATAGCAGGATAACAATGGCAACCAGGCAGAACAGGTTATAGGGTACGGCCCTGCCAGTCTTTATCTTATTTGCCAGTTTTTCGTGCGAAATCATTGCCTTAACCCTCTGTCACAAGTTAATAAAAAACATGACTCATTCCTTTGTAAAACATTGCCTTAAATCAATTTTACAGCATAAACCCCTATCCAATAACCGCGGGTACTTATAAAATTTTGTTTTACCGGCTGGCAGTTACCGGTAGCCGGAAAAACACCCGCCTGTCTTGTATGGATTTCTAAATTCAGGTTTAACCTGCTTCGCATTATATCCGGGATAACGACCCGCCAATGAGACCTTGGTTACACAGGGAGCTGAGCTTTCTGCCGATCTTTGCCCGATGGATAAGAAGTTGAAATACCACTGGGAACATGTTTATCAGACAAAGAGCCCTGCCCAGGTAAGCTGGACCCAGGAAAAACCCGCATCTTCTCTCGACTTTATCCATTCTTTTAATCTGAGCAAAGAAGCCAGCGTCATTGATGTGGGAGGCGGTGACAGCAAACTGGTGGACTACCTGCTCGAAGAAGGGTTTGATCATATTACCGTACTGGATATTTCTGCTACCGCGCTGGAAAAAGCCCGGCTACGCCTCGGTGAAAAAGCAAACAAAGTAAACTGGGTGGTCAGTGATATAACTGATTATATACCGGACCGGCCATTTGATGTATGGCACGACAGAGCCACTTTTCATTTTCTTACCTCAACAGAACAGATTACCCGGTACCTGGAAACAGCCCGGAAAACCGTAAGGGGTTATTTAACGATCGGGACTTTTTCAGATCAGGGTCCGGATAAATGCAGTGGACTTCCTGTCAGGCAATACAGTGAAGAAACGCTGACTTCAGCACTGCACAGCGGGTTTGATAAAATCCGTTGTATCACCGAAGACCATATCACCCCGTTTAACAGCAAGCAGCATTTCCTGTTCTGCAGTTTTAAGAAGCATGCTTAAAGTTGTCGGTTGTCAGTTGTCAGGTGTCAGTTGTCAGGATTCCCCATTCTCCACTCCCCATTCCCCACTCTCCACTCCCTACCCCTTAATCACCCTATCTTTGTCTCCTAACGACATACCTCATGGATCTCGAATTCAACAAATACGAAGACCAGTATAAAATGCTCCTCAGCGATCTCCGGCAAAAACTGGACAAGATCGCCGAAGGCGGCGGCAGGAAAGCTGCGGATAAACAGCACGGGAAAAATAAACTCACCCCAAGGGAACGAATAGCCTATCTAACAGACAGGGACACCCCTTTTACCGAGATCGGGGCCTTCGCCGGCTATGAAATGTATGCTGAACAGGGCGGCTGTCCCGCGGGCGGCACTGTTGCAGGCATCGGGTATGTCAGCGGAAGGCAATGTATAATCCTGGCCAATGACCAAACCGTGAAGGCCGGGGCCTGGTTCCCGATCACGGGAAAGAAGAACCTGCGACTGCAGGAGATCGCAATGGAGAATCATTTGCCGGTGATCTACCTGGTTGATAGCGCGGGTGTATTTCTTCCCATGCAGGATGAAATCTTCCCGGATAAGGAACATTTTGGCCGCATTTTCCGTAACAACGCCCGCATGAGCGCGATGGGCATTACCCAAATCGCGGCCGTGATGGGCCCCTGTGTGGCTGGAGGCGCCTACCTCCCCATTATGAGCGATGAGACCCTGATGGTGGAGGGAAATGGTTCAATCTACCTGGCCGGCCCTTATCTCGTTAAAGCGGCTATCGGAGAAGATATCGACAACGAAACCCTGGGAGGAGCCGTCACCCATACGGAAATCAGCGGTATCGCGGATTATAAATTCAAAACAGAAGAGGAATGCATGGATCATATCAAGCAGATGATGAGCCTGCTGGGAGAGAAACCAAGGGCCGGCTTCGACCGTATCACTGCAAAAGCACCGGCCAAAAACGTGAACGAACTGTACGGGCTCTTCCCCTCTGACGGAAAGCCCTATGATATCACAGACATTATTGAACGTATTACTGACAACAGTGAGTTTGAGCAGTTCAAGGAAGATTATGGCAAGACCATAGTCTGTGGTTATGGACGGATTGATGGCTGGGCCGTAGGGATCGTGGCCAACCAGCGTAAGATCGTAAAGAGCCGCAAAGGTGAAATGCAGATGGGGGGTGTGATCTACAATGATTCCGCTGATAAGGCGGCCCGCTTTATCCTCAACTGCAACCAGAAAAAAATTCCGTTGGTCTTCCTGCAGGATGTAACCGGTTTTATGGTGGGCAGCCGGAGCGAACATGCAGGCATTATTAAGGACGGAGCGAAGATGGTGAATGCCGTGGCGAATTCAGTGGTGCCCAAGATCACCATTATCATCGGCAACAGCTATGGCGCGGGCAACTATGCCATGTGTGGCAAAGCCTATGACCCCCGTTTTATCTATGCCTGGCCCACAGCAAAGATCGCGGTGATGAGCGGTGACTCAGCGGCCAAGACCTTATTGCAGATACAGGTAGCTGCCCTGAAATCAAAAGGAAAAGAGATCAGTCCCGAAGAAGAAAATAAACTGCTCTCGGAAATAAAGGGTCGCTATAACAAACAATCCTCTCCCTACTATGCGGCAGCGCGTTTATGGGTGGATGCGATCATTGATCCGGCAGAAACCCGGAGGGTGATTTCGGAGGGGATACGGGCGGCGGATCATAATGCGGAGGTCCGGGAATTGAGAACGGGGGTATTTCAGGTATAATGAGGTGTTGTTGTTAGTCCATAGCCTTTAGTCCTTAGCCTGGCATAAATTGAAAGATTTATTTACATGAGTACAACAGTTACGATCTATACAGATGGTTCTTCGCGTGGTAATCCGGGTCCCGGGGGGTATGGCGTGGTCCTGATGAGCGGGCATCACCGGAAGGAATTATCGCAGGGCTATAAACACACCACCAATAACCGGATGGAATTAATGGCCGTGATCGCGGGACTCAAAGCCCTTAAGAAAGAAGGCCTGCATATCACCATTTATTCCGACAGCCAATACGTGGTGAAAGCCTGGGAAGAAGGCTGGCTGAAGAACTGGATTAAGACCAATTTCAAAGGAGGGAAGAAGAACCCGGACCTCTGGCGGGAATTCCATGAACTCTCCCGTAAGCACCATATCCGCTTCAAATGGGTGAAGGGCCATGCCGACAATCCCTATAACAACCGCTGCGATGAACTGGCCACAGAAGCCGCAGACGGGCATCAGCATACATTGCTGGAGGATGAAGGGTATTCAGCTGAAGTTTAGGGAGGAATTAGTTAGTAGTTAGAAGTCGGTATTCCCTTCTGACAGCGCCCGCCCTGATAAACAAGATTGACGTCCATCGGGCACTCGTTTGCAGTTCATAATTTATACTCCCTGCCCCGTGAATATTCCTGCCTATATGCCGGCAGGCAAGCCTGCAATTTCCTGGTAAATAAAAACCCATCGGCCTGCGACGGGTTCCAACTAATTTTTAGCGAATACCTTATTTCTCCAGGATCAGTTTCTGAATATACTGATGACTTTTCGTTCCAATCAGCAAATTGTAAATGCCATTCGGCAGGCGATCAAGCATCAGCACCGCCTGGCTGTTTGTACCCGGCAGCCTGATTTGCCTTACCAGTCTTCCCCCGAAATCAGTGAGTTCAAGCAGTGTAACCGGGTAGGCCGCACTGATCATTACCTGCTCACCTGCCGGGTTGGGATAGACTTTTACCAATGGGTAGGCAGCCGGATCAAATGCCACCCGGATCGTGTTTGAATAAGTATATTTCCCGTCCTGGTCCACCTGGCAGATCCGGTAGAGATTGTTCAACCCCGGCGATTCATCAAAAGCAGTATAGTGCCGGATCATATTACTTTCCCCGGCAGCCGGGATCGTATCAATGGCTTTCCACTCATTCTGACCGGGTAACATTTTCTCTGCAATAAAATGACGACTGCCGTTCTCGGTAGCGGTACTCCAGTGCAGTTTTATTTTTTCCTTCAATTGTATCCCTTCCATATCCACAAACTTCACCGGTACAGGAATATTAAAATAGACCGTAATGCGGATATGATCCACCAGGGCATCCATATCAAGTCCTGCCAGGCCGGCTGCAATATGTGTGGAAATCGCCACCCCAAAACCGGAATTGTTGATATCGGCGGCGCTCCAGGTTCGCCCCCAGAGATCGGCCGAACCTCCGTAAGTACTGTAGGCATCGGAAGAAGGCCAGGCGCCAAGTGCATTATTATTCCCCCCGATCGTACCGCCCTTTAACAGGCGAACTGAATTATCGGTAACAGAAGATAAAAGCCCCAATGTGATAAAATAATGCTTCTCTATTTCCACCTTGATCCCTGTAATAATTGCGGTCCCCGGGATAGCAAACCCATAATTTGTTGCTACCAGGTAATTGGTATTGGCACTGCCCAATAATCCCAGCGAAACCGTGGCCAGGGCATAATTATCATTTGAGGTAATTGCATTGCCCTGGTTGGTCCAGGCAACAGTACCCACACTTGCATTATTTGAAAAGGTCCCGGCATCATTCGGGCCGCTGGATGACTGACCCGCAAGGGATTGGCAGAAGATTATCAAAAGGATAGGAAGGGTGGCTTTCATAAAACGGATTGTAACTACCTTAAAGTTAGCAAAAAACGAGGGCACTTTTTTATAAATATTTGCAGCCAAGTGATTTATTTACAAATAACTAAGAGAAAACCCGTATTGATTTAACCTGAAAAAAAACAGCCCTTTTACCCGCTAAAAAAACCCCGCCTGCAGCAGCAAACGGGGTTTAATAAAATGAAAAAAAACTTAAGCTATGATCAGCGCTGCTTTCTTTTTCGTCATATAGTTATACAACAATAATATCACCGGCATAAATACGAGTGTTGCAGCCAGTGAGTTCCGGAAAAACGGTAAGCCGGCTTCATAACAGGTCATCAGGCCACTCATTGTCCTGGGATAAATTGATTCACCGGCTGAACTCCATACGATGAAGTTGGATACCAGGAAGAATACAGTGGGGGCCAGTAATCCGGCAATGAAGAGACTTCCATGATTTCTGCCCTTCAGTCCCCATCCGATCAGGGTGGATAGCAGTAATACTGCATAAATTTTCCATTGCCCGCCATAAAATCCGGGATAAGGAAAAAGCTCCTGGCTGTACAAAAGCTGGATCGCCAGATCGCTGACGAACAGGGCCAGCAGGGGCAGCAGGAACGACCTGTCCTTTTGTTTTATAATAAACCCTGAAAACAGGGCGATCGCAATGACCGGTGAAAAACCGGACCATTCGATATCGGGCCCGAAGAAATATTTACAGGCTGTTGCGATGGCAACCAGCACAATAGTAAAAAGAATAAACCGTCCGTTGATCTTCATATTAAATGATTGTGATGTAAGGCAAAAATAATTGAATTGCCCCAATTGCTCCCGCTATTTATTCACGATTGTGGATACCCTCCCCGGCCCGGAAGACCGTGCAATCGCTGGCCGCGGCCAGGTACACCGTTTTCCCCGGGAAAACGACGGCCGAAGGAGTTCCGGCTTGTAACCGCACGAGGTGCTGTTCATCATCCAGTTCGGCCACTCCATCGGTCAATAAGAGAATCTCCACCGATGCAGGGATAAAAGAAACCGTATCCCCGCCTTTTAGTTCAAATACACTGAGCCGGAATTCAGGAGTGGGTACAGGATAATCCTTTTCCTGCTCCCCGGCCTCTTTTCCCCGGATGATCTGGGGAAGGGTGGCCACGCATTTTACGTGTTTCAGCAATTCCTTTACATCAATATGTTTGGAAGTAAGCCCGCCCCGCAATACATTATCCGAGTTAGCCATCAGTTCAACATTAAATCCTTCCAGGTAAGCATGTGGCAAACCTGCATCCTGGAAGAGACCTTCGCCTCTTTTGAGCTGCACAATATTGAGTAAATAAATAGAGAATATCCCCCTGTCCAGGTTATGGTTCTTTGAAAAAGTAAGGGCAGCTTTTGCGGCCCAGAAATCAGGATTGTCTTTTTGCAACTGTCCGGACTGGTACAGCGGCAGTACCCGGCTCACCAATGGTTCCAGTATTTGGTTGACCTGGCCCTGGGGCATTTCCATAATATGTTTATACAAACCCGGGTAACCGGCCGACTGGAACAAGGACCGGAATGCAGCCAATTCCGGTACAGTTTCAAGGATGGAGCGTAGTGCGGCTTCCGGCTTAAACCCATGCAGCAACCAGAATTCGCCGAGGGCAACCAGCATTTCGGGCTTATGGTTATCGTCCTTATAATTCCGGTATGGCGCTTCCAGGGGAATCCCTTCCGCATTTTCACGGGCAAATTCGATTGCGGCGGCTTCTTTTGAAGGATGGGTCTGTATGGACAACATTTCCTTCACTTCCTGGGCCTTGAACAAATAAGGCAGGTGGCCGGTCAACTGATCCAGCGCCACCGTCTCCCCCTTGCCGGTTTCCACCCGGGAAATACCCAACGGGTGGGTGCCCAGCCAATATTCGGCAAATGGCTTTTTATCCGGGTTGTCCTGATGCAATAAGGAGGGAATAAAGGAAATTCCTCCCCAATCGTAGTGTTTAACAACTCCATTCAATGTGTAAACTCCTTTCATAGAAACCAGGCATTGATTTAACTTGTTGTAAAGATAATGCATGGCTCTGCATAATGAACTGGGTAAGGAAGGGGAAGACCTGGCGGCTGGCTGGCTCGAGGAAAGGGGCTACAGTATCCTGCACCGTAACTGGCGCTTTTCCTACCATGAACTGGATATTGTCGCGCGTAAAGGAAAATTCCTCCACTTTATAGAAGTCAAAACCCGCCGGGGTAAGGGCCTTGGGCACCCGGAGGACAGTGTCACAAAAAAAAAATTCAACCATCTTCAGAAAGCGGCCAATGAGTACCTGTTCCGCCACCCCGGACACCCCTGGATCCAGTATGATATACTTTCTATCAGGATACAGAGTTGGGGAGAGACAGAGTTCTTTTTGCTGGAGGATGTGTTTTTTTAGAACCCCTGGGAATGAGGCGCTTCGCAGGGAGCTATGAATATATGCCCGGGGGCGCCGCAAGACGGGTGAATGAGATGAGCTGTATAAAAAATTGAACGGAGAACCGGTATTTTTTACACCTAAATAATAGCAACGCTCAGGTTAAATCACAAACAACCGGGAACACAGGCCTCACAGTAGAAAATAACCCTTCATCATGCGCCCATTCACTCTTCACATTCACTTTTCACTACGCCCTCCCTCAATCATCCTCTCCACCAACCGGTATGTCGCGGGGCAATACTCCACATTCTGCTTGTGAATATGGACAAAATCCCTGAACTTTTTGCCCAGGTGCGGGAAGCCTGCGCAGTCATCGGGGCGAATTTCATAGATGCTGCACATATTATTGTCCAGGTTAAGGAACTGGCAGGGGGTCCACTTGTTCATCCAGTCCCGGTCGCCGCCCCGTTCCTGCTTCAGGTATTTTTTCTTGAATTCCTCAATGGTCATGCTGAAATGAGCTGATATCCGTTTCAGGTCTTTTTTGTTGTAGGTTGGCGTCATGGTCTTACAGCAATTGGCACAGGAAAGACAATCCGTTTCTTTCCAGACTTCTTTTTCCAGTACCGCGATTTGCTGGTCCAGCCCGCGGGGTGCCTGTTTTTCCAGTTTAGACAGGAAGCGGCGCATGGAAGTTTTCCGGTGGCGGGCTTTTTGCCTGAAGGACCGGAGGTTTACAGGGGGTATCTTACTCATGGCCCGAAGATAATGATTGAGTCCATACGGCCAGCAAGGGAAAAGAATTTTCATACAGACAGGGCCATTGGCTATTTTTGTCAGAACCTAAATCAACAGAAATGAAAACCCTGTTTGCTTTTATTGCTGCCGCCCTGCTGACAGCAGTGTTCGTCTCCTGTAACTCTTCCTCCACCCCTGCCGGTCCTAAAAATTTTTGCGACACCGCCTGCCTGAAGGATACCATAAAATTTACAGGTGATCATGAGAAAATTCCCAGTGTTTTCATCACTGCTAAAAATTGTTTACCGGACAGCATCATCTGGACCTATAAAGGAATGGGGGTTGACCGCAAAACCGGTTTCACCTACCTGTTAGGAACCACCGTCCGGATGAACAAGGACTTTGTCCGCTGCCATTTCACCAACAGCGATTATGCATGGCTTTTGTTTAATGATTGCCTTACCGGGCGCGGATTCCAGGTCAAACTTCCGTATGACAAAAGCGCCAACTTCAGCCTGAAAAGCAGCGGAATCAACAGCTTTGACCCCAAATTCTCCATTGCCGATAACCTGCTGGTCAATACCGACCGGGGAAATATCTATATCGAAGACATGTTTACCGGTAAAAAAGCCATGATGACTTTTGGCCAGAAACTGGATATTGACTACGATGCCCTCCACGAATACATTGATTCCGTCAATGTGACCAATGACCGGGTTTGGGTGAAGATCCTCGTAGATAAAAAATGGGTGGAAAAAGAGAAGAAGATTGTGCTGGAATAAGCAGCTGCTTATTCTTCCGGAATAGTGCATTCACGGGTGGTTAAGCATTGAACACTACCTACCGGGCAGTTGCCTGGTTAAGAATATTCAATGCTCAATTTTCAATTATCAGTAAATACATGTGGGAACCCTACAAAAAAGGATTCAAAGCCTACCTGCAACTGGAAAAATCCCTCTCGGATAATTCGGTAGAAGCCTATTTGAGGGATATTGAACATCTCACGCAGTTCTTACTGGAAAAGGACAAGCCATTTAACCCCGACCGGATCACATTAAAAGATCTGCAGGACTTCCTGAAATGGATCGGGGAACTGGGCATGACGGCCAGCTCGCAGGCCCGTATTATATCCGGGATCAGGGCCTTTTATAAATATTGCGCGCTGGAGTCCATCACAAAAAAAGATCCCACTGCCCTGCTGGAAGCCCCAAAGCTTAAAAGAACACTTCCCGATGTGCTGAGTTTTGCCGAGATCGAAAGGATGATCGCGGAAATCGACCTGAGCACTCCCGCGGGAACGAGGAACAAAGCCATTCTCGAAACCATGTATAGCTGCGGACTCCGGGTAAGTGAAGTGGTTGGCTTGAAAATCTCCCATTTATTCCTCGACCTGGGTTTTATCCGGGTAACCGGGAAAGGCGATAAAGAAAGACTGATCCCCATTGGCAGCGATGCCGTGAAATATATTACGATCTACAAAGACCAGGTACGGGTGCATTCAGCCCCCAAAAAAGGAAATGAGGATATTTTATTTCTCAATAAAACGGGGAGCAAATTATCCCGGGTCATGATCTTTTATATCATCAGGGACCTGGCATTGAAAGCCGGAATCAAAAAAACCGTTTCGCCGCATACCTTCCGTCACTCCTTTGCCACCCACCTGGTGGAAGGCGGTGCCGACCTGCGGGCCGTACAGGAAATGCTGGGCCATGTCAGCATCACCACTACCGAGATCTATACCCATCTTGACCGCGAATTCCTACGTAAAACACTGGAACAATTCCACCCGGGATTCCGGGGATGAGCCGGGCCGCTTATTCAAGAATTAGGGTCGCTGACGATTGTTGTCCTGTCTTTTTATTGACGAGATACAGGATATAGCCACCGGCCGCAACCGGTGGTACCCGAAGATTCATCAGGCGGGCTTCCGCATCAATCCAGATTTCCTCCTGCTTTACTGTTTGCCCGGCCAGACTGACGAACTGTACGGCATAATACCCCTCCTCCATTTTTTCAAAACTAATGGTAAGCGATTGCCCGGCCTGTACCGGGTTGGGATATACATGAATGGTACGGGCAGCCGGTATCACCGGTGCCTGCGCTTCCCTCTTTTTATTCCGGGTAACCCCAACCACATATCCTTTTCTTATTCCTGCGGCAGAGGTCAGCACGACTTCCTGTAACGGAGGCAGGCCTGCCAATTGAATAAATAATTCATCCCGCCTGTATTTTTCCGGGTTCACCATAATTTTAGTTTTTTCATACCCGGCCGCGCTCACCAGCAGTTCATGCTGCATTTCGCGGCTGTCTGTTGACAGGGTAAACCGGCCAGCTGTATCAGCGACCAGTAACCGGTTATTAAAACGATCCTGCACACTGGCATAAGGGACTGGCTCACCCTTTTCGTTTACGATCCTGCCCCTAATCATAATCGCTGTTGTCATAATTGTATCCCCCTTTATCACAGGCTCCGGGTCCTTACATACCGGCCTGATTGATGAGGGCAATACCATCCCCAGTATCCGGTTATCAGGCACCACCCGCACTTTCGAAGTATCCGCTACCGGCCTCATCATGGGTTTTCCCTGGGTACGCTGCGCACTTACTTTAGATATGAAAAAGGCCGGCCAGGCGATCTGGAAAAAGTAGTTGATCCAGGGAATTCTTTGTCCCGGCACTACCAGGTCCCGCTCCAGCTGCTCATTCATAAACCGCCCGCAGACCGAACCCGTGGACGGCTTTTTAAAGAACTGTACCAGTTCCCGGTCGCTCATCGAGGTGAAATCGACCACCTGCTTCTGGCAGGAACCGCAAAACCGGCCCTGCGCTGCGGGCGACATTTTATCCCAGTTCTCATGACAGGGTTCGGGGATCGTCAACTGAAAAGGTTTGGGCATAACAAGGTTGTGTTGCGTTAAATTTTCAATTAGCCCGGGCTTACTACGATTTGTGTCAGGATATAGTTAACCTGACCGTAGTTTATCGCAGCATTACTTTTCCAGATGCGTAAATTCTCCCGTTTGCACAAAGAGCTCCACATTAAAACCGTATTAAATACAGGAACAGTTGCCTGTTTTAAGCACCCGTACAAAATTTGTTAGTAAAAAGGGGCCGGCAACTACCCGCCCCTTACTCTTAAGCGCCAATCAACAGCTCATTTATTCGGACCAAGGGGTAAGGTTTCTTCTTCCTCTTCGAAATCTGTTACAGGCTTTTTGCCCTTGCTAAGCAAACGGGCACTTTCGACCAGTCGCACAAATTCTGAACGGTAGCCGTCCGCATCTGCGGCCATGGATTTTTTGGCCAGGCTCAGCACACTCTCAAAGGAAGCATTGGACTTGAATTCAGAATTTCTGAGCAGCATACCAAACTGGGCCACAGCAGCCGCAAAACGGAAATTATCGGAAGTGCCCGCAACAGCCACCGATTTGTCCCGCAACGGGTGTTCAATCAGCCGGCTCACATCAGCATCTGGCGTTTTATACCGGAACTTTACAGTCATGATCTCATCTGTTTCAGATTGCTTACTTGCTTTTTCATTGCGTTGCTGGTATTTAAGCGGGTCCACAGAAGGCAGGAAAGAGCTCTTCACCCCCACCGGGATCACTTCATACAAAGCCGTTACGGTATGACCACTGCCCAGTTCGCCGGCATCCTTTTTATCATCATTAAAATCTTCCTTGGCCAGCATCCGGTTCTCATACCCGATCAGCCGGTAGGCCTGGACTTTAGCGGGATTGAATTCAATCTGCAGTTTTACATCTTTCGCAATGGTGAACAAAGTGCCGCCAAATTCATTTACCAGCACTTTTTTCGCTTCGGTGATCCCGTCAATATAGGCGTGATTTCCATTTCCTTTATCAGCCAGTTTCTGCATTTTGGCATCCTGGTAGTTACCCATTCCATACCCGAGTACAGTCAGGAACACGCCGCTTTTCCGTTCTTCTTCAATCAGTCTTTCCATCGCATCGTCACTGCTTTCCCCAACATTAAAATCGCCGTCGGTACAAAGGATCACCCGGTTATTCCCTCCTTTTACAAAATATTCTTTGGCAGTCTTGTAGGCCAGTTTGATCCCCGCTCCGCCCGCGGTGGAACCACCGGCTTCCAGGTCATCAATCGCCTCCCTGATCTTTTGTTTATCCGACCCGGAAGTGGAAGGCAGTACCAGTCCGGCAGCACCGGCATAGACCACGATGGCCACTTTATCCTGTTCGCGTAATTGTTCCACCAGCATTTTCATAGAGGCTTTGACCAGGCCAATGCGCTCCGGTCCCTGCATGGAACCCGATACATCGATCAGGAAAACCAGGTTGGAAGCCGGCAAATTCTCGACCGGTATTTTTTTCCCCTGCAACCCGATCAATACCAGTTTATGGTCTTTGTTCCAGGGAGCTTCGGATATTTCGGTATTGATAGAAAACGGATCCTTGTTCTCCGGTTGCGGGTATTCATATTTGAAATAGTTGATCATTTCTTCAATGCGTACTGCACCGGCCGGGGGCAGTTGCCCGGTATTCAGAAAACGGCGCACATTGCTGTAGGAAGCCGCATCCACATCAATGGAAAAGGTGGAGAGGGGGTTATCGGTGGCCTTGAGGAAGCCATTCTCCGTGATTTTATCATACCCCTCGCGATCAAAATACCCCTGTTGATAGCCGGGCTGATAGCCATTCCCGTTTAAACCCTGGATCTGGACACCGGCAACTTTTCCCTGCAAAGCATAGCCCGCATAGAATTGCGTACCTGACGGAGGCAACGGAACACCGGCCACCGCCCTTGTCATGTCTTTTTTCCGTTGTTGTCCATAGGCGGTAACAACAACTTCGGACATCACCTGGCTGGCAGGCAACAACGAAACATCAATTTTTGTCCGGCCGGCCACTTTTTCTTCCCTGGACTGGAAACCACTGGCAGAAAATACCAGGATATCCCCGGTCCCGGCCACCAGGATCCGGTAGGTTCCATCCGTCCCCGAACTCGTTGCGTTTCTCGTACCCTTTACCAAAACAGTTACCCCCGTCACGGGAGTTCCTTTTTCATCCGTAACTGTTCCCGTTACAGTAATGGCTGTTACAGGACGGAAGGCCAGCAGTATCAGTAATACCGGCGCTATCAGGAGCAGGAATCTTTTCATAAAAAGTATTTTCATACCCTGATGCGTTCATTTTAGCATTTGCATAAAGGGTATAAAATTTTTATTTCCTAATTTTAAGCCCTTGGCATTTATCCGGCACATATCACACAGCAATTTGACCGATAAAGAGCTCCTGTCCCAGTATAAAGAAACAGGCGATATGACCGTGCTCGGCGAACTCTACCAGCGTTATATGGAACTGGTCTATGGAGTTTGCCTGAAGTATTTTAAGGAACCCGAACGGGCTAAGGACAGTGTGATGGCAATCTTCGAAGAACTGGTGCTGAAATTGAAAAAACATGAGGTGGAGAACTTCCGGGCCTGGCTGCACCAACTGGCCAAAAACCATTGCTTAATGCAGCTCCGGACCCCCAAAAACATGAAAACCGTGGAATTCAGGGGCGAGCTTATGCAATCAGAAGAAAATATGCATCTGAATGGCGTACTGGAGAAAGAGGAAAATTTCCGGAAACTGGAAGATTGTCTCGCTATCCTGGCAGGGGAACAGCAGGAATCCATCCGCCTTTTCTACCTGGAAGGGAAATCCTACAACGAAATTGTGGACCTGACCGGGATGGAATGGAACCAGGTCCGGAGCCTGATCCAGAACGGAAGACGCAATCTTAAGATATGCATGGACAAGGCCCAAAAAGAAGCAGCCGGAGATCAGCAGGATTAAATAAAAAAAATTGGAACTTTAAACAGCCGTATGGCAACCGGACATCACATAAAAAATTTTTCCGCTGCGGATATTGAAAAATACCACAAGGGGCTTCTTTCTGCCAAAGAAATGCATGCCATGGAAAAAGCGGCCCTGGAAGATCCTTTCCTGGCCGATGCGATGGAAGGATACACTACGGAAGCTGTAAATATTGCTACCGATATTTCCGAACTGCAGGACCGGCTCGCTGAACGGATCAAACAAGAAAACAAAGGGCTTCCACTGAAAGGGAGCGGACAATCCGGCTTTCCCTGGATGCGGGCCGCCGCAATAATTGGTGTATTGGCCGGAGCCGGGGTACTGGCTTACCTTTTTATATTCGACAATAAAGTAAATGAAATCGCGAAAACAGAACCGGTGAAAAAAGAAGAGATCCGGAATGCGGATCCGTCCACGGCTATTGCCACCCCACCGGTCAGCGACAGCAATAAACCCGCGGCAGGCGGTTTTACCATTAAAACAAATCCCCCTGTTTCAACCATCAACCAGTTCCAGGCTGATACAACAACGGTTAACGAAACAGGTTCCGGTGCCACAGACCTGGTTGTCGTGGCAGAAGCACCGGGAGCCCCGGTGAAAAAAGACCTGTTGGAAAATGAAACCAGGAATAGCATTTTGAAGGCCACAGAAGCTGACAGGAAAAAGGAAGTTTCTGATGACAAAGCAGCGCCTGGTAAAAATTATTTTACCACGGCAACCGGAAATACAAACCCTGCAGCAACTGACCCGCTTAAAAGAAAATCGGTTGCCCCGGCCCGGAAGGCTGGTGACCTGCAGGGGTTCAACAGCAATATATTCCGTGGACGCGTTACCGATGCTTCGAATTCCGGTGTTGCATTTGCGAATGTCACCAATACAGAAGATAATGTAGGTACTTATACTGATGCAAGGGGATATTTCAACCTCACTTCACCCGACACGGTGCTGAATGTACAGATCCGCTCCATCGGTTTTGAGAACAGTAATTTCCAGTTACGCAATAACCTGCCCAATAACCAGGTCGTCCTGCAGGAAGACCGGAAAAGCCTGAATACCCTTG
This sequence comes from Sphingobacteriales bacterium, assembly GCA_016192105.1. Classification (GTDB taxonomy): domain Bacteria; phylum Bacteroidota; class Bacteroidia; order Chitinophagales; family Chitinophagaceae; genus JJ008. Next base: position 53,328 of record JACPUV010000054.1, on the reverse strand, counting down.
TGGTCAGTAACCAGAAACCCAATGCAGCCGCCCGGACTCAGCGGAGCAATGTAAAACTGGAAGAACCCGAGCCCGCAGACGGATGGGATAACTATGATACCTATCTCGTCAACAATCTAAATGTTCCGGGTGAATACCGCAGCAAACCGGATGCGAACGCCCTGGTTCAGGTTTCTTTTGAAGTGGATAAAAACGGCGAGCCCGTCAATATCCGGGTGGAAAAATCCCTTTGCGATAAATGTGATAAAGAAGCCGTACGTCTTATCAAAGAGGGACCCAAATGGAAACAAAATGCCCGGAACGGGCGCACCACGGTGACCATCCCCTTCAACCAGCTATTTTAACCCGGGTAATTTCCGGGGTATTGAATTCCCTTACCTTCGTTTTTCAAAATTTACTTATTTATGAAAAAAGTGCTTTTCACCTCCCTGGCCGCTTTATGCCTGTTCGTAGCTGAAGCCCAGTTAAAAACACCTGCCCCCAGTCCCTCACAAACCATTAAACAGGATTTTGGCCTGGGCAGTATCGAACTCTCTTATTCCCGCCCCTCTGTGAAAGGAAGAAAAATATTTGGCGACCTCGTACCATTTGGCAATGTATGGCGCACGGGTGCCAACAGCGCCACCACCCTTAACTTCAGCGATGAAGTCACCATCGGGGGTAAAAAAATTCCGGCCGGCAAATACGGGCTGCTGAGCATCCCGGACAAGAACAACTGGACCCTCATCATCAGCAAACAAACCGATGTAACCAGTCCCGCCGCTTACAAACAGGAAAGCGATGTGGTGCGGGTGGAGGTCAACACCATGAAAATGGACGACAAGATGGAATCCTTCACCATGCAATTCGCCAATGTAAAACCCACCAGCTGTGAATTGCATATCATGTGGGAAAACACTGCAGTGGCCCTGCCCATCGGTACCGATGTGGAAACAAAAGTGATGGCCCAGATCGACCAGCTGATGAACAAGGATACCCGCCCCTATTTCAACGCGGCCATGTATTATATGGACAATGGCAAGGACCTGAACCAGGCGCTGACCTGGTTTGACAAAGCCATTGAACAAAACCCCGTTGCCTTCTGGGTGCATCACCAGCGTGCCAATTGCCTGGCCAAACTGGGCAGGAAAGCTGAAGCCAAAGCAGCTGCCGAAAAATCAAAGGAGCTCGCCGCGGCCGCGAAGAATGATGATTATGTGAAGCTGAATGATAAATTGCTGGCGGAATTGAATAAATAATTTCAGGAACTGATTGAAAGGCTGTACCCGAAATGGTGCAGCCTTTTTTTTGCAATACTGATTTAATTAGCAGTTCGCTGTTCACTGCCCGGAGTTTCTCCCAAGAAGGGTTGCTTTTATTCAATGTGCTTGTGGTCCTTCCTCACAATCCCGGCAGGAAGTTGGTGATAAGGGTGTCCTGTGAATTACTCATCATTTCATTCCTTCTTCGCCGCTATTATTTTATTTAACAGCAATGTAAACCCGATTACCCCGAAAGCCCCGATCGGGTTAAGCCAGAGAAATCCCATTTTGAAAACACCTGTCCGCGTCAGGATAAAAACGGCCAGCACCAGCGCCTGGGCCAGTAGGGTTGCCCAGAAAACGGCCGAACTGCTTTTTATTTTTTTAAAGAAGAACGCTACCAGGAAGACCCCCAGTATCACTCCATAAAACAGGGAGCCGAGAATATTCACCGCCTCGATCAGGCTGTTACCGATATTATAGGTAAACATGGCCACCACGATACAAAAGATTCCCCAGCCAAGTGTGTACCATTTGGAAAGCCGGTATTCATCCTCCGCGGAATCCGTACGCTTGGTGAACCTTCGGTGGAAATCCACCATGGAGCAGGAAGCCAGTGAATTGATCGCAGCCGCAATACTGCCCCAGGAGGCGAGAAAGATGATCGCGATCAGCAGCCCTACCAGTCCCACGGGTAGATGATCCACCACAAAGCGAAGAAAGATATAATTGGTATCATTCCCGTCCCCGCCCGGCACATTTTTATTCAGCCAGTTCACCACTTTTTTACGTAAACGGTCGGATTCCTGTTGCAGGGAGCGCAGGTTTTGCACCGACTGATCCGCCAGCACTTCATTTTTTGCATGCCGGGCTGCCGAATAGGTCAGTACAGTTTTTTGTTTGATCACGGCCACCGAATCATACTGATGCTGCACAATAGCCAGCGAATCCTTATAGGCGGACTGTTCCAGCTTCTTCAGTTGTACTTCGTTAAAAAAAATGGGAGCGCTGTTGAACTGGTAAAAGGTAAAGACCAGCACCCCGATCAGCAGGATCAGGAATTGCATCGGCACTTTTACAATACCGTTCATCAGTAATCCCATCCGGCTTTCGGTAAGCGATTTAGCCGTCAGGTAACGGCCCACCTGACTCTGGTCCGTCCCGAAATAAGAAAGGGCCAGGAAGAAACCGCCAATGATCCCGCTTAATAAATTGTACTGGTCGCTCCAGTTAAATCCTTTCTCTGTGATTCCCGTGGTGATCACATTCAGCTTACCGAGTTTCCCCCCCACTTCCAGTGCATCGGCAAAGCCGACTTGCTCCGGCAGCATCCCCACCACCATATAAGCAGCCAGGAACATCCCGGTAAACACGATCATCAACTGCAATTGCTGTGTATAGGCTACGGCTTTTGCCCCGCCGGTCATGGTGTAAATGATCAGTAATCCCCCCATGAAAATATTGGTCCACATGATATCCCAGCCCAGCAGGGAAGACAGGATAATGGAAGGTGCAAAAACACTGATACCCGTAGATAAACCCCGCTGCAGGAAAAACAACAGGGTAGTCAGGGTCCGGGTCTTCCCGTCAAATCGTTGCTCAAGGTATTCATAGGCCGTATAAACTTTCAACCGGCGGAAGATGGGTACAAAAAAAATGCTGATTACAATCATGGCCAGCGGTATCCCGAAATAATACTGCACAAACCGCATCCCATCGGTATAGGCCTGGCCGGGGGCCGATAAAAAAGTAATGGCACTGGCCTGTGTACCCATAATACTGAGCAGTACCAGTCCCCAGGGCAGGCTCCGGTTGCTCAGGAAATAACCGTCCAGGTTATGCGAAGTACGGCTTTTGTAAAGCCCGTACGACACAATCGCCAGGAGGGTAATAACCAGTATGATCCAGTCCGGCTGGCTCATGCAAATCGTTTGGTGATCAAATAGAACAGCCCGATCAATACAAGCAGGAACAGGAGGACAAATACATACCAGCCTGTCCAGCTTTTGAAAATGGGCGCTTTATCGTTTGTGGAATCGGGCATATCTTATTTACGGGTCGTCCTCAGCCAGCCGGTCAGCACCACCAGGATGCCCAGCACCAGGCCGATCAGGATCCCGACCCTGATCTTCTTGATCATTACACCCAATGCAAGGCCCAGCACAATAGAAAAAATAAAAGCCATCTCCCCCCTCTTTGCATCGGGTTTTCTTTCCGCTGCCATCAGAATCCTTTTTTCTTGTTTAACGCAATGATATTCGCAAGCAACCGGTATGCGCCCGGTACCCCTGCCGGTAATTCCCTGAAAAATACAATACCGGTATAGGTAAACCAGCCCTTCCCGTAGCGGGCAACCAGCAGGCTGCCGTTATCCGACTTCTCGCCCGGGTCAGCCATCCCGATCAGCTTTTCAAATTTACCGGATGTATCGGCCGCATGATAAATGCTTCTCTCTTGTTTCCATCCCATAAAATCATCCCCCGTGATCTTATTCGGGAAATTAAATACCGGGTGCTCCGGATTTAATAAAGTTACCGCAGCTTTTTCATCCGTGACTCTTGTCCGGGTGATCGTAAACGGGTAGGGTCCGATCTTTGCCAGTACCGGCCCGATCTGGTTACTGGTATTATACTGCACAACCAGGTTACCTCCCTCGTTCACATATTTCATCAGCCTGTCGTAATGTTTATTCATCCAGTCATGCGTATTATAAGCCCTTATACCCGTAAGGATCGCATCAAACTGGCTGAGATTATTTTTGGAGAGTTCCTTATCTCCCAGGATTGTCACTTCATACCCCATCTGTTCCAATGCTTCGGGAACCTTATCCCCTGCGCCGGTGATATACCCGATCTTCCTGCCAAAAATTTTCAGGTCGATCTGCACTGTATTTGCTTTCGCATCTTTAAAATAAACGATTGCAGGGATATGGTCATACCGGATCTGTTTCCGCTCCCCCGCATAAACCGGCTTATTGTTTTTGCTGACAGCAACCGAAATAGTATCGGCAAAAGACCTGTTTTTTGTCCGTGGTACCAGGCTATAAGAAGTAGCATTGCTGCGATTACCGGGCCAGGGTTTATAGGTAAATTCTTTTCTGTCTGCATGCCAATGAGCTGGATAATTCAGTCTCACCTGGTACTCAGCAGTGTCCCGGCGCAGGTTGGTACTGAAATGCAGCGGTGCTTTTGTCAGGGAGTCATTGATGGAAATAGTATTGGCGGCATCAAACTCAAACTCTGCCGGTGGCAGGACCACCAGGGGCCAGTACAGCTCTCCCTTCACCGGGTCGGTAAATTTGTATTTCACCCGCCGGGCAAAATAAAAAGAGTGATCGTATATTTTTACCCGGATGACTGCTTTATAGGCCGGGTCCGCACCGGGTTGCCCGATCTTTTGCTGATCCGTCACTGTAAAATAACCTTCCTCCATTTTGTTCGCCAGCCAGTAGGGCTGGGTGATGGGTTTCTCTGCCGGCACCAGTACCGTTTTCTGGAAACTGAAATTGCGGTTTTTCTCCAGGGCTTTATTGAATACGGAATCCAATTCATCGTCCAGTTGCACTTTTTCCAGTATGGCATCTGTTCCCAACCGGTTATTAAAACTGAAACTGACCCGGAGGGAATCGGTTTGCACAGCAAACTGTTCAGTCGTTGTTACATCGAGGAACAGGCCGCTGCACTGGGTGATCAGTTCCTGCACTTCGGACAGCTTTTGTATTTTCCAGTTTCCATCCGGCAATTGGTTAATTGCTGAATACAACCGGACCAGTCCCTGTACGGATCGCTCGGGGTGCAGCAAGTCAAAGTGGCTGATAATACTGTCAAGCAAACCGGTGATGGCCTCACTGCCGGTTATCCTCTTCCAACCGGGTTCGGTCCCTTCCAGCAGATCCATAGCCGGCTGATCTCCCCTGGTAGCTTTGAAATATTCCCAGGATTCGCCGCGGGTAGCCGGTACGCCAAAACCCTGGCTCTTATGCTGGCTGCGGCTCCCGGCTGCGATCTCTCCATAACTTTTTCCCAGCAGGGGGTTGTACCCTCCCACATCTACTTTGAACTGGTCTTCCCTTGTGGTGTTGGTGCCACCAAAATTGAACGTATTCCACAATACCCGTTTTGCCTGCCATACGGTTACATATTTCAGTTGTTCCGGGAAGCGGTTGGGATCGGCAGCAGCGGTAAAAGCCTCATTGGCCAGGATGGCTGAAGCAGTATGGTGACCGTGTCCGCCCTCACCGGTTGTCGGAAACCTGGTTACAATGATATCCGGCTGGAATTTCCGGATCACCCAAACCACATCACCCAGTATTTTCTCTTTATCCCATTTGGTAAAAGTTTCTTCCGGGTTTTTCGAATAACCAAAATCGTAAGCCCGCGTGAAAAATTGCTCCCCGCCATCGATACGACGGGCTGCGAGTAGTTCCTGTGTGCGAAGTAACCCCAGTTCAATGCCCTGCTCCTCTCCGATCAGGTTCTGGCCTCCGTCTCCTCTTGTCATGGAGAGATAGCCGGTCCTGTAAAGTTTATCCTTCGACAAATAGGTAATCAGGCGGGTGTTCTCATCATCGGGATGTGCGGCCACATACAATACGGAACCCAGTACTTTCAGTTTGAGCAATGCCTGGTACATTTCTGCAGAAGTCCAGTTTTGGGGAGCCTGTGCCCCGCCCGTTATCAACTGGCCTGCCGCCAGGAATAATAAAAGCATTTTTTTCATCCGGGAAAATTATTCAGCGAATATATCGGAAAGTCAGCAAGTCAGGAAGCCGGATACGCCGGGTGCCCGAAAGCAGGGATGAGCGGAAGAACGGGTTGATTCGTCATCCTCTTAAATATTCTGTTAAAAACTCCGGGAAGTTCCGCTACTTATAAGAATCATCCTGTTCCCCCGTATCTTCCTTCCCGGAGTTGATTGTTGTCAGATATCAATTAGCTGTTAGCTACTATCTCCTCACCATCAATTCCCCGACAAAAAAACCGCGTTACAAAACAGTAATTTACCATTCTCCCAGAAACTCCGGAATAGTACATTATCGCTGAGCAGGTTGACGGTACCATTCCCCATTTGCTGCACACCGAATAATAAACCGTCTTTCAGTTTGGGCTGCAGTCCGGCACCTACAAAACCGGCCACGGCATTTTCCTTCTTGATCACCCCCACATTCCAGCCGCCTTCTTTCAGGAACTCATAAATAGTATCATCCTGTTTGAGCGTAAAATAATAATCAGGATAGCCAAAAGCCAGCGGATGCGATGGATCCAGTGTGACTTTCCAGATTGAACCGGGCGTAAAGCCGGATACGGATTCCCTTTCACGGGACTGATATTCCCGGAGGGCCTCATAATTTTCCGTTTTATCTTTCTTTTCTCCTTCCTCCGCTTTTTTGGGCTTGCTGCCGATATCCGCTTTGGCGAGTTGTGCCACGGCTCCTTCCAGGGCCACTACCCGCCCGCCTTTATTGATCCAGGCTTTGAATGCTTCCAGTTCTTCCTTATTTCCCAGGAAGCGGTAATTACCATCCGGCATAACCAGTACATCGATCACATTCCAGTCGGCACGGCCCAGGTCATTGCTGTTGATCAGCGTGACCGGGTAATCCAGCTCCTGGTCAAAGAAATGCCAGAGTTCGCCGGCCGCATTAGGACTCACTCCTTCACCGGTTACCAGCGCTACCCGGGGCGCATGCAGCGGGTGTACCCTGTCGCTCCCAAAATCAAAACCCTTGTCCACATAACCGCTGCTGACGGGGTAGAGCTGTATTCCGTCTGACGTGGCTATTTCCCGGACCAATTTCCACAAACCATTCCCGAATTTATTATTTGCCGTTCTGAGTACGATCACCGCTCCCCGGTCAAATTTATTTCCATTCACTTCAAAGGGTTGTTCCGCAAAACGGAGCAGGATCCCTTTTTGCAATAAGTGCCCCACCAGCTTAACTGTTTTTGTCCCGCCCCAGGGAATCACATACCCATAATTTGTTTCCTTGTTGACCACCGGTTTTTTCTGCTCATAAGCTCCACCCGCAGGCAGTTTATCCCTCGAGGCCCAGGCATTCAATCCGTACGCATAGGGCAGCGACCAGGCTGTAATGTCATATGTTACAGAGTCGGATAATTTCGATTTGGGTTCAAACAAAACCTTCACCAGGGCCGAACGCGGCTGTAATACAGGGATCACGATATCATCCGTACCAGCCGTAAACGATTCCTCCTTCCCGCTGAAATAATTATATCCTTTTCCCCCGGCGCCATTTCCTGCTGAATAGCGTATTCCGTTTTTGTCCAGTAACTGGAGCAGCTTCCAGATCCGTTCCTCGTTACGCGCTTCATATTTCACTACAAATGTTTTGTATTCCCCATATCCCGTGGTAACCGCATCATTGAAAAACTTACGGAACTCCTTTACCAGCCGGCCCGCATTCAACGATGATATTTCGATCGTACTCAAAGACGTGGTGAAATGGTGCTGTGCCCGGTCCGCCAGGGTCAGCGTATCTCCCTCCTCCAGGATCACTCCCAGGCCGGCCCCGATCCCGCCCTGCTCATAGGTCATGCCGATACTGCCATTGTAGGTGGGATAGGTATCCCCGTAAGAAGGATACAGGAGATCAAACCGCTCTTTCGTAAAAAACAGCCAGCCCTGCTGGTCAAAATATTTCGCATGGTTCTTCCCGATCGCTGCCTGGAATTCCCGCTGCCAGTTCGTGATCACTTCATGATAAGGTTCCGCAGCCGGAGCGAAATAATAAGGTTCATTGATTCCCTGTTCATGAAAATCCACATGCACCTGTGGCATCCACTGGTTGTACATTTTCATCCGCTGCTGGCTTTCCACCTGCGTCTGCCAGGCCCAGTCACGGTTCAGGTCATAATTGTAATGATTGGTCCTTCCGCCGGGCCAGGGCTCCCGGTGCTCGCGGGCTACCCGCTGCGGGTTAAACTGTTTGCCCACCACTGAATTAAACCAGTTAATATAACGGTCACGCCCATCCGGATTCAGACAGGGATCAATGACCACCACTGTATTCTTCAGCCACTCTTTCGTTTTTGTTACAGCCGGGTTCACCAGTTCATACAGGGTAAGCATCGAGGCCTCCGTGGAAGACGCTTCATTGCCGTGTACATTATAACTCAGCCATACAACAGCCGGTGCGTTTTCTTCCAGGGGCGCCATCTTATCTTTTGTGAGGTTGGCCAGCCGCAGATTGTTCATCCGCAGCTGTTCAATCTGCTGCATATTTTCCGGGGAAGAAATAATGGCCAGCAGCAGGGGTCTTCCTTCGGGGGTTTCCCCGTAGGTTTGCAGTTTCATCCTGTCCGGCGCATTGGCTGCCACATGCTGAAAATAACTGACTACTTTAAAATGCGGGGTATAACGGGCGCCTGTCTTATACCCGAGAAATTCTTCCGGCGATTTTACCTGTGCCGCAGCGGAGACTACAATCAGCAAACTTAAAACCGGGAGGAGCAACTTACGGTGCATGGCGTATGGTTTAGTCCAGCAAGTTAACGAAGCTATTGCCTGTATCAAAACCTCATCCCGCTTTTTTGGGGCAGGGCCTCCGGGGATCATTTTTTTGCTGCAAGCGGATTTTGGTTCCCGGCAAATCCCCTGATTTCTGTAGTTTTATCCACTGTTAAATTCATTACATGCGTAAAAGAATACCTGCATTTGTTGTTGTACTGCTCCTGCTGACCGCCTGCAAACCCACGCAAAAAAATGCGGCCGTCACAACTTTTGATCCCTACCATTATTCGATTACCAAGAAAGTTGAGGCAGCGAATGGCGCCGTGGTATCGGCACACCCGCTGGCCAGCAAGGCGGGGGTTGCTGTCCTGAAAATAGGGGGCAATGCCGTGGATGCAGCGATCGCCACTCAACTGGCACTGGCTGTTGTGTATCCCAATGCAGGCAACCTGGGCGGTGGTGGTTTTATGGTCGCCCGTTTAAGTAAGGGAGAAACCATTGCGCTGGATTACCGGGAAATGGCGCCGGGTGCAGCACACCGCGATATGTACCTGGATGCGAATGGTACGGCGAATACGCAGCAAAGTCAGCTGGGCCATTTGTCCTCCGGTGTACCGGGAACAGTGGCGGGTCTCTTTGCTGCTCACCGTTATGCAAAACTCCCTTTTGAAAAACTGATCCAGCCCGCTATTGAACTGGCAGAAAGAGGATTTATCATCACCGCATCAGAGGCCAGGAGCCTGAACAGCCTGCAGCCCGACCTCAAAAAATACAACAGTGTGATGCCGGTCTTTGTAAAAGAAACACCCTGGAAAGAAGGCGATACACTTGTACAGGCAGACCTCGCTAAGACCTTGCGGCGCATCCGGGAAAAAGGAGCAGCCGGGTTCTACGGGGGAGAAACCGCTAGGCTGATCGTGGAAGAAATGAAAAGAGGCAGTGGTATCATCAGCCTGGATGACCTTCAGCAATACAGGGCCAAATCCAGGACGCCCCATGTATTTGATTACAAAGGGTACAAAATAGTGGGCATGCCCATGCCCAGCAGCGGGGGCCTGTTGCTGAACCAGATGATGAAGATGATCGAACACCGCGATATCGCCGGCATGGGTTTCCATTCTGTGGGCGCCGTCCAGCTGATGACGGAAGTGGAACGAAGAGCCTATGCCGACCGGGCCGAATACATGGGTGATGCAGATTATTATAAAGTGCCGGTAACCATGCTCAGCAATGAGGATTACCTGAAAAACCGGATGAAGAACTACGACCCGGAACGGGCCACCCCGAGTACCGTGATCAAACCCGGGGAACTGCTCCGTGCCGAAAGTGAAGAAACGACCCATCTCAGTGTCATCGATAAAGACGGCAACGCCGTTTCAGTTACCACCACCCTGAATAATTCGTATGGCAGCCGCACAGTAGTGGGGGGTGCCGGTTTCTTCCTGAATGACGAAATGGATGATTTCAGTATTAAACCCGGTGTACCCAATATGTACGGAGCGGTGGGAGGTGAGGCCAATGCCATCAAAGCCGGTAAACGGATGCTGAGCTCCATGACGCCGACACTGGTATTAAAAGATAACAGACCCTATATCGTTGTAGGCACACCCGGCGGCACCACGATCCCCACCCAGGTATTTCAGACCCTCGTGAATATACTGGAATTCAATATGAGCACAGAAGACGCGGTCTTCAAACCCAAGTTTCACCACCAGTGGCTGCCGGATGAAGTGATGACAGAAAAAGGATTCCCGCCGGCCGTAAAAGAAGCAATGACGAAAATGGGATACAACTTTGGCAAAGAAAGAAGTGGGATCGGCCGGACGGAATGTATCAAAGTACTGCCGGATGGAAGATTTGAAGCCGTGGCGGACAACCGGGGAGATGATGCGGCAGAAGGGTATTAGCCCTCAACCTTCAACCCTCAACTCCTCAACCCTCATCCCCTCAACCCCCAACCCCTCAACCCTCAACCTTCAACCCCCAACCCCTCAACCTTCAACCCTCAACATGCTTATGCGTACAGGTAACGAATTTCTGCAAACCGCTATCCGCCGCTTTAAATACTACAAAGACCTTGGCGATAAAACCTTCGTGCAACTGAACGATTGGGATTTTCATTACCAGCCCAATGAGGAGTCAAACAGTATTGCCGTGATCATACAGCATATGGCAGGTAATATGCTGAGCCGCTGGACAAATTTTCTGAGTGAAGATGGCGAAAAAGAATGGCGCAATCGGGATGAAGAGTTTGAAATTCATCAGCTCAACAAACAACAGCTTCTTGAACGCTGGGAAAAAGGATGGAGTTGTTTCCTGGATACGCTTGCCTCCCTGAAGAAAAAAGACCTGAAGAAAACCGTTTATATCCGGCAGGAGCCGCTGACCGTCATCGATGCCATCAACCGTCAGCTGGCTCATTATCCTTACCATATCGGGCAACTTGTTTTCCTGGCCAAAATCATTAAGAATAAAAGCTGGCAGAACCTGTCTATCCCGAAAGGAGATTCACAGTTGTATAATACTACTGCGGAACTCAAGGACCCGGCAAAGAAGTATTAAGGGTGATTCGCAAGTAGTTTTTACCGCATCGCATAGGTTGAACAACAAAAGTGCGGGATCATTTCCCTCTACCGGGTAAACCTGTTATTCCGCCTGCAATAATCCGAAACTTGCATTACCCGGATTATTTAACTATTTTAGCCCGCCCGTCCAGCCGCCCCGTTACGGTCAGCGGTTCATCCATACTGAAAAGCTGAAAAAATAATTGAAACCGATCAACCTCCACCCGTATGAGCCGTCTTTTTATTGTGCTGTTTTTATTTTCAGAACTGAGCCTTTCTGCCCAGAACCAGGTAGCCCTTTTTGCCGGCCCGCAGGTATCCACGGCAAATTATTCGATCCAGCACCAGAAACAGGACACGAAGTACAAAACCGGTTTTCAGGCCGGGATCAGCATGAAAGTCCCTTTTGATGGTTTCCTCTATTTTGCACCGGCCGCTTTTTACAGTTTTAAGGGCTATGATGTAACCTACAACCTGTACAATTCCCTGCCGGATATCAATGCAAAAGACAACAGCACCCGCTTCCATACATTTGAACTGGCCGCCTTATTACAGTTTGACCTGGGCCGCAACCCATCTCATCTGTTCATCAAGGCGGGCCCTTCACTCGATTTCATGTTATTTGCCCGGGAAAAGTTCAATCTTGTTGGGGGCGGCAGTGTCAGCCGCAACATGAAGTTCGGTCCCGGCGAATATGGCCGATACTCCGCCAACCTGCTTGCACAGCTGGGTTATGAAAAGGATGGTGGATTTATTGTTTACTTCCAGTACACCCATAGCCCCGCCAACCTCAGTAACCGTGACGGCGGCCCTTCTATCAAACACAAGGTATTCGGACTGACTTTTGGGAAATACCTGAACCGGAAAAAAATTGTGATCGATACAAGGGTGAGAGAGTGATCATTGGCGCTGCTCAGCACTTCAACAACAATGTTTAGCAGGATATCTTATAATTGAAAGCAACCCGCGTTTCCCGGGTTGCTTTCATTATTGTATGCCTGTTCACGGCAGGAGAATATATCCGCTGTTTATGATCTCATCAACGCCCCATTCATCTCAGCGTAAAACTTTCCAGAAACTTCGTATTGAAATCCCCGCTGCGGAAACGTTCATCCTGCATCAGCTGCAGGTGGAAGGGAATGGTGGTCTTTACTCCCTCGATCACATACTCACTCAGCGCCCGGTACATGGTCTGGATAGCTTCCTGCCTGGTTTGCGCTACCGTGATCAGTTTCCCGATCATGGAATCATAATACGGCGGGATCACATAACCGGCATAGACGTGGCTGTCAACCCGCACCCCGTGACCACCCGGCTGGTGCAGTACCGTGATCTTACCCGGTGAAGGACGGAAATCATTATAGGGATCCTCGGCATTGATCCGACATTCGATGGAATGCATCTGCGGGATATAATCCTTTCCGGAAATACGATGACCGGCCGCGATCAGGATTTGTTCTTTGATCAGGTCAAAGTTGATCACTTCCTCGGTCACGCAATGCTCCACCTGGATCCGTGTATTCATTTCCATGAAATAGAAATTGCGGTGTTTGTCAACCAGGAACTCGATCGTACCCACGCTTTCATAATTAATGGCCCCGGCTGCTTTTTTGGCGGCTTCACCCATTTTATAGCGGAGTTCATCGGTCATAAACGGGGAAGGTGATTCTTCCACCAGTTTCTGGTGACGGCGCTGGATGGAGCAGTCACGCTCACTCAGGTGACAAACCGTTCCATACTGGTCACCGGCCACCTGGATCTCGATATGACGGGGTTCTTCCACAAATTTTTCCATGTAGATTCCGTCATTCTTGAATGCCGCGGCTGCTTCAGCCTTGGCGGTATCGTAGGCCTTTTCTAATTCTGATTCTTCCCATACGATCCGCATTCCTTTACCTCCACCGCCGGCGGTTGCTTTCAGGATCACGGGGTATCCCATGTTTTTTGCAATCCCCCTGGCTTCATCCACACTTTGTAATAAACCATCTCCGCCGGGCACTACCGGTACCCCGGCCTTGATCATGGTTTCTTTAGCCGTGATCTTATCCCCCATCGCATTGATCATATCCGGCGTAGGGCCGATGAACTTAATGCCATGGTCATTGCATATCTGCGCAAATTTGGCATTCTCGGCCAGGAATCCATACCCCGGGTGAATGGCATCGGCATTGGTGATCTCCGCTGCCGCCATCAGGTGGGGAATATTGAGGTAGGAATCGCCACTTTGCGGGCGGCCGATACACACAGCCTCATCGGCAAATTTCACATGCAGGCTGTCACGGTCGGCCGTGGAATAAACCGCCACGGTTTTTATCCCCATCTCCCGGGCGGTACGTATCACACGCAACGCGATCTCCCCGCGGTTCGCTATCAGTATTTTTTTAAACACGATGTAGAATTAAAAAGTAAAAAGTAAAAAGTAAAAAAGTAAGCCAGCCCCGTCGGTTTATGATCCCGAACTGTAAGCTTTTGACTTTTAAATTTTGACTTTTGATTTCTATGCCGGTTCCACCAGGAACAACGGTTGATCATATTCCACCGGTGATGCATCATCCACCAGCACTTTCACGATCTTGCCGCTCACTTCGCTTTCGATCTCATTGAACAGCTTCATGGCCTCGATGATACAAACCACGGTTCCCGGGACCACATCAGCTCCTACGTCCACAAAATTGGGTTTATCGGGGGATGCTTTACGGTAGAATGTTCCGATCATCGGGCTTTTAATTGTTACCAGGTTTGCAGCCGGTGCTTCCGCTGCCCTGGGTTTTTCCACAGCCGATGCGGGCTGGCTGGCCGCTGCCTGCGGGGCGGCAATCGCTACCGGGGCCGCCTGTACGGTTGCGGCAGAAACCATCTGGGTCACATGTTCTTCTTTTTGTTTGATGGTTACACGGAAATCCTTTTGTTCAATTGTGAGCTCGCCAATATTCGATTTGTTGACCATTTTGATCAACTCCTGAATTTGCTTAAAGTCCATGTTTTTCAATTTAATAGATGTTTTGGTTTTACAAAGCCTTCCCTTCCCGGAAAGAATATCAATAAGTTAGGGATACCCCTAAATGAACATTGAGCATTGAAAATTGAGGATTATTTTAAACAGGAAAACTCCCTGAAAAAGAAGCAACTCCCAATGTTCAACCGAAGGTCCCTTCCCGAAATATTCCCCCTTAATAAGGGAGGCTAAGGTAAGGAAATCGAAAGGAGAAATTGTAGGATTTTTTAATGTTTTTAGTCAAAAATGGGGCAAAATCACACAAAAAAGGCCCAAAATCGGGCGATTTTGGGCCTTTTTCATATAAAATTTATAGCCTATTCTTTTACCCTTTCCACATATTCGCCAGACTTGGTATTCACACGGATCAGCTCACCTTCATTTACAAAAAGAGGTACATTCACTGTGGCACCGGTTTCTACCGTGGCCGGTTTTAATGTCCGGGTTGCTGTATCCCCTTTCAGCCCGGGCTCGGTATAGGTTACCAGCAGCACGATCTTATCAGGTAATTCCACACTCATGGGCTGCTCCAGTTCGGTATTGAACAATACACTTACTTCCTGGCCATCTTTGAGGAACTGGGGTGCATCCACCATATTTTCCTGGAGGGCCACCTGTTCAAAGGTCTCTGTATCCATGAAATTATAGCCGGTATCATCTTTATAGAGATACTGGTAACTCTTGCGCTCCACCCGTACCGGAAAGATTGAATCGCCTGAGTTCCAGGTCTTTTCGATCGTACGGTTATTATCCACCCCCTTCAGTTTAGCCCAAACTTTGGCGGCTGCACGGGCAGTTTTATTTTCCCCGAATTCTACTACGGTATATAAACTGCCATCCAGTTTGATAATTAACCCCCTGCTGATGTCTGCTGTTGATGCCATTGTTATCTTTTTTTGAGGTCGCAAAGATAAGGGAGGATGGCCTGACGGCAAAAGGAAGCTTGCATACCCCGGGGACAGTTTTCCGCCGGTATTAAAGTATATTCGCTGAACTGCTGCTTATGAAATACGGGTTACCCCTTTTCATATTATCCCTCCTGCTCACTCTTTTCCCGGTAAACAGTCCGGGGCAACTTATTATAACCGCACATCCCGATGCCCAGGCCCTGGCGCAACGACTGGTGGGTGACGGCGTCAGTATCAGCAATGTCAGTTTTACCGGGAACCCCTTAATGGCTTCCTTTTTTCAGAACCGCGCCAATCGTACCCAGATCGGGATTGACAGTGGTATTGTGCTGACAACCGGGAGAGCCCAGTCAGCGGGAGGCAGCTGGGGTGTGGATGGCAACGGAACAGGGCCGGCTTCTTCTGTTGAAGCCAGCACCGGGTGGTCCTTAGCCGGTGACCCGGATCTGGCCATTGCTATAGGAAACTCGAACCTGCGGGATGCCTGTGTCCTGGAATTCGATTTTGTTCCCCTTGGAGACAGCATCAAGTTTAATTATGTTTTCAGTTCCGAGGAATATGTAGCCGATTATGTATGCTCCTTTAACGATGCGTTTGCCTTCTTTATCTCCGGGCCCGGTATCACCGGGCTGAAGAATATTGCCCTGATTCCGGGTACGAATATCCCTGTTTCGATTTTTAATGTGAACAATGTCCCCGGCGGAGGCTGCCCGAATAACGCCCCGTATTATACAGACAACAGCAGCAATGTTTTTTTCACGCATGACGGGCACACGGTTGTTTTTACAGCCCGTGAAAAAGTACAGCCCTGCCAGACCTACCACCTGAAACTGGTGCTGGCCGATGCCTCGGACGCGGTGGTGGACAGTGGTGTTTTCCTGCAGGCCAGGAGTCTCAGCTCAAATGCATTTGGCATTTCCAACCTGGCCCAAACCGATCCCACCGGGAACAGTTACCTGGCAGAAGGATGCGCTACCGGCGCCTTTAATATCACCCGCCCCCGCAAGGATCCTTTCCCGCTGAACATCCTGTTATCCTATGGTGGTACAGCCAGCAACGGAACAGATGTACAGCCACTACCGCTCAATGTGATGATACCGGCGAACGACAGTTTTGTTACAGTGGATGTGGTTCCCCTGATTGACGGCATCCCCGAAGGAATCGAATTCATCAAAGTATTTGCCCTGGCCGGCTGTGCAGCGGGTACCCCCACCGACAGTACCCTGATCCAGATAAGGGACTATGATATTCTGGCCCTCGCACCGGATACCGCCTCCATCTGCCGGAATGGGTCTGTACAATTGACTGCATCCGCAGGTTACAGTATATACCAATGGCTGCCGGATCCCACCTTAAGCAATACAGGGATCCCAAACCCCGTTGCCACACCAGTTTTCAATACCACTACTTATACCTGCACCGCCACAGAAGGTACCTGTCATGCCAGGGATTCTGTTTTTGTACAAATGAAAACCCTGGAGCTGTTGTCCAGTACCGATGTAAACTGCCGCGGCGGTTCCACCGGTACCATCCAGGTTGGGACCGGTGCCGGCTGGGTGGCGCCATTGTCCTATTCACTCGATGGAATCAACTGGCAAAGCACCAATAGTTTCAATAACCTCCCTGTAGGTAATTACAGTGTAAAAGTCAAAGATGCTGCCTGCACGGACAGTGTGCAGGTCACGATCAGCCAGGCCTTCCCGGACCTGCTGGTGAATAATACAACCATCAGCGCGGCCAGTTGTTCGGGTAATCCGGATGGGCAGGCCAGCCTCACGGTATCCGGCGGAAAAGCCCCCTACCTGTATTCAAAAGACGGAATCAATTTCCAGTCTTCCGGCCTCTTCAACCTGGGTAACGGCGATTTTATTATCACGGTGAAAGATGAAAATGGCTGCCAGGTCACCCAACCCGGAATTATACCCCTTAACAATACAGTAGTCATTGACGCGGGTACCGATACCTCCCTGTGCGAAGGCAGCAGCTACCAGTTGAATGCCAGTTCCAATGGCAGCCGGTTTGTCTGGACCCCTGCGGCCAGTTTGCAAAACGCGGCCAGTTTAAACCCCATGGCCTCCCCCGCTGCTTCCACTACCTATTTTGTAACGGCCAGCACGGGCATTTGCTCCCGCAGCGATTCCGTCACCATTAACGTATGGCCTGCACCGGTAGCCAATGCAGGATCCGATTTGTCAGATTGCTTTGGAAAGGTCATACAATTGAATGGTTCGGGCGGTGTCCGTTTCAGTTGGAGACCGGCTGTTTATTTCACGACATCGGCAGATATTCCAGCGCCTTCACTGAAAGCGACAGCCAGTACTACCTACTATTTATCGGTGAAAGATGCCCGGGGCTGCCAGTCCCTCCGGGAAGATGATATCAGGGTAACCGTAATCCCCGCTGTCCGTATTTCTGCCGGCCGGGATACGGTGGCTGCTATGAACCAGCCGGTACAATTAAATGCCAGGGAACTCAGCAATGCCGGGGTGATCCGTTATCACTGGTCGCCATCCTCTTTTCTTGATAAGACTGATATAGCCGGCCCGGTGGCGGTATTGCCCTATGATTTCACCTATACGGTTACCGGCACCACTGCGGATGGCTGCGAAGGAATAGCGACTGTGTTTATCAAAGTTTATAAGGGGCCCGAGATCTATGTGCCTTCCGGCTTTACACCCGATGGCAACGGCCTGAATGACGAATTAAAAGCGTTTCCGGTGGGAATAAAAGAATTTCATTTCTTCCGGGTATTTAACCGCTGGGGGCAACTGGTATTCCAGACAAAGGATCCGGGAAGAGGCTGGGATGGTACGATCAACGGAACCCGGCAGCCAACGGGTACCTTTATATGGATGGCTGAAGCAGTGGATTACAAGGGCCAATTGATGAGCCGGAAGGGCCTGGTCACCATGATACGTTAACGGGTTGCCGGTTTCCTTTTATCTTTGGCCTATGAAAAAATCACTGTTCACCCTGCTTTGTATGGCACTGGTCTTCGCGTCCTTTTCCCAGCAAGACAGTACCCGGGCGCCTTTTAAGCGGTTCCCGGGTTTCCCTCCCATCAGCCTGCTGCTGCCGGACGGGGTTTCCTATTTTACCAAAAAAGACCTGCCGGAAAACAAAGCTGTATTACTCATGCTCTTCAGCCCCTCCTGTTCGCATTGCCAGGAAGAAACCCGGGAGATACTCAATCATATTGCCGAATTTAAAAATGTACATATCGTAATGGCTACGCCAATGCCGTTTGACTCCATGTTGGTTTTCCGGGAAAAATACAAACTGGCCGATTATAAAAATATAACGGTAGCGCAGGACAATAAGGTCATGATGCCCACTTATTTTATGATCGGCAACCTGCCTTTCCTGGCCTTTTACAACCGGAAAAAACTGCTGTTGGATACTTTTGAAGGATCCATGCCTATTGAAAAAGTGGTAGCGAAGTTCAAAAATTAGGCTGGCGCCTGGTCAAAAACAACCCGGTTCCGCTACCTTTGCGCCGGCGGTGAACATGGCCCCAACCTGGTAAATAATTTTTCATTCTATAAATTTTTACTCATGAAAGTAACTGTTGTAGGCGCTGGTGCAGTAGGAGCCACCTGTGCTGATAATATTGCCCGTAAAGAACTTTGCCAGGAACTGGTATTACTGGATATCAAGGAAGGGGTTGCTGAAGGAAAAGCGCAGGATATGATGCAGACCGCCACCCTCCTGGGTTTTGATACCCGGATCACCGGCAGTACCAATGACTATTCCAAAACGGCCGGCAGCGATGTGGTGGTGATCACGTCCGGGCTGCCCCGCAAACCCGGTATGACCCGGGAAGAGCTGATCGGCGTAAATGCCGGTATTGTTAAAAACGTCGCTGAAAATATCCTGAAGCACTCCCCCAATGCTATCCTCATTGTAATCAGCAACCCGATGGATACCATGACCTACCTGGCCCTGCAATCAACCGGCTTGCCTAAAAACCGCATTATCGGTATGGGTGGTACCCTTGACAGCAGCCGCTTTAAATACCAGTTGAGCCAGCACCTGGGCTGCAGCCCTGCTGACCTGAATGCCGTTGTGGTGGGTGGTCACGGTGACACTACCATGATCCCCCTGATCCGGCTGGCAACCTGGAACAGCGTTCCGGTAACTAATTTCCTGAGTGCTGATCAACAGGAGAAAATTGTAAAAGACACGATGGTAGGTGGCGCTACGTTGACCGCTCTTATCGGTACCTCAGCCTGGTATGCACCCGGCGCCGCAGGAGCCGCATTGGTTGAGTCAATTCTGCGTGATGAAAAGAAATTATTCACCTGTTGCGTGGCGCTGGATGGTGACTATGGTCAAAAAGATATCTGCCTCGGGGTGCCGGTTACCATCGGCAAGAATGGCTGGGAAAAGATTGTAGACTTTGGATTAAACGACGCCGAACAGGCAGCTTTCAATAAGAGTGCAGATGCTGTTCGAAATATGAATGATGTGCTAAAAACGTTATAGCAAAATTCCCCTCAAATAAAAATCTCCGGCGAGCCAAATTACCGGAGATTTTTATTGTACTTAAATCAGCAATACCGAATAATACCTCACCTCAATTTTATTTAACGAACTATGTTTGAAAATTAAATAAGCCTATCGTCATATTTGATTTTCACACTATGATTTCCGGGAGTTTTTTTTAGATTTATAAACCTGAATCATTTGTTGCAGTCGGTTAAACTTTGCGTCATAATGCGTATGCCAATAGTCTTAATACTTCTTGCTTTTCTATGCTGCCATGATTTATCACAATAACCCTGTGATGCATTTAGCGGCATGAACGATGTGCTGAATACCCTATAAATACAAGTTCATCTTATAACAACAATAGGCAGGAATTTTCCCAACCTGTTTTCTTTCACAAAAGCGTTAATGATTAAGGCTATTGTTTGATTATCATTGCTGTTTTTCCTGATTGTCCATTGCCCCATTCCGCTTCCACATTATAGACACCTGCCGGCAAGCGGCTCATATCAATATTTATTTGATTGCTGCCCGGCAATAGCTGGTTAAGCTGTTTCTTTACTAAAGTCCCTTTGCTATCATATATTTTTATCACAGCTGCTGACCCATCTGTAGTACGAATGTTTACATATAGTTGTTCTTGTACAGGGTTAGGCCATACTTTCCATAAGTCAGGCCTGCCACATTCATTTCTTATTATGCTGGTATAATAGGTCTTACCATCCTTATCAACCTCAGATACCCGGTACATTGCACCATTGGGTAAAGGATTATTATCGGTGAAAGAATAATTCTGCTCGGATGCACTACTCCCGGCTGCCTGCAGGTTGCCAATAGTTATCCAGTTAACGCCATTTGTTGCTCGCTGAATTTCAAAATGACCAGTATTAAATTCCTGTGCAGTCTTCCAGTTTACTGTTACAATGTTTGCATTACACCGAACATTAAATAATAAAAACCGGAGCGGTAATGCATTGCCTGCTGTAGATAAAGTCCATCGGGAGAATGCATCAATACCCGTTTTTTCCACATAATTTAATACCACATCGCGACTGCTAAAACCTACATTTACCCAGTTGGTCCCGTTTGTACTTTTATACATGTCAAGTGTACTTTCGGCGAGGCCATTTAACTCGGCATCAAAATAATGAAAACGAAGAGTAGCATTTAAACCGGTATTTCCGGCAGGCACAATATCGTAATATCTCAAGATAGAGTTCCCTGCATTACTACCATTGGTTTGTGATTTTACACCACGGTAAATAGAAGTACTTCCTAAATTTTGTGATGAGGAAATAACAGCGCCAAGGTTACCGGGGTTAGCAGCGTTAGGGGCGTTGAGTGTATTAATTATCCTTACAAACCCATCGGTACCCATGATGCGGCTGCTTTCCGACTCATTATTCAAAAGTGCATTGGTTCCCATAAAAATGTCAAAGCCATTCAGATCGCAAAGACCTCCCTGGAAATCGAGTGACTGCGTTAAGTTAATATCCCTTTGTAAAATCAATTTTGCAGAACCCGTTTTTGCCAGAATAATATTGGTTAAGATGGGCAGGCCGGCGCCTGCAATAGTTACATCAGCATTACCGGTAAATTTAAAAGTATTTCCCAATGATGCAGTTGCGGCATCATATTGAAACGCGGTATTATCCAGCACAACAAAAGTAGATGAATTACTTCTCCAACTGGTGCCGGCAGCAATTTGCAGCTGTGCATATACATGACCGTTTATAAATACCGCAAAGAGCAGGTTGAGAATATTTTTCATGCCTTCAGAAATTAGAATACTGTATTAAAAAATCTGTTCCTGTGCTTATTACTGCTGTTAAAACATTTTTCAGCAATCAATTCTTTTTATAGAGATAAAATATTTTGTTGGTTCCCGGCAATACTTCAAAAGCATTAACCGGGGTACTGCTGTTTGCAACAGCTTTGATATGCTGGTTTTGTAACTCATAAAAATGCAGCAGCCTGTCGCCGGTCCATACCAGTCTAAACCTGTCGGATATATTATGGTGAACAGCCTCATAAGGCAGTTCCTGTATTTCTGTAGTAGCCCAGGTATTTGTAGCCGGGTAATAAACGGGTACTTTTGCTGAGCCATGTACAGTTGAACTATAGGTAGTGGTTTCAACGTAATAATTGCCTGCGCAGATCATTTTGGTACCAGTCCATACAGCGGCATGCCGCGATGTTTTTTCCAAATCAGCCGGAGGCGACATATAAGTCCATGAATTAGTAGTGGGATTGTATTTTCCCCCTGTATTGTAAATGGTCTTAAAGCCGTTTTCTTTACATTGGCAGGAATTATAATAATTACATTCAATATCCATCACATTATCTATGCTTTCACCGCCCCAAACAACCATTTCAGTGCCGGTCCATATTGCGGTGTGGCTGTTGCGGGGCTCCAGGGTGCTTCCGGCTAAAGAAGAATAGGAATTTGTTGTGGGATTGTATCGTACACCGCTGGCATAGTTCCTAATTGTATCATAAAAAAAATTGGCACAGGTCCCATTGATTTCAAACCGGTGTTCAAGACTATAGCCTCCCCAGATTATCATCTCGCTACCGCTCCAAACGGCAGTATGATAAGTTCTGCCCGGCACCAAAATCCCCGCATTGGGAATAGTTATCCATGTATCTGTTGATGGATTATATTTCGCTCCTCCATTATAAAATGTAATACCACTTCTCCCTCCCCATATTAATAATTCTGTGCCGGTCCATACAGCAGTATGCCCCTCTCTTACCGAAGGCATATTTGTCGTACTCATTTTTGACCATACCCGGGTAGTTAAATTAAGCCGGTAACCTACGCTTACATACGACCCATTCCATCCTTTTCCGAATATAAGTATTTCATTCCCTGCAAGGGTTATGGTAGCTGTTTCTGTCTGACCCGTGTAAAACAATATTGACCAGTCAATATCCGGTAAGGCACCAGATAAACTATAGGAAGTGTATTTATCCGTTGCAGGATTGTAATAATGTATCATGCCGGCGTTTACAACAATGGCATTTGTACCATCCCAAAAAGCAAACCCGTATGAAGGCGCAGAGCTGTTATCAGGTTCAGTTCTGTTGATGGCATACCAGGTGTTGGCCGGAATAGTAACCGGTTGTTCAGCTGAAACAGTAACCACACTGCTTATATACCCCTGGTAAGTATAGCCGGCATTTTCAATAACCGGATCATGATAAACTTCACTTAATACCATGGCACCGCTTGGCAAACTGTTTTCGCCCAGTCTGCTCCATGCACTTCCATTATGAAAATAGAAGCCCGGAGTATTATCTGTCTGGTAAATTAATAATCCATTTGCCGGTGTGTTAATAGTATTCCGTTGCGTCTGTGTCATTCTTGGTATTAGCATTCCTTTTGTTACACTCTTAATATCCAGCGCAGCACTGGCATCAGCAGTGCTGCCATCTGTATTAATGGCAACAGATTGGGCTGTAACCTCAATGATGAAAACAAGCCCTGTTATCAATAACCAATTTTTTTTCATGCTCATTTGTTTTCCAGTTTTTCAACCCGTTTTAATAATTCGTAGCAAAGATTTTTTAGCTCATCATTTTCTTTTTTCAACTCCTGAATAGCAGCAAGGGCAATACCTGAAGGATCGATGGTTGAAATGGCTTTATCGTCATTGCCCAAACCAAACAATGCATAAAAATCCTGAGCCACCGGACCAATATGGTACTCGTTGCTTCCTTTGTATTTCCATCTTGTAATTGCTAACTGTGATATTTTATTCAGTATTTCCCTGCCATTCAAACAAGTAAAATCGTCTTTTTTATTCCTGTCGGATGTATTGACCCAGTTGCCCAATGAAGACAGGTAAGCCCCATTGCCATTGGTAATATTGCTTCCTACTGCTAAGGCACGGCCATTGGCGGGGGTTGTGCCAAAGCCCCATTTAGTTACTGCGTTATCACCAAACATCATACAGTTGCTCTCAAAAACAGTAACATTACTGCCAATGGCTGTTGCATTAGAAAGCCCTGATGAGGCAACATCTGCCTGGTAACCGATCGCCGTGTTATCATTGCCGCTTACATTGGTATAAAGTGAATGATAGCCAATACCCGTATTCCGGTTTGCCGCGCTGTTACTGTAAAGCGATCTTTCGCCAACCGCTGTGTTTTCATCGCCGGATACATTATTGAAAAGTGTACGAAGGCCAACTGCCGTATTGCTGAAACCGGTAACAGTATTGTATAATGAATATCCGCCGTAAGCGGTATTGTTGCTACTGATACTGTTCATTAACGCTGAGTAACCGGTAGCCGTATTCTCACTTCCACCAACATTACTTAGCAGTGCACTGTAGCCAATAGCAACATTGCTGTTTCCGCTGGTTTTTTCCCACATTGCAAAACTTCCAATGGCCACGTTACCAATAGCAAAAGTCTGTTGACCAAGCGCTGATGCGCCAATAGCAATATTATCTGTTCCTGTTGTGTTTTGATTCAATGCCTTATAACCAACAGCTGTATTGTTGAGTGCAATTGTATTTGCATATAATGCACCTGAACCTACTGCAGTATTTCCAGAAACAGTATTATTATATAAGGCACTATCGCCAACAGCCACAGACTGCGAGGCCGTAGTATTGCTTTGCAGTGCAGCGATTCCGATTGCAATATTTCTTTCGCCGGTTGTATTACTATACAGAGCTTTTGTACCCATTGCCAGGTTACCGGATCCGCTTGTATTGGAATTTAAGCCAGATACACCAAATGCATTATTATCCTGCCCAATGCCATTCAAAAAAAGAGCTGAATAGCCAAAAGCATTATTTCTTTGACCAGTGTTGTTCAGGAATAGTGAAGCAGCCCCAAATCCGGTATTGTATAAACCGGTTGTATTGTTAAATAATGAAGCATATCCTCCTGAACTGTTATAATTACCTGTTGTATTATTATAAAGTGATCTGAAACCTATAGCGGAATTGAAAGAACCGCTGGTGTTTTTATATAAAGACTGATAGCCAAAGCCGGCAGTAAAAGAGGAAGTATTGGATAAGCCGGCGCCATAACCAATAAAGGTGGAGCTGATTGCAGAATCTATTATACCAGCGTGCTGATTATTGATCCGGAATCTGATCGGATTGTCATCTGTTGTGCCTATAAAATTGCTGGCCGCACTGGTGCCGCTATTGCCGGTAAGGCTCCATCCGTTTTGCGCAGTAAACACAACCAGCCAGGCAGGAGAAGCCGGCGTACCAGTATTGCAATAAAAACCAGGTGTATTATCTGTCTGATAAATTAATAAACCGGTAGCTGGTGATGAAATAGCATTCCGCTGCACCAGTGTCATCCTTGGTACCAGCATCCCTTTTGTAACAGTTTTTATATCCAGCGCTGCACTGGCTTCAGCAGTGCTGCCATCTGTATTAATGGCAACAGATTGCCCCAAAAATGGTGACGGCATCAACAGCACAAAAGTGAAAAACCAAAATACGCTCTTCATAAAAATGATTTATCAGGTCAGCGGGTAAAGCTTTTCAAATCCCATTCAACAATATGGTGGTTGTCGGTGGAGGCCGTGTACTGATCGAGGAAGTGATGAAACAGCAGGGCCCCGTCATTCCTGTAATTGATGCCTTCAGACAGGGTGTTGCCTCCTGAAAATTGTTTGGTGTAACCAGCCTGTATCAAACCGCTGTACGTAACCCCGTTCATATCCCTTGTGTATGTAACAGAGAATACCTGTACCGGCAGGGGCGGTGAGCTCACAAATCCGTAATCCTGGCCAACGGGGTTACGCATTTCATAAACCTGGCCAATATTTACAGGATATGCCAGCCATAGCCCGCTCTGGCCTGAGGTAAAACTTTTGATCCACCAACCACCGGCTTTAGCCTTTAAGGCATATATATTGACGGGTACGCTTCCGCTGCCTGCTACTTTATAGGAGATGCCCAGCCAGTCTGTGCCATCGATAATAGTATCCCGGGCGGTAAGTTCTAAATCAATGATGCTGGGCGTCTGGTTGGTCTCATACTCTTTGAAGCTGTACACCCATTTACTGCCGGCCCGGGGTCCCTGTTTACCCGTGCTGGCCCCGTCGTCTTTCTTCTTGGTACAGGCGGCAATAAGAATCGTAATCGGTAAAAAGAACAGCAGAATCTTTTTCATATTTCAAATTTGATGGGTAAAAAAATTACTGCTCAAAAATGGTCATCAAAAAGAACCCGGACAATACCGTGATGATGTGATACCTGTATGTGGTATAAACAGGGCGGGAATCATTCAGCAGGAGGAGCAGGATAACAGTCCGGGGGAGGGGGTAGCGCCGGCGCTATACCAGTTTCTCATTAATAGCTTTACTGACCGCTTCAATTTGTGAGCGAACATGCAGTTTATCGTAGATACGTTTGATATGTGTGCGGACCGTGTCGATACTGATCATCAATTCTGCAGCGATCATTTTAAAACTATTTCCTTTTGATAACAACTGGAGGATTTCTTTTTCCCGGTTGGTAAGCTGGTAATCGTTGCTGGCTTCCCGGGCAGGTTGCTGCATATTGCTGATGATCATCCGGGCAATGCTGGGACTCATCGGCGCCCCTCCATCCAGTACTTCCCGAATAGAGTGAATCAGTTTATCAGATACATATTTCTTTAAAAGGTAGCCGTTGGCGCCGGCATACATTGCATCAAATACATGTGTATTATCATCAAACACCGTCAGCATAATGATCTGTACATTCCTGTTAAAACTCCTGATCTTTTTAACAGCTTCAATCCCATTAATACCCGGCATATCAATATCCATCAATACCACGTCTGGAGCCATTGCACTTATCTGCTCCGAAACCTTCAGGCAATCTGGAAAACTTCCTACTACATTATATTCTCCTGTCAGTTCCAGCAAACCAACCAGGCTTTCCCGCAGGTTCGTATTATCCTCATATATAAGAATGCGCACAGACATAGCAATTTGTTTATTCAGCGTTGATTTCCGACTGCAACTTAACATTGTTTGGGGTAGCCGGATATACCCTGATCATGTGATGCCGACCTCCAGGATGACCGTAGTGCCGGCCCCTTTTATGGAGTCTATCCGTAAACCGGCCTTCATTTCCGCTGAGCGGCCCTGCATGTTCTTCAATCCATTTCCGGGAAATGTTCCGGCGCTGTCAAATCCATTCCCGTTGTCCATCAGGATCATCCGGAGCGCTTCTTCCCGTTTTTGCAGCGTGATATTTATTTCCGTGGCCCCGCTGTATTTTACGGCGTTATTCAGCGCTTCCTTGAATATCATATAAATATCCTTTCGTTGTTCCAGGTTCAGTTGCACTTTGTCCAATTCGCCTTCTTCATTAAAATAATAATTGATGCGTGCCGGTTCCAGGATTTCTGCTGCAAATTCTTTCATCCGGAGCACTACTTTATCAAAACTGTCATTAGCCGGGTTGATTGCCCAGACAATATCGCTCATGCTTTCCATCATACGGCCGGAGTTGTCCTTTATTTTTTGCAGGTACTGTTTTACTTTCTCCTCTTGCATACCCTCCTGCATCGCTACTTTACTTGTAATATTGATACTGGTAAGCGTAGACCCCATTTCGTCATGAAGATCACGGGCGATCTTGGTCCTTATTCTTTCTTCGGCAAGGTATTTGGAAATACGCTCAGCACAGATAGCGGCAATTTTCTGCAACAACCGCAGGTGGTATTGCCTGAAAAAATTCTTTTGAGGGTGCTCGGAATCAATAACGGCAAATACTTTCCTGTCCACTATCACCGGAACGCTGATCTCGGACAATCGTTTTTCATCATCAACAATATAACGGGGGTCCTTCATCGTGTTTTTAACGATTTCCGCCTTTCCTGTTTTAGCAACCGCCCCTACGATTCCTTTCCCTTCAGGTATCTCAATAGGGTTAAGTATCTCCCGCCTGGCCGGGTTTTTGGGACCAAATGCCGCTCTTTGTATCAGCATTCCGCGGGTTTCATCCTTTTGGTAAATCACGCAATCCGCAAACCCGATTTTTTCAATGCAGTTGCGTGCCGTATCCCATAAAATATCATCCACAGTATTTTGACCATATAAAGAAGTCGCAAACGAGTTGAGTAATTTTTCCGTTTTCAATTTTTGCCGTAACGAAGAAATAAAGCGGTACAGCAAAGCAGCAGAAATGAAAACAAGCAGCAGGATAAACCACCCTGTTTGCCAAAATGGAGGTTTGATATAAAAAGAAAAAAAACCGGTGTCCCCTTTTATATTCCCCTGGTCATCCACTGCCCTGGCCTGAAAACGATAATGACCAGCAGGCAAATTCTGGTAACTTGCTTCAAATCCCCGGGCTGGTTTCTGCCATTCTTTATCATATCCTTCCAGTTTATACTGATAGGACAGGCGGGTTGAATTTCCGTAATACAGGCCTGCAAACTGAAAAGAAATAGTTTTATAGTGAAAAGGGATAGCCGTTGCCCCTTTTGCAATTTCATCAGCGCCGGCTTTTATACTGGTCAAAACTACCGGGAAATGAAGGGAGGTATCAGGCGCAATTGAAGAATAAAACAAAAGCCCCCCGCCAACACCAGTGAGTAATTCTTTTTTAAACGGGTTATAGGAAATATAATGCGGGAGTTTATTGTCAGAAAAATAAGAAGAAAAACTAAACACCTGCTCCTGTTTAAGACTGAACAAAAACCTGCCGCTGCTACTGATGGCTGAAATCCCGTTAGCAGATAAGAGCCAGATCGTCGAATCACCATCACTGCACAAGGAGAGAATGCTATTATTATCCAAGCCTTTTCTCATGTCAAATTGTGTAAACGATTTTTCATAAGGCATCCCGGGTTCATACCTGAATACACCACCTGTATGAGTGGCTACCCAAACCCTTCCTTTGTGATCAGTGGCAATATCATTAACCAGGTTCAATCTGGAATAATTCCGGTTTATCTCCAAATCATAAAAACCGGATATCTTTTTGCTGACCAGGTCATACATAAAAAGATAAGTGCCGAAAGTCCCGATAAATATTTTTTTATTTACCGGGTCAAAAGCAAGACCGGTTGCAGAGCTGATGTTCCCGGTTACCGTATCCTCAAAATGGTGAAAGGATTTTTCTTTTGTTTTATAGTAAAATATCTTGCCGTTATAAGAACTAAACCAATAATTACCCTCTGCATCCTGAACCATATCACGGAATACCGGAGTTTTTGACAAAAGGGGCGTGGGGAATAAAATAAACTGACCCGACAGGCGGTCATACCTGTAAACATTTTTTTCCGTTAGCAGCCATAATTCTTTTTGCCGGTCTGCCTTTACAGTCATACAGGACGATAAGGTTTTGCCTTTTGCATCAGTTGTCACTTTCTTAATGGCTCCCGTGCTGCTGTTAATAATAAAGACAGCCGCCGGTGTTTTTGTACAAACAAAATAACAGTTGCTGGCACTGTCAAACAAGGCCCCACCTACCCTGTTCATTTCTTCTTTCCCGGAAACATTCAGCAAAGGGAGAAAGGAACTTTCATTATTTATCGGGTCATATACTGAAATGCCATTTGTAGTGCCCACCCAGCGAATCATATTATCATCAATGAATATGCTGCTCACAACACCGGGTAAAAGGGAGCCGGATATTTGGGGAATATGAACCATCAGGCTTGCCTGCTTCCTGTTATCATCAATTTTTACCAGGCCATTTACAGAAGCCAACCATAATTCATTTTTACCCGGTACCGAAAACCGGATTGAAGGATATGGCTCGTGCAATACCGGTACAACCCGGTAAACTTTATCCTTTTCATCATAGCTAAATAACCTGCCCTCCTGGACTGAGAGATACACTTTTTGATGGGGCTTGTCATACCGGAGGTCCGTAACATCGGAATAATACCCGCCGCCGGCAAAGCTGAATTCCTTTGTACGGGTATTTAATTTTACAAGCCCTTTTGTTGTGCCCAGCCAGAACTCCTCATTACCGGCTGCAGTAAATTTCAGGATAGAACTGTATTTTCCCGTACCGGGAAAATTCAACCGGCTCCTGGCAAATGATGGCCAGTCGTAATAAGTAAATTTTTTCTTATGGATATCATAACTGGTAAACTCAAACACATCGGAAGCGATCCAAAGAAGCCCGTTTTGATCAAACCAGATGTCCCAAACGATAAAGTTGGGCAGGTCAAGTGCCGATTCTTTTGTATCAGGCATGATCAGCCCCCATTTGTTCTGTACCGGGTCATAAAAGTTAAGCCCTTCCATTGTTGCCACCCAAATCCTTCCTTCCCTGTCTTCTTCAATATCATTGATTACTTCATTGGATATTGAATTGCCCGATCCGGGGCGAAATATCTTAAACGAATGACCATCATACCTGTTCAGCCCGTTCTTTGTTCCAATCCACATAAAGCCCTTCCTGTCTTTATAAAAACAGGTAATCCTGTTATCCGACAATCCGTTACTAGCCGTGAGGGCCCTGGCATTAAAATATACCTGTGCCACGCCGTTTTCAGAAACAAACAACAGCAGCTGCAAAAGAAAAATCCTAACCGTGTAAACTGCGTCTTTCAAATGAGTAGTTATACTTAAAACTACAAAATACAAATTTCAGCCCGCTTTAAATAACCCGGTAAGCTGGTTTTTGAAAACTGATCATGTAAATTGCAGGAAACTCTTCGTCCTGATGAAACGGTTACCAACCCTCCTGCTTTTACTGGTCTTTTGTTCTGCCCGCTCGCAAACGATCCTGCAACCCGGCTTTGACCCCCGCGAGTATGCCGACCTGTTATCGGTTACTTTTCACGGGAGCAGCATTCCCGATTCCCTGGAACGGATGAAAACTAAAGACCCCTACCAACTGGAATTCCTTTCCCCCGAACTGGGACTGCTCAACCGTTGGAGCCTTTACCGCAGGGACGACAATGTCGGCGTGATCAATATCCGCGGAACCGTGAACAAAACCACCAGTTGGATGGCCAACTTCTATGCCCCCATGATTCCCGCCACCGGCAGCCTGCAGTTAAATGACAGCACCGTGTTTAATTACCAGTTGGCAGAGAACCCTGCAGCGGCCGTTCACGCGGGCTGGACCATCGCCCTGGGGCACCTGGTCCCGGGAATTATTGAACACATCAATCAGCTTCACCGGGAAAAAGGCACAACTGAATTTTATATATTCGGGCACAGCCAGGGTGGTGCTATCGCTTACCTGCTGCGTTCTTACCTTTACTATGAACAAAAAAAGGGAGCCATCCCCGGGAATATTTTATTTAAAACCTATTGCAGCGCGGCCCCCAAACCGGGCAATCTCTATTATGCGTATGACTATGATTATATCACCCGGGGCGGCTGGGCCCTCACGGTGGTGAATGCAGCTGACTGGGTGCCGGAATCTCCTTTTTCCATACAGACCCTTCAGGATTTTAACCCGGTGAACCCGCTGATCAATGTTAAAACCATCCTGAAAAAACAAAAATTTCTGGTCCGGATAGCGGGAGGAGTGGTCTATGATAAACTGGAACGGAAACCCCGTAAAGCACAACGCAAGTTTGAAAAATACCTGGGACATAAACTATATAAACTCGGTATCCGGAAGGCCCTGCCGCAACTGAAAGAACCGGGTTATGTTCACGGCAATAACTATATGCGGGCCGGCACACCGGTGGTACTGCTTCCTGATGAAGAATACCGGCAACTGTTTCCGGATGATAAAAACAAAACATTCATCCACCATCTGTTTGCGCCCTATTCCTACCTGCTGAAAAAAAATTATGGGCTGAAATAATTCAGGGCCGGGTAACCTGGTAACAAAGGCGGTACAACCGGCCTTCAAAATCAAACGGGGTGGTCGCTTTGGTGATGTCCTTTATCAGGGGAGATTGTATCTTCTCTTTGTCCGGTACAAATTTCCGGTAGTTGGTACTAAAGAACAGCAGGCCGCCCGGCTGCAGGGCCTGCAGGCAATCATTGATCAGTTCCGCATGGTCCCGCTGTATATCCAGGATATCATCCATCCGCTTGCTGTTGCTGAAAGTCGGAGGGTCCATTATAACCAGGTCAAAATAAGCAGGGGGCAGGGTCTTCAGGTAGGCCTTTACATCTGCATGAATGGTTTTGTACTTTTCTTTTTCCGTGAATCCGTTCAGCGCCAGGTTTCTTTCGGCCCAGTTCAGGTAGGTCTTCGACAGGTCCACTGTCTGCACTTCGGCCGCCCCGCCGGCTGCTGCATACACGGAGAAAGAACCGGTATAAGCAAAAAGGTTGAGGACTTTCTTTCCCCCGGACAGGCTCTTTACCAGTTGCCGGGTCATGCGGTGATCGAGAAATAAACCGGTATCCAGGTAATCGCTCAGGTTAACGATAAACTTCAGCCCGTTTTCATCCACCACGAATTCATGCTGCACTGTATCGTATTTCTGGTATTGCCCCAGCCGGCCCGGTTTACGCTGCCTTAGTTTGAGAAACAGGTTGGAGCCATCCAGCCCCAGCACTTCAGCCGCCACATCCAGTGTGCGCGCCATCCAGGCATCATGTTCCGCTTCCGTCATCCCGTGGCGGCGCTTGTATTCCGCGACATAGAGTTTTTCCCCGTAAAGTTCTATGCAGAGCGGAAACTCGGGCAGGTCGTGATCATAAACCCGGTAACAACTGACCCCCAGCCTCCGGGCCTGCTTGCCCAGGTGGCGGTACACTTTTTGCATCCGGTTGCGGAACATCAAAAACTTTTCCTCTTCCTGCGCAGTCCCCATTTTTTTTACGAAATTTAGTACCCAAATATCTGACTTTAGGATTGATAAGTTGACAAGTTTACAGGTTAACTTGCTAACTTACCAACCCATCATCCCCGAAACCCTCAACCCTGTACGCCATCGTTGACATAGAAACCACAGGCAGTTATGCTGCGGCCAATGGAATCACGGAGATCTGCATTCATATTTTTGACGGGCAGTCGGTCGTGGAACGCTATGAAACCCTGATCAATCCCGGCCAGCCCATTCCCTATTTTATCCAGGCCATGACGGGTATCAGCAACCAGATGGTCGCCGGCGCTCCCCCCTTTAAAGAAGTGGCTGAAAGAGTTTACGAGCTGCTGAAGGATAAAATATTCATCGCCCACAATGTCAGTTTTGATTATTCTTTTATCAAAGCCCATTTGAAAGACGCCGGCTTTGATCTGAACACCAAAAAACTCTGCACGGTACGGCTGAGCCGGAAAATATTCCCCGGCTTCCCTTCCTATAGTCTCGGTAAACTCTGCCAGTCGCTGGGCATTCCTGTTTATGACCGTCACCGGGCCGGGGGCGATACGGAGGCAACGGTAAAAGTCTTCCGGTTGCTGCTCCAGCATGACCGGGAGCAACATATCGAAAAAAGCCTCCGGCGGAATTCCAAAGAAGCAATATTGCCGCCAAATGTCCCCAAGGAA
Source organism: Sphingobacteriales bacterium (assembly GCA_016192105.1). Taxonomy (GTDB): domain Bacteria; phylum Bacteroidota; class Bacteroidia; order Chitinophagales; family Chitinophagaceae; genus JJ008. The sequence goes on along the minus strand of JACPUV010000054.1, from coordinate 20,265 downwards.
CATTTCGATCAGCTGCCCTATACTCCCGGGGTATATTATTTCCACAATGAAAAAGGGAAGGTGGTGTATGTAGGCAAGGCCAATAATATCCGGTACCGGGTCAACAGCCATTTCAGCAACAATTCCCAGGGCCGGCAGAAACAGCATTTCATGCAGCATGTCCACCGTATCAGTTACCAGTCCTGCGGTACTGAACTGATGGCCTGTATTCTTGAATCCACCGAGATCAAAAAAATATGGCCTGTTTTTAATACTTCGCAGAAAAAATGGGAGGACGTCTATGGCATTTATCTTTTTGAAGATCAGAATGGCTACCTGCGGCTGGGTATCGATAAAAACCGAAAGCGGCTGAACCCTGTCTGCACGTTTCACTATATCGTGGACGGCCATGCCATGATCCGTAAGCTGATCCGGGATTTCCAGCTATGCCCCAAACTTTGTTTCCTGCAAAAAGATATTGGCCCCTGCGGAGGCATCGAAGAAGGCAGCTGCCGGGGTGCCTGTGAACAAATCGAAAAACCAGGGTCCTATAATCAGCGGGTAAAGCAGGCCGTGGCCACCCTTAGTTCCCGGCCCTCCTTTGCCATCCTGGATAAGGGGCTCGGAGAGGATGACCGCTCCTGCATCCTTGTACTGGAAGGAGTCTTCTACGGAATGGGCTATATACCAGCAGACTGCCCTGCAGACAACCCCGAAACACTAAAAGAAATGCTCACCAATTACCGGGAGAACAGTTTTATCCGCAACCTCGTACAGGGTTACGCGGCCCGCTACCCCGACAAGATAACCTGGTTATAACCCCCTGCATTACCCCCCAAATTAAATGAAGAGAGGCAACCAATTTATGCCCGCAAACTGTATTTTTGACCCCTAATAAATCGTACATGAAAAAAACAGTCTTATCAATGATCCTGGTTGCTTCCGGTCTTTATGTTGCAGCACAACCCGGTGTAACAAAACCTGCTACCAAACCCGCTACCAAACCGGCAGTCAAGCCCGCCCTGCCGGTACTGAGAACGATGGATGATTCCGCCAGTTATGCGGTGGGTGTCAGTGTGGCTAATTTTTACAAGGAACAGGGCGTTAAAAAGCTGAACACCGCCCTGGTCTCCAAAGCCATCAATGATGTGCTGGGCAACAAAAAGGCCCTGCTGGATGACAATGCAGTCAATAAGTGCATGAACAATTATATAAACCGCCTGCAGCAGGAAAAATCAAAAGGGACGATCCTCGCCGGCGAAGCCTATCTCGCAAATAACAAAAAAAGACCCGAAGTAAAAACCACTCCCAGCGGATTGCAGTACGAGGTCCTGCGGGAGGGTACCGGGGAAAGACCCAATAAAGATGACAGTGTAACCTGTCATTACAGGGGAACATTTATCGATGGAAAGGGATTTGATAACTCTTATGACCGGGGCGAACCCATCACATTCCCGCTGAATCATGTTATTGCCGGCTGGACGGAAGGCCTGCAACTGATGACAGTGGGTTCCAAATATAAATTCTATATTCCTTATACACTGGGATACGGAGCGTATGACAACAGGGATATCCCGGGCGGCTCCATGCTCATTTTTGAAGTAGAATTGCTGGGCGTTAAAAGAAAACAATAAGAATACTGCTGAAATATCCAGGGCCCCTTCCACAGAGGGGCTTTTTAGTTTACAGCTCTTCCCGTCAGGATTGCAGGTTCCCTTTCATTTCACGGATCTGTTCTATCGTTCCCAATACGATCACCCGCATACCCGGGGTGATATAGGTATCTTCCGGGGGGTTGATCAGGAAGTTGCCCTCTTTATCTTTGATACCGATACAATTGACTCCGGTCTTCTTCCACCCCATTACATCGTGCAGGGATTTATCCTTTAATGAAAGCGGGAGATCATTAAAGCTCACGGATTCCATATGAATGGAATGCCCCTGTTCCCCCGACAGGAAGTCGATAAACTCCACCACATCCGGCTTGGAGATCAGGGTGGCCATATGAGTGCCTCCTATAAAATCCGGCATGATCACATTATCCGCCCCGGCCTTCTTCAATTTGGCAACTGAAGTAGCCTCGGAAGCCCGGCTGATAATTTTAAGCCCTGGGTTAAGCGAGCGGGCAGATAACACAATAAACACATTCTGCGCATCCAGGGGAAGGGTCGTAATCAAAGCCCGGGCCCGCTCCACTCCCGCTGCCCGTAATACGTCGTCATCCGTAGCATCCCCTTCCAGCCGGATGATCCCGTTGCCTTCCGCATCCACCCGTTGAACCAGGTGTTCATCCTTTTCCACCACGATAAAGGGCACATTATGGGCGGTGAGGATATTGGCGGCCTGGTTACCGTTACGGCCATATCCGCAAACAATGACATGATCCTGTAACCGGGAAATATCTCTCATAAGTTTTCGGTTTTTAAAATACTGGTTCAGCTCCCCGCTGATCACAAACTGCGTGATCCGGGTGATAACAAAGGCATAAGTCAGCCAGCTGGTGATCAGCAGGAACATGGTAAAAGCCCTTCCTGCGGAAGAGAGCGGGAAGGTTTCCGCGTACCCCACCGTGGTGATCGTAATCGTGGTCATGTAGATCGCGTCAGAAAAAGAAGCCCCTTCAATGATCATATAGCCCAGGATACCCGCGACCACAATGATATGCAGCATAATGAAGGGCTGGAGCAGTTTGTAAGTGGAATTCTTCAACTAAAGGGGTTTGTATCAAATGTAGAAAACACGACCGGCGTGGCTCCTGATGCTGATCAGCCACCATCCTGAAATTTGTAATTCATTCCGGCTTTTTTACCGCTTTCCGGGCAAGTGCCCAGTCCAGTGCTTTTTTAAACTGCTGCTCTTCGGTCAACTGGGTATTGTCAAGTTCCAGTGCATCTTCTGCTTTACGCAAAGGACTCACTTCCCGGTGTGAATCAATATAATCCCTCATTTCAAGATTATTCTTGACTTCTTCGATCGTAACATTCGGGTTTTTGGCGAAAAGTTCCTTAAACCGGCGCTCCACACGTACTGCATTATCCGCAGTCATAAATATCTTAAGTTCTGCTTTGGGGAATACCACAGTTCCAATATCCCGGCCATCCATGACAATCCCCTTTTTAACGCCCATTTTCTGTTGCTGGGCCACAGCGAATGCACGGACTTCTTTAATGGCAGCCACATCGCTTACTTTTTCCGCAATCAGCAGGTCACGGATCACATATTCCACATTTTCCCCGTTGAGGAACATTTCACTTCGCTGGGAAACCGGGTTGAAAACAAACTCAAGGTTGATGCTTTTAAGGGCTTCCCTGATTTCCCTGTGACTATCCAGCCCCACATTGTTACGGATAAAATAGAGGGTAATGGCCCGGTACATGGCACCACTGTCCACATACACATAACCCAGCTCTTTGGCAAGCTGTTTGGCCAGTGTGCTTTTGCCGCAACTGGACCACCCATCGATCGTTATAATAATTTTTTTACCCCGCATACTCCGGGCAAAAGTAAATAAAACGGGCTGTATCTTCTTTTGATACAGCCCGTAAAAAAGGATTATTCTTTTCCATTACGCCTTGGAGGGCGTTTCGGTTTTGCTTTTGAAAGTGAAGGATAACCGGGTATTGTCTGCGTCCACATCCGCGATCAGCACATCCCCCGCTTTCACATGCATGCTCAGTATCTCTTCCGCCAGGGGATCTTCCAGGTATTTCTGGATCGCCCGGTGCAGGGGCCGGGCACCAAACTGGCTATCATACCCTTTCTCTGAAAGGAAGGTTTTGGCTGGTAATGTCAGTTCAAGGCTGAAACCGAGGTTGGCGAGTCTTTTCATCACCCCTTTCATCAGGATGTCAATGATGTTGAAGATATTCTCCTTGCTCAGGCTGTTAAAGATCACCACATCGTCGATCCGGTTGAGGAACTCGGGGGAGAAGGTTTTCTTCAGGGCCTTTTCGATCACTGCTTTATTGGCCTCGTCTTCGTTTTCGATCCGGGAAGTGGTGGCAAAACCCACCCCTGCGCCGAAATCTTTCAGCTGCCGCACCCCGATATTGGAGGTCATGATGATCAGGGTATTTTTGAAATCCACTTTCCGGCCAAGTCCGTCGGTCAACTGACCATCGTCCAGCACCTGTAAGAGAATATTATATATATCCGGGTGAGCCTTTTCAATCTCATCCAGCAGGATCACACTGTAAGGTTTACGGCGAACTTTCTCGGTGAGCTGGCCGCCTTCTTCGTATCCTACATAACCGGGAGGGGCGCCGATCAGGCGGCTCACGGTGAATTTTTCCATATACTCACTCATATCGATCCGGATCAGGGATTCATCGGAATCAAACATCTGGCGGGCCAGTGAGCGGGCCAGTTCAGTCTTACCCACCCCCGTAGGTCCGAGGAAGATAAACGTGCCAATGGGTTTCTTGGGATCTTTCAGTCCCACCCGGTTCCGCTGGATCGCTTTCACCACTTTCAGGATGGCTTCATCCTGGCCGATCACCATTCCCCGCATATCGTCGGCCATTTTGCGCAGTTTCTCTGTTTCAGCCTGTACCATCCGCTTTACCGGTATCCCGGTCATCATACTCACTACTTCCGCAATTTCTTCCTCACCGATCGGATAACGCTTGTGCTTGCTCTCCTCCTCCCATTCGGCCTTTGCTTTTTCGAGATCTTCCTGTAAGCGTTTTTCCGTATCCCGGAGCGAAGCGGCTTCCTCAAATTTCTGGCTTTTCACCACTTTGTTCTTCTCGTTCTTCACATCTTCGATCTTCTTCTCGAGGTCCACGATGGTCTGGGGTACATTGATATTTTTCAGGTGCACCCGGGCGCCTACTTCATCCATCACATCAATGGCTTTATCCGGTAATAAGCGGTCCGTAACATAGCGGTCACTCAGTTTCACACAGGCATCAATGGCTTCCTGGTCGTAATTTACATTGTGATATTCTTCGTACTTGGATTTGATATTATTGAGGATCTGGATGGTATCATCCACGCTGGGCGGATCCACCATTACTTTCTGGAAACGGCGGTCAAGGGCCCCGTCTTTCTCAATATACATCCGGTATTCATCCAGGGTGGAAGCGCCAATACACTGGAGTTCACCCCGGGCCAGGGCCGGTTTGAATATATTGCTCGCATCCAGTGAACCACTCGCACCACCGGCTCCCACTATTGTATGCAATTCATCGATGAACAGGATCACATCCCGGTTTTTTTCCAGTTCGTTCATGATGGCTTTCATCCGCTCTTCAAACTGGCCGCGGTACTTGGTCCCGGCAACCAGGGCTGCAAGGTCCAGCGAGATCACCCGCTTGTCAAACAACACCCGGGATACTTTTCGCTGCACGATACGCAGGGCCAGCCCTTCTACAATAGCCGTCTTACCCACACCGGGTTCACCGATCAGGATCGGGTTATTCTTTTTACGGCGGGATAATATCTGAGACACCCGCTCAATTTCAGATTCACGCCCCACAATGGGATCCAGGGCGCCGAGTTCCGCCATCTTGGTGATATCCCGGCCGAAATTATCAAGTACCGGGGTTTTGCTCTTGACGTTGCCGGCCTGCTTGCTACCCCCTTTCGGCTGAGAATATTTTTTTTCTTCGTCAAAATCATCGTCATTCTCATCCTGGAATTCAGCCCGGGGATCGTTTGATTTCACAATACCCAGCTCCTGCCGGAAAAGATCATAATCCACATCAAACTGGTTTAATATCTGGGTCGCAATGTTTTCCTTATTCTTGAGAATAGAAAGCATCAGGTGTTCGGTTTCCACGGTGGCGCTTTTCAGGGCCTTCGCTTCCAGTACGGTTACCCGGATCACTTTCTCCGCCTGCTTGGTCAGCGGCAGACTGTTGATATTGGCGATATTCTTGCCCGTTTTGTCCTTCACCGCCAGTTCAATTTCCTTTCGCAGTTCATACAGATCCACGTTAAAACTTTTCAGGATACGCACGGCAGCATTATCCCCCTCGCGGATCAGGCCCAGCAAAAGGTGCTCGGTGCCAATAAAATCATTGCCCAACCTTAATGCCTCCTCCCTGCTGAATGAGATGATCTCCTTAACCTGAGTTGAAAAATTATTATCCATTTTAAGATAATTGGTTGTGATACAATATTAACGAATAAATTTGGTTCCTGTTACCCCGTACTTATAAACGGTCTGTTGATAATTTAAGTTGTGGAAAAAACCCAAGTTTTTACATTGCAGCAGCCCCCGGAAAACGGACAGGCGCAACAAATAAAACCCATATCAATGAATGTCAAAACAGATACCAAAGAGAAATTTCATGCCATCACTGTTATTGACCCGGTTTTGTCTGCTACTATGACAGACGAAATAGGTGAATGTTTGCTTCCCTACCTGGAAAAAGAGGCCAGCCTGCCCGGCAGGCAGGTTAAAAACCTGGTATTGATTCTTAAAAACGTGAAAGAACTGGATACGGTTGCCGCAGAAAAACTGGTCTATATCCAGCAGAAATTTTACGAAACCAGTGCTTCCTTTGTTATTTGTGAGTTGCAAAAGCAGGTGGAAGAATTCCTGGACAATAACGGTTTGCTGGAGCTGATGAATGTAACGCCTACTGAAAGCGAGGCCTGGGATATTGTGCAAATGGAGGAAATTGAGCGGGAAATGATGGACGAAGAAGGGTTTTAAGGGATTAGTGCAGCTAAGTGCCAACGAATCCGGTCTTTTCAAATAATTACATATAAAAACCACATACCATTTCATGTTTGCCGTCACGATCCTCGGAAATAACTCTGCAGTTCCTGCCTTTGACCGTCATCCTACCAGCCAGGTGGTCACCCTGGACGGTACCAATTACCTGGTTGACTGCGGCGAGGGTACCCAGATCCAGCTGATCAACTACAAGATCCGCCGGAGCCGGATTTCGCATATTTTCATTTCCCACCTGCACGGCGACCATTATTTCGGACTGATCGGGCTGATCAATTCACTCAGCCTCCTGGGGCACCAGCAGGTATTGCATGTATTTGGCCCTGCCCCCCTCCGGGAAATCATCGAGATTCAGCTCAAAGTAGCCGATACCCAACTTTGTTTTCCCCTGCATATTCACCATATTACGGAAGCAGCCATCCTGCTGGACAACGACAAATTGACCGTTAAATGTTTTCCGACCAATCACCGGGTGGAATGTTACGGATTCTCCTTTATCCAGAAAAAACTGCCCCGGAAACTGCTTCCCGAAAAAGCAAAGGAATACGAGATACCCGCTGTGTTTTACGAACGGCTTACCCGGGGGGAGGATTATACCAAAAAAGACGGGACCCTGGTAAAAAATGAAACAGTGACCGTAGCCGCTGAGCCGGGCAAGCGCTATGCATTCTGCGCCGATACCAAATACGATGAAGCCCTTTTACCCCATATTGATGGTTTTGACATGATCTACCACGAAACCACTTATCTTGATAACCTGCGCGACCGGGCCGAACTGCGCTTCCATTCCACCACCAAACAGGCCGCGACCATCGCCCGGAAAGCCGGGGTGAAAAAATTACTGATCGGGCATTTCAGCAGCAAGTATGATACGCTGGAAGAATTTGAAGCCGAAGCGAAGGAAGTGTTCCCGGATGCGGAACTGGCCTTAGAAGGTGTTTGTTATGAAGTGTGAGGGGGTTCCGGGAGAAGTCAGCCATTGGTAAAACAACGGGAACTCCTGTCTCCACCTCGTTTCATTATGCATCCCTTCATTCCTGATCACAACAGCAATTCCGGCTTTTGAAACGGCAGTCAGTTCCTCAAATGCCTTCAGCAGCAGCGGCACCATCGTCTCCCCTTCCTGCATACCGGCATAGAGGTACAATTTCCCCTTAAATTTCTTTCCCCGCTTTTTAATAGCCTGGCTGATCCCCGGCGCCACCCAGAATGCCGGCGAGAAAACACCGGCTCCGCCAAAGACCCTTGGGTATTTCAGGATAGCGTACATGGAAATCAGGCCGCCCATTGAACTGCCGGCAATAAACGTATGATTCCTGCCCCTGGCCGGTTTATATTTCTTATCAATAAACGGTTTCAGGGTTTTAACAATAAAATCCACATACGCATCCCCTTCACCGGTTCCGAATCGTTCACTGTTATAGGGATTGTATTCATTGAGCCGTTTGGCACCCCCGTGATCTACGGCCACCACAATACATGGCCGGGTGATGGCAGAGTCCAGGTATTCATCCACTCCCCATTCACCCGAATAAGCCGTGGTATCCTCAAAAACATTCTGGCCATCGTGCATATAAAGCACCGGGTATTTCTTATTCCTGGAATAATGGGGAGGCAGGTAAATCCAGACCCGCCGGGTTCGTTTTAGCTGGGGAGAATAAAAAGCAGTATCCAGTATCTGCACATGCGCACCGGCCGTACTGACCCTGGGTTTTGGCGGAACCTTATCGGCCCATTCCTCCACGGTAAGCTGAACCAGCGTGTCAGATTTAACGTTCAGCACCCGGTTGGCAATACCCGCACCGCCGGCTTTACATTCCACTTTATCCCAACTTCCGCGGGTGATTTTATATTCGTAGGAGCCGGTTGCCAGGCTTAGTTCAAGCAGGTAACTCCCGTTATCTCCGGGCTGAAATTTGAAGCGCCCGTCTCCGGGATTCCACCCGTTAAAAGAACCAGCAATAAATAAATCTTTATGGGTTGCCGAACCGGCAGACTGGTCATTGACTACAATTCTTACCGTTTGCGCATGCACTACTACGTTATAGGCTATAAAGAGTATCGCAGGTAAAAGTTTCCTCATTGCCAGGATTGTAATTAAACAGGTTACACTGTTTTCATCAATTCCTTAATCTTCGCCTGGTGCTTCTCACTCACTTTCCATACCGGCAGGCGGAAGTTATTCCGGCAAAGGCCCATTTCACTGAGATAGGCTTTTACCCCGCTGGGGCTGCCTTCGGCAAACATGGAAGCGATGATATCAAGGTATTTGGAATGCAGTTTTTGCGCTTCTTCAAATTTTCCGGCCAGGCATAACCGCACCATGTCGGAATAATCCCGGGGGTAGGCGTTGGCCACCACAGAGATCAGTCCCTCGGCCCCGCCCGCGATCATCTGGAGGGTAATGGGGTCGTCCCCGCTGATGACCATAAAATCATCGGGTTTGTTTTTGATGAGTTGATTGACCAGGTCAAAATTGCCGCTGGCTTCCTTGGTGGCAAAAATATTCTTGCACTCCCGGGCAATCCGGAGTTGCGTTTCGGCCGTCACACTCTGGCCTGTCCTCCCCGGCACATTGTACATAATAATGGGCAGCGGGGTGGCGGCGTTCAGCGCCTTGTAATGCTGGAAGATCCCTTCCTGGTTGGGTTTGTTATAGTAAGGACTCACCGAGAGGATCGCGTCATAGCCGGAAAGGTCAAATTCCCGGAACCCTTTGATCACTTCATGGGTGTCGTTCCCGCCAATACCGGCCACCAGGGGAACCCGGCCGGCTGTTTCTTTTTTCACAAAGGAAAAAACCTCCTGCTTTTCTGCACCATGCACGGTAGCGCTTTCCCCGGTAGTACCCAGCGCCACCAGGTATTCCACTTTGCCATCGATCCAGAAATTGATCAGCTGTTTAAAACTCTCCCAATCGATCATCCCGTTATCATGAAACGGGGTAACAATGGCGATTCCTGTTCCGGTAAACTTTTTCCTGAGTGACATTTTTCAGTATAATTATTAATTATTTGTTCTATTAGAACCCCGAACCCTAAACCCCAAACCCTAAACCATAAACTTTAAACCCTAAACTTTAAACCCTAAACCCCAAATTTACCCTCAAACCTCTTCCCAAAAACCCATCTTCCCGAACTTTTCAATCCGGTTATTGACCCGTTGCTCTGCGGTCTGTTGTTTCAGTTCTTGTATAACGGGGAGCAGGTGTTTTTTTAAGATCTGTGCGGCTTCGTTATAATCCCAGTGCGCTCCGCCGGGAGGTTCGGGGATGATTCCGTCGATCAGGCCAAAACCCAGCATCTTATCCGCGGTCAGCCGGAGTTGTTCAGCCGCTACTTCTTTTTTATCCCAGCTGCGCCAGAGGATGGAGGAACAGCTTTCCGGGCTGATCACCGTGTACCAGGTGTTTTCCATCATAAATACTTTATCTCCCACCCCGATCCCCAGGGCTCCACCGCTGGCTCCTTCCCCGATGATCACGCAGATAACGGGTACCTTCAGGCGGATCATTTCATAAATATTCCGGGCAATGGCCTCTCCCTGGCCTCTTTCCTCAGCTTCGAGACCCGGGTAGGCGCCGGGAGTATCGATCAGGGTAATGACCGGTTTGTTGAATTTTTCCGCCAGCCGCATCAGTCGCAGGGCCTTCCGGTATCCCTCAGGATTGGCCATTCCGAAATTGCGGTGCTGCCGCATCTTGGTATTGATCCCTTTCTGCTGGCCGATGATCATTACGGTTTCCCCGTCAAGAGAGGCAAAGCCCCCCACCATCGCCTTATCATCCTTTACATTCCGGTCCCCGTAAAGTTCAACAAATTGGGTCGCCATTTTGTCAATGTACTTCAGGGTATAGGGCCGGTCCGGGTGTCGGCTCAGTTGCACCCGTTGCCAGCTGGTCAGGTTCCGGGTAATTTCCTTTCTCTTCTCAATCACACTGGTCTCCAGTTTTCCAATCACTTCACTGTAGTCCACCTTGCTTTTCTCCGCTTTCTGTTTCAGGTCGTCGATCTCTTCCAGGAGGTCCTTGATGGGCTTTTCAAAGTCAATAAACTGCCGGTTTTTATCCGAAGGCATAGGCTAATTATAAGGGAGCTAAATTAAGGATAATATGAGAATAAGCGCGGGACGGCAAAGGACTGAACCACAGGTGAATAATTAATAGAAAAACTTTTGGACGGCAAGGCCCGGGAGCCTATCTTTGCCGTCCTGAAAAATACTCCCTTCGGGAGTTTATTGGATGGAACGGATCGGTAGTTCAGTTGGTTAGAATGCCGCCCTGTCACGGCGGAGGTCGCGGGTTCGAGTCCCGTCCGGTCCGCAAATAAAATCTCCAACTTCATTAATCCCCCTGGAACATTTCAGTTTTCAGGGGGATTTTTGTTTTTAGCCCTTATACTCCCGGCTTTGCATCGTTCATCAAATCCGTAGCAGATGCAAGTATGCGATATGGAATCGTTTGTTTGCCCGGGCTGGACAAAAAACCATATCCTCCCTCCCCCGGGGCCGGCAAAAACCCTCATCCCCTCCGCTTTTCTAATTAACCCGGATCCGATTCGCAGGTCTTTTCACTTTAATAACTGTATCCAAGTCATACCGGGGCCTACAAAAAGTCATACTTATTTCTATTTAAAAAATGTTTCTTTATCCTAATACCTTATGCATGTTACCCCTGTCGTCCTGCAACTCCCTAATCCCTGTTGCACCCCGGCAACCCGCTTGCCCTGGTAAGGTACGTTTTTTACAAAACCGGAATCAGCGATGCCCGGAACCGGCAGCCGGGGCTGGTTCAACTAGTGGCCCCTCAACCCGGTTGCTTTCAGGAGCCTGGGGGCTTATCACCCCGACAGTACTGTTATGCCTCCTGCTGTTTTCAGCCGGTTGCCGGAATCAGCACAAAACGGTAGGACCGGTTTATGGAAACAAAGCGCCGGCAGGGCCTTCCACCGTCCTGCACTTTGCAGTACACCCCCTGTATAATCCGGCCAAAATGATTACAGCCTATCAGCCGCTCATGGATTACCTGAACAAAAGAATGAATGGCATTCAATTTATTCTCGAAGCTTCGCGGGACTATCAACGGTATGAGAAAAAAATAGAGGCCCGTCAACCGGAGATACTTTTGCCCAACCCGTTGCAAACCATCAAAGCCATGAAAGCCGGTTACCGTGTTATTGCCTTCGCTGGTGACCCGGCTGATTTTAAAGGCCTGTTTATTGTCCGGAAAGACGGGGGCATCCGGGTTCCCGGGGACCTGCGGGGAAAAGCGGTCAGTTATCCGTCCCCGACCGCCCTGGCAGCCTGCATCATGCCCGAATACTACCTGCATATTCATGGTATCGATGTCAAGACAGAGATCAAAAGCCTTTTTGTCGGCTCACAGGAATCTTCCATTATGAATGTTTACCTGAAAAAAACGGCTGCAGGCGCTACCTGGCCTCCTCCCTGGAGAACTTTTCAAAAAGACCATCCGGCAGAAAGCGCCGAACTGGAAGCCATCTGGGAAACGAGAAGCCTTATCAGTAATTCGGTCATGATCCGGAATGATATACCCGGGGAAATCGGTAAACAACTCCAGGATCAGTTATCCACTCTCTCCGCTACGGAAGAAGGCAGAAAGGTTCTTTCGGGCATGGAGACCTTGTATTTCAAGGCCGCCACGGATGCTGATTATTCCATTGTGGAAACCTATATCCGGCGGTTTGAAAAAGAGGTTCATAAAATTGAATCATTATGAGAACAAAAAAGACCGTGCATTTTTTCTTTGGATCATTGCGGGGTCAGTTGATACTGGGAGTGGCGCTCGTACATGCCCTCCTTATGTCACTCTTTATTGCGGACCTGGTCAGCCGCCAGCGCAAAATACTCCGGCAGCAACAGGAGGAACATGCGATCGCGCTTTCCCATAGCCTCTCCACTTCCGCGGCTGAATGGCTTGCCGCAAATGATGTTGCCGGGCTGCAGGAACTCGTGGATGCCCAGAAGCGTTACCCGGAACTCGCTTACGCGATCCTTACGGATAATAATGGCCATATACTGGGGCACACGGATCATACCCGGGCGGGACAGTATTTACTGGATCTTCCGCAGGATAAAAAACTCACCGTGATCAGCAAGGGACCGGACCTGGTGGATGTCGCGGCCCCGGCGATGCTGGGAGGAAGGCAGGTTGGCTGGATCCGGGTTGGACTCAGCCAGGAAAAAGCGGGTAAACAATTAACCGGTATCACTCTCAGTGGTATCCTGTACGCCCTTTTAGCCATCAGTATCGGGACAGTCATTGCCTGGTGGATGGGCATCCGGATCACACGCAGGCTGTATGCCGTACAGGATACCATTAACCTGGTAAGCAAGGGAGATTCAACAGCACGGTCCAGGCTGACCGGCAGAGACGAAGCCGCAACCCTGGCAAAGGAATTCGACAGCATGCTCGATGCCCTGGAAGAACGGAACCGGGAGGCCCAGAAAAACAGGGCCCTCTTTGAAAGCCTGTTTCATTCAGCTACGGTACCCATGGTCTATATAGATAAAAGCGGTAAACTTTTAAACTATAATCACTCATTCGAAAAAATATTTGGCTACAGCAGCCGCGACTTCTCCTCTTTTGAAGAGTGGTGGAAACTTACCTGCCCGGACAAAGACTGCCAGGGAAAAAATTTCACTGCATGGAACGGGGAATGGCAGCAGGCGGCCGGGATCTATGCCAAAACAGCACAGCAGGAATTCACCGTCACCTGCAAGAACGGGGAAAACCGCACCATACTGGTTTCCGGGAATGCCGTTGCGGAAGACATGCTCGTTACCCTGATGGATATTACCGATCTCAAAAAAACAGAAGCGGCCCTGCGGAAAAGCGAATCAAGTCTGAATGAGGCCCAGCGGGTCGCCCATATCGGAAGCTGGGAACTGGATCATGCGCAGAACCTGCTCAGCTGGTCCGAAGAGAATTACCGGATATTTGAAGTAACCCCAGGCGAAGCACCCCACAGCTACGAAACATTCCTGTCTCTGGTACACCCCGATGACCGGGAACTCGTTAACCGGATTTACGCCGATTCCGTCAAAAATCACACCCGTTATGACATTGAACACCGGATTATCCTGGGTGAAAACCGGATCAAATACCTCCACGAACGATGTGAAACAATTTACAACCCGCAGGGAGAACCGGTATTATCAATCGGAACGACCCAGGACATTACGGCCCGGAAGCAGGCTGAAATAAAACAACGGGAAGCCCTGGAACGTATCAACAAGATTGCGGCCAGTGTTCCGGGTGTTATTTTCCAGTACCGCCAGAACCCCGACGGCAGCGCCTGCTTCCCCTATCTCAGTGAGGCCAGTAACGATATTTATGAAGTAAGCCCGGCCGAAGCCAGCAGGGATGCTTCCGCTATTTTTGATATGCACCACCCCGATGACAGCCCGGGCATATTGGCTTCGCTTACAGAATCTGCCAGGTACCTCATCCCCTGGCTGCATGAATTCCGTATCCGGCGAAAGGACGGAACAGTCCGCACTCTCTACAGCAACGCTGTGCCCCAGCGTGAAAATGACGGCGCAGTAGTATGGCATGGTTTTACCACCGATATCACCGAACATAAATTGATGGAAGAAGCGCTGCATTCTTCAAGGCAGATGACGGAAGACATCATCCGGACCATACCGGTGCGGGTATTCTGGAAGGACAGTGACCTTATTTACATGGGCTGCAACGAAATATTCGCCCGGGATGCGGGGTACAAAACCCCGATGGACCTGATCGGGAAAGACGATTACCGGATGGCCTGGAAGGAACAGGCGGAATTATACCGGAAGGATGACCTGCAGGTAATCCGGACAGGAATCCCCAAAATCAATACCGAAGAAAAACAAACCACCCCGGGTGGAAATACGATTACGATTCTCACCAGTAAGATCCCGCTGCGGGATGCACAGGGAGAAATCATCGGGGTATTGGGAACCTACATGGATATTTCGGTGCTGAAAGAAACAGAAGAACAACTCAATAAGGCCAATCGCCTCTATGCGTTTATCAGCCATATTAACCAGATGATCATCCACGCAAAAGATGAAGATGATATCTTGCGCGAAACCTGCCGTATCGCTGTTGAATTCGGCCATTTTAAAATGGCGTGGCTGGGTAAGGTTGATAAAGAATCAAATAAGGTCATCCCGCTTGTACATTCCGGGGAAGAAACCGGATTTCTCAGTAAAATCCGTCCTATTTCTGTTGAGGATATTCCGGAAGGCAGGGGGCCTACAGGCACTTCCCTCCGGGAGGATAAAGTGGTGTTCTGCAATGATATTGAAAATGATCCCCGGATGGCCCCCTGGAAAGAGTTGTCCATGGAAAGAGGATTTCGTTCCCTGATTGCACTCCCGGTAAAAAAAGGGGGCAGCATATACGCGGTCTTTACACTTTACGCCCCGGCCAAAGAATACTTTAACCCGGAAGAAATTGAACTGCTCAGGGACGTAACCCGGGAGCTTTCCTTTGCCCTCCAGGCCGTCGAAAATGAGCAGAAAAGAAAAACAGCCGAAAAACAGGTTAAGGATTATATCTATGCCCTCAACCAATCGTCCATCGTGGATGTTTCGGATGCAGCCGGGCATATCCAGTTTGCAAATGATAATTTTTTGCAGACTACGGGCTACAGCATGGAAGAACTGAAAAACAGGGGACATAACCTGCTGAAATCCGGTTACCACGGTAAAGAACATTACCGGGCCCTGTGGGAAACAGTTTTACAGGGAAAGGTATGGAGGGGCGAGTTCCGCAATAAAGCAAAAAATGGTTCCATTCACTGGGTGGATACAACGATCGTACCTTTCCTGGATGAGAATGGCAACCCCTTCCAGTTCATCACGATCCGTTCCGATATCACGAAACGGAAAGAAGCCGAAGTAGCCAGGGCAGAAGCACTCGAACGGTATGACCTGCTGACAAGGGCTTCAAGTGATACGATCTGGGACTGGCAGATCGACACCAGCGAAATCATCTATAACCAGGGACTGGCCAAAACATTCGGGTACCATATCAACAGCATTAAAAATGTAGAACAATGGTGGAAAAAGAATATTTACCCGGACGATTTTGAACGGGTGATAAAGACGCTGAAAGCCACATTCCTGAAACAAAAGGAATCGGTTCAGCTGGAATACCGGTTCAGGTGTGCGGATGGCAGCTACAAATATGTAAAGGACAGGGCCTTTGTCCTGTATAACAGGAAGGGAAATCCCGAACGGATGATTGGCTCCATGTCAGATATCACCCAGGAAATTGAGTTTGCTTCCAGGATTGAAAAAGCCGTCATAGAGGCCCGTGAAAAAGAATGGAACCAGATCGGTATGGAATTACATGACAACGTCAACCAACTGCTGGCAGCCTCACTGATGTACCTGTCATTTGGCATGGATAAACAAAAAGAAGCCTCGGCCGCACCGGCGCCCGAATTGCAGAAATGCGAGAGCCATGTACGGGAAGCCATCCAGGAGATCAGGAAACTGTCGCACCAGCTGGCACCGGCTTCAAGCCGTGAATTGTCCCTGGAAGAAATATTCAGGTCCTTACTGGATACGATCCCGGGAGATAAACTGCATATCAGTCTTGATATAAAAGACGTGAAAGAACTGCAGATTGATACGGAACTGCAGACCAACCTGTACCGGATCCTGCAGGAACAATTGAATAATATTATCAAGTATTCGGAAGCCAGCGAGGTAAAAATAAGCCTCAAGGAGAAAAAAGGAATGCTGAATTTCCGCATTACCGATAACGGGATAGGCTTTGATCCCTCAACCCGCAGGAAAGGAATCGGTTTGGAAAATATCCGCCGCCGGGCGAAAGCGTTCTCAGGCGAATTTAAATTGAGGACCGCCCCGGGGGAAGGTTGTGAAGTACTCGTTAGCATTCCCCTGCAGAAAACAGGCTGAGAAACGCTCCCGGCTTTAATCAGGGCCGGCGATGCAGCCCCGGTTTCACAAATCTTTGTTAATAACCGGCTAAAATTGGCAATAAAATGACCGTACCGCAGAAGAAAAACATTCAGTGGATTTTATTGACCAGGGTTAAGCGATTCCGGGCAATAAAAGTTCCGTTCGGGCGTCTAATGAGCAACTGTTCTGGTTCCCGGTTAAAACAATAGCTATGAAAAAACGCCTTCGCGGTCTTTATCTTTTTATTTCCTCACTCGTCATCGGGGCTCTGCATTTATCCTTTGGTTTTGCCAGGTCGGCCGGCCATAATGCCCGGATGTTCCTGAACCCGGGAGATTCGGCAATCAGCGTGAATCCCGGTTCTCTGCATGTAATGCCGGACATAAAATCTGCTTACGACAGCCTGCACCTGAACCTGAAAGGGTTGAGCCGGGAGGCCTATGACTATGCGAAAAAAGGATTCGACAAACTGGTAAATGAAGGAAAATTGTTCAACGATTCCATTATTTCTATTATCGATTTTTCCCGGCCCAGCAGTCAAAAAAGATTGTTCATCATCGACCTCAATCAGTACAAGGTACTCTTTAATACCCTGGTGGCGCATGGCAGGAACACCGGCCGGGAGCTGGCCCTTTCTTTTTCCAATAACCCCGCTTCTTATAAAAGCAGTCCGGGTTTCTATATTACCCGGGAAACGTATGAAGGCCACAACGGCTATTCATTGAAGTTGGAAGGGGTCGAAAGAGGGATCAACGATAAAGCCTACCAGCGGGGAATCGTGATACACGGTGCTCCGTATGTGAACGAAGGACTGGCCGATGCCCAGGGTTATATCGGGCGCAGCCAGGGTTGCCCGGCTGTACCCATGACCCTTTCGCGGCCGATCATCAACAGTATTAAAAACGGCACCTGCGTTTTTATTTATCATCCCGCATACGTGCAACAATCTCCCCTGCTGAACTGAGCACTGTTCATAACTATCACGCTCAGGCAACAGCCAATCTTTATCTTTGCAGGATTAATTACCTGATATGCTTACGATTGGAGTTTTTGGCGTTGGCCATCTTGGAAAATTTCACCTGAACAACTGGAAAGAGATCCCCGGCGTGGAAGTGGTCGGTTTTTATGACCCGCATGACGAGACCGCAAAAGAAGTAGCCGAAAAATACCAGCTCCCCCGCTTCCTGGATCCGGATGCCCTGATGGATTCCTGTGATGCCATTGATGTGGTGACGCCTACGGATTTCCATTTTGAGTGGTGCGAGAAAGCCATCAAAAAAGGAAAACATGTTTTCGTGGAAAAACCCCTCGCCAATACCATGGAAGAGGCCCGCCAGCTGGTCAAACTGGTTGCTGAATCCGGGGTTAAATTGCAGGTGGGACATGTGGAACGATTTAACCCCGCCTACCTGGCTGTAAAGGACATGGAATTAAAACCCATGTTTATCGAAGTACACCGCCTCGCCCAGTTCAACCCGAGGGGGACCGAAGTAAGTGTGATCCTCGACCTGATGATCCATGACATCGACATCATCCTGAGTATTGTAAAAAGTGATGTAAAAAACATTTCTGCCAGTGGTGTGGGGGTGATGACCGAAACACCGGATATTGCCAACGTACGGATTGAATTTCACAATGGCTGCGTGGCCAATCTCACGAGCAGCCGTATCTCGATGAAAAAAATGCGGAAGATCCGCCTTTTCCAGAAAGACTCCTATATCGGGATTGATTTCCTGAATAAGAAAACGGAGATCATTAAACTGAAAGAGCCGGGTGACGGTAATGTATTCGCTTTCGATATTGAAACCCCGGCTGGAAAAAAGACCATTGCCATGGCAAATCCCGCTATTCCCGAAGTAAATGCCATCAAAATGGAACTGGAGGAATTTAAAAACGCGATCCTGAACAATACCAAGACCCTGGTAACTGAAATGGATGGCCTGATGGCCATGGATGTGGCCCACCAGATCCTGGAAAAGATCGGCAACAATGTGATATCCCATTAATGCAATCCGGCAGACAAATATCACTGGGAGTATATGTGGCAGTGGATTACCTGACCGCGGCCCTGGCCTGGCTTTGCTTTTATACCTGGCGCAGCTGGATGCTGAACGATACCGGCGCCTATCCGATCAGCGCCACTTCCTGGACCTATATCCTCCTCGTGGTACCATCCGGCTGGCTTATCCTGTACACCCTTGCCGGAACCTATAATTATCTCTATAAAAAATCAAGGCTGGCTGAATTTACACTGACCTTTGTCTGTAGCCTGATCGGGACCATCGTATTGTTCACCGTTTTTGTGTTCAATGACCGTGACCCGGTAAACGGTTATACCTACTTCTATTATGCGTTCTTTGTACTGCTGGGCATTCATTTCCCTTTTACCTTTATTGGCCGCTGGATCATCCTGCGGAAAGTAAAACGACAGCTGCTCAGCGGCCGCGTATTTTTTAATACCCTGATGGTAGGCAGCCAGGATAATGCCATCCGCATTTTCCGTGAAACCGCACCCTACCTCCACGACGGGGGCTACCGCTATACCGGTTTTGTAACACCGGACAGCAACGGCAAAAACGGGATCCATAAACTCCTGCCCAAGCTGGGCACCGTGGATGAACTGGAACAGGTCATCGATAGCCACCAGATCAGGCTGGTGGTGCTGGCGCTCGAGAAAACGGAGCAACCCCTGTTCGAAAAAATCATCAACCGGCTGAGTGAAAAAGATGTGGAAGTGAAAATTCAGCCCAACACCCTCGACATCCTTTCCGGTTCGGTAAAAACCAGCAATGTAATGGGCGCCGCCCTGATCGACCTCCAAACCGGTCTGATGCTGCAATGGGAACAGAACATAAAACGACTGATCGACGTATGTGCTTCCCTGTTCGGCCTGCTGCTCCTTTCCCCCTTCCTGCTCTATATTGCCATCCGGGTAAAATTTTCTTCAAAAGGCCCTGTATTCTATTCACAGGAAAGAATTGGGTACAAAGGCAGGGCCTTCAGGTTATACAAGTTCCGCTCAATGAGGAACGATGCGGAAAAAAACGGGCCGGCCCTTTCTTCTGCCAATGATCCCCGCATTACCCGTTGGGGCAAAGTGATGCGTAAATGGCGCCTGGACGAACTCCCGCAACTCTTGAATATATTAATCGGGGAAATGAGCCTGGTAGGCCCAAGACCCGAGAGAAGGTACTATATCGACCAGATCATAGCCCGTTATCCCTTTTACAAATACCTGCTGAAAGTTAAACCCGGTCTCAGCAGCTGGGGCATGGTGCAATACGGCTATGCCGAAAATGTAGAACAGATGATCGAACGCAGTAAATTCGACCTGCTCTATATCGAGAACATCTCACTCATCCTCGATTTTAAGATCATGATTCACACGGTAAGAATAATCTTCAAGGGAAAAGGAAAGTAGGGAGCAGCCGGTAGCCGTTAATCGTTAGTCCGAAGCTTCGGACCACTGCCCCAACTCAGCAGATTTTCCAACTCCATTTCAACAACTGCTTGCACCTGGTTTTGCTGTTTAGGATTTTATCTATTCAGAAGTGCATTCCCGATACCCGCCTTCTTATATCCCTTTTCTCTCTTTAAACGCTTTAGCGCCGCCCGCAGGGCTTAGTTGTATTCGGGGGCTAAAAGTACTAACCTTATGTTCT
>JACPUV010000012.1 GCA_016192105.1 Sphingobacteriales bacterium | reverse complement strand
GCAGTCCTGAGGGAGAATAAGCAGGGTCAGGTTTACGGGATCACTTTTATTGATTACCGGACAAAAGCCGTCTTTAACGGGAGTGATATAGGCAAGCCTTACAGCATCGCCGGCATCCGGGGCACCCTGGACTCGGGCCAACAGGGCCGGGGAAAAGCTCTAAAACCCGCCTCTGAAACCTCCAAATCAAAGAATTTCAGCAAAAGTCCGGAGCCTTCCCCGGCCACCGAGGCCCACCCCAATCAAGACGGCTTGTTCAAAGAACTGCTGGAGCCGGAAAAGAACCTGAGTCGGGTTCCCAGCGAACTGCTGAAGAAAAAAAAGAAAAAACGCAATCCTAACCCTAAATAAGTTGCTATGTCATCCGGAACCGGCGAAAATGAAGTTGGTCTCAGAAAAATCCTGGACTTTACCCGGCTGGGGGCCATTTTGGTCCTGCTCCTGCACTGCTATTTTTACTGTTACGGGGCCTTTGACCGCTGGGGGCTTACTGCACCGTGGAGCGACCAGTTCCTCCAAAATATTGCTCGTACGGGGCTCTACAGCACGGTTTGGAAGTCTAAATGGATTGCCCTGGGTCTGCTGGGGATCTCCCTGCTGGGTGCCAGGGGTAAAAAAACCGAAAATATCAACCCCCGATCCATACTGGCCTACCTGGTTTTAGGTTTGGGCCTGTATTTCTCCAGCACCCTCATCCTGGGCTTTCAGGGACAGGTAGAACACCTGGCAACCGGGTATATGACCCTGACCGGGACAGGTTTCTTATTATTGCTGGCAGGGGGCAATCTGCTCAGCCGGTATATCAGGGTGAATTTGGGGAAGGATATTTTCAACGAGTTGAATGAAACCTTCCCGCAGGAAGAGCGATTGCTGGAGAATGAATACTCGATCAATCTGCCTGCTCAGTATAACTTGAAGGGTAAGATCCGTAAAAGCTGGATCAATATCATTAATCCGTTTCGGGGACTACTCGTTTGCGGTTCACCCGGATCTGGTAAGTCTTACTTTGTAATTCAGCATATCATCCGGCAGCATATCCAAAAAGGGTTTACCATGCTGGTCTATGACTTTAAATATGACGACCTGACCAAAATTGCTTATAATACCTTACTGAAATACAAGAGCAGTTACAAAATCGAACCGAAATTCTACACAATCAATTTTGATGATCTTTCCAAAAGCCACCGCTGCAATCCACTCGATGCCTCCACTATGTTCGATATTACAGATGCAACCGAAGCATCCCGGTCGATTATGATGGGCCTGAACCGGGACTGGATCACCAAGCAGGGAGATTTTTTTGTGGAGTCCCCGATCAACTTTTTAACGGCGATCATCTGGTTCCTGAAAAAGTATCAGAATGGGAAATATCTCACGTTACCGCATGTAATTGAACTGATGCAGGTTGACTATGAGAAGTTATTCTCTGTCCTCCGCACTGAACCTGAAATCGAGGTTCTGATCAATCCGTTCATTTCTGCCTACCAGAACGATGCAATGGAACAATTGGAGGGACAGGTCGCGAGCGCCAAGATCGGGATGGCCCGGCTCTCCTCGCCTCAACTTTACTGGGTGTTATCTGCAAACGATTTTACCCTGGACATTAATGACCCTGAAAGTCCCAAGATCATGTGTCTTGCCAATAATCCACAGAAGCAGCAGATTTATGGGGCAGTTCTTTCCTTATATGTGACCCGGTTAATTAAGCTGGTCAATCAAAAAAATAAACTGAAATCAAGTTTGGTCTTTGATGAATTTCCGACAATATTTTTCAATGATATTGATAGCCTCATCGCAACAGCTCGTTCCAATAAAGTGGCCACTTGTTTAGGCATCCAGGATTTTAGCCAATTAAAAAAAGATTATGGTGTCGATCAGTCGGCAGTCATTATGAATATTACAGGGAATATCATTTCCGGCCAAGTTACGGGGGAAACCTCGAAGTTCCTGTCGGAACGATTTGGGAAAATTAACCAGGTCAAGGAAAGTATTTCCATCAACCGGGCCGATACATCGGTGAGCAAATCGAGTCAATTGGATTTTGCAATACCCCAATCTAAAATTGCTGGTCTTTCGTCCGGTGTATTCGTAGGAATGGTGGCTGACGAGCCAACTCAAAAAATTAAACTAAAGACGTTTCATTGCGAAATCCTGAATAACCATGAAGAATTAAAAACGGAAGCTAATTCATATAAAGCGCTAGCGAATATTTCAGAAGTTAGTGTTCAAATGGTGAACCATAATTTCAAGCGGATAAAAGTTGAAGTTGCAGACATCATCGAAAGTGAAATTGCAAGGATATTAAATACGCCTGGACTGGAAAATATCAGAAAATAGCGGCTTAAATCGGAAAATGACTTAAATAGGACCCAATTAGTTAATAATTATTATTTTCGTGATCGGCCTAAGATATAGCTGGTAGCAATAGTACAACCATCAAACTAACATCTATATTCATGGCTAAGAATTTAGTATTTATAACTACCAGTTGGGGATTTCAGAAAGGAGGTTATATGGGTATTCAGAAAGATGTTTACAACCGGAGATTAGGCGAATTGGAAGGTTTGCTGAAGAAATCGCAGAGCCAAACGTCAAGGACCTTGCTGGAAGAAGCAATTCAATTGACTCGTCACGCATTTGTGGAATGTGAAAGAATTTCTAAACTGGCAAATGAAAAGATTGTCTTTTATGACAACGCCAAAAAGAATTTTGACGAAGCGCTGAAACAAATGGACCGGGGAATTGAGAAAATAAACGCCGCCGCTACAATTGAGCTATTATCCCAGGATACAAAAGATAAAATTATCGCTGCCGGCCAGGCAATGGCCAGGGATGTGAAGCACCAGTATGAAATACGCGCCACCCCGAATCGGCAGTTACGGGCGGCTATTGATCAATGCAACACTGACCTCAGGCGAACCCTGCTTGAATTAATCTATAAGCCAAATTCATCTGCGTTTATCATAGATGCAGTTGTATCTATCTTCACAAAGATCGTGACCGGGCTGATTCCATATAGTGATAAAGCGGAAATGATCCTGGAGACAAGTATTACCAACCGGAAAAAGCAATACCTCTCAAGAGGCGATAAACTGCTGGTTTATCTGGAGGATTACATCAGCGTCTTAAAAGCATGGCTACTGTTAAATGAACAGTTTGAAAAGGAAGTATTGAGCTGAAGATTTACAATCATCGATAGCTGATGCCGCAATGCTCTTTACCCATAACGGCCATTACTTAATTGAAAAAACTATTCTTCTTAAAGCTCCTGATTTTATCAAGGCTCTTCAGGTCGTTAAATAATTGCAATTGCAGTTCCATTATGTGCAAAGATATCTGCTGATGATAACGAAACCCCCTCTGATAAAGACTCTCAGGTGTTGGCGAAGGCGTTGGATCTTCATAAGAAATGTTGAGAAGCAACTTGTTCAGATTGACAAGACGCAGAAGCATGCCGTGACTCAACCATATTCTTCCTTCCAATACCTTGCTCATTTCATTTGTCAGGTAGTGTTCAAGAGGATTCGTATGCTTATCGGCGCAAAAAATTTCATGCACTTGCTGACCCGGATGGAGCGGGGAAAAAACAGTCCTGTTCAGAATGATCAGGTTTCGCTCTACTTCCTGGTAAGCTTCCTGTCTTCGTTTCAGTATATACTTCTTGTAATCATACCGGTAATCAAATTCACGAAAAAACCAGTTAAACCCGCCTGCGATGAGTGCCGCGGTAGCCGCACTAGTGATAATTATTTGAGAATCCATCTTTTATAAAATATTGAAAAGCAATAAGAAACACTAAATTATGAATTTGTAAAATGAGAAAACATCCCTTTTATTCACATTTTTCACTCTCAGATACAATTTACTAAAATCCTTCGTATATTTGGCTTATGAAAATTGACTATGGCAACCAAGGAGGAAGTACAGTCGTTCCTCTCGGATTTCCATCAGAAAATGAAGATCTGGGAAATACGGGTAAGGGACGACAGGGGTAAAAATACACAGGCTTTGTTGAGCTTGGAGATGAGTCCGGCGCAGAGAATAAAGATAATTGAAGCTCTTTCAATGACCGATTATTCTGGAGGACCTAAAACGGATACACTGAATGCCGGCGCCCCTTTATGGATTTTCGGAAAAGAGGTCAAAAGCCGGATGATTTATATAAAGATTTCTGTCGGACCGCCCAACCGTCCGGTAATATGTATTTCGTTTCATGAGGCGGAACATGAAATGTCATTTCCTTTTAAAGGAGAATAAAGTATGAACCTAACTAAACCACAAGGAAATATCAGCCTGAAAAAACAGCCTGCGACATTTGATTTCAGGAAAGAGCCTTTTCATATTATTTACCACACATGGATAGACAACGATAATGGAGAGGAATTCACGACGCAGGAACTGGATGAGCTAAATCAGGCACAGGTGCATAACCAATACCGTAGTAAATACGGGATACCGTTTATTGACGAGATCAAAATGGTCCGCGATCAATATGGTTTGAGCGCCGCAAAAATGAGCGAGATATTGGGACTGGGTCCAAATGTTTATCGCAATTATGAGAATGGAGAAATGCCAAGCATTACAACTGGTAGGTTGATTCAGCTTGCAAAGGATCCCATGGAGATTAAGAAGCTCATCGAACTTAGCAGTAATGAACTGGAAAGTCATGAGCTGGATCGAATTAATAAGAAAGTAACCAACAAGCTTTCAGGGTGGGATCAGGTAGAAAGCATTATGGAAGAAAGATTTTTTGGCACTAAGATTCCGGGTAATTATAATGGTTACCGGGTGCCTGTTATAGAGAAAATTGGCATGATGACCAAGTACTTTGCCAGCCGCCTGGAACCCTTTAAGACCAAAATGAACAAGTTGCTTTTTTATGCTGATTTTTTTCACTACAGCAAGACCGGCTACAGTATCAGTGGCATCACGTATGTCGCTATTACACATGGACCGGTTCCAAAAAATTACGGTAGTATTTATGACCGCCTATGCGAATCAGGCTATGTGGATATAAGGGAGGAAGAGTTCCAGGGCTATGGAGGTGAGCGGCTGCTCTGTCACGATGGTGAACCTGATATGGAAATTTTTTCAGTCAGTGAACGCTTTGCCATCGAAACAGTAACGAAGAAATTGGGACATTTGAAAACAGCCGATATTGTAGATGTCAGCCATGATGAGTTTGCCTGGCAGCAAAATATCGACAAGCATGGAAGGATCAGCTATGATTATGGCTTCATCCTTCAGCATATTGATTGATGTGTTTAAGGTACGCTAAGTGACATTTTTCCCTGCTTCCTTGCAGGGGCATGGAACTTGACGGCTGAACCTGATAAATTGGAAAAATCCCTGAGCCGGAGTCATCACCTCCGGCCAGGGAGAAGGAAAGTTTGGTTTGAGTTGTCACCATGAGGCCGCAAGACCTCGGCTTTCCGTTTTGTTTTGAAATTCGCTGCGAAGATAGGGCTACACATATAAAGTGCAAAGTCCGTACCAGCCGCCAGAACAATTCCTGCCAAACAGCTCCGGCAAGAACGCTTTCTACTCCGCTAAAAGATCGAAGGCAATTATTATTAATGCAAACATGGAAATGTTATGGCACAAATTCTACTCACGTACGACATCAAAAAAACCTCCGACACGATCCACACGGAAGTGAAGAAAGAGTTGGTTGAAAACTATGGCTATAGTCCGAAAATTCAATCCAGTGAAGGCAAATGGTATGAACTGCCCAATACCTGTCTTATTAAAAACAATACTTCACGCCAGCAGGCATCTGCAGATTTCTTGGCTGCCTGCCAAAAAGTAAGAGCGAAATGGGAAAAATACATTGCAGTGGAATATTCCGGCGCAACTTTCAATAACCAATAAAAATTGTTATATGAAAAAGTATTATGTTGATTGGCTCAGATTAAAACCCGGTGACGAACTGATTGTTCCTAAAAGCGGATGGGATATTATCCAGCATCATGCACTTTATATCGGGTATGATCATCAGGGAATTCACTGGATCATCCACAACAATGTGCAAACTGGCGTAAGCCTGATTACGGTAGATGATTTTTTTACCCAGGTTCACAAGGTAAATAAGATTATGCGGTTTACCGGTACTAACACTGAAAGAAAAGCGCTGGTGCAGCGTGCTCTTATTCGTATCGGCAAGCCCTACGACCTGATCAATTATAACTGTGAACATTTCATCAGCGAAGTAAAGACGGGAAGCGCAAGCAGTCCGCAGGTAAAATCCGGACTTGCTTTTGCGGGGATTCTTTTGCTCGCTGCAATATTTATAGAGTAAAGTAACTCGTAAATGGAACCAGTACCAAAATTCTTTAATATTCTCTCTATTGATGGAGGCGGTATCCGCGGCATCATTCCTGCTAAATTCCTGGCCGGGTTGGAAGCCCATTTGCAAAAGCATAGGCCCGGATCCAAACTGCACGATCATTTTGATTTGATCTGTGGTACTTCAACTGGAGCAATCCTGGCCATCGGCTTGTCACTTGGGATTCCGGCTAAGGAACTGCTGGCATTTTATAAACAATACGCACGAAGTATATTTCTCCGGTGGATATGGAACATTGATAAAGTGAAAGCCCTGTATGGGCCCATGTACAGTAACCGTAAACTGCTGGCTGCATTGCACGAGGTGTATAAAAGCAGTACTGCTGATCACAAAACAGCACTCATGAGTGATTGTAAGACCAGGCTGTGTATCCCGGCTTTTAATGGCTTGTCGGGGGAAATCAATGTCTTTAAAACCAACCTGGACGGTCTATATACAAGAGATTATATGATTCCCGCGCATCATGCGGCTCTTTCTTCTGCATCGGCTCCGGTTTATTTCCCGCCGCACTCCTTCTCGTTTCAGGCAACTTCCGGCGAAGGCAGGAACATTAATATGATTGATGGAGGTTTATTTGCGAATAACCCGGCTCTGATCGGACTTTTTGAAGCTACCGATAAGTTAGGATACTCGTTCGGTGAGGTAAAGATGCTATCAGTGGGAACCGGCAGAGGTAAACATATTCTTAAACGACGATGGAAACCGCCGAGTTTCAGGTTTTGGCTTATACCCAATCCACGACTTTTTGATATTATGCTTGATGCACAATCCCAAATAACAGAACAGTATTTTCTTTTCCTGAAAAGATCAATGGCAGCATTGGGACAGCAGATCACCTATGAAAGAATCCAATATGATTTTCCGGAAAAGGCAATACCGCTTAATTCATCAAGGCCAGCGGATCTGGAAAGGCTTGAAGTAATTGGCGACGAGTTAAGTAAAAAGCATGTAGGTAACATTTACAATCTATTTATAAAAAAATAAAAAATACACTATGGCAAACTGTCATCATCTTTTCCAGGAATATCATGGTGAAGTATCCATACCAAAAGCAAAAAGGGATAAAATGTCCGGTTCTAAAGAGGGGCTCAGAAAACGGATCAGGAAGCATTTTAAGGAAAATCATCCGGAGTACGAACCGAAGTTCCATGTCCAGGGTTCTGCCAGTCCAAAGATGAGAACAGGTATCCGCACCAAAGACGACATATGCGACCTGGACGATGGCGTTTACTTTTTGCGGGAACCGGATGTAAGTGCCACTACCCTGCAAACCTGGGTAAAAGATGCTGTTACGGGTTACACCGAGACTGATCCTGAGCATAGGAAAAAGTGCATCCGTAATATTTTCACTAAAGATTATGAAATAGACCTTCCTGCGTATTATAAGGTGGATGGCAAACAATACCAGTTGGCGGTGAAAGATGTGGGCTGGGAAGACAGCGATCCGAAAGCAATGATTGATTGGTTTCACAAGCAAAAAGACAAGAACGG
This sequence comes from Sphingobacteriales bacterium, assembly GCA_016192105.1. GTDB lineage: Bacteria > Bacteroidota > Bacteroidia > Chitinophagales > Chitinophagaceae > JJ008. Next base: position 94,962 of record JACPUV010000012.1, on the reverse strand, counting down.
TCAGCTACTTAAAATGGTGAAGTATGAAAAGGGTTGGTGCGATCATACCCGTAATAAAATGCCCAGCGGACTGGCCATGACTATTCTTGCCTGTAACGCAAAAGCAAAGATTGTCTATAACGACCGAGATGATATAACCCTGCGGGACACGCTCAAAGAGATAAAAAAAGCATTAGACCAGAAGTTTGAATGTGTCGTTCCCGTTGTCCCTGGCGATGATCTGTTTAAAGACTATGATCAGACCAGAAAAAATAATTTCATGAATGCTTTACAAAACTTTATTGATGATGCGGACGCTGCTATTGAGGAAGAAGATGAGTTAAAGGCAAGCAAATTGTGGCGTAAGCATCTTGGAAACCGGTTTCCGCTCGGAAAAGATAATTCCGAAGAACAAAGCCGTTTGGCAAGCCTGCGTTCCACTGCGATATTGATAAATACTGGCAAGGCTTATACGGATAAAACAGGTAACATATCGGCAAATCCAACGGGTGTAAAAAATCAGGAGCACCGTTTTCATTATGAGTAGCCTCTTTTTCAGAAGAACACATCCATATAATAAATATGGTGTACTGAGTTTTCAGCAAAAAATGATTGAAGAGCAATACCCCTTTTTACAATGCTCCATCCAAAATAAAGTATTGGTTTGCACCGGCTGGCTCCAACCCGACAACTGCAGGGATAAGTACAAGGTCAAAGTTGAATATGTGGCCGGCCATGAACCGAAATCAACGGTACTTTGGCCAAAAATTGAGCCCTCCCGCGACATTCACATGTACAAAGATCATAGTTTATGTCTCCATTATCCAAAAGACATGCCTTGGAATGAAAAGATAAAGATTTATCAGTACACTATTCCCTGGATCAGCGAGTGGATTGTTTTCTATGAAATCTACCTGATCAATGGGAATATTTGGGAGGGCAGGCAATCTCCGACTCATTTTACAGAAACTGATCAGAACCTAAACAAAAATACTGACTGATGGAGTTTGAAATAATAAGAGACAGAATACAACAATTTAGGCGGTCAGATCTTGTATTACACCTGCTCCAGGGGCTTCATAATATTCAACAGGAAAAACAAAGCCGGTATCCTTTCTGGAAAATGTTGGTTTTGCTTAAATGGAGTTATCTGCATACTGACGATAATCCGAAAAGAAAGATAGTCACGTCGGATAATGTTCTTTCCCTGCTTGTAATGGTAGATCAGTTTGAAGTGGAGTATACCGGCTTGAATTTTAGAACCCCTCATTCCGTCTCGCAATCGTTTCGCATCATTGCCTACCAGCAATTTGATTATCAGGATAATTTTTATAATTCTATTGTTGACCGTCAGGTGATTCTTTATCTCCGGCTTTCCTCACGCTTTGACATTGCTGCAGAATTTAAGCGCCGTACTGGTATAGACATACTTTCTTTTTTAAATTTCTGCTATTTCACTTATATCTACCTTCATTTAGACCAGTTGGGCAACGGACATTCCTATGACGGAATTCTGCACGACGATTATTGTGATTACTTTAAAAAACAATTCTCGGATCGGGAACTCGATTTGTTTTTACGCCTGCTGATTGTTACCCAATCGTCAGATTTTGAAAATCTTCACCGGTTAAAGGATGAACGTCTTCAGCTCTATGAAACTAATTTCTTTATTACAAAACCATTCCTATTATTCAACGGGCATCTGTGCCTGCCGCACCAGGCTATTTTCACGCAGACAATCAAACACTTTATTTACACATATCTGAAAGCGGTGCTTCCGGATACTTTTCCGGAAGAGTTTGGCAAAAGGTTGGAGAAATATGTAGCACTCGGACTCACTGAGAACAGGATTGAACATAAGAGTGAATACGAATTAAAAAAACAGTACCGGTTAACAAAAATCTGTGATTACCTGGTCGGAGATGATATTCTTGTCGAGTGCAAAGCCACGGAACTTCATCCAAGATCAGGCGTACTCCGCCTTCCGAATATTTTAACCAAAGAATTGAACTCATCTATTGTAAAGGCCTATTGTCAACTGTTGTCAACAGCTGGCTGCATTAATCCGGGTAAGGAATGGTGGGGCATAATAATTACTTATCGGGAAATGTATCTGGGTTTCGGGCAGGATGCCTGGGATGAGTTTCTGCGATCACCGATGGAAGATTTTACCGCTAAAAATAAAATTGATATTTCACTATTGCCGCCTAAAAATCTGTTCTTTATTTCCATTGAGGATTGGGACTATATAATGCAGGTTATTAAAGATCGAAATGCGACTTTGCATCAAATGTTATTGAAAGGGAAAGAATTGGCTAATACTACCGATCCGGCAGAAAGAAAATTCCTGATGGAACAGGTATTGCATCAACACTTCAGGGTCACACAGCTGAATCTCTCTTATTTGAAGCAGGCGCATGAATTGATAAATATAGTTCCGGAAACCACGGAATAAACTACCGATATGGGCATTTCCCGAAGTAGTATAAGTAAATATTTGTCGATTAAATTGACGCCTATTACCTCACATTATTGTATCTTCAATCCAGAGTATTTGACATGTAAAGCAAACCAGTAATGATCCAGTTTACGGATTTATTTACGGTTTTCTGTAACAGTATTGATTCCCAATAATTCAGGTAGCCCTGTCGGGACTACCAGAGGTGGAATAAATCTTTGTAAACAAATGTTTTACAGGGATTTTTTTATTGGGTGGGTAAATAATTCCCCCTTGTATCTTCCATGAACCAGCTTAATTTCATCCTTACCCTATAAAACCTTGATTGCCAGATGAAGTTCTAACTATTTCAACTACTCACATCATACAAAGGTTCAGATGACCATATCCCTGATTTGGTTTAACCTTGGTATCTCTCATAAATTACTATTCGCAAAACCAAAATCACAAACTTAATGGTTTGTTAGCCCTCCTTATGTCAGCAGGTCAATGAATTGACCGCTTCCCTCTGTTCAGCGGAAAAGATAAAACAGTCCTTGTTTGTGCTGGTTAAATGTGGGGTACGAGGAAAAGACAACTTTTTGAACTTTGCTATTGCAGCTATTTAGAAGAGTGTTCCCTGCACTTCCTTCATGGGATAAAACACTCCGATAATCACAAATGGATTTGGAGCCCTTCTTTTATGCCATTGTTTGGTGGTACCTACAAACAGATACAGGTCTTTGTTGGCGGTAAAATCATTGTAATACTTTTCTCTCACCTTCTGCAAGGCCATTTGTTCCGCAGTGGCTTCATCGGGGACACCTACTTTCTTTGTATCCCGTAAGCAGTTCCAGTACAACTGACCAATTTCCCAATCCTCTATCATCAGCCTCCGTTGCTTGCTTGTTTCATCGGTGAACTCATAGTAGAACTTGTAAGGTACTTTCGGTATCATTTTCTGCGGGTCAATGTCACCCTGATTGAACAGGTCTGTTTGCTTTCTTATCTCCACCCATTCGTCTTTCCACTCTCTTTCATCCTCCTCACATTCAAATTTTGTAATGGCTGCCGGTTTAAAGGTTGCCAGTGATACGTTCTTTGGTGCTTTTGAATCAGCTATCAGTGTTTCAAAATTGGTATATACATTTTTCAGGCAGTATTCTTTTCGTTTCAGCCAGTTGCCATCAGTGTTAAGCCGGGGTTCATGAATGGTTATATCCCGGAAGTCGTAGTACTTTGGGGAATGGCTCTCCGGCCTGAAATCGTCTGCTCGTTTATTCAGTTCCAGTTCAACCCATGTGTACTTCATGGACTCTACTTTACCGGACTGCTTCAAACCCATTAAAAAACTTAGAGGTACAGGATAAATCCGTATCCAGCTACCATCTTCCAGCATACCTGCTGTGCACACCAGTTCATCGTAGCTTCTGGATGGCAAAGGATAGGTTGTAACGGTAAGCAGTACTTTGAGGCGTGGCATTTACAGGTGGATTAATTCGTAATCCCATCCGGGCAATTGTATAATGGCCTCAGCCAGATGTTTGCGGTGGCACTGGCAAATATTGGCTTCAAAGCAGGTGAGGGCAATGCGTTTCTTTTCTTTCAGCAGGTGCAATATCTTTTCCTGCGTGGTAACAGTATTAGGCAATGTTTCTTTCCGGTATCTCGCAAACAGTTTGTCGTAGTCAGCCTGACAGGTTAACTCCTGTCTTTGTTCCGATACAATACCCACCTCCGGTAAATGCAGGTATTCAATTCCTACACTGGTGCAGGCATTGAGAAGTTGACTTTTGGTAAAGCCGTATTTCATGCTCATAGGATTGTTCCGTACATCCACCAACACCCGCACATCTTTTCCAATCAGCTTATTCAGGTATTGCTCCAATGAAATTCCTTCATACCCGATAGTATAAAGAATGGTTTTGGAAGCGGTGGGTTTATACTCAGCCACTTTTTGAAGCTCTCCGGCATTCAGGTATCTTTCTGCTATTTCACTATGAATGGCATAGTAGGGGTGCTGAGTATAGGTATGATGTATCAGCTCTTTATAATCCTTATTACCATGCAGGATATAAAGCTGCTTCAATGCAAGCCGGTCTTTTTCTTTCAGCAGGCTTACATAATCAACGGGGTCTGCTTTCTCAATGCCTTTATTGCTTACCCGTACCTGCCTGTACTTTTGCATCGTGGCTATATCTGCAGCAGCCTGAAAAGAATAGCAACCGTATTTATAAGGCACAAAATGAAAGCCCGGTTTTTCCTGTTTTTGCGTATATAGCAGCAGCAGCTTTTGCAGTTGGGTCTTGCCCAAACTGCCTCCAAAGCATTGAACGAGAGCTAATATTACTTTACGCCGGTAGAACATGCTGCAAAGATAGTTTTTAAGAAAAGAATTTGCAATTAGGTAATTAGCTCTGTTAACTTCATATCGGTCAGAATGGAAGGTCAATGTCACCTATCAAATCTTCCTCCTCAGTGTTGTCATCATTGAAGGGTAAGAAACCTTTCTCTCGAAACCAGTTTTTACTGATTTCATTATTATCACTTTTGGGTTTAGGATTTGCTTCATTCACTTTGAAAGTAGTTGGGAGATTGACAGAATGCCCAAATATTAAAGCATGCTGAGTCGGTATGGATGGCAGCCTTCTTAGAATTGTCTCTGATATGTGAGGTGTGATTTGACGGATGTGCGATAAGTCTTCGGGGTTCTGTATCCTATGTACGATAAAGTTGCTACACTGAGAAAGTACTGTTTTAGAAAGTTCACTGGGCCTTTGCGAGGATACAAGTAAAAACATCCCATATTTCCTTCCCTCCTTAGCTATTCTTTCGAATATTCGGTTGGCATCCCCGAATACTTTTCCTGAGTCGGTTGAAATATATCTGTGTGCTTCTTCAAGTACAAGGTTTACAGGATATTTATTTCTTTCTTTTGCTGTTCTTAACTTTTCAAATATCAATCGTGATAAGACACAAGATATAATTTCAACCATTTCATCATTTGCAGAGTTAAGGTCAATTATTATAACTTGAGACTTTTTCTTTCCTGCACTAATACCTAAGAAGTCGTTTAGATATGTGGCTTGGTCTATATCTGTGGTAGAATTAGTTAAAAATCGAAAGTCATTACGTTCCTTCACACTTTTATACCGTGTTATCATTGAAGAGCAATAGTCTCGGATTTGCTTATTTCCATGATATTCTTCATACAGAATGGCATTTTCAATAGCTTGCCCAAGTTCTACAAAGTCAAATCTCTCAGCATTGTACTGAGGGTCAATCTCAATATCCTCCTTAATATTTGCCCTAATGGCTGACTTGAATGCCTCTTCTGTTCCTATTCCCTGCCAACTCCCATACTGAGCACTATACGATGAAAAATTTACTGTGTTTGAAAACTTTGCTCTTTCGATAAGTGATACAATCCTCTGTCTTTTGGCAACAGGGCTATCCCAGTGCTCATAAACATACATGATACTACAAGCATAAATATGATGAAGGGCTTCATCAGATAAACTTTGCGTAAACCCGAGGGCGTTTCGTAATAGTGGTAACTGAGCTTTGTCACTTGCTTTTAGTAGCAATGCCCATTCATCAATGTTTAGAAACCAATGTGGCAGTACAAAATTGGTTACTTCCTCCTCACCAACCTTATCAATCGAAAAATTCTTTACTTCTATTTCAGAGTTAATACTCGTCAATTCAGAAAATGCCTGTTTGTACTCACCATTTACGTCAAAAAATATAAAAGTACTTCCCGTTGCACTATAACTTTCCAGTTTATAGAGAGTTTGTAGCATTGATGCGATTGTGCATGATTTACCGCTTCCTGTATTACCTAAAATGGCCGAATGGCTTCCGAAGAACCTATCAATATCTAACTTTACATCGTAGTCAGGGAAAACAGTTGATTTTCCAATAGGCAATGAAGCGTATCTATACTTGCATTCACATTTACCTTCTTTACACTCGTCTTTCTCTTGACAATTTTGTAGTTTATTTATGCTTGTTTTAAATATCGTATCTAACTCCTGCTCTTTAATGTACAATACATCCGAATACAATGTAGGATATACACTTACTCCAAATTCAAAGTTTAAAGCATTTTCCTTATCCGATTTGATGGTACCAATAGGAAGAACTTCTAAGAACTTACCTGCTTGAACTTTGCTCAGAATCTGCTCTGTTGGATTTGAAAAAGGAACATTCAAGTCTTTTTCCCGTACCCCTGCCACTTCTGCCACTATATAATAGTTCTGATATGGTACAATAACATAGCTATTTAGTTGAGCAAAGTAATGTATATCGTCAAACCCCCTGACATTAAAGTTTCCTAATCCACTCAGAAGCTCAACCGAAAACCTGTCAGAATTGATTGCAACAACCTTTCCTATGACCCTTTGCTTATCTTCCTTTGTCATGATAGCAGGTTTTTGAGGTTCTGAATTGTCTTTTCCATCTTGTTGTCTAAATCTTCGGCTGTAAGGTCTGGCAAGACCTCCTCAACAAACCTTTTAAAGAAATGTAGTGGTATATAGCTGTCTTTTCCGTCAGGCCATCTCTCACCAATAATCCATATTCTGGAATCATTTAATTCCATCAACTTTCCTATCGCATTTTTGGATGTCGGCTCGCCAATAACAATTAGTCTGAAGGATGGAATTGTAAATGCTTGAAATATTAGATTGTTAATGTGTTCATCACTAAAACTGTATCCAATGGTAACAAGGATATTGTTGTTTTGCATCAGCTTCTTCTGAAACTCACGGAACAAATCTGAATACGGGCTGCCCAAACTAGCATTGTATTTCAATGGAGTGGGATGAATCATTATCGTAGCCTCTCCTTTTAACCTATCAAATGTTGGCTCATTAATCTCTTTCACCTTAAAGAGTTTGTTCTCACCCTCGCCTTCTATCCAGTTAACTGAACCGTGTATTTTATATAGATAAAAGAAATTGTCAATAACACTCCATTTTGATTGTGATAAATCCATCTTTTCTGCAAGAGCATAATTGAATATTGCCGGATTGAAGAACTTGCTGATTCCTCCCGTAAACCCATTGACATAATGGATACCAAGCAAGTCCATTGCCCGCTCTGAATATAAATCGTAATTGGTTGTAAAAATATTAAGCCGGGGCAGGGTTGAGTTTCGTGTAAGTAGTTTCCTATAGAACTGCTTATAGAGCTCAATCAAAGGATAATCTTTACTCGCCCCCATATCAGACGGTATTACGTTTTTCTCGTTCAAACATTTTATTAATAGAAAGTTTCTTGCTTTCAGAATAATGGAGTCAATTTTTTCTACTTCACCGAGTTTACTGAACTTGATTTCGTCTGTTTCTGATTGATTAGCCCTTGGATGCTCTTCTGCTTCAGCAGTGCCGGCAGCTTCCTCAACTGCTACCTCATTCGTTGATTTCTTGGAGTGGTAAAAAGATAAACTGTGCAGGGTTGATAGAAATACCTCAAGGTTGGCGCAAAAAGTGTTGTCCGTAACATCAATAAATAAATGCGATTTTAACCATTCCTTTTCTTCTTTAAATTCCTTTGAATTATAAAACTCTTTGGCTAAGGGAGCCATTACAGGAATCCCTATCTGCTCAAATGTTGTGTTAACTGGCCTTGGTATTCCTTGTTCTGCTTTATTATCATTAGCCTCGACCGAAGAGCTTTCTGGCTCAGTTGAACTGGCAGGAATTTCTATTTCAAATGATGAGCATCCACTTCCTAAAAGGAAAGATAAGTTTTTATTGTCAAGCACTTTGAGAAATGCATCTTGAATTTTCTTCAAATTTGATTCTGGCTGCTCTCCATTGCCCTGATTCTTTTGTGATTCAAGAACATTGTCTTTGGCCTTGTAAAAGAATATTTCCATATTCAAAGGTTTAAGGTTTCTTTTAATACCTGCTGTAACAACAACTCATTCTGCTCTCGACTTAACTGTATACTTTGCTGTAAGTCATCACAAAGAGTCATTATGTTTATTATTTTATCTACTATACGATATTGTTCGTTTAGTGGGGGTAACGGTATCATTGTATTTAGAACTACTCCTTGATTAATTTTAGGCATACTTTTTTGAGCACCAAACGCATTATCTGAAAAGTAAGTTCTATTAAATGGGGAGATTAGCACCTTGTGAATAAACCTATCGTATGTTAGCTTTTCAAAAACTCTTACTTTAATCATTAAATCTGGATAAATAAACTCATTCGATTCACCTTCGTATAAAGCAGCTATTCCGACGTATTCAAGTGCATTTCCTCTTTGTAACAAAATGTCACCTTTTGAGAGCCACAAATAAGAATCACTTTCAATTTGCTCATCCACCAGTTTATAGTGCTCGCCTTTAAATTTCCCAGATGTTGTTGCAGTAAGTGTTAAACATTTAATTCCTGTACCTTTTTTACTTTCCTTAGGAGAGTAGCCATTTGATGGGCCAAATGAAATGATTTCCCCCAACCTACACCACACCCAATTCTCCGGAATCTCAAATGGTATTTCTTCCGGCTTAATGTGCGGTAGTTCTTTTTCCCTTCTTCCCGACTTAGCTTTCTCTGCTTTAATTTTTTCCAGAAGGTCTTTGGCATGGCCGTCCTTTGGGTCTTGCTTTACCAGCTTACCCTGCATAGCTTCACGGAGAAAGGACTGACGGAGTTGATTAACTAAATCTTGTTGAGTAATAATTTCAGTATCAACGCTTGAACTTACAGTCTCTATTCCTCTAAATTGCTTTACGATTTCTTTTTGTTCAGAAACGAGAGTTGGGATACTAACCTCTAATGGCAAAAGATGCTTAGGCTTTATCTCTGTTTTAATCCCCCCCGGCACTTGTTCTTTTAATGCAATCTTGAATTCAGGGCTTTTCAAAAACATTTTTAAAAACTCAATATCTATTTTCGTTTCATCAAAACAATATGATGAATAATGAATGGTTGCAGTAATATCTTCTTTGTCCTGATAAACACTCATTGCACCTTTCTCAACATTAATTCCGGAGATAACCAAATCACCCCTTTTTACAATAATCATATCAGTATTCGAGGGCTTATCAGATAAATAGATTGTTCCGGAAAAATCAATTTTGTCAATCCGTTTTAGACCGGCTATTGCTTTATCTTTTGGTTTGAATCTGCTTTCTCTGTTTATGAGAAACTCACCCATCTTTACTTTTTTCCAACTCATTTCACTGCCTCCTTTAACTGATTCAATAATTTCTCACTCTTTAAAAAGGACTGACGCAGCATTTCCATTAACTCAGCACTATTATATTCATGCTTCTCTTCCTTCTTCGTAGGGTTCTTAATATCCAAATCAAAGCCCCTGTCCTTAATGGTTTGTATATCCACTTTCCAGCATACATCACTTGCTTTTCTTTTCTTCCACCATTTTTTTATCGGGTCAAACTCCTTTACCTGTATAGGTTTGGTTTTGCTGTAAGCCTTGTATCCTTCCGGCATCCGGTGTTCATAGTACCATATTTCTTTGGTGGGCTTTCCCTTTTCAAAAAACAACAGGTTGGTTGCAACCGTTGCATAAGGCTGGAATACTGAATTGGGCAAGCGGATAATGGTGTGAAGGTTACATTCTTCCAACAACCGTTGTCTAACCCGTTGCTTTATGCCTTCACCAGTCAGGCTTCCATCTGGTAACACAATGCCTGCCCTTCCTCCCTGTTTCACTAAGTGTATCATCAGTATAAGGAACAGGTCTGCACTTTCTTTTGTGCGGTAGGTTTGCGGAAAGTTGGCTTCATTATTATTGGCTACAATGCCACCAAAGGGTGGGTTAGCCAGTATGGCATTTACCCTATGCTTTTCTGTGTAATTGGTCAATGGCTGGTCTAAAGCATCCCGGAAAGTAATATTGGGTACTTCAATATCATGCAGGATGAGATTGGTGGTTGCCAGCAGGTAAGGCAATGGCTTGTATTCCCATCCGGCCAGATTCTCTGCAATGCTTTGTCTGTCTTCCACACTGTTTGCCTGTTTCATCAGGTGTTCAATGGCACAGGTCAAAAATCCTCCTGTACCACAGGCTGGGTCTAAAATCTTCTCTCCCAGCTTTGGGTCAATCATATCTGTGATGAACTGTGTAATGGCTCTGGGGGTGTAAAACTCACCGCTTTTACCAGCACTCTGTAGTTCTTTCAGTATGTTCTCATACAACTCACCAAAAGCATGTCGGTCTTTGGCCTTGTTGAAATCAATCTCATTCAGCTTGTTCAATACCTTGCGGATATTGATACCGCTTTTCATGTAGTTGTTATTGCCTTCAAAGACTTCCCGTACTATCAATGCCCTTTGGTTGCCTGTGCTCACATTGATGTTCCGCAATGCCGGGAACAGTTTACGGTCAACAAACTCCAATAGTTCATCTCCTGTCATTCCTTCATCGTTACCCGCCCACTTATCCCAATGAAATTGTGGGGGAATGGGGGATTTGTATTTGCTATCCATCAACTCCATCTCCAAATCCTTGTCAGAAAAGATTTTGAGAAAGAGCATCCAGCCCAACTGTTCTATACGTTGTGCATCGCCGTTCAATCCCGTATCCTGCCACATGATGTCACGGATACTTTTTAATGTGCCTGAAATATTAGTCATGTCCTTTATCAATAATTTTTATTTTATCTAAGATGCCATTTAATGTAGCTGCAAGTTTATCAATATCCAATTCAAAAAAAGCTGTTTCCTCTTTATAAATAATATAGCCACCTCTGCCAGTTTGTACATAAGAAGATGTATCGCCTGAAAATAAATCCAATGATTTAAGGTAGGATTCCTTTTCAACGCTGCCCTGCCGTAAAAAAACTTCTACAGATGTGCTTTTGAAATCAATACCACAATCTACTGATACCATAATTTCATTGCCCATATCAAAATCATGAACCAACACCCATTTTTCCCATATCCATTTTTTAACATGCACACCTTTCGGAGGTATTTTTTCATGTAGTTTCCAGATAGCATTATAAATGTCATTCAGAAACGATTTGCACTCTCGCTGGATTTGTTCAATAACAGAGTAGTTGTCTGCTATAAAATGAAACATTTCCTTATTCATCGGGGTGGGTTTGTAAAGATTTTCAATAGTGGTGATAAAATCATTCAGGTGGGTAATATAGTGGTTGCTGCCAGTAACAATATGACTTTCTAAGTTCTTCCGAATGACAGGTATGAGAATCTCATAAGTCAGGTTCTTAAAATTACCCGTTTGAATATTCTCCGGCCTCAGCGAGAGTACAATGAGTAGTCTCTTTGAAGTAGTTGACTTCTTAAAACCTATATGCCGGTTGTATTCCTCCAAATCGTTATGCAGCCAATGGTATATCTTGTTTTCAATGGCTATTACGAGACTGTCACACTCAATCACTATATCAATCCTTTTGCCTGCTATTGTAGTTTCTTCTCTGCGAACAGAAACTGCGTCAGTCAATTGATTTGCTAATTCATGTTCTCCGATACTTTGAAGGAGGGATTTCAATACCAAATTCTGCAGTCCATGTATTTCTGAAGTATCTAAAAAGAACCTGAGGATATTGCTGCATACGTTTTCAAAATGCGGATAGCCTGAAATCTCCATGAATGTAGGAGGCCTCTTGGGTATAGAAGGTATTTTTTCAAACCCTTCAATGACATCCTGATATTGCTTTATTGAATACAAATGACAGAGTGATTATTTTGTGGTGAGATTTATGCGAACTTGTAAAGTTCTGTTTCTAATTCCTTGACTGCTTCCAGATATTTGTCCTTGCTGCCAAACTCTTTGATGATTTCCACCGGGGAACCATAGTCGGTAAGCGGTTTCACTTTCAGCACTTCCATACTTTCCATATTCTCAATGCCTTCATCAGCATATTTATCCAACAGGGCTTCCAGTACTTTCTTCGCCTGTTCACCGTATTTGGTAAAGTAATTCCGCTTCTTCACATTGTTGGCTCTTTCCTTCCTTGTCAGCGGTGGCTGGTCGTAAGCTACATGGCAAATGAGGTCGAATAAATCCACTTCCCTTCCAACGGCATCATATAAGGCCTCTACTAATACTCCCTGATTCTGCAATTCCTCAATGATGGCTTCCTTCTTTTCGGTGTTGTTCCATTTCCGGAGAAATTCATCTAAAGAGGCAAACTGTTCCTGAATGATTTTCTTGGTATGGTCTTTCAGGCTGGTGGTAATCGGCTTGCCTTGATTGTCAAAATACATTTCCCGGCTTACCAGTACAGAAACATCTATCCCGTTTATATAGACTTTTTCCCTTGGGCCTTCCTGAGCGGTTGTTGTTACATCATTTTTCGGGTATCTGACTGTTGGCTTTGCTACTTCTATTTCCGTTCCCGTTATTTCATCTATGATGGGGGTTGTATCAGTTTCCTCTTCGTCAATAATTCCAGCAAGGTCAGTTCCTTCAGATACCGGTTTCACCCGTATGGGGTCACCATCAAAGTCTTTATCTGCAAACAGGTCGGTTACATTCCTAAAATCAAGAATAGTGAAATAGAGTTTCCCATACTCTTCGTTTATACGAGTGCCTCTTCCGATAATCTGTTTAAACTTGGTCATTGATTTTATCTCACTGTCCAGTACAATCACTTTGCAGGTCTGGGCATCCACCCCGGTGGTCATTAGTTCGGATGTAGTGGCAATGACAGGGTATTTTTCTTCCGGGTTAATGAAGTTGTCGAGCTCCCGCTTGCCTTCATCATTATCACCTGTTATCTGCATCACATATTTGTAGTTCTCGCCAGTTATATCTGCGTTCTCATTTCTTAACAGGCTGGTCATGGCTTCCGCATGTTCAATATCACAGCAGAATACAATCGTCTTTGCAAAGCGGTCATAGCCTTTCAGAAACTCAGACACTTTTTTCACAACCAGCTTTCTTCTTTCTTCCACTACAAGGTTGGTATCAAAATCTGTACGGTTGTAGATTCTGTCCTCTACTTCTTTTCCATTCTTATCCTTAAACCCTTTGGGTGGCCTCCATCCTTCCAAATCAATATCCAGCCCAATACGGATAACCCGGTAAGGAGCTAAAAAGCCATCATCAATACCCTGCTTTAAGGAATAGGTGTAAACAGGGTCACCAAAGTATTCAATGTTGCTGGTTTCCTTCGTTTCTTTAGGTGTAGCGGTTAAGCCGATATGTGTAGCATTCTTGTAATAGCTGAGAATCTCCCTCCATGCACTGTCTTCTTTTGCACTGCCCCTGTGGCACTCATCTATAATAATCAAATCAAAGAAATCGGGTGAGAATTGTTTGTAGATATTGGCATCCTCTGTTGAACCGGATAGCCCCTGATACAATGCCAGATAAATTTCATAGCTCTTGTCCACCTGCCGGTGTTTCACCACGGTCATCTTATCCCTGAAGTGTTTGAAATCACCCCGCCTTGTCTGGTCAATCAGTGCATTTCGGTCAGCCAGAAACAATATCCGTTTCTTAGCTCCGCTTTTCCATAGCCTATGAATGATTTGAAAGGCTGTGTATGTCTTTCCCGTACCCGTTGCCATCACCAGCAATATCCTGTTCTGGCCTTTGGCAATCGCTTCAACTGTTCTGTTAATGGCAATCTGCTGGTAGTATCTTGGTTTACGTCCTGAGCCATCGAAATAGTAATCCTGAGCGGTTATCTTTTCAGCCTCGGGTGTAACAATACCCTTAAACTTCTTGTATTTCTCCCAGAGGATTTCAGGAGAGGGAAAGGCATCTAATGCCAGCTCAGTTTCCAGATTACCGTCTGTGGCTGTCCTGTCATGGAATAAGAAGCCATCCCCGTTGCTGCTGAATACACAAGGTATATCGAGAATCCGGGCATAATTCAATGCCTGTTGCATACCTGCACCCACCCGATGGTGATTGTCTTTAGCCTCGATTATAGCAATTGGAATATTGGGTTTGTAGTAGAGAATGTAATCAGCCCTTTTCTGCTCCCCTCTGGCAGTCATTCTGCCTCGCACATAAATCTTTCCATCTGTAAAGGATACTTCTTCCAGATACTGCGTCATTTTATCCCAGCCAGCCTTTTCAATGGCTGGGGTAATGAACTTGGTACAAATGTCCCTTTCAGATAAGGTCTTCTTATCGAGCATCTTGTGGAAGAGGTTTACACCACAAAATACTAAAAATGTGGGAGTTGTGAAAGCTATATTTGGAATATATCATTTTGACAGCGTAAGGGCCAATCTTGTACGGGTCTTTGACCAATGTTTTGTAACAGTCCGCTACTGTAAAGTGGTGCTCAGTTTTTCCGGAGCTTACATCTCAGCGTAAAAATCCTAGTTAGCGGATCGGTAGGCAGACTAAATTCTGCTACCATTCCGATATTATATAATCTCGGAAATTCACTTTCTAAAAAAAATTAGATTGGTTCAATTCCAGGTAGTGTTCATCTATTAAATATATATCATAGGAGTTAATCAATCAGCACATAACTCGTACTCCTTCCTCCGCCCAATTCCTTTATCAATATTTTTTTATTCAGCAGATCCTGTATATCACGCAATGCAGTATCGGGAGAGGTTTTAGTGATCTTCGCCCACTTGGAAGTATTCAGCTTTCCTTCAAAACCATCCAGCAGTTTATTCAGCATCAGTTGCTGCCGTTGGTTTAAAATAGTGGTAGCGTGCTTTTCCCAGAAACCTGCTTTTTTCAACACGCCGGAGAGGGTTTCGCTGCTGGCATTCAGCGCATGGTCGAGACATTGCAAAAACCAGGTAAGCCAGTTGGTAATATCCATCGATCCTTTCTGCGTGCTTTCCAGGATATTGTAATAAGCCGCCTTTTCCTTGCGTATCTTTGCACTCATGCTGTAAAACCGCTGGCCTGTTTCATCGGCACGGGAAAGCTGCATATCGGCAATGGCCCGGCCAATACGGCCATTGCCATCGTCAAACGGGTGTATAGTAACAAACCACAAATGCGCTACTGCCGCCTTAACAACCGCATCCATCTGTTTATCTTCATTAAACCAGTTAATGAAATGCCGCATTTCTTCTTCGAGGTGTTCAGCATCCGGCGCTTCAAAATGCACTTTTTCTTTCCCCAAGGCCCCCGAAACCACCTGCATGGGGTCGTCCTTTTTATTATTCCGCCAGGCGGCTACGGTTATTTTATACAGGCCGCTATGGCCCGTTGGAAAAAGTGCGGCATGCCAGCCATACAATCTTTCGGCCGACAGCGGTTGCTGGTAAAGCTGAGTGGCATCCAGCAACATTTGTACTACGCCATCCACGTGCCGGTCGGTGGGTACCAGCCCGGCTATATCCATTCCCAATCTTCGGGCAATGGAAGAGCGCACTTGTTCGGCATCCAGCAATTCCCCTTCAATCTCGCTGGATTTCAACACATCTTGCGTGAGTATCTGAAGATTGGCCTCTGCTTTCAGCTTAAAACCCAATGTTTCCATGCGGCCCAGCAGCCGTCCCTGCCGGCTTCTGATGGCCGCCAGCAAAGGGGTTATCCTTTCCGGGTTCCAGGTAAACTTTGGCCAATGGGGCAATTGGTGAATATATATCGCCATTCTCCGCAATATTTGCGGTGAATATAATGATTATTTACCGTAAATTCAATTTTTCCCGGGAAAAATGCGGTGAATAAGATATCTAATCTCCGCATGGGGCTAATTTTGGGTAGGAAAGTTGGGGTTCACGCTTTTTTTAACAGCAACTGCGGCAGGATTATTTTAGACTCCTTTTTTGAACAGGTAATGGCTGAAGCGGCATTTTTTTACTTACTTGAGTCAAATATGAGTCAAAAAATCAGTTTTTTGACTTATATAAAGAGAATAGGAGCCAAAATTCCTGTCATTTGACTCCTATTTATTATATAATCGCCTGCTTACATCACTGAATTTTACCGCTACACAAAGGATGATCCTACTAAATTAGTCTGACTTTAAATTTCCTGTCTAGCGCTGATTGTCATCCAAAGTCTCCCAAAATCTTCTTCGACGTTGGGAAGGCCTGGACTACCAAACAACTATTTTCGCGGTTACTGTTTTCTCCCGTTCGCTTACTTTAACAAAATAAACTCCCTGTGCCCGCATCCCCAGGTTGATCCGGATGGTTCCATATCCTTTCCCTGCGGGAACCCATTCTCTCCGGATTACGATTCCCCGTCCATCCAAGACCTCGATCAGCAGCGCGGCACCGGTGTAGCCAGTCAGCCGCAGATCAAAAATACCGTGGTTGGGATTCGGGTAAACCTGCAATGTCTCCCTCCCCTCTTCCGTTGTTACAACAGGCAGGCCGCCATTCTTTCCAATCTGCGCTTGCGCATTGCAGTTACCCAGGCGGGAACCCTGCTGCAGTAAGGCCGGAACCGCATTCCTGCTGACACAAATGGTCTTTTGGTTAGCCGGGTTACCCGGGGGAATATGGCAAACAGTTACCTTGTTATTCCCGCAACGGATATCCACTACCTGTATGGTAACGGATGCAGTTGCCGTACAACCATAACTGTCGGTGACCGTAACACTGTACTCATGCGAACCGGGTATTACCGGGTGCACGGTAGCGGAAGCCCCTGTTGAACCATCTGACCAGGCATAACTATAGGTTTCGCCCGGTGCCAGGTTGCCACAGGAGGGCACTGCCGCCAGGGTCAGTGAGGAAGGACCGTATCCCAGGTAGATCGTATTTTTTTCTCCGCCGGGATTCACGGCATATACATCCGGTATGGACAGGCTCATATAACAGCCGGCCGCATATTCCCAGAAATCATTTCTTGTCCCTTCCATACTGATGCCGGTACCGATATACCCCCTGCCGGCTATACTGAACCCAACGGGATTCAGCCTGGCACCGCCGTCAAGACCGGCCTTTTGATTCCAGTTATCAGCTGAAGGATCATATTCCCAGAAATCAGCCCGGATCGTATTGCTGCTGTCAAGACCGGTTCCGATATAACCCCTGCAGCCAATACTGAAGCCGGTGGCCAGGTGCCGCGGGAAGCCTGCAAAATCAGCTTTCCGGTTCCAGCTGTCAGTCAGCGGATCATACTGCCAGAAATCACGGGTCTGTCTCTCAATATCAATACCCGTACCGATATATCCTTTCCCGTTTATACTGAAGCCCGCAGCCGCATACCTTTCCGAACCTGCAAAATCAGCTTTCCGGATCCAGTTGTTGGTTAAAGGCTGGTATTCCCAGAAATCATTCATCAGGGAATCATTCAGGTCATACCCCGTACCGATATACCCTTTTCCGTTAATACTGATGCCGGTGGCAAAAGCCCTTGCGGTTCCGCCAAAATCTTTCTTTCGGGTCCAGTTGTTTGATGCAGGATCATATTGCCAAAAATCCTTTCGCCAGCCTTCTGCATCCAGCCCGGTGCCTGCATAGCCCCTGTTGCCAATACTGAAACCGGTTGCCAGTGCCCTTGCGGTTCCGCCAAAATCTGCTTTCTGGGTCCATACATTACCGGCCGGATCAAATTCCCAGAAGTCTTTATACAATTCGTCATCAGTGTTCATGCCAAGTCCTATATAGCCCTTGTTGCCGATGCCAAACCCAATAGCGCCAAACCTGCCGGCAGCCGGCAACCCGGCTTTTTCTGCCCAGCTATTCACGGTTACAGATGATTGTTGCTCAAGCTTTGCTGTAACTGCTTCCTGCTTCAACTCATAAGCTGTTTCTTTTGCTGCCCCGCAGGGACCTATTTCCGCATGGGCCAATACTTCGGCCCAGACCAGGAATTCAAATACGCATTTCTGCACATTGCCGGGCCGGCAAACACTGACTCCTTTTACAATGAGTCCCCATACGTTTTTATTGCAACGCACATCCACCACCCGGATCGTCTTGCTGACGGTTGTACTGCAGCCTTTCGCATCCGTGATGGTAACAGTATAGGTATAATAGCCGGGCGTATTGTGACTAACCACCAGTACGGGAGCGGTTGACCCGGTGGACCATTGATAATGATAATAAGGAATCCCCCAACTGGTATAAAACGGGGTACCCCCTGTTGGCAGCGGGGTCAGCGCCACCACATTGAAACCGTATCCGCCTGCATAATAGAATCCATACCCGATATAAACAGTATTCGCTCTGCCCAGCACCGCGGTATAGACATCCGGGAATATCACATTAATTTTCGGATTCACCCACACCGTGGTCTGGCAGTTACGGCTGTTCCCTGAACTGTCCGTAACCGTCCAGTAAATATGGCTGATACCCACATTGAAAAACCCGCTTGCGTTTCCATTGCTGCCAGAACGGCTGGTCGCACCGGTGATCGAATAGGTGGTTGTTTGAATACCACAATTATCGGTCGCTGTTAATGCCGGAATCACATAATTATGGTTGTCCTGGTAACAAAGTTCCTGTAACGGCGGACAAGTAACCACCGGTTTAATGGTATCCAGTACTTCCACATTAAATATACAGTTGGCTGTACCTGCGGAACTGGTGGCGGTGAGTGTAACGGTTGTAATGCCCCTGTTAAATACCTGGCCGCTGCCGGTACCTGTGCCGTTAGCAGTGGTTACACCCGAAAAAGAATACGTAATAGCGGGTCCGGGGTTGCCGGTGGCAGTTGCATTATACGTAACGGCAACTCCACAATCCGTGGCTGTTGAATAAACCGTTTGCGTGGCAGGGCATTCCACAAAGGAAGGCGCCATATCTTTCACACAGCGTACCGACATCCCGGTTTTAAAATCGGAGATCGGGTAGGATGGATAACCCATGTATGCCTGGTTGCCATAGAAAATGGCAGACCCATAAAAAATAGAACGGTAATAACCGCCTGTAAAGGTTATTCCATAATGTGTATAAGAACCCGATGAAGAACTCCACCAGTTACCAACCTGGCCTAAAGACATAAAGCCGCCTCCACCGGTACGCATACCTCCCGGAAGGGCGGTAAAACCCGTGGAATTAGTGGCTCCTGTATTGGGATCTGTCCAGTGAGTGGTACCGGTTTCTTTCAGGGCACCACCTGCTGTAAAGTATCCGCCTGCACAATTCTCCAGTACGATCCATTCCCCGTAATCCGGGATATGCCAGCCGGCTGGCGCCAGTCCGCGGGGATCTGTTACGGCATACCAGTTGTACAATTTGCCATAGGCAGCTTCGGTGGAAGGATCGTTATTATAATAACACCAGGCTCCGCTTGTGAGACTGACCCATTCACTGTTATCCGTGACCTGCGGGATCGGGTCCCCGTTCCGGTATGTAGTAACCGCCAGGTTCATGGGCATCCAGGTCTGATCGCATACAAGCAGTTCTGCTGCTGTTGGTGAGTACTCCCAGAAATCACTCAGGTCCCCTGACTGGAAATAGCCAAGTCCTGCATATCCTTTGGATCCGATCGAAAAGGATACGCCCTGTCCCCTGGGTATATTTTCCTCTTTCTGGGTCCAGGCATTATCCGCCGGGTTGTATTCCCAAAAATCACTTTGCGGAGAATAATAATATCCCATTCCCACATATCCTTTTTCCCCGATTCCGAATGAATAGGGAATAAGTCTTTCTACAGCAGGAAAATCCGCTTTTTGCAACCAGCTATCGGTTGCCGGGTCATATTCCCAGAAATCTTTTTTCCGGGTATCATACCCTTCCGCACCCAGGCCTATATAACCCTTATTGCCCGCACTGAAGGCAGCTCCAAAACTCCGGTGCACCGGCCCCACATCCGCTTTCCGGATCCAGTCATCCGTAACAGGATCATATTCCCAAAAATCATTGTTTCCATCATAGAGACCCTGGTCTTTGCCACAACCTGTATATCCTTTATCCCCGATACTGAATG
Organism: Sphingobacteriales bacterium; assembly: GCA_016192105.1. Classification (GTDB taxonomy): domain Bacteria; phylum Bacteroidota; class Bacteroidia; order Chitinophagales; family Chitinophagaceae; genus JJ008. The sequence continues at coordinate 74,780 of JACPUV010000012.1, read as the reverse complement.
CCATTGCGCCGTAACGCGGCCCTCCTTCATAATCGGCTTTACGGGTCCAGTCATTGCTGGCCGGGTCATATTGATAGAAATCGGAATAAACGGTGTACATGTTCAGCCCGGTTCCTACATAGGCTTTACCGGCAATCGCAAAAGCGATGGGTGTCATTCTTGCCGTGCCGGGGAAATCAGCTTTCTGCGTCCATGTCTTCAGTACAGGATCAAATTCCCACCAGTCAGACCGTATCTGGCCGGCATCGGCACCCAGACCTACATAACCTTTAGCACCTACCCCAATACCTATTCCACCATACCGGGTGCCGGTTGGGAAATCCGGCATTCTTGTCCAGCCCTGTGCCATACACGTTGCCGCAATCATTATGATTAAAAGCGTATAAAATACCCTTTTCATAAAATTAATTTTATAAATGAAAAAATGAGTACGGAGGATGCGGAGTGCAAGGGGTTGATCAATCATCCGCCTTAATACCCAGGGCCTTCAGTTCCGCTTTGGTAACGGTGGGAGGTACCAGGCCTTTGCGGATCTTTGTGATCACAAGTTCTGCCACAGACAGGGCGTCTTTTTTTGTCTTAAACCCTTCCCTGCCTCCGTAACACGGTATGCTGGGCTGGTGGATGAGGAGTACATGGTTGACAAAAATGTCATATCCCCAGGTGTTGTTATGGGCAGAAAACAGGACTTTGGTAATCAGTGCATCCTGATAGCGGGACGTATCGGGCGGGGAGGTAATGGTATTCCTGGAATCAACTGACTGAGCATACATTCCTGTTGAAAAAAGGAACCAGAAACACAGAAGTAGCGCCTTTCCCATAAAGGGGAGAACCCGGTTTGCACCAATGAAAATATAAGCTTTATCACAGGAGAAAAAATGACCTGTATCACGATTTCCAATGATTATCATCATCACAATAATTCTGTTCTGCTTAACAGGTTATTGGAACGGAGTTATACAAATGACTGCTTTCTTAATTATAAATAAAATCTATATTATGAACAGCAGATTCAACATATTTCGTATGCCCTTCCCTGCAGTTTAGCGGAGCATCGCTTTTCAGGCCAGTTTATTTTACTCTACAAACTCCAGTCCTCCTCCATTGTCTCATTCCTTGATGTCGGTTTTTGCAAACCGCGGGTCAGTTCTTCCACTCTTTCCCCCACTTTCTTTTTCAATTCACTGATCAGGACCGAAGGAGAACGGTTCAGGGTTTCGAGCAGGGCGTAGGTAAACACCCCGTTCTTCAGGTCATTCCGTTCCAGGGCAAACTGGGTACCCGCCGCCGCCGAGATAATGGTGGCCCCCGTACTCCGGCCCACATTCACAAAAAGATCCTGCATCAGTTCAAAACTGTTCTTTAACCCCAGGTGTTTTTTATCGTCTTTATACGCAATTGGTTTAAATCCTTTGACCAGCGAATCAGGGCTTTTGCCGATGCGTACCAGTTCTTCCTTATCCACTTCCCCGCTATGACAGGCATCTATCAGCAGCAGTTTCCTGCGGGCCGGGATACTGTCCACCAAACTCTCCAGTTCATCATAGGGCAAGCCATTTTCTTCCGGTTTACTGAAATCAACAGAGTAAGTGGAGAGGTAATAATCATAATCGCTGCTCAGCAGGCCATGCCCCGAATAGGAAATGATGACCTTATCATCCACCCCGGTCTGCAGCAGTTTTTGTTTGAGCATTTTTATATTTTCCCGGGTAACTTTTTCATTAAACAAGGTATCGATGAGCAGTTGGTTGCCGTACCGCTCTTTCAATTTTACCACAAGATCCCGGATATCTTTAACGCTGTAGCGGAGGTTATACCCGCTGTCACTGAACTGATCGATCCCGATACCGAAAAACCGGATCAGCTCCGGTTGCCGGGCGGGGGGATCGCAGTTTACCAATAACGGCACCCGGTAACTTTCGGTGCCGTTTATATTACTGATGCTGGTTTCGATCCGGTTGGTTCCGCGGGAGAGCCTGACTGAAATAAACGTATCAAGACTCCCGTTGTTCCCCGCTTTCATGCGGATCCCCCGTTGTCCGTATAATGGCGATTCATTGATCCAGATATTAAAACGGTCCAGCGGGTAACTGCCATCTGCTCCCCTGATGTGAAGCGAAAGCGATTCTCCCTTTTGCTCATATTCAATCGAGTCCCGGTTGAGGATATCCGCCTCCGGCACACTGAACCCATTACTGAAAAGGCTGGTATCAATTCCCAGTTTCCGGATTCGCTTGTTATATGCTTTCCGGTACGACTCAGTCAATACAGTATCTGTCGTTCCCAATGCCTCCAGTACCTTATCCGGCCGGTTGTATTTTACATCCAGCTGGGAAAAACTGATCGCCTGTAACCGGGATGTTACATAATGTAAGCGTTTGGCGCCTTCCCGGCTGCCCTGGTAATACCCGGAGGGGATCAACCCGATATAATTGGTACTATCCGTCTGCAAAAAAGTATAGAGCTGCTTCCCGGTTAACCGGCTCCAGAGTGTGACACTGTTATCTCCGCTGCCAGTAAGCACAAACTTCGAATCGGGACTGAATACAGCGGGCCCGACACCTGTCTGGTGACCATCGGCCTTCATGACCACGCGGCCGGTCTTTGTTTCCCATACCCTTGCTGTATCATCGGAAGCCGCCGTTATGATCCACTTCCCGTCATGACTGAAATGTGCGGAAGAGATAACGCCGGTATGGCCGCGGAGGATCCTGATCAACCGGCCTGTAGCCGCTTCCCATAAACGACCCTCATGGTCCCAGGTGCCTTCCGCCGTGATCACATTCCTGCCATCCGGGCTGATCTCAGCCACTTCAAAGAAAGCAGCGGCCAGGGCTCCTTTTCGCCGGATACCAATGAATGTGCTGTCATTAAAATAAGTGATGATGCTATCTCCGTCTCCATTCCACCGGTTGAAGAGAGAATAGGGGCCGTACACATCAACCGGCGGATCCTGAACCGGTTTGCCTGTTTCCCGTTCCCATCCATTGTACACATTGTCCTCATCATACGAGAGTATATAGCGCCCGTCCCTGCTGAATCCTGTTTGCCAGGCCGGCATAATATGTCCCGATAACTGCCGCAATAAATGGCCGGAAGGCAGTTCCCAGACAAGGGCTACCCCATCCTCCGGCCCGGTGACCAGCAGTTTACTGTCCGGGCTGATACAAAAAGCATTGGTATAAGAAAGCGTATCGGCAAGTGTCGCCAGCAATTCCCTGGTAGATGCCGATCTTATGCATACCTGGGTGCTGACCCCTAAGTTCCGTTCGCGGTTTTTCTCAATTGAAATAAAATATTTTTTATCGGGGCTGTAATAAGCGGCCGAATCATCCGCCGGCTTGTGATCGGGGACCATCCCGGCCGGTTTCCAGGAAATAAGGTCCCATTGGACAGCCTTGTTTTTTCCGCTTGCGAGAAGCAGGGTCTTTCCCCCATTTCGAAAAACGGGAGGAACCAGTCCTTCGTTGTAAGAAGGAAGTGATCTTACCAGTCTCCCATTGTTGCCATCCCAGATCCGCGCCAGGTTCTTATCATAATCCGCATTAGAAACCGTCACAACATATTTTCCATCCGGGCTGAACAGCCCGTCAATCCAGATTCCTCCATTTCCCAACTGGCCGAGTTTTGTTTTCCCGCGCAGGGTACTGATCAGCCGGCCGGTTCGGGTATCCCACAGTTTGCCGGTATTGTCGTTTGACAGTGTAAGGACTTTTGTTCCATCCGGGCTGAAGAGGGCTTTATCAATCCATAGTTCATGACCCCTGAAATCCTGCAAGAGATAACCGGACCTGCTATCCCATAATTTGGCCGTACCATCCTGCGAGGCGGTAAGAATATATTTATTATCCGGGCTGAAAGCGACGGAATTGATACCGCCGTTATGACCAACCGGCCACATCAGCCGGGGTTGTTGTGCAGCGGAAACGGTACGAATCAGCAGAATAAAGCACAGGAGACAGATCCTTGCCCTGGTCATGACAAATCTTTATGAAAATATACCACATTAATCTGTACCGGGGGTCCAGGCGCTTTAGAAACAAGCTGTACCAATAAAGCGGGGATTTCAATACTTTTGCAGAGCTCAGAACCCGGTCTTCCCTGGAAACGACTGACAATGAGCTGCTTAACCTTTACATTTTAACAACCCCGCGTTTTCGGGGAATCTAATTTCTCAATAAGATGAAATTTTACAACCTGCTTATTAAGTACCGTCTCTGGATTGGGGTAGCCCTGGTTGCCCTGGGTATTTATGTCAATTATGCTTCCTCATTCTGGCCTGCATTTCCCCTGTACCTGATCGGCGTGATCCTGGTAGCCGGTCATTTCTTTTTTGGTCCGCTCCGGCTGATACAGGAGTACATGGAAAACGGGGATATGGAAGGAGCGGAGAAGATCATCAACTCGATCAAATTCCCGAACCTGCTGTACAAACCCATCCGTTCAGTGTACTTCACGTTGAGGGGAAATATCGCGATGATGAAACAGGATTTTGACGGCGCGGAAAAAATGATGAAGAAAGGGCTGGACCTGGGTATGCCGATGAAAGAGGCGGAAGGAGCCAGCCTGCTGCAGATGGGTATGCTTGCCATGCAGAAAAACGACCTCAAGCAGGCCGAAAGCTATATTCGCCAGGCCCTGCGCAAGGGGCTTCCGGATAAGGAAAACGAAGCGGCCGCCTATCTCCAGATGTGCAGCCTGATGATGAATAAAAGAGAATTCCGGGCCGCCAAGGATTTCTTCCGCAAGACAAAAGCCCTAAAACCGACCACCCCGCAGATCGTGGACCAGATCAAACAGATTGAAAAATATATTTCAAGGATACCGGGGTAGCGGCCAGCTCTCAAAACGATCGGTAGCTGTAGGTTATTACTGATCAGTGAGCGTATAAAATATTTCGTGTAAATGTCATAGGTAACTGTTGTTAGCGTTGGCATTTGTTTCCACTTACATCGGTGGTATAAGAAAGAATCGCCCGGTATCGTAGCAGGCCGGGTCTGCTGCGCAAGACCCGGCTTTGAAGGAATCAAAAGGGAGAGTCTTGAACTAAGGAAACGTCATGAAATGGATAGCTTCCTGGTTTCTGATTTTGTATCCCCCATCATTATTCATGCTGCGTTTTGCTCTAAGGTAAGGACAGCACCAGTATTTAAATTGCAGGACTGTTGTGTTACTATTTTATAGCAGCCGGTTGGACAGCCTCGTTGAGGCTGCTGCTGAGATGCAATCTCAGCATAACCGATCAAAATTTTTTTCTTTGAACACTTCGGACAACGGGGGGGTAAACACATCATCCTTACCCAGCAACGTCTCGCCTTTTTTTATCCGGCTGGCCGCTTGCTTTTTGAAAGCTTCGAAGTCAAATGACTGTTTGTCTTTCATTTCCATATGTGTTAGTTTTAAAGTTACAAAACTTCAAACTGACACACTTTTTGCAACACTCTCGATGCTTACTAATCTGTATCCCTTTTGAAAATGAAAAATTAATTCTCACCTGTCCGATTAAATACTAACTATTACATATTATATCTTACTGGTGGTTGCTGTGGCGGTATGATAATAGATGGACTAAGATTGGGCAACGCTTTTCGTAAAGTTGCCATGTCTTTGTTAGAAGTATCTATAAATGCCCAGCCAATCCCATTGTCTGTTGACATAGCTATTAATGTTGATGTACTTATTAATTTTCCCTGTGATAGTTTGATTTCTGTATGTTGTGTAATGGTTGCCTGTAATTCTTTACCACTCTTTACAATCTTTGAAGGTTCATCAAAAGTGATATTACTAAAACTCATCCCTTTTAACTTCATATCAATACTTGTTTTGTTCAATACTTCAATCATTTTAGAAGCGCCGCCCATTGATTTTAATATTAAAGGGTAAGTATAATTAGCAAAGGTTTTATAATCTCCACTTACAAAAGCTACTCCCATTTTATTTGCCTGCTGCTTTAAATTTTGAGATGCGTCTTTTATTTGCCCATATGAGTTTACAAACAACACTGTACTAAAAAGAATAATGATAATTGATGGTTTCATAAGCTATGGCGTTTGCAAATAAATATTCTCCTCGTCAGATACTACTAAATAGAAAGAAGGAGCATCTTGTTTCTGATAAATAGACCACCGCATGTCAAATATATTTTCTGGGTCAGATAATTTTGATACCACTTTGCAACAATAATTGCTATCAAAACAAATCAGCAAGCTTAAATCATTTTCAACAACTACTTTAGTTACATTTTTTGACCATACCAAGAAAAAATCTTCCATTGAAAAATTCTTCAAAAAAGGCTGACCTTTTTCATTTTCAAAAATTGAAAGCTGTGTCCCAATATCAAGAAAAAAATAATTATACCCGTAAACTTCTTCCGGCAAATCAAACTCAAGTGTATAAATTCCGGAATATGAAAATTTAATTAAACTTGCCCTATTAAATAAATGAGACACTTTTTCATTAATCAATTTTAAATCGTTCTCTACTTCTGTCATATTTATATTTATTAATGTTGTGGGAAGTGATAATTGTTTTTATTTGATGTAGCAGCCCCGCTGTCCGTAGTGTTCCTCTACCCGCTTAAAAATAAGAAAATAACTAACTTATTACGGTTGGCCTGAGCCTGTGACTCAGGTCCGCAACCCTAAAGCTGAAGTAATATGATAATATCAATTTAGCCTGTGTAGAAAAGGACACAATCCGTACAAAAGGGTATAAAAAAGACTGTTTGGGCAGGGGCAAATTTGCGGAACGAGTACGATATAACAACCTGTTTCCCAAATCTTTAAGTTGCCTTATTTTAGATTTCTTCGAGACTTGTTCGAGGATTGTCCGAGGCTGCTTCAATAATTTGCGAAGAAAGGTCGAACAAGTATCGAATCAGTATCGAGCAAACTGGCTGTTTTGTTCTTGTGTCTTATACTGTGTCTTATACTGAAAAGGGTTGACAAAAGCGAAGAAGATTACTGAGTATGGTTGACAGTGTTCATGGATTTGCGGATATAGCTTGTCAGCTGTAAATATTATCCTGCTCCTGCTTTACAGCAAACTGCTTTTTCATTTTTTTGTTTTAACTGGCTGCTTTCTGCCGGCCGTATAAAATTCCGGCAATCTTATATAACGGACAGCTGCGCCAGTTCTCTATCCCGCTTCCACTTTTAAGCGCCCCTGTGAAATAAGGAGGCCGGGTAGCCGCTAAATCAAAAACTGTAATAGGATAACAAACCCGAAACACTGGTAAACGCCCTAATCCATTAAGCAGAAGTACTTATTTTACAGACTTCGGCTATAAAATAAGCAGATCGAGATATAATTTTACGTTGATTACAGTTAAGCGGGGAAGCCCGCAGGAACCAATCCATATCCACCATGAAACGAATCAAAATCTACCTTATCGATGATCAGCGCCTGATGCTTGACATGTGGAACTCCCTATTAAGCATTGACAGCCGCTTTAGCATTACCGGTGTCTCCACCGACGGACGCCAGGCCATCCGCGAAATAAAAGTTAAAGGACCCGATGTGGTCATTATCGATGTTTCCATGCCGGAGATCCCGGGTGTTGAACTGGTCCGGGCGATTAAAGAAAAAGCGCCCGGGGTACAGGTGCTGGCTGTATCCATGTTCAGTCATATACCCGCCGTCAGGCAAATCCTTTCCGCTGGCGCCAGCGGCTTTATTTCCAGGGCCTCTTCCTTTGAAGAAATGATCCGGGCCATCATAGCCATACACAACGGCACACACTATATTGCCGGCGATATCAAGGACCAACTGGCTGAAAGAATGCTGTCCGACCATACTGAGGACGACACAACAAACCGGGTTTGCACCCTCACCAGGCGGGAGCTCGAGATCATCAGCATGATCCGGGAAGGACTTTCTTCCCACGACATAGCCGGGAGATTAGAGATTTCGCAACGCACTGTTGAAGTACACCGGTATAATATCTTTAAGAAACTGAATGTATCGAATGTGATCTCGATGATGAGGGTGCTGAACCAGGAAGCCGTGTAACCGGGTAGCTTTCCCCCTCTGCCGGATCGGGGACCCCCCCACTAATAATCCGGTCAAATCCCCCCGAAGAACGCAGGCCTTCCTGCCCCGGGAAACCGGGATTTTTTGTACTGTTTTGATCCTGTGCGCCGCCATGCGGATTATTGGTTTAAATTCGTTTGACCAGAAGCCATCTCAAAAGTATTTTTTTGCCGGGAAGGCGATAAGACGGTAAGTAAATAGTGGTTGGAAGCCCCTGCTTCCCGTCTTACCGGCTATTAGTTTACAGCGGCTTTTGAGATAGCTGGTAACCATTATCAACCTGAAAAGTTTGGGAACAAAGATGTCACTCAATAAAGAAAAAACCGAAAGAAAGTTCGCGGAAGAATTTGAGAAACTCAACGAGAAGCAGCGACTCGCTGTTTCCACACTGGAAGGTCCCGTGATGGTGATCGCCGGCCCCGGAACCGGCAAGACCCAGATCCTGGCCAGCCGGATCGGGAAGATCCTGCTGGAAACGGATGCCCTGCCGGAAAATATTCTCTGCCTGACCTATACCGATGCCGGTGTGGTGGCCATGCGCAAGCGGCTCCTGCAATTCATCGGGCCGGATGCCTATAAAGTTAACCTGTACACCTTTCATGCTTTTTGCAATGATATTATCCAGGAAAACCTGGGTTTATTTGAGAAGACGGCCCTTGACCCTGTATCGGAGCTGGAAAAGATCCAGCTTTTTAAAGACCTGGTTGATACCCTTCCAAAGAATCACCCGCTGAAAAGATACCGGGGGGATGTGTATTTCGAAGTGAAAAACCTGCAGGCGCTTTTCAGCAATATGAAAAAAGAAGGCTGGACCCCGGCCTTTATCAACGGCCGGATTGATGAATACCTCGCAGGTCTTCCCACACGGGATGAATTTGTTTATAAAAGAAAGTACCGGAATTTCAATGCCGGCGATCTTAAGAAGGATAAAATTGATGAAGAGAAAGAACGGATGGAAAAACTCCGGGCAGCCGTGGGTGAATTCGACCGCTTCCAGGCGCTCATGCGCAAACGGAACCGCTATGATTTTGACGATATGATCAACTGGGTGATCCGCGCCTTTGAAGAAAATAAAAACCTGCTGGCCGATTACCAGGAACGATTCCAGTATATCCTTGTAGATGAATACCAGGACACCAGCGGAACGCAGAACCGGCTCGTGGAACTGCTGATCAGTTACTGGGACAAACCCAATGTATTCGTGGTGGGCGATGACGACCAGAGCATTTACCGCTTCCAGGGGGCAAGCGTGGAAAATATGCTGCAGTTTGCCGGCAATTACAGCAATGATCTCGTGACCGTGGTGCTCACGAATAATTACCGCTCCACCCAGCCGATCCTCGATATTTCGAAGACCCTGATCGACCGGAATGAAGAGCGGCTGGTAAAACAGATCGAAGGATTAAGCAAGGACCTGCTTTCCTCGAATGATAAAATCCGGCACCTCGTTCATCAACCCCGCATACAGGAATATGAAACCCAGCGGCTGGAAATGACCGGCCTGGTAAAGAAAGTGCAGCAGTTATTGGCTGAAGGAACAGCCCCCGGCCGTATCGGGATCATTTACAAGGAAAATAAATACGGCGAAGAACTCACCCGGTATTTCAGGCAGCTGGAGATACCGGTGTACAGTAAACGCAATTTGAATATCCTTGAATTGCCCCTGGCCCAAAAGATTATCCTCGTACTGAAATACCTCGCCTCCGAGCATGATATCCCTTTCAGCGGGGATGAAATGCTGTTTGAGATCCTGCACTTCGACTGGTTTGGCGTACCACCCGTCGAAATCGCCAAACTGACCCTCGAAGTGGCGGACAAAAAGTACAGCGGCAACGGTTATTCCATCCGCCAGGCGCTCACCGAAAAAGCCAATGCCCCCGCTAAAGATCTCTTCAGCAACGCCCTGCACAGCGGGTTAAAAAAAGCATCCGCAGCCCTGGAAAAATTGCTGGGAGATGTATCCAACCTTACCCTTCAGCATTTATTTGAATCCCTGGTACGCGATACCGGGGCGCTGACGCACCTCATGCAACAACCGGATAAACACTGGCAGCTGCAGGTGCTCTCCGGCCTGTTTGATTTTATCAAGGAAGAAACGCACCGGGATCCATTCCTTACCCTTCAGCAACTGATCAGCCTGGTGGAACTGATGGAAAAGGAGGGTATTTCCCTGCCGCTCGTACAGGTCAGTGGCAGTGACAAGGGCATTAACCTGATGACGGCCCACGGATCCAAAGGACTGGAATTTGAACATGTATTTGTGGCCGGTTGCAATGCCGGTTTCTGGGAAAAGAAAAGAAAACCGGGGGGCGGCTACAAACTGCCCGACACTTTGTTCTCCTCCCGCTCCGGGGGCAACGATGAAGAAGAACTGCGCCGTTTGTTTTATGTGGCCCTTACCCGGGCTGAACAACACCTGTATATTTCTTACAGCCGGTTTAAGAACGACGGGAAGGAAATGGAGCCCTCCATGTTTATTGCCGAGATCCTGGATAAACACGATTTGCCGGTCGAAAAAGTGATCATTGATGAAGCCGTTACCAGTGAATTCACCGCCCTGGGTTTTGCACAGGCTGCCGCGCCTGAAATAGAAAAAATAGAAGAAGAATTCATCGGCCGCATTTTGGAGAAATTTGTCATGAATGTAACGGCCCTTAATAATTACCTGAACTGCCCGCTGGAATTCTATTTCAAAAACCTGATCCGGATCCCTTCCCCCAAAAACGAAGCCACTGAATTCGGTTCAGCCGTTCACTATGCCCTCGAAAAACTGTTCCGGAAAATGCAGGACAGCGGCCGGGAACAGTTCCCATCCAAAGAAGAATTCATCAGCGACTTTGAATGGTATATGCGCCGGCACCGGGAAAGTTTTACAAAAGAACAGTTTGCCCGGCGGATGGAATACGGACCCGAAGTGCTGGGCAATTACTATGATGAAAATATAGACCGGTTTAATAAGATCGTCGCCATTGAGCGGAATATCCGGAACGTGCTGGTAAAAAACGTACCCCTCAAAGGCAAACTGGACAAACTGGAGTTTGACGGCAAATCGGTCACCGTGGTGGATTATAAGACCGGCGACCCGGACAAGGCCCTGCTCAAAACCAAGGGACCTTCCGAAAAACAGCCCAATGGAGGAGACTACTGGCGGCAGGCCGTTTTCTATAAAATTCTCGTGGATCATTATGAGCAAAAAGACTGGAAAGTGATCAGTACCGAGTTTGATTTTATTGAACCCGATAAAAAGAAAAATTACCGGAAAGAAAAAATAACGATCACCCCGGCGGATATCACCACCGTTACGCAGCAGATCGTACAGACCTGGGAAAAGATCCGGGACCGTGATTTTTATACCGGTTGCGGCAAGGAAGACTGCCACTGGTGCAATTTTGTGAAGACGAATAATATGGCAGTGGCCCTGCACGAACTGGCCACGGAAGAAGATGCAGATTCCTGAATCATAAAACAGTGGCCACCGGTTGCTGACCGGTTCGGTTTTGCTACCCTTTCGCCGGTAACCGGGCGCGTAAATTTTATTTCCCTGCCCTGCTGCCGGAACCGGGTTTCCTTTTATGATTTCATCAACAAATCTCTCCTTCAAACCCTGTAAGTTTGCAGCTGCATGCGCAAAACGGTTTTCATATCCACATTCTGTTCCCTGGCTTTTCTGACGCTTACCGTCATGAATGGCCCCGGCTGTGCCAATATCGTACCCCCGCAGGGCGGCCCCCGGGACAGTATCCCGCCGGTATTGCTGAAATCAAACCCCGGTGACTCTACGGTTAATTTCCATGGGAATAAGCTTGTCTTCTCCTTTGATGAATTTGTGGATGTACAGAATATCCAGGAAAACCTGCTGGTTTCCCCGCTGGCAAGAATAAACCCCGTGGTGGATTTCAGGCTAAAGGAGGTCACTGTCAAATTGAAAGACAGCCTCGAATCGAATACCACGTATTCCCTTGATTTCGGGAAAGCCATCCGGGATATTACTGAAGGAAATGTGGTAAAAGATTTCAAATTTACTTTTTCCACCGGCTCGTATATTGATTCACTCGAACTGGAAGGGCAGGTCCTGCTGGCCGAAACAGCGAAACCCGACAGCACCCTGATTGTGCTCCTGCATACCAGCCAGGATGATTCAGCCGTCGTAAAAGAAAAACCCAAATACATCGCCCGCCTGGATGGAAAAGGGCGATTCCATTTTAAGAATTTACCGGCCCGTACCTATGCAATCTATGCCTTAAAAGACGAAGGCGGCACCCGCCGGTACCTGGGAGAAAAACAATACTTTGCTTTTGCGGATCAACCGGTAACTCCGGGTCAGAAAGCCGATTCCCTGGTTCTTTATGCCTATGCAAAAAAGGAAACGGTGACCCCGGGTTTTGCAGATCCCGGCGCTGCGGGAGGGCCGCGCAATAAACCGGGCGCGACAACAGATAAACGGCTAAAATTTCAAACCAGCCTGGCCAATAACCAGCAGGACTTATTGGGTGATTTAAAACTGAATTTTGAAAGCCCCCTGAAAAACTTTGACAGCACGGGTCTCCGCCTTTTTACAGATAGCAGCTTTCAGCCGGTAACCGGGCTTCTTATCGAAAAAGACAGTACCTCGATGGCTGTTATCCTGAAAAACAGCTGGAAAGAAAACACTTTGTACAACCTGGTACTGGAAAAGGATTTTGCGGAAGACAGCACCGGTAAGAAATTGCTTAAAACGGATACCCTCAGTTTTGTCACAAAGAAAAAAGCGGATTACGGCGCCCTGAAGATCCGCTTCCGCAACCTCGATCCGGACAAAAACCCTGTGCTGCAGGTGATCCTGAACCAAAGCCTTTATAAATCATTCCCCCTGGCCGCTACGGAATTCATACAACCGCTTTTTCTACCCGGTGAATATGAACTCCGGATCCTGTATGACCAGAATAAGAACGGGGCCTGGGATCCGGGGCAGTTCTTTGGCAGCCATAAGCAACCCGAGCGGGTAATTCCCGTCGGCAGGAAAATAGCAGTAAAACCGAACTGGACAAACGAGTTTGATATTGATATCACCCAGTAAACCGCCCTTTTTTCAGGAAATCCGCGATCCGGCGGCCGGCGGCTCATCCCCCGGAGTTATCTTTGCCGCATGCAATTCTCTTCTTCCTTACTGGAAAATGCAGTGAATGAATTCTCCAAACTTCCCGGTATTGGAAAGAAGACCGCTTTGCGTTTAGTGCTCCATTTATTAAAGCAGGATACAAAGGAAGTAAACCAGTTCAGTGATGTGATCGCCCGGATGCGGAGCGAAATAAAATTCTGCCAGCGCTGTTTTAATGTAGCCGATGGGGATATTTGTTCCATCTGTGCCAATTCGGCCAGGAAGCAGGAGATCATCTGCGTGGTGGAAAGCATCCGGGATGTTATCGCGATTGAAAGCACCCAGCAGTACAACGGCATTTACCATATTCTCGGTGGTATTATTTCCCCGCTGGATGGGATCGGTCCGGACCATCTGCATATTGAAACCCTCCTTAACCGGGTGCAAAAAGAAAAAACAGAAGAGATCATCTTTGCCCTTAACCCCACCATCCAGGGCGATACGACCATTTATTATATCCAGAAAAAACTGCAACCCCATCCCATCCGCATCACCACCATTGCCCGGGGCATTGCCTTTGGCGGCGAACTGGAGTATGCCGACGAAATGACCCTGGCCCGGAGCCTGCAAAACCGCCTCCCTGTAGAAAAGTACGTCAACCACTAACCTGCTGGTAATGATGCCCTGCGCCCCTTTTCCCCGGCAGTTTCGCTGAAAGACCGGGTAAAACCCCCTGGCTTTCCCAGCTTGTTTTTTAGGGGCATAAAGCTTAGTTTTGCAGGGACATTCAGGCGGATTTGTTTATTGTTCGGCCTGATCCTCCGGCTCCCGGGGGAAAACGGAACTAATAAACGGTACGGAACTCCTCCATAGTTTCCCAACGTTTATAGTTCGCAAACCAGAAGGTATGAAAACAATCCAGGATTGTTTGAAAGAACGCATATTGGTCATTGATGGCGCTATGGGTACTATGATTCAGCGGCATAAACTGGCCGAAGCCGATTACCGCGGCGAACGGTTCAGGGACTGGCCCTGTGATGTAAAAGGCAACAATGACCTGCTGAACCTCACCCGGCCGGATATCATCATTGGCATCCATAAACAATACCTCGATGCCGGTGCGGATATCATTGAAACCAACACCTTCAGCAGTACGGTCATCGCCATGGCCGATTATCAAATGCAATCCCTGGCCTACGAGATGAATGTGGCTGCCGCCCGTTGTGCCCGGGAAGCCATCCGCCAGTCCGGTAAAGAAGCCTGGGTAGCCGGTGCTATTGGTCCCCTGAATAAAACATTGTCGCTATCCCCGGATGTAAACAATCCCGGGTTCCGGGCCGTCACCTTCGATGAAGTGGTGAATGCCTATTATGAACAGGTAAAGGGATTGGTGGACGGAGGCGTGGATCTCCTGCTGATCGAAACGATCTTTGACACCCTGAATGCCAAGGGGGCCATTTTTGCGATCCGGAAATATTTCAGGGATACAAAGAAACCGTCGCTGCCGGTGATGATCAGCGGAACAATTACCGATGCCTCCGGACGTACCCTGAGTGGCCAGACCCTGGAAGCTTTTTATACCTCGGTGATGCATGCCCGGCCACTGAGTGTGGGCCTGAACTGTGCACTGGGTGCAAAAGAAATGCGCCCGCATATCGAGGAGTTGTCCCAGATCGCCGGCTGCTATGTTTCCGCTTACCCCAATGCAGGTTTGCCGAATGCCATGGGCGAATACGATGAACATCCGGAAGACACGAGTCATTACCTGGAAGAGTGGGCAAAAGAAGGATTTGTAAATATTGTGGGCGGCTGCTGCGGCACCACTCCGGATCATATCAGGCATATTGCAGAACACGTAAAACAAATCACACCCCGGGCTCTGCCCGCGGTGGAAACAGCATTCGTATGACGACGCCCCGGTTTTTATTACTGCTATCAATTTTAATACTCGTTGTAAATAACTTTTCAATGATCAGGAAGTTATTTGTAAAAAAGAACGCATAGATGCAAGCAACCACCGTTATCAAACCTTTCCTGCGACTCGCCGGCCTGGAACCACTGGTTATTCGGCCCGAAACCAATTTTGTGAATATAGGGGAGCGGACCAATGTTACAGGCTCCAAGAAATTCGCCCGGCTGATCCGTGAAAATAAGTACGAGGAGGCCCTGAGCGTGGCCCGGCAACAGGCGGAAAACGGCGCCCAGGTACTCGATGTGAACATGGACGACGCCCTGCTCGACGGGGTGAAAGCCATGACCACCTTCCTGAACCTGCTGCAAAGTGAGCCGGATATTGCGAAGATCCCCATTATGATCGACAGTTCTAAATTTGAGATCATCGAAGCCGGGCTGAAATGTGTGCAGGGTAAATGCATTGTGAACTCCATCTCCATGAAAGAAGGGGAAGCGAAGTTCATCGAACAAGCGATCACCTGCCAGAGCTATGGGGCGGCCGTTATTGTAATGGCGTTTGACGAAAAGGGGCAGGCCGATACAAGGGAACGAAAAATTGAGATCTGCAGCCGGGCTTACAGGATCCTTACGGAACAGGTTGGCTTTGACCCGCAGGATATCATTTTCGACCCGAATATCTTCGCGATCGCCACGGGCATGGAAGAACACAATAACTACGGGGTGGATTTTATTGAAGCAACCCGGGAAATCAAACGGCGCATGCCCCTGACCAAGGTCAGCGGCGGTGTCAGTAACCTGTCCTTCTCCTTCCGCGGCAATGATCCGGTACGGGAAGCCATGCACAGTGTATTCCTTTTCTATGCCATCAAAGCCGGTATGGACATGGGGATTGTCAACGCGGGTCAGCTGGTAGTTTATGATGAGATCGAGCCACAATTGCGCCAGCTCTGCGAGGATGTGATCCTGAACCGGAACAATGACAACAACGAAGCAACGGAAAAACTGATCGCTTTCGCGGAAACCGTAAAAGCCAAAGGCAAGGCCGAAGTAAAAGACGAGGCCTGGAGAAGCACCCCGGTGGAAGAGCGGCTGAAGCATGCGCTGGTCAATGGTATTACGGATTATATTGATACCGATACCGAAGAAGCCCGGGTAAAATATCCCAGGCCCCTGGATGTGATCGAAGGCCCGTTAATGGACGGGATGAATGTGGTCGGAGACCTTTTCGGTGCCGGCAAAATGTTCCTGCCCCAGGTGGTAAAAAGCGCCCGGGTGATGAAGAAAAGCGTGGCCTGGCTGACCCCTTTTATCGAGGAAGAAAAAAGGAACAACCCCAATGCATCCAAGGGAAATGTGCCGAAAGTATTACTCGCCACGGTCAAAGGCGATGTGCATGATATCGGGAAAAATATTGTGGGGGTGGTACTGGGTTGCAATGGATATGATATCGTTGACCTTGGCGTTATGGTACCGGCCGACAAGATCCTGGATACTGCGGAGAGAGAAAAAGCGGATATCATCGGGCTGAGTGGCCTGATCACGCCTTCCCTGGATGAGATGGTGCATGTGGCCCATGAAATGAAACGCCGGAACCTGCAGCAGCCCCTGCTGATCGGCGGCGCCACCACGTCCCGGATGCATACAGCGGTAAAGATCGCCCCGCAATATGATAACGGGGTATTGCATATTCTTGATGCCTCCCGGAGTGTAACCGCGGTAAGTACCTTATTAAGCAAAGAGAAAGATGCCTTGCTGCTAAAAACAAAAGGGGAATATGAGGCCTTGCGCCACCAGTTCCTCAACAAGAATAAAAAAGACCTGATTCCCTACCCCGAAGCGGTGATCACCAAGGAATATTTTGACTGGAAGAATTACAAACCGGTACAACCGGCAGTGGAGGGAGTTAAAGTACTGAAAGGCTACGACCTGGGCACTATTGCAAAATATATCGACTGGGGACCCTTCTTTATCGCCTGGGAAATGCCCGGACATTTTCCGGAAGTGTTATCCGATAAAATTTTCGGAACAGAAGCCACCCGGCTTTATAATGATGCCCAGAAACTGCTGAAACAGATCGTTGATGAAAAATGGTTCTCCGCTGATGGCGTAATCGGTTTCTGGCCCGCCAGCAGCAATAATGCCGACACGATCACCTTACAGACTGATACCGGCGAAGTAAAACTGGAAATGCTCCGGCAGCAATTGAAAAAAGCGGTGGGACAGCCTTCTTATTCATTAGCAGACTTTATTAAGCCCGGGCAGTACGGTCCATCCCCAAGTACCAGCCCGAAAAACGAAGAGCCTGCTAAAGCCCCTTCCCAAAGGGAAGGGGAGGATACACCCGGATATATGTGGGCCGATCCTTCGACCTACAAAGTGGTAAAAGAATTTGCTGAAATAAACAGGGCAAATCCGACAGAGGCTGAACGCGTTCTTTGGGAATTGGTAAAATCAAAAAAACTGGCAGGATTTAAATTCAGAAGACAACATATAATAGGGAGTTACATAACCGACCTGGTGTGCCTTGACCGCAGTCTGGTAATAGAAATTGACGGGCTGATTCATCAATTGCCAGAAAACAAAGAAGCGGATGAAAACAGAACACTATGGCTCAATGAAAAAGGATTTAAAGTCATACGGTTCACCAACGATGAGGTATTATACAAAACTGATGAAACCCTTGATTCGATTCTTTCTGCTTTAAACAGTCAACCCAGCCTGAAGAGCAGCAACAACCTAAGTTCCCCCTTTGGGGGACAGGGGGCCGTAGATTTCATGGGTTCATTCGCCGTCACCATCCATGGCGCCAAACAACATATCGACCGCTTTGCCGCAGACCATGACGAATACAATAAGATTATGGTGCAAATTCTTGCGGACCGTATGGTAGAGGCCTTTGCGGAATGCCTCCATGAACGAACCCGGAAGGAATACTGGGGGTATGATAAAACAGAGCAACTCAGCAATGTGCAGCTGATCCGTGAAGAATACAAAGGTATCCGCCCGGCACCGGGTTACCCGGCCTGCCCGGATCATACAGAGAAGATCAAACTGTTTGAACTGCTGAATGTCACAGAGAATATTGGCATCACACTTACCGAAAGCCTGGCCATGGACCCGCCGGCTTCTGTCTGTGGCTGGTATATTGCGCACCCACAGAGCCATTATTTCGGGTTGGGGAAAATAAGTAAAGACCAGCTGGAGGATTACGCCAAACGGAAAAGCATGCCATTGGATGAAGCGGAAAAATGGCTGAGACCCGTACTTGAATAACACCGGGTTTCACCCTTCTGTATTTTCCATTCAATTCAGCGTTGAACCCACTTTCATCACCGGACAACAATTGCCCAATGTATTAGACTACTGACTACCGACTATCAACTACCGACTGCTCCCGACCACTACTCCTTCGTCCACAACCGCTGGTTCAGCTTCAGCTCATCAATGATATCATACACAATCTGCAGGGTAGTCCGGAAATCCTCCACCCGGCTGAAATCATTGGCGCTGAAAACCGAGGGCTCAAAGAGCGCTTCCCGGATGGGTATCGCTACATAGATATTTGTATTTACAAAAGAAAGGGATACCTCTTCCCCCATCCGGTCCTGCAGGCGGACCACCCGCTCCATAAAGGAGGGCGTGAGAATATAACGGGCCTCGACCTGGTCGCTGCTATAGACCGTGAACCGCTTTTCAAATTCCACACTCTCCAGTTTTACCTTTTCCAGCCCCGAGGCAAAGGAGGAAAAGATACGGGTCAGGAAATTCACCTGGGGCCGGCCTTCGCGCCAGACATAGGTCCGGCCGGAAAAATGTTTATTAAAGTCAGCAATAAAAAACAATCCCTTGAAAATCGTTTCCCAATGACTGCTTTTATCCGTATTTACCTGCCGTTCCGTATGTAACTCGGAAAAACAGAAAACAGTTTTCCCGTGCATTCCTTCGATATAATCATCCCCGGTGTACCGGTCCGGCCGCTCCACAAAAAGGCCGCTGCTCATATAATCCTCTTTACTGATACTGAGCCTGGGATTGTATTTCAGCGAAGGGTCGATAAACTGAATCACCCGGTTCACAATAATCCCCTTGAAATTCCGGGTGAACTTATTCTTCCGCAGACCAAACAACACGAAAAAAACGATCGCTGTAACAAAGGCAGCTACAGCCGCTACGACAGCCGGCGTACCGGTTTCCGTGACCGCAAAAATGAAAAAGACTGCCGCCACTCCGAGGAAGATGAACCCGGTTACGCCCTGCTTCTTTATTTTCTTCCGTTCGGCCTCCAGCGGAACCAGCAGACTTTCCAGCTCTTTTTCATAAAATGTATTGAACTCCTTCTCTCCGGGCATGACTAAAACTTATTTAATGGATAGATCCGGCACCCCCTTCTCCGCTTCCCCAATGGAGAAATACTCCTTCCGGCCCATACCGGCCCAGGAGGCCATCAGCGAAGAAGGAAAAGTTTCAAGGACATTGTGGTAATCGTTAACGGCCGCATTGTAATAACGCCGGGATGCGGCAAGCTGTTCTTCGGTCTCATTGACTGCACCCTGCAGGCGCAAAAAATTCTCACTGGCTTTCAGCTCCGGGTAATTCTCAAACTGGACCCGCACCTGTTGCAGAACGGTATTGATCTGGTTGTCCAGTTTTACTTTTTCATTGGCAGGGAGCTGTTCCTGTATAACTTTCTGGCGCAATTCCGTGAGCCCGCTCAGCAACTCACGTTCATGGTGCATATAGCCTTTTACGGTTTCCACCAGCTGCGGGATCAGGTCATACCTTTTCTTCAGCATCACATCCATGGAGAAAAAAGCATTTTCCACCGCATTCTTTTTCCGGACCAGGTTATTATAGAGGAAGACCAGGAGCAGGGAGACCAGCAATAGTATTCCGATCAGGACAGGCATTATTGGGTTGTTTCGGTTATAAAATATTCTTTTCCTGCAGGGAAGTTCTTAATTGGGCCGGCGACTGGAAATGAATACTGGTTATACCCAGTTCTTCCGCCGCCTTTACATTCCGCAGGTTATCATCAATAAAAAGAGCCTTACCGGGTTCCACCGCATAACGGTCCAGTAAGCGCTGATAAAACGCAGGGAAAGGTTTCCTGGTTTTCTCCTCCCCGCTTACCACCCGGCCATCGAACCAATGCAGGAAATTATAACGCACCAGGGCAATATCAAACAGGTTCGCCTGCCAGTTGGTCAGGGCGTAGTGCCTGTACCGGTCGGTATCAATCAGTTCGCGAAACAGGTCCACCGTATCCTGCACCGGCCCGTTCAGCATATCGGTCCAGCGGCCATAGTAATCCCGGATCTGTTTTTCCCAGTCAGGAAACTGGTTTACCAACAGCTGGGTGGCCTCGACAATGGAACGGCCCGCATCCTGCTCTTCATTCCAGGCAGGTGTGCATATATGCCGGAAGAAATAATCCTTTTCCTCCGCTGACTTAAAATACTGCTCTGTAAACACATAATCCGGGTTCCAGTCGATCAGCACACCGCCAAGGTCCCAGATAATCGTATTGATCTCCATTCTTACTGGTGATTATATTTAAATTTCAACATGATCATAATAGCGGACATTACCAGCATCACGGCATTGGTAAGGATGATGACCCAGTTATCAATCATAACCCCATATATCAGCCACATGATCTCATTCACAAAAGCGATCACAAACATGTACAGGGAAATATCCTTGGCGGATTTTTCTTTCCATGTCTTTAAAACCTGTGGCAAAAAAGTAAAGGCTGTCAGGGCTCCGGCGGCATATCCCAGGATATCGGCTGCTGTCATTTTTTATATTTTTTATACTGTTTAAGTTCTTCGGCATTTGCCGGCATCAGGCTTACGGCTGTTCCCCCGCCTGCGGCCAGTTTTAGTTTCAAGGTTGTCTTATTATCCACAATGAACTTCTCGATCCGGTAGGCTTCAGGATTGTTCTGCCAGTGCGCACTGTCGGCATCGCGGTAAACAGTGGCCACATATTTTTTATCCGCATCGAGAAAGGATAAAGATTCGGTGAAAGTACGGGCATTCTCATCCGTGATGGCTCCCAGGAACCAGTCGTTCTTTCCTTTTGCCTTCCGGGCAATGATCACATAATCCCCGGGTTCGGCTTCCAGGATTTTTGAATCATCCCAGTCCACGGCCACCTCCTTAATAAACCGGAAAGCATCCATCCGGGCTTCATAGTTTTCCGGCAGGTCGGCTGCCATCTGCAAGGGGCTGTACAGGGTTACATACAGGGCCAGTTGTTTGCAGAGCGTGGTATGCACCTGCTCTTTTTTCTCCGGGTTATATGTGCTCATTTTTATCTTGAAAATTCCCGGTGTATAATCCATTGGTCCGCCCATCAGGCGGGTAAAGGGCAGGATCGTTTCATGATCCGGCCGGTTGCCCACACTCCAGGCATTGAATTCATTTCCGCGGGCTGCTTCACAGGCCAGCCAGTTGGGATAGGTCCTTTGCAGGCCGGTAGGCCGTACGGGCTCGTGTGCATCGAGCATGATATGGTATTGGGCGGTTTTAGCCGCAACTCGTTCATAATGCCGGATCATCCATTGCCCGTCATGGTGTTCGCCCCGCGGGATGATCCGGCCCACATAACCTGTTTTAACCGCCGCATAGCCATGCCGGTTCATAAACCGGTAAGCCGTATCCATCCATCTTTCATAGTTTGTCGCAGAACCGGAGGTCTCGTGGTGCATGATCAGCTGAACCCCCTTTGCCGCTGCGTATTGCTGCAGTTCGTTTACATCAAAATCCGGGTAAGCTGTTACAAAATCAAATACGTCTTCTTTCCATTGCCCGAACCAGTCTTCCCAGCCGGTATTCCATCCTTCCACCAGGACGCCCTGGATTCCATTCCCGGCCGCGAAGTCAATATACCTTTTCACATTGGCAGTCGTGGCCCCGTGCGGCACCCGGCTGGCCTGTTGTGAACCAACCTGGCCGCCACTGTAATCCCAGCTGCTTTTACCCACATGCATTTCCCACCATACCCCGACCATTTTCTGGGGCTTTACCCATTCGGATGCATCCGGCACTTTGGAAGGTTCATTCAGGTTCAGGATCATTTTAGAAGCCAGGATCTCCGTGGCTTTATCACTGACAATGATCGTTCTCCAGGGAGTGGAGAAAGGCGCCTGCAGGTACGCTTTATTTCCCACGGCATCCGGTACCAGGTGGGTGTTGAATGTATAGGTCGATTTATCCAATACCAGGTTCATCGCCGGGTAGTTCACCAGGGCCGCTTCGTGCAAATTGATATAAAGGCCCTCTGCGGATTTCATCATCAGCGGGGTTTGTACGGCATTCTTATCAAAGAAAGTCCGGGTACTGATCTCCCGGGCGAGCCCCCCGCCGGAAGCATCGATCTCACTGAGCGGGCTGGTATAGTACGCATACTCGTTGGTATCATAATCCCCCGGGATCCAGAAAGCGTTATGATCACCTGTTACCCCAAACTGTGTCAGTTCCTCTGCAAGGATAAAATGATTGAGTTTCGCCTGCTGCGGAAAAATATAGCGGAACCCCACACCGTCATCAAAAACACGGAATACAATTTCTATCCGGATACCCGATCCGGAACGGTCTGACAGTTTCAGCAGCAGTTGCTTATAATGATTGCGGATACTGCTTTGTTCACCCCAGACCGGTTTCCAGCTTTCATCTGCCGCTGCAGAATCAACAGCCGACAGGTCAAATTGCATAAGTGCTAACTGCGGATTGGCCAGTTTCATCCCGAGGCCGGAAGGATTGATTACGGATTTCCCTTTATAGGTTACCGCATATTGCAATGATCCGTTTGTACGATGATATACACTGAGCTGAATGTTATTGTTGGGGGAACTGATGGTAACAGCAGTATCGGCATGAGCCAGCTGTACAAACCCTGTTACTACAAGGACAGACAGCAATCGTTTAACTAGCATAACCGGTATTTATTTATGAAGGTACTACTTTTGTGTAAAGAGTACACAAACCCTGCTATCGCTTCTCGAGCAACCACCAGAGGCGTTTCCGGGGTTTCACTTTGTAATTACTGCGGATATAATTGGTAATATGCGCCATCGCTTCCTCCACACTGTCGGTCAGCAAAACCAGGTTCATATCCCCGGATGAAATGGTTCCCTGATTTTCCATGGCTTTAATCGTAGCCATCAGGGGTTTATAATAGTCCGTTCCAAATAGCACTACCGGAAACTGGCTGATGGTCTTTGTTTGTACCAGGGTCAGCGTTTCAAACAATTCATCCATGGTACCAAATCCGCCCGGAAGGATGATAAAGGCGTAAGAATATTTTACCAGCAACACCTTGCGGACAAAAAAATGTTCAAAGGTCACCGATTTATGCACGTAAGGATTTATTTTTTGTTCAAAGGGAAGCTGGATATTGCAACCGACAGACTTCCCGCCGTTTTCCCACGCACCCCGGTTGGCTGCTTCCATGATTCCGGGTCCCCCGCCGGTTAAAGTGGTAAACCCTGATTGAGCAATCCGTTGGCCGAATTCACGGGCCTGCGCATAATAGGGATGATCTTCTTTGAAACGGGCGGAGCCGAATACCGTCACACAGGGGCCCACAAAATGCAGGGCCCTGAAACCCTTGATAAATTGTTTGAATACCCGGAAGGCGAATAACAATTCATAACCCCGGCTTTTGGGACCCTCCAGGTAAACAGGAACTTTCGGCGGAATTACAGGAGTGGTCTTCGATTTTACGGATGCTTCCATAGATAGCTGTAAATTGCCGGACAATTTAATCATTAATACAATGCGAATCATTTCTTACAATGTGAACGGTATCCGGGCCGCCATTAAAAAAGGTTTTATAGACTGGCTCCGGACCAACCCGGCTGAAGTGATCTGTGTACAGGAAACCAAGGCGGTGAAGGGGGATGTGGATACCCGCTTACTGAATGAACTGGGCTACCATGATTACTGGTTCAGTGCCCAAAAGAAAGGATACAGCGGCGTCGCCGTGTTTACCAAAATAAAACCCGACAACGTGGAACTGGGCAATGGCCACGGACCCAGTGATGATGAAGGCCGTGTGATCCAGCTGGATTTCGCGGACACCCGGCTCATCAATGCCTATTTCCCCAGTGGCACCAGCGGGGACGAACGGCAGGACTTCAAATATGTATGGCTGGATGAATGCCTGGCCTGGCTGAATAAACTGAAAAAGAAAAATCCAAAGCTGATCCTTTGCGGGGACTACAATATCGCCCACCAGGAAATTGATATTCATGATCCCAAAGGGAATAAGAATTCTTCCGGCTTCCTGCCCGCCGAGCGGGAATGGATGACCAAATTCCTGGGAAGCGGCTGGATTGATACCTTCAGAACTTTTCACCCTGAGCCTCACCGGTATAGCTGGTGGAGCCAGCGTTTCCCTTCCGTACGCCTCAACAACAAAGGCTGGAGAATTGACTATATTAATGTTACAGAACCATTAAAAAAACAGCTGAAAGCTGCGGAAATATTCCCCGATGTGAAACATTCTGACCATTGCCCGGTATATTTAGATATCAAATTGTAAGCTTCGCCGGTGAATCATTTTAGAAGCCACCTCAAAAATTATTTTTTTGCCGGGAAGGCAATAAGACGGTAAGTGAATAGTGGCTGGAAGCCGATACTTCCCGTCTTACCGGCTATTACTTTATTGCGACTGTTGAGCTTGTAGTCATTATTGCCGCTTTTATTCTGTTGGGTATTTTACTGCTGGCCGTTTCCTTTCTGTACCAGCGGCTGAAAAAAATCATACTGGATAATGACCGGTCCCTGTAATTTGCAGCATGATCGTTTACAATGTTACCACCAAGGTTCAGCACGCCATTGCGGCAGACTGGCTGGCCTGGCTGAAGTCGGAGCATATCCCCGAGCTCGTCCGCACGGGTTGTTTTAGCCATGCGGTCATCCTGCACCTCATCGAAGCCGATGATGAAGAGGGCATCACGTATGCGGTACAATACCATGCGGAAAGCAGGGCTCTCTACAACCGTTATATGGAAAAATTTGCAGAAAGCATGCGGAAAAAAGCGATGGATAAATGGGGGGATCAGTTTATTTCATTCCGTACGCTGATGCATCTTGTGAATTGAGTGTGCAAAAGAAAAATAACTTTTCAACTCCCTCCTTTCCGGTTTACCGGTGACGTTCAACGCTGTTCCTCCCCTGTATTTTACCGCAATAGCCTGAAACCCTTGACTGTAAAGGTTTTCAGTAAGCGGGCTGCCCGAAGGGGCTGAAACGCGGTTGGAGTCAACCGGCTGAAATCCTTATTGGGTGCGGGTTCGGCGGGTTTTTACCATTGCCCCAAACCGGATATTTTTTTTTGCTGGTATGAAAAAGCGTCTAAATTTGCCGCCGTTACTAAATCACATAAAATCTCAAATCATGAACAAAGCAGAATTGATCGCTAAAGTATCTGAAGATGCCGGTATCACGAAAACACAGGCTAATGCTGCTCTCGATTCTTTTGTTGAAGCAGTTACCAAAACATTGAAAGCCGGTGGTAAAGTGACCCTGGTAGGGTTTGGTACTTTTTCCGTATCTAAAAGAGCTGCCCGTAATGGCCGTAACCCCCAAACCGGTGCTGTGATCAAGATCAAAGCCCGGAAAGTGGCCAAGTTTAAGGCTGGTAAAGAACTTTCAGGCAAATTATAATTGCCGCTCCACGGATAAAAGAGCTCCGGTACTGGAAGAAGCACTGGAGCTTTTTTATGGTAAACAAGTCTATTTTTGCATAAATCAATAAAAAACAATCAACATGGGAAGAGGAGATAAAAAAACAGCGAAAGGAAAACGTTTCAAAGGCTCTTTTGGTAAAAGCCGCCCGGCTATTTCACCTGCGGTAAAAAAGAAAGCTGCCGCGAAGAAGAGTAAATAAACTATGAATAAACAGCCCGGACCGGTTTCTCCCGGGCTGCTATTTTACTCCTTCCCCGCAACAATAGCAGGGCCCCCTGTGTTATTCTTAGCCCTAAGAAACAGTTTTAGCATATAATTCCGCAGGCCCCAGGGTCCTGGTAATAAACCCGGGCCGGCTCTTATTTTAGATCCGGACAGGCAGGCAATCAACTCCTCTGCGAACTCCGCGCCTCCGCGGCTATCCCCAAAAGTTATCCCTTATACAAACACAGGAAAACAAAAATGCCAAAGGTAATTCTCTCCGCGAACTCCGCGCCTCCGCGGCTATCCTAAAAAGTTACCCCTTATACAAACACAGGAAAACAAAAATGCCAAAGGTAATTCTCTCCGCGAACTCCGCGCCTCCGCGGCTATCCTAAACGTGCCAAGATATCAGTGTAAAATGGCCGCAGGTCAAATCCTGCCGTATCAACTTACAGGTTTGTTTTGCGCTGCATCAGCTGATCCCTTTCCCCGGAGATCACATTCAGCATACTTTCCAGCTCGCCGATCCTTTTCAGCTGGCCTTCCAGTTTTTTATTCGCTTCCACCATGGACTGCATATCATTGTTCAGTTCTTCCAGGTACATTACTCTTTTTTGCAACTGCTGGCGTTCGAATTCCGCATCCCGCAGTTGCTCTTCTGCATCTGCCAGGGAAATCATTAACTGCCGGTTCTCCTCCGTATTCGCGGTAAATTTCAACCTCTGTTCCTCGAAGTCGCGGGTCAGTTTCTGGTGGGCCTCCTTCAGTTCTTCGTATTCCAGGCTGATCCTCCGCGAACCGGACACCTGCTGCTCCAGTTTCTGCATTTTGGACTGCAGTACATTAAACTCACTGTAGGCGCTGTCGAGCATCGCATTCATCTCCGTGGTCAGGTGTTCCTTTTGCCGGATGTTCAGGACCTCTTTTTCCTTCTGGGAAAGATTAAAGCGTAACTCATCTATCTGGGCAGAAAGTTCCTCGTTGGTTTTGATGATTTCCTGCTGCCTTTCCTCCGTTTCCTTTACAATGTCAATCTGGCCCAGGAGCTGGTTTATCTTTTCATTGTGCTCCAGCAGACTGTGCTGGGCCTGGCGCAGTTGCTCCATATAATCGGGCTTTTCAGCAAGGACAGCTGCAGGGGCAACCGGTACCGGGTTTTTGCGCAATGTTTCTATTTCCGCCTGGAGTTTCTTATTGACGATCCGGAGCTCTTCGGCTTCTATTGAAAAGATATCCGTGTTATCCTCCGCATCGGTTACTCTTTTCCTGAGCTGCTCCAGTTCCTTATCCCTCGATTCCGTATCATTAAAATATTTGAGTTTCCAGGTCTCCAGCTCCTTACTCAGTTTACCGGTAACATCCGACGTAACATCCTTGAGGGATTTACGACTGACTATGAAGAAATGCAGGGTAATGCCCAGGGTGATGGCACCCAGCATAAGAATGATGATCTCAATTACAGAAAGAGAGAGGGTGGGCATACGTAGTTAAGTCAGGTTCGTAAACTATTAAAAATCCGGGAAATAGCGTTTAATAGTTTTTCACAGGCCGTTTTGGAAGCGGACACAAGATAGTATTCCCTGCGAAAAAAATAATCGTAAATACCCTGCGGAAAAACCCTTTTTTATCCCCTCACAAGGGTCCCGACTTTTTCACCGGTGACCACCCGGCGGAGGTTATCGGGTTTGTTCATATTGAAGACAATGATGGGCAGGTTGTTCTCCATACAAAGGGTAAAGGCGGTCATATCCATCACTTTAAGGTTCTGGGAAAGACATTCCTGGAAGGTGATGACATTGTATTTGGTAGCGCTCG
Source organism: Sphingobacteriales bacterium (assembly GCA_016192105.1). GTDB lineage: Bacteria > Bacteroidota > Bacteroidia > Chitinophagales > Chitinophagaceae > JJ008. The sequence goes on along the minus strand of JACPUV010000012.1, from coordinate 47,039 downwards.
GATCTTTCTCGGGATCGGCGGTATAAATGCCGTCCACCCGGGTTCCTTTTAAAATCACATCGGCATTGATCTCGATGGCACGCAATGAGCCGGCTGTATCGGTGGTAAAATATGGGTTACCCGTACCAGCCCCGAAGATCACAACACGGCCTTTTTCCACATGGCGGATGGCCCGGCGGCGGATATAGGGTTCCGCAATCTGTTCCATTTTAATAGCACTTTGCAGGCGGGTATAGACCCCGATCCGTTCCAGTCCTGCCTGTAAAGCCATCCCGTTGATGACTGTGGCCAACATCCCCATATAGTCCCCGTGCGCCCGTTCTATGCCCGTGTCAGCCTCATTCATCCCCCGGTAGATATTCCCCCCCCCGATCACGATAGCCACTTGCACACCCAGGTCCGTCACGGACTTGATATCATGCGCATACTGGGCAATTACGTCGGTATCAAAACCGAAGCTTTTATCGCCCATTAATGCTTCACCGGAAAGTTTGAGGAGGATGCGTTTGTACTTTGGTAACATGGGGGGGAAATTTTCGCTGCGAAGATAAGGGTTTTGCCTATTGTTTAACCGCCCCCAGGCTGTAAACCATCGGCAGTTTCCCTTCCATTCCGCGGATCTCCCATTTACCCTTTCCTGTTTCGGTCATATTTTTGAAACAGGGATACGGAGAATACAAATGTTCATTACACCATTCCAGCTTCAGCCCGGCCCTGATCAGCGCATTCAACACTTCGCTGATGCTGTGATTCCAGCTATATTCCTTTCCCACGATAGCAGCATCCCGGTCCGTATAGGTACCCTGGTTTTCGACAATGATCAGTTCCCGGTTCTCGTAGGCATATTTAATATGCGTAAACTCATCATCAAACATCCAGACCACCGGGTGGAATTCGGCAAAGTAAAACAGGCCTCCGGGTTTCAGGTAATAAGCAATGAGTTCGGCCCAGCGGTCCAGGTCCGGCAACCAGCCGATCGTGCCATAGGAAGAAAAAACAATATCAAACTGGTCATCAAGATGTTCCTTGAGATCGTACACATTGCAGCAGATAAAACGTGCCTCCATACCCAATTCTTCATTCAGCTGCCGGGCTTCCTTTATGGCTTCATCCGACAGATCCACCCCGGTAACGCGAACATCCCGCCTCGCCCAGTCCAGGCTATCCATTCCGAAATGACACTGCAAATGCAGCATTTTTTTCCCGGCGACATTCGTTAATTCACCCAGTTCGATCGGCGTCAGCGCCTGTTCACCCTTTACAAATCCTTCGCGGTTATAAAACGAAGACTCCTTATGGACCAGGGTGCGCTGGTTCCATAGTTTTTTGTTGGCTTCAAAATACGGATTGTACTCTTTCATAGCACTTGCATTGATTTTATAATACGAAGGCCAATTCTATTATCGTGAGTGACCTGAATCACTAAAGATAATTTTTTAATTGACTATACCAGGTGAATAGCAGGATAAAATGCCTGTTTTATTTCTTCAGTCAGTGATATATGTCACGACCGCCTGTTACCCGCACGGATAGTTTTGCGCAAAATTTACAACATGCCCAATTACCCGCCGCAGTTCCTGGTAAAATCATTTTTCATTTTCCTTTTGGCTATAGCTCCGGTATCCGTACTCCGGACCCAGCAACCGGCCCGGTATTTAACAGCGGAGGAGGCTATCGACAGCGCACTCGCTCATAACCGCGACCTCGGGCTGGCCCGGCTGGATGAGAAAATCGCCGCCGCAAAACACCGGGAGATGAATGCCATTTTCCTGCCACAGGCTGATCTTTCTTACACCGCCCTTACCAGCAACAACCCGCTGAATGCACTTGGATTTAAACTCCAGCAGCAAACGGTAAAGCAATCGGATTTTAACCCGGCCCTGCTCAATGATCCGGGGAATACAGCCGACTTCAGTACCCGTCTGCAGGTAAAACAACCGCTGCTGAACATGGACCTCCTGTACATACGAAGGGCCCTCGCTGTTCAGACCAGCCTGTACGAACTAAAAACACAACGAAGCGCCGAATACCTGGCTTTTGAAGTAAAGAAAGCCTACCAGCAATTACAGTTGGCGTATGAAGCGGAAGCTGTATTGAAAGAAGCAGTAAAAATGGCCAACGCCCTGTATGTATTTACAAATAACCGGGTAAAAGAAGGGCTCTTGCAGCAATCCGATGCCCTCCAGGTAAAAGTCCGGATCAGCACCGTGGAAACCCAGCTGGCAGAAGCAGGCAGTGATATCCGGAATGCATCCGATTACCTCGGTTTGCTCATGGGAACAAGTTATGGAATCATTTATTCCGTGGCACCCCCTTCAAAAGAACCCGATACCGGTCCGGTTGCCGGCCTGATCCCCGCAGACCGGGCCGATTTCGCCGCGCTGAAAAAAGCGCTTGAGTCCGCAGACCTGATGATTGAATCATCCCGGAAATCCTTTCTCCCGAAAGTAAATGCCTTTGCCTCCTGGCAGTTGAACGATAACAGCCCGTTTGGGTTTGCGGCAGGCTCTTATTTCGCGGGCCTGCAAATTACCTGGGATCTATTCAGGGGAAACAGCACGAAAAATAAAATAATCACCCAGCAGGCCGAACGGAGTAAACTGGCAGCGCAACTTCAAAGCCAGCAGGAACAAAGTCAGCTCGAACTGAATAAAACCCGGCGCCGGCTCGCAGATGCCCTGTATATGATAACACAGCAGCAGGTAGCCGTGGAAAATGCGGCGGAAGCCCTGCGCATCCTGCAGGACCGCTACGAACAGGGATTGGTAAACAGCACAGATGTACTCCAGGCCCAAACCCAACTCTCCCGGCAGCAACTGGGAAAAGCACAGGCAGTCTTTATTTATAACAGCACGCTGGCCTACCTGCAATTCTTAACCTCTTCCAAAAAATAAAACCTTAAACGAATGATCATGACCTATTTCAAGCATACCACCCCGATTCTCCTGGTCACCGGGTTATTTTTCTTCGCTTCCTGTAAAGGCAAAAAAGAAACAAGCCCCGGAGATAATACAAAGCCTGTACCCGTCACTACGGCCCTACCCGGCGGATCCGTTGAAGCGGGTATTCGTGTTAGTGGAAAAATTGAAGCCGTGCAAACCGCCCAGATCAGCACCCGTCTCATGGGAACCATTACCCGGATCTATGTAAAAACGGGCGACCCGGTACGGAAGGGACAGGTGCTGGCGGCCATCAGCAGCCAGGATATCCTGGCCAAAAGAGCGCAGACAGACGCTGCCATCGCTGAAGCCGAAGCGAATGTCAACAATGCGCAGAAGGATTTTGAGCGCTTTACCCGCCTGTACAATAAACAGAGCGCCTCCGCCAAGGAACTGGACAATGTAACGCTGCAATACCAAGCGGCAAAAGCCAGGCTGGAAGCGGCGGGGCAAATGCGGAATGAAGTCAAAGCGCTCGCTTCCTATTCCAGCCTGACAGCTCCCTTTGACGGGGTGGTCACCCGGCGTCTCGCAGATGAAGGCGATATGGCCAACCCGGGTGTACCCCTGCTCGTGGTGGAGCAAAGCTCCGCATTACAGGTAAGCGCCACCGTGAGTGAGGACCAGATCAGCCGGTTGAAAAAAGGCCTGGCTGCAAGAGTGGGAATCAATGCGACCGGTCAGACGATGGAATGCCAGGTAACGGAGATCAGCCCTTCTTCCCTGCTGACCGGCGGTCAATATGAGATCCGGCTCCGTATTCCAGAAAAAGAGAAGAAAAACCTCTATGCCGGTATGTATGTGAATGTATTTATCCCGGTCAGTCAGCCGGCAGCCGGTCCCCCACCCGTGGCAGCCCTGTTGGTACCTGCTGCCAGCCTGGTACAAAATGAACAACTGACAGGTCTCTATACGATCAGCAGTAATAATACGGCCCTTCTCCGCTGGGTCAGGACAGGTAAGACCTTCGGCGATCAGACCGAGATTCTTTCCGGCCTGGCTGCCGGCGAAAAATTTATTGTAAAGGCGGAAGGCCAGCTTTTTAACGGGGTGCCCGTGACTGAAAAAAAATAATCATCCGATTAAACAAATTGTATGCAAGAAGGTATATCCGGTAAAATAGCAAGGTCCTTTATCAAATCAAAACTAACCATCCTCCTGATGCTCGCATTCCTGCTGATCGGGGGATATAGTACCCTGCTGATTCCCCGGGAAGAAGAGCCGCAGATCCAGGTCCCGATGGCCGATATTTTTATTGGCTTCCCCGGGGCCAGTCCCAGGGAAGTGGAAACAAAGATCAGCGCCCCGCTGGAAAAAATGATCTCCAATATCAAGGGAGTGGAATATGTGTATTCCACTTCCATGAAGGGACAGGCCATGATCATTGTGCAGTTCTTTGTCGGGCAGGATGTGGAGCGCTCCCTGGTGAAACTGTACAACGAGATCATCAAGAACATGGACAGGATGCCAAAGGGAGTTACCCTGCCCCTGGTAAAAACCCGGGCCATTGATGATGTACCCGCATTGGGGATCACGCTCTGGAGCGATCAATACGACGACTACGCCCTGCACCAGGTCGGGGAGGCTCTGACGAATGAGATCAAGAAAGTAACAGATGTATCCGATGTCCGGCTTATCGGCGGGCGCAGCCGGCAGATCAATGTGGTCCTTGATAAAAACAAGATGGCGGAGAACCAGGTGGATTTCCTGGGTATCAGTAATTATATACAGGGCAGCAACGCCCAGGCTACGGCCGGAACCCTGGTAAACAATGATTCCGCCTTTGCCGTCGAAACAGGCAACTTTTTATCTTCGGTGGAAGATGTCGAGAACCTCGTGGTAGGAGTAAACCGGCAGCAGCCTGTATTCCTGAAACAGGTGGCGGTGGTAAGCGATGGCCCCGAAACAGCATCCCAATATGTTTTATTCGGTTACGGCAGCGAAGACAGCACGAAAAAAAGGTTCGGCTCTTCCTACCCGGCCATCACGCTTTCTGTTGCCAAGCGAAAAGGAGCCGATGCGATGCGCCTTGCAGAACATATCCTGTCAAAAGTGGAGCATGCAAAAAAACAACTGGTGCCTGCCGGTATGCAGGTGACCATAACCCGTAATTATGGGGAGACCGCTTCCGCAAAAGTTGGCGAATTGCTGCTGCACCTGTTTATCGCCATTGTGGTGGTTACCTTGTTTGTGATGCTGGCCATGGGCTGGCGCGGCGGCCTGGTGGTATTTCTTTCCGTACCGGTCACATTCGCCCTGACCCTGTTCTCCTATTATTTCCTGGATTATACCCTGAACCGGATCACATTATTTGCCCTCGTATTCATCACGGGGATCGTAGTGGATGATTCCATCATTATCGCGGAGAACATGCACCGGCACTTCAAAATGAAAAGGCTGCCGCCGCTGCAGGCTGCTATCTATGCGATCAATGAAGTGGGCAACCCCACCATCCTGGCGACTTTTACTGTCATCGCCGCCGTATTGCCCATGGCCTTTGTATCTGGACTGATGGGGCCCTATATGAGCCCGATGCCAATCGGCGCTTCGATAGCCATGCTGCTTTCCCTGATCGTGGCGCTCACCCTGACTCCTTATCTTGGTTACATCTTCCTGCGCGAAAAAGAGAAAAAAGGAGCCGGGCACAAAGAATCAAAACCGCAGCGCCTGGAGGACAGTGGTATTTACAAAATATATAATTCCCTGATCCGGCCCCTGCTGGATCAGCGCTGGAAAAGATATACGTTCATCTTCGGTATCGTACTGATCCTGCTGCTGTCCCTGGTATTATTCTTCACCAGGACGGTAGCGGTAAAAATGCTGCCCTTTGATAACAAGAATGAATTCCAGGTGATCATCGATATGCCCGAAGGAACCACGCTGGAAAGGACCGCCGCCGTGACGAAGGATATCGCGGATTTTGTTTCCCGGCAACCGCTGGTAAAAGACTACCAGTTGTATATCGGCACTTCAGCACCCATCAGCTTTAACGGCCTGGTCAGGCATTACGACCTGAGGAGGGGAGATAATGTGGCGGATATCCAGGTTAACCTGGTCGGTAAAGAAGACCGGAAAAAGCAAAGCCACGAGATCGCCAGGGAGATGCGCCCCGCCATCCAGGCCATTGCGGCAAAATACCATGCCAACGCAAAGCTGGTGGAAGTACCCCCCGGTCCCCCGGTCTTATCCACGATCGTTGCCGAGATATACGGACCTGACTATGGCAAGCAGATCGGCGTAGCGGAACAGGTAAAGACCCTGCTCAAAAACACCAGTGATGTGGTGGATGTGGATTGGATGGTGGAAGATGACCAGCCTGAATATGATTTTGAGATCGACAAGGAAAAATCCATGCGCCTCGGTGTTGCGCCGGCGCAGGTAGTCGCCACAGTCCGTTCCGCCTTATCCGGTCAGGTGGTGGGAAATCTTTCCAAACCGGCCTCTTTCAATCCTGTCAACATCACCCTGAAGCTGAATGATGCTGATAAATCTTCCCTGGATGATCTCCGGAACCTGAAAGTGATCAGCCAGTCGGGTAATGCCATACCGGTGGGCGACCTGGTAACCATCCGGCAAACCATAAAGGAGAAAAGCATTTACCGGAAAAACCAGAAGCGTGTTGTATATGTTACCGCGGATATGGCCGGCAAACTGGAAAGTCCTTCCTATGCCATGATGAAAATATCGGACAGCCTTCAGCAGGTAAAGCTTCCGGAAGGATATACACTGAAAGAGGAGTACACCCGCCAGCCGGAATTCGAGGAAAATTTCACCCTCAAATGGGATGGGGAATGGCAGATCACGTATGAAGTGTTCCGGGACCTGGGGATCGCGTTCCTGGTAGTGATCATTATCATCTATATGCTGATTGTGGGCTGGTTCCAGAATTTCAAAGTCCCCATTGTGATGCTGGCCGCTATCCCTCTTTCTCTTGTAGGGATCGTGGCAGGGCATTGGGTCATGGGCGCTTTCTTTACCGCCACTTCCATGATCGGTTTTATCGCGCTGGCCGGCGTGATGGTGCGAAACTCGGTACTGCTGATCGACTTTATTGATATCCGGCTCAGGGAAGGCATCCCGCTGAAACAGGCCATCATTGAAGCGGGAGCGGTACGAACCACCCCGATCCTGCTGACAGCCGGGGCCGTGGTCCTGGGTGCGGTCATCATCCTGTTCGATCCGATCTTCCAGGGACTGGCCATTTCCCTGATGGGCGGAACGATCACATCTACTTTTTTGACCCTCCTGGTAGTGCCCCTGCTCTATTTCAAAATGCTGAAGAAAAAACAGTTAAAAAACAAAACCCTTTAAGATGAAACTTTTATTTGTAACCTGCCTCAGTGATTTCAAAGCGGATGTCCTGAAAATCTTTCATGAAGCGAAGGTCCGGGTATTCAGCGTCACCGAAACCACCGGGGTAAAGGATGAGCACGATATCAACCTGCTGGACGATTGGTTTGGCAATAAGGACGGGGAATATGATTCCCTGATCCTGTTCAGCTTTACCGGGGCCGCCACTGCTGCCACCGCCCTGAAGCTGATCAAAGAGTACAATACCGCTCAGGTGGATAAATTCCCGATCCGGGCCTTTATCCTGCCGGTGGAAGAGTCGAGTTATTAACCTTAAAAAGCAAATATGAAAGAAAGAATCGTCCGTGCCGTAGCCGGCACACTTGTACTGACCAGTATCTTACTGGCTGCAACCGTCCATATCAACTGGCTGTTCCTCGCCGGTTTTGTGGGATTGAACCTGTTGCAGTCATCGCTGACAAAATTCTGCCCGCTGGAACTGCTATTGAAAAAAGTCGGGGGTGCGGGAGTGAATGGTGAGTAGTGAGTGTGCGCCCTTTGCGGGAACAAAAAAAAGGCTGTCCCCAAACGGAACAGCCTTTGTATAATCATTTAACGGGTTAACCTAAAGCCACCCGTTTGAACGAAGTCACTTTTACATCACCGCTTTCTTTCAGGTAATCCCCAACGGACTTGCTGCTGTCTTTTACGAAGGCCTGGGCGGTCAGGGTTTGTTCTTTGAAGAACACACCCATCTTCCCTTCAGCGATCTTAGCCAGCATTTCGGCGGGCTTCCCGGCCATCTTCGGATCCTGCTTCATCAGTTCCATCACGATGTCTTTCTCCCGGGCGATCACATCAGCAGGTACGGAAGAAGCATCTACCGCAACCGGGTTCAGGGCAGCGATCTGCATGGCCACGTCTTTCCCGGCTTCAGCCGCTTCCTTGTCCAGTCCAACCAGCACCCCGATCCGGTAAGCGCCATGAATATAGGAGGCTACAAAGGGAGCATCGATGCGCTCGAATTTGGTTACCCCGATCTTTTCGCCAATGGTAGCCAGTTTCTCATCCACCAGGGCGGCAACGGTCAGGTCGCCGATCTTTACGGCCATCAGTTGTTCCAGGCTGGTAACATTGGCGGCGATAGCGGCATCGGCAATGCTCTTACCGAAAGCCACGAAATCCGCATTCTTGGAAACAAAATCCGTTTCGCAGCTCACACATACCACGATACCGGTTTTGTGATCGGCCGTGGTCTGGGCAATCACCACGCCCTCCTTCGCTTCACGGTCACTTCTTTTGGCCGCTACTTTCTGGCCCTGCTTGCGCAGCCAGTCAATCGCCGCTTCAAAATCCCCATTGGTTTCGGTCAGGGCTTTACGGCAATCCATCATACCAGCTCCGGTTGCCTGGCGGAGCTTATTGATATCCTGTGCACTTATTGTTACGGTGCTCATATAAAAAGAATTAAAAAGTTAATAATACAATTCATCCGGAAAAGCCGGATTTCAGTCGCCGGTAAAATCAAAGCCCGAACTTTAAACTCCGGACTCCTAACTCCGAGCTTCTTACTTATCTCCTTCCTCCACCGGGACCACGTCCGCCGGGCGTACCACTACCTGAACGGCGTCTTTGTCCGCCACCTGCTCCGGCTCCTGCACCACGGCCTCTGCCGCCACGGCCACCTTCTGCTTCAGCTTCCGCCTGCAGTTTTGCGGCTTTCCTTTCTTTTTCATCATCGGTCATCTCATCCACTTCTTCGTCCTTGGCTGCCTGTCTTTCGGCCAGTCCTTCCGCAATCGCCGCCGTGATGTAATTTACAATGATGGCGATCGACTTGGTCGCATCGTCATTGGCCGGGATCGCGAAATCCACTTTATTGGGATCGCAGTTGGTATCCACCACCCCGAAGGTGAAAATACCCAGGCGCTTGGCTTCTGCCAGGGCGATATGCTCGTGCCCGATATCCACGATGAAGAGAGCAGCCGGTACACGGCCCAGCTGGGCGATACCACCTAATACTTTCTCCATTTTATCCTTATCGCGGCTCAGGGTCAGGCGCTCTTTCTTGGTAATGCTGTCAAAAGAACCGTCACCCAGCATTTTCTCAATGCTCTGCATTTTCTTTACACTCTTCCGTACGGTATTGAAATTGGTCAGCATGCCACCCAGCCACCTTTCGGTTACAAAGGGCATGTTCACTTTCTTCGCGCTCTCGTTCACGATGTCTTTCGCCTGTTTCTTGGTGCCGACAAAAAGGATCTTCTTCCCGCTGCGGGCAATGGCCTTCATGGCGGCCGCTGTTTCCTGCAGGCACTCCACGGTTTTGTTCAGGTCAATGATGTGGATACCTTTCTTTTCAGCAAAGATGTAAGGCAACATCTTGGGGTTCCACTTCTTCTTGAGGTGACCAAAATGAACACCTGCGTCGAGAAGCTGCTGCTGTAAGGATGTATTTTCCATTTTCTGATTTTTGAGGCCTCCCAACCCCTCCAAAGGAGGGGCTTTCGGAGACACTATTATTTTTAAAGACTTTACTATTATAATCGGCCCAAAGTCCCCCTTCGGGGGACCTGCCTGCCGGACAGGCAGGTTTAGGGGCCCGGTATTAACGTTTAGAGAACTGGTAGCTTCTGCGGGCTTTCTTATGACCGAATTTCTTACGCTCCACAGAACGCGGATCCCGTTTCAGCAGACCGGCTGCTTTCAGCGCGGGGCGAAACTCAGGATTCAGTTCCACCAGTACACGGGAGATCCCCAGCATGGCAGCTTCCGCCTGGCCTTTGAGACCACCACCGGCCGCATTGATCTTTACATCAAATTTGTTCGCCACATCCACTGTTTTCAGCGGGCGCTCCACCTGGTTTTGCAGGTACACCAGCGGAAAATAGGCTTTATAGTCTTTATCGTTAACTGTAATCTTACCGTCTCCCTTGGAAACGAATACACGGGTTACCGCTTCTTTACGACGACCCACTCCGTTTTTTTGTTTTTCCATTATAGTTTGTTTGGACGTTTTTTAATTAGAATTTGAGTTCTTTCGGCTGTTGCGCTCCATGCGGATGCGCGGCGCCTGCATACACGAATAATTTCTTGTACATCTTGCGGCCAAGACGGTTCTTGGGAAGCATCCCTTTCACCGCTCTTTCAATCACAACCTCGGGGCGGCGTTTCTGCAGGTTAGCAGCTGTTTCCTCTTTACGGCCTCCGGGATAACCGGTGAAGTGGTCATAAATTTTTTGTTCCAGTTTGTTCCCGGTAAATACAACTTTTTCGCAGTTGATCACAATGATATAATCCCCGGTGTCAACGTGAGGGGTGTAGCATGCCTTGTTCTTACCACGTAATACAGCGGCAATTTTAGCACACATACGACCAACGGTTTGATTAGTACCGTCCACAACATACCAGTTGCGCTTTACGGTAGCCTCGTTCGCATGTTTGGTAGTGAAATGTAATTTGCTCATTTAGAAAAGCTTTGAGCTGTGAGTTACGGGTCTGCCTGCCGGCAAAGGCAGGTTTCGGGCCCGGTTCTTCCAGCGGTTAGTGAATAAACTACCAGGGCTATCCCCCTGACAGTCCCTAAAAACGGGTATGAGCCGGTTCTTTTGGGGGTGCAAAGATAGGAATGAGGAATATACTAACCTAAGAAAAAGAGCAGTATTTAAACAAACACCTTTATAACTTAATGATTTTCAATAAATATATTGCCCAGTTATTTTCATTGATTCTAAAGTTGGTAAATTGCCAACCATTTTTTAGTTTTACTGACTTTATTTTTTTTTATTTAAGCGGGGACAACCCCGAACCGGATAAAAGTTTTGCAGGAGTTTTACATGGTCTTGTAAAACTGAATCCATGAGAATTGTTCACCGGGAAAAAATATACCGTTTTGCTGAAAAGCATACGAATGCCCGGAAAAGTTTGGCGATCTGGCAGGATGTGACAGAAAAGGCGGGATGGAAAAACAAAATGGAGGTTCTGAAGGATTTTCCCCGGGCAAAAATGCTTAAGAACAACAGGGCACGATTTGAAATAGTGCACAATCTATACCGGCTAATCGCCTGCATCCGGTACGAAGAACAAATTGCTGAAATCCGGTTTATCGGTACGCACGCTGAATACGACAGGATAAATCCTGAAACTATTTAAAATGATTCATATGACCCAGTGGTATATTATAGAAACCGACGCGGAATACCGGAAAGCCATCGCCCGGTATGAAGAGATCAGGGAAGCGGTAAAAGGCAGCCTGGAGTACCGTGAATGGCTGCTACTGGCACAGCTTATCTCTGATTATGAGAAAAAGAATTACAGCCTTCCTGAAGTCGATCCTGTTGAAATGATCAAAATCCGCATGGAAGATTTTGGCTATTCAGCAAAGGACCTGGCCCGCGAATATGGCGATAAAGGAACGGTGAGCAAGGTACTTAACTATAAACAGGCTTTATCCCTGACCATGATCCGGAAATTCAGCAAGCTCCTCCGTATTCCGGCGGATGCCCTCACCAAAGAATATCAGCTGCAACAATAATCAGCCGGCATTTTCTTCCTTTTCCACCCGCTTTACCACTACCCGCGTGGGGGTCAGGTGGGTAAAACGTACCTGTAACCTGTCCCCGGGCCCGGGCACCGGTTGGCCCTCTCCGGGTGCTGGCAGTTTGGCCTGCATCCCCCCTTCAAAGAGATCGAGATAGATCCCGTGCGGGGTTACCCGGGTAACAACGGCATCGGCATCTATTTCGTTGTTGAAATACTGGAGTGCTTTCTTATAGACGGACGAATAGTTATGGGAAAATAATTCCGCCACGATGGCATTGGGCTTTTCGAGGTTCAGCAGGCGGAAACTGATGGCCTGGTTTTCTGCCGTTTCCACCGGTGGTTTTTCCCAGGGCGACAGCTGCAGCGGGAAAAAGATATAACTGTCTATCTCTTTTACAAAATAGTCATTCTCCACTTTCTTCAGGTAACCCGAAAAACGGTTCTCAATAGCCGCCCGCTGGATCAGCAGGTCGAGCCGGGCATTATGGAGAAACTTAATAGTATGAGCGGTCATCTTATCCCCCCGGTCCGACAACCGCAACTGAAAACTCACGGTATCGCCAATCCTGAAATGATTCGTCTTACGCCCGGCAGCTTCCAGCCCGGTTTTACAGTTCACGGATTTCTTCTTTGCCCCGGCTTCATACTCGATCGTGGCAAAATTCTTTTCGTAATTGACAAATGAAATGACCCCTTTTAGTATCTTTTCTTCCATATTCCTGTCTTCCTGTGCCGTAAAGGTAAGTGAAGCCAAAGAACCCTGTAATCACCTCTATACTATTATATGTCCAACCGCAATCTCGGCCGTTCTGTTTTTGGCGATCCGGCCAATACCGGCAAGCTCCTGTCAATGGAAGACGCCCAGGCTTTACTGAATGAATGGGTCCCCAATGAACGGCTCCGCCTGCACATGAAACAGGTGGCTGCCAATATGAAGGCCTGGGCTCTTGAAAAAGAAGGGGCCGATGAGCTCATAGCCCGCAAATGGGAACAGGCCGGCCTGTTGCACGATGCCGACTGGGAAAAATATCCCGATGCGCATTGCCGGGTCATTATCGAAGAACTGGAAAAAAGAAATATTGACCCGGACCTGATCCACTGCATTGCTTCGCACGGTCCCTCGGTCTTTGGCGTTACCCCTGTCAGTAAGATGGATAAAATGATCTATGCAATTGATGAACTCTCCGGTTTTATCCACGCAGTGGCCCTGATTCGCCCCACCCGCTATGAAGGGCTGGAAGTAAAGAGTGTACTGAAACGGTTGAAGACACCCGGTTTTGCGGCACAGGTCAGCCGGGAAGAAATACAGGAAGCGGTTTCAGCGATTGACTGCAGCCTCGAAGAGCTCATCCAGTTTATCATTGACCACCAGAAACAGGTAAGCTGACCGGGTAAAGACTCTATTTTTCCCCGGCCGGCTAAACCCTGAAAATAATAAATCAGTAAAAAGCGGTGTACAAAGCGACCAGGAGGCCGATGATGATCAGCGATCCGACCGCAAAGGAAGTAGAGGTCCTGAACATTTTTACATCCACCTCCAGCCCGTTTGGCTTTACCCCTTTCGCGTTTTCATACAAGCTGATCCCGGTCATCCCCAGTACACTCAGCAAAAACACAATGGCCATCCGGTCAAGGAAAGGAATTTCAAATACCCCCGCCTTATTCTGTACCGCAAAGCCGATCTGGTTCAGCGATTCCAGGTCCACCCATCCCGGCAGGAATTTCAGGAGCACGGATAAGATAAAGCCTCCGATAATGGCGAAAAGCGCCGCATTGGATGTGGTTTTTTTCCAGAAGAAGCCCAGCAGGAACATGGCAAAGATGCCCGGGGATACAAATCCCGTATATTCCTGGATATACTGAAACCCCTGTTTCCCTTCTCCCATCAGCGCATCGCCTATGGCCAGGGTGAGCAGGACTCCGAGAATCGTGGACAACACAATTGAAATCTTTCCCACATTCACCAGTTTCTTTTCGGTGGCCCCGGTATTAAAGGCTTTTTTATAAATATCGAGGGTAAAAATGGTTCCAATACTGTTTACTTTGGCAGCAAGTGATGAAATAACGGTTGCTGCGAATGCCGCGACCGTCACCCCTTTGATCCCCTCCGGCAACAATTGCAGCAGGGTCGGGTAGGTTTTATTATTATCCGCGACCAGCGCCCCGTCCTTCGTGATATCGATCAGGGAGCGGTCGATCATATTGTGCTGGTATAAATAATAAATAGCGATCCCCGGTACCACGATGATCAGCGGCATCAGCATTTTCAGGAAAGCGGCAAACAAAATCCCCTTGCGCGCCACCGGCAGACTGGCTCCCAGGGCCCGCTGGGTGATATACTGGTTACAACCCCAGTAGTTCAGGTTGGCGATCCACATACCACCGATCAGCACACTCAGTCCCGGCAGGTCAATATAATTCGGGTTGGTCTTATCAAAGATCATGTGAAAATGCTGGGGCACTTCTTTGCGCAATATGGAAAATCCCCTGACAATACCGGTATCACCTGAAATCATATTCAGGGCGATATACAAACCCAGCACCCCACTGAATACCAGGAATAAGACCTGTATCGCCGAGGTATAGCCGACTACTTTCATCCCTCCCAGCGCAATAAAAACGGAAAAAAGGGCCAGCAGCAATACACAGAGGGTAAAGTCCCAGCCGGTAATACCCGCGATTGCCACTCCCCCGAGGTACAGGATAGAAAGCAGGTTCACCACGATGTACAGTAACAGCCAGAATACCGCCATGATCATCGCCACGCTTGAATTGTAGCGCTCATGTAAAAACTGCGGCATGGTAAAGATCTTGTTCTTCAGGTAAACCGGCATAAAGAAAACCGCTACAATGATCAGGGAGATCGCGGCCATCCATTCATAGGATGAAATCGCCAGCCCCAGCTGGAAACCCGATCCGCTCATGCCGGTCATCTGTTCGGCAGAGATATTGGACGCAATCAAGGACGCCCCGATCGCCCACCAGGTCAGTTGGCCTTCTGCCAGGAAAAAATCCTTAGAAGCCGCAACTTCCCTGTTCTTCTTTTTGGTATAAATCCACCAGCCATAGAGACCGACCACCACGAAATACACGGCCAGCACAATATAATCCGTGCTGTGAAGTAAATTCTTCATATGCTGCTTTTACTGATAAATAATGGACGTTCCGTTCTCCACCTTAACCAGGTAATGCCGGAGTTCCCTGCCCATCGCTGCCGCATAGGCAGGGGTCAGCTCACTCAGCAGTTTTTCCACGGACTCCTGCTGCACAATATTAATGGTACACCCGCCAAACCCCCCGCCCATCATCCGGGCACCGATCACTTCCGGGCGGGATTTTACTGATGTAACAAGATAATCCAATTCCGTACAACTCACTTCATAATCTTTGCTTAGCCCTTCATGGGTGGCATACATTTTTTTCCCGAATGAATGCAGATCACCTCCGAGCAGATCCCGGCAGCCTTCCTGTAAACGGATGTTTTCCTCCACCACATAGCGGCATCGTTTATACACGATATCTTTCGCAGGAATGCATTCTTCAATCATGACCGGTGTAACATCCCGCAGGCTGGTAACAAAGGGATGCTTTTCCTGTACCAGGGATACCCCGGTTTCACACTGGCGGCGCCGCACATTGTATTCACTGGAGGCCAGCGAATGCTTTACCTGAGTATCGAGCAGCAGGATCACATACTCTTTCAGTTCCAGCGGGAAATACGTGTACTCCAGTGAACGGCAGTCCAGCTGAATCACATTGCCCTTCTTCCCAAACAAACTGGCGAACTGGTCCATGATCCCGCAGTTGACACCGGCATATTCATGTTCCGCTTTTTGCGAAAGCAGGGCCAGCTCTTTCAGGGAAAGACCGAAACCCAGCAATTCATTCAGGGCAAATGCCGTGGCACATTCTATGGCCGCAGAAGAGGACAGCCCGGCCCCCAGGGGAACATCCCCGTAAACCGTCAATGAAAAACCGGGAACCCGGAAACCCCTGGCGGTTAACTGTGCCACTACACCGAGTATATAAGTGGACCAGTGCCCGGGTACGGGTTTTATATCCGCAGCCGGCAGCTCCACTGTTTCATTGAAATCAACCGAATGAAGCCGGTAAGCGGCGCCTCCCGTTTTATCAACCGCCACATAAACCGCCTTATCGATCGCGGCCGGTAATACAAACCCGTTGTTATAATCTGTATGTTCCCCGATCAGGTTGATCCGGCCGGGTGACCGGACCACCAGTGTTTGTGCATTCACATAGGGCTGAAGCAGCCCGGGTATCCTGTATCCGCCTTCCATATTTATTTTGGGATTACCTGGTTTATGTATTTCCCGCTGATTACATCATACAATCCCAGCAGGCTGTTTGCATTTCCTTTCTCATCAAAGAATTTTTCCCAGGTGCTCAGGGGCTCCCAGATACAGGTTCCCTTTCCCCGGCCGCCCTTCACTTCAAAGGCGATCTTGTTCACCGCTTCTTTCCGCTGCGAATATTCCACCACGATCACATCCTTATCGTATCGCCTGGAAAGATCATTGAGATTATACGCCAGGTCTTCCAGGGTACCGTGCCATTTCGGATAATACGATTCACCGATCACATCGAAATGAACACCGCGGGCCAGCATATTGTCAATGAAAAAAACGGATTCATCATTTTGCCCGCCCAGTGCCACATGCAGCATCATGATAACGGCCGGGTCCACTGATTTCACCGCGGCCGTTCCGGCATTGACTAACTGAGCCAGCTTGTCGAAGTGACTGACATTGCCTTCCGGCCAGAGGATGCCGTGGTTGATCTCATTGCCCACCTGCACCATATCTGCTGTGGTTCCCTGGTCTTTCAGTTCCTGCATAACCCGCTTTGTGTATTCATATACTTCACTCAGCAGGTTCTCAAAAGAAAGGGATTTCCAGGCAACCGGTTTATACTGTTTTCCGGGATCGGCCCAGTAATCGCTGTAGTGAAAATCCAATAACAGTTTCATCCCCGCCGCTTTTACTCTTTTGGCCATCTGTTTTGTATGTTCCAGGTCGCAAAAACCTTTACCGGGGGAATAACCACTGTCAGCCGCCGGGTTGTGAAAAAGCCGGAGCCGTACATAGTTGAATCCATGCTCCTTCAGTATTTGTATCGCATCCCGCTGAACACCCTGGTCTGAGAATTTCATCCCCCTTGCTTCCAGTTCAGGCAGAAAAGATATATCAGCGCCAAGCATCTTTCCCACTTCTCTTTTCATTGCCTGCGCTGCAGTCAGTTTATATTTATCATTCCTTGTAATAGTGGCCACTTCTTCCGGGGAGATCGCCTGGATATCCGTACCACCGGACCATAGCCCCGTTGCCCTTGCTTCAAATTTTATCATGCCCGGTTCAGTGCCGGCCTGTAGAATGACCTGGCATTTCCCGTTGAACAGGGTGCGCTGCCAGGCCCCTTCTTCACATTTATCCGGTTCATGACTGGAGGGGTCTCCGTTGCCCACACCGATAATTTTCCCATCGCCTTCGATCGTGAACCTAACCAGGTTATCCGCATCCGGTACTTCCCTTCCTTCCCGGTCGAGTACGGTAATATTTAATACAGTTGCATCTTTGCCATCAGCCAGTATCGTTGTTTTATAAGGTGTCACCACCACTTCCACCGGAAGCCCGGTGGTTTCCACTTTACTGGTTAATCTTTTTCCTTTCTTATAGGCAACGGCTTCCAGGGTACCCGGTTCATACGGCACCGTCCAGTTCAGGTGACTGTTGCGGGGCATCTCTTTTTTGCCGAGACTTTTCCCGTTCAGGAACAACTCTGCATTATCCGCATTGGTATTCACCCATACGTCCACCGGGTCACCCTGTTTCTTATTCCAACCGGGCGCTTTTTCTTTCCAGTTCCAGTGCGGGGAGATGTGCAATACGTCTTCATCCGTCCACCAGCTTTTGTAGTAGTAATAAATATTCTTGGGAAAGCCGCACATATCCATCACCCCAAAATGTGAATTGATATTGGGCCATTGGTAGGGTGTGGGTTCACCCCGGTAGTCAAAACCGGTCCAGATAAAACCGCCCAGCCAGTAATCATTCGTGGCCGCTAAGGTCCACCAGTCCTCCGCCTTACTGGCCCACCAGGGAGCGGTAATATCCTGGTCAGGTACATACCCACGGATGGTATCTTTTCTATAAATACCGCGTGTGGTAACCGTGCTCCCCATTTCTGTACCGATAATGGGTTGCCCCGGATGATCCCGGTGATAATCCGCCACTGCAGACTGCCGGTAGTTAAAGGAACGGACCGGGATCACTTCATTCACCCCGTTATAAACATTACCCAGGTCTGCCGCGTAAGTACAGGTCCTGGCAGGATCCAGTTCCTTTTGTTTGGCGATAAAAGTCCGGGCGATTCTTTTCCCGGTACTGTTGCTATGGATCCATCCCTCTTCATTACCGATGGACCAGATAAAAACGGAAGGCCTGTTCCGGTCTCTCCTGATCAGCCTTTCAAACTGGCTCATGTACTCGGGACCGCTGTTGAGCAACCGCTGTTCATCCATTACCAGCATGCCGAGGCTGTCACAGGCATCCAGTAATCCGGGGCTGGGGGCATGATGACTCGTACGATAGGCATTCGCACCCATTCTTTTGAGCAGGCTGATCCGGTAATACTGCAGGTAATCCGGCAAAGCAGACCCGAGACCCGCATGATCCTGGTGGTTGTTGACTCCTTTTAGTTTCAGGTATTCCCCATTGAGAAAAACGCCATTGGGTTTGATATCAATGGTACGGATTCCAAAACGCAGTTTCACACTGTCCACTGTTTTTCCGCCTTGCTTCACCACCGATACCACCCGGTACAGGTAGGGGTCATCCAGGGACCATTTCCTTGCCCCCGCAATAACGAGGCTTTGTTTTACAACAGATGATCCGTTTACAGGTAAAGCAAGTACCTGTTCTTTTGCCTGTGCCAGTTTTTTACCGCCCCGGTCAGTGATATAGGTAAATACGGAACAGCCGGTTCTCTCCGGGGACTGGTTGGCCACTGTGGTTTCCACGGTTATAACAGACTGGTTTCCGTTTACTGAGGAATAAGCAAATACTCCATGAGGGGTAATATGGGTATTGTTAAACCGGTTCAGCCATACATGACGATATATGCCGGCGCCTTCATAAAACCAGCCTTCGTACTGTGTGGCATTGGCTCTCACCACCACTACATTGTCTTTATCATAGCTGATAAAATCCGTAATATCAAAATCCACTCCCAGGTACCCGCTTTGGTTGGGACCGAGGTAAAATCCATTGATCCAGCAATCAGCATCCCGGAAAATCCCGTCGAACTGCAATTGAAACCGCAGCCCCGAATCGGCACGGGCCACCGTAAAATGTTTCCGGTACCAGCCGATGCTTGTCTCCGGAAACAAACCACCCACCGGTTTGTACCCATGGGCCATTACATCAAAATTTTCTTTTCGTACAAAAGGAAGTTCCACCGCCCAGTCATGCGGCAGGTCCAGTTTTCTCCAATGGCTGTCATCATACCGGGGATCGATGGCTGTTGCCGGTGCGGCCCCTGATTTGGAAAATATATTGGCGATGGAATAATTATAATCCCGGGCCGGGTCAGCGGCATGGCCAAAGCTGAATGACCAGCCCCTGTCAAAATTCACTTGTTGCCGTTGTGCGTTCAATTGCGGGAACAAGGCTGTACACAAAAGCAGGAAAATGGCAAGGCGTTTCATACATCCAAATTACTGAAGTATGCAACGTACCGGTGTTAGTTGAAGGCATTTAACGCAATCGTTGGCTTACCGGAATTATCAAAAGCCCCTTTGGGATACCCGTTCCAGTTGACGCTGCATTCCGGTTCCCAGTAAAAGACACCCAGCACTTTATTTCCCGGAACCGCTTTCATTTTCCCGATCAGGTCCGTTAAGAATGC
The DNA here is from genome assembly GCA_016192105.1 of Sphingobacteriales bacterium. Taxonomy (GTDB): domain Bacteria; phylum Bacteroidota; class Bacteroidia; order Chitinophagales; family Chitinophagaceae; genus JJ008. The sequence goes on along the minus strand of JACPUV010000012.1, from coordinate 27,345 downwards.
CTGGCAGGCGGCGGATTGGTCCCAGCTCATCCCTACTTCAGTGATCATCACTTCCCGGCCATAGCGGCTGATGAGGTCATTGATATTATACAGACACTGGTCATTCCGGGTAGCCCAGTCGGTTGGCCCGGGGTACAGGGACATCCCGATAATATCCCAGGTTGTCCCGTTGCTGACAAGCCCGTCAAAGATCCAGCGGTATAAATTGTTATCATAGCCGTTCGAGAGATGAACAATTACCTTGATGGAAGGGTCCACCGCTTTTACCGCATTATACCCCTGCTTTACCAGGGAAGCAAAACCGGGCATACTGAGCGAAGCCTTCCCGGCTGGCCAGAGCATTCCGTTATCGGTTTCATTTCCCACCTGCACCCATTCGGGAATCACCCCGCTGTTTTTCAGGTTGTCCAGTACATTATAGGTATGATTGTAAACAGCGCTTTGGAGTTCCGCCAGGCTTTGCCCCGCCCAGGCAGCTGGTATGGCCTGCTGACCCGGGTCAGCCCAGGTATCACTGTAATGAAAATCGATCATGATACGCATTCCCAGGTTTTTGGCCCGGATCGCTTTGGCCAGCACATCGGCTGTATTGTTCCACCCTGCTGCGGGGTTGACCCATACCCTCAGCCGGATAGCGTTCATTCCCAGGCTTTTTAATAATTGAATACATTCCTGCTCATTCCCGGCCGCATTATAGAATTTTCTGCCGGCAGCTTCCATTTCCGTGATCCAGCTTATATCGGCGCCTTTGGCAAAGGGAATTGCGGGTAGGGGCGCAGGCACGGGTTTACCGGGCTTGCATCCCGGGAGTCCGGCGGCCCAGAATAAAGAGACCACGATAAGAAGTACCGGCAATTTTTTCATATCCAAAAGTAAGACGCCGCCCTTGGGAGGCGGCGTCAATTACACTTTATTTATGCACGGTTTAGTTAATGGTAACCGTTTGCGTATGTTCATTCAATGTAATGGTATAGGAACCTGTAACCGTCGGTGTTTTAAAGTTGCTTCCACCTTCCCATTTAATAGCTCTCGGGGTACCGGTAGCCTGGCTGCCACCACTGTTGTCTTCATAATCGAAGGCGCCCCAGTCATTCCCTGCAAGGAATTTAATATCCTTATCGGCGACGAGGGTTACGGTAATGGTCCATACCCCGTTCCCGGAATAGGTCATTTGCGGACTGGCGCCGGGATTCCAGGCAGGCACACCTTGAATACCATCCCCAACAACGCGCATTTCGGCAGCCGGAGACATTTCATATTTAACATTGTCAACGTCCCTGCCATCCCAGATCACCCTGTAACGGCCTGCTGTTGCGATATCAGGCATATTGGCATCATTGATCAGCAATGAACTTCCGCTGGGACCGGCTGATCCATAACTTCTCGCATTCAGCACGGTAATATCACCATTATTCCAGTCGTTATGATCAATAAGTTTCCAGCCACCGGTTGTAAAGTCGGTAAGACCTACAAACAGGTTTTTGGCAGAAGTACCCATTGCGTAATTCGGGAATACATTGGCCGGTGTCCAGCCTGCTCCGGTTGCACCTCCCACAAAGCCCATTCTTCCTTCCCGGATATCATATTTCAGGTTAACCCTGTCAATGGAAATACGGTAATAACCGGCTGTGGCTACTGTCAGGTTTGCGCCGCCGCCTGATAAATCACCACCTGATCCGCCATAGTTAACATCCCATGAACGGCCCTGTGTGATTTTAAATTCTGCATTGGCAGGCAGGTAAATGTACATATAGTACAGTTTGTTCAGCGCGGCTGGTCTCAGGTCCCGGATAAACTCAGGAGCTGTTCCCGGATCCCAGTTGTTACCATTTCCGGTAGCAGCCTGGTAACCGCCGGGCAGGTAGAACCGGAGGATCGGTATATAACTCTGGATGGTCACATTCACCACATTGGAATAAGAGATAGCACCCTGCGCAGTAGTGGCTTTAATCCTGTATTCCACTTTCCCGGTATTTCCACCCGGAATTCCGGAGGTCAGGGCTGTTTCATTCATTTCTCCCTCGGTTAAATCCTTGGTAAAAAGATTGACACCAACAGGAATTTCCACCGGCGCAACAAAGTTCTTGCTGGCAGAGTCATATTGCAACACATAAGTTACATTTCCGCTATACCCGTTAAAAGACTTGGTCCAGGAGAATGTATTGGATAACTGGGCCGCTGTTGCAAGGGCACAGGTAACGGAAGCATTTGCTGTTGATAATACAGAAGGATCGTTATAAGGTGTCACCTGGATCTTCAGCACGTTTGATGTATAACTTTCGTTATTATTCCCATAAGAAGAGGTCACACGAACATCGAGATCATACGGTACCCCCAGCGAAAATCCATAGTTCAGCAGGATGGCGTTCAGTTCCTTCCCGGTCAGGGTAGTACCCAGGCTGCCGGTAACGATCTTGGTGGATTCTTTTGCAAAATTCCGGCTGGTTGAATCAATCTCAAGTACATACTTATACAAGGAGGAATCCTGTTTATATTCAGGGTTGGTCCAGGTAAAACTGATCACATTATTTAATGAATCAGCCGGGGTGGGTGCAACTGCTGTTTTATCTGCTGTCAGGGTAACGGCTGTCCCGTTGTCATAATAAGGGAGATCCGGTACTTTCTGGCAACCGGCGAAAGCCGCAACCGACAGTACACCTATAATTAGATTTTTAATTGTCTTTCTCATTTTAAACCAATTTTAATAGATTATAATTTGGTTAACTTGTACTTACCGGTTTGAAAATTCACTTCGATCTTGTAACTGCCGGCACCCGGTGAAGGAAACTGCGGATCAGCATCTCTCTTCTCGAAATCTCCGGAAAGTGCAGCTGTTCCATCCAGCGCATGGTATTGTGTTCCCCATACGCCCATGGTCTGAACCAGTTTATAACCACCGGTTGCATTGAAAGGAACTGTCAGTTCATAGTGCAGTACATCGATCCGTGTAAATTTCTGGGAAACATCGTAGGGGGCCAGCAGCGGGTTATTCCATCCACCGGCAAATGCATCCCCCACTACCCATAATGTACCGTCACTGTAGTTATTGCCGGCGGTTCCGGGAGGCTCCACGGCAAAGTCAAGGTAAGGAGTGATCCTGATTTTGATCACATTGGAATAAAGAGGCAATGCACTATTGATCAGGCTGGCCTTTACCCGGATATCCATATTATAAGCCGTACCGGCACTCAGCTCCATTTTAGACAGGAAGCTGTTCACGTCCTTTACGGTCAGTGTTACACCCAGCTCCTTCGCGATCGCTCTTTCCTGTATATTGGGGCTGGTAAAATTGGCACCCGCAGTATCAAACTGCAGGGTATAGGTAACATCCTGGGAACTGACACCGGTGGTAAACCGGTAATCCGGGTTGGTCCAGGTGAATTTAACCGCTTCATCATCCTTATTGTCTTTATTCAATACCATGTCAGCCGTCGTGGAAGCGGTCAGCACCGGCGCCGTAGCTCCTTCATAATAGATTTTGTTCTCGTCCTTCTCGCAGGAAGTGATTCCCACTCCGAGAACCAGAGAACCAAACAGAAGTTTCAAAATACTTTTCATAATCGAGCAATTTTATAATTAAGATTAATAACCGGCGTTTTGTGTCAGGTTCGGGTTCGCGGTCCGGTTGGTGGCAGGTATCGGGAAAATATTATACTTGCTATCCACTGAAGTTCCGGATGCAACGCCTCCTTTCCAGGGCCACAGGTAGGTACCGGTGGTCAGTAATCCGTAACGGATCAGGTCCGTACGGCGGTGTCCTTCCCAGTACAATTCACGGGCTCTTTCATCCAGGATAAATTGCAGGTCGAGCTGACCGGCAGAAATATTTCCGGATGCATCACCATACGCTCTTGCCCGGATCAGGTTGATATAACCGAGCGCTGTAGCCAGGTCTCCGCCTGTTCCGCCGCGCAGCACGGCTTCCGCGTAGATCAGGTACATTTCAGACAAACGGAAGATCGGGAAATCCACATCAGAAAAATCGCGGTTTGCATCAGAAACGGGATTGCCATCAGCCCGGATATTCCTGTATTTGTTTACGTGCAACCCATTATTAAAATTGCCCACATCGGAAATAGCGACCTGTGAAGGACTGGTTCCGAAACTGGAAGTGGTGAACATTGCTCTCTTATCGGAAGAACCGCTGAGATCGGTAAAGCGGTCAGCCAGGCCCTTGGTGGCACGGTATCCGTACCAGCCACCGCCTACCCCGTATTCATTGTGATCGTCGCCGGAAGCGCAATGCACAAAGAAAGTGGTATTACCGTAAGATTTAGTGTGCAGTCCGTCGCAGTTCACCGCGTAAATAAACTCATTGGTGCGTTTGTGATTATCCGCCATGAACAGTTCACGGTAATTGCTATGTAAGGAATATCCGCCGGCAATTACTTTTTTTGCGTAAGTAATGGCTTCTGTCCATTTAGCCGTACCCGTATAGGTTTGTGCATTGAGATACATTCTTGCTAATAAAGCCCAGGCAGCGCCCTGGTCCACCCGGCCGTATTCACTGGTCTTAACGGGTTTCAGGTCCGCGTCAATCGCTTGCAGTTCGGTCTCTATAAAGGTAAACAGCTCACTGCGGCTTTTTTCGCCGGGCAGGGTGGTACCTACCACATTGGTTTCATCGATAAAGGTTGATTTACCGAAAATATCCATCATCACCCAGTAATTGAAAGCGCGGAGGAAACGGACTTCCGCCCGGGTGGATTTGATCTCGGCTGCTTCGGCACCGGTAATACCACGACCGGCTACTTTATCATCGGTGGATTCCCGCAGGTATTCATTGGCCAGCATTACATTGTAAACCGGGCGGGCATACATTCCTTTCAGGAAAGGATCAGCACTGGACCAGCTTAGGCTATGAAAATCCTTGATGGTCTGGTCATTCCAGGCAACAACGGCCTCATCGGTGGGCAGTTCCTGGCAGTTAAAGAAACCACGGATAAAGGGAGACTGGGAACCTTCGTCCAGTCCCTGAATATCAGAGGCACCGGCAGGTCCGGCATTACCTGTTGTGGCCAGGCCGGCATATACTTTGGCCAGCACGGCCCGGTAACCGGCCGCAGTGGAATAGGTGGTCTCACTGGTCAGATCATTTTGCGGGAACAGGTCCAGTTTTTTAGAGCAGGAGGCCAGTGTTACCAGGAACGCCCCTGTCAGAATCAGTTTATTTATTGATATATGTTTCATGACTCAATAATTTTTTTAATTAAAAATCAAAGTTGAATCCCAGGGAAAAAATCCGGGGCCGGGGGTAAATATTATTGTCAACCCCGCCGTCGTTGGCACTCTCCGGATCCAATCCTTTGTACTTAGTGATCACAAATACATTCTGAACGCTGGCAGCCACCCGCAGGGATGCCTTGTCCTTCAGAATTTTACCCACATTGTATCCCAGGTTGATATTATCCAGGCGGAAGAATGAAGCATTATCAATATAGTAATCAGAGAAATAACGGTTATTGGAGAACCCTGTATTCAGGTAATCTGTGGTTGCGTTACCAATAAAATTGATCGGGTTTTTGATTGCCCTTAATACCGCGTTATTTGAATTCACGTTATTGTAGAGGTAGTTACCCAGGGCCGCATGACCAGACAGGCCAAAGCTGAACTGCTTGTAGGTTACCTGTGTATTCACACCCAGCAGCACATCGGCAGCCGGTTTTTTGTACAGGTAGCGGTCATCGCTGTTGATAATACCATCACGGTTGATATCTTCGAATAATCCATCAATGGGACGGCCGTCCGCATCATAGATCTGTTTGTACATAATATAGGTATTCGGACTATGACCCACGGCATTGATACCAATGCTGTTACCGGTACCACCACCGATGAAAGTTACTTCCTGTCCTTTAAAGTTGGGATCAGGATTCTTCAGCAGGTTAGTGATCTCCGCTTTGTTATAGGTATAGTTCACCCCAAAATCCCAGGTCAGGTCATTGGTTTTAACCGGAGTGGTATTCAGCGTTATTTCCACACCTTCCGATTTGATGTCCCCTACATTGGTTACAATCTCATTGACAAAGTTGGCACCGGCTGCTACCGCTACCCGGGCCAGCAGATCTTTTGTTTTCCGGGAATAGTAATCCACAGAACCGGAGATCCGGTTTTTCAGGAACCCGAAATCCATACCAATATTGGAGGTAGTGGTGGTTTCCCATTTCAGGTTGGGATCATATCCTTCAGGACGCAGTACACTTACAAAAGCATCCCCGAACTGGTATTGCGCGGAAGCATTACCGAGGGAATAACGGGGCAAATAAGAGTAGTAATCAATTCCATCCTGCTGACCCGTAATACCCCAGCCCAACCGCAGTTTCAAATCCGTAACAATATTAGAGGTCCTGAAAAATTCATCTTTCATTTTCCAGGCCAGGGCCAATGCCGGGAAATAACCCACGCGGTCATTCGGGTTCAGTTTGGAACTGGCATCACTCCGGATCGAGGCCGTCAGCAGGTATTTATCCATCACCGTGAAATTGATCCGGCCGATATAGGATTCCAGCCTGTATTCCGGTTTGTCGGTCAGGAAAGTGGGCTCTGAACCCTGGATCGTATCCAGTTTAGCCGGTTTAGTGGGGTCTGCAATTGCCCTGTAACTAAAAGCAGAGAAATTGTGAACCTTGGTGTAGAAATCCTGGTAGCTATGACCCGCCAGTACATCGATCTTACTGCGGATACTCTTGATCTCCTTGGTATAAAACAGGGAGAAATCAACCAGTTGGTTCACCTTCTGTTGTTCATAATAGGATCTGCGGCCTCCTGTCTTATAATTAGTGGGAGACAGGGAGTCAATATTGTCATTCCCGCTGCCACTGGCATAGTCCAAACCGATATTCGCCAGGATATGCAGGTCGGGGAAGAAATGCAGTTTATAATCCACCTGTACATTACCAATTACACGGCCTACTTTGGAACGGTTGTCCCGGAGGTTCAGTAAACCCAGGGGATTGCGGTTGGACAGGTCAATCGGGTTGCCGTCATTTTGCAGCCATTCCCAGTAACCGCCCCATTCCTTCACACCGGACAGTACCGGCTTGGTGGGGTCAAAACTAACCGCGTTACCGATCGCGCCTTCATTGGCAAAGCGGTTCTTGGTCTGACTGGCTTTTACAGACAGGTTCACACTCAGGTAATCATTGAAAAACTTGGGAGATAAATTCAATGAACCGGAAAAACGGTTGAAATTATTCGTCTTCAGGATACCATCCTGGTTCAGGTAACCGATAGAAGCCCTGAAAGGTATTTTACCAAGACTTCCGCTGGCACTGATCGTATTATCCCATCCGAAAGCGGACTGGTAAATCTCATCCTGCCAGTTGGTATTGGCCGTACCCAGCAGGTTTTTATAGGTGTTGTTCCCGGTAGCCGCGGCATCCGCATTGATGATCTCACGGACCTGGTCACCGGTCAGCACATTCACTTTATCCCCGATCACACCCACGGAGAAAGAAGTGTTATAATTAAATTTCATCTTGCCCTTTGCCCCTTTCTTGGTCGTGATGATCAATACACCGTTTGATGCCCTTGAGCCATACAATGCGGTGGCAGATGCATCTTTTAAAACAGTCATTGATTCAATATCATTCGGGTTGATGGTGTTCAGCAGGTTGGCTGAACCGGCCACGCCGTTTCCTTCCACCGGTACCCCGTCAATTACCACCAGCGGGTCATTGGAGGAGTTCAGGGAAGCACCGCCACGGATACGGATACGGCTTCCACCACCGGCAGCACCACCGCCGCTGGTAATCTGCAAACCGGCTACCTTACCCTGCAGCAGTTGTTCCGGAGAGTTGATAACCCCTTTCTGGAAATCCTTAGCGGAAACAGCGGTAACGGAACCGGTCAGGTCACCCCTTCTGCGGGTACCATAGGCCACTACCACTACTTCTCCCATGGACGCATTGACCACTACCAGGGAAACTTCAACGGATGTTTTTCCTTCAATAGAAACTTCCTGTGTGGCAAAGCCTACAGAGGAAACAACAAGTGCATTTACAGTAGAAGGAACGGAAATCCGGAAGGTGCCGTCAGCAGCAGTTGAAGCGCCGGTGCGGTTACCCTTGGCAACAACACTTGCTCCCTGTACCGGGGAACCATCTTTAGAATCCTTGACTTTTCCTGTAATCACTCTGTCCTGCGCAAAGGAGATCTGCGCCAACAATGCCAGTACAATCATACCGGCTGCCTTCATGAGTTTTTGGGGCAACATAAGCAATCATTAAATTTTTAGCAATCAGGTTTTCTGTTACACATTATGTATCAAAGACACATTTAAATGTGTATTAAACACACAATATTAGCATTATTTTAAGGGTTCCAAAAAATATTTTTTTCCGCAATTTTGGAGGGTTGATCATAATCATGCAAAAAAAAGGTGCGGAATCCATGCTAAAACACTGATTATCAGTCTAAAAATGACACCCTTCCCCATGCCATAAAATAGTAAGTCCGAAACAGGCTGATAAGAATCAGCCGGGTAGCTTTGTTTTCCCTTGTCCGCGATCCCTTTCCTGGTTTTCCACCGGAAACGATTTCGGAAGAATGAACCCAACCGGAAAAGAATGGTTGTCCTTAATTTAACTCAAAGTTTCCATATGAAATCTACCTGCGGTATTGGCCTTTTTATACTTTTTATTTTTTCAACCGGCCTTTCTGCCCAGCCAGATCCCTGGAAGATCAGCTCCGGTAAAACAGACCCTTCTCAGTATTATGGCATTACAGTGGCCAACGGTATGATCGGTATTGTATCAGCTCCCGAACCTTTCAAAGTAAAAGAAGTGGTGCTGGCCGGTGCCTATGACCTGTATGGACGAGGAAGGGTCAGCAATTTTTTGCGGAGCTTCAATTTACTCAATATGCGGCTGGAGATTGACGGCCGGAATATCGGTAACGCGGAAGCCGCGAACATGCAGCAGGAGCTGGATATGAAAAAAGCCGCGTTTACCACGTCCTTTGATTACAGTGATAAAGCCTCGGTAAGCTATACCTGTTATTCGCTCCGGCAGTTGCCCTTTACCGTGCTGATGGACATCCGCATCACCGCTAAAAAAGATATCCTGATCAGCGGGGCCAGTGTGATGGAAGCCCCGGATGCACTGAAAGATGTACAGAATTATTACAATGAAATTGAACGGCCGCATACCCGCATTCAATTGCTGACCTCTTCCGCTAAAAGCCCGACGGGGAAATTACTGATGTGTGCCAGCAATACTTTTTTGTTCCCGGAGCAACACGGGGAAGAACCGCAGGTGATTCATGAAATGTGGGACAATAATATGCACCTGATGAAATTCTCCCGGAAAATAAAAGCCGGAGAGATCTACCGTTTCTCTATAGCCGGCTCCTCCCTGACCTCAGCCCATCACGATGACCCGTTGAATGAAGCTGAACGGGCCACCATCTTCGCCAAACTGGAAGGAAGAGAGCGATTACTCCAGTTTCATACCCGGGCATGGGAGGAACTCTGGAAAAGTGATATCCTGATCGAAGGTGATCCGCAGGCCCAGCAGGATATACACAGTATGCTGTATCATCTTTATTCTTTCTCACGGGAAGGAACCGCTTTATCTCCTTCTCCCATGGGCTTAAGCGGACTGGGTTATAACGGGCATGTTTTCTGGGACACTGAGCTCTGGATGTTCCCGGCCATCCTGGTCCTGCATCCCGAACTCGCAAAAAGCATGATCGAATACCGGTACCAGCGTCTTGATGCCGCGAAAAGAAATGCCTTCAGTAAGGGCTACAAAGGAGCCATGTTTCCCTGGGAAAGCGCGGCATCCGGTGTGGAAGAAACACCGGTATGGGCCCTGAGCGGACCTTTTGAACATCATATTACCGCCTGCGTGGGCATTGCGGCCTGGAATTATTATTGCGTAACACAGGACCGGGAATGGCTGAAGGAAAAAGGATGGCCGATTCTTTCCGCGACCGCTGATTTCTGGGCCAGCCGGGTGGAACGAAATGGCCCGGGGCAGTACGATATTAAAAATGTGGTGGCTTCCGATGAATGGGCCGAGAACGTGGACAATGATGCTTTTACCAATGCAGCGGCCAGGGCCAACCTGAAATATGCCGCGGAAGCTGCAAAACAGCTTGGCATTACACCCGATCCCGACTGGTTAAACGTGGCAGCCAATATTCCCATCCTTCATTTCCCCGATGCGGTGACCAAAGAACATGCGGCCTATGCCGGGGAGGGGATCAAACAGGCGGATGTAAACCTCTTGTCTTACCCCCTGAAAGAAGTGACCGATCCGAAACAGATCCGGAAGGATCTCGAATATTATGAAACCCGTGTACCCAATGAAGGAACACCGGCCATGACCCAGGCAGTTTTTACCACCCTCTATGCCCGGCTGGGGGATGGAAATAAAGCCTACCGATGGTTCAAAGAGGCCTACCTGCCTAATTTGCTGCCACCATTCAGGGTGATTGCAGAAACCAGGGGGGGAACCAATCCTTATTTCGCCACCGGAGCCGGGGGCATCCTGCAAAGTGTACTGATGGGATTTGGCGGAATCGAGATCAGCACCAGTGGCCTCGTGCAGCTAAAAACGGCATTACCCGGTCATTGGAAAAGCCTGACTATTACTGGCGCCGGCCCTGGGAAAAAAACTTATATTGTGCGATAATATAATGTAACGGTTACTGCTTGAGAAAGACCCTTGCCATATTCTTTTCATTCGCCCTCCTCTTCAGTGCAGGGGGGTATTACCCGCTTATCTCCGTATTGCAACAGCAGGCCGACCGGAAACTGGAATCCCTGCTTGATCAGGATATTTATGAGGAAGACAACCTGGTGGAGGTGCGGGTACCGCTGAACATGCCTTACCAGCAGCGTTATACGGAATACGAGCGGCATTATGGTAATATTGAAATAGACGGCAGTTCCTATACCTACGTAAAAAAGAAGATCGACGGAGATGTCGTGATCTTCCAGTGTATCCCCAACCAGTCAAGGCAACAGCTGAAAGATATGCGCTATGACCTGACCCGGTCAACTGCTTCGGCAGGACCCGCTGAAAACGGGGCATCCAAACAACATCCATCTACGCCCGTCAAATCCAATTTGGGTGATTTTGACGATCAACTGATTTTTCCTGCTTTACAACCGGTGCCCGTTATTGCAGTAACGGTCACCATGGATCTCTCTGTTTATCTTCCCGATTCATTCGGGAAAGTTCCTCATGCACCCCCAAAATGCTGATTGCATCCAACTCCATTTCAATTTTATTTTTTTACCCCTATTCTCCAAAAGAACAACTATGCGTATAGCACTGGTAGCGATGGCAGCATGTATAACTGTAAGCGCCTGCAACAATAAGAATGATTACAAAGAAATTACCGGCAATCCTTTCCTGTATTCCAAAACGGTCAAGGAATTGAACAACGTGGTCATGCAGAATAATTTTCCGCCCATCGTGGCTTCGAGAAATTACCTGTATGCCAGTATCGCTGCCTATGAAGTCATGGCAGCCGGCAATCCCGGGCAATTCGAGTCATTAGCCGGCCAGATAAACGGTCTCGGTAAAGTACCCGCCCCTCCTGCCGGCCGGGAAATTGATTTTCCTTTTGCCAGTATCCTGGCTTTCTGCAAACTGGGTGAAGCCGTCACTTTTCCCGAAGGCAGTATGCAGGTGTATGTGGACAGCCTGAAAAAACTGGTAAAAGACCATGGCATGCCGGGCAGCGTATTCCGGAATACGGTTGATTTTGCAGAAGAAGTTGGTAAAGCAATCCTTGCCTGGAGCAAGAAGGACAACTATGCGCAAACAAGAACGGCCCCGAAATACACCGTGATCGATACACCGGGTCGCTGGATCCCCACACCGCCCATGTATGCACAGGCCCTGGAGCCGCACTGGCGGGAGATCCGGACCCTGGTAATGGACAGCGCCAGCCAGTTTACCCCGCCACCGCCGCTTCCCTTCGATATTAAGAACAAGCAAAGTGATTATTACCGGGAAGTGATGCTGATAAAAAACGCCGGCGACAGTTTAACGGACGAACAAAAGCATATTGCTGAATTCTGGGATGACCTGGGTACGCGCCTGAATGTATCGGGACACGTGATGTTTATGACCAAGAAATTCTCCCCCCCGGGTCACTGGATGAATATAGTTGGCATCGCCGCGCAAAAAGCGGGGGTGGATTTTAACACCACCGTTTATGCCTATGCGAAAACAGCCATTGCCATGTTTGATGCCTTTATCCAGTGCTGGGACGAGAAATTCAGGAGCAATACGGTACGGCCGGAAACCGTGATCAATAAATATATTGACGCGGACTGGACACCCTACCTGCAGACTCCTCCCTTCCCGGAGTACACCTGCGGGCACAGTACGGTTTCATCATCCGCGGCGGAAGCGCTGACCAGCGTATTTGGAGATCACTTCGCTTATACAGATACATCTGAACTGGAGTTTGGAATTAAGAACAGGTCCTTTACTTCTTTCCGCCAGGCGGCTGAAGAAAACAACTGGGCCCGGTTCTACGGAGGAATTCATTTCCATTATTCCTGTATTGTCAGTACGGAATATGGAAGAAAAGTAGGAGACCTGGTAAATCAGCGTCTCCGGATGAAAAAGTAATTACAAACAAAAACCAACGATTTTACATGAAACAGGTATATAACTGCCTGGTGATGGCCGTATTGGTCCTCGCCGGCAATAACGTGCAGGCACAGGGCTGTGTCGCCATAAAAGGAACCGCCGGTATTTGCAGCCGTCCGTCGGATGCAAAAGGCTGGGAAGTCAATATCAATAACCGGTATTTTAAATCCTATAAACATTTTGTGGGCACAGCAGAACAAAAAGAAAGGGTGAAAAAAGGAACCCAGGTTATCAATCACTCCTATGAGATGGACATTACTGCCACCCGGACCCTCAACTCCAGGTGGTCTGTTGGCATGACCCTCCCCATCATGGCTTTTGGCCGTTCCTCTTTATATGAGCACGATGGCTTGACCCGCCACAACACTCATTCCTTTGGAATCGGGGATGCCCGGGTAACCGCCTATCGCTGGATGTTTGATCCGGCCAAATCCCACAAAGCGAACCTGCAGTTAGGCGCAGGTATCAAACTTCCGACCGGCAATTTCAACTACCAGGATTACTTCTACAAAAAAGCGGACTCCAGTGTACTGGGCCCGGTGGACCAATCCATACAGCCCGGTGACGGCGGTACCGGGATCACGTTTGAACTGAACGGTTTTTATAACTTCTCTCCGCAATTCGGGGTGTATGGCAGTTTCTTCTACCTGATCAATCCCCGGGAAGTGAACGGTACATCCACCACCCGTGGCGGCACAGCTTCTGCCACGGCTAAAAAATACAATACCGACGTCATGAGTGTTCCCGACCTGTACATGGCCCGGGGCGGTATCAGTTATATGACCGGTCATTTTACCCTGTCGGGAGGGATCCGTACGGAAGGACTTCCCTCGAAGGACCTGGTTGGCGGCAGCCGCGGGTTCCGGAGACCGGGTTATATTATTTCTGCCGAACCCGCAGTTACCTATGTGACAAAAAAATTAAGTTATAACCTCGCCATCCCGGTGGCGCTGAAAAGGGACCGGACCCAAAGCGATTCCGATAAACGGCGCAGTGCGGATACCGGCACCCATGTACAGGGCGATGCTGCATTCGCGGATTACCTGGTCAGTGCGGGGATAACCATCCGGTTATAATACGGCCCTGGTGAATCTGTTTCTTTTCCTGACATAAGCATAGCGGGCGTTGTAAATCTTTACAACGCCCTTTTTACTATGAACCCATTACAGCTATGAAAGCAATGTGACACAAAACAACCCGCCGTTCAAAAACAACAACCCATAACATGAAGACAAACAAAAAGTAGTTTGAAGCGGACTAAACAACCTTGTTACCCCCAGTAAAAAAAACTTTTAAGAAGGTATCGAATATCACTATTACCGGAAATACAGCTTGTCCGTTTTGTACAGCTATCCCAGGTAAGCATTTGCCGATGCCCTGAATACTGCTCTACCGGCAGCAACCTGGCCAATAAACAGAATTTCACCAGGCGGCCCTTGTTTTACCCCGGCCCGGTGTATGGCCATCCTGGGCCGGAATTACTGTTTAGCATTCTCCCTGCGCCTTTAACGGCAGGCAGGGGTTGATCCGTTGGCCGGAAAAGAAGTATCTTTAGTTACACAAGGACATTGGCAAAAACCCGCGTATGCAGCAGAGTACACTGAAAAAGTTATCGGAAGTACTGGGCATCAGTATCTCGACCGTATCGAGAGCGCTGAAGAATCACCCGGATATTTCGGAACATACCAAGACCCGGGTACGGGAACTGGCTACGGCCATGGAGTATGAGCCGAACAGTTATGCGGTGCAGCTAAGGACCCGGCAGAGCAATGTAATGGGGATCCTGGTTCCGTCCATCAATAATTTTTTTTACGACTCCTTTATTGCAGCGGTGGAAGAAGAAGCCCGGCAGCAGGGGTATTCCGTACTGATCATGCAATCAAGGGACCAGCTGGAAATTGAAAACGCCAACCTGCATTTGTTCCGGAAGAATATGGTCTCGGGTGTATTTGCTTCTGTATCTATCGAAACAGAAGATATGGCTGCCTTTCACCGGCTCAGGGATATGAAGATACCCGTCATTTTTTTTGACCGGGTACCCGAACTCCCGGATTATTTCAAAGTCTGCCTGCCGGATGCCAGGGCTGCCCGGCTTGCAGCTGAAGTGATCCTTCAGAAGAAAAAGAAAAAAGTGCTGGGACTTTTCGGGCATCCCCATCTCAGTATCACCAAAATGAGGGCGGCTTCTTTCCGGGAGACACTGGAACAGAACGTACCGGCGCCAGAACTCAGCATTGATTATCCCGAAGGCATTGAGAAATCCCGGGAAGTAGCCCTGGCTGCTTTGAAAGGAGAAGATAAACCCGATGTTATCTTTTGCATGGGCGACCTGATCCTGGTTGGGACCATGCATGCCATACATGAGCTGCAACTCGATGTGCCCGGGGATATCTCCGTGATCAGCATCAGCAACGGGCTCTTCCCCACCATGTATCATCCGAAAATCACTTACGTGGAGACCAACGGGGCCAAACTCGGTAAACTGGCTTTTTCCCGGATGATGTCGGCCCTCCGCAAGGAGCCCTTCCCGGAAGTCAGTTTTCTCGAAGCAGAACTGATGGAAGGCGGTTCCATCTGATCCCGCTTATTTATCCACGCAAACGTTATAGATAACAACCCGGCTTGCTCATGACTGCCTGATAGTTTATTTTAGAAGCAATGGTCCTATAGCCGGCATCCCGTTCATCCGGCGGATTTTCACCTCAAATGATTGCTGATGAATACCACCAAGATCAAGATATCCCTGTTCCTGAATTACTTTGTATTTGCCATCCTGCTCAACAGCGTGGGAACTGTCATTCTCCAGGTACAGCATAATTTCGGGGTTTCCAAAGGCGCCGCCAGCATACTGGAAGCATTTAAGGACCTGAGTATTGCCGGCACTTCCTTCCTGGTTGCTTCTTATGTAGTTCGTATCGGTTATAAAAAAACAATGCTGACTGCGCTGGCTTTTGTTTCCATCATGTGCCTGGTGATCCCTTCTGTCAACAGTTTCCTGATGACCAAATTGCTCTTTGCCACGGCCGGGGTCAGTTTTGCCCTGACCAAAGTGAGTGTATTCTCCACCCTGGGGCTGGTTACCGGCAGCAAGAAAGAACACCTGAGCCTGATGAGTTTCCTGGAATCCTTTTTTATGGTGGGTGTACTAAGCGGCAATTTTATTTTCAGTGCTTTTGTTGACAATGAGCACCCGCAATCCAGGTCCTGGTTTGCCGTTTACTATCTCCTCGCCGCGCTTTCCATCCTTGCCTTCCTGTTATTGCTTTCCGCCCCGCTGGATGAATCTGCAGTGCGGCAGGCGGAAAAAAAAGAAGCCAAATCCCTATCCGGTGATTTCGGGGGAATGTTGAAACTGATCCTGCTCCCGCTCGTCATTGTCTTTATCGGCTGCGCCTTTTTTTATGTGCTGATTGAACAAAGTATTATGAGCTGGCTGCCTACTTTCAATAAAGATGTGCTCAGCCTGTCCACCAGCCTGAGTATTCAAATGGCCAGTATTTTATCCGCGTCGATCGCCCTGGGCCGCTTCCTCGCCGGCCTGTTGCTGCGGAAAATCGACTGGATCTTTGTGCTGCTGACCTGTCTCCTCGCCGCCGGGGCATTGGTACTGATTACGGTACCCTTGACAAAAAACATGACGGGTACTTCCATCAGCAGCCTGAAAGATATCCCCCTGGTGGCTTTTGCCTTCCCGCTGATCGGGCTCTTCCTGGCTCCTGTTTACCCGGCTATTAATTCAATCATTCTAAGCAATCTTCCCGCTCATAAACATGCATCCATGTCGGGACTGATTGTGGTATTCTCCGCTTTGGGCGGCACCACCGGTTCTATTATCACCGGGCATATTTTCGGCGCTTACGGTGGTCAGACGGCTTTTTATTTTTCCCTGGGTCCCCTCCTCCTGCTGATCATTCTTCTTTTCATCTTTAAAAAAATGCAACCCGCAACCGGTACGGCTCCCGTATTCAGCAGCGGCGGTTCCCATTAATTTTTCGCAGTATGAGTTTAACCGAAAGGAATACCGGCACCAGCCCGCTCTTTGAAGCCGTGCAAATGAGCAGGATCTTTCCCGATGGAAAGACCTTTGCAGACTGCATTCCTAAATACCCCGAAGAATTGATCCGGACGGCCTGGCTGTCCCAAAAAGATAAACCGGGCTTTGATCTGAAAAAGTTTATACTGGAACAGTATGAACTTCCTGTACCTCATTCGCAGCATTACCGCAGCGATCCCCGGAAACCAGTAGTGGAAAACATTGAAACACTCTGGACCGTGCTGACCCGGCAACCGGGTACAGCGCAAGGGACCCTGGTACCCCTTCCGTTTCCCTATATCGTTCCGGGCGGCCGTTTCGGCGAGATCTATTACTGGGACAGTTATTTCACCATGCTGGGTTTAAAAGAATCGGGGTGGTATGAGATGATCGAAAACATGATCAATAACTTTTCCTGGCTGATCGATACACTGGGTTATATTCCCAACGGCAACCGGCAGTATTTTATCGGCCGTTCGCAACCTCCGTTTTACCCATTGATGCTCGCCCTGCTGGCAGAAAAAAAAGGAGACGGGGTCTTCATCACCCACCTGCCACAGCTGGAAAGAGAATACCGGTTCTGGATGAAAGGGGCCCAGGAACCGGGTGAGAAACCCGGCGCATCTTATCATACCGTACGGTTGCCCGCCGGGGAAATCCTGAACCGGTATTATGATGATCAGGATACCCCGAGACCGGAATCATACCGGGAAGATGTGGAACTCGCCGCAACATCGGGGCAGCCGGCCGGTGAATTATACCGTCAGCTCCGGGCCGGGGCTGAATCGGGCTGGGACTTCAGCAGCCGCTGGTTCAAACAGAAAAATGATTTCTCCAGTATCCATTGCACAGATATCCTGCCGGTGGACCTGAACTGCCTGTTGCTGAAAATGGAACAAACCCTGGCGATGGCCTATGGGTTAAGCAATGAAAATGAAAAAGCGGCCGGTTATCAGGCACTTGCCGAAAAAAGGAAAAACGCCATTGATACCTATTGCTGGAACGAAGAGGCCGGATTCTATATGGACTATGACTGGCGGGCGCAAAAACAAAAGGATGGCCTGACACTGGCCGGAGCATTGCCCCTGTTCTTTTCCGTTTGTACACCTGCAAAAGCAGCCAGCATACACTGCATGCTCGGGGAAAAATTCCTGGCAGCCGGCGGGTTACTCACCACAACCGAAAACAGCGGGCAGCAATGGGATGCCCCCAATGGATGGGCGCCCCTCCAATGGATGGTCATCCGGGGCCTGGAGCAGTATGGTTTTCATGACCTGGCAACAGAGATTGCCCGCCGCTGGATCCGGTTAAACACGGATGTATTCAAACGTACAGGTAAACTGATGGAAAAATACAATGTGGTGGATACGCAGCTTGAAGCAGGAGGCGGGGAATACGTAGGGCAGGATGGTTTTGGCTGGACCAATGGCGTATTACTGGCCCTGATCAGTCAATACGGTGCAGCGGACTAACGGCAGCGGCTACCGCGCTTCCAGTAATAAAAACTGGTAAGGTTCCAGCAGCAGGTATTCGTGATCCTGTCCCGGTTCGTATTCTTTATCCTGCCAGTGGTCATATAATGAATCCGGTACGGCCCCGTGTTCCCTGAATGCAAACCAGGTGAGGCGGGAAGGCTGGTCCCGGAAATTGAAAAGACAGTAGATTTTCTGGTCCTCGAAAGTCCGCAGGTAACCGGCAATATGAATATTGTGCGGTGTCATCCAGGCCAGGTTCTTATAATCCCCCACTGCAACTAATTTTTTCCGGATGCGGATCAGCCGTTGGGTGGCACTAAAGACCCGGTGTTCAGGGGTCCCTTCTTTATCGATATTCCTGTATTTTTCCCAGTCGATCAGCGGCCGGTGCATCCACCGGTTGTCATAACTTTTACTGTCGTCCTGCAGGTAGGAATAATCGTTGGTATAGCCCACTTCATCTCCATAGAAAATTACCGGCAGGCCTCCGAGGAAAAAACTATGGGCCTGCATCAATAAAATTCTCGCAACCGATAGCTGAACAGCTGATTCATTTTGCTCCCCGATTGCCTTTTCCAACCCGCAAAGCGAGGCCAGCGAGCCGCTGATCCGGGCATCATTGGTTTTTGGATTCACGGAAAACAGGGCGCCGCGGGCAGGGGAGCCGGCATATATTCCCGAGAAATAATCTTTCAGAAAGCGCCGGTGTTCACGAGGATCATACCCGGCATGCCGGATCATATAATCATCATAGCCGAGGCCGATATCATCATGACAACGGGTGTAGTTGATCCAGGAAGTTCCAAAGGGCTTTTGCATGATTTCGTGTTGTGCGGCCAGCATCACCCGGGTATCACCGGTGGCCAGGGCATCCCATTGCAAAGCCATGTGCGTGGCGTTGTAGGCGAAATCACATTCTTTGGCCGTATATAAACCGGTCCCGAAATATTTCATAATCTCTTTGGGTGCCACGATGGCTTCTCCCAGTAAGGCCATTCCCGGAGCGGCTACTTCCACGCACTGCTTGATCAGCCGTAAAAGGGTATGCGCCTGCGGAAGGTTCTGGCAGGTAGTACCGGCTTGTTTCCAGATAAAAGCCGGCGCGTCGATCCGGAGTATATCCACCCCAAGATTGGCATAAAAGAAGATATTGCCAAGCATCTCGAGGAATACCGTGGGGTTTGTATAGTTCAGGTCCCATTGATACCGGTGAAATACGGTCATAACCCATTTCCCCGTTTCCTCATTCCAGGTAAAATTGCCCGGGGCGCTTTCGGGAAATATCTCGGGCATGGTTTGATCGAACCGATCCGGCAACTGCCGGTCCGCATACATATAAAAATAATCCTGGTAGTCCGGGTCACCCTGCTTAGCCTTCTTTGCCCATTCGTGCTGATCTGAAGTATGATTGAGCACGATATCGAGCATCAGGTACATATTCTCCTCCTGCATTTTTTCCTGTAGCCCGAGCAGGTCTTCGAGTGTACCAAAGCGTTTGTCCACTTTTCTGAAATCAGCAACAGCATAGCCACCGTCGCTCTCGCCTTCCGGGCTCTCAAATACCGGCATCAGGTGCAGGAAGTTGACCCCGAGCTTCCGGAAATAATCCAGCCGGTTACCGAGTTCTGTGAGACTGCCGCAAAAACGGTCCACATACAAACTCATCCCTGTGATCTCATTACTCAGGAACCAGTGCCCCTTCGCCGCTTTCTCCGCATCTCTTTCTCTCAGCCGGCGCGATCGTTGTATATACGCCTGAACAACCTGTTGTATCAGCCGGTCAAAAAAAGGATCCCGGTTATCATCCCGGCCGTAGATCTCCTGAAAAAGTGAATCAATAGCGGTGGCATTGGCGATAAACCGGGTAAAGAAATGGTTATCGGCGCCGCCAATATCGATCTGTTCCTTCTGTAAAACAGCATTGATCTGCTGATGTAACCGGTGGTTGTACAAGTTGCGGGTTATTTAAATATATTTTTATTCAGGTGTTTAAATGCTTCCATGGCGCCCAGGTATTCACAGGTTCTGGCCCCGGCCCTGTTGGCATTCCGGATCATGCCCTCCCAGTCTGCCTGGTTGCGTTGTACCGGATCAGCCGTTGTCAGCTGGTAAAGGATGGCCCCCACAAATGCATCACCAGCGCCGGTCGTATCAACCGGATTCACGGCAATACTTTCAATGATTGTTGTCCGGCCTTCCCTTCCCAGCAGGGTTCCATCTTTTCCAAGTGTAATGGCAAATACCGCGGGGGTCTTCTCCAGGAATTGCTGCGCTGCCTGTTCCGGGTCAGCTGCCCCCGTTAACAGGAGTGCTTCTTCATCACTTACTTTAAAGAAATCACAGTTCTCAAGGAAATGCCAGCTTTGCTCAATAAAGGAAGCCCTGTTATTCCTGAATAAAAGATGCCGGTAATTCGGATCAAAACTCACAAAACGGTTCCGGGCTCTGGCCTGCTGCAGCAGCCAGGTGTACGCTTCCTGCAGGGGGCCGGGCATGAATGCGGTGGCTGATCCGAAATGAACCAGGCTGATTTCCTCCAGGTTGATTTGGGCAATATCGTTCGTGTTCAGCTGACCATCTGCACCACGGTTGAAATAAAAATCCCTTTCCCCGTTTTCCATGAGGGATACAAAGGCAAATGTGGTAAAATGATCCGCATCGCGCAGCATATAGGCAGTGCCCACACCGAATCCTTTCATCACCTCTACAAGGTGTTGACCAAAAGGGTCCGTTCCCAGTTTTGCCGCCAGCTCCACCTGTCCGCCGAGAGCAGCAATAGCCGCTGCCACATTCGTGGGAGCCCCCCCGGGTTTTTTTAAAAAATTCTCTCCCTCAGATAAGGACTTGCCTTTATCCGTACAGATCATATCAATCAGGGCTTCCCCAATGCAAAGTATTTTGTTCATATACCCGGTCTCATGTTTTATTCATACAGTAGTAACTCAATTTATTTCCTCCTGTTAGTTTAATGCCCGGCAGAAAGATGAACCGGAGCATCCCCCGTGTTGTTCCCTGCCTTAATCCGTAAAGTCAGCAAGGCCGCAATCAGTAACAAAACACCGCCAAAGGCAATCGCGTACCCGGCATTGTTGTGTAAAAAATTTTTCAGGATATACCCAAACGTGATGGTCTGGATAAACATGGGGATCACAATCATCATATTGATAATGCCCATGTACACCCCGTATCTTTCTTTCGGAATACTGCCGACAACGATCAGGTAGGGAATACCCATCATACTGGCCCAGCCGATTCCGAAACCGGTAATAGCCGGAAAAAGAAAATATTTATTCTCAATGAAAGGGAAGACCAGCAGGCCCGCGCCGGCCAGTACCAGGCAACCAAAATGTACCCGCTTCGGCGAATACTTCCTGGCAAACCAGACCAGGCCAAAAGCGCATAAAAAAGTCACAATATTATACCATCCGTTGACCAGCCCGGTCCAGCTCACTGCCTTTTCATAGCGCCCGCTGTCTGATTCCGGGGTGGCCTTCCATACAGAAAGCGCAATACTCTTGGACGAGTTTTGCCAGTAACAAAAAAGTGCATACCACTGAAACAGGTACACAAAGGCAAGTTGCCACATTACTTTTGGCATTTGGGTAACAGCATCTATAATTTCCACATTCTGCGCAAATAAAATCTTCAACGTGGGATGGGATGCGACATAGTTCAGTAGTTTTCTTATCAAACCCCTGGAAAAAAAAGAGGGGATTAGCAGGAGTATAATAACGAAATAGGCAACCAGGGTGGTGATAATGGACAGGAAAAACTGTATGGCCGGATGCGGCATGCCCCTGTTTTTGTTCTTTATGGCAACAAGTTCTTTTTCCGTTGGGGGAATTTCCGGTGTGGTACGTACACTCCACCAGATTGATGCAATGGAACAAACAGCCCCTAAAAAAAATGAAGCAAACACCCAGGTGGGAAGTTTGCCGGTCTTACCAATAAAGATCAACGGGAATATGAACAGGGATATATTGGCGAGTGTTTGCCCAAAACCGGTAAAGAAACTCTGGGCCTGAAAACCGGTGGGTTGCTGTGATGCATCCAGTTTATCCGCGACAAAGGCTCTGTAAGGTTCCATGGCAGTATTATTACCTGCATCCAGGATCCATAATAATCCGGCCGCCATCCACAAGGTACTGCTGAAGGGGAAAAGAAAGAGCGCCACACTACAGATCATTGCGCCGATAAAGAAATAAGGCGTTCTCCGGCCAAACCGGGGATGCCAGGTCTTATCACTCAGTGCGCCGATGATGGGTTGTATTACCAGGCCTGTAAAGGGCCCAGCTAAATTCAGCCAGGGGATTTCATCCGGCTTCGCTCCTAAAAAATCATAGATCGGGTTGACTGCACTTTGCTGTAACCCGAAACTGTACTGGATGCCAAAAAAACCGACATTCATGTTTATAATCTGCCAGAAACTTAACCGGGGTTTTGCCAGGGGCATGTGCAATCGTTTAAATATGGAAAATACAAAAACAGCCGGGAGACCTGCGTGGAATAAACGGAAGCCGGCCTGTTGCAAACGTTTGCTGTTGGGAAAATCCAGGCGGCTGTGCTGTGGTAAAATCAGATCCCGGCACCGCAGTGAAACAGGCCCCCCACTGTTAAATTGGTTTGGGTGATAACCCGGGGATGTATTATTTTCCGTGCTGATAAAGAAATGGATCTGCCACATGAAAAAATGGATATTGTTGTTGCTTGTATTGCTGACCGGAGCTTTTGCAGCTGTCTATCTTTTTATACCGGGGAAGATGATCATCCGTACATCGGTCCGTATAGCGGCCAATAAGGATGGCCTGTACCGGAAGCTCAGCAACCCGGCTTCCTGGACCCAATGGTGGCCCGGGGATAAAACACCCGATGCTTCCGGCGCCTATATCCTGGGCAACACCCGGTTCCGGCCCGATGCTCCGCGTACTTTATCCCTTCCCTTTTCGATCAGTGACGGGAACCTCGGGACCGGAGCGGAACTGACTTTACTGGCTATCGGAACGGATTCCAGTACACTGCACCTCGAAGCCAGTGTCCCCGGTTCTTCTAATCCGTTTCAGCGCATCAACGCCTGGTATCGTGCAAAAAAAATAAAAGAAAAACTCAGGGTTATACTGGAATCCATCAGCCATACTTATTCCGCTGTCGCCGGCGTTTACGATTATGATATACAAAAAAAGTCCGTGACCGATTCCAACCTGGTCTTTATTGCAACAGAAATAAAAACGGTACCGGACCCGGTTTATATTTATTCACTGGTAGCACGGCTGAAAAATTACCTACAGGAACAGCAGGCAGTTGAAACAGGGTTCCCGATGCTGAATGTATTTACCCCGGACAGTGTGCATTACCTGGTAAAACTTGCCCTGCCTGTGAACAGGAGATTGCCGGATTCGGGAGATATCCATTATCGCTGGATGCTGGGAGGAGGCAATATCCTGGTCACCGAAGTAAAAGGTGGCCCGGGTGAGATCAGGAAGGCCTATGGACAAATTCTGAATTATGTGAATGATCACAAACGGATCGCCCCGGCCATTCCTTTCGAATCACTGGTAACGGATCGCCTGCAGGAAAAGGACAGCAGCAAATGGATTACCCGGATCTATTACCCCGTGATGTGATCTTTCTTCTTATTTACCAAAACGGATGATCCTGGCCGTGTCATTATTCAGCGCCAGGAGGTAGGCCTCCCGTTTATTGATCACCAGGGGGGCGATCTGCCTCACCTGGCCTTTTACGGCCAGCCCGTTCAATGCTTCCGCGGTAAAGGAACCCTTTCCCCGGTTGATCAGCAGAGTGCCGAAGCCGGCATCATAACGGCCCATCTCAATATTGTTCTCATAATAATTACCCATCAGCAGGATATCGGGAAGGGCGTCTCCGTTGGCCTGTACAATGGCAGCCGCCCTCATTGTTGTCAGTTGCGCCTCAACCGGCAGGGCTTTCACTTCAAACCGCAGGTTCCCATTATTGAGGAACAGCGCACTGGAAAAATAACCGGCAGACAGGCGGGTCGCTGATTCCAGTTTATCCCTGCTAAACAGCCCGGTTAATTTTGCTTTTGCAAAATCCTCTGCATATAAATATTTTTTCTTCAGCCCCGGCATCTGTTTCTCCAGTTCCGCTTTATTGGCAAAGGGTATTTCTTTCCCCTGCAGGTAATAGGTCAGTACCTGCTCATTTTTCCCGTTGTTGTCAAAATCATTTACATACAATTGCACGGGTTCTTCTTCGCTGGCCTTTAAACGGGTATTCAGCCCGAGGTTACCGGCAATGAAATCAAGGTCCCCGTCCTGGTCAATGTCCACGGGCAGCATAAAATTCCACCAGCCTTTTTTCCCGGATATTTCTTTTCTTACCAGCCGGCCTTTCTCCCATACAAATACAGCAGGGGCTGCCCAGTCGAAAGTGCATAACAGGTCTTTCCGGGTATCCCCGTCCAGATCGGTCCAGGTGGCGCTGGTCACAAAGCCGGCTTCTTTAAGACCAGGACCATACTGCTCCGTTTGATCAGTAAAGCGACCGCTGCCATCATTCACCAGCAAATACGAAGCAGGGATCTTACCATAGTCCCAGGGAACTGTTTTTGCACCAATGAAAAGGTCAATGAATCCGTCACCGGTGAAATCCGTGGCAGCTACAACCGATGCCGTAAGGTATAAATTGCTGAACGCATCGGTCTTCCTTACAAGCCGGCCTTCTTTTGTATTCAGGTAAACCCGCGGGCTGTTATGTGTATCCTCCCCGTAAAATTCATTTCCCCCGCTGGCAGCAACCAGGTCGGGATAACCATCATTGTTTACATCGGCCCATACCGCCCCGGTGGTCTCATAAGCACTGTCTGCCTGCAGGGCCGGTTGCCCGCTTTTTTTAAAGACCCCGGAAGTTTGTTGCAAAAAAAGCTGATCCGCCTGGT
Source organism: Sphingobacteriales bacterium (assembly GCA_016192105.1). Lineage (GTDB taxonomy): Bacteria > Bacteroidota > Bacteroidia > Chitinophagales > Chitinophagaceae > JJ008. Next base: position 2,304 of record JACPUV010000012.1, on the reverse strand, counting down.
TCCTGGCAGAACCGATAAAAATATCATCCAGCCCGTCTTTGTTGATATCCGCGATTGCCACAACCGGGCTCTCTGTCGAAAACATATGCGGGATCAGGGGTTCCCGGTCAAACTCCGCAAAACGATTTTCTGTATGCAGGTAATCCAGGCCGGTTTCTTTCGTTATATCTGTAGCATGCGGACCGCTGAGGGTATAAAAATTACGGATGCTGTTAAAATCAAACAGGGGAAGACCCGGCCGGTAGGTAAGGTTCAGGAAAGACCGCGTGCTGTCCGGTGTTATTTTACTGCAATGGTTATCCGGCCACAGCAGGTACATAGAGTCGATCCTTGTATTCTTTAAACCAATCAGCAGGTCTGTTTCCATGGAGGATATAAATCCCCTGGCAGGATTTTTATCCCAGGTTTTGATTTCCTTTCCCGAGAACAAAACCACCCGGCTGCCAAGGGCATTCACATTTCCGGCGGGGCCTGAGAGGTGAATCCTGAGTGATCCGGGTTGTCCCGCTTTTGCGGACTGGTTCTCATAAAGCAGTGCGGCGGCATTGATATTATTGACGACAATATCGAGGTCACCGTCATTGTCCAGGTCGGCACAAACCGATCCGTTGGAGAACGTGGCTTCGTCTCCTTCGATCCGGCTTTCCTCATCCTTAAAAGAAAGATCCCCCTGGTTGGAGAAAAATTTATTCGGCAACCTGATCTCGGGAAATTTATTGATCAGCGCCATATTCTTTTCATCCATCGAATTCGTGCTGATACGCTGCTGCACTTCCGTGTTGGAAATAAAATTGATATAATCAATATCATTCATCCGCTTGGGGATCCCGTTGGAAATAAAAAGATCCTTCCGTCCGTCATTATCAAAATCCATCCAAAGGGGAGCCCAGCTCCAGTCGGTGGCGGCAATACCACTGTAGAGACCGGTTTCGCTGAAGAGACCATTGCGCCGGTTCACCTGCAGGTTATTCCGGGTGTACTGGTGACCGTATCCCGCCCCTATCTTAAAATTAAAAATATCCCAGGTATCCTCCCCGAGAGAACGCTTGAGGATATAGGGGTCGGCGGGGAGCATGTCCATAGAAATGATCTCCGGCCAGCCATCATTATTGATATCCGCCGCATCCACCCCCATTGAGAACTGGCTGGTATGCATCATCTGCTCAGTGCATTCATCCTTAAAGGTTCCGTTTTGCTGGTTGATGTAGAGATAATCGTTCTCGTGAAAATCATTCCCGATATAGACATCCGGGTAACCGTCCAGGTTCACATCGGAGACCACGATGCCTAGGCCGTAACCGATCGCGGAACTCTGGATTCCGGTTTCCCTGGTTATATCCGTAAAATGTCCCCTGTCATTCCGGTAAAAACGGTCACCGGATAAAGGATGATAGGTATTGATGAATTCCGCCCTGGGTTTGAATGTCCCGTTCTGGTGCACCGAGTGATTCAGCAGGAACATATCGAGGTCGCCGTCCAGGTCATAATCAAAAAAAGCAGCCTGGGTACTGAAACCAGAGAAAGCCAGTCCGTACGATGCTGCTTCGTCTGCAAAAACGGGGATCCCCTCCTTGTTGTTTCCCTGATTAATGAGCAGCTGGTTCTTTCCTTTAAGGGTTTCAAAATTACCCACCCGGCACACATAGATATCCAGCCACCCGTCGTTATTGATATCCACCACCGATATCCCGGTGGTCCAGCCTCCGTCATCGGGAATACCGGCAGCAAGGGTTTGGTCCGCAAATTTCAGGTTGCCCTCGTTCAGGTACAGACGATTCTGTCCCTGGTTGGAGCCAAAAAAGAGATCCACTTTGCCGTCCTTATTAAAATCACCCGCACCCAACCCGCTGCCATTGTAGAAATACATGTACTTAAACAGGTTGAACTCCTTTGTATATGTAAGATCATTCCGGAACTCAATGCCGGTGGTCTTGCTGTCCCTTGTTTTAAACAACGGATCTTTTACTTCCTTTTTTGAAGTGCAGGCTGCCAGCAGTACCAGCCACAGGCCTGCTGTTTTCAGTATGCGGCAAGAAAGCCCGTTAAGCTGATATGATTGCTGAGTATTCAATTCAGGCGAATATCTTTATTTATCTGATACAACCAGGACCTGGCCCTCCGTTTAAAAGATCAACTATTGTTTTTGCAATTTATTTTCTAATTGTATAAAAGGCGGGTTTTTCACTGTTGACGGCAAACAGCAGGCAGGTCCGGTCCTTCATCCGGATTACCCCGATCCCCTTCACCTCTCCTCTTACCCTTAGCCCCGTCTCCCGGTTCTCTATATACTTCAGTTTCCCGCCT
>JACPUV010000053.1 GCA_016192105.1 Sphingobacteriales bacterium | reverse complement strand
GTAAGATCATTACCCGAAAAGTGGAATTGTTTACCTGGGAGAAACTCGATTTCGTGAACAAAGTAAAAAAAGCATTCGGCATAAAATAATACCCGTTTCGTGAGGACTTGAAAAACCCTGGAAGATTGTAAAATCTCTCAGGGTTTTTAATTTCATACAGCCCTTCCATCCGGGGCAATCACTTAATTTTACGGCGTGAAAAATTTCAGACAGCCGCATCGGCCCAAAAAAAGCTCCCTGGTCATTGGCCGCACCGCCGTCATGGATGCTTTGCGGAATGGGCCGCAACTCGACAGGATCTACCTCGATACGATGGCCCGGGGAACCGATATCCAGGAACTGAAACAACTGGCTTCGCAGAACGGGGTTCCCATCAATTATGTCCCGGTGGCCAAACTGAATGGATTTAATATCACCGGCCACGAAGGGTGTGTGGCCCTGATCGCCCGGGTGCAGTACCAGGACCTGCAGGATGTGATCTCGTTTGTAATGGAAAGCGGTGAAGCGCCTCTCTTCCTGGTACTCGATGGGATCACCGATATCCGTAATATCGGGGGCATTGCCCGGACGGCTCATTGCACCGGGGTGCATGCCATCATCATTCCTGATAAAGGAGTGGGAGCCTTGAATGAAGACGCCATCCTGACCTCGGCCGGGGCCCTGGAAAAAATCCCGGTTTGCCGGGTCAACAGCCTGATGAAAGCGGTCGATGAACTGCACCTGAACGGAATAATGGTCTTCGCTACCGAAATGACGGCAGCTAAAACCATCAGTGAAACGGATTTTACCATCCCCTGCGCCATTGTCCTGGGCAGCGAGGAAAAGGGGATTTATCCCGCTCTGATGAAAATTTGCGATGAAAAAATCAAGATCCCGATGAAAAGCGGTTTCGAAAGCCTGAATGTATCGGTTGCCGCCGGAATTATACTTTATGAAGCGATGAAGCAGCGCCTGGGTAAATAGCTGGGGTGGGTATTCACCGCCTGCAAATGATACAATTCCCCGGTGCAGCACATTTCTGTCAGCCTTTTTACTGAAATTCGGTCTATGAACCAGGTGAAACTTATTGAATGCCCCCGGGATGCCATGCAGGGATGGAAAACACTGATCCCGGTGGAAAAGAAGGCGGCTTATATCAACCTGTTGCTGAAAGCCGGCTTTGATACGATTGATTTCGGCAGTTTTGTTTCCCCCAAAGCCATCCCGCAAATGGCAGATACCCGGGACCTGATTTCCCGCCTGGAAATCGCTGACTCCGGGTCGAAATTATTGGCCATCATCGCAAACAGGAGAGGAGCAGAGGAAGCAGTGGTCTTTGACGAGATCAGTTATCTCGGTTTTCCCTTCTCGGTATCTGCGACTTTTCAACAACGGAATACCCATAGTTCCATCGGGGAATCGCTGGGCAGGGTGGAAGAGGTCCAGGAGCTTTGCGTGAAATCCGGGAAACAACTGGTGGTTTATATCTCGATGGGATTCGGGAATCCTTATGGCGATCCGTATGATGAAGAAATTGTTTTTGAATGGGTGAACCGCCTGGTGGCGATGGATATCGGGATCATCTCACTGGCTGATACCGTGGGGCTGGCAAAACCGGAACAGGTTTATACCCTGACCCGTTACCTGGTGGAAACCCTGCCGGGTACAGAGATCGGGGTTCACCTGCATTCGACCCCCCAAAACTGGAAGGAGAAACTGGATGCCGCTGTTAAAGCCGGTTGCCGGCGCTTTGACGGCGCACTGAAAGGGATCGGCGGCTGCCCGATGGCCGATGATGAGCTGGTGGGGAATATGGACACGGAATTAATGATCCCTTATTTTGAAACCCGGCACTTGCTCGGAAAAATGGATCAGGAAGTCCTCGCCCATGCTTCCCGGATGGCCGCCGAATTATTTAAATAGCACGTATGGATTTCATGCTGAATATTGACCTGAAAAATTTACCGGTACCCATAAACTACCGGGATAAGATCCTGCTGACCGGTTCCTGTTTTACAGAACATATCGGGAATGCACTGGGTGATTTAAAATTCAGCATTCTGCAAAACCCCAATGGTATCCTGTTCGGGCCCGACAGTGTATGCCGCAGTCTCGAATCCTATATCACAAACCGGGAATACACCGAAGCGGACCTTTTTCAGCTGAACGAGGTCTGGCAGAGTTGGATGCATCACTCCCGCTTTTCCCGTACGGATAAAGAAGAAGCCCTGCGGGAAATAAATGAATCCAGGCAGCAGGCCCATGATTTTTTAAAGAAGGCAGGCTGGCTGATCATTACCCTCGGCTCTTCTTTCACCTACCGGCTAACGGAGCAGGCCAGCCGCGCTTCGGCCTCCTTACACAGTGGAGTTGCCAATTGCCACCGGGCGCCGGCGAACTGGTTCAGCAAGGAAATGCTGACGATTACAGCGATCAACCGCTTGCTGGTGAACTGCGTGGAAGCATTGACCCTTTTCAACCCGGGATTGAAAATAATTTTCACCATCAGCCCGGTCCGTCATGCCCGGGATGGGGTGGTGGAAAACAACCGGAGCAAGGCCCGGCTGATTGAATCTGTACACCAGTTGGTCAGTACCTATGATTTTATCTATTACTTCCCGGCTTATGAACTGGTAATAGATGTGCTGCGGGATTACCGGTTCTACGATATTGACCTGGTACATCCCAATTATCCCGCAACCGAATTTGTACTGGAGAAATTCGCTGCTACCTGCATTGATGACGAATCCCGGCTCCTGATGCGGGAAATAAAAAAGATCGTGATCGCCCGGAAGCACAAAGCTTTCCAACCCGACACCGCTGCACACCGCCGTTTTCTGTCAGCCCATTATGAAAAAGCACAGGCCCTGCAGGAGAAATACCCGTTCCTTGATTTATCAGCTGAAATTAATTACTTCTCTTAACCAGCTTTATAAGCTGACCGATTGACTGGTTAACCAATCAACTTATAAACCGTTTTACTGCGGTACACATCTCCCGGCCTCAATACCATGGCAGGGAAATGCGGGATATTAATGGCATTGGGATGGATCTGGGTTTCCAGGCAAAGCGCGGAGAAAGGGCCATAAACCGTATTGTTTTTCCCTTTCAGGGCCGGTATCCATTTGCCGGTATAAAAATGAACCACGGGATCCGTGGCATAGACCTGGAGCAGTAATTTGGAAGCCGGGCATCTTACCTCGGCCATCAGGGCCAGCCCGGAAGGATCATGGTTCTTATCCACCACGAAACTTTTATCAAATTCCGGCACTTCATTCAACCGGTCACCAATCCGGGTAAAACTCCGGAAATCGAAGACGGTATCCTTTACGGCCGTGAGGCTGCCGGTGGTACAGAGCTTTTCATCCTGGTCGAGGACCTGTGAACCGTATATCTTCAGCTCATAATCCCTGATATCCCCTTTGCCATTGTTGAGGTTGAAATACCCATGATGGGTGAGGTTCACGGCAGTGGGTTTATCCGTGGTACCGGTAAACGCATAACTCAGTTCATTGTCATCGGTCAGTTCGAAGCGGATGCTGATTTCCAGGTTGCCGGGATAACCTTCCTCTCCGTCCGGACTCAGGTATTTCATCTCCACGAAAGGAGAGGGGGTTGAGCCAAAACTGACCAGTTCCCATATTTTTTTATCAAATCCTGTCAGCCCCCCGTGCAACTGGTCGGTTCCGAAATTGGGCGTAACCGGGTAGGTTGTTCCGTCGATTTCGAAAACGGCATCCTTGATCCGGTTGGCACAGCGCCCGATCACGCAGCCAAAATAGGGATACTGGCCCAGGTATTCGTCACTGCGGTATGCTTCCACGCTGTCGAATCCCAGCACGATATCATTCCGGGTACCATCTGCCTGCAGCAGGGAGAATGAAGTGATGATGGCTCCGTAATTGGTGATCTTAACTTCGGTACCGGCCTCATTACGCAGGGTAAAATGAATCAGTTGCTGCCCGGACGCAGTTGTAGAACATACTTGTTGTTGAATAGCCATAAGCAATAAATAAAATCCCGGGGGATCAGCATGTAAATTTATAGTTATCGGCGAGGAATTCCTCCAGTTTGTTTAATAAAGCAAGCTGGTTCCCGGCCCGGTCTAAATTGTGTCCGGGATAACTGATCCTGTAGTACACATCATTATTCAGGTAATCCGCCAGGAAACGCAGGGCCTGCATATAGACCAGCAGCAGGCCGGCGGCATGGATGTATTTTTTTTCTTCGGGGGTCAGGAAGTCACTCATTCCTTCCAGGTAACCTTTCAGGATTGCCTGGTAAATGGCCGGGCGGATCTCCAATCCTCCGAAATCCCGGCTGTTTTCATCGGCTGTACCTGCCATGGAGCGAATCATATCACCCAGGTCAGAGAAGAAATAGCCGGGCATGACCGTATCAAAGTCCACCGGGCAGATCACCTTCCCGCTTCCTGCATCAAACAATACATTGCTGATCTTGGCATCGTGGTGCATGACGCGGAGCGGGAAAGCGGTTGATTCAGTAAATGCATCGTATAGCTGCGCATAGTGCTCCCGGTCATTTAATTCCCGGATCAGCCCGCCGGATTTAATCAGCCGCTGCGGGGATGCACCGGCAAGGGCCTGCCGGAACTGCCTGAACCGGTTCGAGACATGGTGAAAACCAGGGATCGTAATATGCAGGCGACGGCTGTCCATCTGGCTGAATGCCGCAGTGAACCGGGCAAAGGTTTCTGCCACAGCCGCTGCCTGTTCCGGTTGGTCAGTGCTGTACAGTGTTCTTGTTTTTTCAACAAAGGAAAACACCCGCCAGCAACGCTGTTCCCGGTCCGTGTACACAGAACGCTGACCGGGAAAATAATCCATCGCCGGTATAAAAAAAGGGAGCTGTTTTTCCTTAATGTATTGGCAAAGTAGCTGGTAGTTCTCCTGTAATTTTTCCGGATCCGGAAAGACCTGCCGGTTGATTTGCTGCAATAAGAAAGCAGGGCCGTTTTGCTTTTTGCTGATCTTATAGGAATGATTAATCAGTCCGCCGGAAACCGCTTCGACTGAAAATTCGCAGGGAGGATTTACAAAAGCAGACAAGGCTTCCTGGTAGGCCGGTTCTTTCATATACAGGCTAAAAATACTTCATCCGTTTTTTCAAAACAGCTACAAACGATTGCGGTAAATGGGCGATGGGGGGTAATCCGGGTCAGTGGATCCGGTCACCGCGGACATCCATTGTTTGCATCACCGTGGCTTCGTATTCCAGCCATTCTTTCCAACGCCGTCTCACTTTTTCCCGGTCAATATAGGTCTCAGCCAGTTCGATGAAAAGGGTGTAGTGCCCCGCTTCACTTTCCATAAAGCGCCGGTAAAATTTCTGCATATAGGCATCTTCAAGACCTTCGCTCAGCCGTTTAAAACGTTCGCAGCTTCTCGCTTCTATCAGGGCCATGGTAAGCAACTGATCCAGCATCCGCCCTTCGGCATCACCTCCCTTTTGCTGGAAATCAAGCAGCGCGTTCACATATTCATCTTTCCGCTGCCGGCCGAGTTTGAGCTTTCTTTTCTGTAATTCAGCCAGCACCATCCGGAAATGTCCCCATTCCTCCGTTACGACCGGGGACAGTTCGGCCACCAGCTTTTCACGGCTGCTGTAACGCTGGATCAGGGAGATACAGGAAGCAGTTGCTTTTTGCTCACAATAAGCATGATCTGTCAGGATCTCTTCCATCGATTTATCAGCCAGGTTAACCCAGCGGGGGTCCGTGGGCAATTGCAGTCTGAGTATATTCCGGGTATCCCGGGAAAGTTCTTCCATGGGACAAAGGTAAGTTATGGGTTGATTATCAGCTATGAGAGGGGAAAACCGGGCCAAAAAAAGCCAGGGAAAGCCTTTGCTGTTAGCAGAAACCATCTTACCTTTGCCGCCTTAATACAAGATGCAAAATCGGATGAAATTTAAAAATTAAAAAGATGCCTTTAACAAAAGAAAAAAAAGCGACCGTTTTAACAACCTTTGCGGGTTCTGCCAGGAACACCGGATCCATTGAAGGACAAATTGCCCTGCTGACTGAAAGAATCAGCCAGATCAGCGGTCATCTCCAGCAAAACAAAAAGGATTTCTCCACTCACCGCGGACTGATGCAGCTGGTAGGTAAACGGAAGCGCTTACTGAATTACCTGCAAAAGCATAACCTGACAGGTTACCGCCAGCTGATTGAGAAACTCGGAATCAGGAAATAAACCCGTTCTCCAACCCGGGAGTTGGGAAAGTCTTTCGCTCCGAAGTTCAATTCAATAGAATACAGGACCTGAAATATACTATTCCCAATGTCTTCCGGATGTTGGGAATAACTGTTTTTATACCCTTCGTTTTCCCCCCGTTGACCGTGCAAAAAGGACGCTGAATCCTGTAAGGGGCAGGACAGGGTAACAGTTCCGGTTGAATCCGTTCCAATTCTTCACAGGGTGCAACGCCCTTAAACTGAAAAAAATGTTACAACAAAAAATTCGTAAGACCTTCGATATAGGCGGTGGTCGTATGGTGACCATTGAAACAGGCCGCCTTGCGCGCCAGGCCGATGGATCCGTTACTGTTTCCATGGGCAATTGTATGATCCTGGCAACCGTATGTGCCAATAAAGAACCCAAAGAGGGACAGAGCTTTTTTCCCTTGTCAGTCGATTACCAGGAAAAATTTGCTTCTGCCGGCCGTATCCCCGGATCTTTCTTTAAGAGAGAGGCTAAACTGAATGACTACGAGGTCCTGACCAGCCGTCTCATCGACCGGGCCCTGCGTCCTTTATTCCCCGAAGATTATTTATGCGAGGTACAGGTGCTGGTGACCCTGGTCTCCAGCGATCCGGAAATCATGCCGGATTCCATGGCCTGCCTGGCTGCTTCTGCTGCATTGGCTGTTTCCGATATTCCCATCAAGGAAATCATTTCAGAAGTACGGGTATCCCGTGTAGCAGGTGAGTTCGTAGTGAACCCCACCCGCAGCCAGATGGAAAAATCCGATATGGATTTCCTTATCGCCGCTACCGACAAGAACCTGATGATGGTGGAAGGAGAAGCCCAGGAATGCAGCGAGGCTGACCTTTGTAAAGCGCTTGAAATTGCCCATGAAGCAATCCGCATACAGGTAAAAGCACAGGAAGAACTGCGTGACATGGCCGGCGTTAAAGCTAAAAGGGATTATACCAAACCCGCGACTGATGAAGCCCTGAAAGAAAAAGTATATGGGTTTGCCAGGCAAAAAGTGTATGAAGTTGCCAAAGGCGGATTGGGTAAACACGAAAGGACCGATCGTTTTGATGCGATCAAAGTGGAATTACTGGATTTTCTGAAAAAGGACCTGAACATTGCGGAGGGCGAAAGCCTGCCGGACCTGACCAAGAAACTGGCCTCCACCTACTATGGCGACCTGCAATATGACGTGGTAAGGGATATGATCCTCGACGAAAGAGTGCGTCTGGACGGACGTGACCTGGAAACAGTACGCCCCCTGGATATGGAAATAGACGCCCTGCCTTCACCGCATGGCGCCGCTCTTTTTACAAGGGGTGAGACCCAGTCGCTTACAACTGTTACCTTAGGTACTCCTTTAGATGAATTGCTGGTAGAAAGTGCCGCAAAATCAGTGGATTCCAAGTTCTACCTGCATTATAATTTCCCTCCCTTCTCTACCGGTGAGATTAAAATGATGCGCGGCCAGAGCCGTCGTGAAGTAGGACATGGTAACCTGGCCCAGCGTTCATTGAAACAAATGATGCCCACAGGCGATTTTCCTTACACGGTCCGTGTGGTAAGCGATATCCTGGAGTCAAACGGTTCCTCTTCTATGGCGACTGTTTGTGCCGGTTCCCTGGCCCTGATGGATGCCGGGGTGGGGATTCCCAAGCACGTTTCCGGTGTGGCTATGGGACTGATCACCAAAGCTGATAAATATGCGATCCTGACCGATATCCTGGGAGATGAAGATCACCTGGGTGATATGGACTTTAAAGTAACCGGTACCCGTGATGGGATATGCGGTGTGCAGATGGATATCAAAGTGGACGGCCTGAAAATGGAAGTGATGCAGCAGGCGCTGGACCAGGCTAAAAGAGGCCGCCTGCATATCCTGGACGCCATGTACAATACGATCCCCGCAGCCCGCAGTGAAGTGAAACCGCATGCTCCGCGGATGGTGAAACTGTTCATTGATAAAGAATTCATCGGTGCCGTTATCGGGCCGGGTGGTAAAGTGATACAGGAAATACAACGCGAGACCGGTACCACGATCAACCTTGAAGAGATCAACGGAAGAGGCGAGATCAGCATCTTCAGCACCAGCAAGGACGGAGTGGACAAGGCCGTTTCCTGGATCAAAGGTATTGTGGCAGTTCCGCAGGTGGGTGATACCTATGAAGCAACCGTGAAATCGATCATGCCTTTCGGTGCCTTCGTGGAATTCCTCCCGGGTAAACAAGGACTGGTACATATCAGTGAGATCAGCTGGAAACGCCTGGAAACACTGGATGGTATCGTGAAAGAAGGAGATGTGATGAAAGTGAAACTGATCGGAACCGATCCCAAATCCGGTAAGTTCAAACTGTCCCGGAAAGTACTGATCCCGAAACCGGAGCAAAAGCCGAGGGAAGAACAAAGACCACCGGCCCAGCAGGATGGTTCATCCAATTAAAAAATACCATTACAGCCCCGGAAATTTCCGGGGCTTTTTAACTTATGCCCAATCATATTGAGATAACATTTCCCGTAGCAGACCCGGAATTGCAGCAGGTCCTGGTCGCCCGGCTTGCAGAGGAAGGATTTGAAGGGTTTGAAGAAACCGACAATGACCTGAAAGCTTTTATCAAGGAAGCCGGGTATATTCCCTCCGTAGTGGAGGAGATCGCGGCTATTTATACGGTTCCCTTTACGGTGAAGCAGGTGGCCGCACAAAACTGGAATGCGCTTTGGGAATCCAGTTTTCAGCCGGTTGTGGTGGATGATTTTGTAGCATTGAGGGCCGCCTTTCACGAACCGGTTGCTGCTGTAGAACTGGAAATTGTCATAACGCCCAAAATGAGTTTTGGTACCGGGCATCATGCCACTACCTGGCTGATGATCCGGCAAATGAGAGCCCTTGATTTCAGGGGAAAGAACGTGTTTGATTTTGGGACCGGCACCGGCGTACTGGCCATCCTGGCGGAAAAGAGGGGAGCAGCAGAGGTGCTGGCCGTTGATTATGATGACTGGAGCATTGAGAATGCGGAAGAAAACCGGGTCATGAACCAATGTTCAAAAATCCGGATCGTTAAGGCGGATACCGCGGCTAGTGCCGGTAAACAGGACATCATCCTGGCCAATATCAATAAAAATGTGATCCTCGACAATTTACAATTGCTGCAATCCGGACTCAACAAGGGTGGGGTTATGCTTTTAAGCGGTTTACTGGCAGCTGACGAAGAGGATATCAGGGCGGCAGCCGCGAGGTTATCTCTGCAACTGGTTGATAAACAGGAAAAAAACGGTTGGATTTGTTTATTGTTTTCATATTAAGCGAATGTTACCCACCGGTTAATTTACCGTTATCACTTCTCTTTTTTTTTCTGTATTTTCGCATTCTGCTCGCTGAAGCGACAGAAAAAGACAAGGTTCTATGAACGAACTTCTTCTGATTATTGTTGCATATCTGATTGGTAGTGTCCCCACCTCTGTTTGGGTAAGTAAATCATTTTTCGATATTGATATCCGTGATTACGGAAGCGGCAATGCCGGTGCCACCAATACCTACCGGGTACTGGGCTCCAAATGGGGCACATTTGTGATGGTGGCTGATATGCTCAAAGGGATTGTTGCTGTGAAACTCGCCCTGTTATTACCGGAATACGCAGACAGTGATATCAACCTCCAGAATCTCCAGACCGGGCTGGGCCTTGCTGCTGTAGTGGGCCATATTTTCCCAATATGGGCGGACTTCCGCGGAGGCAAGGGGGTGGCTACTTTATTTGGCCTCGTGCTGGGCATTTCTCCCTGGACGGCATTGAGCTGTGTGGGCATCTTCTCCCTTGTACTTTACCTGACCCGTTTTGTTTCCCTCAGTTCCATACTCGCCAGCGTCGCATTTCCCTTCTTTATACTTGTCATATTTAACGTGGACAACCCCGTTTACCGGGTCTTTGCCATTGCCGTCGCCCTGATGGTACTCCTGACACATCAGAAAAATATTGGCCGGCTCCTTCGGGGAAATGAGAGCAAAGTGCCCATTCTCAAGGGCCGTGACCGCCGCCGCCAGCGGAGGAGAGAAGCATCGCAGCAGCACAATAATTAAAAGGAATCATTTAACTTTATTGCAGTCAAAGTTTTTTTATTTATATCATAAGTTGGTATAATGATTGAACGCTTATGAATAAACTCCACATCATGCTACAAAAGATCCTTGCTTTTTTTGTGCTTTCTTTTTTCCTGGTGGCCTGCTCACAGAATTCTCTTTCCGGGAAAAAACAGTTTAAGCTCCTGCCGGAATCAGAACTGCAGTCGATGGCAAATACGCAGTACAAGCAGTTTCTTTCCACCAATAAAGTAGTGGCTAACGGAAATAACCGGGATGCGGAAATGGTGAAACGGGTGGGGCAGCGGATCGTAATGGCAGTAGAATCCTATTACAGTGAAATCGGCAAATCGGGTGACCTGTCCGGCTATAAATGGGAGGTAAATCTCGTGGATGACAAAGCGGTGAATGCCTGGTGTATGCCGGGTGGCAAGATCGTTGTTTATACCGGGTTGCTCCCGGTAACCCAGAATGAAGCGGCCCTGGCTGCCGTTATGGGACACGAAGTTTCCCATGCATTGCTGCAACACGGGAACCAGCGGATGAGTCAGGGGTTGTTGCAGCAACTTGGTGGCGTGGCATTATCAGTCGCAGTAGCCAATAAACCACAGGAAACCCAGAACCTGTTCCTGGGTGCCTATGGCGCGGGTTCACAGTTGGGGGTCTTATTACCCTTCTCCCGTAAACACGAGCTCGAAGCGGATCGTTTCGGGCTGATCTTTGCGGCCATGGCAGGGTATAACCCGCAGGAAGCAATTGCCCTTTGGGAACGAATGGAAAAAGCTTCCTCAGGGCAGACGCCCCCCGAATTTCTCAGCACCCACCCCTCAGAAGGCAGAAGGATCGACCAGTTAAAAAAATATATGCCCGAAGCACTGGCAAGGTATAAGCCTGTAGCTAAATGATTTAGGTCTGAATAGTAAGAATCCCGTTCCTCAAACAGGGGAACGGGATTTTTATTTACAATGATGCAGAAAATACACCATATATTCAGTACCTTTGCAGTCCCTGCTTTGAGAACTCGGACGCTTTCAAAGAGAATGTCCGGAACCATTAAAATAGTTTCTAAGTATGTCACAAACTGTGTTTGAAAAGTTACAACTGGCAGACGAAAAGAATCTTTTAATTCAGGGTTTGCCTTCTTCGATCGAGAAACAATTCAGCAAGCTGTCCTTCGCAAAAAACATGACCCCGCTTTTAAAAAGCCGGAAAATTGATTTTGCCCTGGTATTTGCCGTGAATGAGAACCAACTGAATGGAATTTTGAAAGATGTGATGCCTTCTCTTAAGACCGGCTCTAAATTCTGGGTGGCTTATCCCAAGACCACTTCCAAGATCGTTACCGACCTGAACCGGGAATGCAGCTGGAACCGCCTGACCTGTGAAGGGTATGAAAGCACGGAGCGGGTGGAACTGGACCATGTATGGAGCGCCATGCGGTTTACCCGCTGTGAAGAGGGATACCGTGGAGAAGAGATCGGGGCCAGCCGGAAAAGACAGGCGGCTGCCGTGGCAGAATAATCAATTATAAACTTTTTCAGGGGCTGTATCTGACCGGTACAGCCCTTTTAATTTTAGATGAATTACCTCAACGTGGAAATCAAAGCCCGCTGTAAGAACGGGGACAGTATCCGGGCATACCTTTTATCGGAGGGGGCTGATTTTAAGGGCACCGACCAGCAGACAGATACCTACTTTAATGTACAGAAGGGACGCCTGAAACTCCGGGAAGGGAATATTGAGAACAACCTGATCTATTATGAACGCCCTGACCAGGCCGGTCCGAAGCAATCAGCTTTCCAACTGGTAAAAGTGGAAGATGCCGCCGGTCTTAAAAAAGCCCTGGCCAGTGCCAACGGGATTAAAGTAGTGGTGCAGAAAAAAAGGGAGATCTATTATATCGGCAATGTGAAATTCCATATTGATGAGGTACCGGGACTTGGTTCATTCGTGGAGATAGAGGCCGGAAATAAAATGGCCGGCCATCTCGGGGCGGATCAGCTGAAAGAACAATGTGATTTCTATCTGTCTGCCTTTGGTATTACCGGCAAGGACCTCGTGGAAGTATCGTACAGTGATATGCTGATGGCCCGAACCGGGATCAGCGAATGATTACAGCCCCCATTTTCCGGGTCAGCTCCATTTCCATTTGTTTCAGGTGTTCGTGGGTCTGGTGCAGCATACTGAACTCTTCGGGGCTGTGTTCTTTTTCCAGGTCAAGTTGGTTTTCCAGCAGCATCCGTTTGATCTTCCGGAGTTTCAGGTAATTGACCGCTGACTCCACTTCCTCATTTGTTTTATCTTCATCCATTTTCAGAAATCCCAGCAACTGCTCATTGTTTTCCGGGGCCACGGTCCGGATAAAATCCTCGTAGGATTGTTCAAACAAACTTTTCTGGTAGCCGCTGGACTGGCTGAATTCCCGGCGCCAGTGTTCGCTTTCTTCATAGGGAAAACTCATCAGGGATACGGCGAAAGCACTGAGCCGGGTATCGGGGTGATGGATAAAATAACCCCGGTTCACCTGTTGCGGGTTTTGCTCCAGTAATTCTTTAAAAACAGCGATCAGCCGGATCACTTCTTTGTTATCCAGGAGGGATTCATCCACCATTTCTTCCAGGATATATTCCGCGATCAGTTTCTGGCCGTCCCATTTTTTTATCCCGTATTCCAGTAAGATCCGGGCTACTTCCCGTTCCTGCAATTCATCTTTAAAAAGTAAGTTGAACGTTGCTTCATCAAAATTGGTCTGTTCGGCCTGTTTGGCATTTTCTTCGAACTGCTTCGCTTCTTCGAAAGGCAGTTTCCGCTCCAGGGTGGAAACCCGGTCACGGATAAATTTATTCACGAGGGCATGCAAACCGCCTTCATCGATCTTCAGTAATTCAGCACACTGCTTGATATAATCCTGCTGCCGGGTAAAATCCTCCGCCTTGTTGATCCGGGAAATCGTTTCCGCCATGCGGTTCACGACTTCCGATTTCCTGACTGAATCCGATCCCGCATCTTTCAGGGCCACTTCCAACTGGAAAAGGATAACATCTTTCTTGTTCTTTTGCACAAACTGGGTAAAAGCCGCAGCCCCCACTTTATTGACATAACTGTCGGGGTCTTCTTTATCAGGGATCAGCACCAGTTTCACATTCAATCCTTCCTCCAGCGCCAGGTCAAGCCCCCGCAGCGCTGCCTTTACTCCCGCAGCATCCCCATCGTAGATAATGGTCAGGTTATTCGTGTATTTCCGGATCAGCCGTAACTGGTCGGGAGTAAGAGAAGTACCACCACTGGCCACTACATTTTCGATACCGGCCTGGTGCAGGGAGACCACATCCGTATATCCTTCCACCAGCAGGCATTCATCCGCTTTGTCAATGGCCTGCCGGGCGAAATACGATCCGTAAAGGATCTTGCTCTTGATATAGATCTCGTTTTCCGGGGTATTGATATACTTTGGCGCCTTATCGTTGCTCTTCAGGATACGGGCGCCGAATCCCAGCACTTTACCACTGTGGTTATGAACAGGGAAGATGACCCGGCCCCGGTAATTATCCATCAGCTGGTTATTGCGGTTGGCCACCAGCCCGGATTTGATCAGTAATTCGGTATTGTATTGTTTGGCGATGGCTTCCCGGGTAAAAGCATCCCGCTGCTCGGGCGAGTAACCCAGCTGAAATTTTTTGATAATGTCTTCCCGGAATCCTCTTTCCTTAAAATAAGCCAGGCCCACATCCCGTCCTTCTTCTGTTTCAAAAAGCACCCGGCTGAAAAACTGCTGGGCAAATCCATTGATGATATAAAGGCTGTCGGCCGCGAGCAATTGCTGCCGCTGTTCATCACTGGCAAAGGTTTCCTCGATCTCAATCCCGTAACGGGCAGCCAGCCATTTCAGGGCCTCCACATAACTGTATTTCTCATGCTCCATGACAAAGCTGACCGTATTCCCGCTCTTGCCGCAGCCAAAGCACTTGTAGATCTCTTTGCTGGGAGAGACGGTAAAGGAAGGCGTCTTTTCATTATGAAAAGGGCAGAGGCCCAGGTAATTTGTCCCCCTTCTTTTCAGCTTGACAAAACTGCCGATCACATCAATAATATCGGTCCGGCCCAGGATCTGCTGTATGGTATTGGGTGAAATCATGAAGAACCGGCAAGTTATCGAATTTCAAAAAAATCCAGTATTTTTCTGTTACGGGAGGATGCCCGTTAAACCCAACGGACAAACGGCTGTCTGACAAAAAACTTCATTTTATGAAATTATACAGACGACTTTTTACCCTGTTTCTTTTGCTGTCATTCAATACAGCGGCCCTTCTTGCACAAAGCCAGTCGGGTGTAGATTCCACCGGGTTACCCGGGGACCATTTCAGCCTGCAGGGAGCCCTGCAATTATTCAGCCAGTCCGCCAGTATTGAGGATTTTGAAAAAGCCCTCAACCTGGAATCCAACCATGTCAATAACCTTGACCTGAACGGGGATGGGGAAACCGATTATATCCGGGTGACCGATCAAGCTGAAAAAGACGCGCATGCATTTGTGCTGCAGGTACCGGTTTCCGCAACAGAAAGCCAGGACATCGCAGTGATCGAACTGGAAAAAACGGGCGATACATCAGCGATTGCCCAGATCGTAGGAGATGAGGAGATCTATGGTGAAGCCGTTATTGTGGAACCGGACGGCGGCGGGGAGGATGATTCCTTTATTAATTACAACAACAGCCGGCTTAGCGGACCCAATGCAGGATATGATGAAGGGGCACCCCGGATACTGATCAATGTCTGGGTATGGCCCTCTGTACGTTTTGTATATGGTCCCGTTTACCGGCCCTGGATCTCTCCCTGGCGCTGGAACTATTACCCGGCCTGGTGGAGACCCTGGCGGCCATTTGCCTGGCATGTATGGCATCCTTTCAGGTTTCCATATCACCGGAGTTTTGTAATAGTGCATACCCACAGGGTGCTGCATGCACACCGGGTATATATGCCTTTCCGCAGCAGTTCTGTTACAGTGAGAACCCGCAACTCCGCATCCGTCGGCCATTACCGGGTAACCCATACGCGTACCAGCGTAACCGGCCCCAGGGGAAAGACAACCACGGTAAAGAAAACAACGGTTACCGGCCCAAGAGGCGGTAAAGCCACACGGGTGAAAGTGAGAAGACATTAAGCTTTTCGGTCAACAGGCTGAATTCATATTCTATTCAAATGCACAGGCCATTACCTGTGCATTTCTTTTTTTAAAATGTTCCTGCAATAATTTGTTTTTACCCAAATTGGTGCTAACTTTCATTAAACATTAACCCACCTCTACCCAATCCATTACCCGGAAAAATCTGCCAGCCCCGGCTGTATTTTTCTTCAATAGTTCTTTATTTTTTTAACCTAAATTTTAAATCCCATGGTACAGGTTGACATCTCACAGCTCTCCGCGGAGTGCAATGCCTGGAGAGAGCAACTCCGCATTTACCGCGATGAATTCACAAAGGACGAAAACAGGATCCGCCAGGTAGCTGGCCGCCCGCTCTCCAAAGATCAACTACAGGAAGTCGAACATCTCCACAACCAATTTCACATTCAGCTAATCAACATTCACGACCTCAAACAAGCGATCAAAACCTATGACCGCAGGCTGAATATTAATTCACCGGAACGAACCGGGGCAACCGAAGAGATCAGCAGCACACATGAATCCCTGCTGGAACAATACCGGGCCCTTGAACTAACCTTACAGGAGCTGCGGGATGAATTCAACAGGTTCCTGTCCCGAACCTCCTGAATCGCTGTGGACTGACTTTAATCAGCCCCGGCCCTAACCGGGTTCATACGATTCTTTCAATACCTTTTGAAGATTTGTACAAGTCATAAACAATTTCTTCAATCAATAAATTCTATTGCTATGCCAGAATTTGATACCTCACACGTAAAAAATATAGTCTTGCTGGGGCATGCCGGCTCCGGTAAGACCACTTTAGCGGAGTGCATGCTATTTGAAGCAGGACTGATCAGCCGGAGAGGTTCTGTCGCGGAGCGAAACACCACTGGAGATTACCACGAACTTGAACAGGAACGTGGTAATTCTATTTTTAGCAAGCTCCTGCACACCCGGTGGAAAGGATACAAGATCAATATCATTGACACACCCGGTTACGATGATTTTTCCGGTGAAGTAATCTCCGCCCTGCGGGTGGCCGATACGGGCGTAATGCTGCTGAATGCCGTGATGGGAGTGGAAGTGGGTACGGATATCATCTGGGAATACACGGAAAAATTTAAGACCCCGATGATCTTCGCCGCCAACAAACTGGATGACGATAATGCCGACTTTGATAAAACCGTACGCGAAGCCAAATCGCATTTCGGACCGAATGTGGTTGTGGTGCAGTATCCCCGCCAGACCGGCGCCGGTTTCCACGAGATCATTGATGTGCTCCGGATGACCATGTACCACTTTAAGGACAATGGTGGCAAACCGGAAAAAATTGCGATACCGGAAGATGAAAAAGCGAAGGCCGATGCCCTGCACAAAGAGCTCATTGAGGCAATCGCCAGTAACGATGAAACCCTGATGGAAAAATACTTCGACCAGGGTGAATTGGACGAGGACGAAATGAAGAATGGCCTTAAACAAGCCATGATCCACCATGACCTGTTTCCCCTGTTCTGCCTTTCCGCTGAACGGAATATGGGCAGTGGCCGCCTGATGGGATTCATTGATAATGTATGCCCGAGCGCCAATGAAATGCCGCCGCAGCAAACAAAGAAAGGAGAACCGGTACCCTGCGATGCAAACGGGCCGGCCTGTATTTTTATTTACAAAACCATTTCCGAACCCCATGTGGGAGACCTGTCATTCTTTAAAGTGTATTCCGGTACGATCAAAAGCGGGATGGAGCTCGAGAATGAAACCACTGGTGTGACCGAAAAGCTCACCCAACTCTTTTTGGTGGAAGGAAATAAACGGCTTCCCATCAATGAACTGGTTGCCGGTGATATTGGCGCCACACTGAAACTGAAGAACACGCATGTGAACAATACCCTGCATACCAAGGGCAGGAATTTTGAATTACCCCCCATTGAATTCCCGGCCCCCAATATGACCATGGCCATTGAAACCCTGAAAAAAGGGGAGGAGGAGAAATTGTCACAAGCCCTGCACCAGCTGCGGGAGGAAGATCCCACGCTGCTGGTGGAAGTTTCCTCTGAACTGAAACAGACCCTGATCCATTGCCAGGGGGATATGCACCTCGCTGTGGCCAAATGGAAGATCGAACACCAGCATAAACTGGAAATAAAATTTGTAAAACCACGTATTGCTTACCGTGAGACTATCCGCAAGATGGCCGATGCCAGTTATCGCCATAAAAAACAAAGCGGCGGAGCGGGGCAGTTCGGGGAAGTGTTCATGCGGATTGAACCCTGGTATGAAGGCATGCCCGAACCTGCCGACCTGAATGTCCGGGGACGGGATGTACACAACCTGGACTGGGGTGGCAAACTGGTCTTTTACAATTGTATCGTGGGTGGAGCCATTGATGCCCGCTTCCTTCCGTCGATCCTGAAAGGGGTGATGGAAAAAATGGGGAATGGCCCGCTGACCGGTTCGTATGCCCGCGATATCCGCGTATGCGTTTATGATGGCAAGATGCACCCGGTGGACAGCAACGATATCTCCTTTAAGATCGCCGGGCTGCAGGCATTCCGCCAGGCATTCCAGCAGGCGGATCCCCAGATACTGGAACCCATTTACCAGTTGGATGTTCTTTGCCCGGATGACCTGACCGGCGCCGTAATGGGCGATTTGCAGAGCCGCCGGGCAATTGTGGAAGGAATCGACAGCGAAGGTCATTTCCAGAAAGTGATCGCCAAAGTACCACTCGCCGAAATGGACGGGTATTCCTCCTCACTCCGTTCCATTACACAGGGAAGAGCCAAATTCAAGATGAAGTTCAGCGGGTATGAAGCCGTGCCTTTTGAACTGCAGCGCAAACTGATCGATGACTACAGTAAAACAGCGAAAGAAGAATACGCATAACACCTGTATCATTCCTGTTAAACGCCGGTTTCACGACCGGCGTTTTTATTCCCGGTACACTTTGATTGATGAAGTGCGGTCATTCCAACTGGTCAGGGCGAAATTGCTGCGGGAGGCAGTAATCGTATAAGTTTTGCCCCTGAAATTTTCTCCCTCATACAATACCACCCGGTACCCCGGCGGCAATTGTAAAGAGCTTAGCGCCTTATCCGGAAAACCGTTTGCCTGGGCCATCGTAGCGTAAGTACCCGGTAATAAGGTAACCGCCTGGCCTTTGTAATTGGCATCGGTGTAGATCATTACATGCTGAACCACGGGCTGACCGGTACTGCCCCCGAACTGCTCAACAACCAGCGACCCGATCTTGTTCTTCCAGTCGTAGTTCAAGCAGCTCATGTCATTGGTAAACTGTACGGAGGGACCATTCCCGTTTTCCCCTGCATAGGCCCTGGCGGAAAAACCGGCAGGCAGCTGAAGGGATGCGATTGAATATTTCAGGATACCCAGTTGTTCCGCATTGTACCGGCCGGGTTGTAAACGCAATGCATTTCCCTCATAATTGCAATCCGAATAGAAAAGGGCATAGGCCCCATCACCGAAACCGCTGCCTGAACCCGGTGTAACAGGAGAGTAGGGTTTATATTCAATCACCAGGGAGCTGATCCGGTCGTTGAAATTGCGGCCCAGGCAGGTTTCGCTGTTCTTAAAGATGCTGTAATACCCGGTGGCTTCCTCATTCCCGGTATAGACCCGTACCTGCAGGTTGCCATAGATGGAAAAGGAAGAAATATTGTTCTTTAATTCACCCAGCTCACCCCCTTTATAAACACCGGGACGAAGGCTCCGGGAAAAACCGCGTGAATAACAATCATTATAAAACACCACATACTCGTTGGGGTTTGTTTGCTGGTAATTTGTGTTTTCCACCACAATGGATGAAGCCCTGTCATTCCAGGCCGAATCAAGGCAACTCACCCCCTCGGAATAGGTCTGGGATTGGCCCCTGAAATTATCATCTTCATAAATTGTAACCCGGTATCCGGATGGGACCTGGAGGGAAGAAAGTTTGTCGTTACCGATCTTCATCTGGTAGGTACGGTAAGTGCCTGCTTCCAGGTAATAGTTCCGGCCACGGTAATTACAGTCTTCGTGCAAGGTCACATAGTTCTGCGCGGTGAGCGACACAACGCTCATTACCAAAACAGCGAGTGTGAGCAGTTTTCTTTTCATAGTAAATGGTTGAGGTCATAAAAAAAGGTCCGGATCATTCCCGGCTATTTACCCGGATCAAAACTGACACATTCTTTCAGTTCCTTTTCCGTATAGGCTAATTTATACCTGGCCAGGACATCTGCCGGTACTCCATTCCATTGAGTGGGTTGGTTACCGGTATAACCCAGGTCTTTCACCCCGGGTTCCGAAGTGTAAAAACCGGTGGCCGTGAGGTCCCTCATCAGGGAAAAGAACTTTACCCCCTGGCTCATCCCCGGTTTGGCTTTTCCCGGGTAAGCGATCTGATCGGCCATTTCAAATTGCTGGGCTGTTGTGCAATCTTTAAATGCTTTTTCATACTGCCGGATACATTGCAGGTCCAGCCAGCGCAAGCCGCCTTTAAGGGGTACCTGGTGTTGGGGCATATCTTTTACAATGAACTCAATGAAAGCCGGCACACCTGCCTCGCTGGCGCTGCCACTGATCTCATCCTTCGGAATGATAAGATCACATAATAGTGTAATCGTCGTCCTTTCATGATCATCAAAAAATCTTTCCCTGGCCAACAATTCCTTTTCGTATTTCAGTTCATCCGGGTTGCGGTCCAGGTTGAAAACAGGCTCTTCCTTTTTCTCCGTTGCCTTTTTATTGTCAGTCGCGCAGCCAGCCACTACAGCAGGCGCCGCCATTGCGCCGGTTGCGATCAGTTTTAATGATTTTCTTCTGTCCATACATTTTATATTTTAACGGAATGCTTTCACACGTGCCCGGGCCCACATTATAAATTCTGTTTTTTCATTTCATCAATAATATATTCGCTGGCTCTCATTGATAAAGCCAGGATGGTCCAGGTGATATTTTTATCCGCCTGGCTTACAAACTGGCCGCCATCCACACAAAACAGGTTTTTGCAGTCATGCGCCTGGCTCCATTTGTTTAAGGCAGAAGTCCGGGCATCTTTTCCCATCCGGACCGTTCCCGCTTCATGAATGATTTCACCGGGTTTGGAAAGTCCCCAGTTATTGTGTTCATCATCGTCTCCGCCCCAGGTAATTACAGCGCCCATATTGTGCATGACCTCCTTGAAGGTTTCCTTCATGTGCCTGGCCTGTTTGATCTCGTGTTCGGTCCATTTCACATTAAATTTCAATACAGGAATTCCGTATTTATCCACCACATCCGGATCGATTGCGCAATAATTTGATTCGAGGGGAATGGCTTCACCGCGGCCGGCCATTCCCACACCTGCCCCGTAAAAATAGCGGTAGTCTTCCTTCAGGGAAGCCCCATACCCCCCGGCTTCCTTCTGTTTACCTTTTACCAGGTATTTGCCGTTGAGGTTTTCAATACCCCAGCTGAAACCATAAGAAGGCTGGCTCATTCCGCCCCAGTATTCGATATGGTATCCCCGCGGGAAATCCAGTTTTTTATTATCCAGCCACCAGGGTGAATAAATATGCATACCCCCCACACCGTCTTCATTGTACCGCTTCCGGTCAAACAGATCAGGAAGCACACCGCCCAGGGCCGCCCCGGTTGAGTCGTGCAGGTATTTCCCCACCACGTTGCTGCTATTGGCCAGCCCGTTCGGATGCCGGGCTGATTTGGAATTGAGCAGGAGCCGGGCGCTTTCGCAGGCGCTGGCAGCGACAATCACCACACGGGCTTCCACCTGGTATTCCACCAGGTCCTCCTTACTGATATAGGAAACGCCGGTGGCCAGTCCCTCGCTGTTTGTCAATACCTCCCTGGCCATGGCATTCGGTACGATATCGATATTCCCTGTTTTCATAGCCGGGTAGATCAGCACGTTTGTCGAAGAAAAATCCGCCCTGGCGATACTGCAGTTCCGGTTACACTGGCCGCAAAAAAAACAGGAGCCCCGGCCGGCATCATTTTCGATCGGCTTGGTCAGGATCGATAAACGCGAGGGAATGACTTTTACACCTGCCTGGCCGGCCGCGTTTTTAATAAACAGTTCATGCAACCGGGGCTTGGGAGGCGGCAGGAAAAATCCATCGGGATCATTTTCCAGTCCTTCATTTGTGCCGAAGATGCCGATCAGTTTATCTACTTTATCATAATAAGGTTTTACATCATCATACCCGATCGGCCAGTCATCACCAAGCCCGTCAATGCTCTTCCGTTTGAAATCCTTCGGGCCAAAGCGCAGGGAGATCCGTCCCCAGTGATTGGTGCGCCCGCCCAGCATCCGGGCCCGCCACCACATCCAGTCGGTACCCGCTTCTTTGGTAAAGGGTTCACCTTCCACGGACCAGCCGGCATAGCAGGCATCAAAATCGCCGAAGGGACGGAAGCGGGTGCTGGCCCCCCGGCGCGGGGAGTCCCAGGGATTTTTTAACTGGGTAATATTCTTTTGCGGGTCATACATATAACCCGCTTCAATAATACAAACCTTTAGCCCCGCCCGGGCCAGTACATAAGCGGCCATACCACCGCCGGCACCGGAACCCACAATCACCACATCGTATTTCTTTGATTGTTTTTTAACCTGGAAATCTCCCATACGGCAAAAATGTAGTTGTTAGAAATGGAACAACAATTTACAGGATTGGCAACTGGCTTCCGAAATTATTTATCCCGATTCTGCATAACCGCATTCTGTAACTTTACCGGAAATAACCGTTATTCAATGAAGCGATTTCTTATGCTGCTCCCCTTTATCACCCATTTGTTTTCCGCCAGGACCCAGCCTGCTGATTTTGCCAAATACCCCGTTTATACAGGGAAGGACCTGGGTATCACCTATTCACCGCAGCGTACGATCTTTAAGATATGGGCCCCCACCGCGGCGGCGGCGGAACTTAAATTATACCATAACGGGGCCGGTAATTTTCCCGCCGGCTCTTACCCGATGGTGAAACAAAGAAACGGGGTCTGGATGATCACGGTTTATACCGATCAGAAAAATAAATTCTACAATTTCCGGGTAAAAATAAAAGACCAGTGGTCGGACGAGGTCACCGACCCTTATGTAAAAGCCGTCGGCGTGAATGGCAGAAGAGGGGCCGTGGTGGACCTGAAAGAAACCAATCCCTCCGGGTGGGAAAAAGACCGGAGCCCTGTTCTGAAAAACCCGGTGGATGCGATCATTTATGAACTCCATGTCAGGGATGCCAGTATTTCCCCTGGTTCGGGGATACGGCACAAAGGGAAATTCCTGGGGCTTACTGAAACCGGTACCCGGAACGAAGCGGGGCTTGCCACCGGGCTGGATCATATCAAAGAACTGGGGGTAACGCATGTACACCTGCTGCCATCCTTCGATTATAATTCGGTGGATGAATCCAATCCGGATGCAAAATTCAACTGGGGGTATGATCCGCTCAATTACAATGTACCGGAAGGATCGTATTCAACAAACCCGTATGAAGGAGCCGCCCGGATCAGGGAATTCAAGCAACTGGTACAGGCCTTTCATACCAGCGGGGTGGGAGTCATTATGGACGTGGTGTACAACCATACCGCCCTGTCGGAAAAATCAAATTTCAACCAGTTGGTACCGGGTTATTATTATCGTTCAGACAAAAAAGGAAAATTCTCGAATGCCACCGGCTGTGGCAATGAGACAGCCAGTGAAAGACCCATGTTCCGGAAATTCATGCTGGAATCCATGCTCTACTGGGTACAGGAATACCATATCGATGGTTTCAGGCTGGACCTGATGGGGGTGCATGATATCGAAACCATGAATCTCATTTCCCGTGAACTGCATAAAATAAAACCCGGAATACTTTTATACGGGGAGGGCTGGACAGCAGGGGCTTCCCCTTTACCGGATTCACTGAGAGCCTTAAAAGCCAATGTGACCAAACTGGATCGCATCGCGGTATTCAGCGATGATATCCGGGACGGGATCAAGGGAAGTGTGTTTGAGCATGCTGATAAAGGATTTGCCAGCGGGAAACCCGGGATGGAAGCAAGTATCCGGTTCGGAATCACCGCCGCCTGTCCTCATCCGCAGGTTGATTACAGCAAGGTCAACTATTCCAAAGCTCCCTGGGCTTTATCTCCCGCGCAAACTGTGTCCTATTGTGAATGCCACGACAACCATGTCTTATGGGACAAACTGGGGATAGCCGCAAAAGATGCAACGGAGGAAGAAAGGCGGAATATGCAGAAGCTGGCTCTTTCGGTTGTACTTACTTCACAGGGCATTTCCTTCCTGTATGCCGGAACAGAGTTCCTGCGCAGTAAGAACGGCGTGGAGAATTCCTATGACTCGCCGGATAGTATCAACGCGATCAACTGGGATTTGAAAACAACGAATGCCGGGGTGTTTTCTTATATAAAGGCACTTGTCAGCTTGCGCAAAGATCACCCGGCCCTGCGTCTTCAAACGGCAGAAAGTATTCAAAAAAATATCCGGTTCTACGATGGGTTGCCGGATGGATTGGTTGTATATGAAATCAACGGGAAAGCCGCCGGTGATCAATGGGCGAAAATCCTGGTTTGCTTCAACGGGTCGGGAAAAACTGCCACCTTTCCGCCGGAAGGTCAATGGAAAATTTTTATACAGGATAACAGTACCGTCCGGCCGGGAACAACCGGTGAAGTGAAAACGGAACTCCCTTTAGCGCCCTACAGTTGTTCCGTATTATACCAGTTATAGCCTGGCCGGTGAAGAATATTACAGGACCGTGAAACCACATCCGCTTTCCGGAGGAAGCGGGCAAAAGACCAATAAAAAAACCCGGTGTAAACCGGGCTATTGTATAAGCAATTGGTTTGGCTAATACCTGTCACGGGGAGGCCTGCTGTTGTTGCCATAGCGGTTATATCCACCGCCGCCGCCACTGCCACCGCGGTCACGGTTCGGGCGGAAACCTCCACCGCCGCCTTGTTTATCTTCAGCTTCTTTTACCACCAATACCTTTCTTCCGATAGGAAGGTCGTTCAGTCCTTCAATTGCTTCCTTAGCCTCGGTACTATTGGGCATTTCCACAAATGCGAATCCTTTGCTTTTGCCGGTTTCCCGGTCCATCGCCACTTTAACGGAGGTAACTGTTCCGAATTTCTCAAAAAACTCCTCCAGTTCTGCATCATCCATATCATACGGTAAGCCCGCAACAAAAAGCTTCATCTTATAAAATTTAAGCAAATGTAAGTAAGTTATACCTGTAAAATTGAACCTTATTTCCACAAATTATTTTGATCCGGGGCAAAGAACGGGAGACTACTTGCCCTCGTCTATTTTTTTTCCTACGAAATAACCACCGGCAGCGCCCGCCAGCAGACCCAGGGTCATCCAGATCAATTCCCCTTCAGAAGCAAAATACCCGATGGCAAAGCCGGCCAAAGCTCCGACAATCATGACAATATTGACGGCTTTACCGTTGCGGCTCTGCGGGGTGGCCGTGTTGTGTGTATGACTGAACTGCCGTACATGTTCCCGGTGTTTCTTACGATGATGTGATCTGGCCATTTTTTATTTTGAAGTTAAACAATCCTGCCGTTCCGGGAAAGGGGATTGATAAAAATCATAGGAAAAAAACCGAAAACCCTGATTTCAAACAGCTGCGCAGGATAACCACCGTTCCGCTTACCTTTAAAGAAGAAATCAAAAACGGACGATTATGTTCAGGTATTTATTTTTCATCCTGCTGCTTTTAGCAGTTGGCAGGCTGAATGCCCAGCAAACTCAGAAACCGGTTTTACACGGAAAAAACTGGATGGCCATTACCGGGAAACCCCTGGCCGCAACGGCTGGAGCCATCACCTTTCAGAAAGGCGGGAACGCCGTGGATGCAGCCTGCGCCATGCTGGCGGCCACCTGTACCATGTGGGATGTACTGAGCTGGGGCGGTGAAACGCAGGTATTGCTGTATAATCCCAAAACAAAAAAAGTAATTGGTATAAACGCCATGGGAGTGGCTCCCAGCGGCGCCACCCCTGAATTTTTTAAAAGCAAGGGCTATTATTTTCCCCCGGAATTCGGACCACTGGCCGCTACCACACCCGGAACCCCCGGCGGACTCTGTTATATGCTGGCTGAATACGGTACCTTAAGTTTAAAGGAGGTACTGGCACCGGCCATGCAACTGGCTGCCGGTTACCCGATCGAAGCGCAAACGGCCAATAGCATGGAAAGAGGGAAGAAGCGGATCAAAGAATGGCCGTACAGTAAAAAAATATTCCTGACCCACCCCGGTGAAACAAGAGAAGCGCCGGAGGCGGGAGAGATCTTTGTACAAAAGGACCTCCTGCAAACCCTCGGCAAAATGGTGGAGGCTGAACAGGCGGCATTAAAGAAAAAGAAAAGCCGGAAGGAAGCGATCATGGCCGCTTACGACCGGTTTTACAAAGGAGATATTGCCCGGGAATTTGTCAGGGGCTGCCAGGAACAGGGCGGACTCATTACGCTGCAGGACCTGGCCCGCTGGAAACCACTTGAGGAAGAACCCCTGACAGTGAATTATAAGGGCATTGATGTATATAAATTACAGCAATGGACACAGGGCCCCGTGCTGCTGCAGGCGCTGAATATCCTGGAGAATACAGACCTGAAAGCAATGGGCTACAACAGCAGCCGTTATATCCATACCCTTTACCAGGCGATGAGCCTCTCATTCGCGGACCGGGATTTCTATTATGGCGATCCATATTTCCCGCCGGCCGAACCGATCAGGGGCTTATTAAGCAAAGAATACGCGAAACAGCGGGCGGCCCTGATCAACCCTGAACGTAATGATCCGCTGATCGGGCCGGGTGATCCATATCCATTTGAGGGGAAAACCAATCCCTGGCTGGAACTCCTGAAACAACGGGGATTTATACCGGATAGCAGTAAACGAAATTTTATGCCGGCCCATGATAACCAGGGTACGGCTGCTGTGGATCCGGAATATATGGACCGTTTGTGGAGAGGCACCACCAGTGTGGAAGCCGCTGATAAAGAAGGGTGGGTGGTCTCCATCACACCAAGTGGCGGATGGCTGCCGGCCTGCATCGCGGGTACTACCGGGGTGGGTATGAGCCAGCGGATGCAGAGTTTTGTACTGGATTCCGCACTGAATCCTTTTAATGTAGTAGCGCCGGGTAAGCGCCCCCGCGTTACCCTGACCCCCACAATGGCCCTGAAAGACGGAAGGCCTTATTTGTCCTTTGCCGTGCAGGGAGGTGATACCCAGGATCAGAACCTCCTGCAGTTCTTTCTCAATATGACGGAATTCGGTATGAATGTACAGCAGGCCACAGAAGCCGCCAATATCAATACAAACCAGTTATGGCTTTCACTCGGAGGTGCTAAAGCGGATGACCGGAAACCAAAGCCCGGGTATATTTTACTGCAGGACGGAACTCCCGAAAAAGTCCGGAATGAATTAAAGCAAATGGGCTATACCCTCAGTTTTGATGACCGTACCAGCGGACCGATCAATGCTATTTACTTCGACTGGAAACATGGTAGTTTCTGGGGTGGCAGCAGCAATCATGGGGAAGATTACGGTATTGGCTGGTAAGCCCCGCGGAGTTTAACAAAAAATTGCTCCTCCAAAAAAGAGGAAGCAGGTGTGGCGGATTACTTTTATAGATGCCCCGGACGAACGCATCGCTTATCCTGCTTTTTTTGTTTTTTACATCCCCCGCTTTTTCTCAAACAACCATAAAGGGAACCGTATATGACGCTTCCACCGATTCGGTACTGGCCGGAGTAACCGTAATGAACAGTACCGGTAAATCTTTTGTGCTGACAGATAAAAACGGGAACTACAGCATTCCGGCACGGGAAGATGACAAACTGGTTTTCACTATCAGCGGGTACGAAACCGATACCCTCCCGGTCGAAAATTATATGTTTTATACCCGTATGGACATGACCCTGCATGTAAGATCCCTGTTGTTAAAAGGGATAACCGTAGTGGCTACGGATTACCGGACCGATTCGCTGAACCGGCGGGCCTATTACAGTCATCTCCTGGATCACAAAGAACCGGGCCTCACCGGGCGGAATACACCAGCCGGCGGGTTCGGGATCGTCCTTAGCCCCCTCAGTCATTTTTCCCGCACATCCAGGCAGCGAAGGGAACTCCGGAAGCGGCTGGAGCGGGCCGAAAGAGACGATTATATTGACCGCATTTTTTCTGCCGAACTGGTCAAGCGGGTCACGCGGCTGGAAGGAGATTCGCTCCGTCTTTTCATGTACTGGTATCGTCCCACTTATGATTTTTGCCGGCATACTTCCTCCCCGGAAATACTGATCTATATCAGTGATAAACTGAAGGAATTCAGAAAACCGGTCCTGAAAAAACCGGGATAAACGGTCCGGCATTTCATACTAACAATCGTTATCTTCGCAAAAATTCAACGCTGTATGAAAGAAGTCGTTATCCTATCCGCTGTCCGCACCCCGCTGGGTAGTTTTGGTGGAAGCCTGAAATCACTTAGCGCCACTCAACTCGGTGCTGCCGCGATCAAAGGAGCCCTGCAGAAAGCAGGTTTGCAACCGGGACAGGTGAATGATGTGCTGATGGGGTGTGTGATCCAGGCCAACCTGGGACAGGCCCCTGCCCGGCAGGCAGCAAAATTCGCCGGTCTCCCAAATGAAGTGAATTGTACCACCATTAATAAAGTCTGTGCCAGTGGCATGAAAGCCATTGCCCTCGCAGCCCAGAGCATTGCCCTGGGGGATGCCGATATCGTAGTGGCCGGCGGAATGGAAAGCATGAGCAATGTACCGTTCTACAGTGAAAACATACGCTGGGGCAATAAATACGGGAACGTAACCCTGGTGGATGGTCTTGCCAAAGACGGGCTTACCGATGTGTATGATGGCAAAGCGATGGGGTTTGCTGCTGAGCTTTGTGCAAAAGAATGCGGTATAACCCGGGAAGAACAGGATGCTTTTGCGATAGAAAGTTATAAACGCTCACAGGCTGCCTGGGAAAAAGGGTTGTTCGCCCATGAAATTGTGCCGGTGGAAATTCCCCAGCGAAAAGGCGACCCCTTGATTTTTGCGAAAGACGAAGAACCTTATAATGTAAAATTTGATAAGATTCCCGGTCTCAGCCCGGCCTTCCTGAAAGAGGGATCCGTAACCGCTGCCAATGCGTCCACGATGAATGACGGTGCTGCGGCCCTGGTGCTGATGAGTGCGGATAAGGCAAAAGAACTCGGGTTGACCGTCATCGGTAAGATAAAAGGATTTGCCGACGCAGAACAGGCCCCCGAATGGTTTACGACCACTCCTTCCCTGGCTGTGCCGAAAGCGGTAGCTAAAGCGGGATTAAAAATGGAAGATATTTCTTTCTGGGAACTGAATGAGGCCTTTGCCGTGGTGGGAATAGAAAACAGCCGCCGGATGAAACTCGACCCTGCCACGGTAAATGTGCATGGAGGTGCTGTTTCGCTGGGACATCCACTGGGTTGCAGCGGGGCACGGATCATCGTCACCCTGTTACATGTACTGAAAGCGAATAAAGCGAAATATGGCGCCGCCGGAATCTGTAACGGGGGAGGAGGGGCCAGTGCGATGGTGATTGAAAACTGTTAATTGTTTCGCCGGAAAAATAGCAAAAGGTCGCGTTGGAACAGGGAAAGAAAGTAGCTGTAAGGCAGGAAAAAATATCCAGGCTGTTCATTTAATTATAGTCATGAAAATGCTGAAAATCCGGCTTGCCACTGCGGAAGATGCCGCCCTGATTGCAGACATGAGCCGCACAACTTTTTATGAAACCTTTGCGGCTTCAAATACGGCAGCCGATATGGATATTTTTATGAACAGCCAATTTACCCGGGAAACGCTGATGAAAGAAACACGCGAACCTGGCCATATTTTCTTACTGGCTTATTTTAATGAAGAACCGGCCGGTTATGCCCTGATCCGTCCGGGTGACCTGCATCCGGGGTTTAAGGGAAGGACTTCTATTGAAATTGCCCGGATCTATTCCATCAAATCCATGATCGGCAAAGGCATCGGGAGTAGCCTGATGCAGGCCTGCCTTGACACAGCCATTTCACTGAACCGGGAGATTATCTGGCTTGGTGTTTGGGAAAAGAATGAACGCGCCATTGCTTTTTACCAGCGTTGGGGATTTGAAAAATTCGGGGTCCATGATTTCCGGCTGGGCACTGATATCCAGCAGGACTGGCTGATGATGAAACACCTGGATGCCCAATCGTAAACTTTCACCGCAGCTACCGTAATTTTTCCTTCCACTTATCGTACTAAGATCAGCTTCTCCCCGTTTTAGTGTACGATTCTCTCTATTTAAAAAAATAATCAGGTTCTTGTTAAACCAACAGGCCATCGCATCCGTCTATTGCCTGTTAACTGACTTTTAATAAACTTAAACCCCTTTTATGAAACCCAGGCTCTTATCCTTTGCTGCCGCCATCCTGTCCATTACATTTATTTTTACCTCCTGCAAAAAAGAAGGCAGTACTTCCGGTACGCAGGATTTTACGGCAGAAACTTCCACCCACTCCGATGACCAGTCCCGTTTTTCAGCCGAAGTGGATGCAGTGGCCAATGATGCCAATATTGTACTCGAATCCACGGCCGGCTTTACCGGTAAACCCGGCGATATGCAGTCGATTATCTGTGACGCGGCGATCGATGTTGACACGTTCAGTAACCCCCGCACGATTACAATTACGTATGATGGTACCAATTGCCTGGGTGATCGTACCCGTACCGGTGTAATCGTTCTTTCCATGGCACAGGGTGTACACTGGAAAGATGCCGGCGCGGCCCTGAGTGTAAGCTACCAGAATTTTAAAGTAACCCGCGTAAGTGATAACAAAAGCATCACCATCAATGGTACGCAGACCTTTACCAATGTAAGCGGCGGGCTGCTGTTCAACCTTCCTACCCTGAATTCCATTACCCATACGATCACCAGCAGCAATATGTCGGTTACGTTTGACAATGGTTCACAACGTACCTGGCAGGTGGCCCGCCAGCGGGTGTTTACCTATAGCAATGGCGGGGTGACCATCACGATCACCGGTATGCATACCGATGGAACTATCACGGGCATTGCCGAATGGGGGACCAACCGTTTTGGCCGCCCGTTTGTGACAGCTATCGCCGAACCGGTCGTACTGAAATCGGATTGTGCCTTACGGGTGGGTAACGGCAAAGTGGTGCATACAACGGATGCTTATAGTGCCTCAGCCACTTTCGGACTGGATGCAAATGGCGCCCCCACTGCTTGTCCCGGTGCCGGACATTATTACATGAAAATCGTATGGACCGGTCCGGCGGGGAATACCCATACCGCCCTATTGCCTTACTGATAAAAGCAGTTAAATGATTCAAAGGGCCTGCGGCATTGTCGCAGGCCTTTTTTCTTCTGCTGACTTGATTTTTTCCGAGTAATTTAGTGGCCGATGGCCACCCTGCTGATCAGCAATATCAAATCACTGGTAAACACCCGCGAAGAAAATAAATGCCTGCGGGGTAAAGAACTGGCTGTACTGCCCTCCATTGAAAATGCGTATCTCATTGTGGAGGATGGCATCATTACCGGCCTGGGCAGAATGGAAGATATCCTGCATCCCAAAAAAAAATTCAGGACAATTATTGACGCCGGTAACCAGCTGGTTTTACCGGCCTGGTGCGACAGCCATACCCACCTGGTATTTGCCGCCAGCCGGGAAGAGGAATTCATTGATAAGATCCGGGGACTCAGTTATGCGGAGATTGCCGCGAGGGGAGGAGGGATCCTTAACTCGGCGGCGAAACTGAATGCGGCTACGGAAAACCAGCTATTCAATGCCACCTGGAAAAGACTGGAGGAAGTCAGTCGCACCGGTACAGGGTCCATTGAGATCAAAAGCGGTTACGGGCTAACGGTAGAAGGAGAACTGAAGATGCTCCGCGTTATTAAGAAGCTGAAAGAAAAATCTTCGCTTTCCATAAAAGCCACATTCCTCGGTGCGCATACATACCCGCCGGAATTCCGGGATAACCATGAAGGGTATATAAACCTGATCATCGGGGAAATGCTTCCGGTGATCGCCGCTGAAAAATTAGCCGATTATATAGATGTTTTTTGCGAAACCGGCTTTTTCTCCCCGGAAGAGACGGAAACCATTTGCCGGGCTGGAATGAAACTGGGGTTAAAACCGAAAATCCATGCCAACCAGCTGAATCTTTCCGGCGGTACACAGACCGGTGTGAAACTGGGCGCCCTCAGTGTGGATCATCTCGAAACGATGGATGAGGAAGCCATTCGCTTACTCGCCGGTTCCTCCACAATCGGAACCCTGCTGCCCACAGCCGCTTTCTTCCTGCGGATGCCTTTTCAACCTGCCCGGTCATTAATTGACGCGGGCTGCGCCATTGCCCTGGCCACTGATTACAACCCGGGTTCATCGCCTTCAGGAAACATGAACCTGGCCGCCGCCATGAGCTGTATTCAAATGAAGATGCTCCCGGAAGAAGTGATCAATGCGGGTACACTAAACGGTGCCTGTGCCATGGAATTACAAAATGAAACCGGAAGTATCCGCATCGGGAAAAAGGCCGACCTGATCTTTACCAAACCGGTTCCTTCACTGGCTTACCTGTTTTATGCGTTCGGCAGTAACCATGTTGATAAAGTAATGATAAACGGCGAATTGATATGAGACCACCCCCTGCTATCATTCTGTTCATCTTTTTCATCCTTATGTATTCAGAAAGCCCGGCCCAGCCTGCCTCGCCGGATTGCCGTTCCTTCCGGACGGGTAATTTTTTATTTACGGATTCGGCAGGCATCCCCTGGGAACTGAAGCGGACCAAACATCGTCAGGCGGAACGCAACAAAAGCAATGGCACTGTTATTAAGTTTAAAATAAACTGGTTTAACGATTGTGAATACCGGCTGACCCAGACCTGGTCGAATGACCGGGTACACAGGAAATGGAACAGGGAACATTTCAGTTACCGGATCATTTCCACTACGGAACAATCCTATTCCTGCAACTGTCTTTGCAAAAACGGGCCGGTTCTCCCCGGTGGCACCGTTGTACGGGCAGGATATTAATACAAAATTCATTTGAGGCCGGCCTGTAATTTGTATATTCGGGACAATGATCAGGATCCGAAAAAAGAGCCCCGGTTTTTTTGAGAAAGTACTCAGCCAACAAGAGAGCATCCGGGTGAACGACCGCCAGGGCGGACTTCAGTTCCTGGTATCTTTCTTATCCGAAATAAGACCCGGGGCCGGGAAAAAAAGAAATGACGCTGAGAAAAACCTGCGGAATGCCATCCGGACGCTTAAGGAACAACCCGTTTTACTGGCCAGCCTGCAGCAGGCCCTGCTTTCCCAGTTGCTCCAGAGCAAACTGACGAACACCATCACTGAAAACGGCATTCCCTTATCCAGGGGGTTCTGGCAGGAACTGGCCAACCGGTTAAAGCATAAGTTACTCCCGGTACTGCAGGATGAAACCGACTTTTTATTTGTACTGAACAATGTTTTTTTCCAAAAAAAGGATTACCTGTGGGTGGAAGCAGTGCCCAGGGCGGCCTGGATTGATTTTTTTGAAACCATCGGCCTCCGGTTTAATACTCAGGACACCCGGATCAAATTCGAACTGCTGGAGGCCCTGAAGATACTCTCGTTCCAGGTGGCGCAACTCGGTCTTGAACGGGAGGTGCTGAACTACCTTCCCGAAGAGAAGAGGACCCTTAATTCAGCATTTGTTCTCCAAAATTATCTGGTACATGAACTGGAAAGCGGGCTTAGTGAGAACAGGGCACCGGGGGAGATCAACCGCATTGCTTCCCGGCTAAAAGAAAGCCTGGCTACCTGCGATTCGCTGGCGAATTATATCCGGGAAAGTCATTCACATAACGGAGCCAGCCTGCAGCAGACCTACCTGTTGCTGATCCTGACCAATCGCCTGGAGCGGATGCAACTGATCACCGATATCCTCGACGGAGACAGCAGCTTTGACACCGGCCGTTTTGTTGAGCTGTTCCGGTTACTGGTCAGGAATGAAAAGAGAAAGAACAGCATACGGGAGTTTTTCTCGCAGGGCGTGGGATACCTCGCCTACCAGATCGCGGAGCATAAGGGATCCAGGGGAAATAAGTATATCACTGAAACAAGAAGTGAATTTTTTAAAATGATCCGCTCGGCCATGTGGGGCGGGTTGATCATCTCCTTTACCGCGATCCTTAAAAACCTGATTGGCAAAATCAAACTGGCGCCTTTCCCGCTCGGTTTTTTATACAGTATCAATTACAGCGCGGGCTTTATACTGATCGATGAAACAAAGTCCACCCTGGCCACCAAGCAGCCCGCTTTTACAGCCAGTACCATTGCTGTTTCGCTGGACACCAGAAAAACGGAAGGGGAGCCGGACCTCGAAGCGTTAGCGGTTACAGTTGCCCGGGTTTCCCGTAGCCAGATCGCTTCCTTCTTTGGCAACCTGGTCATTGTATTCCCTTTATCCTACTTACTGGCCTGGAGTTATCACCAGTTATACGGCGTAAAGATCGCAGCAGGAGAGGCGGCTTTCAACCTGCTCAAAGACCAGCATCCCTGGCGCAGCCCGGCCTTATTGTATGCCTGCTTTACCGGCTTTTTTTTATTCGCCAGCGGGATCATTGCCGGTTACTGGCAAAATAAAATTCAATACGGGAGAATCCGGGAAAGACTGATCAAACATCCATCGTTACGATCGTCCCTGTCGGCCAAAAGGCTCACCCGGCTGGCGGATTATGCGGAAAAACATACCGGGGCGGTGATCGGCAGCCTTTCCCTCGGCTTTTTTCTCGGTTTTTCCGGAGTGGTCGGAAAGATTTTCGGCATCCCTTTCGATATCCGGCATATAACTATTTCATCCGGTAACGTATCCATCGGAATCTACGGGCTGGGACCTGATCAGTTGCCGCCCTATTTCATACTGGCTGTATTACTGGGCGTACTGGGTATCGGTTTTTTGAATTTCCTGGTGAGTTTTTTCCTCGCCTTTATCGTGGCCGTGAAGTCAAGGGGTATTCATCTTTCCCAGTATCCGCGGTTGCTGCGCATCATCATGCGTTATTTTTTCCGGCATCCCCGGGAATTTATTTTGCCGGCACGTAGCGTTTCCCCTCCTGCCAGGCGGTCACAGCCGGATGATGCACGAAACGAGGAGAAAACAACCGGCTGATCCGAAAACAGATCCGCGAATAACATAAATTTGAACTGTGGTGGCAATGCCATTGGGCAGTTGACTTAAGATTGATTCTATTCATTTATTTTATGCATTTAAACAGGTTCATTACGAAATTCCCAATATCATCAAACCCCTTTGCCTATATGTTTTTGGAAATGTTCTTGTGTTCTTGTGACCCAAGGGGCATAGACAGAGGGCCTGTGATTACGCGGTAAAAGAAGGGAAGAAGGGGAGCTGTTGAGCAAAATCGTCCCGCTGAAAATTCCGTTTGTTAAACTCATAAAAAAACCTGATTTTTCTCATTCGGCAGCTACCGGCTTTACGGGTAGTTTGAACAAGATATATGCAGCTTTTTAACACCCATAATTCCCTGCCCGGGCGCAGGGGTGACTTCTTAACCTGGCGAATCATTCAATTCCTGTTCTGGTTGGTCGGAGTTTTATTGCTCATCCTCCTGTTTTATAAACCGGGACTGGGTACCCGCTTATTCTGGAACGGACTGATCCCCCTGGCGCCCGCATTACTGGTGCTGTGTACCGGGGTTTGGAGAAATATCTGTCCGTTGGGTACAACTTCTCTGTTGCCCGACCGGCTCGGTATTTCCCGCGGCCTGAAAATACCGGTCCGTGCTCAACCGGTCTTACACCTGGCAGGACTGATCCTTTTATTCGTGATTATCCCCCTGCGGCATGTTCTTTTTAACCACGATGGGATAGCCACGGGACTTCTCCTTATGGGATTGGCGACCCTTGCGTTTACCAGCGGAATCCTGTTTGAGCGGAAGAGTGCCTGGTGTTCCGGACTCTGCCCGGTTCACCCGGTAGAAAAATTATACGGTTCTAATGTGGCGTTCACACTCACCAATGCCCATTGTGCGGATTGTGTGAAATGTTCTGTGCCCTGCCCGGATTCAAGCCCGGTTACAAAACCATTTTTGCTCCACCGCCCGGCTGTAACGAAAGCCACGGAGTTTTTACTCGCCGGCGCCTTTCCCGGGTATATATGGGGATGGTTTCATACGCCGGAATATACAGGCGATGATGGCTGGCAGCATTTGGAAACAGTTTATGGACTTCCCCTGGCCGGGGCGGCCTGCAGTTTTGTTTTTTACCTGCTCCTGACCCGGATGTTTCCCCATCAACAGAACCGGGTCATCCGTTTATTTGCCGCAGCCGCAGTCTCCTGTTATTACTGGTACCGGCTGCCGCTTTTATTCGGGTTTAACCAGGATGAGCCCCAGCACCTGCTCATTGACCTGAGTCCTTTATTGCCTGGTTGGAGCATCAGGGTATTCACGGTGCTGACCACTGCTTTTTTTACCTGGTGGATCCTGATCCGGAGAAGAGAAAGGAGCAGTTGGTCCTTCCGGCCAAAATCAGCAAAGAAAAATGGGCTTATCCCGGTAAAATAGCCGGGTAGCGAACCGGACCCTGAACGGAGCGTCGCAACAAAGCTGCCATCGGCACTGCAGCCGGCCCCATCATCCGGATCCTCCCCCGGAATATGCAGATTATTTATACGTAAATATTTTATGTACAAGCAATATCTTAGCATATAAATCGTATTGCATGCAGCCCCTTATCGAATGTGTCCCCAATTTCAGTGAAGGAAATGACCTGGCGCTGATCAAACAGATCACGGACCAGGTAGAAACCGTGGAGGGAGTCCGCTTGCTGAATGTGGATCCGGGAAAAGCCACGAACCGCACGGTAGTGACCTTTGTAGGACACCCGGACGCGGTGATCGAAGCCGCCTTCCGGGCCATTCAAAAAGCGGGTGAACTGATCGATATGAGCAAGCACAGGGGAGAACATCCCCGCATGGGTGCCACGGATGTTTGCCCGCTGATCCCTGTCTCCGGGATCAGTATGGAAGAAACCGCGCTCTACGCGCAACGACTGGCCAGGCGGGTGGGGGAAGAATTGCAGCTTCCTGTTTACCTCTACGAAGCGGCACAGCCCGATAAGAACCGAAGCAATCTTTCCGTGATCCGCGCCGGGGAATACGAAGGTTTTTTCAAAAAGATCAAAGAGCCGCAATGGAAACCGGATTTCGGTCCCGCCACATTCGATACAAAAAGAGGTGGCACGGTAATCGGCGCCCGGGACTTTTTGGTGGCGTATAATGTCAACCTGAATACCACCAGTACCCGGAGAGCAAATGCCATTGCCTTTGATGTACGGGAAGCGGGCCGCAATGTGGTGGAGAACGGGGTGACGGTCAACAAACCCGGCAGCCTGAAATCGGTGAAGGCGATCGGGTGGTTTATTGAAGAATACGGGGTGGCCCAGATCAGCATGAACCTGACAAATATCCATATCACGCCGCTGCATATCGCCTTTGATGAAGTTTGTAAAAAGGCGGATGCAAGAGGCATACGGGTTACGGGTTCTGAACTCGTGGGACTGGTTCCCTTGCAATCACTCACCGATGCCGGTAAGTATTTCCTGCGCAAGCAAAAACGATCCACCGGTGTTTCAGAGAAAGAACTGGTACGGATCGCGGTGAGGACGATGGGACTGGATGAACTGGGTCCTTTTAAACCGGAAGAAAGAATCATTGAATACCTGCTTCGCCAACCGGCGGACAGTAAGTTGGTACAGATGCCCCTCACTGATTTTGCAGATGAAACAGCCAGTGAGAGCCCGGCCCCGGGAGGTGGATCCATTGCTGCCTACGCCGGCGCCCTGGGTGTTTCCCTGGCCACCATGGTGGCGAATCTCTCCTCGCATAAAAAAGGATGGGATGAACGCTGGGAGGAATTCAGCAACTGGGCGGAGAAAGGAGAGCGGCTAAAAAATGAATTGCTGACACTGGTGGATGCAGATACAAGGGCCTTTAACCGGATCATGGAAGCCTTTGCGCTGCCCAAATCCACCGAAGCAGAAAAAGCGGCCCGGAAAGCGGCCATACAGGAAGCTACCCGTTACGCGATCGAGATCCCGTATAAAGTAATGCAGGCATCTTTCAGCAGCCTGGAAATCATTCAAGCCATGGCAGAAACCGGGAATCCGAATTCTGTTTCGGATGCAGGTGTGGGTGCGCTTTGTGCAAGGGCGGCCGTACTCGGAGCTTTTATGAATGTACGGATCAATGCAGCCGGCTATGACGATACCGGTTTTGTAACAGAAATAGTGAGGAAAGGGAAGGAGATCGAGGAGAAAACAATAGCTTTAGAAGAAGTGATCCGGAAGCTGGTGAATGAAACGATCGGGATATAAAAATACCCGGTGACGGGGAAGCACCATCCGTTTACCCGGCAGCCGGCGTTACACCGATTAGCAAAGCGATAAATAATTTTTTTATGGAAGAAGGAATCAAACCGGAGATCAGGCAGGTACAAGCGAACCCGAATGCGATGCAGCATTTGAAAATATACAATAAGCAGGACATTTTATCGCTGACACGTATCCGTCGTTTTGAAACGAAACTCGGGGAGAGACTGAACCTGATCTTTGATGCAGCGGAACTGGAAA
The DNA here is from genome assembly GCA_016192105.1 of Sphingobacteriales bacterium. Taxonomy (GTDB): domain Bacteria; phylum Bacteroidota; class Bacteroidia; order Chitinophagales; family Chitinophagaceae; genus JJ008. Next base: position 150,376 of record JACPUV010000053.1, on the reverse strand, counting down.
AATCGATCGAGGGCTCTGCAGCCCGTTATGTGCTGTTTGGCATACCCGAAGACCTGGGCACCAGGGGAAATCACGGTGTCGGGGGCGCCGATACACTCTGGATCCCTTTTCTCCAGCATTTTTTTAATATCCAGAGCAATGATTTTCTCGACGGCAATGAGATCCTGCTCATCGGGCATTTTGATTTTGGCGATATCCAGTACCTGATCGACACAACAGCCAAGGGAGATGATGAACGGATTGAAGCTTACCGGCATGCCGTAAATACGATTGATGACGAAGTGGAGCAATTGGTAAAGATTATAACGGCCGCCAAAAAAATTCCGCTGGTGATCGGGGGCGGTCATAATAATTCCTACCCGCTGATCAAGGGCGCCGCCAAAGGTTGGCACAAAGCCGGGAAAATACCCCTGGCCCAGATCAACTGTATTAACCTGGATGCCCATGCGGATTACCGGCCCCTCGAAGGAAGACACAGTGGTAATGCGTTCCGCTATGCGGAGGAGGACGGTTACCTGCAGAAATATTGTGTGATCGGGCTGCACGAAAATTATATCCCGCAAAACAGCTGGGTGGATATCGTGAACAATCCCTTTATCGATTGTATCACTTTCGAGGACATTTTTGTGCATGATAAACGGACCTTTCTGCAGGCCGTGGCCCATGCCACCGGGTTCACCGAAGACAGCATGACCGGTATCGACCTGGACCTGGACTCCATCCAGCATACACTGAGCAGCGCCATGACGCCGGTTGGTGTAAGCCCGGTACAGGCCCGTAAATATGTTTCCTTTGCCGCGGCGGATACCAAACCGGCCTATCTCTATATCTGTGAAGGGGCCACCCGCCTGAGCGACGGGCGCACGGATATCAGCAGCGGCAAACTGATCAGTTACCTGGTGAGTGATTTTGTAAAAGCAAATACCGCTTTCTGAGAATGAGTGATAGCAATCAGCTTTCCAGTTCCATGATCTTTTCAAAAAGCTGCTCGTATTGCCGGTTCAGCAGGGCTAGTTCATCAGCGGCTTTCTTGTATGCAGTTTCTGCCGCAAGGAATTTGGTTTTATCCGAATAGGTTGCAGGATCCGCAAGGGATGCTTCCAGCTCCGCTTTCCGGGCATTTAGTTTGGCAATTTGTTCTTCGGTTTGCTGAAACTGCCGTTGTACCTTCTGCAATTCCTTTTTCTTATCCTTGTCAATCGCGGCGCCCGGCTGCTGTTTCGCCGGGGCGGGAGCCGGTTTTTCCTGTTTAACTGCCACCGGCCTGGCAGGTTCGGCATTTTTCTCCAGCTTTTTATTGCCGGCATCCTGCCGGGCCATCCGTTCTTTCCAGGCCACCCATTCTTCATAGCCGCCTTTGAATTCCTTGATCTGGTGATCCACGATCTCCCAGATCTTATTCGCGGTCTTCGCCACAAAATACCGGTCGTGGCTGACGAGAATGATACTGCCCTGGTATTTGTTCAGCGAATCGATCAGCAGGTCGCAACTGTGCATATCCAGGTGATTGGTAGGCTCATCGAGCATCAGGAAATTGGCCTTGCTCACAATGACTTTTGCCAGGGCCACCCGGGCTTTTTCACCCCCGCTCAGGATCCTGATCTTTTTATCGGCGTCATCCCCGCTGAATAAAAAGCAACCCAGTAACCCGCGCAGTTCGAGTTCGGTCATCTGGCTGCCGCATTCTTTCATTTCGTCAAGGATGGTATTGTTCACATTGAGTGCTTCCAACTGGTGCTGGGCATAAAAACTCTCTTCCACATTGTGTCCCCATTTCCGTTCCCCGTTGCTGAAATTTTCCACCCCGGCTATGATCCGCAGCAGGGTGGACTTCCCTTTCCCGTTCGCACCGATCAGGGCTATTTTATCACCGCGGTCAATCTCAAGCGAACTGTTTTCAATGATCACATTATCGCCAAAGGCTTTTGACACATTTTTCAGTTCCACCAACACTTTCCCCGGGGTTTTATCCACCCGGAAATTGATCCGGATATTGGGGCGTTCGATCTCCGCTTCTTCGATCCGTTCCAGCTTATCCAGTTTCTTCATGATGCTCTGTGCCATGGCGGCCTTGCTGGCCTTGGCCCGGAAGCGTTCCACGAGCCGCTCATTCTGCCGGATATAATCCTGCTGGTTCTCGTAGGCTTTCTGCTGCATCTCCACCCGGATCGCTTTTTCTTTTTCGTAGTAATCATAGTTGCCGGTGTAGATATGCAGCTGCTGCTGGTACACTTCCACGATCTTGGTCACCATCCGGTTCAGGAAATATTTATCGTGACTAACGATCACCACCGAACCCTGGTAATGCTGGAGGTATTTTTCCAGCCATTCGATGGAAGGCAGGTCCAGGTGGTTCGTGGGCTCATCCATTAACAGGAGATCGGGTTGCTGCAGGATCATCTTGGCGAGCAATACCCGCATCCGCCAGCCCCCGCTGAATTCTTTATAAGGCCGCTGCAGGTCGGCATTGGCAAAACCCAGTCCCTGCAGTACTTCTTCTGTTTTGTGATGGATATTGTACCCGTCAAGGGTTTCCAGTTCATGCAGTTTATCACTGTATTCGTGCAGGGTCTTTTCATCACCGGTCCGTTCCAGTTCATGTCCCAGTTCCTCGATCTCTTTTTCCAACTGCAATACCCTTTCGAAAGCGCCGAGGGCCACCTGCAGGATGGAATCATGGGTATCAAAACTCAGCAAGTCCTGGTGCAGGTATCCCATCGAAGTGCCCCGGCTCCTTTCCACCGTTCCCCCGGAAGGCAGGTATTCCCCCACCAGTAATTTTAACAGGGTGGATTTCCCCGTGCCATTGTAGCCAATCAGCCCGATCCGTTCCCCCGGCTGTATATGCCAGGTCGCGTCTTCCACGATCGTCCTTGCACCAAATTCAAAAGTCACATTTTGCAGTCCTGCCAGCATAAAAAAAATTTAACAGGCTGCAAAAATAACGGTTTCGGCTTTGCGGACGGCTGCATTTATCTTTGCCAAAACTTTACCCTTGCGGTCAATCTCCGAATTCCTTTTCTATGGACTTTCCGGCATCACGCTGTTGATGCTGGTCATTCGTTTTACGTTGTACCGGTCCAGGCGTTTACATCCCTGGATAGCTGGCGTACTGATCCTGTACCTGCTAACCACCCTGCTTTATTTTTATTACCCTGCGCCGGGAGGGGGAAGCGGGAAAGATAAACAGGATACGGGGAATCATCCGGCCATCCGGGCAAGCAGCCGGCTCATCCTTTCACTGGACAGCCTGGTGGATGCTTATACCGGGCTTGTGGATGAGGCCGCCCGCGATATCCCGGGCAATATGGAGCAAAGCGGTCAGCAACTGCTGGCTTTGGTAAATCGTTTTGATATCGAAGAACTGCTGCAGGACACCCTGTTGTATGATTCCGTTGACCAATCACTGGGAAATATGGAATCAGAACTGGCAGCGATTATAGCAGACCCGGACCTGGCTGAAAAAAAAGCATCCCTGAATATGCTGTCGGGTGAATTCCGGTCCATCCTTCAGGCAACCGGGTATAAACAGAAACCACTTTACTGGTTGCAGTCCGCCGCTGCATTCGGGCCGGAACATCCCGGTTACTGGTTGTCAGCGGATCCCCGGAAGAAAGGCCCCTATGGCCAGCCGGATACTAAAATAATTGAACGCATAAACGAAAAGGACCGACGTTTATCAACCAATACGAAATAAGATTGTTGTGAGAACCATGCATACATTTTGGATGGCCCTGTTCTTTTTCTGTTACACAGTGGCCGGTTATTCGCAAACCCGTTTTACCCTGAATGGCTATGTGAAGGATAGTTTATCCGGGGAATCGGTTATCGGGGCCACCGTTTCTGTAAAAGGCCAGCAAAAATCAGTCACCAGTAACCAATATGGTTTTTTCGCCCTTACGCTTGAACAGGGAGAATACAGCATCCAGGTTTCACATGTGTCCTACGAAGGCCGTACCATCGGGATCAGCCTGCACAGCAACCAGTCATTCAATTTTGATCTTCTTTCCAAAACGGCTTCCATCAGTGAAGTAGTGCTGTACAGCAAACGCAGGGACGGCAATGTGAAGAATGCCCAGATGGGAAAGATCGATTTGTCCATGAACCAGGTGCGGGCTATCCCGGCTTTTATGGGAGAAGTGGATATCCTGAAAGCGATCCAGTTATTGCCGGGGGTGCAAAGTGCAGGGGAGGGGAATGCCGGGTTCTATGTACGGGGAGGAGGTCCCGACCAGAACCTGATCATGCTGGATGATGCGGTGGTGTACAATACCGGTCATCTCTTTGGTTTTTTTTCCATCTTCAATGGTGATGCGATCAAGAATGTATCGCTGATCAAGGGAGGGATGCCCGCCCAGTACGGGGGCCGGCTTTCTTCCGTGCTGGATGTTTCCATGAAAGAGGGCAATATCAATAAATTCCAGGTGGATGGAGGCATTGGCCTGATCGCTTCCCGTTTTTCCGTACAGGGCCCGCTGAAAAAGGAAAAAGCTTCGTTTATCCTCTCGGCCCGCCGGACCTATATTGACGGGCTGATCAAACCGTTCATTAAGAAAAGCAGCAGTTTCTATGGCTCGGGCTACTATTTCTATGATATGAATGCCAAAGTGAATTACCGCTTTTCGGAAAAAGACCGGCTCTATGCAAGTGGTTATTTCGGAAGAGATGTATTCAACTTTAATAATTCGAGGCGTTCCTTTAAAACCAATATACCCTGGGGCAATTCCACGGCTACCCTGCGCTGGAACCATGTATTTAACCGCCGGCTGTTTGCCAATACCACGGCGGTTTACAACGACTATCATTTTAAATTCGCCGCTTCCCAGGAGAATTTTGAAATCGGGCTTTACTCCGGGATACGGGATGCAACCCTGAAGACCGACCTGGATTATTACCCGCTGCCCACGCACAAACTGAAATTCGGGGGATTACTGACCTGGCATAAATTTATACCCAACGTGGTAACGGGCCGCCAGGATTCCATTGCATTTAATCCCAATAACGAAGGTTCAAAATATGCAGTGGAAACAGCCCTGTACCTGCAGGACGACTGGGAGATCGGGAAGAAATGGAAGATCAATTACGGCCTGCGCTGGAGCCGCTTTACCCAGACAGGCCCTTACACCAAATACACCCGTGACACGGATGGCAATAAAACCGACAGTATCCATTATAAAATTTTTGAACCGGTAAAAAGTTACGGGGGGCCCGAACCCCGTATCACCCTGCGGTATGCCATTAATGATGAAAGCTCCGTTAAAGCGGCCGTTACCCGCAATTACCAGTACATCCACCTGGTGACCAACGCGGGCACTACGTTACCCACCGATCTATGGGTGCCCAGCACGTATATCGTGAAGCCACAGTTAAGCTGGTTGTATTCAGCCGGCTATTTCCGCAATTTTTCTGACAATAATTATGAAACATCCCTTGAAGTCTATTATAAGGATATGCGGAACCAGGTTGAATACAAAGAAGGATATACGCCTTCGCTGGCTGATCCGGAAGGAGAATTTGTTTTTGGCAAAGGATGGAGTTACGGTGCAGAAATACTGGTCAATAAACTGAAGGGCAAACTGACCGGCTGGATCGGATATACACTTTCCCGGACCTGGCGCAGGTTCCCGCAGCTGAATGACGGAGAAAAATACCCGGCACGGTATGACAGGCGGCATGACCTGTCGGTGGTCAGTAATTATGAAGTCAGTAAAAAATGGAAGCTGGGTGCCGTATTTGTATATGGCAGCGGAAATGCCATTACCCTGCCCGAGCGTTTCTATATCATCAACGGGGTGCTGACCCAGGAATACAGCCGGCTGAACCAGTACCGGATGAAAGCCTATCACCGTCTTGATTTTTCCGCCACTTATACTCCCGTTGCAAAAAAGAAAAGAAGGATCAGCAGTTACTGGGTATTCAGTATTTACAATGTGTACAGCCGGCTCAATCCTTATTTTTTGTATTTCGACCAGGAGGGAAGTATCCTTACCAACGATCTGAAAGTGGAAACAAAACAGGTTTCCCTCTTCCCGGTCTTACCGGCAGTAACCTGGAATTTTAAATTCTGATCCGCTCCAACAAAAAAGCCCCGTTGGAACGGAGCTCTCTTGCGTCAATTAATTGAGGATTTAAAAATTGTTTTCATAACAAATGTAGGGAATGCAGGGTACCCGCCAAATTATTAAAGTCAGCCAGGTTGATGATTTCTGACATATTAAGCGTATTCAATTATTAAATGAAGATAAAAACATATAGATGCCCCTTCCGGGTAGCAAGGTGATATGAAATTAATGTGATTTTTCCGGTCCGGCCGGCCGCTCATACACGAATCGTACCATGGCATTCTTTTGTTCATCTGAAGTAAGATAAAGCTGGTATCGTTTAGTCCCGGCTGTTATAATCATCAGGGCCGTATTGGGCGGAATAGCGCCGAGGTTTTCGCCCACCATGATCACTTCCTGCATCGTTCTTCGCTGATCCACCCGCACATTAATCCGAATGGGTTGGGTCTTTAACATTTGGTAGGATACCACCGGCATATTATTCACATATACTGAAACCGTGTCCCCGTCAATCTGCCCGTTATCAAAAAATTCGATCTTGATGGTGCCGGTATCCACTTTGATTTCTTTTACCAGTTCCGCTTTCCGTTTGGTCAGCGAGGGGGGTAATTTCAGTTCGGGTTTAAACGTGGCTCTGTCAAACCGGTTCAGTACGATCGTACCGGGTTCGCAGATCGTTTTCCCGTCAATGGCTTTACCGGTGGGAGTGGACCAGGTGCCCCGCAGCTGTTCTTCCGTTACCACGTTACCACTCCCTTTGTGAAAGGTCAGGTTATACGTTTTGATACAGGGCACACAATCTTCCTTTATTTTAAACGTGACGATACCGATCTCTTTTATTGAAATGAGATTGCTGTCCCGGTTATAAGTGCCTTCAAAATTTTCCCTTACATAATTCAGGGAGTCAGAGAAATGATAGGCCGTACCCGTAATCCGGGAACCCGCCACCTGCAACTGTAATTCGATATTATACACAGGAAAACAACCACTGGGCGCCATCACCAGTTTCCCCTTCCAGATCCCGTTAATGTCCTGCGCGGGCAAAGAGACTGCGGAAAAAAACAACATAACCAGGAGTAGTGGCCTTGCCATAACAATGGAAAAATAAGCAAAAATTAAAGGGAGCTAAAAAAAATACAGCAACGGCAATCCGGGTCCCTGTTACCGGGAACAAGGAGACCGTTTACCCCGGTTTCCGGTACCTGAACCGGACCACGGCGTTCTTCTGTTCGGTTGACGTGATCCGTACCTCGAAGCGTTGCGTTCCCGCTTCCACGATCATCAGGGAGGTATTGGGAGGAATGGTACCCAGGTTTTCGGCCACCATGGTCAGTTCATGTTCATTGTTTTCTTCGTTCATGTCGAAATGCAGGACCAGGGGGGCTGCGGTGAGCCGCTTTTCCGATAGCACCAGCTTTTTATCAAGGTACACTGAAATAGTGTCGCCATCGATCTCCCCGTTATCAAATAATTTAACCGTAACCTGGCTGCTGTTGATCGTCAGAATCTTTACCAGTTCATTCACCCGGTCCCGGATCACCGGGGGAGCCGGGGTGATGACAGCCGGTTTTATTTTTTTCAGACTGGAATCGGTTTCCGGGATTGGCGGGGACAGGGGTTTCAGCAAAGGAGTTTCCTTTTTTACCGGCGGCTTATTCACCATCACCGGCTTCTTTACCACTGGCGGATTCAGTTTAGCCTTCGCGGTATCTTTCTTTACCGGAGAAGTGACCCTCGCAGGCGGGTTGGGTTTTACCGGGGCTTTATTGATCAGTACCGGCCCGGGTTTGATCTTACCCCGGAGAAAGGGTTCAATATAAAAATCGGAACTGGTTACTTTTCGCAGGTACACTTTTCCGCCGCCGCAGTTTTCCCCTTTTTTGGTCAGCAGCCCGTCTTTCTCAAACTTACTGGTGTAGGTACCTTCCAGGAATTCTTCTTTCCCTGAGCGGCTGTATTCAAAATTGCATTTCATGATGCAGGCCTGCGACCCGTCCGACATCCGCAATTCCACCGTACGAATTTCCTGGATCAGTATGTTTTTGGAAACTTTATTATAGTTCCCGGTCAGGGAGGCCTTGCCATAGAAAACAGTGGAGAGATAGGAATAAGAAACCCCGGAGACCGAGCGGCCGGATTGTTTTATCTGCAGTTCAAACTTGTAATGATTGTAATCGGAGGTAACGAAATAGCCTCTCCAGATTCCTGAAAGATCCTGCGCCTGTGCTCCGGGTATAAAGGAACAGCAGGAAAGCAGCATGGCGAAAAGGTACCTGTTGATCTTTGTTTTCATCAAGGAGCAAATTTACTGAAACGAATGATGAATGAAAGCCGCATACCGGGCAATAGTTTGTTAATTTTAACAGGCTTTTAAACTTATGCGGATCTCTCCAAAAAACCTTTTACTTCTTTTATGGCTGGTAGTGTACCGGCCTGCCGCATCCCAGGAAGCCGACCCGGAGATCCGCTTGCTGCTGCAACTCGATTCGGTGGCAAAGAGCCCTTCATCCGCCCGTCATTTCGCCGGGCTGTACCTGGAAACCACCGCGCGGGCCATTGCATTTTACGGGGAGGCTGCGCCGGCAGAAAAAGAATTTATCGAAAGACTGGAATTGAATTTTGCCGGGTATTTTTTCCGTGCGGCAGCCCTTCCTCCAGGGGAACGATCCCCGGTATGGAAACCCTATTTCAGCGACAGCAGCCTGACCGCGTTCCAGTACCAGTTGCTCGGGATAAATGCCCATATCAACGGGGATATCTGGCAGGCATTGGTAACCGGGTTTACCCGGGAAGAACTTCGTGTACACCGGCGTCACTTTATCCGGTTTCAGCAGGGACTTGTCATACAATTCCGCCAATTCTACCGGGACAATGTAACTACAACCCCGGTAACCCGCTTGTTGGATGCCGGCACGGGAGGGCTTTCCAGGGCTTTCGGGATAATGATGCTTTCCCGCTGGAGGAAAAGACAGTACCGGCTGGCTCAATTCTATTATTCCGATCCTGGAAAATTCAACCGGCTGTTACAGCAGATCACCCGCAAAAAGGAAAGGATCGACCGCCTGGTATTTCGTCATCTTTAGCCATTATTCGCTACCTTTGCCCACCGATAAAAACAAGCAACAGCGATGATCAATATTACCCTGCCGGATGGGGCAGTCAGGCAATACGAAGCGGGCGTTTCCGCTATTGATATTGCGAAATCCATATCCGAAGGACTGGCGCGGAAAGTATTAGCCGCAAGTGTGAACGGACAAGTATGGGATGCCACCCGGCCCATCCGCGAAGACGCCAGCCTGAAATTACTGACCTGGAATGATACAGATGGCCAACTGACCTTCTGGCATTCCTCCGCCCACCTGATGGCGGAAGCCGTGGAAGCCCTGTTTCCCGGTGTTAAATTCTGGGTAGGCCCGCCACTTGAAAGCCCCAGGGGGTTTTATTATGATATGGACCTGGGCGACCGGAAAATGACCGAAGAAGACCTGGCCATACTGGAAAAGAAAATGAATGAGCTTGCCAAACAGGGCAATGCCTATGTACGAAAAGAAATGCCCAAGGACGAGGCGGTAAAATATTTCACGGAAAAAGGTGATGAATACAAACTGGATCTGCTGGGCAACCTGGCCGATGGGGAGATCACTTTTTATACCCAGGGCCATTTTACCGATCTCTGCCGCGGACCGCATATTCCAAATACCAGTTTTATCAAAGCCATCAAACTGATGAGCATTGCCGGTGCGTACTGGAAAGGAGATGAAAAGAACAAACAACTGACCCGCGTTTACGGTGTCACTTTCCCTTCACAAAAAGAACTGGATGAGTACCTGGCCATGCTGGAAGAAGCAAAGAAAAGGGATCACCGGAAACTGGGTAAGGAACTGGGCATCTTTACCATGGATGATGATGTGGGACCCGGTCTTCCTTTGTGGATGCCCAATGGAACGGTGATCATCGAGGAGCTCGAAAAACTGGCCAAGGAAACCGAACTGGACGCTGGCTACAAAAGAGTGGTCACGCCCCATATCGCCAAGGAAAGCCTGTACCTCACCAGCGGTCACCTGCCGTATTATGCCGACAGCATGTTCCCGGCCATGGAGATGGATGGTGAAAAATATTACCTCAAAGCGATGAACTGCCCGCATCACCACAAGATCTTTGATGCGGAACCCAAGAGTTATAAGGACTTGCCCCTGCGGCTGGCCGAATACGGAACCTGTTACCGCTATGAACAAAGCGGTGAATTATTCGGACTGATGCGGGTACGCTGCCTGCACATGAATGATGCCCATATCTATTGTACCAAGGAACAGTTCGCGCAGGAGTTCAAATCTGTAAATGAAATGTACCTCAAGTACTTTAAGATCTTTGGCATTGAAAAATATGTAATGCGCCTGTCCCTGCATGACCCGGAGAAACTGGGGCAGAAGTATATCAATGAACCGGAGCTCTGGCTGGAAACCGAGGAACTCGTGCGGAATGTGCTGATCGAAACAAAAGTCCCCTTCGTGGAAGTAAAAGGAGAGGGGGCTTTCTACGGCCCCAAGATCGATGTGCAGATCTGGAGCGCGATCGGGAGGGAATTCACCCTGGCCACCAACCAGGTGGATTTTGCCCAGGGCCGGCGCTTCAAACTGAGTTTTACCAACCAGCAAAACCAGCCGGAAGTTCCCCTCATCATCCACCGCGCGCCATTAGGTACCCATGAACGTTTTATCGGGTTCCTGCTGGAACATTATGCCGGTAAATTCCCGCTCTGGCTGGCGCCGGTACAGGTAAAAGTGCTGCCCATCAGTGATAAGTTCCTCGATTACGCCAATGCCGTTTCCGCGCAGTTGAAAAAAGCGGATATTCGCAGTGAAGTGGATGACAGGAATGAGAAGATCGGCAAAAAGATCAGGGATACCGAGCTGATGAAAGTGCCGTATATGCTCGTGGTGGGTGAAAAAGAAATGAACGAAGAGAAAGTGGCAGTCCGCAGGCAGGGAAAGGGTGACCTGGGTGTAAAATCCGTAGCCGGATTCCTCGCGGAAGCCGTGGAAGAAATTAAAGAACGCAGAAGCGAATAAACCGTATTTTAGCAATCCCGGATCCTGACCGGGCCTTTGTAACCAGTAAAAAAACGCTCACCGGCAGGAGGTGGAGCTTCACTTAAAGAAACTAAATGGCAGTACCACAAAAACCCGGTGGCGGGTTCAGCAGACCACCCGGCCAGGGCGGCTTTAAACCAGGTGGCGGCGGATTTAACAAAGGCGGATTCAGGGGACGATTTGTACCCCGGAAAGAAGCCGAACATCGCATCAATCATTTCATTCGTGTACCGCAGGTACGGTTAGTGGGCGAAAATGTGGAAGTAGGAATCTACAGCACCCAGGAAGCCCTGAAAATGGCCCAGGATCAGGCCCTTGACCTGGTGGAAATCTCCCCGACCGTGGACCCGCCGGTTTGCAAGATCATCGATTATAATAAATTCCTTTACGATAAGAAGAAGAAAGAAAAAGAGATGAAGGCCAAAAGCAAGGTCTCTGAAGTAAAGGAAATCCGGTTTACTCCCAATACCGACGACCACGACTTTGATTTCAAGGCGAAACATGCAATTGAATTCTTAAAAGAAGGCAACAAGGTAAAAGCTTATGTGCAGTTCAAAGGCCGGGCCATCCAGTTCCAGGACAGGGGCCAGCTCCTGCTGCTGAAATTCGCGGAACGCCTGGCGGAAATCGGCGTACTTGAAAATATGCCGAAAATGGAAGGCCGTAGAATGCTGGCCATGTTCGCCCCAAAAGGGAAAAAGAAAGCCTGATAAAAATCTATCCGTATAAACCCGTCTTCACAGCAAGACGGGTTTTTTTATACCCGAAAACAACGGGTTAAACCTTTCCTGTACCGCTGGTATAAAAACAAACCGGAAACCGGGCTGAGCCGGGTCTTTCCGTATCTTAGGTACTATAAAACGAACCATATGCAATTCCTTTCCAAAAAAACATTTTCCCTGCTGTTGTTTGCCGGCTTATCCCTGGCGGCCACCGCACAACCCGGAGCGGCAAACAAATCCGATTCCAGCAAACGAACTGCCAACGGAACGCCGGGAGGGGCGGCCAATGGCCCCAAAGCGTATAAAGATGTGATCACCGCGAAAGCGGTCACCGATGCCGGTCTTTTTTCCATTCACAAAGTAGATGAAAAATATTTTTTTGAGATCCCTGACAGTTTACTGAACCGGGATATCCTGGTGGTGAACCGCCTTTCCAAAGCCGGGGCCGGGATGCGGGTCGGGGGCTTTGCCGGTTTTGCCGGGGATGATATCAGCCGCAACGTGATCCAGTTCCAGAAAGGGCCCAACAATAAGATTTTCCTGCGCAATATTTCCTTTGCGGAATATACAAAGGACTCCACCTCTTCCATGTACAGCGCGGTAAACCGCTCCAATATACAGGCGATCGCCGCCTCCTTTGATATTAAAGCGCTGGGCAAAGACTCGACGGGAGTGGTGATTGATGTGACGGATTATATCAATGGAGATAACGATATTCTTTTCTTCACCAGTGGCGCTAAATCCATGTACCGGATCGGTTCCATACAGCCCGATAAATCCTATATCGACAACCTGCGTTCATTCCCGATCAATATAGAGATCCGTACCGTGAAGACCTATGGCCGTACACCGGCCCCGCCCAGCGCTGTTTCCTTTGGCCCGCCGGTCCCGGGCGGAAATCTAACCGTTGAGATCAACAGTTCACTGGTATTACTTCCCAAAACACCGATGCAGGCCCGCTATTTTGATAAACGGGTCGGCTATTTTGTCGTGGGTTACACCGACTACGACGCGAATCCGCAGGGAGTCGAAAATGTATTACTGGTCAAACGATGGAGACTCGAGCCCCGGGAAGAAGATCTGGAGAAATACAAGCGGGGAGAACTGGTGGAGCCGAAGAAGCCCATCATTTTCTATATCGACCCGGCCACTCCCAAAAAATGGGTACCCTACCTGATGCAGGGAGTGAATGACTGGCAGGCTTCTTTCGAAAAAGCCGGTTTCAAAAACGCCATCATGGCCAAACCCGCGCCGACCCGCGAGGAAGACAGTACCTGGAGCCTGGACGATGCCCGCAACTCGGCCATCGTTTACAAGCCTTCTGATATCTCCAATGCCAGCGGACCGAGTATTTCCGATCCCCGGAGCGGCGAGATCATGGAAAGCCATATCAACTGGTACCACAATATCATGGAACTGCTGCGCGACTGGTACCTGATACAATGCGCGCCCTCCGATCCGGCTGCCCGGAAAATGGTCTTTGACGACGAACTCATGGGACAACTGATCCGCTTTGTGGCGGCACACGAAGTGGGGCATACCCTGGGACTTCGCCATAATTTCGGATCCAGTTCAACCGTACCGGTGGAAAAACTCCGTGACAAAGCCTGGGTGGAAGCCAATGGCCATACACCCTCGATCATGGATTATGCCCGCTTCAATTATGTGGCACAGCCGGAAGACAATATTTCAAGGAAAGGCTTGTTCCCCCGGATCGGCGATTATGACAACTGGGCCATTGAATGGGGTTACCGCCGGTTCATGGAATACAAGGACGCGGACGCTGAAAAAACTTATCTCAACAAATGGGTGATCGAAAAATTAAAGAACCACCGGCTTTGGTGGGGCGACGGGGAAAGCTTCGGGGATGATGCAAGAAACCAGACCGAAGACCTTAGTGATGATGCGGTAAAAGCAGGGATGTACGGGATAAAGAACCTGCAGCGGATCCTTCCCAACATCATGCAGTGGAGCAGGGAAGAGAATAAAGACTATACCGGTTTACAGCAGTTGTATAACCAGGTACAGGGACAATTTATGCGCTATATGGGGCATATCACCCGGAATGTGGGTGGGCTGATGCTGACACCTAAAATGGTGGAGGAAAGCGGGCCCGTCTATGAATCCGTTTCTGAAGCCAAACAAAAAGAGGCAGTCGGTTTTCTGAATAAGAACCTGTTTGCCACCCCCACCTGGCTGATCAATAATGAAATATTCAGCCGCACCGGGCAGAATGGAACGACGGTGATCGGGCAGGTGCAGGATGCGGTTTTGGGCCGGCTCCTTAGCAGCCGTACCCTGGGTAAATTAACGGATGCGGAAGCCATGCTGGGGAACAGTGCCTACCAGGTGACCGAGCTCCTGGCCGATCTGAAAAAAGGGATACTCACGGAAACAGCGACAGGAAAAGCAACAGATATCTACCGCCGCAACCTGCAAAAATCCTTTGTGAGCAGCCTGATCAGCCTGATCAGCCCTTCCGTAAGCAGTACACCGGTGCCGGGTATTACTATTTCCAGCGGGGGACTGAATGACAGGACCGATGCTAAAAGTATTATCCGGGCCTTCCTGGTTACGCTCCGGGGAGAATTTACCAGCGCCAGCGCGAAAGCGACCGATCCGATGACTAAGTTCCACCTGGCCGACCTGGCCGATCGTATTAATAAGGCATTGAATCCTAATAAATAAGGAGTTCAATCAGCCTGAATTGTATAAAAAGCAGGGTGTCCCGGGCGCCCTGCTTTTTATTTTGAGCAGGGCTTTGTCAATTCCAGGTACAACAGTATCTTTGCAACCCGTTCAAAAAACGGAAAGTTCTTCTACAGTCCGCCTGGCGGACAAAAATTGCCTGAAGAGGTTCGACAAAGATCCCCCGGTGGGGAATGCCTCAAAGGTGTCAACTTAAATACTGGGTAACATGCCTAAAGTAAAAACAAACTCCAGTGCCAAAAAACGTTTTAAAGTAACGGGCACCGGGAAGATTATGCATCAGAAAAGCTTCAAACGTCATATCCTGACGAAGAAATCCAAAAAACGCAAACGCAGCATGAGAATGGACGGAACGGTTGCGAAATCACATGTTGATTTTGTAAAGCGCCTGTTGCGTCTTAAATAAGTCGTTTACCGGAGAAAATAAATTAACTAACACAGTCAGCCTGTACCTCGTACAACTGATCCCAAACTTTAAAATATGCCTCGTTCAAAAAATGCTGTGGCCTCCAAAGCCCGCCGCAAAAAAATATTAAAGCAAGCCAAGGGTTTCTATGGCAAACGTAAAAATGTATTGACCGTAGCCAAAAACGTGGTGGAAAAGGGGATGACCTACATGTTTGTAGGCCGGAAGCTTAAGAAGCGTGAATACCGTACCCTCTGGATCGCCCGTATCAATGCCGCTGTTCGTGAAGAAGGAATGACCTACTCTGTGTTTATCAACAAACTGCAGCAGAAAGGGATTGAACTGGACCGTAAGGTGCTGGCGGACCTGGCCATGAACAACCCCGAAACATTTAAAAATCTGGTGAACTCAGTGAAATAAATGTCTTTCGCGATCGATTTTAAAAGCCCGGGTATCCCCGGGTTTTTTTGTGCGATGGAGAGCCGGTGGTCAGCCCGGTACCGGGCCGGGGAGGAGGGATGCCGGGTTTAGCATCTACAGAATCGATGAAATAAACTTAAAGTGAGAAGGAATGGATGATTTCCTTCAAAGCCGGGTCTGGCTCAGCCGACCCGGCGTGCTATGGGTGGGTGATTCTTTTTTATGCCGGCCATGTTCTATATCTGTGGTAAGCAAGGAAAGTATAACGTAAAGGATTACCGGGAATTCCTGAAATTTGAGGAATAAGTAAGACCGGGTTCCGCAAGCGAAGGGTCCCTCCGCGAGAGTTTGTTAAGGCTGGTTGCGGTTGGAGGAGACCCGTCGGGGAAGAAATAAAAACCTTAACTTGGCAAACCGTCTGCTGATGCTGCCCCTGATTTCAAAAGGTATAAAATTGTTTGCATGAAACTCATTTGTTTAATAACCTTTTGCTGTTTCACATATCTCTTCAGCTTCTCGCAGAATACAAGTACGTATTTTAGTAACGATTCAATTAGTTACCACCTATTCCGTACAAAGAAACCGATGGCATCTGGCAAGAATGGCTATGTGCTATTTTATTATGTAGAAATTGATATGCCGAAAAATATCAAAGATTCCCTACTGAAAATGAAAAGCTCTTTTTGGTTGGAGAAATTAAGATCGGGCGAATCTGATTGGGCCACAATCCTTGTTTTATACTATATTTTTGAACGGGATGCATTGCCTATAGCGATCGCTGAAAAAAAGAGGGCGTACCGGATATCGCTTAAAGAAAGTGAGATTAAATATTGGACGGGTCATATACAGGAAGTCCGGCGTTAGTAAAAACAGCCGCCCCTATTGCCGGATGGGTTTTGTTGTTATAACAGCTCCCTTCAAAGCCGGGTCTGGCATAGCCGGCCCGGCGTGCTATGGGTGGGTGATTCTTTTTTATGCCGGCTAGGGTCTATATCAGTGGTAAACAAGGGAAGTATAGCGTAAAAGATCACCGGGAATTTCTGAAATTTGAGGACTAAGTAAGACCGGGCTCCGCAAGCGACGGGTCCCTCCGCGAGAGTTTGTTAAGGCTGGTTGCGGTTGGAGGAGACCCGTCGGGGAAGAAAACAGAGGCTGCCTCAAAAGAACCTGCCCGCTCAGAAAAATTCTTTCAACCCACATCGTAACTGCTTTTATTTTCCCTCAATACTGCTTCGGGGTTAAAGCGCATGGAGCGCTTTAACCCCGGACAAGGTCCGGGTCAGAACAGGAACAGTCACGAAGAAAACAAAGGACACCCTGGGTCTGTGCAGACAAAAAAACAGCCTCCCTAAGGAGGCCGCTTATTTTAATAGTATGCCGGACCCGGGTCCTGTCCGCGGTAAATGATCGCTGCGTCTGCTCAATGCTGCCCCAATATCAGCACCAGGGCATAAATAATTCCCGGCAACCATCCCAGCAAAGTCAGTATCAGGCTGATCCAGAAACGATTGTTGATCTCGCCTTCGTACAGGTAAACGGCCAGCGGCGGAAGGAGGATGGCCAGTATTACCAGCAGCACCGTATCGGTATCCGCCTCTTTGCCGGCCTTCTGGGCCGCCCTGAAAGCACGAAGCTCTTTTTTTACTTCCTTAATACGCCCGCGTTTTTCTTTACGGGACAGGCTGTTGAATTCATCCACTGCCGCTTTTACTTTGGCAGGATCGGGTTCGGCCGTTGCCGTAACGGGAACCACTACAGCGGCCCTGGCGGGTGATTGAACAGCACCGGTCACTAATAAAGCCAGGAGAAGAAATACATATGGTCTCATAAGTTTAGAATTTTAATTATAGGATGTCACTAAAAATATGCCGGATTATAAATAGTCCCGCCGGGGCGGGACTACCAAATATATACGATCTGTAATAAAAATCACATGATATTCATGGCCTTGACAAAAGAAGTGGTCTGGAAGGGCAGGATCAGGGTCAGCCATTCCCAATGGGAATAGATGGCGAAAATTAGGGCTGCCGTAGAGGCGAGAAAAACCAGCCACCAGAAACCTGTATGCTTTTTTGTTTGCTCCATTTTTAAAAAATTTTACGCAAAAATAAGGGCTGGGCGGGAATCAAAAAACCGTTTTTTCATTCCCTCCGGCCTTTTTCCTGAACTGCAGGGGAACTGACAAGAAGACCCCTGCCAAAGCGAGGGTCCATTTAAGCAAAACAATGGTATGATACAGGCCGAACTCATCCCCGATAACCGGTTCTGATAACCAGGAAAGTAAATACAGGTTTTCACGCACATCACAGCCAAAAGCCAGGCCCTGCAGAATCGCCAGGACCAACAGCAACTGCCGTACAAACCGATTGCTGACCCGGTACCGGGCCATCATACAAAGGGATGCAATCCCGGTGTACACCCCGGTCATAAATGCAAAATCAAAATACAGGTGATAGGAGAGGATGGTTTTTACCTTCTCATCCAACTGGCTGAAAATTTCAATGACCCTCGCTTTATCATACGATATTTCCAGCCCGATGATGGAAAAAACTGAATCATTGATCCGGAAATCTGTTTCCATCCACTTCATACAAAAAGCCGCACCCAGCGAGAGGCCAAAACAGAACAAAAAAACGCTTCTCCATCCTTTGTAGCTAAAAACCATATGATTGTACACCGATTTTTATAAAAATACCCTGAATTTCTGATGTTTAATGCTGATTTTAACTACTTTCGTAATAATGTGTTGACAAAACACAATAATTTGTTTTCAGAACTCCAGATCTAACGATTGTGATAAAGTTACAGTTTTACTTACGGTTTCATACACGGTATGGGCAGAGCCTCCATATTACAGGCAATATTGATGAATTAGGCAATAATGATACAGGCAAAGCCCTCAGCCTGCACTACCTGAATGATGAATTCTGGCACGGCACCGTGGAAATAAACAGCGAGACCGCTCCTGCTAAAATCCGGTACAAATATTTTTTGAAGAATGAAGACGGGGAACGGATCCAGGAATGGGGGAATGACCGTCTCATCTCCTCCCTGCATAAAGACACCGAAGAAGTACAGCTAACCGATACCTGGAATCATGCGGGTGAATATGAAAATGCTTTTTTTACCGCCCCCTTCAACAATGTCCTGCTCAAAGGGGAACATACAAAAGGCAAAGCCGGTTCTGATAAACATTACACCCATATCTTCCGTATAAAAGCCCCGCTGCTGAAAAAGAATGAAGTGATCGTTCTCTGTGGCGCCGGGGAGCGATTGAAGAACTGGTCAGAAACGGACCCGGTGATGCTCGAAAGAAAGAACGACTGGTGGGAACTGCGGCTGGATCTTTCCGGTACCGGTTTCCCGGTGGCTTATAAATATGCCGTTTATAACCTGAAAGAAAGCCGGCTGGTTAGGTTTGAAAGCGGGGACAACCGGCTGCTGATCTCCGAGGCCGGCTCTAATAAGCTCTCTATCCTGCATGATGGATTTGCCCGCCTGCCCAATGATACCTGGAAAGGAGCGGGCCTGGCCATCCCGGTATTCAGCCTGCGCAGCAAAAACAGTTTTGGCGTTGGTGAATTCAACGATATCAAATTACTGGTTGACTGGTCTGCCATCACGGGATTAAAGCTGATTCAGCTCTTACCCGTCAATGATACAACCGCCACCCATAGCTGGCTGGATTCTTATCCCTATGCCGCGATCTCGGCTTTCGCCCTGCACCCGATTTTTATCAACCTCCCGAACCTGGCAGGAAAGGACTATGCCGGTCGGCTGGGCAGCCTGAAAAAGAAACAAAAAGAACTGAATGAAATGCCGGTGGTGGATTATGAAGCCGTCATGAAATTCAAAACTTCGGCGCTGAAAGAATTGTACGAAGTAATGGGGGAGGATTGCTTTAGCACGGACGATTACCGGAAATTCTATAAAGCCAATAAGCACTGGCTGCAGCCTTATGCCGCCTTCTGTTATTTCAGGGACACGTATGGCACTTCTCATTTCAGTGAATGGGAGTCCTGCAGTACGTATGATAAAACTGCGATCGAGGCGCTCTTTTTGCCCGGGAATGCCATTTCCCGCCAGGTGGGCCTGTACTGTTTTATCCAGTACCACCTGCACCTGCAGTTGCAGGAAGCCGTGGATTATGCCCATAAAAAGGGGATTGTATTGAAAGGGGATATTCCCATTGGTATCTACCGTCATGGCTGCGATGCCTGGGTAGCACCTGATTTATACAATATGGACTGGCAGGCCGGCGCGCCACCGGATGATTTTGCGGCCGTGGGACAGAACTGGGGCTTCCCCACCTATAACTGGAAGCGCATGCAGGAAGACGGGTTTGCCTGGTGGAAGCAGCGCTTCGAACAAATGAGTCATTACTTTGATGCTTTTCGCATTGATCATATTCTGGGTTTCTTCCGGATCTGGAGTATTCCCGCTCATGCACTGCAGGGAATCATGGGACGTTTTGTCCCCTGCCTGCCGGTACATATCAACGAATTCGGGGAACAGGGTATCTGGTTCGATTACCAGCGCTATTGCCGCCCCTTTATCATTGATGAAGTGCTCTACGAAATTTTTGGCGACCGTACCGGTATGGTAAAGGAAAATTTCCTGCAGCCCAATGAATTCGGCAGCCTGGACCTGGCACCCGCTTTTGCCACCCAGGTACAGATAGAAGCCCATTTTGCGGAGCTGGAACCGACCGCGGAGAATGAATGGCTGAAACAGGGTTTATTCGACCTGGTTTCCAATGTGCTCTTTTTTGAGGAGCCCGGTTCACAGGGACAGGAATATCATTTCCGGATCGCGATGGAGAAAACTTCTTCTTTCCGTTACCTGATCCCGCATGTACAGGAAAAACTGAAGCAACTCTACGTCAATTATTTTTTCAGGAGACAGGATGATTTCTGGTTCAAAGAAGCCATGCACAAACTGCCCATGCTGAAAGCCGCCACCAATATGCTGGTTTGCGGGGAAGACCTGGGCATGGTACCCGGTTGCGTCCCGGATGTGATGAAACAAACCGGTATCCTGAGCCTCGAGATCCAGCGGATGCCCAAGGATCCCAAAAAAGAATTTTTCCACCCGAATGACGCGCCGTATATGTCGGTGATCACACCCTCTACACATGACATGAGTACCATCCGGGGCTGGTGGGAAGAAAACAGGGATAAAACACAGCATTTTTATAATCACCTGATGGGACAATGGGGACAGGCACCCCAGTTCTGCGAAGCCTGGATCAACCGGGCCATCGTGATGCAACACCTGTACTCACCCGCCATGTGGAGCATCTTCCAGTTGCAGGACCTCTTGGGGATGAATGAAACCCTGCGCAGGGAAAAACCACAGGAAGAACGCATCAACAATCCGGCCAACCCCAAAAACTACTGGCAATACCGGATGCACTTGTCACTCGAAGACCTGATCGGTCAGCAGGAGTTTAATGAAGAGCTGAGAGGGTATATTCAGAATAGTGGGAGAGACTAGTTGGCAGTTGGCAGTGGCCGGTGTTTCGGACTGCCAACTCCTAACTACAGGATCGCGAAGATCACTTCCACCTCGTAGCGGATACGGAGCTTCTTAAACGCTACCTCCACGGATTTATCCAACGGAGGTTTCGAATAAGAAATATTGGCCTGGCTGATCAGGTAATTGTTCTCCATTCCTGCCATTTCCGGTTCCTCCGGCTCTTTTACCGTAATTGCAGCACCCAGATTTTCACCAATGGCTTCCGTCAGGTAGATCCCCTTTTCCTTTGCCGCTTTTACTGCCTGTATTTTCAACT
Source organism: Sphingobacteriales bacterium (assembly GCA_016192105.1). Taxonomy (GTDB): domain Bacteria; phylum Bacteroidota; class Bacteroidia; order Chitinophagales; family Chitinophagaceae; genus JJ008. The sequence continues at coordinate 129,173 of JACPUV010000053.1, read as the reverse complement.
GGCGCCGGAATTCGGTCATTTTGCTGTGACGGGTATAGGCAATATCAAAACTCACCGTAGCCTCATCATCCAGTTTTTCGATCAGCTGGTCCATCTCTTTCACTGAACTGAACTTTACCTGGTAGGTGATGCCGGCCAGGAGATCCTGGTCTCCTTTCTTTTTCTTCCGGAGCCAGTAATAGTTACTGTACCCGGTATATGACTGAACACTGATACTGCTATCGGCAAGTCCCGCGGCGGTACAGGCCGACAGGAATTCCGTCTTGATGGTTTCGAGTTCCCGTTTAGCCTGGTTTCTCTTCTGGTATTCACGTAAGGTAATATCGACATAGATCTCATCCGGGATCACCAGCATTTCGGCACTGCCGGTTACGGTGATCGTTTTGGGAAAAGGGTTGGTCGCACTGCTGCTCTGTGACCTGGCTGCAGTAAAGAATATAAAGACCGGCAGGAACACAAGTAATTTTTTCATATGAATAGTTTAAAATGTGATGAAGGGCACCTGTAATTTACATACAGTTCTCCAATATCTTTGCGGGTATGAAAGTTCAGTACTGGCCATTCAGCTTAAAATTCAGGTATCCCTTCACGATTTCCAAAGGGACCAAGACCCATCAGCCTACATTAATTGTGGAGCTCGAACACAGGGGAATCAAGGGCTACGGGGAAGCGCCGGCCATTGCCTATTACAATATCCCGGTTGAGAAAATGATCGAAGACCTGGAAAGCAAAAAAAGCATGCTGGAAAAATTTGTCTTTACCGACCCGGACCGGTACTGGCATTACCTGCATCACTTGTTTCCCCAAAACAATTTCCTCGTCTGTGCCCTGGATATCGCGGCCTGGGATATCTATGGAAAACTGAAACAAAAACAGTTGTATGAATTATGGGGAGGGACTATTTCCCAAAACCCCGTTTGCGACTATACGATCGGTATTGACCCGGTGGATAAAATGGTGGCGAAGATGAAAGAAAAGCCCTGGCCCATTTACAAGATCAAGGTGGGCACTCCCGATGATATCGCCATTGTAAAAGCCTTACGGGAAAACACAACGGCCACTTTACGGGTGGATGCCAATGCCGCCTGGGACCTGGAAACTGCCCTGCAGCTGATCCCCCGGCTGAAAGAAATGGGGGTGGAACTGGTGGAGCAACCCCTTGCTAAAGACAACTGGGAGGGGATGCGTATTCTTTATAAGCAATCGGCTTTACCGCTCTATGCCGATGAAGCCTGCGTGTACGAACAGGATGTGGAACGCTGCAAAGATCATTTCCATGGCATCAATATCAAACTCACCAAATGCAGCGGGATCACACCGGCCCGGCGGATGATCCAACGGGCAAGGGAACTTGATTTGAAGGTCATGGTGGGCTGTATGAATGAATCCACCGTGGGCGCCGCCGCTATTGCCCACCTGCTTCCCTTTATCGACCATGTGGATATGGATGGTCCCTTGTTACTCGAAGAAGACCTGGCCACCGGTATCGGGTATGATTTTGGCAAAATTTCCTATTCGGGAGAACCGGGACTGGGCATCACCTATAAGGGCCTCTATCACAAATAAATAATTTTGAAAACAAAGGTCCGGTACAGCAAGCGGGTCAGCGGTGACAAATGGTTATCCGTCCCGGGAGATTATATCCGGTCCGGGTAAACCGGGGATTAATCTTTTACGTTATACACTGGTCTAGAATAATAACGGCCCTATATTTGATAGATAGCCATTTTAGTTATGAAAAGAGCCATCCTTATTTTCCTTCTATTGGGGACGGGGAGCCCGTTTTTTGCCCAACGCCTGCACCTCGGGCTATTCGGGGGACTTTCCGCGTATAACGGGGACCTGGCCGATAAACTTTTCCCTAAAAAAGTATCCAACGGAGCCATTGGCGTCACTGCCGCCTATGAACTGAAAGACCAGGTTATGATCCGCGCCGGGCTTACTTACAGTGTGGTGGGAGGAGCCGACCGCTACAATACCAAACCCGATCTTGTTTTAAGAAATCTTTCATTTGAGACCAGCATCACGGAATTGAGCCTGGTGGGTGAATATTATTTCAGGAACTTATATACTACAAAATTTTCCCCCTATGTATTTGGCGGGCTGGCGGTTTTCCATTTCAATCCTTATACTTATGATGCCAGCGGGCAGAAGTTTTTTCTACGCCCCCTGGGTACCGAAGGACAGGGGATTGCGGGCTACGGAAAACGGTATGGACTGACCCAGCTCGCAATACCTTTGGGTGGGGGTATCAAATATGCGATCAATAATAATCTCCGCATCGGGCTGGAACTGGGTCTCCGGAAATTATTTACCGATTACCTGGACGATGTGAGCGGGAACTATGCGGATGAATCCGATATGCTGAATGGAAACGGGCCGATCGCGCTGGATCTTTCCTACCGCGGGGATGAGGTTCCGGGCGGCAATTTTATCTACCCGTCAAAAGGCGCCCAGCGGGGCAGCCCGAAGTATAAAGACATTTACTATTTCACGGGTGTACACCTCACATACCGCCTTACGAGTGCCGGCGGAGATCCCATGCGGAAGAACCGGAATGGCTGCCCGGTAAATGTCTATTGATATTCCGGCCATTCAACCATTGATGACAGGCAGTGTTGTACATTTGCAGCGTTACAACAACTATGTATGGCCTGGAAAAATCAGCAAGCTTTTATTGACGCATTGGAAAAGGCAGGAGAGTTAGTCCGGATCAGGTCGTATGTGGACCCTAAACTCGAGATTGCCGAGATTACCGACCGGATCAGCAAATCCGGAAACGGCGGGCGGGCCCTGTTGTTCGAAAATACCGGGTATGATTTTCCCGTACTGATGAATGCCTATGGAAGTGAGAAAAGAATGTGTATGGCACTTGGTGTGGATCACCTCGATGAAGTGACACGGGAAATCGAAAACCTCTTTCAGTTATTATCCGCTCCCAAAGAAGGTCTCCTTGATAAATTAAAATTATTGCCCAAACTCGGCCAGTTTGCCAGTTGGATGCCCAACGTTAAAAAGGGCAGGGGGGAATGCCAGGAAGTGCTGATGGAACAGCCCGATATCCGGAAACTCCCCGTGATCACCTGCTGGCCAAAAGACGGAGGCCCCTTTGTAACCCTGCCCATTATTCATACAAAGGATCCGGTTACCCGGTCCCGCAATGTAGGGATGTACCGGATGCAGGTATTTGGCCCCACGCTCACCGGGATGCACTGGCATAAACATAAAGTAAGCGCCAGGCATTTTTCGGAATACAAAAAACTGAATAAGAAAATGCCGGTTGCCGTTGCACTGGGCGGTGATCCGGCCTATGCCTATTCCGCCACTGCGCCATTACCGGAAAATGTAGATGAATATATGCTGGCGGGTTTCCTGCGAAAGAAAAAAGTGGAACTGGTCAGCTGCATCACCCAGCCCGAAGTAGAAGTACCGGCCGATGCGGATTTTATTATTGAAGGATATGTGGATCCTGCGGAGGAATTGATCTGGGAAGGGCCGTTCGGGGATCATACGGGCTATTATTCACTACCTGACTGGTACCCGAAATTTCATATCACCGCCATCACGCATAAAAAAAACGCGGTTTATCCGGCCACGATTGTTGGCATCCCTCCCCAGGAAGATGCCTGGCTGGGCAAAGCCACGGAACGGATCTTCCTGGCGCCGATCAAAATGACCCTGGTACCGGAAATTACCGATATGGATATGCCTGTCGAAGGTGTTTTTCACAACCTGGTGATCGCGAAAATCAGGAAGGAATATGCCGGCCAGGGACAAAAAGTAATGAATGCCATGTGGGGCGCGGGACAAATGATGTTCAATAAAATCCTGGTACTTGCCGATGAAGGAGTCCGTATCCGGGACTATGCTTCCCTGGCACCCTATATTTTCAGGAACCTGAACCCCGCTACGGATATCTATTTTTCTACCGGGCCGATGGATGTACTGGATCACAGTTGCAGTAAACTCGGGTTCGGCGGGAAAATGTGTATTGACGGAACTGCCAAGAAAGAGGAAGAAACGGACGAACAGTATCTGCCGGGAAACTATAGCCGGGATCCCGGGTTGGTGGAAAGGGCCCTGGGAATGGCATTCCCCGAAATAAAAGTGGTGAACGCTTCCCTGCTGAAAAAAGAAATCCCCTGCCTGCTGGTTGCGGTAGAAAAGAGCCGGCCGGGATATATCGGTGAGCTACATGCGAAAATAGCCGCTTTACCCGAAGCATCCGGAATCAAAATGATCCTTTACGTGGAGCATACCGTGGATGCCAATGACCTGCCTTCTGCACTCTGGCGTTTTTGCAATAACCTGGACCCCAAACGGGATTTTCACCTGTACCGGTCGCCGGTCCGTACCGGTGATGCGGGAAGTGATGCGCAGGCCCTGTTACCCGGCGCCCGCTATACGGCCTGTATGGGACTGGATGGAACCCGGAAGACAAAGGCCCTTGATAATTTCCAGCGCGACTGGCCCAATATCATTGTAGCAGCGGATGCCACCATTAAAGCCGTGGACGAAAAATGGGCTCAATTGGGACTGGGTGATTTTATTCCGTCCCCTTCCCTTAAATTTAAAGACCAGCTGTATGGTGAAGAAGCAGCAGTGAGTTAAACAATGCCCTCATGCCTGAAGCAATTGATCCTAACAGGTCCGGCAGTTCAGCCGGAAGCGGTACCATCAATATATTGATGACCGGTGGCGGTGCGCCCGGTGCGGCCGGTATCCTGAAATGTCTGGGGAAGGAAAAGTCGTTCCACGTCGTGGCCGCTGATGCAAATGAAAAGGCCGTGGGTCATTACCTTGCCGATGATTTTGTCCGGATACCCCGGGCGGATGATCCTGCTTTTATTGATACGGTACACCGTCTTTGCCGGGAAAAGAATATCCGGGTGGTACTCCCCCTGGTCACAAAAGAACTGCTCATTTTTGCACAGCATGCCCCGGAATTTGAAAAGGCCGGTACCCGCATACTGGTTTCATCCGCGGCTTCACTCGAAATTGCCAATAACAAGAGCCGGCTGTATGAATTCCTTCAATGGAGAGGGATCCCGGTCCCGGATTTCCGCGTTGTGGAAACAACAGAACAATTCCGTTCAGCCATCGAAGAACTCGGCTTTCCGGAGAATGAGATCTGTTTCAAGCCTTCGGTTTCGAATGGCAGCCGCGGATTCCGGATCCTGAGCGGGCAGGTGGATGAAGCAGACCTGTTATTTAATTATAAACCCAATTCAACCTATATCAGGCCGGCTGATGCGATCCGCATTCTCTCGTCCGCCCCTTTTCCTGAATTACTGGTCAGTGAATACCTCCCCGGCCCCGAATATTCCGTGGATTGTCTTTGTGACAGGGGAGAAGCTGTACTCATCGTTCCCCGTCTTCGCCGTAAAATGATCAACGGGATATCCGTAGAAGGTGAATTTGTACAGGAGGAATCCATCATGGACTATTGCAGGCAGGTAATTAAAGAACTTCAGTTAAGCGGAAATATTGGCATACAGGTAAAGGGATCAGGGGCAGGAGATTTCCTGATCCTGGAGATCAATCCCCGGGTACAGGGTACTATTTCTTCCGCCCTCGGAGCGGGGGTGAACCTCCCGGTACTGGCCGTAAAACAAGCCCTGGGCCTGCCCATTACTTCAGAAGAAACGGCCATAAAATGGGGTGTGCAGTTTTCCCGCTACTGGGAAGAAGTGTTTTATTAGTGTTACATTTAAAATACCGGTTTCAAAGATTGCCGCAACTCAAAAGTTCATTGTTCGTATCTCCTTACTGACACAAAGACACTGCCCCGTATTTGGAAGGATATTTGCTCCCGAATGACTGCGATGACCGCTTATGTATCGGGTAGTCCCGGCAGTGTGTCTTTTCCCTAATTTCATAAAAAAGAAGTTCATGATACGAGTTGGTTCTGTTTTTTTCCTGACCATGCTGGCCATCACCGGCTGCGCCCAGCATAACAAAAATAATCAGCAAGCGCCGGCCCCGGTGAATTCCCTGCTCTGGAAGATCGAGGGTAACGGGCTGCAAAAACCCTCCTGGCTCTATGGCACCATCCATATGCTCTGCAAGGATGACGCGGGACTGAGTGACAGCATGAAAAATGTGATCAGCAGCAGTGACCAGGTCTATTTTGAACTCGATATGGACAATCTCTTTGAAATGCTGGGCGCCATGAGCAAGCTGAAAATGCGGGGCGACACCACGCTGCGTGATCTGCTGACCGAAACCGACTATGCAAGGGTGAAAAAATATTTCGAGGAAAACAACAGCCTGCTCCCTTTTTCCGTACTGGAAACCTATAAACCCATTATGGCTTCCTCCCTGCTGTCACAGGGGGAAATGCCCTGTGAAGGCGCCACTTCCATGGAGCAGGTCATCATGAGCGAAGCCAAAGAAAACGGGAAGAAAATTAAAGGGCTGGAGACCATGTCGCAGCAGGCCGGTTTTCTCGACAGCATCCCCTACAAATACCAGGCGGCCGAACTGGTAAAATACATTGACAGTTCAGGTACCGGCAACGGGGAAGATAAAATGATGGCGGAACTGATGGAGGCGTACCGGAAACAGGACCTGAAAAAACTGGAGTCCCTGATGGTGGACAGTGAAGCGGGGATGAGCAGTTATGCCGATATCCTGTTGTACCGGCGCAATGCCAACTGGGTGGAACAATTAAAAACACTCATGAAGGAAAAATCCCTGCTGGTCGCCGTGGGAGCGGGACACCTGCCCGGGGAGAAGGGGGTGATCAGCCTGCTGAAAAAAGCGGGTTATAAAGTAACCCCGGTGGAGAATAAACGAAGCAGTGTAAGAACTATTTAGTGTTATTGGAAAACCCGGAGCCCTGCCGGTAAAAATAAAAAAAGCCGTTTACCCGGAAGTAAACGGCGCTGCTATTTTAAAAATTTGCTTAAAACTGTTCCAGCCCGCTGAAGAAGAAGGAACCTTCAATCTTTGCGTTTTCGTCGCTGTCACTGCCATGCACGGCATTTTCGCCAATAGAAGTAGCATATAATTTCCGGATGGTGCCTTCCGCAGCCTGGGCCGGGTTGGTGGCGCCGATTAGTTCCCGGAAAGCAGCGACTGCATTTTCCTTTTCCAGGATGGCAGCTACGATCACCCCGCTGCTCATGAATTCCACGAGTTCCCCGTAAAAGGGCCTTTCTCTGTGAACCGCATAAAATTCGCCGGCTTTTTCTTCACTCAGTTTGGTTTGTTTCAGGGCTACAATGCGAAATCCTTCCTTGATAAAACGGTCAATGATCGCGCCTGCATGCCCGTTTTTCATGGCATCCGGTTTAATCATGGTAAATGTTCTGTTACTCATATTGCTTTGTTTTTGCGCCGCAAAGGTAGGGTAATTTAGTCAGTAGTCAGAAGCCGGTAGTCCGGCCCCTTGAATTTAATACTGAATTGTCATCATATATGTCAAAAGCGAATATCGGCCTAACGGCTAAAGACTCTCGGCTAAAGGCTAACGACCAAAGACCCGCGTCACAAAACTAATTTTCCCTAACTTCGCAGCCGCTTTATGAAGCCCCTACAAGACCTTTTTTCCCAACTCAGTCAGCCCCGGAAGGTAGTGATCACCACTCACCAGAAACCGGATGCGGATGCCATGGGTTCCTCACTGGCTCTCCGGCATTTTCTTGTACAATTTGGTCATACCGTAACAGTGATCTCACCGACCAACTGGGCCGGGTGGGTGAACTGGATGCCCGGTACCAAAGAAGTGCTGGATTATGAAAAGGATAAGCTAAAGGCAGAAGCCGCACTGGATACAGCGGAATGGCTGTTCTGCCTTGACTTCAATATTTTCCACCGTACCAAAACGATGACGGAGAAACTGAAGCAGCTGACCTGTACCAGGATCCTTATCGATCACCACCAGGAACCGGATACGGATTCTTTTGAATACGGGGTGAGCAATACGGCCAAAAGCTCCACCTGCGAGATGATCTATGACCTGATCGTGGATTCTGGAAACGCGGACAAAATAAATGAAGAAATCGGGGAATGCATTTATGCCGGGGTGGTGGGAGATACCGGATCCTTCCGTTTTTCATCCGCCCATGCCGGTGTGCATAACCTGGTGGCCGACCTGAAAGCCCGGGGGCTTAACCACGGAAAGATCCATGAAGGCTTATTTGACAATTTCCTGGAAAACCGCCTGCGCTTTATCGGGCATGTGTTACTCCACCGGATGGAAATCTTTTATGAATTCAATACGGCGCTGATCGCCATCCCCAAAAGCGACCTGCTCAAATACCATATCAAAACCGGGGATACAGAAGGGCTCGTCAATTATCCGCAGTCGATACAGGGGATCAAGCTGGTAGCCCTGGTGATCGACCGGGATGAAGAACGAAAATGGAGTTTCCGGAGCAAGGGCGAATTTGACTGCAATACCTTTGCACGTAACTATTTTGAAGGAGGCGGCCATTATAATGCAGCCGGCGGACGCAGCAGTGAGAGCCTGGAAAAAACGGTGGAGCGTTTCAAACAGGTGATGAAGGAAAATGAAAAGCTTTTACAATAAATAAAACCCAAACATGAACAAGATCAAAAATTTGTCTTTTTTACTGATCGCAGGAGCCTTGCTGGCCAGTTGCGGAAAGGCGGATTACCGGAAAACACCGGGAGGCATGCCATACCAGCTTTTTGCCGGAAAAGATACCCAGTCCGCCAGGGCCGGCAATTACCTGAAAGTAAACCTGACCCAGAAGATAAATGACAGCGTTTATTTTTCGACAAGCGGTAATATTCCCCTGTATATTCCTGTCAACGGGCAAAGCAATCCTTATGACATCTCTGAACTGTGGATGAAACTGCATGTAGGTGATAGTTTGGTGGCCACCCAGATGATGGATACCTTTCTCCGCCGCCTGCCGGCCGGAAGTCTTCCCCCGCATTTCAAAAAAGGCGACCGGATCATGACCTATGTGAAAGTGCTGGGCCTCTTTACCAATGACAGTACTAAATTCCTGGATGAACAAAAAGCAAGAACTGCTTTTGCTGAAGCCGAAGTAACCACCGTTAAACAGTATGTGGAATCCCTGAAATTGGAAGTACAAAAGACCCCCTCCGGTGCATTTGTACATATTCTGAACCCGGGTACCGGCAACCTGGTTGATTCGGGCAAATATGTTTCGGTAAACTATACCGGTACTACGTTCAAGGGAGTAAAAGTTGACAGCAATGTAGATTCCAGCTTCCACCACGTTCAACCCCTTTCCTTTACGGTAGGCAATAGCGAAATGATTAAAGGATTCGATGAAGCCGTACGTTTCCTAAGGCCCGGTGGTTCCGCCAAAATATTTGTACCATCCCTGCTGGCGTATGGGGCAAATCCTCCTCCCGGTTCACGGGTAATTAAACCGTATGAGAACCTGGTCTTTGAACTGACCATTGTCGATGTGAAGGACCAGGCACCTGCTCCGCCACCCGCACCTGCGCATCCCGAAAAAATTGATGCCCCTCAACCAAAAAAATAGTGAGGGTATTAAATAAAACCTGAACTTTGTACCCGTCTTCAATAGACGGGTATTTTTTTGAAGAGGCCCCGTTTTTAGTCCATAATCTGATACTAACCCATTCCGCACCCCCTGAGAACTGAGAGGCATAAATCCCGACCGTACTTTTTTAGAATATAGATATCCTTTGTAAAGATCAATTGCTGTATTTTCCAGCAGGGTTTTGATTACAATGTCTTAATGAAAACAACCCCGGCTTTTGCCGGGGTTACTTTTTTATCATGGATAAAGGGAAGAATACAGGCGGATCACCCCGGTTGCTTCTTTTACATCATGCACCCTCAATACAGCGGCGCCGTTGATCAGTCCGGCCATATGAAGCGCTGTGCTACCCTGCAGGGAGAGGACATCAGCAGGCCCAACCCCCAGTGTTTTCCAGATAAATGATTTCCTTGAAATGCCGAGCAACAACGGCGTTTGCAGCAGGGAAAATACCCGCAGGTCACGCAGGAGTGTAAAATTATGCTCCACGGTTTTCCCAAAACCAAAACCAGGGTCAATGAGCAGATCCTTTATCCCTGCCTTATTCAGTTCCGCCTTTTTCGCGGCCAGGTAATCCAGTACTTCCCGGGTAACATCGTTGTAACGGGCTTCCTGCTGCATGGTCTGCGGAGATCCCTTCATGTGCATGAGCACATAGGGAACCTGCAGGCCTGCCACAGTGGAGATCATGTTTTCGTCCAGCGCTCCGGCACTGATATCATTGACCAGGTCCGCCCCCGCCTTCACAGCAGCTTCGGCCACTGCGGCATAAAAGGTATCCACCGAAATAAAAGCTTCCGGGAAATGCCGGTGTACTGCTTCAATAGGCGCAATGACCCGATCCAGTTCTTCAGCCGGCTCCAGTTTTACGCTGCCGGGGCGGGTGCTCTGGCCCCCGATATCAAGGATCGTGGCACCGTCTTTCAGCATCTGCTCCGCCCGCCGCAATACCTCATCTGCTGCCTGAACGCGGCTGCCGCTGTAAAACGAATCCGGGGTAATATTCAGGATACCCATTACCAGTGGCTTATCCACAACCAGTAACCTTCCCTTGCAATTCAGTGTAAACATTAGGCTTAGTTCGCTATTTTTGAAGCTAAGTTAGGGCAGGGGCTATTAGTAAATGAGAAAGACGACGAATGTTTTTTCCATCGGGCCCGCCACCTGCCACTAGTATTTACTTTATGTCAACAACCAGCCAGCAATACGACAAAGTCATCAGTGACTGCAGGGATATTTTTGTTAAAAAAGCAACCGACTATGGCACGGCCTGGCGGGTGCTGCGTACCATTTCGATCGTGGACCAGATTTTTATCAAAGCCCAGCGGATCCGCACCATCCAGGAAAAAGGGGAACAAAAAGTATCAGATGGCATTGCAGCCGAATTCAAAGGCATCATCAATTACGCGGTGATCGGGCTGATCCAGCTGGGGCTTCCGGCCGATGCGCCGGAGGAACTGAAAGCCGGGGAAGTGGCCTCACTTTACGATGAGAAGATCAGGCATGCCAAAAACCTGATGCAGGATAAAAACCACGATTACGGGGAAGCCTGGCGCAGTATGAGCCAGGAGAGTTTTGTGGACCTGATCCTGATGAAACTGCAGCGGATCCGGCAAATATTAAACAATGAAGGCAGGACCCTGGTCAGCGAAGGGATCGATGCCAATTATCTTGATATTATCAATTATGCCATTTTCGCCCTTATACTGATGAAATGAAAGCAGCCATTACCTTAACCCGAATTCTTGTTGGACTTTTGTTCATTTTTTCCGGCCTGGTAAAAGCCAATGACCCTCTCGGTCTCAGTTACAAGATGCAGGAATTTTTCGAAGTGTGGAACTGGGGAGGTTTTGACAACCTGACCCTGCCGCTTTCGGTACTGATGAATGCCTTTGAGATCATCGCTGGTTTTGCCCTGCTGCTGGGCTGGCGGAACCGGCTTTTCAGCTGGCTCTTATTGCTCCTGATCGTTTTCTTTACATTTCTTACCGGGTACACCTACATTACCGGAATGCCCAAAAACTGTGGCTGTTTCGGAGACTGCCTGCCCATCAGTTCACAGACTTCTTTCCTGAAAGATGCAGCCCTGACGCTCATGATCACTTTCCTGTTATGGAAAAGATATGAAATACGCCCGCTCTTACCCGCCAAAACCGGCAGCTTCCTGATGTTACTGATCATCGCCGGTAGTTTTGGGTTCCAGTGGTACACCCTGCACAACCTGCCGATGGTGGACTGCCTGCCTTTTAAGACCGGGAATAATATCATGGAAAAAAGGAAAGTGCCGGCCGATGCCATACCGGATAGTTTTGCCATCCGTTTTGTGTACACCAAATCCGGAAAAACGTTTGAATTTTCGCCCCTCGAATTGCCGGCCGACCTGAACACCTATACCTTTGTCAGCCGCAAGGATAAACTGATCCGCAAGGGCAATGCAGAACCCGCTATAAAGGGGTTTGATCTGAAAGGCGCAAGCGAAGCAGATTCCACGCAACAGGTACTCTCATTACCCTATGCCATCCTGATTTTTACGGAAAACTTTTCCGTGCCGCTCCGTAACTGGGAAAATGCATTTGCGCGGGTATATGAGACCGCCCGAACAAAGAATATTGCCGTGTATCTGATCAGCGGACAACCTGATAAAGCAAGAACGGAAATGGCCGCCACCATTTTTGCGGACCTGCCGGTATTTACCTGTGATAATACCACGATACGCAGTGCCTCCCGGGCCAACCCCACGCTTTACCTGCTGAAAGAAGGAACTGTACTGGGCAAATGGGCCCTGCCGGGTTTTGGCAAAGCAGAAAAAATGATCGCGGGCCTGACGGTACCGGCTGTACCACCCGTACCCCTAACCATCGATTCCTTACCACACTGATATGGTCAAATTCATCGCCCGTAAAATGTTTTATGGCCTGCTGGTACTGGCAGGGGTGGTGGTATTGGTATTTTTTCTTTTCCAGGGTTTTGGGGATCCGTCCCGGATCGTGATGGGGCAGACCGGTGATTCGACCACCCAATCCAATATCCGGAAAGAATTGTACCTCATCAATGAAAAGGGGGATCCGGTTCCAACATTCAAACAGTTCCTGTATTACCTGAACGATGTATCACCCGTTTGCCTGCACAGCCAGTCTGAGATTCAAAAGAAAAAACTCAGGGGCTTCTTTACCGGTGGGGAGCGGAAATTCGGCATCAAGATCCCGTATCTCCGCAAGTCCTACCAGAGCAAAAGGGAAGTATGGACCATTCTGATGCAGGCACTGCCCGGTACCCTGATGCTGGCACTGGCAGCCATGATCATTGCGGTGCTGATCGGTATCCCGCTGGGAGTGCTCGCGGCCGTGCGGCAAAACAGCTGGCTGGATACATCCGCTATTTTCAGCAGCATCGTGGGTATTTCAGCGCCTTCTTTTTTTATGGGCATTATCATGGTCTATCTTTTTGGGTTTGTGCTAAGCGAATGGACCGGTCTGCATATCGCCGGCAGTTGGTTTTTGATTGATGATGAAGGCCAGCGGCGACTGACCCTGCAGAACCTGGTCCTGCCAGCTGTCACACTGGGTATCCGGCCCCTGGCCATCATTACCCAGCTTACCCGGAGTGCCATGCTGGATGTACTGGACCAGGATTATATCCGCACGGCTTATGCAAAGGGACTGAGCCGGCAGGCCGTGATCTGGAAACACGGACTGCGCAATGCCCTGAATCCGGTGATCACCGCTGTTACCGGCTGGTTTGCTGAATTACTGGCCGGGGCTTTCTTCGTGGAATATATCTTTGGCTGGCAGGGAATTGGAAAAGTAACCGTGGATGCGTTGGAAAAACTGGATTATCCTGTGGTCATGGGCTCCGTACTGATCTCCGCTACATTCTTTATCCTCATTAACATCCTGGCAGACATCCTTTATGGGGTAGTGGACCCCCGGGTACGGATCAGCTGATCTGCCAAAACCGGGTAATGCCTAGTCCGGCATTTTTTTTGCGGATAACATTTAGTTCATCTTATCTCCCGGAATATTTGAGTAATTTCATAGCGTTCTCTTCATGCCAACAAAAGGACCCCTCACCTGTAAACCTTTGCCATGGAAAAATTAAATGAGATTCTTGCCCGGCAGTTGCCCCATTTCAAGAACATTGAACCCGACTGCAGCATCAGCGATGCCCTTTGCCGGATGAGCACCTATAACACCGAGTACTTGATCGTAACAGATAAAGCCGATAATTTCCTGGGACTGATCACGGAGCACGATGTGGCGAGCAAAGCCCTTTTCTTGAATAAATCCTTAACCGACACAAGAGTCATCGATATTCTGAATACTAAACTTCCTTTCGCCGATGCCGGCGATACCCTGGAACAATGCATGACCGTGATGAAAAAGCACCATGTAAAATTTTTACCGGTATTCAGTAACCTCGAGTTTAAGGGGATTGTCTCCACGGATGATATCCTGGATGAGGCGGTAAGTCACCGCAGCGAAATATTTGATTAAGCAGGGAGGGTTGCAGGCTATTGAATGATCACTTCATTCACCACTTTTTGCTTCAACGCTTCATTCACCCGCTGTTTTATTTTTTCTTTCTGGTACAGCAGTTCGTTTTTTAAAGGGGCCACGGAGGTCGTGATGATCAGTTTGTCCCCGATGATCTGCAGTTTATCGGTATAACGGGCCACTGTTTTTCCCATGATCTCTTCCCACACGTCTTCTATCTGCAATGCCTGGATACCACCTTTGATACGGCTTCCATTGAGAAATTGCTGCATGGCTTCACGAATTGAGTATTCTCCCATTTGGTAAAGATAAATCTTTGTTCGGGGTTGAAGGTTGAGGGTTTGGAGTTGAGGGTTGAGAGTTCGGAGTTGAAGGTTGAGGGTTTGGAGTTGAGGGTTGAGAGTTCGGGGTTGAAGGTTGAGGGTTTGGAGTTGAGGGTTGAGAGTTCGGGGTTGGGGGGTTGCCTACAATTGAATCAGCTGGAACTCAACCGCCAGGGCTTTCAGGTGCACATTGAGCCGTTCCTGATGCGTATCGGTGATAAAGACCTGTCCCTCGTTTTCGATGCATACTTTTCGCAGGAGGTTGCCGATCCGTTCCTCATCTAATTTTTCGAATACATCATCCAGCAGCAAGAGCGGCGCAAAGCCCTTTTCTTCTTTCAGCCGTTCCATTTCCGCCAGTTTGAGGGCGAACAATAAACTTTTTCGCTGCCCCTGGGAAGCAATGCTTTTAAAGGGCTGGTTGCCCAGTAAAATTTCCAGGTCATCCCGGTGAATGCCGGAACTGCTGCGCTGGGAAAGGCAATCCCGCTGGCGGTTGGCTTTCAACAGTTCACGGAAGGAGGCCTGCAACAACTCACTGTCATATACCAGGTTTACAGGTTCCTGCGGCAGGAATGTTTTGGCTGATGCCCCCGCTTCCGGCTGGCGGGCTATTTCCTGATACAACAGGTTAACTGCGGGCAAAAACTCCAGCAGGAATTCCCGCCGCTTATTAAATATCATTTCCCCGGGAGCCAGGAGTTGTTCATCCAGCACATCAAGAAGGGCATCATCTCTCCGGTTGGTCTCCGCGAAATTCTTCAGCAACGAATTCCGCTGTTGCAGCACCCGGGTATAACGGATCAGTTCCTGCAAATAAACCGGGTCCAGTTGTGAGAGCAATTCGTCGAGAAAAGTCCTTCTTACCCGGCTGTCGCCGGTAATCAGTTCCGCATCATCCGGCGCAATGACCACACAGGGATAACGGCCAATATGCCGGGAAAACTTCACGTAAGCTTCTTCATTTACCGAAAATTCTTTCCGGCCGTTCTCCCTTAACACACAGACCGCTTTTTCGGGCTGTTCATTCAGCCGGCAGGCGCCTTCCAGCCGGAAACCGGAACAACCCTGCTTTACGCTGTTCCCATCCTGGCGGGTGAAGTAGCTCCGGGTAAAACAGAGATAATGAATAGCATCCAGCAGGTTGGTTTTTCCCATCCCGTTGTTGCCACAGATTCCCACAATCCGTTCCCTGAAATCAAAAGACCGGTTTGTGTAATTCTTGAACTGGAAGAGTGATATCTGCCGGATTCTGAACATTTCCGCCTGCAAGATAGGGGGGAAGGGCTAAGAAACAAGAGTACCGGGCGGGCCCCCCTTCCGGGTACCCGGCGTGGAACCCGGAAGGGGGGTAGCAGCCGGTTTAGCTCCTCAAAATCACTGCCTTAAAATTCCTTTTTTCCCCTTATTTTTGCGGCTCAAATTTAATGCTTGTGGCCGCTAAATTTTCCAAAGAAACCTACCTCTATTGGTACGAGCTGATGCAACTGATCCGCCAGTTTGAACTGATGGCGGAAGAGAAGTACAAAATGGAAGGAAAAATCCGTGGTTTTTTTCATGCCTATGTGGGACAGGAAGCCATTGCAGCGGGCTGTATGACGGCTACCCGGCCGGAGGATATGTTTATTACGGCTTACCGGGATCATGGCCTGGCCATTGCCAAAGGAGTTTCTGTAAACAGCTGCATGGCTGAATTATACGGCAAAGCCACCGGTTGTGCCAAAGGAAAGGGTGGCAGTATGCACTTCTTCAGCAAAGAATGTAATTTTTTCGGCGGACATGGAATTGTGGGGGCCCAGATCGGTACGGGTGCCGGACTGGCATTTGCCGAAAAATACCGTGGTACGGATAATGTAGTGCTGGCTTATTTCGGCGACGGCGCTGCCCGCCAGGGTATGCTGCATGAGACCTTCAACCTGGCCATGCTCTGGAAACTGCCGGTGATCTTTATCTGTGAAAACAATAATTACGCGATGGGTACATCCGTTGAACGTACCTCCAACGTGATTGATATCTACAAACTGGCGGATGCCTATGAAATGCCGGCCGATACCATCGACGGAATGAGTGCGGAAGCCGTGCACGACGGGGTGGCCCGTGCCGTAAAAAGAGCAAGGGAACAAGGCGGACCGACCTTACTTGAAATCAAGACCTACCGTTACAAGGGGCACTCCATCAGTGATCCGCAGAAGTACAGGACCAAGGAAGAAGTGGATGAATACAAAGGCAAAGACCCCATCCAGCTGGTGCTGAAAACCATCCTGGACAACCGGTTTGCCAGCCAGGAAGAAATCAACGCGATCGACAGGCGGGTAGAAGGGTTTGTGGAAGAATCCGTAAAATTCGCGGAGGAAAGCCCCTGGCCGGATGACAGCGAAGTACTGAAAGACGTTTATATCGACCAGCATTATCCTTTTATCGTTGATTAAAAAACAAATAACCAAGTAACAACCCTTTTATGGCAGAGAACAAAAATGTGCAGGATACGGACAGCGCCGAAGCAGTGATCGCGAAAGCAAAAAATTTTTGGGACAAATACAACAAGCCCCTGATGATCGTTTCGGTATTGCTGATCCTGGCAATTGGTGGCTGGTATGTGTACCAGAATTACTTTGTAAAACCCAAAGAGTCAAAAGCCGTGGAAGCGATGTTCCGGGCCGAAGAATATTTCCGGAATGACTCGGTAACCCTGGCACTGAACGGTGACGGGCAGAGCATGGGTTTTGTGAAGATCGCCGATAAATTCAGTGGTACCAAGGCGGGTGACCTGGCAAATTACTATGCCGGCAGCTGTTACCTGAAGCTAAACGATTTTGAAAAAGCAGTGAAATACCTGAAAAAATTCAGTACCGGATCTGACCTTGTGCAGGCCCGTACTTATAAATTACTGGGCGATGCGTATGCCGATTGGGGAAAGAACGATGAGGCCCTTTCTTATTACAAAAAAGCAGCGCACCAGTTTGAAAAAGACGAGGCAAACTCGCCCGAGTACCTGTACACCGCGGCCTATTTTGCGGACCGGGTGATGAAGAACCAGAAGGAAGCGATAGCATTGTACAAAGAAATTAAAGAAAAATTCCCCCGCAGCCAGCAGGCATTTGATGCCGACAATAACCTGGCACAGCTCGGAGTTTATAACACGGAAAAATAATTATGGCAGATATTACCAACAGTAAGCTGACCGATCCGGATACAGGCATTCTTAAAAAGGATGCCTGTATTGTTTTGGTCAGAACCGACTGGAATGCAGCGGTCACCGAACAACTCGAAAGGGGCTGTATAGCGGTTTTGGAAAAATACGGAGTAAAGAAGACAATTGTACTCACGGTACCCGGTGCTGTGGAGATCCCTTTCGCGGTTAAAAGTTACTGGGAACATTGCGGCAAAAAAGAAAGACCGGATGCCTTTATTGCCCTCGGTTGTGTGATCAGGGGCGATACCCCGCATTTTGAGTATGTATGCCAGGCAGTGACCAACGGGGTGCTGCAGCTGAACCTTAGCTTGCCGGTACCAACTATCTTTGGGGTACTGACCGTAAACAATGAGGAGCAGGCGATGGAACGGATTGGTGGCAAACACGGACATAAAGGAGAGGAAGCAGCTCTTACCGCGCTTAAAATGACCGGCCTGCTGGAAACATTTAAAAACTAAACGTTGAACGTACAGCTATTCATTCCCTGTTTTGTGGACCAGTTATATCCCGGTACCGGGTTTAACATGGTGAAAGTACTGGAAAAAGCCGGTTGCACGGTTTCCTATAACAGCAACCAGACCTGCTGCGGACAAGCCGCTTATAATGCCGGTTACCGGGACGATGCCAAATCGGTTTGCAGCAAATTCCTGAAGGATTTCAGCGGAACGGATTATATCGTAGGACCCAGTGCCAGTTGTGTGGGTTTTGTAAGGAATTATTATCAGTCCCTCTTTGAAAATTCTTCCCACCATCATGCCGTGCAGGATATCAGCAAACGGATCTTTGAATTTTCCGAGTTCCTCACCAACATACTGGGCGTGGAGAAACTGGGTGCTGAACTCCCCGGCAAAGCCACCTATCATGATTCCTGTGCCGCCCTGCGGGAATGCCGGATCAAGGAAGGTCCCCGGAAATTACTATCCCATGTAAAAGGACTCACGCTGACCGAAATGAATGAAACGGAAACCTGCTGTGGCTTTGGCGGCAGCTTTGCGATCAAATTCGATGCGATCTCCGTGGGAATGGCTGAGCAGAAAGTAGAGAACGCCATCGCTACCGGCGCAGATTACCTGATCTCCACCGATCTTTCCTGCCTTATGCACCTGGATGGCTATATCCGGAACAAGGGCTATACATTAAAAACCATGCACCTCGCTGATGTACTCGCCAGCGGCTGGTAAAATTGAACATTGAAAATTGAGCATTGAATATTAAAAATCCCGAACGGCTCAATACACAATGCTCAATAAAGACTCAATACGCAACGCTCAGTGATCAATTTTCATTTTCGGGCATCAGCACCCCGTCAATCACATGGATCACGCCATTGCTCTGGTACACATCCCCGACGGTTATCCTGGCCATTCCGCCTTTTTCATCTTTGATCCATAACTTCCCGTCTTTTTTCATCACCTGGAGCTTCCCTCCTGCAACGGTAGTTAATAGGGCCTTGCCATTTCCTTCTTTGATCTTTGCTTCAAGAATACTGGCATCCAGTTTACCCGCCACCACATGGTAGGTCAGGATACCGGTGAGCAGGGCTTTGTTCTCCGTTTTAAGAAGCATTTCTACTGTGCCCGCCGGTAATTTGCCAAAAGCAGCATTGGTAGGTGCAAATACGGTAAACGGACCGGTACTTTGCAGGGTTTCCGCCAAACCGGCAGTTTTTACAGCAGCCACCAGGGTGGTATGGTCTTTCGATTGCATGGCATTTTCCACGATGGTTTTAGAAGGATACATCGGGGCGCCTCCCACTTCCACTGTTTTTTCCTTCATCCCATTGCCTTGCCCAAATGAACTGTTTACTGATAAAATAGCGGCAAGCATCAGGCCTGCCAAAACGATCTTTCTCATAATTGATTTTTGTTTTACTGATTAATGTACTGTTAGAAAGGGCCGGGAATAACGATCATGCATAATCAGGTACAGATACGGGAAACGGAGAACGCCCGGATTGCCCGGACACCATTTTTTATTCTGCTTACCCTAAATTTGGGCTCTCAACTTTATATATATGGCATACTGGCTCATCAAATCCGAACCCGCTGTGTATTCCTGGGAACAGTTTGAAAAGGACAAACAAACGGGCTGGGACGGAGTACGCAATTATGCGGCGCGGAATCATCTCCGTGCTATGAAAAAAGGAGACCTGGCATTTTTCTATCACAGTAACGAGGGAACCGAGATCGTGGGCATTGCCAAAGTGGCCAGGGAAGCCTACCCGGATCCAACCACTACCGAAGAAGCCTGGGTGGCGGTGGAATTTAAACCACAACGGAAATTAAAAAAGCCGGTCAGTCTTTCACAAATCAAAGCAGAAAAAAAACTGGCTACGATGGCGCTGGTCAGGCTGGGCCGTTTATCGGTACAACCGGTAACGGAGGAGGAATGGAATATCGTGATGAGGATGGCGGGGGAGTAGGGGGAGTCGGGAGACGGGAGTCTGGAGTTGGGAGTCGTATTCCTTTTAACATTTCGGCCGGGTTACTTTTTATGACTAACGGGAATCAATAACAGATTCTCAGCTTTATCATTTAAAAAAGTATAGCCATGAAAAAAATCTTCATCGGGCTGCTGGTCATAGCAGCCGGGGCAGTCGTTTATTTTCTGCTCATTCAAAAAAAGAAAAGTAATGAACAGGTTCTCCTGAACAGGGAACTGATCCTGGGCAAATGGGAAACAGAAGGCCGTCTTACGGGGACGGACAGTCTTAAAACATACTATCAGTATGAATTTCAGCAGGACGGGCTGGCACTTATTGCTGATACAGCTGCGTCAAAAACAGACAGTTTCCGCTATGAGTGGAACAAGACCGGGCAATTACTGGTCAGGGACAATGCGGCAGATTCCACGGCAGACCTGTTTACCGTCATCCGGCTGACCAGCGACAGCCTGCAACTGAAAAGAGCCGATAGCCTGGTACAGACATTCACCCGTAAATAAAACAAGTGCCCCGTTCTTGCAACGGGGCATTCTTTATGTAAAACCAGCTTTCCCGCGTCTTTCTACTTTAAATAATTGCCATGAAATACATTCACTGCTTCGCAGCGAGCCTGCTGCTTACAATCGTCATGTCCTGCCATAACCAGGACAAAAACGAGGATAACGCAAAGTTGTCATCCTTAAAAGAAACAGCCTCCGTGCCGGATAACGGCCCGTATGCTACGGACAGTACCGCCTCTCCGCAAAAAATTGATCAGAAAAGAAAACAGGACCCTGCCGATAATGAGCCGGCTTCCGCTCATACAGACTGGGATAAAAAGATCATTAAAAATGCAACCCTGCAACTGGAAATAAAAGATGGAAATAAGTTCTATGCCTTATTACGGGAGAAAGTTAAAAACCTGGGGGGATATATTGCACAGGAAGAACAAACCGAAACAGCTTATAAACTGGAAAATGCCCTTGTCATCAAAATACCGGTTGACCAGTTTGACATTGCCCTGTTGCAACTAAGTGACAAAGTGGAAAAAGTTCATGAAAGGAAGATCAGTTCACAGGATGTCACTACCGAATTCGTGGACACCCGTTCCCGGATGGAATCCAAAAAACAAGTGAGGCTGCAGTATCTTGATTTGTTGAAACAGGCCCGGAACATGGAAGATATCCTGAATGTACAGTCAGCGATCAATGGGATCCAGGAAGAAATAGAATCGGCAGCCGGCCGGGTGGAATACCTGGGGCATGCTGCCGCTTATAGTACCATTAACCTGACCTATTTCCAGGTACTCAATGCATCGGCGGCTGAAACCCCCACCTCCTCATTTGGAAACCGAATTGTCCATTCCTTTAAAGAAGGAGGTGCCTGGCTCAGTGAATTTTTTATCGGGCTGGTCGCTGTCTGGCCCTTATTGCTTATTACTGTGCTTGGAATTATCTTTTTTAAAAAATTCAGGAATAAGCCAAAAAATGCCTGAACGGGCTGACCGTTGTTAGCACCTCCTGCACCTGTACACCAACCCCTGTCAGCTTTTTCTCTACTTTTACACATGCCAAAAAAAAAGCTCATCGTCCTCACCGGGGCGGGGATCAGCGCCGAGAGCGGGTTAAAAACCTTCCGTGACAGCGATGGTTTATGGGAAGGGTACCGTATTGAGGATGTGGCCACACCCCGGGCCTGGCGGAAGGATCCGCAGCGGGTACTGGATTTTTATAATTACAGGAGAAAAAACGTACTGCAGGCAAAGCCGAATGCCGCCCATTACGGGCTGGTGGAACTGGAAAAGGATTTCGACGTTACCATCATCACCCAGAATATTGATAACCTGCACGAAAGGGCCGGCTCCACCCGCATCCTGCACCTGCATGGCGAAATACTGAAGATGCGCAGTGAAAGGGATACGGAACTGGTATATGAGATCAACGGGGATATCAAACTGGGAGATACAGCAGAAGACGGTTGCCAGTTACGCCCGCATATTGTCTGGTTCGAAGAAGCGGTTCCCATGATGGAACAGGCTGTACCAGCAGTAGCATCAGCCGATATTTTTTTAGTAATCGGTACTTCATTAGTGGTGTACCCCGCCGCAGGACTGGTCAATTATACCAGGCCCGGGATTCCTGTTTTTATTCTTGATAAAAAGATTCCTTATATCAAAAACAATGACCGGCTGACCGCTATTGAAAAACCGGCTACGGAAGGTATGGAGGAGCTGAAACAACTTTTATTCATGATCCGGTAGAGGGGGCGATGTACAGGGTTTCATTATGCACCGTTGCTGTAAGCGGATCAGGAATGCTGTTCTGTAAACTGCACTCCGTAGGTTGCCAGTTCCGCCAGCACCGGTTCATAAATTTCTTTGGTCGTGGGAATTCTTAACCCGGTCAGGCTGATTTCGCCATTCAGGATCCGGCGCGCCGCAATACCCAATGGCAGGCCCACGGTTTTTGCCATGGCCGTACGCAGGCTGTTTTCACCCTTCACGACCAATGAACTGCTGACCCGCCGGATATCTGGTGATGGCTGACTGCTGTCAACTGAATAATCAAACTCATGCAGCATTACGATCATGTCCATATCCTCCGGTTTCAGCGCTAATTTTTTCTCCAGGGCAAACTGCAGCAGGTCGGCGGCGCTGCAACGTCCTTTATTCACCAGCGTCCTATCATCATCCAGTCCGAGAAAAAACAATTGCTTTAACGTGAGATTGGCCTCGTGCATCTGTTGTGCCATGATCCCTGCCGCGCGGTTTTTTACTTCATCGGTTTCCACTTCCTGCAAATTTCCCTTCTCATCCGCTGCCAGGAAGGATGCAGGGATTTCCTCTTCTTCACTTTCGGCTTCCGCTAATTGCATTAGTTTATCCAGCAATTCCCGGGTCTGGCTGAACCGTTCGGTCAGTTTCTTATTCAGCCAGTCACCGAAACCGTGCTTGTCCATATGCTCCTTAAAGAGTTCCTGCAATGTTTTACCGTCTGTTTCATACTGCGGTGTCTCATCGGTGAGTTTCAGTTCAATGATATTATTCCATCCGTACATAAAATCCGGGTGACGGAGGGTGCTGCGGATAAAGGTCGCTGTTTGCTCCAGCCCGTACAGGGGCATATACCCCAGTGAGTCCCGGTTGGGGTACCAGCCAAGCGTATCCAGTCCGGGGATCTGCACCCGGTGTACGGAACGAAAAAGTTCCGCATAGGGTATGTTTTTTTCCTCCCCATTCTCACGGTAATTCGCACCTGCTTTTCCTGCCAATACAATATTCCGGGGGTTCCAGCTTATCTTATAGTGCCAGGGATTGTCATCACTCTCCGGGGCCACCAGGCCGCCGCAGTGAGATTTGAAAGAAGTGATGCTGCCGCCTTTTGCCCGGATCCGGTCAATAAGCTGCATGGCGCTCATATGATCAATACCCGGATCCAGCCCCATTTCATAAAGAAAAAGCAGCTTATTCTTTTCGATTTCCGGCTGAAGTTTTTTGATCTCCGCATCCAGGTAGGAGGCCGTGAGCAGGTTTTTTTGCAGCCGCACACAATCTTTGGCCACTTTAATATGCAGGTGTGCAGGCAACATCGAGATCACGATATCGGCCTGCCGGATATAGCGGTCTCTTTCGGCTGATTCATTGATATCAAAGGAGAGGGGAGTGGCATGGGGAGCGCCCGCTGTTTTGGAGCGTGCCAGTTCCAGGTCGGCATCCACCAGCAGCAACTGCCAGCTTTCAGCCGCCGCATGCTGCAATAAATAATCAATCAATACAGTCGCTGATTTCCCCGCGCCAAACAGCAAGATCGTTTTCATGTGCATTGTTTTCAGAAAAAAATACTCCGGTATTCAAATTGCCATACCGGAATGATCCTGTACAAATATCATGGTTGATTCTGAAATAAAACAGATTTATCTTTGCATAGCTTCTCCCGCTCCGAATCGCTCTAAAACAGAATATATGAAAAAGTTTATCCTGCTGCTGTTATTCGCGGCCCTGGTCCAGTCATCCCTTGCCCAGCATTTCCAGTTCGGTTTGAAAGCCGGTGCCAATATCAGCAATTTTACCGGTGGTGATTTTGATGCCGTAAAAAAGAAAGCCCTGGTCGGGTTTCACGGAGGCTTATACCTGAAATTCAAGATAGCCTCCTTTGGCCTGCAACCGGAAATCATGGTCTCCACCCAGGGAGCCAAAATTGACAGCGTTTCGGGCAGTTATGACTGGAAAGTCACGTATATCAATGTCCCGGTAATGGCCCAGTTCTACCTGAAGGGCGGCTTTTATATGGAAGCGGGCCCGCAGGTTGGGTTCAAACTGTCCGATGATTTTGGCAGCAGCACCCTGAACGATTTCGCCAAAAACCTTGACCTCTCAGTTGCTGCCGGACTGGGATATCGGGGTAAGGCCGGTTTTGGCCTGGGTGCACGTTATACAGCCGGCCTGAGTAAGATCGGGGATTTCAGCCCTTCCAATGGGGTGAACCCGGATTTTAAGAACGGGGTCATCCAGTTCAGCATTTATATCCCGCTGACCCCACGCGGGAAATAGCGGTTAATTAAATAAACAGGAATCCCTTCCCGGGGACTTTTTTATACCCGGTCCATTGTTTTTACGGGTTAAACAGCCGGGGTTCCCCGGGAAAAACCAGGGTGGTTTTCCGTTGCATTGCCTATTCACAACCGTGGATAAAATAGCCCAAAAAACAAGCCGCTTTATCAGGTTTTCAGGGCGTAAAAAAGTAGATTTGCAGACCCCGGAAAATCCCTTTTTCCGGAAGGAAAAGACGCAAAAATCAACTTTTAAACAGTCGCCGGAAACAATAAGAAATGGAAGAGAATTTAACGCCGCAGGAAACGAGTGATCATAACCGGATAATTCCCGTCAATATAGAGGAGCAGATGAAAACCGCCTACATCGACTACTCGATGTCGGTCATTGTGGGCCGCGCCCTGCCGGATGTGCGGGACGGGTTGAAGCCGGTTCACCGCCGTGTTTTGTTTGCGATGAATGAGCTGGGTATTCATTACAATAAGCCGTTTAAGAAATCAGCCCGTATTGTGGGGGAAGTATTGGGTAAATACCACCCGCACGGAGATACCTCGGTGTACGATGCCATGGTGCGGATGGCGCAGGAATGGAATATGCGGTACACGCTGATCGACGGGCAGGGAAACTTCGGAAACCAGGATGGTGATGGCCCCGCGGCCATGCGTTATACAGAGGCCCGGCTGGAACGGCTGGCCGAACACATGCTCGACGATATCGAGAAGGATACGGTGGACTTCCAGCTGAACTTCGATGATTCGGAAAAAGAGCCCACGGTGCTGCCTACCCGCATCCCGCAACTGCTGATCAACGGCTCCAGCGGGATTGCTGTGGGGATGGCCACCAATATGATGCCGCATAACCTGACGGAAGTGATCGATGGCTGTATTGCGTTTATAGATCACCGGGAAATAACGGTTGATGAGCTGATGCAGCATGTTAAAGCACCCGATTTCCCGACCGGGGGAATTATTTACGGGATGGAAGGGGTGAAGGCCGCCATGCATTTCGGCCGGGGCCGGGTGGTGGTCCGCGGTAAACTGACCGTGGAAACCAAGCCCAGCGGCCGCGAGCAGGTGATCATTTCCGAAGTACCCTACCAGGTCAACCGCGATGCCCTGACCAACCGCATCGGCGAACTGGTCAACGAAAAGATCATTGAAGGCATTGCCCATGTGAACAATGAATCGAATGAGAAAGAGGGGACCCGGGTGGTGCTGGACCTGAAAAGGGATGCCATTGCCAATGTCATCATCAACCAGCTCTACAAGCATACCGACCTGCAGACCTCGTATGGGATCAATAATGTGGCGATCGTAAAAGGAAGGCCCAAAACCCTTAACCTGAAAGAGCTCATCAGTGAGTTCGTGGACTTCCGTCACGAAGTGGTTATCCGCCGGGCAAAATACGAACTGAATGAGGCCGAGAAAAGGGCCCATATCTTAAAAGGTTACCTGATTGCCCTGGATCACCTGGACGAAGTGATCGCCCTGATCCGCAGTTCCGCCACACCGGAGATCGCGAAGGACAACCTGATCAATGCAGGCTGGGGGCTCGACGAAATACAGGCCAAAGCCATACTTGAACTGCGTCTGCAGCGGCTGACCGGAATGGAAAGGGACAAGATCAAGGAAGAATTCGACGAACTGATGAAACTGATCGCCCACCTGAATGAATTGCTTTCGAATGAAGTCATGCGGTTTGAGCTGATCAAAACGGAATTGATTGAAATAAAAGACAAGTTCGGTGATACCCGCAAAACTGAGATCACCTACCTTGATGATGAGGTAAAGATCAAGGACCTGATCAAGGAAGAAGATGTGGTCATCACCATTTCCCATCTCGGCTATATCAAACGCACACCGGCAGAAGAATACCGGGCGCAGCGGCGGGGCGGCCGGGGTGTGATGGGCGGCAAAACCCGTGAAGAGGATTATATCGAGCATCTTTTTGTAGCGTCCACCCACCATACCATGCTTTTCTTTACGGAAAAAGGAAGGTGTTACTGGCTGAATGTGTATGAAATTCCCGAAGGAGAGAAAACCGGCAGGGGAAGGGCGATACAGAACCTGGTACAGTTGCCCCCGGATGATAAAGTAAGGGCCATCCTTGATGTACGGGACCTGAAAGACGAGGAGTTTGTGAAATCACACAATATTGTGCTGTGTACCAAAAAAGGGATTATCAAAAAAACCGAGCTGCTGGACTTCAGCCGTCCGCGCCAGACCGGTGTAAACGCGATCACCATTGTAGAAGGCGATGAATTGCTGGAAGCAAGGTTAACCGATGGACACAGCGAAATTATGATGGCCGTGAAGAGCGGAAGAGCCATCCGTTTCTCGGAAGAAAAAGTAAGAGCTACCGGGCGGGGCGCGATCGGTGTAGCCGGTATTGAAGTGGACAATGAGCAGGATGAAGTGGTGGGAATGATTTGTGTAAACCCGGGAACCGATACAGCGAAAACAGTATTGGTGGTCAGCGAAAAAGGCTTTGGGAAAAGAACCGCAGTGGATGAATACCGGTTTACCAACCGGGGCGGGAAAGGGGTAAAGACCATCCATGTAACCGATAAAACAGGATCCCTGGTGGGTATCCTCGCTGTTTCGGAAACAGAGGATATCATGATCACCTGTAAGAGCGGAGTAACGATCCGGATGCCGGTCAGCGGAATCAGTGAACAGGGCCGGGCTACCCAGGGCGTTAAACTGATCCGCCTCGATGAAGGGGATGAGATCGCGGCCATTACCAGCCTGGATGACCAGGGGCAGAACGGTAACGGGGGGCATGCAGAAGAGATCCAGCCGGAAAACCCGGGTAACGGGGATACAAACGCAACCGGAACGCATGAAAATCCATCTACTGAAAGTGGTACGGAATAAACATTTAACAACTCAATTAAATAAAATGAAAAGGTTCTTCCTTCTATTAACGGTCAGCCTGTCAGTCGTTGCAGTCTCTGCACAGAAATACGATGAGGTGAAAACCCTCTTTATGCTCAACCAGTTTGAAAAAGCAAAAACGGAGCTGGATAAAGCCTTCACGAATGCGAAATTTATCTCCAAACCCGAGGCTTTTATCCTGAAGGCCGCTATTTATGCAGGATTGGGCACATCGGAAACCAAAAAAAATACGCCGGAAGCGGAGCAACTGATGACAGATGCGGATGAAGCCTTTGCCAAGTTCAAATCCATGGATCCGAAGATGGAATTGTTGAGTGACCTTTCCTACCAGAACGGGCCGATCAACCTGTATTCCAATTATTATACCACGGGGTACAAGGATTACAGCAGTAATAAGTGGGCTACCGGTCTGGCAAAACTGAAAAAAGCAGTGGAATATTCCGATATCCTGATCGGCCGGAAACTACTGACCACCACACTGGATACCAATGTACTGATCCTGGCCGGTATCACTGCGGAAAAATCAGGGAATGCAGATGATGCCGCCAATTATTATACCCGCCTGGCTGAAGGAAAAGTAGCAGGGGATGGTTTTGAAGGCGTGTATCGTTTCCTCGTCAGCCATTCATTTGCCAAAAAGGATATGACGGCTTTTGAAAAATACAAAGCCATGGGGAAGGACCTGTATCCCAAGAGTGATTATTTCAACTATGACAAGATCGACTTTGCTGTTGGCCTGATGGATAATTTCAATGATAAACTGGCGGCCCTCGAACAGGTAATGGCAACAGACCCTGACAACCAGAAAGCCAACCAGGTGCTCGGGGAGATCATCTACGATACCCTGAATCCAAAAGGCGATAATCCACCCGCAGCACCTGCGAATGCTGCCGAACTGGAGAAGAAAATGATCACGGCTTTCAATAAATCAGCCAATGGCAAGCCGGGTTATGAAATCCCTTACCTCTATATCGGCGACCATTTTATCAACAAAGCCACCCGGGTAAATGAAAGAAGAGAAGCCCATACCAAGGATATGAAGGCCCGTACAAAACCCGGTACTATGTCTTCAAAGGAGGATGTAGCCAAAAGAGATGCCCTCGATAAAGAATATGGGGAAACACTGGAAGGCGCCCGTGAGCCTTACGAAAAAGCGGCAGCTATTCTGGCCGCCAAAGACCACCTGGAAACACGGGATAAGCAGCAATACAAGAAAGCAGCCAGTTACCTTGCTGATATATTCGCTTTTAAGAAGATAATGGCCAAGGGCAAACCAGCCGACCAGGCCAAATATGCGGCAGAGGAGAAGAAGTGGAATGATGTCTATGAATCCATAAAGAATTAACCGGTATTGGTTTGACGGGAAAGCCACTTAATTGTGGCTTTTCTTGAAAACCACAACTTAACATAATATAAATTATAAGAAATATTATGTTCAACTGGGCCCAATTTTGCCGGAGCCAGTTACATCGGACTGTAGTAGTTTGCAACCATGTCGTTAAGGGATACCATTCTGAAAGAACACAGCAAGGCGAATTGCCTGAAAATTGTCGGCTGGATTGGCAGCGATCAAAAAAAATTCAATGAACTCTTCCGGTTATTCCTTTCAGACGAAAATAGTTCTGTGATACAGCGGGCTTCCTGGCCATTGAGTTATGCAGTTGAGGCCCACCCTGCGTTTATCCGGCCTCATTTTTCGAAATTGCTGAAAAACCTGAAAAAGCCAGGGCTTCATGATGCAGCTAAAAGGAACACACTCCGGATGCTCCAGGATTTAGACATCCCTGAGCGCTTTCGCGGAGACCTGATGAATACCTGCTTTGAATATATTGAATCGGTTTCAGAAAAACCGGCCATCAAGGCATTCTCGCTGACTATATTGTATAACCTGTCGCTGCAATACCAGGACATCCGGCCGGAACTGAAAACCATCATCGAAGACCGCTGGGAATATGAAACGGCCGCTTTTCGATCCAGGGCCCGGAAAATTCTCAAAGCAATCGCTTCCTGAGTACGTCAAAGCGGTTTGCTTTTATTAGTTTGTTCATCCCGGTAAAATTCCCGGAAGATCAGCCGGAGGTTCTGGTCATACGTGATATAGTTATACAACCAGTTCATGAAGACAAAGAACCGGTTCTTCACCCCGAGGATCAGCATCAGGTGCAGTCCCATCCATATCATCCAGGCAAAAAAACCACCGAATGACCAGTGGGGTTTGGGCAGGTCCACCACGGCCAGGTTACGTCCTACCGTTGCCATGGAACCTTTATCATGATACTCAAATTGTAGTAAACGATCAGGACTGGATTTTCGTTCAATAAGTCGCAGATTGGCGGCCAGCATACCGGCCTGTTGCATCGCAGTGGGTGCTACCTGGGGATGTCCGTTGGGATATGCCGGTGTTTCCATATATGCTAAGTCACCAATAGCATAAATATTGTCAGACCCCAGCACGCGGCAATAACGGTCCGTTTTGATCCGGTTACCCCGGGCTATTAGTGATTTATCAATTCCGTTTGGAATATTCCCTTTAATGCCAGCCGCCCAGATTACGGTGGCGGTTGGAATCCTGGCTCCGTCATTGAGTTCCACATCCCGGCCGTCATAATTCTTCACCAGGGTATTGGTCATCAGTTTTACACCCAGTCTTTCGAGATAAGTACGGGAGCGTTCGGAAGACTGTTCCCGCATGGCAGAAAGCGTCTTGCTGCTCCCCTCCAACAGGTAAATATTCATCCGGGAGAAATCGAGCTCGGGATAGTCCTTGGGAAGCACATATTTTTTCATTTCGGCCAGCGCCCCCGAGACTTCCACACCGGTGGGTCCGCCGCCTACAACTACAATATTCATGACCCGCTGCAGTTCGGTTTCCTCTTTGATCCGGTGCGCCTGTTCAAACAACTGCAACAGGCGGTGCCGGATCTGCAGGGCCTCTACGGTTGATTTCATGGGGAAAGCATGCTGTGCCAGCCCCGTATTGCCGAAGAAATTCGTATCTGCACCGGTAGCCAGCACCAGTACATCATAACCGATCTCCTCGTCTGATGTGATGATTTTGTTTTCAGCCGGTACCACTTCTTTCAGCTCTGCCAGCCTGATCCTCACGTTCCGGCTTTTCTGAAAAACTTTCCGGAGCGGAAAGGAAATATTACTGGCATCCAAACCGGCGGTGGCGACCTGGTAAAACAAGGGCTGGAACTGGTGGTAGTTGAAGCGGTCCAGGAGCAGGACTTCAAACCCGGGTTTATTATGGAGCAGGCGGGCCAGCCGTAATCCCCCGAACCCAGCTCCCGCGATAACGACTTTCATATGTTGTGTTTTACAACACAAACATACTATATTTTCAATAATTATTGAAAATATAAGAAATATATTTTCACCCCTTAACGCACAGAGAAACTAGTGACCATTGCTTCAAACCGGGGCCCCCATTTTTCCATCTCCCCGCTTAAAGCGCTACAGGTAATGAGGTAGGCAATGCCCTCTTTGACCGTAATATACAGATCCACTTCTACGGGTATGCCGCTGTACACATGCGAGTATTTTACATTTTTAAATTCCGTGCCGCCGATCGATTTATCGGACACTTTCCCGAGTTTGAAACCGCTGAGGGTCTCCATATTACTGACGGCAGCCGCATAATATTCATCCAGTCCCATGGAACCGCAATGCTCTGTCACCACATTCAGGTTCTCCCTGAAGTGATCCTTTTCCGAGTCCAGCCGTGAACTGATGAACGTGCAATTCAATCCCATGATACTGGTGTCCAGTTTGGTCCAGCCTTCCGCCGGGACAATGGAAAAATGGCCGCTGCCGGCATTGGCACCGGGAGAATTCTTTCGGACCTCTTTGGCCAGTTCATCCAGGCCGCCCGGACTGCTTTTCTTTGCGGGTTGTTTACAGGCAGCCAGGAACAGTACGGTCACAAGGACAGAGCAACTGATAATGCGCATATAGGTTGGGTTTATAATTATCCGTTAATACAGCACCCGCACTTTAATCGTTTCCTTCACATCCTTCAGTAAATGCAGGGCCTGGGTGGACAGTTTTTTGTCCACATCCAGTACCACGTAACCAATATCCTCATTGGTCTTCAGGTACTGTCCCACGATATTGATATTATTTTGGGATAAGCGGGTATTGATCGCAGACAGCACCCCGGGTACATTCTTGTGAATATGCAGGATGCGGTGACTGCCCTCCTGTGGCGGCAGGGCCAGGGCGGGTACGGTATGCGAGCCAAAAGTGATCCCCTTTTCCAGGTAATTGAACAGTTTTACACTTACATCCTCCCCGATATTCTGCTGTGCTTCTTCGGTACTGCCCCCGATATGCGGAGTCAGGATCACATTGGACAGGTCCTGCAACGGTGTCTGGAAACGGTCCCCGTTTTTCTCCGGCTCCCAGGGAAATACATCCACAGCCGCGCCTCCGAGGGTTCCTTCCAGTATCTCTTTGCGCAGCGCCTCGAGGTCCACCACTTCTCCCCTAGCATAATTGATCAGGATCGATCCCTTCTTACAATATTTAAGGTTGCTTTTATTGATCAGGTTTTTTGTCTGTGCCGTTTCGGGTACATGCAGGGTAACCACATCGGCCCGGCCCAGCAACTCCTTCAATGAACGGGCATCTTCCGCATTGCCGAGTGGCAGTTTGGTTTCCACGTCATAAAAGATCACTTTCATTCCCATCGCCTCGGCCAGTACACTGACCTGGCTGCCAATATTGCCATACCCTACAATTCCAAGGGTCTTTCCCCTCAGTTCAAAACTGTTCTTCGCCTCTTTCATCCAGATGCCTTCGTGGGCCGCTTTGTTCTTGTCCGGGATCCGGCGGATCAGCATGATAGCCAGCCCGATCACCAGCTCAGCCACGCTGCGGGTATTGGAATAGGGTGCATTAAACACCACGACCCCGTTGCGGGTGGCGGATTTCAGGTCCACCTGGTTTACACCAATACAGAAACAGCCGATGGCCTGCAGTTTCTTTGCGGCCTCCAGCACTTTTTTTGTCACCATTGTTTTGGAACGGATTCCCAGGATATGCACGTCACGGATCTCCTGAATCAGTTCATCTTCGGTCAGTGCTCTGGTGATCTTATCCACTTTTACATACCCATGATGCCTGAAATTCTTTACAGCCGTATCGCTTATATTCTCGAGAAACAGGATCCGGATTTTCTCTTTGGGATAACTGGTGGTATTGCCTGCTTTTGTCATACAGCAAATATACTAAGTAGGATTAACCCCATTCCTGATAAACGGTCAAACTCCTGCCCAAAATATTAACACTAACAGTTGTTTTGTACCCACATTTGTATCTTGACCGGGGATATATAATGGGGGCCTGCTATTTTTGTACACAAACCAACGAAGATCTCTTGAAACCATTCTTACTAATTACGGCACTTGCCGTTGGATGCTTTTGCTGCCACATACCGGGCCGGGAAAAAACAGCGCAGGATGATTCGCTGCAGTACTACCCGCCCACCCCGGCGGCCCTGGGTGAACCGGAATTCCGCCAGTATTACCGGCGGTTAGCCGCCTTCTTTGACAGCACCCTTTTACGCTATCATTTCAATGGCCAGGTCCTGGTAGCGAAGAATGGTACCATCCTCTACGAGAAATACAGCGGGAAACCGGACCTGCGGAAGAAAGATACCATGAGCGCCGGCACTTCCCTCCATATCGCGTCCATCTCCAAAACTTTTACCGCCATCACGGTACTGCGCCTGGTACAGGAAGGCCGGCTTTCGCTCGGAGACAGTCTCTCCAGCTTTTTTCCATCACTCCCCTACCGGGGCATCACGATCAAAATGCTGCTGAATCACCGGAGCGGCCTGCCCAACTATGTCCATTTTATGGACAAAACCAGCTGGGATAAAAAACAATACTGCACAAATAAGGATGTACTGGGCATCCTGGAGAAGGACCACCCCAACCCGGAAGCCGGTCCTGACCGTAAGTTCAATTACTGCAATACCAATTACCTACTGCTGGCCCTGGTCATCGAACAGGTGACCGGCAAATCCTTTCCCGATTATATGCGGGAAAAGATCTTTACCCCGCTGCAGATGAAGGATACCTATGTATTCACCCTGAAAGATACCCTCACCGCCACCCCTTCCTTCAGTACCAGCGGTACTTATTGGGACTATGATTTTCTTGACGGTACTTATGGCGACAAGAATATCTACACCACGGCGCGCGACCTGCTGAAATGGGACCAGGCATTGTATAGCGGGCAGGTCATTAATAAAGCCCTGCTCGATTCTGCTTTTGCTCCTTACAGCTTTGAAAGACCCTCCCAGCATAATTATGGCCTGGGCTGGCGGATGCTCCTCCTGCCGAACGGAAAGAAAGTCATTTACCATTTTGGCAAATGGCATGGCTCCAATGCCGCTTTTGCCCGGCTGATGGATGAAAAAGTGACGATCATCATTCTGGGGAACCGGTTTACCCGGGGGATCTACCATACGGCCCACCAGTGTTATGATCTCTTCGGGGAATATTTCCAGCGGGGCGGTAACGAAGAGGAGGAGCCGGATTCGCTTCCCGGGAAAAAAACCGCAGCCGGGAGAAACTCAAAAACGGGTCTCCCTGTTAAGGAAACAAAAACCCGTCGTTAAGTCATTCCTTTTTTGCCAAAATTGGCAGACCTTTAATACGATGAAAATTTTTTCAGCAGAAGAAATCCGCAAGTGGGATCAGTACACAATCCGGCACGAACCGGTTCTTTCCATCGACCTGATGGAAAGGGCGGCCACAGCCTGCACGGACTGGTTGCTCAAACAATACCCCGATGCGCCTTCCTTTGGCATTTTTTGCGGCAAGGGAAATAACGGGGGTGACGGACTGGCCATTGCCCGCTTGCTGATGGACAGAGGAACCCCTGTATCCGTTTACATTCTTGAGTTCGGACATAAGGGTACGGACGATTTCCAGCAAAACCTGGCCCGCCTGCACCAGTTACCGGGTACGGATATTCATTTTATCCAGTCGGATGAACAGTTAAGCCCTTTTCCGCCCGGCCAGATTGTGGTTGACGCCATCTTTGGTTCGGGCCTGAACAGGGCCATTGAGGGGCTTACCGCCAGCCTGGTTGAACATATTAACCAGTCCGGCTGTGAGATCGTATCCATTGATATTCCAAGCGGATTATTTACCGATCATTCATCCAGGGGAAATCTTTCGGTTCATGCCCGCTTTACCCTGAGTTTCCAATGTTATAAGGCCGCCTTACTGATGGCGGAGAATGCGGCTTTCTCCGGGGAGGTCCAGGTGCTGGATATCGGCCTGCATAAAGGATTTTATGAAGGGGTCAGCAGCCGTCTTGAGCTGACAGACGATACACTTATTCATTCCCTGTACAGGCCCCGGAACCGTTTTGCTCACAAAGGGAATTTCGGTCATGCCATCCTGTTAGCCGGCAGTTATGGCAAAACAGGCGCCGCAGTGCTGGCCGCCCGGGCCTGTCTGCGCAGCGGGGCTGGTTTGCTTACCTGTCATATTCCCTCCGGTGGGTACAATATTTTACAAACCGCAGTGCCGGAAGCCATGGTACTGACAGATTTTAACAGCTCCTTTATAACAAAACCAGAAACAGACCTGAACCAATACGATTCCATCGGGATCGGGCCGGGTATCGGCCAGGCCAGGGAAACCGCCGGCCTGCTGAAGGAAATACTCCGCTCCTGCCAAAAGCCCCTGGTGCTGGATGCGGATGC
Organism: Sphingobacteriales bacterium; assembly: GCA_016192105.1. Classification (GTDB taxonomy): domain Bacteria; phylum Bacteroidota; class Bacteroidia; order Chitinophagales; family Chitinophagaceae; genus JJ008. The sequence goes on along the minus strand of JACPUV010000053.1, from coordinate 94,058 downwards.
CCTGAATATAATAGCGACTGATGCAGCGCTGCTGAAACAGATCCCCGCTGGTTCAATCCTCAGCCCCCATCCCAAAGAATTTGAAAGGCTCTTTGGTCCAACGGGCAATGATTTTGAAAGAATGGAGAAAGCGCTGGAGAAAGCCGCTGAACTGAACGCGGTCATAATCGTCAAGGGACATCATAGTTTTATCGCCACACCCGGTGGCAGGGGTTATTTTAACAGCACCGGCAATGCGGGCATGGCCACGGCCGGCAGCGGGGATGTGCTAACGGGGATCCTGACGGGCTTACGGGCTCAGGGGTATTCCCCCGAAGGGGCCGCCCTGCTGGCAGTGTACCTGCACGGACTGGCAGGAGACCTGGCGGCAAAAGATCTTTCGCAGGAGGCATTGATTGCCGGGGATATCATTGATTACCTGGGGAAGGCCTGCCTGCAAATTCAATAAAAAAACGTTACTAGTGATCCACGGGTTAGCTGTCTATAATTTATTTTTAATTAGCAAAAGAACAAATCAAACTCTTACATTCTGTTATTGTTTACTACCGGCAATTTCTGTTTTACAGTTGGCAGCCTCAGGGCAAATCCGCTTCGATGAAAAATGAAATAAAAATGGAGTTGCTGACATTTTTAAGAAAAGGGAATACCCGGCAACACAGGGATCGGGATTCAAAAACTCCATTTAAAACGAGCAAACCCTGTATGCGAAAGTGCTTCAAACCGGGTTGATTCTGCAAAAAAAGACTGCCAAACAATATCTAAATCCAGGTTTGTCTTTAGATTGTAACGGAAGGTTGGAAAAAAAATCAGCAGGTTCATTCCCGGTGCATAAATTACATTCAGGCTTCCACTGAATATCGGGGTAAATTCTTTGGAAGTATTCACCAGTATGTTCCATTTTGTGGGCATTGGGTTTCGGGGCGAAGCCTGGAATGAAGGCAGCGTCCAACCATCCAGTGGCCGGTCCAATCCTTTTTCATTGTACAGGAAAGCTAAAGAAAGATACCAGCCCCTTTTGAAGATATAATCGCCTTCTACTGCCAGCAGCAGGCGGGAAAAATTTTTCTGCCGGGCTGCATAATATTGTACTTCACCTTTAAAACCGGCCTCCTTAATGTTCCCGGCCCAGCCGAAGCCAGCCGTAAATTCACCCCGGTACATCCCGGCATTCCACTGCAGATCATATTTCTTATAGTTCGTAAAATACTTCGCAGCTGCAATGGATTGATGATTCGCTCCCGCAACACTCACCTCAATATTTGAAAGATCATTGACCAAATATTGCCCTTTAACAGCATCGCTGCCCGGTCGTTCCTCGTAGTCAAAATCAAGTAAATTATAGGTGTTAAAAAGATCATTTGGGTTCCATGTGTTGGCGATTCCCCAGTTGATCCGCTGCCTTCCTGCCCTAATGCTCCACTTGGGCTTTTTATATTCCAGCCAAAATCTTTCTATATTGGTATGCAGAATGGCTGACCGGGTCTCAAACCAATTTATGGAAAGGTTCACTGCTTCGCTTTCATTCTGCAGCTGCTGTTTAAATCCCCGCAGTACCCGGACATCATCTCCCCAATACATCCGGCTTCGAACTTCAAGGCGACCAGTCCAGTTGCCGGCAGAATTCCATTTTATATTCACCCGGTTGTGGAGCAGGTTCGTGGCAGCGGCCCCGGTAAAACCTTTTTCAAAACGAACCCATTCCAGATCTTTCAGGTAGCCGGAAAACGACCAGGCATTTGCCCTTACTGTGCTGTCTTGTGCAAAAAGGGATGATAAAGGGAAAAAAGCGGATAGTATAATCAGGAAACTTTTCATTGCACATCCTGTTCATGTGACACAGAAGTAGGCACTTCAGCGCTGTCGGAGGCGATACGCCCATCGACCAGCTTGATCACCCGGCTCGCTCTTTCAATAACACGTTGATCATGGGTCGAAAAAAGAAAGGTCATATTTTCTTCGCGGTTTAGCTTTTCCATCAGGTCCAGGAGATTTGAAGCCGAAACAGAATCGAGATTAGCCGTAGGCTCATCGGCCAGGATAAAGTGTGGCCGGGAAGCCAGCGCTCTTGCCACTGCTACCCGTTGTTGTTGTCCGCCGGAAAGCTGCGCCGGCCGAACATTCATCTTTTCCTCCAATCCAATTTCTTTAAACAACTGATATAATCTTTTTTCCCGTTCCTTTTTTTTATACCCTGTAAAAGCATAATAAACTCTGTGTTTTCTTTGGCAGTTAAAACCGGAATAAGGTTGAATGACTGGAAAACAAAACCAATGTTATGCAGGCGAAAGTCGATGAGTTTGCCCGCTGAAAGTTTCGTAATATCGGTACCATTGATGTAAATGGTCCCTTCATCCGGCTTATCCAATCCGCCGATCATGTTCAGCAGTGTGGTTTTTCCAGATCCGGATGGTCCCACCAGGGCTGTGAATTCACCCTCCAGTAAATGCAAATGGACATTGTTTACTGCATATACAGGAATAGTTTCCGGATTGTATACTTTGCTGATGTTGTGTGCATCGATAACTGCTTTTTTCATTGTCATATTTTTTATCCTCTTAATGCCTCTACAGGCTTCAGGCGCAAAGCTTTCATAGCTGGCAGCAAGCAGGAAAGCAGGGCTGTGCCAATGACCATAACCAATATTGCAGCGAGTTTTTCCGAAGGAAATGAGGGATAAATTGTGGTTTCGAAACCGAAACTGGCCATCATATCCTTTCCCATTCCGGAAAGATCCAGCCCCTGTTTCTGATAATAACCGGTAACAATATAGGCCGCCAAAAGCCCAATGGGTGTTCCGGCCACAGTAAGAAAAACCGTCTCCATCAGGACCAGCAAAAAAACCTTCGCTTTGGCGGCTCCCAGCGCCACCATCATTCCAATTTCTTTTGTCCGCTCCAATACTGACATCAACATGGTGTTAATAATACCAAACGCTAGTGAAATCAAAATAATAATCATGATAATATAGGAATATTCATCCACTGTTCTGACCATCAGTTCTGTTTCCGGAGATATATCTTGCCAGGATTGAACAAGTAATGAAGGAAAGGCTTTTTCCAATCTAACCTTCATGGCCGGCAGATCATCATCTTTTTTAAGAATCACAACAACCTCGTGAAATGAATCCCCTGTTAGCAGCCATTCATTTAATGTTGCAATAGGAACATACACATTTAACTCATCCAAAGGAGCGTTACCCGACCGATAGATGCCTGCTACCCGGAAAGCTAAAGACACAAGATTGTCCGCCGTATCCGTGAAGGTCAATACGAGCCTGGCGCCCAGTTTCAATTTCATTTTATCAGCCAGCTTTTTACCAATGATAATCTCATTCTTCTTTCCCTCATGAAAACCTTCCCCGGCAATGATTTTTTGCCTTAACTGCGAAACGTTGTATTCGAGCGCCGGTATCACGCCATTGATCTGCACCCCTGTGCTGCCTGTCGAAGTCGCCAACATTCCCTGTGCAATAGTCCTGGGCGCAGCTATTTTGATTTCGGGTAATGACTGAATGGCTTTCAGCAATGCAGCGGCATCAGGAAGTATAAAAGCGGGGTGGCCGTCTTTTTTAAAAGCGGGATAGTGAAGCTGAAGGTGTCCTGCTTCGGCATCGATCACTGTCCTGACCCTGCTTTTCATCATCCCATTATACAGAGCCAGCACGCCGATACCGGCCAACAGACCAATGGAAACAGAAAGCATAATAACAATACTTCTTGCCTTGTTTCGCCAGATATTACGCCATGCCATTAGAAATATCATCTTTCCTTTTTTATTTTTTCATCGCCGCTACGGGCTTCAATTGAATCACTTTTATTGCAGGGTACAGGGATAAACCCAGGCCAATCAGCAAAACGACCAGCGCCTGGTAAATAAAAATGGAGCTGTCTGTTGAAGTTGGAAAAATTGCTTCAAACCCAAACCGCTCATAAGCTTTTGCCGTATCGCCACCAATACGAACAGGGTGGTTCTTGAGGTAAAAAATCAACGGGATACTTGCCAGGATGCCCATAACACACCCGGCTAACACCGTTAATACAGACTCCGCTATGAACAACATTACCAGCTTGCTTTTTTTCATACCAATGGCTACCAGCATTCCCATTTCAAATTTTCGTTCCAGCATCATCATAAGGAGTGTGCTGAAAATACCAAAACAGATCAGCAGGTAGAGTACGCCTTGTACCACTTTCATATTGTTAGAGTCTGTTGCGATATGTTGTTTTATATCAGGCAGCAGCTCCTCCCAGGTCATAACTTCATAATTTTTCCCGACAACATTTCGTATGGCTTTAGCACTTGCATTCAGCGCTTTATCCTCTCTGACAGAAAGAATATAAGATGTGATCATATCCTCGGCGCTAAAAAAATCCTGAGCGGCAGGTAAAGACATATACATTACTTTAACGTTCAATTGAGGAGAGCCAAACTTCAGAATGCCCTTCACCGGGTATTTCCCTGCAGCGGTAGCACCATGATATCCCTGTCCAATAAGAATAGCGGTATCACCCACTGTAAGTTTTAATCTTTCAGCCAATCCTTCTGCAACAAGTACAGCACTGTCGTGGTCACTCAGGTAATCTCCGCCTACTAACCTGTTTTGCAAATTGGTGATGCTGTTTTCTTTACCGGGGCTAATACCGGAGACCATACATCCTTTAGTAAGATCTTTGGAAGCCGCCAAGGCAAATCCTTCCAGGCGCGGCGCAATGGCGCTAATGTTTTTATCGCTGTAAATAGCAGTCTCTGTCACCGAAGATTGCCTGAAGCTATTGTCGAGAGTTTGTTCATCCTGGTAGCCTGCTTTGTGAACCTGGATATAACCGGTATAAAAACTCACCACATTTTTTACAAGGTTTTCGAACACCCCCTGCTTTAAACTTTCGGCGATTGTGCATAAAATCACGGCAAAGAATATAGCAGCCACTGTGATCAGGGTGCGGCTCCTGTTGCGCCACAGGTTTTTCCAGGCCAGTTTAACAATCCACATATCTTACTCATTTAGCATTTTCATCTTCTCCGTTGTAAAAAAAGCATCCTCCAGGGGCCGATTGTACATAACGGATATATATACCATCACGGTTTTCTGGTTAGGTTTATCTGCCGGTATCATTTCAAAACGGGTTGGTATCAACCGGCCATCCATTATTTTTATATCCGATGCATTCATGGTATTGACAAGGCTTCCATCCTCATCATAAAAACGGGTGTGCAACTCCAGAAAATCCTTTTTATCGATACAGACGAGCAGTTTTCCCCACACCACGGCAGCATCCGGCTTAGGCAGCATCTGAATAATGTAACATGTGCGATCGCCAATGATGGTATCACCGGCTATGCTATGATCGTAATCATTTACAACTGACGATTCCTTTACCAGGTCGTCGTTGGTAAAATCGGTACCCATCCACGACTGGCTCATCATGGATGGCGGAAGCTTAATAATCTTTTCCAGTGAGGGCATCCAATTCCAGACTTCTTTTTTCCGCTTCAGGTATACAATCCCTTTGTCTTTTGCAGGCGATTGAATGAGGATCATAGCAAGGTCTGTTCCTTTTACCCAGGTTTTTACAGTCATTTTACGGGACCAGGTGGGGCGAACAGTTTGAATAGAGATTTGCGCTTGCCAAGTATTTCCACGCATTTTCGCGTCAGCAGTATGCACAATCTCCCTGGCTGTTTGTCCATAAAGGCCGGAAACAGATAGTATCCCTAAAAGAAAAATATTAACCCGCATCTTGAACTGATTTAATGCAATCGTAAGATCAATGAGAACATCCCTCTTCTATCTCTATCGATTTCACGTCATTTTGCCACTCGCCGTTCACTCCCTATTCAGTTTGAACCGTAACCTCAGAATGGACTCCCGTTCGCCTTACCGGCCCCAGGATGAGTTGTTACAGTCATGATAACTCCGGCAGACAGACCCCAAAAAAACACCAGCGCTTTATCAACCGCTAACTTTTGTTCTCCTATGCAGCAGGAGTCCGACCAATGAAATATTGGCTACAGCGCCCACCACAGCAAAATCAAACTTCGCGGGCTCTTCATGCCTCTCAATAACGATTTCTGCTACTCCTTCACCCGTAAAAGATACGGGAACAGCAGAAAGTCCAGCAAGAAGCAAAAGGGAATATGATGTTTTGGTGAGTTTATCATTTTTTCTACCCGTTGCGGCTACCAGGACAACCAGTCCAACAATAGAAAGGATCACGGGAACTTGTGTCAGGGCAAGATGAATTTGGGAGCTATCCATATTGCTTTTTAATACAATTAAGATACAGGATATAGGAAGTGTCTAGAATGATCTTCATCAATCCGGGAAATGTTATCAGTCATGTTTTGAATCGCTAATGGACATCTGGCAATATTTGTAGCTCAAGATTGAGAATAGGTGCAATTCGTATTGGCTGAGGTATTCATTCGGACATTCTGCATTTTCACTTTAGAAAACATATTAACGGGCAAGGACTTATAGTGCCGTATTGGTTCCCCCCGGTCCCGACCTGGCTCATTTCATGAAACGTTTTACCGGTGATACATTTGCATTAACAGTTGCATGCGGTATAACGAGCTGGTGAACAAACTATATAAACGCCAGGAAGAAATAAAAGGGGAGTACAAATCACTGAAAATGGTCCGCAAACCGTTGAAGAAAGGAACCAGGGCCCCGTGCCCGTGCCCGCCCCCCCACCTGCGCCAATATTTACTGAAAAGGAAATCGTCAACCCGGCCAACCAGCAGGCCGTTTATCACCAGTTCAGCATTCAGCGTTTTGGCTGGTACAATATCGATGTGCTGCTAAAAGATATTACCGGGAATCAGAAAACCGGGCTGGCTGTCAGGGTTACCGGGGCATACCAGGAAAAAGCGGACATATTCCTGATCATCCCGGTTAAGAAAATCTATGCGAAAGGCGGATTGAAAAAAGACGGATCGGGAAAATATGTCTTTGCCTATGCCGACGGAACCATTTATCTGCCCATCGGATCGAAAGCCTTTATTATGGGCGTGACCGAAAATGCGGATGGGGTGGCATTTGTTCTACATGCATTCATCATCGGACCCGGCCAGGAAATCAGCCTGGAATTAAGCCCCTCCACCCCTGAGGCGTTTAATACTGCCATTAACTCACTGGAAATAAAAGATATAAATATAAAAGTAGGAAGGACTAAAAATGCAGATTCCATCCGGAAAGCAGATACAATGCTGAAAGATATTGATAACCAGTTAGAAGCAGCCCAATCCCTCCGGCCCAAAAACTGTAATTGCACATGCGGCGATGAAGGCGATGAAAGTATTGATGAAACCGCTCCCGATGAGCGAAATCAACGCTAAAACTAAGGCTGTTTTTACAGTTCAAACCCCTGTAAATAAAGCCCCTCGGGGGTTTGGGGTATTGCCGGCCAACCCCTATCTTTGCCGCCCGGCCAAAATGGCCTTTTTTCATCAAATCTGACTATAAGAATCGACTGTTATGGACAAATTGATCTACCTGGTACCCGTCATGGGACTGATTGGCTTGCTCTACACCCTGATTAAGTTCAATTGGGTCTCCCGACAAGACGCCGGTAACGACCGGATGAAAGAAATCAGCAATTACATTGCCGTAGGTGCAATGGCCTTCCTGAAAGCCGAATGGAAGATCCTTGGATATTTTGTAGTGATTGTAGGTATCCTGCTTGCCGTAATGGCACAGGCCAATCCCCACTCCCACTGGCTGATCGCGGTCGCCTTCGTCGTGGGTGCCGTTTTCAGCGCCACCGCCGGCTATATCGGTATGAAAGTGGCCACCCGGGCCAATGTGCGGACCGCCCATGCCGCCCGTACCAGTTTAAGCAAAGCATTGAATGTATCCTTCACCGGTGGCGCCGTTATGGGACTGGGTGTATCCGGACTGGCCGTACTCGGGCTCGGTGGTTTATATATAGTATTAAAACAGGTTTTTGCCCCCGGCGCTTCCATTGATTCAACGGAAATGATCCGGACCATCGAAGTACTGACCGGTTTCTCCCTCGGCGCTGAATCCATTGCCCTCTTCGCCCGTGTGGGTGGCGGTATTTACACCAAGGCCGCCGATGTTGGGGCTGACCTGGTGGGTAAGGTAGAAGCAGGTATCCCCGAAGATGATCCCCGTAACCCCGCAACAATCGCGGATAACGTGGGGGATAATGTGGGTGACGTGGCCGGTATGGGTGCCGACTTATTCGGTTCTTATGTGGCCACTGTTCTTGCCACGATCGTACTCGGGCAACAAACCTCTGTTGATTTTGGCAACGATACAATGGGTGGTTTCTCCCCGGTTGTACTGCCGATGCTGATCGCCGGTACCGGTATCCTGTTTTCCATCATCGGAACATTGTTTGTTCGTGTCAGTGATACGGCCGGAATCAATACAAATAACGTACAGAAAGCCCTGAACATGGGTAACTGGGGCTCTATCGTACTGACGGCCTTTGCGGCCGCCGGGTTGGTTTATTTTATCCTGCCCGAGGGAACCATGACCTTAAGAGGATTCACATTTACCAAATGGGGGGTACTGGGTGCTATTGGTGTAGGCCTGACCGTGGGCGCTTTAATGAGTATCATCACAGAATATTATACGGCCATGGGCAAACGCCCGGTGAATTCTATCATCCGGCAATCTTCCACCGGTCATGCCACCAACGTGATCGGAGGTCTGGCCGTGGGTATGGAATCAACCTTCCTCCCTATTCTTGTTTTAGCCGGTGGTATCTGGGGCTCCTACCAGTTTGCCGGTCTTTATGGGGTGGCGATTGCCGCAGCCGGTATGATGGCCACCACGGCCATGCAGTTAGCGATCGATGCTTTCGGTCCCATTGCGGACAATGCCGGTGGTATCGCAGAAATGAGTGAATTACCCAAAGAGGTTCGCGAAAAAACGGATGTACTGGATGCGGTAGGTAATACCACGGCCGCAACCGGTAAAGGATTCGCGATCGCCTCTGCTGCCTTAACCGCCCTGGCCCTGTTTGCCGCTTTTGTGGGTGTGGCCATGCCGGGTAATCAGCATATTGATATTTATAAGGCCGAAGTGCTGGCCTCCCTTTTTATCGGGGGTATGATCCCGATGATCTTCTCCTCCCTGGCCATTCGTGCTGTAGGGGAAGCCGCGATGAGCATGGTGGAAGAAGTGCGCCGCCAGTTCCGCACGATACCGGGTATCATGGAAGGTACTGGTAAACCGGAGTATGATAAATGTGTGGCCATCTCCACCCAGGCTTCCATTAAGAAAATGCTTTTACCCGGTGCAATCACAATCATCTCCCCCCTGGCCATTGGTTTCTTACTTGGCCCGGAGGCCCTGGGCGGCTTCTTAGCCGGTGCTACCGTAAGCGGGGTGCTAATGGGGATGTTCCAGAACAATGCCGGCGGCGCCTGGGACAACGCTAAAAAATCCTTTGAAAAAGGTGTAGAGATCAACGGCGAAATGTATTACAAGAAATCAGAGCCGCACAAAGCTTCTGTAACCGGTGATACCGTCGGAGATCCCTTTAAAGATACTTCCGGCCCTTCTATGAATATTTTGATTAAATTGATGTCCATTGTTTCCCTCGTGATTGCTCCCACCCTGGCGCAGCTCCACGAAAAGAAAGCAGAGGTGCCGGTAACACCCGAAGTAAAACCGGTGGGTGCCCGTGAATATAAAATGAACGATGAGCCGGTTGCAAAAATAAATACCGCCAATACGGCTTATTACCAATAATATTTACGTTCTTAATCAGAACCATTGCTAAGTCCCGCTGTTTCCACAGGGGGGCTTATTTTTTTTATGAGTATTGAAAATTGAACATTGAGCATTGAACATTGAGTTCCGTAATAAACGAAATTATCAATATTCAATTTTCAATGCTCAATACGACCCGCTATTGGTTACAGCTTAGTCCCCAAAGAATACGAAATCTCCATCTATCTGCAGGTGATGATTAGAGGGCCCCATTCACCATTCACCGCTCACCCCCTCAAACCACCCCCTCACCCTTTCCCCCGTTGGATCCTGAAATGTTAGGTGATGGTACTCATTGGTATCCGGTTCATAGATGTAGTCCTTTTTCCATTCCGGGTAATGTAAAGCCACTTCTTCAATGGCCTGCAGGATATACTTTATTTCTTCATCCGTCATTACCGGGTGGATGGACATCCGGACCCAGCCGGGTTTGCAGGAGAGGTCCCCCTTGTGCATTTCTTCGAGGATCTCGTAGGAATGCAGCTGGTCCACGTGCAGGAGCATATGACCATAGGTACCGGCGCAGGCGCAGCCACCGCGGGTCTGGATACCAAACCGGTCGTTCAGTAGTTTTACCACCAGATTGAAATGAGCTCCCTTCAGGATGAAGGAGATCACCCCGAGCCGGTGGGTGGTCTGGCGCTCGAGTATTTCGATACCCGGTATTGCGGGCAATTTTTCAAATACGATTTTCAGCAGTTCTTCTTCCCGCTGCAGCATTTTCTCCACCCCCATTTCCTCCTTCAGTGTTACGGCCAGTGCCGCTTTGATTCCCTGCAGGAATGGAGGGGTTCCTCCGTCTTCGCGGTGCTCGATATCGTTGATGTATTCATGCATCTTCCAGGGGTTGGTATAGGTAACAGTGCCACCCCCCGGCTGGTCGGGTATAATATTTTTGTACAACTTTTTATGAAAGATCAGCACACCGGGTGTACCCTGACCGCCAAGAAACTTATGCGGGGAAAAGAAAATGGCGTCCAGCCAGGCGCCTTCTTCCGCCGGGTGCATATCGATCGCCACATAGGGAGCGGAGCAGGCAAAATCCACGAAACAAAGACCGTTGTATGCATGCACTTTTTTTGCGACATCATGATACGGGGTTCTAATACCTGTAACATTGGAACAGCCGGTAATGGCCGCAATTTTATGGCGCCGGTCTTTGTATTTTTCCAGGAGCTGCTGAAGAGAATGAAGGCAGATATTCCCCTCCTCATCATTGGGGATGATCTCCACATCGGCGATGGTCTCCAGCCAGGAAGTCTGGTTGGAATGGTGTTCCATTTCCGAGACAAAGATGACCGGCTTTAAAAGCGGGTCCACATCCAGGTAATTGCTGAAAATTTCGTGGATCCTGAGTACATCACTTTTCAGTTCGTGAGAGGCCGGCAACCGTCCATTTTTTACATAGTCCATGATCCTCTCGGGGAGCCGCAGTCCCAGGAGCCGCTGCAATTTATTGACCGCACCCGTCATCCCGCTGCCGGCAAAAATGAGTACATCATCCGGCCCCGCGTTTACATGCTGTTTTATGATCTTTTTCGCCTGTTCATAGGCCCGGGTCATGGCCGTACCGGTGACTGTCGTTTCGGTATGGGTATTCCCTAACAGGGGCATGATCTCTTTGGTTAACCGGTCTTCGATCGGCTGGTAGGCTCTTCCGCTGGCAGTCCAGTCGGCATAGATCATTTTTTTTGTACCATAAGGCGTTTCAAAATACGTGTCAGCCCCGATAATATGCTTCCGGAAAGATTGGAAATAGTCTTGTAGCAAGGCGGTTCGTTTGCCCTAAAATTAATTTATTTCCCTTAGTAACACGGTGATATTAATTACATAGCTGCCGAATGACCCCGAGCTTCTATTCGCCTCAATTTTTTCCTCAATCACTTATCCTGCGGTATTTGGTGCCGATATAATCCACAAAGTCAGGTTCAATGCCCTGCTGACGAAGGAGGGTCTGAATCTGGGCCCGGTGATGGATAGAATGATAATTCAGCTGTAAAGCAATGTCTTTGGGAGCAGCCGCCCATTGACCGTTGTCAAATCCAATGAAGGTTACTTCCTCATTTAATTCATCCTCCGTTTTTAAACGGATATAGGCTAACCATATCTCGAGGCTTTTGGTCCATTCCTTTTCCAGCTCCTCCACCGCGTAAACAGGGTCCCACCAGGACATCTGCGGGGCTTTCGGATCCCGCAAAATCCTGGCCATCCACTTATACTGGCTATTGATCAGATGACTGAACAACCGGACCGCTTCTGCCCTATCCGGGAGTTGCAGGATTTTTGCCAGTAATTTTCGGTTGGTAACATCGTTGTACCCGAAGGTTTCAATCAAATACTCTTTCATAATCATACCGCTTTGGGTGGTTGCCCGGATCTGTACCGGAATACAACCCGGTTGAAAATACAAAATTTAATACAACCTTTCAGCGTAACCCTAACCGTTCATCCTTTTTTACTCTATAAGCCTGTCCGGCACCTGCAACACTGGTTTTAAAAAAAAGATCAGGCCATTCCCCGTTGTCCTGAGTTTGCAACTCAGGACAATTCCTTATAATAATATTACCTGAAAATAAATTGCCCCGTTTTATTTATTGCTGGTTACCGGAAATACAGGAATGGTATTGTGTGCCCGCCTTATCTACTACCAGGATTCCACTGTAAAAAGGCCGGCTACCGGTATAAGCCCAGAGAACAGCACCTGTTGCGGCATTCAGCGCGGTAATGCTATTGTTCCAGTTCCCGAAATAGACGGCATTATTGGCAACAGTGACATTGGATAGGGAGGGATTGGTATTTTCGTAAGAGCCGAATTTCCATACCAGGCTACCCGTCTCTGCATTGACTGCATATAATTCTCCGCCCTTTGTATTGCTGTAAATGATACCGTTCATTCCAACCGGAGGGCGAAAACCGGAAGACGGGGAACTAAACCTCCAGATCAGAGCGCCGGTAAGCGGGTCCAGGCAGTTTAAATTTAATCCGTTATCGGAATAGAGTTTGTTATTATAAACCGTAGGGGCAGCGGAAGCTCCTCCCAGTGAGCCATTTGAATGATGCCATTTCATCACACCCGGGTTATTTAAATCAATGGCGATCATGTCCATCAGCTCGCCATCCGCAAAGATCATATTATTCCAGAAACAGGGATTGCTGGAAAAACCGATCGGCGAGATCAGGCCATTCCATAAATTCGCGCCGGTATTCCAGTCATAGGCATACATGGAGTAAAATCGCTGGCAGCTGTAAAAAACACCATTATTCATGGTCAGGCTGACGGCTAATTCCCTGGGTATTTTCCACCTTCGGGAGCCGGTAGTTGCATTCACTGAATAAATACCTCCTTCGGCATAAATTGTATTTACTAAAAAATCATTATAAAAAATAGCGCCATTATAGGCAATCGGGGCCGCATGGGTCCCCGTCATCGCATCTGACTGATGAGTCCACCGGACCGAACCCGATACCGGGTCAATACAGAATAAAGTCCCATTCCCGGAGCAGGCATACAAATTTCCATTGTACATAATCGGGTTGGATTGAACAGGTGATCCCAGGTTCCATTTTCTATCCACCCGGCCCGTACGGGCGTCAAACGCATAAAGAAAACCATCCTCGCTCCCCGCATACACTTCCTGGTTATACGAGGAAAAGACATTGTAATTCCGGAAGCTTCCATCCTCCGCCGTTACAGTATAGGACACGGGATTATTAAAATTTCCCGCCGTACCCTGGACCGGGCTGAGCGTTTTTCCCGTGTAAACGATGGTGGGAACCAGGCTGGTGCTGATACTGGCGGCCGGCAGGGAAAGGGCTATCGACTCACCCTGTATTTCCCCGGTAATATCCGCATCCAGTGAAGGGTTCACAGACTTTTCCAGGATAAAACGCTGGATACTTTTTTCGTCACTGAGGTTCCGGGTAACCACATAAAATGGCTTGCTGCTCCCGTCTTCAGCCGTTACCGTATAGACAAGCACCGTGCTGAAATCCTGCATCACGGCTGTCGCAGGACTAATACGGGTCCCGGTAAACCGGATCTTCGGGATAAAGGAACGTTCACTGACCCCGGCCGGCAGGTACAGGTAAATAGTATCCCGGCTGAAATTGCCGGGTATATCTGCAGGCAATGCCGGGTTATCCGCAGCCAGTAACCTGAAATCAGTAATCAGTTTTACCGAAGATTTCGGGGACGACTGATCTTTTTTCTTACAGCCCTCCCCTAAAAATAAAATTGCTATGAAAGTAATCCACAGCAACCTGTTCCGTTTAAAGTTACCCAAACAACTATTTTTCATTTCCAGGGCATAAAGGTTTCAACCAAAATTAGAAAATCTTTTCAAAAAAGACAATTACAGCTTTTGGAGCCGTGCCGGGTTGCCAACCAAATACCGGCTTTCAACATCCTTTTATTTTTCATCTTTTCGTTTCATTCTGTCGTTCAGTTTCTTGCTAAAACCAGCCTTGAATATTTTATTTTCGTCATCTGCTCCTTTCAGCTCTCCTTCATTATTAAAGAGCAGTTCTGAGCGCGAGCGTTACACTTAGGCTTCACTGGACCCTGAACTGCAAACCTGGCTGACTGACGGCAGGCAGGTTATGAACATTCAGCTGTAACCTTTTCCGCCCCCATCCGTCAAATGTTAAAGCCTGTTAAAAATCATTAAAAATCCCTCCGGAATTCCCGTCTTACGAAAAAGGTCGTATATTCGGGCCATAAACCGGAAATCATGTCAGCGCCAAAAACGATAAAGCCCACTGAAAGTGAACTGGAAATCCTTCAGATCCTTTGGAAAAAAGGAACCGCCACCGTGCGGGAAGTTCATGAAGAATTGGCCAGTACCAAGGACGTGGGTTATACCACCACCCTGAAACTGATGCAGATCATGAACGAAAAAGGCATCGTGAAAAGGGATGATTCCATGCGCACCCATGTGTACCAGGCGGCTGTGAACAAAGAGCGTACCCAGAAACACCTGTTGGGAAAAATGATTGACAACCTTTTTGGCGGCTCCCCCACGCAACTGGTCATCCAGGCACTGGGCGATGAAAGCCATAAGGCCAGCCAGGAAGAACTGGAAAAGATCCAGTCCATGCTGGACAGTCTTAAAAAACGTTAAACCATGACCGGCATTAAACTGCACCTGCTTCAATCACTGGGTTGGGCCCTGCTCAACAGTCTCTGGCAAATGGCCCTGCTCTGGATCGTTTACCAGGTTATCAGTTCCCTGACCCGTGCTGCGAAAGCCTCCCTGCGGAGCAGCCTGGCCACAGCCCTGCTTTTTACCGGGTTCGGATGGTTTGTGCTCAGCTTTATTTTAGTATTCCGTGATATTTCCGCCGGCAACGAAGCCGGCAGCCCCTTTGCAGCTACTCCTGAAACATATAGCGGGATCCTGCAAGGCCTGCCCTGGATATCCGCCGCTTATCTGTCAATTCTGGTCTTCCCCGTTCTCCGTTTTATCCGCAATTACCGTTATGTACAGGTGATCCGTCAGTATGGTCACAGCAAGATACAGGTGGACTGGAGAATCTTTGTCCGCAATGTGGCTGCCCACATGGGTATCCGCAAAAAAGTGCAGATTTGGGTTTCTGAACTGGTGTCCTCCCCGGTTACTGTTGGTTTCCTGAAACCCATGATCCTGGTACCGGTCGCCGCGATCAATCACCTGACCCCGCAGCAACTGGAAGCCGTGCTCCTGCACGAGCTGGCCCATATCCGCCGCTTCGATTATTTAATCAACCTGCTGATCAATTGCATACAAACCCTGCTCTATTTCAATCCTTTTGTCAAGGCCCTGGTGAAGACCGTGGAAAAGGAAAGAGAAAAAAGCTGTGATGAGTTAGTACTGCAGTTCCAGTATGATTCTTACGAGTATGCCTCCGCCCTGCTGACCCTGGAAAAAAACAGCTTGCTCACCTCGCGGCAAAACGGGCAGCAAAAGACCCTGGCCCTTCCCATTACCGGGAAAAAGAATGACCTCCTGAGCCGGGTGGAAAATATTATGGGTGTGCAGCAGGCCCCTTCCATTTCAGTAAACAAGATCGCCGGCCTGCTTTCCGTAATCATCTGTATCCTGGCCCTGAACCTGCTGCTCTTATTACCCGGCAACAGCACCGGGAAGGAACCCGCTATCGCTTATACCGGCCTGATGTCGCCAATGGATTTCGCCGGCGACAACGATACTAACCCGGATGCACAACCGGAAACTGCCCCGGCCACGATCCGTCATACCCTTGCGGCAAACCATACCGAAAACACATTTGCTATCCCGGCTCCACCGGACGCTCCACCCGCTCAGCCGGCGCCCCGACCCGCTGAAATCGCTTCAATGGCCTACCGCCTGGCCGGGTTTGAGGAGCAGCAGATACCCGTGCTGAAAGCCTACCAGGAAAAGCAGGTGAAAGAAGCCCTGGCTGCTTCCAAACGGGTACTGGAAAACATCCAGTGGAAACAGGTGGAAAAAAGTATCGCTGATGCCTTCTCTGAAAAGGAGAAAAAAGAAATAAAAACCGCGTATGAAAAGGAACTGGGCAAGTTTGACTGGAATAAATGGGAAGACCGCCTGAAACTGGCTTATGCGCAGATCGATTGGGACAACGTAAACAGTCAGCTGAACAATGCGGTCAACCAGATCCGGATCGACAGTATCCAGCAGGTGTACAATGATGTGGCGGTAAAACTGAATCTGATGCAAAAAGAACTGCTCGCTAATAAGATCTGCAGTGTTCCTGATACCGATATCTCCCTTAAAACAGTGGAGGAAAGGAAAAAGAAAGTCCTGGAAAGTATGAGGACCCTGAAGGCGATCAGGAATAAAAAGATCGTTTCTTTATAGGGCTCTCCACACTCCGCTCCCTATCTGATAATATCCACATACCCCGAAATCCGCGCCCTCCCGTTCTTCGGATCAATAACATAATAGTAGGTACCAACCGGTGCGTCTTTCCCATTTATTTTTCCGTCCCATGGATAGGTGTAGCCTGCAGAATGAAAGACGGGCTGGCCATAGCGATTCACCACATCGATCGTGCAGCCCGGGTAGGATTCGAGATAAAGGATCTCCCATTTGTCGTGAATACCGTCTCCGTTCGGGCTGAATATATTCGGTACCATCGGTTTTTTCAGCACTTTAATAAAGACCTGGTCCGACTCCATACATCCTCCCCTGCCGGTTACTACCAGGGTATAAGTGATGTCCTCCGCGCCAAGGATGATGGGATTCAGTACCGTATTGCTGCTGATAAAATATCGATTGGGTGTCCAGTTGTAACTTAGATCGTTTCCGCTGACCGTTGGCTGTAGAACGATCTGCCCTCCTTCAAGGACCCTGCGGTCGGGACCCGCATCCACTACGGGATAGGAATGAATGGTAACAGGCGCTGTAAACGTGGTGCTCCGGCAACCAAAACTATTAACCGTAAAGAGACTTATCCTGTATGTACCGGAATCCGCATAAGTGTAGGCAAAGCCGGCGGTATTCCGGGTCGCGCCGTCATCCATGGTCCAGTTCCACTGGCTGGTAATGCCACCCATGGGATTGGTATTGTCGGTAAACTGAATGGCATCTCCCAGGCAGACAGCCGGTTTATCCGTATTGAATGAAGCCAGCGGCTGATCATGAATGGTAGTAATTGAAATGGTAGTATCGTCCACACAACCGGCCCCACTGGTTACCTGCAGGTTTACAGCATATGGGCCGGTAGTAACATAAGTATGCGAGGGATTTATAGCGGTGGAAGTATTCACCACCCCGCTGGCCGGATCACCGAAATCCCAGCGATAGGTAAAACTGTTTTCCGTGGCATCGGCAATGACTGACAGGTTGGTGAATTGGGCATTGCCATTGGGGAGGCAGACACTGGCCGGTATGCTGAAATCCGGTCCGGGCTGCGGGTTGACATGAATATTGTTTATCGCATCCGTACTCACACAACCATTGCTGGTCATCACTTTTAATTTCACCGTATAATCGCCCCAGGCTGCATAGATATGGGTAACGGGATTCCCGCTGCTGACATTCAGTAACGGGCTGCCATCCCCGAAATCCCAGGTCCAACTGACCAATATGCCCTCGGGTGTGGTGGATGATTGCGGGAAACTCAGCGTTTTTGTTTCACAGAGAGGGCTCACGGAACTGAATGCCGCTACCGCCGGGGCGAATACTTTTATAGTTTGGGTAATGCTGTCGGCACAACCACCGGCTGAAGAGGTAAATACATACTTGATGGTATGGGTACCAGGTCCCGCCGCAGCCGGGTCAAATATACCGGAGGCAGAAACGCCCGGCCCGCTGTACATAAATGAACCGGGAACGCCACCGGTCTCAGTGGCCTGTGTGATCTGGAACGGGGCCGCATCGAGACAAACATCCGGCAGGGTCGTAAACTGTACAAGAGGAGCTGCATTCACAGTGATATTCCTGGAGATTTCATTCACGCAGACACCACCCGAATAAGCCCGGTAGCGGATGATAAAGGTTTTGGTGAGCGGGGACTGGAAATTCGGGTAAAGATGTTTGTACACTTTCCCGGTATAGGGTACATCATCCACATCAAACACGGTGGGCTGCCCCGCATTGTCCCAATAGACTTCCACCTTGGTAATATTACCCGGAAATACAGAAGAGGCCTCAACGATCGCAACGGAATCATTGGCGCATAAAGCAGCCGGATTGTTCACCGTAAAATTGGCCACCGGAAAACTGCCATTCACATACAACTGCTGCTGCACCGTATCCCTGCAACCGTAATTGCTGGTGACGATCAGTTCCACGGGGTAACTGCCCACAGCGGTATAACTGTGCTGCGGGTTCTGCAATACGGATCCATTGTTTGCCCCGCTGCCGGGATCGCCGAAATTCCATTGCCAGGCCGTGATGGAACCAGGCGCATCAACCGAACTGGTATCAGCAAACTGGGCATAGGTATCATTGAGGCAAACATCCGGCAGGATAAAGCCGGACAGGGGTTTGGGCCGGATGATTACGGGACTGGTATAGGGATTACTCACACATCCCTTGTCGTTACTGACTGTCAATGTCACATTGTAGATTCCTGCGGTATAAAATAAATGTGAGGGATGCTGTAAAACCGATGTATTCAGGGCCCCGCTGGACGGATCATTGAAATTCCAATTCCAGCTGACCAGGCTCCCCACATTGGGAACCGAATTATCCGTAAAGTTCAGAACGATCCCCGGGCACTGCGGTGTGGAGAAATTAAAATTACCTGTTGGTAAGGGATGTACCGTTACTGCTGCACTTCCGGTTTGCAGCTGGTTACAGGCTGTGCTGCTGCCATCCGTCACACTCACCAGTGTGTAAACAAAGGTTCCGGCTGTAGTGGTCGGTGCGGATACGGTGGCGGTATTACCAGTTGCGGTCACACTTAGCAACGGTCCGCCGTTGATCCTGTAAAAGAAGGTATAGGGAGCTGTTCCGGCAGCCCCGGTAAAACTGATAACAGGTGCTGTTCCGTTTTGACAAATCTCCGTGGTACCGCTGACCGATGCGGTGGGCAATGGATTCACGGTAACCGTGGCCGCTCCCGCTTGATTCTGGCTGCAGGCCGTACTGGTTCCGTCCGTTACGTTGAGCAGGTTATATACAAAAGTCCCAACGGTGGATGTGGGTACGGCTACCGTCACCGAATTACCGGTAGTAGTTGTAACGGATTGGCTGGCTCCACCATTGATATTGTAGGTAAATGTATAGGGGGCGGTACCGGTGGCGCCGGTAAAACTGATAAAGGGAGAAGCCGCATGCTGACAAACCGCCGTATTACCACTGATGCCCGCTGTGGGCAAGGGGTTGACAGTAACAGTTGCAGTCCCGGTCTGCGCCTGGCTGCAGGCCGCGGGGCTGGCATCTTTTACACTGATCAATGTGTAGGTAAATATTCCAGGACTGGTCGTTGGGGCAGCAACGGTTGCTGTATTTCCCGTACTGGTTACCGTTAGTGGTGCCCCTCCATTAATAGAATAGGTAAACAGATAAGGGGCGGTTCCGGTGGCCCCGGTAAAACTGACCTGCGGCGGAGTTCCGTTCTGACAGACCTGGATACTGCCACTGATTGAGGCCGTTGGCAACGGGGAAACTGTAACCGGGTGTATCGTTGTATCCGAAAGACAACCCACATCCGTGATCAGGGCAAAACGGGCATTGTATATACCCGGGGCCGCATAGCTGTGAAGCGGGTTGCTGTTATTGGCCGTAACCGCATCCCCAAAATCCCAATATCGGCTGATAACGGGCCGCCCTCCCGTATTGTTATTTTCTGCAAACTGAACCGGGCTGGGAAAACAAACCGGCGCATAGGAAAAATCTGCCAGCGGCGGGTTAAAGACCTGCAGGTCATAATCAATCTGCTGTTCCCCGCTGCATCCATCCGGGGTTGGATTCTGGGCGATGACACGGATCGGGTACGTGCCGGCTGTATTGATCGTATAAGGAGTGGCCAGTTTATAACGGTACAGTTGTTTCCCGTTCACCGTCCATGTAGAATCATAAACGGGGTTGGCTATCGTAACATTGGTAAACAGTCCGTTGAAGTTCCAGGCGATCTGGGTGGGCTGGTAAGGAAATACCATCGAAAAATAAAAGGGCGAGCTTTTACAGGCTGCCGGGAACGGAACGGTGGCATACTGGTTTTGCACGGTGACAAACTGGTAAAGGTCGCGGACATTTGTACCCGCATTGTACCCGTAAGACTCCACATTACCGTAGCCATAGGCAATCGCAGTAAAACCGCTGTCGGATACCGCCCGGTGCGTGGGATTGCTGGCAGTGGAAGCCGTGATCTCTTCCTGCAGATAGGAATACGGGGTGCTGGGAATGGCCACCGGCGTGGAGGTATAAGGCGCCCCGTCGATCCGGAGGCTGCTCAACCCGGCGGTCTTGATAATGATATTCAGAAAATGCCGGGTAATATTGGTATTGGGGGGTGTCAGGTTATTTCGGGCAGACAGTACCGTTATATCGTTCAGGGTCTGCTCAATCGGGTTCAGGATGATCATTTCCGGGTCGCTGTTCACCCCGTCGCAGTTCTGCGTAATCATATATTGCACCACGCAAACCGGTTTATCGGAAGTAATGATCCGTGGGGTATTATTCCCGATGGTATTGATCTCGTAAAAACTGTTATTGATCAGGGTGCCCGGGTTCAGCGTCACCCCGTTCACCTGTACCACCGTCGTGGGATCCTTCACCATAATCCGGAAAATATCATAGGCCCTTAATTTGAAGGGGGCGGTTATATACGATTGCCCCCATGATACCAGGGGAAATAATTCCTGGTAAAGATTATCACCTGACCCGGCACTGGCACAGCCCATGGCTGTCCAGGTAGAACCGGCAAACACAGCGATGGGCTTACAGGGTGCGCTCGCCGAGGCCACGGATTTGATATAGGACCCGCTCAGGTCTGTTCCGTTGGCTGCCTGGTATTGAAAAACATCCCCTTTATTCAGGGTAACCTGGAAGGGTATATTCGCGGGGTAAGTATTGTTGGCATCCGCCAGAGTCGCTTTTATTTCCACCTGGGTATTATCCTCGGTGGCCACAATGGCGAATTCCGGTTTTGAATTGGCGCCGGGCGTGGAAGCATAGGTGGACACAAAATATTCCCGTCCCAGCACCTTCGTGGGCAGGACAAGGGTTGAACCTGAACGGGCGGCATTAAGAAGATGCGCATACACTACAATGGGCGTATCCGCCACAATATGAATCCCCTTGTTTGTACCGATACCGGTGACTTGTCCGTTATACGCCAGGGAATTGTTCGGGGTGCTTGCATTGGTCAGCCGGAGGGTGGTTATCTGATTGGCCGTTACGGTAAACGGAAGAGAGGACCCGCCTACAGACAAGGTACCGCTGGCATTAAATTCAGAAGTGATATAGAGCGCCATCCGGGAAGAAGTGCCGTCGATATGCCCGGTATAGATGACCCAGAAATCCTTGCCTTTATTGGAATAATCCTGCGCGGACAGCCGGAGACTGCCTGTAATCAGTACTAGTGTGACCAGATGCCGGATAACCTTTCTCATAAACGGTGCAGTATTGCCGGCGGCACATAAAGAGTCCGGCGGCCGGAATTCCCCAGGATTGGAATATAAAAATGAGGTGAGGTTTAATAAAGTTACTCTTTATAAAAACAAACAAGAACAACAGCCGGATTTAATAACAGCGGGGACAGGCCTGGCTGTACTTATTCCCGATCAGGAACCCAAACACAATTTCGTGGGTTCCGCTGTTAAAATCACGCAGGATATTATTATTGTTTGATTTTTCGTACGCATAACTAATATTCATCGTATTGCTGATATTCATTCCGAGCATACCGGAGAACCCGTCCTGGTAACGGTAACTGCCTCCTATCCAAAGCAGGTCACGGTATTGCAGTTTCAAATTGGCTTCCGGCTGGAATTCACGGAATGAACTGCCCCGGATATATTTCACCATGACCGATGGTATGGCATTTACATCCTCTGACAACAAAAAGCGGTAACCCGCCGTGAGGAATAAATGCGGGATCATCCGTCCTTTTTTGAGAATGGAGGCATTGTCATCCACGAAATTCAGGGTACTGGGCAATACATTCTGTGCGGCAAACCCGATAAAATAATCCCTTGAATAAAGCCATACACCGGCTGCCATCTGGGGTCTTACCCGGGTGAGCTGACCAGTATTCAGGGAACCATTTGCCGGGTCGGAAGGATCCCCGGTCCCGGAGTAATCCTGCTTGCTGACATCAATACTCACCTTGGTAATACCGGCAGATAAGCCTGCAGAAATATTGGTGGTGGGACTTAATCCGAGGTGATAGGCATAAGTGACGCTGGTGGATAAAAAATTAAAACTGCCGGTCCGGTCATTGATCACATTAAAGCCGATTCCGTGATGAGGTTCGGCCGCTGTATAATTTTCCCAGTACGCTTTTCCCCTTGGGTTCTCCCCCGGGACCTGGAAGGATGTGGAAGAAGCCCGGTAATCTTTTTTACCCAGCGGGCCATGAATGCTCAGGTAAATGGTTTTGGGCGCGCCGCTGATCCCTACCCACTGATCCCGCACCGCCATTTTCAGGTCGGTATAATTATCGATCCCTGCAATAGCGGGATTAATAATAAAGGGATTTATCACATACTGGGTATAGTGCGGCTTTTGCTGACCCCTGGCCAGCCAGCCCGTACCCAGTAATACCGCCGCAGTTATCAGTATTCGCTTCATAGTCTTACCTGATTATGTCAACGTAACCGGTCATCCTGGAACGACCGTTTTTCGGATCAATCACATAATAATAGGTCCCTACCGGCGCCTCTTTTCCATTGATCTTTCCATCCCATGGCGTGGTGTAACCGACAGAATGGAAAACTGGTTGCCCGTAACGGTTCACTACATCAATGGTGCAACCCGGGTAGCTTTCAAGATAAGGGATCACCCAGTAGTCGTGTACCCCATCCCCGTTCGGACTGAAAATATTCGGGATCGACGGTTTCTTCAGCACTTTCACAAACACCGAGTCACTGGCTTTACAACCCTGTGGCGAAGTTACCGTTAAAACATAGGTAATATCCATGTCGGGTGAAGCCACGGGGAATGAACTGGTTGCATTGTCCAGTCCCCCGGGTGGGGTCCACTGGTAGGTTACAGGTACACTCGCATTGAGGGCGGGTGTCAGGGTTACATGTCCACCCTCCAGCACGAATTTATCCGGTCCCGCATTTACCGCCGGGCTGGAATAAATATCCACGGTTTGTTCCTTATAATTGGTACAGCCATTGGTAGCCGTATATGTATAACGGACCAGGTACTGGCCGGCCCCGGCGGAAGGACTGAACATCCCGGTTGCGCTTACCCCGTTGCCACTGAACAGGCCGGTACCCGGAATACCATTCAGTAACTGCGCCTGTGTAATCTGGAAAGCCGGCGCGGAAGTACAGGCAAAGGGAACCGGGTCAAATGATAAAGTGGGGGTGGCTAATACCGTAATGGTCTGCATACTTGTATTCACACAATTGATGCCGGAATAAGCCACATACCGCACCTGGTAGGTTTTGGTGAACGGGCTGCCAAATTCAGGATAGGCATGTGTATAAATCTTACCGGCTGTGGGAAGATCATCCGTTGTCTTATCGGCAGGGTTGTTCAGGTAATCCCAGTAAACTTCCACCTTAATAATATTGCCGAAATCCACCGTTGAGGCATCCTTGATACTGACCGGGGCATTGCTGCATAAGCTAGTTGACTGCTGCACCACAAATCCGGATACCGGGATGGAACCATTTACGGTGAAAGTCTGTCTTACCGTATCCTGGCAACCATTATTGCTGGTAGCCACCAGCTGGACGGTATAGGGCCCCACTACGCTGAAATGGTGAGAAGGATTCTGTAATACGGAGGTATTCGGGTTCCCGGCATTGGCATTCGGATCACCAAAGTTCCATTCCCATGCCACAATACTGCCAGCGGTAACCCGGCTGGTGTCGATAAAAGGCGCCAGGGGATCCGTCAGGCAAACTTCGGGGGATATAAAGCCGGCCAGCGGCCTGGTATTGATCGTAACGGAACGGGTGAATACCGGGCTGGTACAACCTTTATCTGAACTAACGACAAGCGATACCGTATAGTCTCCCGCAGCGCTGTACGTATGCGCCGGGTTTTGCAGTGTGGCCGTATTTGCAGCCCCGCTTCCCGGGTCGCCAAAATCCCATTGCCAGTTATTCAATGTGCCTGCGTTAGCGGCAGAAAGATCCGAAAAACTGATATTCCTGGTTTCACAGGAAGGCAGGGAGAAATTAAAATTCCCGGTTGGAAGTGGGTTGATGATTACGGTGGCTGTACCATTCTGGGCCTGACTACAGGCAGCGGAACCGGCTTCCTGTACATCAACCAGGCTGTAAATAAACGTGCCGGCTGTGGTAGTGGGAACCGGAAGGGTAACGCTGTTGCCGCTGGTACCCGTAATGGTCTGAACAGGACCGCCATTTATGGTGTACCTGAATGTGTACGGAGCGGTACCTGCTGCGCCGGTAAAAGTAATATCCGGGGAAGGACTGTTCAGGCAAACCTCAAGGCCCCCTGAAATGGACGCAGTCGGCAAATCTTTTACGATAACAATAGCAGTACCCGTTTGTGACTGGCTGCAAAGATTAGCACTCCCCTCCTGCACACTCACCAGTTCATAGGTAAAACTGCCCGCCGTACCGGTTGGAACCAGGACGGTTGCACTGTTACCGGAAGCCGTGGTTATTGTTTGCACGGGTCCCCCGTTGATCTTGTATCCGAATGTATAAGGTGCCGTGCCATTATTCCCGCTAAAAGTAATGGAGGGCGCAGCCGCGTTCTTACAGACCGTGGTTGCCCCGGAAACAGTTGCAGTGGGTAATGCTTTTACGGTTACCGTCGCTGTACCAGTTTGGTTTTGTGCGCAACCGGTCGTGGCCGTTTCCTGAACATTTGTAAGTGTATATATAAATGTACCGGCGGTCGCCGTAGCAGCAGGGAGGCTGACCGTATTCCCGGTACCGGCAATCGCTACCTGTGAAGCCCCCCCGTTAATAGTATAGGTAAAATGGAAGGGTGCAGTACCGTTGGCTCCTGTAAAAACAATATTGGGGGAAGGGGCATTCAGACAAACAGTGGCATCTCCGGTAATGGTTGCAGTGGGTAGCGGTTTCACCAGCACAGTATGGGTGGCTATATTATTTACCGTGACGCATCCGGCCGCCGTGCTCACCCGTAAGCTGATGGTATAGGTTCCGGCTGTCGCATAGATATGAGTAGGGTTCTGGTCATGGGAAACCGGGCTGCCATCCCCAAAATCCCAGGTCCAGCCGGTGACGGTACTGCCGGGGGCGGTACTGGCATCCGAAAAACCGATCAGGCTGCCGATACATACTTCAGGCAGGTTATTGAAGGCTGCAACAGGTTCTGCAAAAACCGTGGTCAGTTGCTGTGTGCGGGTATCGGAACAGCCATTGTTCGTGGTAACGTTAAGGGTTATACTAAATGGACCGGTGGATGCGTAATTATGTACCGGATTTTGCAGGATGGAAGTCCCCCCATCCCCGAAATCCCAGCTCCATGTACTGATCGTATTACCGGTACCAGTAACCGTTGACTGGTCATTGAACTGAGCTGCTCCCACCGGCAGGCAGACCGTGGGCAGCGTGAAATCCACAACCGGTTTAGGGTGAATCACGACCGGCAAACTGAAAGTGGTACTGGCACATCCGGAACCGGTGGCCACTTTCAGGGTGACATTATAGGTACCGGCTGTGGCGAAACGGTGTACTTCATTTGTACTGGACGACCGGATCACCACGGGAGATCCGTCTCCGAAATCCCAAATCCATTGGGTAAGGCTGCCACCACCGGCAGCGGCGGAGGACTGATCCGTAAATGTAATATCAGTGTCTTCGCAGGTGGGCGTTGCCACACTGAACAGGGCCACGGGCGGGTTGTTCAGTGTAACCACATGAGAAATTGTATCAGCCAGGCACCCGATATCGGTGATATAGCTGTGCTTTACATTATAAGAACCCGGGGCTAAATAACTGTGGCTGGGGTTTGTCGCGGTGGAAGTATTCGCATCGCCAAAGTTCCAGTACCGTTTACTGATTGATCTTCCCCCGGGATTTGAATTTTCCGTAAACAGAACCGGGCTGGTTAAGCAGCCATCTGAAGAAAACGTAAAATCAGCGACGGGCTTGGGGTAAACTTCCAGGTCAAAGTCAATTTCCTGTTCCGACCCGCAGCCGTCAACGGCCGGGGCATACGTGGTAACCGTTACCTGGAAAGTACCAGTCGTATTATAATAATAGGGGGTTGGCAATGAAAACCACCATAACTGCTTACCGTTTATAAAAGTGGTTGAATCGTATGGAATGGGACTCGGTGAATTAACCAGCACATTGGGACTTTGGGCCCCGTGAAAATCCCAGTACATTGAATCCGGTCGGTAGGGCAATGAAATCTTGAATGTGGAGGGAGAACCCAAACAAACAGACGGTGAGGATGCGCTTCCGTAGGGAGTTGCAATACCAAGCTGGGTGTACAGGTCTTTCACATTGGTTCCTGCGGAATAAGCGTAGGATTCAAAATTGGAGCTAAATCCGTATGCGATCGCATTAAAACCGCTGTCGGCAGACAGCCTGTAGGAACCCGGGCCGTTCAGCAATTGTCTCAAATAGGAATAGCCGGGTAATGAAGGTATCGCCTGCCAGCCGCCAAATGGCGCTGCCCCGTTTATCCGGACACTGGGAATCGCAATAGTCTTAATAAGTACATTGATCCACTGACGGGTGATCGCCTGCCGCAACGAGGAAAAGATGGTGATATCCCGGATATTCTGTTCAATAGGATTGAGTATGACCATGTCCGGATCCCCAAAATTTGCTCCGCCACAAACCTGCCTTGGGGCATACTGGGCCACGCAAATTGGTTTATCCGCTGTTATACTGGTTGCCTGGGTGATCAGATCCGGGGCATTGGTAAAGACGGAGGGATAGATCTGCCCGGCCATCAGGGTGGCCACCTGCGTCCCGTCAAAAAACACGGAGGTATTATCCTCGGAGGCCAGGACCCTGCAGGCAGATCCGTTTGGATAATCTGCGAAGGGAACAAAACCAAAATTTTTGCCCCAGGTACTGATCGGGTATTGCTGCTGAAACAGGGGGTCATAAGAGACGCTTCCTCCCGAACAAAAAGTACTACCGATCGTAATATTTGAACTCCCTGAAAATACAGCGATGGGAAGACAGCTTCCCGTACCTGATGCAATGGACTCAATCAGGGTGCCGGTGATATCCAGGTCGGCCTGGTATTGATACATATCACCAGCCAGGGGCAGGCTTACTGTAAAAGGTACACCAACCACCCCATTCAGCCGGGGGGTAACTTTTACTTCCGTGTTCGGTTTGGTGGCAATAATCTGAAACTGCGATTTTGCCTCATAACTACCTCCCCCAACCCCATCCTGGGTAAAACTAACGGCATAATATCTTTTCCCCAGCACATTGGTTGGCAGCAGCAGGGTCGCGGCACTTCGGGCGGCTCCCCATTGCTGGGCATAGGCCACCACCGCTGGCTGCCCGGGATTCACTTTAATTTTAATTGACTTCTTGATAACCATCCCGGACTCTGCATTACTGATATGTGCCGCCCAATGGGGTACCTGGATTTCCTGTAACCCGTTGGCCAGAATATTGAAATTGGCGGAAAAAGCCCCGTTTGCCATGGTAATGGTTCCGGAACTTGCCTTATCAGAAGTGATCCAGATACTCAATGTCGCGAGACTGGCCCCACTCGGTACATGCTGGGGGAAGCAGAGCCAGAATTCCTTGCCCTTGTTCGAAAAATCTTGCGTATAGGATTTAATGCCAGTAAATATGGCAAGCAAAAGGGTACTTAATCTTAGTAGTTTTCTCATTAGTCCAATATCCAAAAGTCCGGAAACCGAGGGCTAATTTAAACGATTGGTTTCGTAAAAAGAAGCATTTCAGGCAGATATTGAAAAGAAAAACCGTATTTTCCGAAGCACGTATATCTACGATTATGAATGACTTATGATGATTTTTTTCCATCACAACCAGCTCCTTCCCGACCTGACCTGAACAGATTGGTCCCCCGTTCTTCATTTTCGGATAAACTAAATCAGGTAAAACCGAATATCATATTAGCAGCAACCATATGTATTCAAGTGTTTAAAAAAAATATTTAGATAACCTAAATTATATTTTTAATAATCAATAAATTATGAAATATTTTTTTCAAATCACGCATTCCTCCGACTGAGCCAATTATTACCTAATTTATGACCAATTATTTCTAAATTTTATACACAAATATTAAATATTAGTCTTTGATAACCATTCTATATGATTTAAAATGATTAAGCTAATATTTCTAGTAATGAAAAATGAACGGCAAATTTGGTAAATACTAATGTTTTTTGATAACAATATTGTTTAATATGAAAATGCATCCTCCCGACTCACCCTTCTGCTCTGGCTCTGTCCTACCCTTTTCTGCATGACCGGGAGAAGGGACCAAAATGATTGGCAACTGCAAATAGTTGCAGGCCATTTGACAGTCCCAGTGAAAAGCTGATTTGCAAAGTCAGGTGCCGGCCTGTTCTTTTTTAACGGCCCTTAAGGATCCGATGCCCTATTTTGCATAAAAAAGTAACCCATGAGGAATATGCGCTCCCTGATTTTTTTGCTGATACCCGCCTTGCTGTTTTTGGGGGCCTGTGGCTCGCTGAAAGAACCCGAACTGAAAGCAATTGAGCGCGTAAAATCGCCGGCCCTGGGACTTAAAAACACAACCCTTACCATGGACCTGCATTGCTATAACCCGAATAAATCCCGTATCCGGTTTAAAAAGGCCGCCGGTGAAGCCTGGGTGGATGGGCAGAAATTGGGGGATTTCAGGGTCGATACGGCCATGACGATTCCCTCCCAATCTGATTTTTGGCTGCCGGTAATCCTCGAACTGGATATGAAAAATGCCCTGAAAAATAGCGCGGGTTTATTCCTGAAAGAGGAAGTAGCACTGAAAATTGAAGGGAAAGCCCGCCTGGGTAAGGCCGGGTTCTTTTTCAATTACCCCATTAGTTATGAAGGAAAACAGTCCATCGGACAGTTCATGAAATAAAAAATCCCGCCGGAGCGGGACAGGTAATTTATTGCTGCGGCGGTACAGGTGGCGCTTTGGGTTTGGGATGTCCACCCCCGTCCGCGAATTTTTTACAACTTTTGGGGAGCCGGTTATAGGCTTCCGCATCGGCCGGCACATCGTCCGCATCATAGCCGCAGTTCGAAATGGCGGTCTTGATCTGCTCTATATCAGTGCGGTCCGAAATATATTTTACCCGGGTCTCCCCTTTCCTGTAGTTCACATTGATCTCCATGACCCCGTCATACCGTTTGAGATAAGTTTCAATACGGTCTTTACAAAGCGCACAAGCCGCATTGGGTGTTTTGATCGTGGCCGTTATCACCGGCTTGGTCTGTGCCTGCGCAACCATCACCACTCCAATAAAGGCAATGAACGTAAGGAGTCCTTTTTTCATCGTGTTTTATTTAAATCTGCTCAAAGGCAATAAAATTACAAAGTCCCCTTCCAACCCGCGGGGTCATCCCTCCATTTTAACAATATCCCCTCCTGTTCCGGGGAAATAATCCCTTTTTTGAGAGCAAGTTCAATCAGTGAGGGATAATCCGTCAATGACTGGTAAGGCAGAGACGCCGCTTTAAACGCTTCGGTTGCAGCCGGAAAACCGTACGTAAAAATAGAGACCATCCCGATCACATTCAGCCCCTGTGCTTTCAGTACATCCACTACCTGCAGGCTGCTTTTGCCGGTGGATACCAGGTCTTCGATCACCACGGTTTTCTGTCCTTTTTCATAAAATCCCTCGATCTGGTTGCCCAGGCCGTGTTCTTTGGGCTTGGGCCGGACATATATATAAGGCAGTTTAAGCTGGTCAGCCGCCATGGCTCCCCAGGCGATCCCCGCCGTGGCCACCCCGGCCAGCAGTTCTGCCTCCGGGAATTTCTCAAAAATCACATTGCACATCTCCGATTTGATATAATCCCGGATAAAGGGAAAAGAGAGCACTTTCCGGTTATCGCAATAGATCGGGCTCTTCCAGCCGCTGGCCCAGGTAAAGGGTTGTTCGGGATTTAACTTAACTGCATTAACTTGAAGCAGTTTTTCGGCCACCGCCTTTGCGTTTGTCATGCTGCGAAGATAAAATGAACCCTGCACTATGTTTATAAAAATTTATTTCAATGACAAGCCCCTCTTCCTCTGCGATGCAGTGGATGAGCAGCTTTCTTCTTATATCCATCATGAGGAAACGGTCTTCATTGATGAACTGAACAGTCATACCGTAAAATCCATGCTGCACGAAATGGAGCAGGAGAAGATTCACGCCGGTGTGTTCGTACATTCCTCCCTGGAAGAATTAAAAAAAGCGGTATTTAAAAAATTTACCCTGGTAAAAGCAGCCGGAGGCCTGGTCGTAAACGGGAAAAACGAATGGCTGCTTATTTTCCGCAGGGGCAAATGGGACCTGCCCAAGGGCAAACTGGATCCGGGAGAAAAACTGGAAGGCTGTGCGGTACGTGAAGTGGAGGAAGAAACCGGTTTACATGATATCAAATTGCTTTCCCCCCTTTGTATCACCTATCATACCTACCACGAAGGAACAAAGTATATCCTGAAAGAATCGCATTGGTACCAGATGCGGATTACCGGTACCCAGCCGCTGGTACCACAGACCGAAGAAGATATCCTGGAAGCCAAGTGGGTGAAACCGGCAGGCCTGCAGGAATACCTGGAAAATACGTATCCTTCAGTAGCCGAAGTGCTGTCACTGATGCGGGAGCAATGATCCGTCTTTCCGGGGGATCACGGCCACAGTGAGCCGGCTGATACAGATCAGCTTTTTCCTATTATCATAGATTTTTATATCCCATACCTGCGTACTGGCGCCGAGATGCAGCGGGGAAGCCACGCCCGTAACAAACCCTTCCCGGGCACTTCGCACATGATTGGCATTGATCTCCAGCCCCACGCAATAAAATTTTTCAGGATCCGTCACCAGGGCTGCCCCCACACTTCCGAGTGTTTCAGCCAGGGCACAGGAAGCGCCCCCGTGCAATAAACCATAGGGTTGTTTGGTGCGGTGATCCACCGGCATCCGTGCTTCCAGGTAATCGTCCCCGACGGCTGTCCACTCAATCCCCAGGTGGTCACCCATCGTGTCTTTTCCCAGGTCTTTGAAATCGGCCAAAGAAAGGTCCTTCTTAAACCAAACAGGCATTCTTTATTTTTTTATGGATTTTGCCACTACTTCTGGTAAAAAAGGGGCTGCATTGCCCCCATTCCGGAGGATATCCCGCACAATGGTGGAAGCCACTGATGTGTACTTGGGTTCACCGGTAAGGAAGATCGTTTCAATGGACTTATCGAGGGTGCGGTTGGCATCTGCAATGGTCTTCTCATATTCAAAGTCGCTCACATACCGGATACCCCGCAGGATAAACTGCGCATCCACTTCCTTGCAATAATCAATGGTCAGTCCTTCATAAATAGCCCCGACCACTCTTTCCTCATCTTTATAGATCTCTTCGATCCACTGGAGACGTTGCTCCGGGGAGAACATCGGAGCTTTGGCTGAATTCAGGCCGATCCCCACAATGATCTTATCAAATAAGGGAAGGGCCCGGTTTATAATATCCACATGGCCCAGGGTCAGTGGGTCAAAGGTTCCGGGAAAGAGGCAGAATCGGGGCATGGGCAAGTTTGTGGTTAGTAGTTTGTAGTTATAGCCGTTCGCCTGAAATACGGGTTTCTCCGATGCCGAAGGACCTGTACCGGCAATCGCCATTAATTATTTCTGTTTGCCAATAAATACAACACGGCCATCCGCACGGCCACGCCATTCTCCACCTGCTGCAAAATAATGGATTGTTTGCTGTCGGCCACATCGCTGTCCAACTCCACCCCCCGGTTGATGGGTCCGGGGTGCATGATGACGATTTCTTTGTTCAGGCTGTCGAGCAGTTGCCGGTTGATCCCGTAAGCGATACTGTATTCCCGCAGGGAGGAGAACAGTACCTGGTTCTGTCTTTCCAGCTGGATCCGCAATACATTGGCCACATCACACCATTCCAGGGTTTCCCTGAGGTTATAACTCACATTCACCCCCAGGGCTTCCCGGATATATTTGGGGATCAGTGTGGGTGGTCCGCAAACCGTTACCTCCGCACCCATCTTGTTCAGCAGGTAAATATTGCTTTGTGCCACCCGGCTGTGCATGATATCGCCGATAATGGCCACTTTTCGCCCTTCAAGTCCTCCCGTTTTTTCCCGGATGGAAAAGGCATCCAGCAGGGCCTGCGTGGGATGCTCATTGATCCCGTCACCGGCATTGATGATCGCAGCCGGTATATGCTGGGATAAAAAATGGGGAGCTCCGCTGGCACTGTGCCGCATCACCACCATATCCACTTTCATCGACAGGATATTGTTTACTGTATCCAGCAGGGTTTCTCCCTTAGCAGCGGAAGAGGAAGATGCCGCGAAATTGATCGTATCGGCACTCAGCCTTTTTTCCGCCAGTTCAAAAGAGAAACGGGTCCGGGTGGAGTTCTCATAAAAGAGGTTCACAATGGTTACATCCCGGAGGGAAGGCACTTTCTTTACAGGTCGCTGTAACACTTCTTTGAATTGCTCGGCCGTGGATAAAATAAGGGAGATATCTTCCTTGGAGAGATTTTTAATGCCCAGCAGGTGTCGGGTAGATAGTTGCATTAAAAAGCGAAATTAGGGAAAATTGATTGTTTATACCAATTCGTCTTCTCCGGTCAGGCCGGGATCAGGATTACTTCCCGGTTCACCAGTTTCACCTTATCAGTCCGGCTGGTCTGAACCGTGGTTCCCACATAATCCGCCTGTATCGGGAATTGCCGGTGTTCGTTGCGGTCCACCAGCACACAAAGTTCCACTTTGGCGGGCCGGCCATAATCAAACAGTACATCCAGGGCCGCCTTGATCGTCCGCCCGGTAAACAGCACATCATCAATCAGGATCACGGTCTTGTTCTCCACCCCGAAATGAATATTCATCTTATCCGGGGGAATGATATTTTTCCGGATATCATCCCGGTAGAAAGTGATATCCAACTGGCCATAAGGAATGGTTTTTCCGGGATTGAGCCGCTGCAGCTCCGCCACAATTTCTTCACCGAGAACCGCCCCGCCCTGCTGGATGCCCACAAAAACCACGTCTTCAAAACCCGGGTGACGCTCGCTCAGTGTTTTTGCCAGGGCCCGGATGGTAGTGGAAAGTTGTTCGGATGATAATAATACAGCCATGACCAATATTTGAGGTTCAAGATACAAATCCTGTCCGGTATGTCCGCTTATTCCTCCGCCAGGAAAGGGTATTTGTAATCGGTGGGCGGGTTGAATGTTTCCTTAATTGTCCGCGGACTCAGCCAGCGGTACAGGTTCAGGATCGAACCGGCCTTATCATTGGTACCACTTCCGCGGGCTCCGCCAAATGGCTGTTGTCCTACCACCGCACCAGTCGGTTTGTCATTGATGTAAAAATTACCGGCCGCATTCCGGAGTTTATTCGTTGCCAGTTCCACAGCCGCACGGTCCTGCGAAATAATGGATCCGGTCAACGCATAAGGCGAAGTGGAATCCAGTAATTCCAATGTCTTTTCAAAACTGCCGGCCGGGTAAACATATACCGTCAGCACCGGTCCGAAGATCTCTTCGCACATGGTCACGTATTTCGGATCCTTTGCCTGGATCACAGTCGGCTGGATAAACCAGCCCTGTTTGCTGTCACATTTACCCCCCACCCAGATCTCCGCCTTCGGGTCCTTCTTCGCATTATCAATGTAGCGTTTGATGCTGTTAAAACTTTTTTCGTCAATCACCGCATTGATGAAATGGGTAAAATCTTCAGGGCTTCCCATTTTAAAGCTCTTTACCCCGGCCACCAGTTTCTTTTTCACTTCTTCCGCTATATTGGAAGGGATATAGGCCCGGGAAGCGGCGGAACATTTCTGTCCCTGGAATTCAAACGCGCCCCTGAGCAGGGCCGTGGCCACCACATCGGGATCGGCACTCTTGTGTACCATCACGAAATCCTTGCCACCGGTCTCCCCCACGATCCGGGGGTAGCTCCGGTAATTCGGCATATTTTTCCCGATGGTCTCCCACATATTGTTGAACACCCCGGTGGAACCGGTGAAATGAACACCGGCAAAATCGCGGTGATTAAAGCAGATGCGGCCAATGGTCGGTCCGTCCACATAGATCAGGTTGATCACGCCGTCAGGCAGCCCGGCTTCTTTCAGTACCCGCATGAACATCTGGGCCGAGTACACCTGGGTATTGGCACATTTCCATACCACCACGTTCCCGCACATGGCGGCGGAACTGGGCAGGTTGCCCCCGATCGCGGTAAAGTTAAAAGGCGTTACCGCCAGGACAAATCCCTCCAGAGGCCGGTACTCCATGCGGTTATGCATGCCCGTGGCACTGTTGGGCTGTTGTTTATATATTTCAGAAAGGAAATGTACATTGAAACGAAGAAAGTCGATGAGCTCACAGGCGCTGTCGATCTCGGCCTGGAAGGCATTTTTACTTTGGCCCAACATCGTGGTGCCGTTCATGTAGGGCCGGTATTTGGTGGCAATCAGGTCAGCCGCTTTCAGAAATATATTGGCCCGGTTTTCCCAGCTGGTGGCCGCCCAGTTTTCTTTGGCTGCCAGGGCAGCTTCAATGGCCTGTTGCACATGCTTTTCTTCGCCGGCATGAAAATAACCCAGGATATGACTGGTTTCATGGGGCGGGTGGATGGCCTTTTTCTTATTGGTCCGGACTTCCTTGCTGCCGATATACATCGGTACATCCGCTTCCTGGCTTTTCAGTTCGGCCAGTACTTCTTTTAATCTTTTCTTTTCGGGGGATCCGGGTCCGTAATTCAGTACCGGTTCATTGGCCGGCATCGGGTATGAAAAGGTTCCAAAGCTCATAAATCAGATTTATATGGTAAAGGTAGCTAGTTTGTAAGGGAAAATACCAACCGGTTACACACCGCTTTCCTTTTCACTCATCAGGTAGGCTTTGATAAATCCATCCAGGTCGCCATCCATCACCGGCTGCACATTTCCCACCTCGTAATCGGTGCGGTGGTCCTTGATCATCTTATAGGGATGGAACACATAGCTGCGGATCTGGCTGCCCCATTCGATTTTTTTCTTTTTCGCATTGGTGGCATCTTTCAGGGCATTTCTCTTTTGGAGTTCTAATTCATAGAGGCGGCTGCGTAACATCTGCATCGCTAATTCCCGGTTGCCCAACTGGCTTCTGTCCTGCTGGCATACCACCACGATCCCGGTCGGTATATGCGTGAGCTGTACTTTTGTTTCTACTTTGTTTACATTCTGTCCGCCGGCACCGCCACTCCGGGACGTCTCCATTTTTACATCCGCGGGGTTGATCTCAATGTGAATAGTATCGTCCACCAGCGGGTAAGCATACACACTAACAAAAGAGGTATGTCTCCTCGCATTGCTGTCAAACGGTGAAATACGGACCAACCGGTGCACGCCGCTTTCGGCTTTTAAAAAACCATAGGCGAAAGGCCCTTCAAACTGTAAGGTACAGGTCTTGATCCCTGCCCCATCGCCCCATTGCCAGTCCATTTCCGTTACTTTCCAGCCCTGCTTTTCGCCGTACATCCTGTACATCCGGGCCAGCATTTCGGCCCAGTCCTGGCTTTCCGTACCACCAGCACCGGAGTTGATCTGCAGTACGGCCGGCAATTCATCCTCCGGCTCGTTCAGGGTGGCTTTGAATTCCGCGTCATCGAGTAAAACGATAGCCTTGTCGTACGCTTCTTTGGTCTCTTCTTCGGTGGCATCTCCTGCTTTCCAAAACTCAAATAAAACGGCAAAATCTTCCACCCCGGATTCGGCTGTATCAAACAACTTCACCCAGTACTCGTTCAGCTTGATATTTTTGAGGATTTCTGTCGCCCGCTTATTATCGTCCCAGAAACCCGGGCTCAGCGACAATTGTTTGTCTTCGGCAATTTTCTGAAGTCGGTTAGCGACGTCAAAGAAACCTCCTTATCCCGGCAATGCGGGACCGCATATCCTGTAATTTTTCCTGTGTCATGCCCGCAAAGTTAAGGGAATCAGGGTTGCCGGCATAGCCCGGCGGTCCTGAGGCCGGCAGAATTATTTTTCAGGTTCCCTGAACTTTTACAGAACTTTAGTATTCTATCTTCTGAAACAAAACCTAAAGAATGAATAAGTATTTTCTGAGCCTTGCGGCCGCGAGCCTTGTCTTCTTCAGTTCCTGTAACAATCAGACCGGAACCCAAAAAGAACCTGATATGAAAGAACCCAAATTAAAAGTAGAGAGTATCACGTATTCTCCCGATGGTATCAAGGACAGCCTGGTACTGGACGGCTATATTGCCTGGGATGAAAACATAGTGGAGAAAAGACCGGTCGTACTGGTGGTGCATGAGTGGTGGGGCCTGAATGACTATATAAAAAGAAGGGTCCGGGAACTGGCCGGTCTCGGGTATATCGCCATGGCGGTGGATTTTTATGGCAATGGCAAAAGAGCCGATAATCCTACGGACGCCGGCAACCTGTCGGGCCCCTTTTACAAGGATCCTGATATGGCCAAACAGCGCTTTGACGCGGCGCTGAAAGCCATCCGCTCCTACAGCCAGGCGGATACCAGTAAGATTGCCGCCATCGGTTATTGCTTTGGCGGCACCCAGGTATTGAATATGGCTAACCTGGGCGAAGATCTGGCGGGAGTGGTGAGTTTTCATGGCGGACTGCAGGTGGTTACACCGGGTAAAGACAAACTAAAAGCACAGGTGCTGGTTTGTCATGGAGCGGCCGATCCCTTTGTTCCCCAGGCACAGGTTGATCAGTTCAGGAAACAGATGGATTCCGTCGGGGCGAAATATCTTTTCAAAGCCTATGCAGACGCCACCCATGCTTTTAGCAACCCGGATGCCACGGCCAATGGAAAAAAGTTCAATTTGCCGATCGCCTATAATGCTGCAGCCGACAGCGCTTCCTGGAATGACATGAAAGCCTTTTTCGGGACCATTTTTAAATAGTAGATCTACTATATTTTGAACGGCCCGGATATTTCCGGGCTTTTTTTATTTTCAACAAGAACCGTAACAGGTTCATACCCAAAGGAAGTTTAAGATATATCTACGGTAATCACTGAAAATTTACTAAGTAAAATTATGAGATATGAAATCCAGTTTCTATTTTGGCGGCCCGTACCTTTTTAAAACATAACCCTTGAAGAAAACAATTATCCTCCTGGTTTCCGGGATCCTGTTACTGGCCTCCTGTAAAAAAGATTCAATTCAAATTCCTGTAGCTAAAGAACCCTGTCTGATCCAAACCGGGAATCCTTCCGGCCGGACTTATACAGCGGATTCTGTTCAGCCCTTTACCTGTACCGGCAGTCATTGCGGAATTTTGCCACTGAATACCCGTAACTACTGGGTTTACGAGGATTCGGTTTTCAATAACGGGGTTTTCCAAAAAGTACAGTATGATACCCTGCGTTTTACCAGCACCCTGAAAACATTAAGTGACGGACTGGTCTGGTGGGAAAGCAATATTGCGGTTGGGCTCCCGGAAAAATTATACGCCAACGATTCCACCCTTTTCAAAATGGAGAACCGGATGTTTGCCAGTGGTTTTATCGATGCTAAAAAAGAATACGGTCTTTTCACCGGTGATTCATTGCGCTACCTTTCGGGTTTTGAGGATGCGGCCGCCATTGCCCGCTCCTTGAAAACAAATTCGGTAATGACCACGCCGGCCGGTGATTTTTCCGGTTACCTGTATTTTGAAAAAAATGCCCGCAATTACCGCAAGGACCAGGTATTCTTTCAGCCGGGTATTGGCGTTATCCGGTATGTACGGGAAATGGCCGCTATGGGCAGTCCCCTTATAAAATTACAGCAGGTTTCCACCCTGGTCAGTTATCATCTCGAGTAGTGCCGGTCAGGGTTGCCGTTTAATAATATCCGCCAGTTCCTGCAGCATTTTCACGTATTCGGCGCTGTAGCTTTCTTTATCCTGGAACGAAAACCGGGCTTTGCTGATCGCTCCCTTGAGTACATAGTGGGCCAGTTCCGCCTGTTGGACCGAATAAAACAGGGAAACGAATTTGCTTTCTTTATCAAAGGGCTTCAGGCCGATCGCATGCTGGTAGAATGTGAATGGCAGCAGCACCCGGCCCGGCATAAAATAAGAAGACTCCTCTGAGATCAGCCTGAAATACACTGAATAATATTCCAGCATCTGTACCAGGCGGGATCTGATTCCGGTTTCGGATTCTTCAATAACCGGCTTGTACCGCCATTGATTTTTTTCTTTTTCAAATAATGCAGTGGCAAACCCTTTCTCAATCTTCTTCAGGTGCCAGACCAGCTTTACTTTTTCTCCCCTTGTTTCCACCATCTCCGTGAGTTGCAGCACCCCGTCCGCATAACGGTTTATCCGGGCCCTGAACAGGTCAAAACCCCGTCCCCCGTCGAATACATTTAATACCTCCCCGTCCTTAACTCCCCAATTACCGGTAATTGCCACACTGTCCAGTTGGTTAAACACTCCGTTCCCGGAAAACCGGATCAGCTTCAGGCATTTTAATCCCGTCAGTGAATCCTGGGTGGCAGCATATACTTCTTCCTGCTTTCGGGTTTGCAGTTCGTCTTTCGGGTACAATACAAACCAGTTCCCGCCAAGGATTTCATCAGCCGTTTGCTGTTTTTCCCCCGTGCAGGACAGCAGGAATAAAAGAGGAAGTATATTCAGGTATCGCATGTTGCAAATATAAAAGTCCCCCCGTAAAACCGGGGAGACTTTCGAATTTTAGTACAGAACAAGGTTACGGTAAAATGATCAGGCGCTGGTTGGCCCCAGCATTCCAGGTCAGCAGGGCTTTATTATCGCATTCGCCGTTATTGGGTGCCCCGTAATTGAGGAACAGAACGCGGCTGTTGATCTTAATTTTCAATTCACCCTTACTGATCCAATGACAGATCATTTTCTTGATCAGCGGGGTTTCAGTATTCAGGTTGATGGTCACGCCGTTGTTGAATTCAGTTTTGGAACGTCCTTCAATACTATAGACATCATCACGCAGCGGGCGGGTGGCTCCTCCTTCAATCTGTTTCACATATTTTATTCCGTTATACACATAGCCTCTTCCGTTCGGGTGAGTTATTTTACCGCCTGTTACCTGGACGGTGAATTTGATGTTCCCGTTCTCGCTGAGATTGCTCACTACTTTGGTTCCTTCAAGATGGGCACGGTTCAGGTAAAAATCAACGAGTGTGACGGTCATAACAGCACCGGGACGGCGGATCGGGGCGGTCAGGTGGATCACAATGGACCCTTTACGGTGTTTGCCATCAGCGCACCAGCAACCCACGGGACCGAAATCGATGGTAATGGTCTTGGGATAGGTGCTGTCATTCGGGGATACCGTAATCGTGGCACAGTCACCAAGACGTAACCGTAATTCAACAAAGGGAAAGAGCCGGCCGGTTTCATTACCGCGGCCATATACGCTGGCATCCCCTTCTTCATCGGCAGCGAGCATACTGATATCTTCCACATCATCATAACTGGCTTCAGCCTGGGTACTTTCATCTGAATAAGTAGTGGCCTCCGCTTCGGTTACCGTATCATTGGTAGCAGACAGGCTGCTTTCCTTCTGGCAGGAAACCAGCACAAATAAGAAAAGGGCAGCAAAAACAGCGGTTACATTCAAGGTTTTTAATAAAGTTTTCATGGCTATACTTTTTTGTTTTTAAATTATTAACGAATATTTGGAACTATCCGGCGCAGGAAAGTTTAAAGACCGTCAAAAAAAATTAATTTAGGGGCGACTGAACACCTTCCTTGCCTATATCCACCATTACCTGCAGCGTGCTGATAAAAAATTATTTATCGGGACCAGTTTATTTTGCGGGGCGTTGGTATTCCTGAATTATTATTTCGATCTCTCCCGCCTGATTGAAAAAAATAATTCCGCGCTCATTAAACTTTTCGCCTGGTACGGGGTCTTCCTGGTTGCACTGGGCGTTCCGCTCCTGCTTATCCGCAGCCGGCAACCGGTAAAACGAAAATGCCCTCTCCCCTGTATCATCCTGTTATTCCTTGCGCCCCTGGTCTTTGCAATGAAATTCACCCTGTCATTCCATTTCACAATTGTGACGGATGAATACCGGAATTATTTCTGGAACAAAATAATCAGCTGGCCCATCTATTTATTGTCGCTCCTGCTAATCCTTTATGGAATCCGGCAATGGGTTGCTAAGGAAGAAAGCTGGTTTGGCATCCGCAACCGGGTTGGGGGCTGGAAACCCTATGGTAGTATGATACTGCTGATGCTGCCGTTGCTGGCCTTTGCTTCCTCCCAGCCGGGCTTCCAGGCAGTCTATCCCCAGTTTAAAAACCTTTCTGTTACCGGAAATATGGAGCATATCAGTTGGTGGAAAATCCTCCTGTTTGAAGGCAGTTACGGGACTGATTTCATAACCATTGAACTCTTTTTCCGGGGCTTCCTGGTGCTGGCGTTTGTCAAATGGATGGGACGGGATATCATTTTGCCCGCAGCCGTATTTTATTGTTGTATTCATTTTGGGAAACCGGTGGCCGAATGTATCAGTTCCTTTTTCGGGGGAATACTCCTGGGAATCATTGTGTACCATACCCGTTCTATCCGGGGAGTATTGGTTGTACACCTGGGGATGGCGTGGATGATGGAAGTGGCAGGTTGGTTAGCAGGCGCTACTCAGTAGCATCCGGCATCAAAAAAAAACTACAAGCCATAAGCCGGATTTTGTAACACGTCAATGACGTGCGGCCTATCATTTATCTGTCCCGGCACTTACGCACCGGGCTCAATCTGCCTACCCTGTACCGTGACCGGCCGAAACCGGGCTTGAGCGAGCCGCCCTCAACGGTACTATACGTGGCATTTCAGCATGCAAGGTTTACCCGCGAATGCTGTTACCAGCATAAGCCGTGGGCTCTTACCCCACGTTTTCATCTTTTCCGGACATTGCTGCCGGTAGTTATTTTCTGTGGCACTGTCTCTTCCTTTTCAGGAGCCGGCTCTTCACCGGTGCATTGCTCTGCGCTGTCCGGACTTTCCTCCCCTTCCTTGCAGAAGAAGCGATAGCCTGGCTTGTAGCAATTGCAAAGGTAGAAATGTAAATCAGTATTGGAAGAATATTTCTGTCGCCCCGTACCCGTATGCCGGGTGGTGCCGGTTGACAAAGGATTTAACCTCCTTTTTTAACCGGAGCAGATCATGGATCTCATCCCGGAGTTTACCTTCTCCCACCCCGTGGATAATGACCAGGGAAGGCTGGTGATGCACAACGGCCAGGTGATAATATTTTTCAAAAATCTTTAACTGCAGGCTCATGATCTCATAATTGCTCATCCGTTTCCAGTCATCCGCCAGTTTCTCAATATGCAGGTCCACCACGCTGCGGGCCGGCTCCATGTGCTGGCGGGCTTTGGCTGCATCATAGATCTTAAACCCAGCCGATGATAATTTATCCTTCCATAAATGCTCCGCTTCCACTATTTCTTCATAGGTACGCACCGGGTAGGTTTCAAACAGGCGCTGGGAAAATGTAGCCAGGTTTTTTTGCTTCAGTTCTTCAATTTTTGCAAAAAGCTGTTTGGGTTTCAGCCGGACCGCGGCTTCATAATGCGGGGCCTTGCTTTTATCCGGCGTGACCAGGGTAAACTCAAAGTCAAAACTCGGGCTGTCATTCAGTTCCCCGAATTCAATATCGTGCAGGTAAAAATCTTCGAAGGGCTGCACGGTGTTCTTCAGTTCAAAATCCGGCTTGCCGAAAAAATGAAGTGTATAGTGAAAATGATAGGCCGTCTCCGTATGGTTGACCAGGTGCAGTTTGAGTTCCTCCACCACCAGGTCGCCAAATTCATCGTGATCCATTACCGGCAGGAAAGTCAGCCATACGCCGTCCACCACCCGTTTGGCACCCGGGTCTTTCTCTTTCCGCACATCATCGATATACTGCTTGCCCTTTTTTGCCGGAACGATCTTCTTTTCGGTAAAGCGTTTGAAATAGGGAAAATCCACCTGGTCCTTATATACCGGGAAAGTCACCCCCTTTACATCCACCATCAGCATTTTATCATTGATGATGTCAATGATCCGGGCCTCCTCATTCGAATGCAGGATCAGCACCATATCTCCCACCTGGTATTTCATGTACTTTTAATTTACGGAAACGAACGGCAAATTTACAAAACAAAAATCCCTTCCATAAAAAAAGAGCTGTCCCGTTCAGTACAGCTCTTTCCCCGGGATTATTTCCGGTCAGGCAGCAGGATGGGATAATTTGCTTTTCTTATAGCCGTACAGGAAATAAATGACAAGACCCAGCAGCAGCCATCCACCGAACCAAAGCCAATTGCTCAGCGACATGCCGGTCAGGAGATACAGGCAGGTACCTACTCCCAGCAACGGGATCAGGGAATAATTTTTTATAAATGCAAGAATGGCCAACCCGGTGATCAGCAGCCAGAATATAACGGTGGAAATTTTGGCCGTTTTACTTTGCACCGGATCGTTATCCCCGATGAATTTAGCTGCAGCCAGGTATTTTTCCACAGGAACAGAAGTTGAACGGACAATGTTCGTAAGCTTAATAAATGATGAATCAGCATCGTTGCCTGAAATGAGGTAATTTTCAATATTCCCGGCAACCCATGTGGTGTCCGTAATTTTTGCCGGTATAACCCCCGCCAGCGCCTCTACTTTTTTCTCAAATGAAAAATCGACTTTATCACTGAAGTATTTTTTTGCGAACACTGTCAGCATGGCTATTGCAGCAAGTACAATCAATGGGAATACCAGTTTGCCGTTGACATAAGGAATCGTAAACCGCCCCGGAACTTTCTTCTTCCGGGGAATCAGCAATACCCCGCCGCATACCAGCACAAATGCAAATAAAGTGGCAATACTGGTAAAGTCGAGAACGAAGGTCTTATCCGTAAAGAGTATGGGAACCCCCACCACCAGGCCGGTAACGATCGTTGCGAAGGAAGGAGTTTTGAATTTTGAGTGGATCTTCTGAAAGACCGGAGGCATTAACCCATCCCGGCTCATGCTCATCCAGATACGGGGCTGGCCCATCTGGAAAACCAGCAATACACTGGTCATGGCCACCACCGCACAGATGGAAACAAGGACCTGCATCCAGCCGATATTTAGGTTCTGCGCTTCAAAGATGAAGGCCAACGGATCACCCACCCCGTCAAAATTTCCGTAATGCACGGCCCCGGTAAGCACCAGGGTAAGCAGGATATATACAATTGTACAAATTACCAGCGAAAGGATCATCCCCCTTGGCAGGTCCCGTTGCGGATTCTTGCTCTCCTCCGCCAGCACACTCACTGCATCAAACCCGATATAGGCAAAAAACACACTGCTTACAGCCATCATGACACCGCCAAATCCGTTTGGCATAAAGGATTTAATTCCTTCCTCATTCGCCGGTGTCCAGTTAAAAGTCAGTCCGTTTGAAAATACAAGGTATCCTCCCACCAATATCACGAGGGCTACAATGGCCAGTTTCAGGATCACCATTACATTACTGAAGTTGCGGCTTTCCCGGATCCCCCTGTACACCAGGTAAGTGATCAGCAGGTTGATAACCAGGGCCGGCAAATCGAGAATCATGCGCAGGCTGCCGAGCATCGGGGCTGTATTCCAGGCATTTTTCAGTTCTTCGTTCGCACTACCCTCCGCAACAGCCTTCTTCGCTTCAATATAACTGCAGGTCAGG
Organism: Sphingobacteriales bacterium; assembly: GCA_016192105.1. Classification (GTDB taxonomy): domain Bacteria; phylum Bacteroidota; class Bacteroidia; order Chitinophagales; family Chitinophagaceae; genus JJ008. Next base: position 49,877 of record JACPUV010000053.1, on the reverse strand, counting down.
TAATCCGGAATATGTATTTGCGCCTTATGCAGGAAGGAGGTGAAATAATCACTCCAGCTGAAAGCAACATAAATATTGCCGATAGAATATTCCATGATCAGGGCCCAGCCGATGATCCAGGCAAACAATTCGCCAAAGCTCGCATAGGCATATGTATAGGCACTGCCGGCCACCGGGATGCGGCTGGCAAATTCAGAATAACAGAATGCGGTAAAAGCACAGGCAATGCCTGTAATGATAAACAGGATGATTACACCCGGGCCCCCATGAAATACGGCACTTCCCAGGCTGCTGAAGCTGCCGGCACCAATGATAGCGGCAATCCCGAAAAAGGTAAGGTCCTTTACCGTGAGCACCCTTTTTAACCCGGAACCATGCGTATCATCTGCTGCCAGGTGAGAATCGCTTACAATCTTGTCAATGGATTTACGACGGAACAAAGAATTGGCCATTGGTCAGTTGGTTTTGTTGATCAAAATAGGAAAAAAAAAGGAGCCGGGCTTATTTGATTGCCCACAATCAGTGTTCCCGCTGAACCAGGAACTGCGCCAGGTCAGCCAGGGGTTTTTTCCGCTTGGACAATACCGCAATATCTTCGAGGTGATCCAGGGCTTCATCCAGGTATTTGTTTTTTACTTCCAGGGCCCATTCGTCCACCCCGCATTCCCGGAAAATAGCCAGTACCTTCTCCACCTTCCGTTCCTCATCGCCGGACAACAACCGGTCCAGTTCTTCCCGCCGGGCCGTACCGGCGGTTTCCAGGGCATGGATCACCAGGAAGGTTTTTTTATTCGACAGGATATCACCCCCGATCTGTTTACCAAATTTATGCGGATCGCCAAATGCGTCCAGGTAATCATCCTGTACCTGGAACGCGATGCCCAGTTTGCGGCCGAATTCGTACAAAAGGTTCTGGTTTCTTTCACCGGCTCCGCCGAGAATGGATCCCATTTTGAGACTGGCTGCCAGCAGCACCGATGTTTTCAGTTCAATCATCCGCAGGTAGTCCCCGAAACTTACGCGGGGCATTTTTTCAAAATCCATATCCCATTGCTGGCCTTCGCATACTTCCCGGGCGGTCTGGTTGAACAACTGCAGGATGGAGCGAAGGAACGCGCCATCGATCTTACTGAGATGTTCATACGCCTTTACCAGCATTACATCACCTGCCAGTAAAGCGGTGTTTTCCCCGTATTTCACATGCACGGTTTCCATCCCCCGGCGCAGGGGGGCCTGATCCATAATATCGTCATGGATCAGGGTAAAATTGTGAAAGAGCTCCACCGCAGCGGCCAGGTCCCAGGCATCCTCGCGGATCTCATCGAAGAGTTCATTGCCCATTAAACTGAGAACAGGCCGCACCCGTTTGCCCCCGAGCTGCAGAAAATATTCATTCGGCTGGTACAGGGATGCCGGTTCGGCAGGGAATTGGGCTTTATCAAAATGTAAAGCAAATTTCCGGGAGAGTAACTCAAAACTTTGCATAGGCTACAATATAGATCATTTCCGTTTTTTTCTTTTTTGTCTTTCGTTTTTTTCATCGGCCCCTTCGCCGGTGGCCACCCATTCATAATCCAGCTGCCGTTTGCCCAGGTTGGCTCCCACTACTTTGATCATGACCTTATCCCCCATTCTGAATTGCTGGCCGCTGCGGTGGCCCAACAGGCAATAGTCCGATTCCACATGCCTGAACTCGTCGTATTCCAGCAGGCTGTTCACGCTTACGAGCCCCTCGCATTTATGCGCCACCGTTTCCACCCAGAACCCAAAGGAAGCCACCCCGCTGATCACACCTTCAAATTCCTCTCCCAGGTAATTGCGCATATACTGCACCTGTTTGTACTTATTAGCCGCCCGTTCCGCTTCCATCGCGGCCCGCTCCCGTTCACTGGTATGTTTGCATTTTTCTTCCATCTTCTTGTCCGGTTGAATGGAATTCGTCAGCACCGCAAACAGGATGCGGTGTACCAGCACATCGGGATAACGCCGGATCGGTGAAGTAAAATGGCAATAGTGTTCAAAGCCCAGGCCATAATGCCCCACATTTTCCGTTGTGTATTTGGCCTTGGCCATTGTACGGATCCCCAGCTGTTCCAGCACATGTTGCTCCGGTTTCCCGTGCACATCTTTTAACAACTGGTTAAAGGAGGCGGCAATTGCGTCGGGGGAAGATGTATCAAACTTGTGTCCGAATTTTTTGGCAAATGCTGCAAAAGGGACCAGTTTTTCCTCATCCGGATCATCATGGGTGCGGTAAGGGAAAGGAAGCGGTTTATTACTGATCTTCAGTTTGGAGATATTTTCGGCCACCGTGCGGTTGGCCAGCAGCATGTATTCCTCGATCAGTTGGTGCGCTTCCTTGCTTTCCTTGATCATGATCCCGATGGGATCGCCTTTCTCATCCAGCTTAAAACGCACTTCCTGTGAAGAGAAATTGATGGCCCCGTTATTGAATCTTTTTTTCCGTAACCGCTGGGCAATCTCATTCAGTGTCAGGATCTCTTCCGCATGCAGGCCAGCCTTCTCCTCGATGATGGACTGCACTTCCTCATAGGTAAAGCGGTGATCCGAATGTATGGCGGTCTTTCCCAGCCAGTATTGTTTGATTTCGCCTTTGGCATTGACCTGGAAAATCGCGGAGAAAGTCAGTTTATCCTCATCGGGCCGCAGGGAACAGAGTACATTGGAAATATGTTCCGGCAGCATAGGATTGACCCGGTCCGGCAAATACACGGAAGTGGCCCGGCCATAGGCTTCTTTGTCCAGTTCGGTTTCCGGTTCCAGGTAATGACTTACATCCGCAATATGGATACCGATCTCAAAATAGCCATTCTTCAGTTTGCAGAAAGAAATCGCATCGTCAAAGTCCTTTGCATCCGCCGGGTCAATGGTGATCGTAAACAGATCCCGGATATCTTTTCTTTTTTTTAATTCTTCCGCACCGATGGTATCGGGTATGCGGGCAGCCACTTCCAGGGCCTCGTCAGAGAATTGTAAAGGAAACCCTGCATCCAGCAGGATCTCTTTCATGGCGGCATCATTGCTGTTCTCGGCATCCAGTACCTGCACCACTTCCCCGGTAGGTCTTTTGTTCCCGTCCTTCTCCCATTCCAGCAAACGCACCAGCACCCGGTCGCCATCCTTCGCCTTACCGATGGCAGAAAGCGGGATGAAAATATCCGGCATAGGTTTGTCGGCCTCTGACAGGAAAAAAGCGAAGCCTTTATTCATTTGCAGTTCACCAATGAATTCAGTCCTTTTGCGCTGAAGTACTTCTCTTACCACCCCCTGCATGCGGCGCCCCCGGCCAAAGGATTCCTTCACTGCCACCTTTACCGTATCGCCGTGCAAAGCTGTATTAAAATCCTGCGGGCGAACCATGATATCCGTTTCCATCCCTTCTACCGTTACAAAGCCCATTCCCGAACGGGTAATATCGAGTACCCCGTTCACTACACGGCTGATTGCCGACCGGGTCCGTTCATTTATCTTTTTCTTTTTTGAATTTTTTCTTCCCATATTCTCTTACTCCTCTTTTTTAAAATTTTTAATAAAATCAGCCACCCGCCTGTCAAAAACGGGGCCCTCGTCAAACAAAAACCGGTGACGCACCGGCACTACATAGAAAGGCAGCTCCCGGATCTCGTCCGTAAATTTCAGGAGACGTACCGCATCTTTTTCCGTGGTCAGGATCACTTTATTCCGGGCGGTCAGTTTTTGAAACGACTGCCGAATGTCCCGGAGATCATCGATCGTGAAAATATGATGATCCGCATATTGTATCATCTGGTAGGTATTGCTGTGCTCTTCGAGCAGCTTTTTCAGGGGGCGCGGGTTTGCGATCCCGGTTACCAGAAGAATATCCACGTTCTTTTCCAGCCCCCGCTCCTCCTTTGTAATAATATGATAAGGCCGGCTGTATTCAATGGCCGTAAAAAAAAGCTGCTGCCCGGGCAGGGGCCTGATCTCCTCTGCCAGTTTTTTCCGTTCGGCTTCATCCAGATCTTTCGGGCATTTAGTCACTACAATGATATCCGCCCGTTTATACCCGCTCTTCAGGTCACGCAGGTCGCCGGTGGGCAGGTAAAAATCGCGGGTAAATAAATTATTGTAGTCTGTCAGGAGGATATTCAGTCCCGCCCGAACGGAACGATGCTGAAAGGCATCGTCAAGGATAATGACCTCGGTACCGGGCCGGTCGTGCAGCAATTGTGGAATCGCTTCGATCCGTTCTTCTCCCACCGCCACCGGTACCTCCGGAAATTTCTGGTGAAACTGCATCGGTTCATCCCCGATATCCAGCGCCGAGGATTGTTTGCCGGCCAATGCATACCCCTTTGTTTTCCTTTTATAGCCCCGGCTCAGGGTTGCCACACGGAACTGGTCCTTCAATCCTGCCACCAGGTACTCCACCATGGGTGATTTGCCGGTTCCGCCCACCGAAAGATTACCCACACAGATCAGCGGCAGCCCGAAGGAAGTGGATCCGATGATTTTTTTATCGAACAACCAGTTGCGGATCCCAATCACCCCCCAGTACAACAAGGCAACAGGCAATAAGAAAATCCGGAAAGACTTGAGAAAAAAATTAGAAAACATAAACTGATTGGGGCGTAATACAAAGATTTAAAGGTACGTCAAATTCATGCTTGTCCCTGATCTGTTCAAGGGGTTCAAAATACGAAAAACCGATCTTCAGGCAATCCGTACGGCAGTCCGCCAGGAAGCGGTCATAATACCCTTTTCCATAACCCACCCGGTATCCCTGCCGGTCCACCGCCAGCAGCGGTACAAAGGCCATATCCAGGCTATCCGGCTCCGTGATGACGGTATCCTGCGGTTCATAAATACCCAAACTGTTCTTTTCAAAAATGGTTTCCGCACCGGCCGGCACGGCTACCATTGTTTCGGACAAACGGTCGATCCGGGGATAGGCAATTTGCAGTTCCGGGTTCCTGAATTCCATAAAATCCGTAAAGAGATGCATGTTGGGCTCCTGCTGTTCTTCCATGGGCCAGTAGGAAAACAAGGACCGGATAAAGGGAATTGCCGCCTGCTGGAACTGAATGAGCAGCAGGTCATCCAGCTTGCTGCGCTCCGCGGCTGTGAGGGCTTTTCTTTTTTCCTTATATAATTTGCGCAGTTCTTTTTTTGTCATATTCAGTCCCTGTTCTCCACAAAAGTAGAGAATACCGTGGTACCGTAATTCCGTTCTGTTTTAAAGAAAGGATATGTTTTGTAATCATTCCGGGGGGTGTGCTCCAGTACAAACCAGCCGTCTTTTCTGAGGAGTTGTTTTTCAAATACGAGCCGGGGCAGGTCATCAATAGTGGCCAGGGCATAGGGCGGTCCCGCAAAAATAAAATCAAAGCGTTCTGTACATTGCTGCATGAACTTAAACACATCCATTTTGACTACCTTAAAATTTTCCAGTCTCAATGCAGCCGCTGTTTTTTTTATAAACTCATACATGGCGGTGTCCTTTTCCACAATCGTCAGGTCCGGCACCCCGCGGGATGCCAGTTCATAACTGATGCTCCCGGTCCCGCCGAAAAGGTCCAGGGTCTTCAGTTCTTCAAAATCCAGGTTATGCTGCAAAACATTGAAAAGCCCTTCCTTGGCTATATCCGTGGTGGGCCTTGTATAAGGCATATTCGAAGGCGGGTTGAATTTCCGGCCGCCATGTTCCCCTCCTATGATGCGCATCGGGCCAGGTCATTAAGTGATGTAAAATAATGGGCCGGGTGATCCGTTCCCTGCCAGGGCGATTCACGGAATTCCACCCGTATAAAATACTGAACGATCTCTTTGTACAGGGCCGAATCCCGGTCTATCAAACCCGATACCTGCAGGTCCAGGTCCTGCCGCGGCAACCCAAACTGCTCCACTGTTTTCAGCAGGTAATACAAAACATCTTCAGGTGTGGAATAGGGATAGGTTTGTGCCAGCAGTAAACGGCTTTGCCGGATGACCAGCACAGAGAAATCATCCTGCCGGAAATCAACCAGCATCACAACCGTATCGCTTAACCCCAGCACTTGTTTAATGGCCAGTGAAAACTGGTGCCGGCTCTGTGCCGCCGGAAAATACTGCTGTACACGGTGCAGCAATTCAGCGGGCACCGCATATACATTGTACAACTGCCATTCGGCGATGCTTTCCGCGATTACCGCTTCATTTCCGGTAACCCCAAACAGCGCTTTCAGCATACTGCCTGATTCTTCAGGCCGGTAACCCGTTGAAGGCACCAGGGAATGACCGTCGAAATCATACGCCACCTGCACACTGTAAAAGGGTTCTTTTAATGCCGGCACATGATCCAGCAGTTCGGCCAGGGCTGTCCCATCCGTCTCTTCTGTCCGGAAATAACCCAGTTTATACAGTTCTTCCCCCGTCCGGTTGGTGATCGCGTACCCCAGGTGCCGGGTCCCCAGCCGCAGCGACAACACCTGTTGTACAGGAGCAGCTGACAGATTCTCTATCACGAATAATTCCTTCAAGATTCCTTTTTCAATTCGTGCAATAATAGACAAAAATTTAAATATCGTAGGTTTGCGTCCTTTTCCATTATGGCAACAGCGGCAGATCATTCCTTACAGGTGGAAGTCAGCAACCGGCAGATCATAAAGATCGCACTGCCGATCAGCCTTGCCATTTTTATACCCCAGCTGAATTTTATCACCAATAATATTTTCCTGGGGCATTATATCCACGACAACTATGCGCTGGCGGTAGCCGGTATCACCGGGGTGTATTACCTTATTTTCGCCGCGATCGGTTATGGGCTCAATAACGGTTTACAGGCCCTGATCGCCCGGCGCGCGGGGGAAAACAGGCCCGAAGAAATCGGGAAGCTGTTCTCCCAGGCTGTACTCATCGGACTGGTTGTGGCAGCCGCCGGCATCCTGATTACCTGGATCCTGACCCCTTATCTATTTCACCTGATCATCCGCGACCCGCTGGTGCAGCAGAAAGCCGTTGAATTTCTCCGGATCCGGATCTGGGGCCTGCCTTTTCTTTATATTTACCAGTTGCGCAATGCCCTCCTGGTGGGTACCAATCAAAGCCGCTACCTGGTGGCCGGTACCCTGGCGGAGACCCTGACCAATATCGGGCTGGATTACCTGCTGATCTTTGGCCATTGGGGGCTGCCTGAGCTCGGATTCAACGGGGCTGCTATCGCTTCTGTAATTGCGGAGTTCGTGGGTATGTTTGTCATCTTCCTCGTCATCCGCTGGAAGGGGATCAGTAAACGCTTTGGCCTCTTCCGCGAGTTCCGCTGGAACAGGGAAAACAGTACCCTGATCTTTTCCATGTCGGCCCCGCTGATGTTCCAGCATGCCATCAGTATCATCAGCTGGCAATTCTTTTTTTTACTGACCGAGCATCATGGGGAGATGGCCCTGAAGGTCTCGAATGTGATGCGGAATATCTTCGGGGTATTCGGCTGTGTGACCTGGGCTTTTGCCGCCAGCACCAACGCCATGGTGAGCAACGTGATCGGCCAGCAAAAAAAGGAACAGGTACTTCCCCTGCTGGGCCGGATCATCCGGCTGAGTACGGGCTGGGCGCTGCTCACCTGCCTGCTGCTGAATCTGTTTCCCGGAGCCTTCCTCACTGTTTTTGGCCAGGGGACGGAATTTATCAGTGCGGCAATGCCTTCCCTGCGGGTGGTGACGGCCGCCATGATCCTGATGTCCTTCTCCGTCATCCTGCTAAGTGCGGTTACAGGTACGGGTAATACCCGGATCACCTTCCTGATCGAGTTGTTCGCCATCCTCCTGTACTGCACTTATGTGTACCTGGTGAATGAATATTACTTCCTCCCCATTCATTTCGGCTGGATGAGTGAATGGCTGTACTGGCTCTGCCTGTTTTTCCCTTCCCTCTGGTATATCCGGAGCGGGAAATGGAAAGCCAAGGTCATTTAATACTCCTTTTTGTAAGTAACCCCCACCGAACCGGTGAATGCCGCAATGGGCGGATGCAGTTTATAAACGGAAACTTCCACTTTTGTAACCTGTGGGAAACGGTCATGAATGGTTTCAGCGATTTCCATCACCAGGGTCTCCAGCAGGGCGCGGGGTTCTTTCATGGCTTCCTGCAGGATCTCATACAAGGCTACGTAATTCACCGTGTCCTCAAGAGAAGTAAGGATCGCTCCCGGGGGACTATAATCCGCCCGGAGTTCCACCCGGAATTCATTCCCTGTTTTCTTTTCTTCCTCATAGAGGCCATGAAAAGCATGGAAGCTGAGTCCCCTGAGTTCGATGGTCATAACATCCGGCATAAACGATTAATGAAGCCCTTTGGCGCTTAAATACCGTTCGGCATCCAGGGCGGCCATACAACCGCTGCCGGCAGCCGTTACGGCCTGGCGGTACACTTTATCCTGTACATCACCAGCGGCAAACACGCCTTCAATATTGGTTTTGCTGGTGCCGGGTATGGTTTTGATATAACCGGCTTCGTCCATTTCGATCCAGGGTTTAAAGATAGCAGAGTTGGGCTGGTGCCCAATGGCCACAAAGAAGGCACTGACCGGCACTTCTGTTTTTTCTCCGGTCTTTTTATCCAGGATACGCACGGCACTTACTTTTTTATCCCCCAGTACTTCATCGGTCTCACTGTTCCAGTACACTTTGATATTCGCGGAATTCTTTACTCTTTCCTGCATCACTTTACTGGCCCGCATTTCGTCGCGGCGCACGATCATATGCACCTGTGAACATATCTTGGATAAATACAGGGCTTCTTCGGCCGCCGTATCGCCTGCTCCCACGATCGCCACTTCCTTTCCTTTAAAAAAGAATCCGTCACAAACTGCGCAGGCGCTCACCCCAAAACCATTCAGGCGTTGCTCGCTTTCAAGACCCAGCCATTTGGCAGAAGCCCCGGTGGAGATGATCACCGAATCCGCTTCGATCCATTTTTCTTCGTCGATCTGCACTTTATGCACCGGCCCGGTAAAATCCACTTTGGTCGCCAGCCCGTATCGGATATCCGCGCCCATCCTTGCTGCCTGTTTTTCAAAATGTACCATCATCTCCGGTCCCTGGATCCCTTCCGGGTAACCGGGATAATTTTCCACTTCGGTCGTAATCGTCAATTGCCCACCGGGTTGTATTCCCTGGTATAAAACGGGATTCAGCCCGGCCCGGCTGGCATAAATTGCGGCGGTATATCCTGCAGGTCCTGATCCGATGATCAGGCAATGAACTTTTTCAATTGCTTCCATGTGTAAACGATGATCCAGTTAAATGATCAGTCGGCAAAGTTAAAGGTAAATTGGTTAAAAGTTGATGAGGGTTGCAGGATTGGGTATTCTATTGCATGCAGGATATAAAACTATTCGTTTTATTCAGACCGGAACTGACAACTATCAACTAACAACTGTCAACTCCCCTGTAACTACCGCGGAATAATAATCCTCCTGTACTGCGAGGCATAGCCGCCAAAATAACCCAGGGCGCCGCCGCTGATATTATTCAGTACCCGCGTGGGTGATGAAAAGGGATTGCCAACACTGGCATAAGTGAACTCCATTGTCCGCCAGAAATCATAAGTGGCTTTATCAATATTACTGAGTTTGAGGATAACCGTATCCCCCCGGTCAAAGAAACTATAAGCTTCGGGCGTAATACCATTCCGCAATACCCCCTTTTCCACCTGTATTTCATAAACGGAGCCATCAATTATCTGGTCATCATAGACGGAATTGAGCCCCGGATAAAAGGGATCGCTGTTTTGTTTGGTAAAATAGCGTACATAATCTCCAAAGCCCGGGGGATCATAAGCCCTCAGCATCAGCTCCACTTTATTGGGGATATTACCTGCGGGAGCAGGCTTCCAGAACAATGAATCGATACGCCTTGTTATAGATGGAATCCGGGTAAAAGCGGTGTACTCCCGGCCCTGCCAACTAATCCGCAGGGTATAGTTCGTATTCAGTTCCCCGTTGAAAGCTGTAGCGGGACTGGAGGAATCAACCGAATAATAATAACCGGTATAGCCTCCCTGGACGGGCACTGCATATTCCTTTAACCTGTGGGTACGGGATCCGTTTGATACCCAGACTTCCGCATCATGTACAAAACTATTGGCCAGGGAATCCGGGCTGATCGTGGAAAAATAAGCCAGGCTCCGGGAAAGATAAATCAGCGGAGGTTCCCCGTTCCCGATGGTGCCTTCCACCACCAGTTTCGGAGGCACATTGTCCAGTTTAAAGGAAACCGTTTTCTCGCAGGATACGAGCAGGAAAAGGGATAGTAATAAGAGAAGCTGAATTTTCATAGCTGTATAACAAATGCAAAGATAGTTGTTCTAAAAAAAATCCGGCCTCAGCAAACTGAGAACCGGAAGTATTTTAAATTCACCCATGCTTTTGGACAGGTTAGCCTAAATAGGCTTTCAGTGCGCTGCTGTAACGGGCTTTTTGCAGGCGCTTGATGGCTCTCTCCTTGATCTGGCGGATACGCTCCTTGGTCAGGTCATATTTCTGCCCGATCTGTTCGATGGTCACCCCGTTTTCCCCGTCCAATCCAAAATACGCGTTAACGATCTCGGCTTCCCGGGGGGACAGTGATTTAAGCACCCGGCGGATCTCATTCCGAAGGGAATCTTTCATCACGTCGTCATCGGTGTCATCGCTGCCTTCCAGGAGGTCGCCCATTGCCACATCTTCCGCTTCATGCACGGGGGCATCCAGGGAAGTATGACGGGTATTGCTCTGGAAAATGTTGTTAATCTCGGTTTCGCTCATCTCGAGCAGTTCGGCCAGTTCTTCGGTAGAAGGCTCACGTTCGTGCTCCTGTTCGAAGGCCATATAGGCTTTGTTTGCCTTGTTGTACGTGCCAATTTTGTTTTGAGGCAGGCGGACTAAACGGCCCTGCTCTGCCAACGCCTGCAGTATCGATTGGCGAATCCACCACACCGCGTAAGAAATGAATTTGAAACCCTTGGTTTCATCGAAGCGTTGCGCCGCTTTAATTAAGCCGAGGTTACCCTCGTTAATCAGGTCACTGAGTGACAACCCCTGGTGCTGGTATTGCTTGGCCACAGAAACCACGAAACGCAGGTTGGCCTGAACCAGTTTATCCAAAGCCCTTTGAGAGTCAACCGGATTCCTGTTGAACATCTTAATCCTTTGAGCCAGTGTGGTCTCTTCTTCCGGCGTGATCATCGAAATCTTGGAAATCTCCTGTAAATACTTCTCAACTGCCTGGGAATCCCTGTTCGTAATCTGGGTAGCAATTTTGAGTTGCCGCATAACTAAAAAATTTTAAATATCAACGAATTAAGACGGCCTTTGTTTGCTGTTTGTTGCAAACGGATAGTTAATTGCAGAAATATAAATTTACCGTCCCGGACCGTCTGCAAAGATACCTATTAAACGCGGTTTCTCATAGCGTTTAGGAGTTAAAAATTACTAACAGCGAAGGGACAACCGATTTTTAATTTTCTACATTTCAATGAAATGCACTGTGGGTAAGGGTTTTGGCGAAAATCAGTAAAAAAACCAGTTCCGTAAAAAATGACAAAAATCAAGTATTTGAAACCGGTTCTGTGGATTTCCCGGCAGCCGCTTTTTTCCGGAGCCAGATAAATAAAATCAGCCCTGATACGAACAGCAGGCTTGAAATAACCTCGGCCTGGGTAGGTTGAATCCAGTATAGATCCAGCCGGGTATTCACCCGGATCTTCTCGATCAGGAAACGTTCCATACCATTCAGCATCAGGTAGATGGCAAAAAGAGTTCCGGGTATTTTTAGTCTTTTTCTAAAGTACCAGATGACCAGGAAAAGCAGGAAACAGAAAATAATCTCATAAAAAGGAGTCGGAAATACACCCACTGGTAACTGGTTACAGAATTTTCCGTCGGTGCACCCGGGGATCGGGACACCCACTTCATTCACATTGTGCGGATAATTATAGGACCACATCCAGTCCGGCAGCCAACTGAAGGGTTTGGGCCGGGTATTGTCAATCCCCCAGTCTCCGTCACCGGCAACCTGGCAGCCGATCCTTCCCACGCTGTAGGCCAGCATCATGGTCGGGGCCATGGCATCGTTCAGGTGCCAGAGTCCGATCCTGTGCTTTTTTGCATACCACCAGATAGCCAGGGCTGCACAGATCAGCCCCCCATAAAAAGTGAGTCCTTTGGCGGAGAAAATATAATCAGAAGGGTGTTTCAGGAAATCACCCCAGTTTTCAAAAATATCAAACAGCTTGGCCCCAAGCAGTCCAAAAACCAGGGCAATGATCGTGATCTCCCCTACCCGGTCTTCCGGCCAGATCCGGACGGTCCTTTTTTCCGGTTTATCCAGTTTCTGCTTGTTCTTTTCCCACCATTTTATAGCGGCAAACAAGAGGCCCATCCCGATCCCTGCCGGCCAGCTTCCCAAAGAGGAGAAAATAAAGGCCTGGGGATCTTCAGTGGCTGAGTTATCCAGTACAAACAGGGCAATGATCTTGTATCCCAGGAGGAAGCCCAGCAGGAAATTGAGGAGCAGGTCGGATAGGGTGGCAGGTTGGCCCACCATTACCTGCATTTCGGTTGGCTGAAAATACCCCTGCTTGCTTTTGCGCCTCAGTTCTGCAGTCAGCACCAGGGCTGCCACAATAAAGGCAATGGCCACGAAAAAGCCAAAGGAATTCACAAACCGGAGAAATTTCCATTCCACCCCAAAAAGGTCCTTAAACGCGTAATAGAGATTAGGATACATGTCGTTATTTAAGAGAGGCGAATATACTAAAGCCCCGGGTTTAAACCCGGGGCTTTTATACCGTTATAGCAAAATTCAGTTGCAGTGCTGTTCAAATGCCCCGATCAGATTCTGGGCAATGAGCTGGGCCGGGCGGCCTTCGATCTGGTGCCTTTCGATAAAATGTACCAGCTGCCCATTCTTAAACAGGGCAATAGCCGGTGAAGAAGGCGGGTAGGGCATCAGGTGCTGGCGAAGGGTTTTCACCGCTTCAATATCAAATCCGGCAAAAGAAGTGGTCAGGAAATCCGGCTTTTTCACCGTGTTGGCTACGGCCAGTAGTACGCCGGGACGGGCTGTACCCGCTGAACAGCCACAAACAGAATTGATCATCACCAGGGTGGTTCCTTCTTTGGACAGCTGGGATTCCACTTCAGCGGAAGTCAATAACTCGGAAAAGCCATTATCGGTCAGTTCCTCTTTCATCGGGATAACTATTTCTTCAGGATACATATCAGTGAATTTATTGAAATGCAAATCTAAAGAAATTGTGGAAGCCCTGTGTAACCCCTGTCCCAAATGGAAAATATGACAGCAAAAATTCCTTTTTTCGGAAATTCTGTCCTCCTCCTGTCCGAAAATCTGCCATCGATGGTAGGTAAAAGAGGCAAATCCGCAGCTGGTATATGGTTTGACACTTCAATGCTGTAAAACCTTAAAAACAAAATTATGGCATACGTACAATTCAACCGCAAACCCTTTGAGGGCACATTCAGCAACCTGGTGGACGATCTTTTCAGCGAATTCCCCGCATTGCTTAACAATGGCTTTAACAATCCGGTAAGAAAGGATGCTGTTCCAGTCAACGTCAAAGAAACAGAAAAGAGCTACCAGCTTGAACTGGTGGCTCCGGGCTTTGAAAAGGCAGATTTCAAAATCAACCTGGAACAGTACCTGCTGACCATTTCTGCTGAGAAACCGGCCGAAACAAAGACGGAAAATGAAAAGCAGATCCGGAAGGAATACAGTTTCCGGTCTTTTAAGAGATCTTTCACACTGGATGGCAAGATTGATGCAACGAATATTGACGCATCTTACATCAATGGTATATTGACATTAAACCTTCCGAAGAAGGAAGCAGTCAAAGTCTCAACAGCCATCGAAATAAAATAAGTTTTTCTACAATTTTTCTCATAAGCAGTTGGTTTTGGTTTACGCCCTCCGTTTCCACGGAGGGCTACTTTTATATACAAAGTTCCAAGAACACAAGAACCAAAAAACAAATCCCCAAAAAACCAATTCCCAATGCAGGGTTGGTACGTACAAAATACTTTTCTTGGCCAATAAGTCTGTCATTAATAAACCTATCGTACTTCGCCGGACTCCTGGCTCCCGGATCCTACTGGCATCCCTGTTTCCTTCTCGTATCGATCAGGAACTGGATCTTCCAGCCATTGCCGAACCGGACCAGGTGGAAGGAGTTGACCCCGCAATGACTGAACTGCCCGTTGTAGTAAAACTCATAGGGCGTCCAAACCAGGGCCAGTGGCCCGTCGATCTTAATGGTTTCAAAGCGGATCCGTTCATCTGCAAGACCCGGCTTTTGCTTGCTGACAAAATCAATAAACTCCGCCGGGTTTTCATTTATCACTTTTATCCCGCCTTCTTTCCCACGCACGATGGTTTGCAGAACCATGCTGTCCGCGAAACAGGTTTTGAGCAATGCGGCATCTGCATTCTTCATCCCGGTAAAAAGCGTGTTAACAACGGCTTTGACCGAGTCTTCGGCCGTTTGTGCTTTCGTACCAATTCCACAAAAGAGCACTGTTAAGAGTATGAAAAAGTATTTCATGCTAACATATTTTAAGAGTTTATGGCAAATGAATTGAATGAGGATCAATGGATCGCGGGACTAAAATAAATGCTATCGCCATGCAAACAGTCAAAATAGTACAAGCGGTTATATTAATGCTCATCGTGGCGCTGGCAGCCAGTTGCGCCGCAGGGAAGGAATACAGTGCCCGGATCTTCGGACCCCGTAAAGCGACACTGAAGGATAGCCAGGCGGTAACTGTCCGTTTCCTGCAACTGGAGGATGACAGTATCCCGCAACCCGCAACAGGCTGGGTGAAAAATGAAGCTCTCCCTTCCAAAGACAGTGCGTTGCTGTCCGGGCCCGCCCCGGTAGTACCTGAAACCAAACCGGTGGCCCCCGCCGGTGAACCGGTTACAAAAACCGGTGTACCCGGAACAATCAGGACCAAAAAAACAAGAAACCAATAATAAACCAGCCTCCTGTCTTCAACACTGTTCGTATTTTTTAATTTTTAAAACCAGAGACATGAAAAGAACATTTACCCTATCATCAGCGGCCGTGTTCGTGGTTGCAGTTTTATTAACCAGTTGCGGGCATAGCCGGGTCTGGGCCAACAAAAAAAAGGATCCTGGTCCGCCCCCTGTTGCTGCTAATCGCTCCTATAATGGCCCTTCCCATGCAGCCGCGCCGCTGATCATCAGTCCTACCCCCGGGTTTACCATGGCCCGGCATTCCAACGGGCAGTATTTTCACCGGGGACCGCAGGGTTTACTATACTGGAAGGGATATGACAACCGCTTCTACCTCGACCGGAACTATATCAACCGGGCCAGCTACAGTAATTTTGAGTATAAGGAATGGAAAAGGTATAGCAGGCATAGTTCCAAATAAACGGAGAATGGTGCCTTCTGCGAGAATTACTTATTGAAAATTACGAAAGAGAATTCTTTGGGTAGCAGGTAGCGGGCAGCAGGAGCATTCAACTATATGCAGGCGTATGTTGCCTTTTGTGGTGAATGGTGAAGCGGCCCCCTGTGATACTTACGTGTCTGATTTTGTGCATGGATAAGGTCGGGAACGGCCTTGAGAAAAAAGGAAGCCTTTATTCACTATTCACCATTCCCCGCTCCCTATGTATAACCCAAAATCTTCAGCATACTCTGTGCCGTCTGCTGTTTGGCATAGACCCAATCAATCAGCTTCCCGTTTTTGTCGTAACCCACGATCACGTGCTTCGGTGAAGGGATCAGGCAGTGCTTGATACCGCCATAGCCGCTGATCTGGTCCTGGTAAGCTCCAGTATGGAAAAAACCCACAAAAAGCGGCTCCTTATCTCCATTGACCTTGGGCAGGAACACTTCATTGATATGTTCTTCCGAATCGTAATAATCATGACTGTCACAGGTAATGCCACCCAGCACCACCCGCTGGTAATCCTGGTCCCACTTGTTGACCGGCAGCATCAGGAATTTTTCCCCGATACCCCATGTATCCGGTAAGGTGGTAATGAAAGAAGAATCGATCATATACCAGGTTTCCCGGTCATTCTGCACTTTTTCAGCCACCACGCTGTAAATATGGGCCATGCTCTCCCCTACCGTATAACTGCCGAATTCGGTAAAGATATTCGGCATGGGCACTTTGGCTTTTTTACAGGCCACTTTGATATTCCGTACAATCTCGTTGATCATGAACTGGTAATCATATTCAAATCCAAGAGAGTGTTTGATCGGGAACCCGCCACCGATATTGATCGAATCGAGTTCGGGGCAGATCTTTTTCAGCTGGCAGTAAAGATTGATCACTTTATTCAGTTCACTCCAGTAGTAAATATCGTCCTTGATCCCCTTGTTCAGGAAAATATGGAGCATTTTCAGCTGGAACTTGCTTTCGTATCCTTCGATGCGGTCCACATAAAATTCGAGAATATCCTTGGCCCGGATTCCCAGGCGGGACGTATAAAACGGAAAACTGGGCTCTTCCTCCGCCGCGACCCGGATACCAAGCTTGAAGGGTACTCTAACGGAATGGGCATAATCCTTCAGTTCCTCCTTGTTATCAAGTACCGGGATCACATTGGTAAAACCGGAGTTCAGGAGACTCGCGATCCGGCGGGTATATCCCTTTTGTTTAAACCCGTTGCAGATAATATGGATATCCTTGGTGATTTTCTTTTTTGTATAGAGCTTCTTGATGATATCGATATCGTAGGCATAAGAAGTCTCCAGGTGAATATCGCTCTTAAGGGCCTCTTCCACCACAAAACTGAAATGGGAGCTTTTGGTACAATAACAATAAAAATATTTCCCCTCGTACTTATGTTTCTTAAAGGCATTGGCAAACATGGTCTTGGCCTTTTTGATCTGCATCCCGATCTTGGGCAGGTAGGTCAGCTTCATTGGGGTGCCGTGTTTGGCAATCAGGGCCTTGAGGTCGAGGCCGTTAAAATAAAGATTGCCATCTTCCACTTCAATCCCCTCCTGGGGAAAATTAAAGGTTTGCTTGACGAGATCGTAGTAGGAATTTGTCATTTTCGAATAATGGGTTGAGCCAACAATTTCTAAAACCGTACAAAAGTATAGGTTTGGAGAAATTCAGGGCCAAAAATTTCAGCAGGCCTGCGGCGCCCGGAAGCCCGTTCAGTTCCGCAATGAACCCGGGTCCCGAATCCGGCGTTACCGGTTCAACCAAAAGTCCTACGGCTGTTTAGTCAGGAACAACGGGAGCCCCGATATCCACTGACCGTCGATAGACAATTCAAAAGAGTAGCGGCCGGGTGTATCAAACTTAAGCTGGTTGAAATTGATGACAATATTCACGGAAGAAAACTGGCCGTTGGCCGGTTCCCCGATCGAAATATTGCCCTGGATCGGCTGGATGATCTCCTTGCCCCCGCTGTCGATCAGCCGGAGCCTGAAATCATGATCCCCGCTTTCTTTAGCAGCGAATCGTAACCGGCAGGCCACGGAGCAGGAAGGATGCTGCACGGGAAACTGCGCTGCCTGCATGCTGTCAAATGTGCCGACAATCGTTAACTTGGAATGATTGTCCTGGGCAAAATCACATAAGGTAAATATTTCTGTTTCCATATAGAATGAATAGACTGCAAGGTACGGGGAGTTAGACAAACTCTGCCCGTTGGCCCTGAATAAAAGGAAGAAAAATGATACCTTGCAGGAAAGCCTTTTTATGAAATTTCAATTCCCTGCCTTCCTGTTACTGTCCTGCCTTTTTGCAATAAATATATCGGCCCAATCCCTTTCGGCGGATTCCGCGGATAAGGATGAAATCCGGTTATTTGAGCGGGTGGAGGTAGAAGCCGGGTACCCGGGCGGAACCGATGCATGGAGGAAGTTTTTAACCAAAACCATCAATGCATCCGTCCCAACGGATCATAAATCACCGGCCGGTACATTTACCGTCGTGATCCAGTTCATTGTAAACAAGGATGGAACGCTTGCTGACTTCAAGGCGCTGACCAGTCTGGGTTATGGGATGGAAACGGAAGTGATCCGGGTGCTGAAATTGTCGGGTAAATGGACCCCGGCCGTACAGAACGGTCGCCCGGTCAGGGCTTACCGTAAGCAACCGGTCACCTTCCTGGTGGAAGAAGACGGATTTGAAATTTTAACCAGTGAACCTTATACTCTTTTTACGAACCGGGAAAACGCGGTCAGGATAAAAGTGCATAAAGTGAAACCGGAGGATGTGCAGGTCACCGTTTCCCAGGGCAGCATTACCTCTCTTGGTGAGGGGAACTATATTGTGAAAGTCAGCAATCCGGGACGGGTGGTAATCCGGTTATACAACCGCAAAAAAGATACAGAGATCGGGGCCGGCAGTTTGCTGGTAACAGACCGGCAATAAGCGATATACCTGCCTATTTGATCCGGTCATCCATTTTCACCAGCAGTTTACGCAGGGATTGTTCATCATAGGTGGACATTTCCAGCAAATTGGCCATTTTCGGGTCTGCATCAAAATCATAGTAATCCAGTAACTGAGCTTTATAGATACTATTGATAAAATACCGGGGGACGCGGCTCAGGTAGAACATCTTTTCACTGGTTGTAAGATAGCGGTAGGTTTGCACCAATTGTACCACCTTGTTCCCATCATAGATAAAAAAATAATCATTGCCTCCTGAAAATTTATACAGGGATAGATGTACCCCTTTGCAGACGGGTGTTAAAGGAATGGCTTCTGTTACGGTACTGTCCGGCAGCATAATGTTGAACGTGAAGGGGTCTATATAATCGAGGGTTCGTTTCACGGTGCAAACCAATCGCTCCTCTCCCTTGTTGGTACGGATAAACCTGACCGATGACCAGCTATAAACAACCGTCTCTCCTGATTCCCTGCTTTTAAAATAGAGGCTATCCATACTCCCTGCATTTTTCTTCCAGTTTACGAAACCGCCCAGGGTGTCCCCGGAGAGGGTTACGATCAACCCGGCATGAAATTTACCTTTCTGACCAGAAGCGGTTAACGTGATCAGGGCAAACAGGATGAAGATGAATTTTCGCATAGAAAGATAAGTTTTAACAACTATAACGGCTGATTCCCAATTAGATTTTTTTTAACAGGTCATCTGCAGTACAAAAATAATGTGAGCCTAGTTTTGAAAAAAAATAAACCATGAAACCAATCCTGATCATTCTTCCCCTGTTTATTTCTTCCGTCGCTTCCGCCCAACTGGAAAAGGGCACCTGGAACATCAGTACTTCCACCAATGCGCCGTTTAACCTGAATCTCTCATCCCGGGAACGATTTAAGTCGTATGACTTTACCTTCACCCCCAATATCGGTTACATGTTGAAAGACCGCTGGGAGATCGGCGGTGGCCCGGTACTTGACTTCAGCAAAGTAAGGATCAAGGACAACCTGGGCAGTACGATCTATAACAGCCGGAACAATTCCTTTGGCATGAACCTGTACACCCGGTATTACCTGAAATCAAACAGTAAAGTAGTTCCTTATTTTGTAGCCGGCATACAATACCTGCGCACTTCTGCGACCACAAGAGATTTTTCCGGTTCTACATCCAGCGCAAAATTTCATGAATGGAATGCCTATGGCGGAGCCGGATTAAACTGGTTTGTTGGCCAACGCAGTGCCCTGTTTTCAGAACTCACGTATAAAGGAGCCTGGGGTAACAATGGAAATAGTTACACCAATGGCCTTAACCTCAATGTGGGTTTCCGCATCTTCCTGGGTCAAAAGAAAAAGTAATCCGATTATTTGGAAAGCTGCGCATTCGGATGAAAGTTTGCAGGATGCAATACAAGGCAGCTATTTTTGATATGGATGGCTTACTGATCGACAGTGAACCACTCTGGCAGGAAGCCGGGATTGAAACCCTCGCGGGATTCGGGATCAGCCTGACCCTTGAACAATATCATACCAGTACGGGGCTACGAACTGAAGAATGGGTAGCCCATTGGTTCCGCATTTATAAGGTATCTCCGGAACATGCTCCCGAAGCAGTTGAAACGATTATCCGGAAAGCCATCGAAAAGATCGGGCGGGATGGAGTCGCGTTACCCGGGGCTGCTGATATCCTGGACTTTTTCAACCAGCCGCCATTTAAAACCGGATTGGCGACCTCCTCCCCCATGTCGCTTGTGGACGTAGTGGTGGACAAATTGAAGATCAGGGATCGCTTCCAGGTATTTACATCGGCAGAGTGTCTTCCCTATGGCAAGCCGCATCCGCAAGTGTTCCTTGAATGTGCAGCAGCACTGGAAGTTTTACCGGAAGAGTGTATTATATTTGAAGACTCCTTCAATGGTATGATCGCCGCAAAAGCTGCCAAGATGAAATGTGTGCTGGTCCCGGCAAAAGAACAGCTTACCCATCCCCGCTGGTCTGCCGCTGACCTGGTTTTAGCTTCGTTACTTGATTTTTCTGAGGAAAGCTTGAATGCAATCAGGTAACGCAAGGGTGCACGGCAATTTCCATAAGCCTTATATCTTAAGCGCTTATACCCTTCTTTTTGTAAATATCATCATCCGTCACCGGCAGTTAAAAGATAAACCCATCTATAAGAGGGTAATAGTGTATCTTCACTGTAGTGAAATAGGTGCTACCTACATTCAGTTCTGAACGACATTAATTCTTACAGAGACATCCATTGTACTAATTCCTCTCTACTTCGTGCAGCAGTTCCTTTCACCTTCTTTTCAATTGTTTATTTAAAAACCTGTATTATGAATTTGTATGTTTCCAATCTTAGTTTCCACACGTCTGACAATGAACTCCACACTTTATTTGAACAATTTGGCACGGTCAGTTCTGCAAAAGTGATATTGGACAGGGAGTCCGGCAAAAGCCGTGGTTTTGGTTTTGTGGAAATGCCTTCAGATAATGAAGCCAATGAAGCCATAAAGAACCTCCACCAGAAAGAAATCGAAGGACGCGCGATGTCCGTGACTGTTGCCCGGGAGAAAGCCCCCCGCTCAGAAAATAAAAGATGGTAATTTCAGCATAAAGAGCTGACTTATCAGCTCTTTATTTCCTTCCCTTTCCGTTTTACATCCAATCCATGTACCAGCCTGATCCTGAGCAATACCTGCTCGCGGTTTTTGCTGTAATACACTATTACAATGGCTACAGTACTCGAGTTATCACAAGCAGATAAGAATCTGGTTTCTTTTATGAAAGCGATCAGAGCTTCCGGATTGGAAGATGAACTAAGAGCCATCGGGCCCTTTACCCTGCTGGCTCCGGTGAACCTGGCTTTTGGCAAACTCAGCCAGGCAGATTTATTTGAAACCTTATTGAAGCAGGATGGCAGCCGGCTGCGTGCTATTCTCTCCTACCATATTATTAAAGGGAAAAAAATGCAGCGTGATTTCAGGACTGGTCAGAAAGTACAGACACTCGGTGGGCATGAACTCCAGGTGACTACCCGGGATGGTGATATTTATATCAACAATGCACGGATACTGGCCAAAGACAGGCAGGGTTCCAATGGCGTGGTGCACAGCATCGACTGTATCAACCTGCCACCTGAACTGAAACCCGCTTAAACATTTAATGATCTCTATGACATCAGCAAGTATTATACACTTTATCGGATTTGTGACAAGGCTGGACTCTGAAAAATTCATACCGGCCTGGGAACAGTATGCAAAAAAAGAAATGTTCCGTAAAAAAGCCCCGCTCCTGCTTCATCAGGAAAACGGCAGCCGGAATAAATTTAGTTTTATATCCCAGCATAGCTGGCCGGAATCAGAAACACATTTCAGTTTCACCAAGTCGGATAAGGCCGGTTATTTCCATGATATGCCTGTCCAGGTGGTGCATATCGGCGGTTACCAGTCCATCGGGCAAATCAATACCCATCTGCACAAGGACGTGGATTGCCGGTTGCTTGTTATGGCCGGCCATCATGAAAATGATCCCGCTTTTTTTCAATCAATACCTGGCTCCTTCCGCCTGAATAGTTACCAGGCCTATTATGAAAGTTGTACCCACGGATACCTCTTCGAATATTTTGCCGATGAGCAGGGTATGGAAGAGATTATAAATACCCTTAAGCAACGCACCGGCACAGAACACATTATATATAAAGACTGCCTGGCCCCCCATATCTGACATGAATAGATCTTTTGAAACGCTGATCAACTGCTGTGTCAATCCGAATATGTGCATTAACCCTTTTCCCGGAACATGAAGTACCCGTTATCCAGCGGCAACGAATGAGTATTACGGAATGCTTGAATCGGTTGTACCAGGAGCGTATTTCATTCCTGTGCGCTGGGTCGGCTCGCAGCCCCTGCCTGAAATTGATAAAAAAAGCCCCTGCCAAATGACAGGAGCTGTTCGCTTAAGCTTATAACCTATACCCTACTTCACTTCCTCATACGGTACATCCGTTACATTATCTGTACTCCCCGCGCCGGCTTCTGCAGCATGCGGATGACCATCGGGTCCGGGTTGTGCCCCACCTTCCTGGGTGGATTTGTACATGTCTTCGCTGGCGGCAGTCCAGGCGGCGTTGAGCGCGGCCATAGCGGTATCGATACCCGCGAGGTCCTGTGCTTTATGCGATTCTTTCAGTTTTTCCGCAGCCTGTTCGATCGTAGCTTTCTTATCAGCGGGAATCTTCTCGCCGTATTCCTTCAGTTGTTTTTCGGTCTGGAACACGAGGCTGTCGGCCTGGTTCAGTTTCTCCACTTTTTCTTTTTCGGCTTTGTCCGCGGCTTCATTGGCCTTGGCTTCGGCCTTCATTTTCTCCACTTCCTCTTTGCTCAGGCCGGAACCGGCTTCAATATGGATTTTCTGCTCTTTACCCGTACCCTTATCCTTGGCAGTTACATGCAGGATGCCATTGGCATCAATATCAAAGATCACTTCAATCTGCGGTACACCGCGGGGGGCCGGGGGAATACCATCGAGGTTGAAGATACCAAGGCTCTTATTGTCCTTCGCCATACTCCGTTCCCCCTGCAGTACGTGTATCTGTACCCCGGGCTGGTTATCGCTGGCGGTAGAGAACACTTCTGATTTCTTGGTCGGGATCGTGGTATTGCTGGGGATCAGCGGGGTCATCACCCCCCCCATGGTTTCGATACCAAGGGAGAGCGGGGTAACGTCGAGCAGCAATACATCTTTTACTTCACCGGTCAGCACCGCACCCTGGATGGCAGCACCCACGGCCACTACTTCATCCGGGTTCACACCCCGGTTGGGCTTCTTGCCGAAGAATTTCTCAACGATCTCCTGCACTTTGGGGATCCGCGTAGAACCGCCCACCAGGATCACTTCATCGATCTGGGAAGTGCTGAGACCGGCATCTTTCAGGGCCGCTTCACAGGGTTTCAGGCAACGGGCAAAAAGATTGTCGGCCAGGGCTTCAAATTTGGCCCGGCTCAGTTTTTTCACCAGGTGTTTAGGCACACCATCCACCGCAGTGATATAAGGAAGATTAATTTCTGTTTCAGAAGAGGAAGACAGTTCCACTTTGGCTTTTTCGGCGGCTTCTTTCAGGCGCTGGAGGGCCATGGGGTCCTTACGGAGGTCGATGGCCTCGTCCTTTTTAAATTCATCTGCCAGCCAGTCCATGACCACTTTATCGAAGTCATCTCCGCCAAGGTGGGTATCCCCGTTGGTGGATTTTACTTCAAATACACCATCTCCCAGTTCGAGTACGGAGATATCAAAAGTACCGCCGCCGAGGTCGAATACAGCGATCTTCTGGTCGTGTTTTGCTTTATCGAGGCCATAAGCCAGTGCGGCCGCGGTCGGCTCGTTCACGATCCGGCGGACGGTCAGACCGGCGATTTCCCCTGCTTCCTTAGTAGCCTGGCGCTGGGCATCATTAAAATAGGCCGGTACGGTGATCACCGCTTCGGTTACTTCCTGCCCAAGGTAATCTTCGGCCGTTTTTTTCATTTTCTGGAGCACCATGGCGCTGATTTCCTGCGGAGTGTACAGTCTGCCATCTATGTCAATCCGTACGGTATTATTGTCACCTTTTGCCACTTTATAGCTCCAGTGACTGATTTCTTCGGTCACTTCGTCAAACTGGCGGCCCATAAAACGCTTCACGGATGCGATGGTGTTTTGGGGGTTGGTGATGGCCTGGCGTTTGGCCGGATCACCCACTTTACGTTCGCCATTCTTCAAAAAAGCCACTACTGACGGGGTTGTACGGCGTCCCTCATCATTGGCGATGACCACGGGCTCGTTTCCTTCCATTACGGAAACGCAGCTATTGGTGGTTCCTAAGTCGATTCCTATGATCTTTCCCATGATTCTTTGTTTTGATGCCTCCCTGTCGGCAGGCGGGTTCGCCTATGCTTGTCAATCATTGTGCCGTGAGGGGAAAATGTGAAAAATTGGCAGGTTTTGGAGAATGGGGGTTGGTTGACAGGTCAATAAGTTAACAAGTTGACTGGGTAACTGGGTTATTGCTTTGGTTTATTAAACAGCTTTTTCGGGTGCCTTTATTTCAGGTTTTGGATGATGCTTTGTTGCGTGTCATGTATCTTTTTGAGAAGATTAGACAGGATGCTCATCGCCTTACTCATCCTGTCCATGGCCGATTGCAGGCGGAGAGATTCCATCTCTCCCATCTCACTCATGGAGTCAAGGCTGCTTTTCATTTTCTCCACCGTTGCATCTATTTCCTTTTTGGTTACTGTCCTCCTTACAGAAGCAGGCTTTGCCAGTTTTACCGTATCAGGATTATTACGTTTTTGCAGCGCATTCGTCTGGTTTATTACCAGACTGAAAGAATCCAGTTGCCTATTGCTGATGGAACGGCTGCTGTTTATTTTATTCATAGCATTCCGCAGTTTCGCCTTTTGTTCATTGACGGACTTAACATTTGCCATGATAGCTTTCAGGTCTTCCTGCGCACTCTTAGAAGCCTGCATCAGAACAAGAAAAGCAATTGCTTCTATATCCTGGCTGTTCATATTACCCAATGCGCCGTAAGACTTTGCCCGGGTCATTACATCGGCCTCCGATAGTTTTTTTTCATTCACTTCCACCGCGGTGGTTTTTATCCACTTTACATGCTTTGCATTGATCGCAGCCATCGCATTTTTATAAAATGCTTCCGCTTCCGGCGAGGGTTCATTTTGGGCTGTTGTTGCGAAAGGTAAAAATAAAAATGAGCAGACAAGGAGGGTTAATATTATTTTCATGACCTGAGGTTTAGATTCTAAAGTTCCTTTATTCCCGGAAATCCATGAAAAACAAATTTAAATAAACCCGTAGGGCAGGAATCTTACATTTGTTGATAAAACCATCAGCATGGCTACTTCAATAGCTGACAAGCTCAGGATCAGACCCCAATCCACATTGCGTACGTTGCATGCCCCGGCTGATTTTAAAAAAGGGTTACAAGGACTGCCTGCCGGAGTAAAAATTACCGGCAGCGGAAAAGAATATAACCAGTTGCATTGGTTTGTGCGGAACAAAGCCCAACTGGAAAAAGAAATGAGCAAGGTAATGAAGCTGCTGAAGCCGGAGGTCACTGTATGGGTCTATTATCCCAAGGGTAGTTCAAAAATTCAAACCGATCTGACCCGCGACAAAGGCTGGGACTGCCTGCTGGCGGAAGGCGATAAACTTACCTGGATCAGCCTGATCTCCTTTAACGGAACCTGGAGTGCATTTGGTTTCCGGTCGAAAACGGAAGCCGATAAAAAGAAGGAAGCCCAACCCAAAGCGGAAAGAGAGATCTTCCGTTGGGTGGATCCTCAAACCAAAGAAGTAAAACTGCCGGATGACCTGGCGGCCGCTTTAAAGAAAAACAAAACGCTCTCCGATTATTTTAATAAACTGGCCTTCACTCATAAAAAAGAATATATCGAGTGGATCATTACAGCGAAAAAGGAAGAAACCCGGGAAAAACGAATTTCCGGCACGCTTGAAAGATTGGGTAAACAGCGGGAGAAGTTGTTAGCCGGTAGTAGGTAGTCCATAGATTACAGCCCGA
This sequence comes from Sphingobacteriales bacterium, assembly GCA_016192105.1. Classification (GTDB taxonomy): domain Bacteria; phylum Bacteroidota; class Bacteroidia; order Chitinophagales; family Chitinophagaceae; genus JJ008. The sequence continues at coordinate 23,902 of JACPUV010000053.1, read as the reverse complement.
AGCCGCCCGCCCCGGTGATCGCCATTTCGGTTCAAGGCTCGCCGCTAAATGCCCGGGGCCCGACAGTATCCTTAACCAAATCCTCACAATTCATTACCCTTTGTTTAGTTATTTTTGATGCTACATATACGATGAGAGAACTATTATTGTTGCTGGTTTATTGTACAATGGGCGCTTCCTCCTCCCTGGCGCAAAAAATCGACCCGGCCAACCCGGATCTTTCACCCGGGAATTTCAAACTGGATTCCCTCCCCGATTCCGAACTCAATATTCCCATCCAGGTGGACCTGAAACCGGTTTATGCCATGGCCGAGAAAAGTGTGGACACCCTTTTTACTTCGGCCGGTTACCCCGATGGTTGGGTGCAGGAAGCCTGTGATACAAGGTATAAATATGTTTTCCGGAGAAGCAAACTGCAGATGAAAGCATCGGGAATGTCATTGAACCTTGGTTTTACCGGGTATTATAAGATCATTGGCTCCACCCGGGCCTGTGCCAATGGCATTATCCTCTCTCCCTGGACCCCGCCCTGCCGCTGCGGTTTTGATGAACCCGAGCGGAAAGTGAATGTTTCCTTCAGCAATACCCTTTCCCTGATGACCAATTACAAAGTAAAACTGGACATCAAACGGAATGAGCCCCAGCCATTGGATAAATGCGAGGTTTGTTTCTGGGGGCAAAATGTCACCCGCCAGGTGATGAAGGGACTGGTGGCCGAACTGGACGCTGCAAAAAAAGACCTGGATAAAAATTATGCAACTACTGACCTGAAACCGCAGATGCAGAAAGTCTGGGATCAGCTGAATAAAGTGTACAATATCTATGGGCTGGGCTGGTTAAAGATCAATCCAAAAGGGGTGCATATCAACCGGCTCTATACCCAGAACGATTCGTTGAATGTCCTGCTGGGACTTTCGGCCAAACCGGTCATCAGTTTTGAAAACCCGGAAGAAACCAGTTCCCCGGTACCCCATATCAGTAACTCCGCCGTCCGCCAGGGTTTTTCGATCTTCCTGGACGCGGTATTGAACTATGATTCCCTGAGCCGGATCATGAACGAACAGTTAGCCGGAATGACCCTTGATTTCAAGAAAGCCTTTGTTAGAAAAAAGTTTATTATCGACAGTTGTAAAATCTATGGCGGTGGCTTTGAGAAACTGATTATCCGGATCCATTTCTCCGGGACCAATAACGGTACGATCTTCCTGGCAGGTACTCCTGCTTATGATACGGCCCGCCGGATGATCGAAGTGACGAATATTGATTTTGATATTAAAACAAAGAACCTCCTGCTGGGATCGGCCGGCTGGCTTTTTGATAAAAAGATCAGTAAAAAAATTGCCCAGTTTGCCCGGTTTGACCTGGGGCCTTATATCGATACAGCCAAGATCAATATCAATACCCGGCTGAACCAGGAATGGATGAAGGGGATCCGCAGCTATGGTGCGATCCGGGATATCCGCCTGATCCGGATGTATCCGATGCAGCAGTACCTGGTGATCCGCAGTAATTGTGAAGGAGATCTGTCCGTAAAAGTGGATGCGGGAAGTTTAAGTTTGTAAATCCAGGCTGACCGGCAGCAGCCGGTCCGTTTTCAGTATCATTCTCCTTCGGCAATGGTGGCTTTGAAAGAGAAATTGCGCTGGGCGAGATAACTGAACACCACTACGAGCACGATCGTCATGACCTGGGAAAGAATGGCATCCAGGTGGAGCCTTTCCACCAATATTTTCAGCAAAATATAGTTCAGTGCCAGGTTGAACATACAAACCATAAAATACCGGAACAACTGGATACGTCCTTTCATTTTCGAATCACTGAATACCACATATTTTGACATAAAAAAGCCAATCGGGAAGGTTATGCAGAAGGAAATGAAAAGAGCGGCTACGTGTGCCTTGAATGCATAGAAACCAAAGTGGAAATCCTGCTCCCGGAAAAGATACTTGAAACTGGCCGTATAAATGATAAAACCCAGCAACAGGTTACCGCCACCGGAGGCCGCATACCGGAAGGTCTGCTGGTTCATCAGCCGGCGAAAGGGCGGGTAGAAAAAATCGATAACAGGCAGGATCAGGTCCCGGACGCTATGGAGGTGTTTTCGCATTGGCGGGGGCAAATATAGTTAATAGTCGGTAGTTAGTAGCCGGGAGCCTGCCTCGCAGTAGCGCCAGCGAAGGCGGGTCGATAGTCCGTAGCATATACAATGAAGCCTACCTCTGATTTCTGTTAACTATAAGCCCTAAATCCGGGTCTCCCAACCCCAACCCTCACCCCATTTCCGTAAATTTGCCCTTCCAAAGCAAGTAAATGAGTATTGTAAGTAAAATAAAGCCCCTGATCGTTGACACCCTGTCCGAATTGTACGGGCTTGCCTGTAATGAAGCCGACCTTACGATCAACACGACCAAGCCTGAATTTGAAGGAGATTATACCCTGGTCCTGTTTTCATTTGTAAAGCAGTTGAAAAAATCACCGGAACAACTGGGCAACGAGATCGGCACAAGGATGGTGCAAAAGCACCCGGATCTTTTCAGCGGGTACAATGTGATCAAAGGGTTTTTAAACCTGACCATTACCGATGCTTACTGGCTGGAAGTGCTACAGGCCCACTATGCCAACCCGAAATTCGGCAGCCGCGCTTCCAATGGGAAGAAAGTAATGGTGGAGTACTCTTCCCCCAATACTAACAAACCCCTGCACCTGGGTCATCTCCGGAATAATTTCCTGGGCTGGAGTGTGGCGGAGATCCTAAAATATGACGGTTACGAAATTCACAAAACCTGCATCTCCAACGACCGGGGTATTCATATCTGCAAAAGCATGGTGACCTGGCAATTGTTTGCCAATGGAGCCACCCCGGAAAGTACAGGCATTAAAGGAGATCATTTTGTCGGTGATTATTATGTCCGGTTCGGCAACGAGCATAAAAAACAGGTGGCTGAATTAATTGAAAAAGGGCTCCCCAAAGAAGAAGCGGAAAAACAGGCCCCGATCATGAAAGCCGCGCAGCAAATGCTGGTGGACTGGGAGGCAGGAAAGCCCGAAGTGATTGAACTGTGGAAGAAGATGAATAGCTGGGTTTACGAGGGCTTTGAGGTAACCTACAAACGGATTGGCAGTGATTTTGATAAAACCTATTTTGAAAGTGAAACTTACCTGCTCGGCAAAAAAGCAGTGGAAACCGGGCTTGCCAAAAAAGTGTTTTTTAAAAAAGAAGATGGCAGTGTCTGGATCGATCTCACGGCCGATGGCCTGGATGAAAAAGTAGTGCAGCGTAAGGATGGTACAGCAGTTTATATCACCCAGGATATTGGCCTGGCAGCCCGGAAACAGGAAGAATTCGGTTGCCAGCAAAGTATTTATGTGGTGGCGGATGAACAGAATTATCACTTTAAGGTGCTCAAACTGATCTGCGAAAAACTCGGCATTCCCGGGGCAGAAGGCATTTACCATCTCAGCTATGGCATGGTGGAACTTCCGACCGGTCGGATGAAAACCCGGGAAGGTACGGTCGTGGATGCGGATGACCTGATTGAAGAAATGGTGAATGTGGCACGCCAGAAAACAGAAGAGCTTGGTAAAGTAAAAGACTTTACAGCGGCCGAACTGAAGGAATTGTACGATACAATTGCCCTGGGTGCGCTGAAATTCTTCCTGCTGCGGGTGGATCCCAAAAAACGTATGATCTTCAACCCCGAAGAGTCCATCGATTTTCATGGATTTACCGGTCCTTTCGTGCAGTATACCCATGCGCGGATAAAATCTATTCTTAGAAAAGGCGGGGAGCAGGCAGCAACAGGCAGCCGGCAGACGGCACTCTTAAAACTGGAGAAAGATTTAATCGTATTGCTTGAGCAGTATCCCATTATTATTGAACAGGCGGTGACCGAACATAACCCGTCCCTCCTGGCAATCTATGCTTTCAACCTGGCCAAGTCATTTAATACGTTTTATACCGAACATTCGGTGATGAATGCGGAGACAGAAGAAAAGAAACAGTTAAGGCTGCAATTATCCCGGATGACCTCAAATGTGATCGCATCGGCAATGGGATTGCTGGGAATACGTGTACCGGAGCGAATGTAGTCGGCAGTCTGTAGTCAACAGCCTCTGTTAAGAAAAGTAAAAGTTAATCAAACCTGCGGCTGCGGGGCATTGGTCAATAACTTCAATCTTGTATATAAAAAAATGCAACCACTTTAAATGATTGCATTTTAAAAATAAGTTTATGCTTTATAGAAACTTGTCTGCCCGATAAGGCAACTTCTCCTTTGATCCTCCGACTCCCGACAACAGACTACCGACTTCTTAAAGCCCTGCCATCATCTTTTTCTGCTTGAGCGAGGCCAGGGAGGGATCGAGCTCAATGGCTTTATCACAAAGGGTAATCCCCTTTTCGGTATTCTCCCGGCCGCCTTTTTTCTGGTAGCTCATACCTATCATATATAAAGCGGAAGCATTTTCCTTATCATACTCCAGCACCCGGTCCCAGTATTCGATCGCCAGGTCGTATTTGGCTTTGTAATAGTAGGCTTCGGCCACCATGTTCAGAATATTCAGGTCGCTGGGTCTTTTCACTAATATCTCGTTCAGCATCGCCACACCGGAATCCAGTTGTCCCACATTCAGGTAAGCGATCGCCAGGTTTTCCAGGTATTCGGCATCCTTTTTTAATCCTTTTTCCGCTGCTTCCAGGATATATTTCAGGGCATTCTTGTCATCGTGCATGGCGTAACAAATCAGCCCCAGTTCATACACCCAGTAATTTTGTTTGGGATCGAGTTCGATCGCTTTCTTAAAGAAAGGAATGGCCAGTTTATAATTCATCATATCCGCGTAACTGCGGGCGATCATGTAAGGTACTTCTGCATTGGCGGGATCTTCTTTGGCGGCTGCATTCAGGTATTTGATTGCCTCCCCGTAATTTTCTGTCTCATAATGGGCTTTCCCGATATAGAAACTCACCTTCTCCGAGGGATCCAGTTTCCGGAGCTTTTCTGCATAAACGATCACCTCCTCATTCTGCCGCATCTGGTAACAAAGCTGCATGAGTTGTTTATAAAGCGCAGGTGTTTCTTCACCAATAGCAAGCAGTTTTTTGTACATCTGCAGTGCGTTCCCGTATTTTCTCAGGTCATGATAAGCCGCAGCCAGTTCTGTAATGATGGCGATGCTGCTGGTATCATAACGGGCCGCTCTCTCAAAATTTTTCAGGGATTCCAGCCGCCGGCCATTTTGTTTTTCCAGCAGGCCTTTTTGCATAAAGAAACCCGCACTGTCAATGGGAATAGTAACCGCGTTCACCGCGGTCTGGGAATGGAGCATCCCGCCGGCCAGTAACACACAAAGTGAAAAAAATACTTTTAACATAGGATGAATTTTGAACTATCGCGATTTTCAACTGCCTAAGTTAGAGCTGCTCATTGACTACTCAAAACTTAACCTGTTCTTTATCAGCCAATTTCATTCCAAAATAGTAGTTATTTCAGAATAATACCAGCAAGGGCCGGTAAATTTACGGTAACCCGGTATTTTTTTTGAGCCTTATCAATCAGTTCACACCTCAGGTCCGGGTTAAAAACGTCACCGGTTCCCCAATATATTGTCCGGTCACTATTAAATATTTCTTCAGAATAAGGCTTTCCGATTACTTCAACCGGCCAGTCATAGCGGACGACGGGGGTCATATTGAGTATCACGAGCAGGTCATCCCCCTTTTTTTTCCCTTTCCGCTTAAAGACGATCACCGATTCAGCCCGGTGGTTCAGGTCCACCCACTCAAACCCGTCCATGCTGAACTGGTTATGGTGCAGGGCTGTTTCTGTTCTCAGTAATTTATTCAGGTCGCCCACACAATCCTTCAGTAACCGGTGGCAATCGAATTGTAACAGATCCCACTGCAGTTCTGATTTATAATTCCATTCCCCTGTTTGCCCAAATTCATTTCCCATAAATAATAATTTGGCGCCGGGGTGTGTCCACATATAGGTATAGAGCAACCGGAGATTTGCAAATTTCTGCCATTCGTCCCCGGGTACTTTATAAATCATCGGGCTTTTTCCGTGCACCACTTCATCATGACTCAGCGGCAACATGAAGTTTTCATCGTAGTAATACATCATACTGAAGGAAAACTTATTCTGGTGAAACTGCCGGTAAACCGGGTCGATCTTGAAATAATCCAGGGTGTCGTGCATCCAGCCCATCATCCATTTCATTCCGAAACCCAGTCCTCCTTCAAAGGTGGGTTTGCTTACCCCCGGCCAGTCGGTGGCTTCCTCAGCAATGGTTTGCACATCGGGGAAATCCCGGAAGATCGTTTCGTTCAGGTCCTTGATAAAGGCAATGGCTTCGAGGTTGCCATCCCCCCCGTATTCATTGGGCTCCCATTGCCCGTGCTCCCTTGAATAATTCAGTTTGAGCATGGAGGAAACCGCGTCCACCCGGATGCCATCGATGTGAAACAGGTCGAACCAGAAACGGGCGCTGCTGATGAGAAAGGATTTTACCTCTCCCCTTTTGTAATTGAAGATATAGCTGTTCCAGTCGGGATGGAATCCTTTCCGCATGTCCGCGTACTCATAGGTATGGGTGCCGTCGAACATAAACAGGCCGTGGGCGTCATAGGGAAAATGGGAAGGCACCCAGTCCATGATCACCCCGATTCCTTCCTGGTGCAGGGCATCAACCAGGCGCATCAGCCCCTGCGGGTCTCCAAACCGGGAAGTGGCTGCAAAGAAACCCGTACACTGGTAGCCCCAGCTGCCGTCAAAGGGATGCTCCATCACCGGCATGAACTCTACATGCGTAAAACCGGTTTCTTTCAGGTAGGGCACCAGCCTTTCCCGGATATCATCATAGCTGTTATAGGTTTCTTCATCATTCTTATCCGGGCGCTGCCAGCTGGCCAGATGCACTTCGTACACACTCCAGGGGGCATCAAGTGAATTGTGTTTTTTTCTTTTCTTCATCCAGTCCTGGTCCTTCCAATCATAATACATATCCCAGGTAATACTGGCGGTCTGTGGCCGTTTTTCCCAGAAATTGGCGAAAGGGTCTCCTTTATCCAGTGCCCTTTTCGCATACCCTACAATGTGATACTTGTATGCCTCTCCCAGCTTAAATCCCGGGATAAACCCTTCCCATATCCCGCTTTTGTCCCAGCGGGGATACAGTTCAAATGCATGGTCCTTCCAGTCATTGAAATTGCCCTTGACGGATACGGAAGTGGCATTGGGCGCCCATACACAGAAATACATCCCCCAGGTCCCGTTCACCTGGATAGAATGGGAGCCGAATTTTTTGTAGAGTTGGTAATTCGTGCCCTGCTGATAGTTAGCCACATCCTCATCCGTAAGAATGGAATAGTTCCAGACAGGCCTTGACGTATCCACAAAGTTTTCTTCCTCGTATTTCTTTTTGCGGTCGGGCACGGGCTGTTCCCTTTTGTTCTTCAGCGGAACCGGTTTTTCTGCGTGGTTTGCAATGGTGGCCTTTGCAGATTTATCATTTTTGGCTGTCATATATTCCGGGTTAATATGTTTTAACTTAAAATTACATGAACGGCGGGGTATTCCCGGAAATTTCAATGGAATTTAGCGGCACCATAACCATTAAACTGAAAACAAACCAACACGCCATGAAAAAAAAGGTCGTCCTGACCCTGCTGCTGATTTGCGGAGCCATCTTTTCCCAGGCCCAAACTACCAGTCTTACCGGGCAAATCACGGATTCCGTCGATAAAAAGAACCCGGCCAATGCCGTTATCTCCCTTTTACGGAGAACGGATTCTATACTGGTACTATTTAGCAGGGCCCACCAGGACGGCCGGTTTACCCTTGGCCCGGTTGAGAGCGGAAGGTATATCCTGATGATCACCCATCCTTATATGGGTGATTATTTTGACACCCTGCAACTGCAGGCCGGTGTTCCGCAGGACCTGGGCAAATTGTACATGACCCCCAAGAGCAAGTTACTGGCTGAAGTGATCCTGCGTACCGGGACCCCGATCCGGATCAAGGGGGATACCACTGTTTATACCGCGGACAGTTTTAAAGTAAGGGCCGGCGCGAATGTGGAAGAATTGCTGCGGCGGCTGCCCGGGATTTCGGTGGATAAGGACGGCAAGATCACGGCGATGGGCGAACGGGTAAAAAAAGTACTGGTGGACGGGGAGGAATTTTTTGGCAGCGATCCCGGCATTGCCACCCGGAACCTGCGGGCCGATGCCGTAAAGGAAGTGGAGGTCTTTGACAAGAAAAGCGACCAGGCGGAATTTACCGGGATTGATGACGGGGTAAAGGACAAAACGATCAACCTGAAGATGAAACAGCAGAAGGGTTATTTCGGGAAAGTGGAACTGGGCGGCGGATTAAAGGACAAGTACAATAATGCCGCCATGATCAATTCTTTTAAGGACAAGCGCAAAATGGCTGCCTACGGAATCATGAGCAATACCGGGCAGACCAACCTGGACTGGCAGGACGCGCAGAATTATGGAGGCAATGACAATATGAGTACCGGCGTAACGGATGATGGTGGTATGTGGATCAACATGACCCGTGATGCAGATGAAAACTTCTGGGGAGGAAGGAATGGTATCCCGCGCAATACGAATGGCGGGCTTCACTACAGCGATAAATTCGGCAAGGATCTTAAACAAAGCTTCAACTCGGGGTATAAATTCAGTAAAATAAACGCTGACGCGGCCAGCTCCGTCTTTTCCCGTACTTTTTTACCGGACAGCAGCTGGTTCAGCCGGAGCAACAGCAACAATTATACTTCCAACAGCAAACATGCACTGAACCTTACCCTTGACTTAACCCTCGACTCAGCCAATTCACTCAAATGGACGGCGCGGGCTAATAAGAAAAATACGGGGGCCAGCAGTTTTTCTTACAGTGAAATGCTGACGGAAGAACTGGACAGTATCAATAACAGCCGGCGGAACAGCCATTCAACCGGCGACAACAGCAGTTTCAACTCCACCCTGCTCTGGAAGCACAAATTCAAAAAACTATCGAGAACCCTATCCATAAATACAGATTTCAACTGGAGCAATTCATCAAACGATGGTTTTCTTTATTCCCTGAACCGGTATTATACCAATGGCCTGCATGAGCGTACGGATACGATTGACCAGGAACAGATTAGGGAGAATGCCGCCAAAGGGATCAGTACAAAAATCTCTTACACGGAACCCCTGGCGAAGGATTTCTACATGGAACTGAGTCATTCCATTACCTGGAACAGCAGTACCAGTGACCGGCAGACCTATGAAAAAAATAATAACGGAAAATATGAGGAGGTGGTGGATACCCTGAGTAATTCTTTTGTATTTGACCAGTTGGTTCATACCCCGGGCCTGAACTTCCGGGTCAATAAAAAGAAATACAATTTTACGTTCGGGGCTGCTGCCGGATTCAGTCATTTTATCCAGAAAAACAAAACGCTGGGCAATACGACTCCTTACAATTTTGTCAATTTCTTTCCGCGGGCCATGTACAATTATAAATTCAAACCCAATACCGGCCTCCGGTTTAATTATAACGGATCCACCACGGCGCCCAGCCTGGAGCAATTACAGCCCGTTTTTGTGAATACCGATCCCCTGAATATTTATATCGGGAACCCGGGGCTGAAACAAGCCTTCCGCCATAATTTCGGACTGGGTTTCAATTGGTACAATGTGCTGAAAGAAAAAGGTATCTGGACCAGTATAAATTTCAGTACCACGCAAAAGGCGTTTGTACAATCCAGCAGCATTGATAATGACGGACGCAGGACCTACCAGACCGTAAACAGCGACGGGCAATATAACCTCAACCTTTATTCTGACTATAGTTTTAAAATAAAAAAAGTCAGGCTGGGCGCCGGCCCTACCGCCACTATTTACCGGGGCGTGGATTTCATCAACGGGGTGAAAAATTTCACGACTACCAAAAATGCCGGCCTGCGCCTGAATGCCCGGATCAACAAGGTAAAGAAATTTGACGTTGATTTCGGACCTGAATTTACCTGGAATGTGTCAACCGGAAGTGTCAATAAAGAAGCAAATGCGAAGTACTGGCAACTGGAAGGCTGGGCCAGCGGACGGGTCTATCTGCCGAAAAAATTCGAACTGCATACTGAGCTCAATACCGAACTGCGCCAGAAGGATAAGCGTTTTGCACAGAATAATAATTTCACCAAATGGGATATGGATATCACCAAGCGGTTCTTTAAAGGAAACGACCTCGAGCTAAAACTGGGAGTGTACGATATCCTGAACCAGAACCGCGGCTTTGACCGGAGTTTCAGCAGTTACAGTTTTACCGAATCCTATTACACCACCCTGCGGCGGTTCTGGCTGCTCACCCTGACCTGGAATATTTCAAAAAACGGAAAACCCGCCAGCGGATTCTAATCAAACACCTGTCAATCATGAAAAAAATAATATACCTCCTCCTGCTGACTGCAAGCACTAAAATGAATGCCCAGCAATTCATCAACAGCGGAACGATCGAATTTGAGATGAAGACCAATAACCACAAGACCTTCGGGGACGGGATCTGGGCCGAAATGTTCAGGGACAAGATCCCCCAGTTCTCCACTTACTGGTACACCTATGTATTCGACAATAACCGGTCGGTCTATAAATATGACCGGCTGGATGAAAAAACAAAATTGCCCTGGGGAAATAACAATGCCGATGAAAACACCTGGTTCAGCGATTACAACAGCACAACATCCGTGTGCCGGAAATTTGTATTTGATGATACCTACCTGCTGAGCGATTCCCTGATGAAAATAAACTGGAAATTAGTCCCCAACGAAACCCGGGAGATCGCCGGTTTCAATTGCCGTAAGGCAGTGGGCATTATTTTCGACAGTGTTTATGTTTTTGCATTCTATACAGACGAGATCCTGATCCCTGGCGGCCCGATGGGCATACATGGCTTGCCCGGTATGATCCTCGGCATCACGATCCCCCGCATGTACTCCAGTTGGATCGCCACCAAAGTGGATATCGTAAATGTCAATAAAAGCCTGATCACCCCGCCCCTGAAAGGAAAAAAGAAACAGGGAAAGGACCTGATTGAAAATCTGAAAAAAGTCACAAGCGACTGGGGCTCCTGGGGTCAGCAGGCCATCTGGAATATTTTCCTCTAAGAATTATTTCAGTAATTCAAACACAAAACTTTCTTTGGGTTTGATGTCAAACCCTTCCAGGGGAATTATTTCCCCGGTAACCACATTTTTCAGTTTACTGAAGCCACCGGCCCGTTCGGCAAAATAGTTCCAGTCAGGTTTACCCGTGTTTCGGCCGGTATTGGAAATGACCATCACGGTTTGTTTGGAATCGTAGCGGAAATAGGTGTAGAGTCCATCCTTCGGCAGGAACTGCATGAGTTTGCCCCTGCCAATCGCCGATGAATTCTTTCTGAAATTCGCGAGGGCTTTCACATAATTAAATGCTTCATTCTCCTGTGCATTCCGCCCGCCCGGAGTAAACTTATTCACCGTATCTGCCAGCCACCCGCCCGGGAAATCCCGGCGCACTTCCGCATCTGAAGGATTCTTGAAATTCTTCATCAGTATCTCGCTACCATAATACAACTGGGGGATACCCCGCTGGGTCAGCAGGATATTAATGGCCATTTTATATTTCTGAAAATCCTCCCCGATCACTGAATAAAAACGGTCAAGATCGTGGTTATCCAGGAACAGGCAATTGCGCATCGGGTTCTTGTACAAAATATCCTGCGCCAGCACCTGGTAAAACCGGTTGGCGCCTTCGTTCCAGCCGAAAGGCTGGTTCAGCAGGTCATTGGTAGCGAAATAAAGCGGGAAATCCGTTACCCCCTGGCTATTGTGTTTGAAAGGAACCGCCATGTTATTCTCGCAGAAATAGGCGCTATTGGTCACGCTCTGCACCCATACCTCGCCAAATACAGTGACGGTCGGGAATTCGCGGTACAACGCTTCGTTCACTTTATTGAGAAAAACAGGATCACTGTAAAAATATGTATCCACCCGCCAGCCATCGATACCAAACTCTTCAGTGGCCCAGATCGCATTTTGTACCAGGAAGGTAGCGACAAAGGGATTCCGCTGGTTCAGGTCCACCAGGAAAGGGGTAAACCAGCCATCCACAGCCGTCTTCTTATCAATAGCGGCCGCATAGGGGTCCACCAGCGGCTGATCCTTATAAGAAGTATTCGTGTAAGCAGGCCATTGGTTCAGCCAGTCCTTCATCGGCAGGTCTTCAACAAAAAAATGATCCCTGCCCATATGGTTATAGACGGCATCCTGGATAATCTTCATTCCCTTTTTATGGGCTTCTGTGATCAGTGACTGGTAGGCTTCATTCCCTCCCAGCCGTTTGTCCACCTGGTATTGATTGGTAAATGCATATCCATGATACGTAGCTCTGGAAGTCCCGCCTTCCAGGGTCCGGGCCATGTCGTTCTCCACCACGGGTGTCATCCAGACCGCGGTCACACCCAGGTCCTTTAAATAATCCAGGTGATTCTCCACGCCTTTCAAATCGCCTCCGTGCCGGTCAAAGGGGTTGTTGCGGTCATGACCGGTATCCCGCATGTCTTCAAAAAAATCATTCGAAGGATCGCCATTGCTGAAGCGGTCGGGCATAAGCAGGTAAATAAAATCACTGGCATTGACGCCCAGCACTCTTGTTTTTCCGTTCTCTTTGTGACGGGGTTTCAGTTCGTACGTAAAGGTTTTATAGGAAACGGCTTCCGGTGACTGCAGGTTATCAATCCGGAAAATTAGTTTCCCCGGCCTGGCGGATGCCGATATCTGTAAGTCGATAAAAAGATAATTTTCGTTTTCTGCCTTGTACTGCCGGACCAGCTTCACCCCGGCATAAGGAAGGAGCGTAATATTCTCTCTTGCCACGCGGTCCCGGTGGATCATCAGCTGGAGTGCGGGATTTTTCATTCCCACCCACCAGTGTGTGGGGTAAATATCCTGGGCATGCAAAGAAGCCTGCAACAGCAGGAACAGGAAAGGTAATACGCGTTTCATACGATTATTTGTCTTTAATACGTAAAGTAAGAATAGCGGCGATTATCATGGAACATCCGCCCAGCACGATAGTGAAAATGGCATTCCCATGGAAAAACCTCGTCGTGAATATGCCTAATAATGTAGCTGCCAGTATCTGGGGAATTACAATAAAGAAATTAAAGATTCCCATATAAACTCCCATCTTGTTTGCGGGAAGCGCTTTGGTGAGCATCGAATACGGCATAGCCAGAATACTGCACCAGGCAAGGCCAATACCGGCCATACTAATAATCAGCAGGTTTTCGTTTTTAAAGAAATAGAATGAGATCAGCCCTAACCCGCCGGCGATCAATGCGATCATATGTGTACGCGGCCTGGAGTACTTTTTTGCCATTACCGGGAGTAAAAATGCAAAGAGAGCTGCAAAGCCATTGTAAAAGGCAAAAAGAACTCCCACCCAATTGCCCATATCGTTATACGCCTTGGATGTAGTATCTGTTGTACCAGCAATATGCTGGGACAGTGCGGCCGTGGTATATATCCACATGGCAAAAAGGGCGAACCAGGAAAAGAACTGAACAACGGCCAGTTTTTTCATGGTATCCGGCAGGAAATTAAGATCGTCCATGACTTCCAAAAAGCCATTCTTTAATTGCCGGCCAGCCATAAAGGAAGCAATCAGTTGAAGAAAGCCGTAAAAGGCAATCCCACCTGTTAGCACATACAGCTCCTTTTCAAGCGGTCGGGACGCACTCCGATTGTAAAAGAATAAGACAGCCACAAGTACAGCGCCGGTGATAAACCAGAGAAATCCCTTTGACCTGAAAACACCTGCTGCAGTCTTTATAGTGATAGTACTGTCCTTCTCATCGATATCACCGAAAGATTTCATTTCTTCCGGCGAGTACTCCCTGGTGGTAACAACGGTATATGTTATCGCCAACATATAAACCACGGCACCAATAATAAATGAAATCCTGACTGAATCCGGAATAACACCGGCCGCAGCCACATTCTGCACGCCCATTTTTGTCAGTATTTCCGGGAGCAGGGAAGAAATAACGGCGCCAACACCAATAAAAAAACTTTGCGCTGCAAAGCCTGTAGTCCGCTGTGAATCCGGCAACATGTCCCCAACAAAAGCCCTGAAAGGTTCCATGGATATATTAATAGATGCATCCAATATCCAGAGCATTACGGCTGCCATCCATAAAGCCTTTACTCCCGGAAAAACAAATAAAGCTAATGAAGCGAATATAGCTCCGGTCATGAAATAAGGACGGCGTCTGCCCAGTTTACCCAACCAGGTTTTATCACTCATATGACCGATGATGGGCTGGATAATGAGCCCGGTAAGTGGTGCAGCAATCCATAAAATGGGAATCTTTTCGATCTCCGCTCCCAATGTTTGGAAAATGCGGCTGACATTTGCATTTTGTAACCCAAAAGCAAATTGGATTCCAAAGAAACCCACGCTCATATTAATGATCTGAACCAGGCTGAGTTTGGGCTTAGTACCTGCAATGGCTAATGACATATGCAATCGGTTTTAATTGAAAGACAAGGGGAAGGTAGGAATAATATGTAAAAGGTACACAAATGTGTACCTTAAATTATTTCCGGCAAGCAGGTTGCTTTAAATTACAAATCCGTTGGGTATAACCGCTCCTTTCTTCACCACCACGATCCCGTCTTTTACGGTGTAGAGGGCATGATCGGTATTTTCGAGATGGGTTCCGCCATTGATGCGTACATCATTTCCGATCCTGACATTTTTATCCAGGATGGCATTCTTGATATAACAGCGTTCGCCCACACCCAGCGGGGGCTCCCCATTTTCGGTATCCTTTGCAATATCTGTGAGGGTCTCATAATAATCACTCCCCATGATATAGGTGCTGACGATCGTACTGCCATGCCCCACCCGGCTGCGGATACCGATTACTGAATTTTCCACCCTGGAAGCATTGATGATCGATCCTTCCGCAATCAGCGTTTTTTCCAGCGTGGTACCACTGATCTTGGCCGGGGGCAGCATCCGGGAACGGGTATAAATGGTCCGGTCGCTATCAAACATATTAAAGTCCGGAATATCTTTTGTCAGGTCCAGGTTGGCTTCAAAGAAGGAGTAGATATTCCCGATATCCGTCCAGTAACCGGAATACTGGTAGCTGGCCACTTTATACTTGCTGATGGATTGCGGGATGATCTCTTTTCCGAAATCAGTGGCATCCTTGTATTCGTCCCGTAGCAGGTCAAAAAGCAGTTTGCGGTTGAAAATATAAATACCCATGGAAGCGAGGTAGATCCGTCCGGCGGCATTCATGTCCTCGCCGGTATCGCTTACCCAGTCACCCAGGACTTCCTTTTTAGGTTTTTCAATAAAGGAAGTGATCAGGCCGGCATCACTTTTCAGGATCCCGAATTCCGGGGCTTCCCGCTGGGCCACCGGTATCGTGGCCACTGAAATATCGGCCCCCAGTTTTTTGTGATTTTCCAGCATTTCCGCAAAATCCATCTGGTACAACTGGTCACCGGAAAGAATCAGGATATAATCGCTTTCAAAGGTCTCAATATGCCGGAGTCCCTGTCTGACCGCATCGGCCGTGCCCTGGTACCAGGTCGGGTTATCGGGGGTTTGTTCCGCCGCCAGAATATCCACAAAGGCCTTGCTGAACGCACTGAAGTGATAGGTATTTTTGATATGCCTGTTGAGGGAAGCTGAATTGAACTGTGTCAGTACAAACATCCTTCCGATGCCATTGTTCAGGCAGTTGGAAATGGGAATATCCACCAACCGGTATTTACCGGCAATGGGTACCGCGGGTTTGGAGCGGCTCGCCGTTAAGGGATAGAGCCTGGATCCGGCACCGCCGCCGAGAATAACAGATAGAATTTCCTTTGAGTGGGTGATAGTCCTGATTGCCATAGCCGGTCTTTTTATTTCAGTGATTGATAAAGGTCAATATACTGTTGTGCAGATGAGTCCCAGGAATGATCAATGGTCATCATATGGCTGCGCATCCAGTTATAAAGTTCTTGTTTATTATTGTAAAGATCAATAGCCCTGCCTACGGAATAGGTGATGTCCCATACTGAGGGCTGGTCAAAGCGGATCCCGATCCCCTGCCAGTCACCCATATCGGTCACGGTATCCCGCAATCCCCCTACATTCCGGACCATGGGAACCGTACCATAGCGCAGGGCATACATCTGGTTCAGTCCGCAGGGCTCTACGCGGCTGGGCATGAGCAGGAAGTCGGAACCGGCATAGATCAGGTGACTGAGTGGTTCGCTGTATCCAATATACGAATTATAATAACCGCCAAACTGGTGTTTCATCTGGTCAAGCCGGTCTTCCAGGTTCGGGTCACCGGATCCCAGTACCAGGAAACTGGCATTGCCATGGTGCTGGTAGATGGACTGGCTAATGGCTTCGGGCAGCAGGTCGGCCGCTTTTTCTCCCACCAGGCGCCCGATAAAAGCGATCAGCGGTTTATCGGGATCAAACCCGAATTGCCCCGCCAGTTCTTTTTTATTTTTCTTCTTCCCCTTTGCCACCAGTTCCTTGTCATAGTTTTTGGCGATCATCGTATCGGTAAGAGGGTCCCATACCTGGTTGTCGATCCCGTTCAGGATGCCGGAGCTCTTTCCCACTTCATACTGAAAAAGATTCTCGAGGCCATTTGCTTCTTCCCGCAATTCGTCGAGATAACTATGACTGACCGTGGTTACTTTCCAGGCACATTTTACGGCGGAAGCCAGTGGATTGATCGAATTGGCCCAGTCGAGCATCCCCCATTTCCAGGAATCGAATGGCGGCAGCAGGTAATATTTATCCCAGCCGATCCAGCCCTGATACTGGGCATTGTGCACGGTCAGAACGGTGGGCACATCAGCCAGTTTCTGCCTGAACTCAAGACAATATTTCACCATAAAGGGGATCAGGCCGGTATGGTGGTCGTGGCAATGAATCACATCTGGTTTGTGCTGCCATTTGTTCAGCCAGTCACAAACCGCCACCTGGAAGGCCAGGAACCGTTCGGTGTCATCATCATAGCCATAGATCTTTTCGCGATCGAGCAGCCCGTTGATATCAAGAAGGTAGAGATCAAAACCAAGTTTGTTTGTTTTTTCCCTGATCACGCTGTAGTGGAACTGCCAGGGGCCGATCCGCTGATCGCCTTCGTGAACCAGTTCCCATTCATTTGCATACAGGAATTTGGTGCGGTACATGGGCATCACCACTTTCGCCACATGACCCAGTTCGGCCTGGTACTTGGGTAAAGCACCCACCACATCACCCAGTCCCCCGGCCTTGGCCACCGGGTAACATTCTGCCGCAACATGTAATATCTCCATACGAGCGGTATTCGATTTTGCCCGGTAATTTAGGGGATTATTTTCATTGCCGGTATAACGGGCCGTAAAAAAGATTATGATATTTTCCCTGTTTTTAAAAATTCCCTAAGCGGATCAACTCTTTTTTTAGACAAGCTGTCAACAACCCGAACAGTTGTTTTTTACCGGGAATGAAAATTGTCCTACTTTCAGCCTATTTATAACAATAAACGATTGCTATGAGTCAATCCAAACAACCCACGAATTACGGAGCGTTAAGTACGTTAGTTACTGTTTTCTTTTTCTGGGGCTTTATTGCTGCCGGGAACAGTGTATTTATCCCTTTTTGCAAACACTATTTTCACCTGGACCAGTTCCAGAGCCAGCTGATTGATTTTGCCTTTTATACGGCGTATTATATCGGGGCGCTGATTCTCTTTGCCTATGGCGCCTATGGAGGAAAAGACCTGGTGGGTAAATGGGGCTATAAAAACAGTATTGTTTACGGCCTTCTTTTTTCGGCTCTCGGGGCAGCGGCCATGATCATGGCGGTAAACGGGAACAGTTTTCCGGGAATGCTCCTGGGATTGTTTATTGTGGCGCTGGGCTTTTCCCTGCAGCAAACAGCCGCCCAGCCCTTTGCCATCTCCCTGGGTGATCCAGCCACTGGTACCAGCCGGGTTAATCTTGGCGGTGGAGTGAACTCTTTCGGTACTTCTGTTGGTCCGCTGATCGTAGCCCTTGCCCTCTTCGGTACTACCGCAGCGATTACAGATGAAAAGATCGCTTCGCTCAGCCTGTCAAAAGTAATTACACTCTATACATTTGTCGGCATCCTCTTTCTCAGCGCAGCTGCTTTATTCTTTTTTTCCAAAAAAGTCCCATCCGGGAAAATGGTGGAATCAACAGAAAAAGCCAGTAAAGCCTTATATACTTTACTAATCATGACCGGTCTGCTGATCGTTATGTTTGTACCGGTGTTCAGCAGCTATAAAACGGACCTTACCAATGCAACTGACGCTGAAAAACATGCCATGGAAGCCTATCGCCTGAAATGGCTGATCGGGGCCCTGATAGTTGTGGTGGGCGGCTTAGTGTTTGCTAACCTGAGTGCGAAGAAAAAAGCGGACGGATGGGGCCCGATGCAATATCCTCAACTGGTGCTGGGTATGCTGGCTATCTTCGTGTATGTAGGCGTGGAAGTCGCGATTGGCAGCAACCTGGGTGAATTATTACGGCAAAAGGATTTTGGTTCCCACGCGGCCTCTGAAGCGACACCTTATATCATTATGTATTGGGGAAGCCTGATGATCGGCCGCTGGACCGGGGCCATTAATGCTTTTAAACTGAGTGACCGGACCCGGAGTATCCTGAAATTTGCAGTACCCCTGCTCGCTTTTGGTATCCTGATCGGGATCAATTCCCTGGCGCAATATGATATGGAACCACTGTATTATTACGTGGTATGTGTGCTGATCCAGATCGGCGCCTTTTACCTGAGTAAAGACAAACCGGCACGGACAATGCTTATTTTCGGATTATTGGGTATTCTTGCCATGACGATAGGTTTACTGACCACCGGCACCGTAGCCATCTATGCGTTCCTGAGCGGTGGACTGGTTTGTTCCATTATGTGGCCGAGTATTTTCAGCTTATCCATTGCGGGTCTGGGCAAATACACTTCAGAAGGTTCCGCCTTCCTGATCATGATGATTCTGGGTGGCGGTATTATTCCCCCGATCCAGGGTAAACTGGCTGATGTAATAGGGATTCACCACTCCTATATCATGGCCGTCCTTTGCTTTGGTTACCTGGCCTTCTTTGCTTTTGCCGTGAAAGGTATCCTGAAAAAACAGGGTATTGACTACGATGCGGAAGTAAGCAGCGGTGGACATTAATTATAACTTTTTCAAGCAATCAATATGTCAGAATTTGCAATCGGAATTGATATCGGGGGTACAAACACGAAATTCGGGATCGTTGATAAAAACGGGGTGATCCTTGCCCAGGACCGGACCCTGACCAATGAACATGATAATGTACAGGAATTTATCGAGGACCTGTACCTGAAGCTCACCCCCCTGATCGCAAAGGCCGGCGGTGCCGATAACTGTATCGGGATCGGGATCGGCGCCCCCAACGGGAATTATTATACCGGTAATATCGAACATGCCGCCAACCTGAAATGGAAAGGGATCATTCCCCTGGCCAGTATGGTTTCGGAAAAATTCGGGATAAAGGTAAAAGTAACCAATGATGCGAATGCCGCAGCGGTGGGTGAAATGATGTACGGATGTGCAAAAGGCATGAAACATTTCATCACCATCACCTTGGGTACAGGGGTGGGCAGCGGGATCGTGATCGACGGTAAAATTGTACTCGGTCATGACGGGTTTGCCGGTGAACTCGGCCATGTGGTGGTCAGACCCGGCGGCCGCCTGCACAAGGGTACGGGTGTCAGGGGTCCCCTTGAAGCGTATGCTTCGGCCACGGGGGTCAGGGAAACCGCTATTGAGATCCTGACGGAAAACCCGCAGACGGAAAGTTTACTCCGGGATTATTCACTCAATGACATTACCAGCCAGACGGTTTATGAATGTGCCGTAAAAGGAGATAAAATTGCCGGGCAGATCTTTGATTTTACCGGGCAGATCCTGGGAGAAGCGCTGGCCAATTTTATCATGTTCTCATCCCCTGAAGCGATTATCCTGTTCGGGGGACTGACCAAGGCCGGCGACCTGATCATGAACCCGACCCGCGATGCGATGGAAAAGAACCTGATCCAGGTATTTAAGAATAAAGTAAAACTGATGTTCAGTGAACTGAAAGAAGCTGATGCGGCCATTTTAGGCGCCAGTGCCCTGGTCTGGGATTGAGCTTCGCGGACATAGAACTGCATAGAAAAGCCCGGTAGCGATACCGGGCTTAATGTTATCATAGGAATCTCTTCCAACGCTTATTTTATTTTCAGTACCGGCCTCAGCTGGTAGTCTCCGTTACCCGTCTGGTGAATGGATAAAGCGGCATCAAAGTCGATCAGCAATGAATCCAGGGTACCGTTCAGCCGTTTGTCCACTTTGATTTTCAGCCCGGACTCGGAACCACTCGGGACAGAAAGCGGATAATCAATTCCGGCCACCCGGATGGAATTATTGGCTCCCAGTACAAAACGGATTTCCTTTAAGGTATCAGCGGGCACCACGCCAATTGCCAATAAGGTATCCACACCGTTTTGCAGCCCCAGCAGATCATAGACCCCGGCATGGGTATCCAGATTCATCCAGCCGCCCAGGGAATCCTCGCGGAATTTCACCCTGATCTGCTGAATATCCACATTAACTGCCTCGGCATTTACGGGATTATCGGTCATCCGGATCTTAACCGTTGTCCCGTTCTTACTGTTTTCCTTGGAACAAGCTACTAACACAAGGGTCCCTATTGCGGCTACGGCAACCAGGGAAAGAAATAATTTTTTCATGTTTTTCAGTTTTTAACCTGACTGAGAGGTATGAAAACCATGCCAAAGCATGTCATTTGACTGTCAAAAGCGGATTTGTTTTCCACAACGGGGAAGCTACGGGCGATTACTACGAATAATAAATACGGCAGGTACCGGGCGCTGCCCGCTTATGTCGGATACCCGGATGGTTTCTTTTCCATTAACCAGCAGGCAACTGCTGCCGCCGCCATCGAGGTTCAGAGCCTCAAGGCAGCCAAGCTTTTTTAATAAAAGCGCTTCCTGGGTCAGTGTCGCTCCTTCCGCAATTCCCGGATAGCGACCCTCGATAACCAGTATAATGAGTTTATGATCCCCTGAATACCCCATGGCTGTACGGGGATGTTTGTCTGCTATAGCTTTACCGGCGAATTTGAGTTCCTCGTTGTTGGTAATCCTGATCTCACCCTTTTGCACCAGGACCGGTCCGCCACCGACTGCTGTGCGCATTTTCCATTTTTCAAACCCATTGTGTTCAGGAACGGATACTTGCCGGGCCAGGTAGGGCCAGGATGGTTTTTCGATGGAATCCCTGACAGGCATTACCGGGAATTGGCTGGCCAGGGGATAACGGGAAGAAGAATCTGTAAATAGCCAGGCAATATCCGCCTCCCTTTTTTTTGAAATGCCCAATGCACTGCCAAAGGGATGCCGGTAGGTGAAAGTATCTTTCCCGCGGCCATTGATGGTATGTATATTATACCCTACCAGTTTCCCCTCCATTATTACAGCATTGAGGTTCTGGTTACTGGCAAAGGAGAAAAAAGTAGCATTTACCACCACTAAAGGGAATCTAAAATTTTCGTATAAAGCAAGAGAGTCATACCCTTTTTTATAGAATTGTGCGGGCGTCAGCCTCCTGTTTTTTGATGTATCTACTGAAAAATACAATCCCCTATCCCGCAGGTCGGCTTCCAGGTAATAGGCGATATTGGGTTTGCCATCCAACCTGCTGGTTGTTTTGTACACATGCACCGAAGCAGGCAGGGGGCCATAAAGCGAGTCGATATTTTGCCAGTCAACCTGGCCGGCTGAAAATAATGAAGAAAAAATAAGCAGTATAAAAAAGGGAACCTGGCGCAATTTCTTTTATTATTAATTGAACGTTTTAATACCCCTCTTTTATTATAGACAACGCAAACCGATGGGTCTTTCAGGCTTCCCCGCTTCCGCCTTCTTTCTTCCCGCCTGCTTCCCAGTCCTTTCTTCCTATTCCGGCAAACACATGTTTCTCGCTGTGATAAGAGGAACGGACAAGCGGACCGCTTTCTACATAATCCAGTCCCAGGTTATAACCGATTTCCCTGTATTCAGCAAATTCATCGGGGTGTATAAAACGTTCTACGGGTAAATGTTTTTTCGTAGGCTGCAGGTACTGGCCGATTGTCACCACATCACAGCCATAGGCCTGCAGGTCCTTTAAGGTCTGGATCACTTCCTCCTTTTTCTCGCCCAGTCCCAGCATGATTCCGCTCTTTGTCCGCATCCCTCCTTCTTTCAGGCTACGGATCACTTCCATGCTTCGCCAGTATTTTGCCTGGATACGTACCTGGCGGGCCAGGCGTTCTACCGTTTCAATATTATGGCTCACCACTTCCGGCGCCGCGTCGATCACCCGTTGAATGTCTTCTTTCTTTCCTTTGAAATCAGGGATCAGCGTCTCGAGAGTTGTATCCGGATTCAGGGCCTTAACGGCTTTGATAGTATTGTGCCAGATGGTAGAGCCGCCATCCGGTAATTCATCCCTGTCAACGGAAGTGATCACCGCATGTTTTACTTTCATCAGGTGTATGGCCTCAGCCACCCGTTGGGGTTCATCCCAATCAACCGGTTCGGGTTTCCCCGTGGCCACTGCGCAGAAACCACAGCTCCGTGTGCACACATTTCCCAGGATCATAAAAGTAGCCGTGCCGGCTCCCCAGCATTCGCCCATATTCGGACAATTACCGCTT
Source organism: Sphingobacteriales bacterium (assembly GCA_016192105.1). Classification (GTDB taxonomy): domain Bacteria; phylum Bacteroidota; class Bacteroidia; order Chitinophagales; family Chitinophagaceae; genus JJ008. The sequence goes on along the minus strand of JACPUV010000053.1, from coordinate 1,099 downwards.
TCGCAGATCGTATGAAGTTTATGGTGGTCAACCAGTCCGCGAACATGTTTGTAGCTTTCGCCAATCGGCAGCTTTACACGCAGCCAGTCCGGCTTGCGGGTCCTGGGCTCTTTATCACTCGCCGCGGGGACGACAGGAAGTTCAGTCATCCGGCAAAATTAGGGCTTTATTTGCGCCGCCCAAACAGCAGGGCTATATAGGCCTGGAAGAAGAATTGCTGGTCTTTCTGATGGGCCATGATGGGTATTTTCTGGGCATACAACTCGCCGCTAATGCCGATCTCAAGACCGGAAACCACCTCATTGAAACGGCCATAATCAAAACGCAGGGCGGTTTTGGCAAATACACCGGGTTTTACTTTCATTTCCCCCCAGCCTTTGCCGATTCCCCCTCCCCCAATAATGGTGTTACCCAGGAAAACGGAGCTGTCTTCCACGGAATATTTGATCACTTTGCTGTCCCCGGTTACCGGGTCCTCCACTTCCAGGTAGTAAGGGCGTAATAAACCAAGTGACAGCCCTCCATTGTACACGGCCGAAACAGCCACCCCGTTCTTATTTCCCTTTTGTCCCAGGATACGCTGCTGCCCGAAGCCAAGGGTAACCTGGTAGAAATTGTTGATCTTACCATAGATAAAGGGGTTGCCGAAAAAGATAAATCCGTTGGCCGAATTTTGTACTTTATTCTCCTTGAGGTGCTTGATCTCAGTGATATCGATCCGGTAAATATTGGTCTTGCGGTTAGTCTTCATTCGCCCCAGTTCATAAAAAAGTCCATACCCGTTCGTACGGGCCTGGAAACCGAAAACACTTTGCTTCTGATAGACCAGCACGCCCTCTTCCGCCTGGCGGATCATGTTATTAACTTTCTGCCGGCGGGCTTCTTTTTTATCATTCTTACTGGTACGGCGGGAGGTGGTATCCTGTGCAAATACAGATACAATAAGCAGGGTAAAAATCAGGGACAGGCTTAGTTTCTTCACGGAAATACTTATTTATTGGAACTTAAATATCGGTAAAAAGTTTTGTGCCCGGCGTTAAAAAGAATAAAAAGAATCTGCAAGGCGGGGGCGCTCCAAATTTCCTTTTACCCCCTTCCC
>JACPUV010000051.1 GCA_016192105.1 Sphingobacteriales bacterium | reverse complement strand
TCATAAATTAGTTATTTTCTTATTTTTAAGCGGGTAAAGTAACACTACGGACAGCGGGGGGGTTTAACAGACCTCAGTAAAAAATAAGCTATGATACAAGTACAGCTATTGTTTATATTTATTATATCAGCTTTTTCTTTGAATACCTGTGTTCGTACTTTATCTACTTCGGCAGAAGCAAGAGAGGAGAACTTTTATAAATCCGCTTTCTCTTTTGTCTGTGATAGCTTGTTAAAACAAGGGGATATTAGGGATAAAAACGAATTACTGGTTAATAATAATTTTACACGGTTTAGACTGGAAGAATTTTCTGGTGGTTTTATTGAAGGGGCTCATATTAATAACATATTCGATTCATTAAAAAAAGAAAGCGATTCTTTAAACACGGTTTGTTTGGTAAGGCCAACCGATACATTAAGATATTTAATAAACACAGGAATAGGTAAAGGCAGTATTCCAAAATTTATAATTTTCTTTTCAAAATTGTGCAATAACAAAATGCAACTTGATATTTTTCTTTTTAACCCTAGATTGACTACTGCCGATTATATAACAGATTACTATGGCCGCTATACAACGATTTTACTTCAGTTCGATAGCAACGCTAAAATAATTAAAAACTATTCTACGGGGATAGACAGTAATTAAGCAACAAGGCCCTGCTGTCCGAAGTGTTCTGGCATTTCCTTCAAAGCCGGGTCTGGTGCAGCCGACCCGGCGTGCTATGGGTCGGGGTGATTCTTTTTTATGCCGGCCGGCAGCCCGGTGATAATGAATAAGAGGGATCCGCAAGCTATGGGTCGCAAAGCACTAGTTTGTCGGGGCTGGTTGCGGTTAGGGAGACCCGTCGGGGAAGCAGTGCCCGGGATTACCAGGCTGCTGAAAGGGTTGAATTGCTGCGGGTAAATTTTCTATAAATACAGGTTTTGACAGACCTGAGTCGCAGACTCAGGCCAACCGTCATAAATTAGTTATTTTCTTATTTTTAAGCGGGTAAAGGAACACTACGGACAGCGAGGGGCAGAAGATGAAATCAAAAAATATAAAAGAAGAGGTACAAGATTATCCAATGCGAGCTAGTGTATTAATTTTACTTATTGTTAGTTGGCTGCTATTTTTGGGTTGCAAGCAAAGGTTTAATAGCCGTAATGAAATAGAAGTAGGGGAGGTTGTTTCTGAAAAAATTTCACTGCTAACTTCTGCTTCTCAATTTGATGACGGCTATGAAATTAAACTTTCGAATATATGTTATCGTTTTACTATAGACGATGATAAAAAGATTAATAACTTGTTTGTATATGGCGATTCATTTAAAACACCCGAGGGGTTGTCGGTAAAGTCTACCTATAAAGAAGTAAAAGTGAAATCCTTGGATACTGGGAGAATGGTTTATGGGTGGGGATATATAGTAAATCTAAAATCGGGGTGGTGCGTATTATTTTCGAACGACAATATTATTGAGGATGAATGTGTTAATGATACCACATATGTTTCTTGTTTTTTCAAATCTGCTGATTTTAAATAAAAGAGTTAGGATTGTCTCCTCCCTCACTGTTCGTAGTGTTCCTTACCTTCAACATTAATGTATCTGGCCTGAGCCCGAGGCTCAGGTCCGGACCAGTAGTCTGAAATCTCCACAGCGCTCAGAATGAGCCCGAGATTTTCCTTCGGTCATGGGTCTTACTTTAGCATCCTTCAAAGCCGGGTCTGGCTTGCTACAGGGCTGTTTGCAGTTGGAGGAGACCCGTCGGGGGAGGGAACCCCGCTAACTATGGATGTAATAAAACAGGATTGTTAGTATCCGCGAACCGGCCCGTTGTGTATATTGATTTTAATGGTGAATTATCAATTTGATCACTGGAAATACTTAACAATGTTTTCCTTTTCAGATTTTGGAAAATAAATCACTATTTCGTGAAGATTATCAGAATGCCATACATTTTTTAAGTCTCCAAGAATACTCAAATAAATCTCCAGTTCATCCTCTTTAAGCCTGGGAAGAGCTCTGTGTATTATACAAATACTTTTTTCTGTTATCCAAGACAAATCGCAAAGGCACTCTTCAAGGGCATCCCAATTGTTCCCAAAATAATTTGGAAAATTTAGCCCCCTTGAGATTTCCAACAATAAGTCACTTTTGCTTTCAATTTTATTTGATAAAACAAAAAGGAAACAATCGTGATTAAAATCATGAACTGAAGTGTCAAAATATTTATATGAAATCATAATTGTAACCCTGTAGTATTTGTAAAACAATTTGAAGCCGCTCTTTGGTGTGGTTCAAAGTGTAAAGAGTAAGAGCATTGGAGCTTTGTAAGAATTGAAGCCTACATATTGAATAGTTTGGAAAAGATGAACTTTAGCTTTTCAGTAGTTTCTTTGTTGGGAGACTGGTAAACGTAAGTTTTACTATCGTTTGACTTTTGAGTTAGAGCGAGTATGTAAACAGTGTCTATCGATCTTCTATTAAAGGATTCAACTATTGATGCATTCTTAAATTCATAAAAACTGTAAACTTTTTTTCTATATAACAGGCGTAATAAAAATATTTGTGGTATAAACTCCAGTTCTTTATTTGTAAAATTGATTTGTATTGTTTTGATTGGTTCGAGCTTCTGATATACTTGAAATAGAAGAAATAATGATGTTGTAAGAAAAAGGAAGATATATTCAAGTGGGGCTATAATTAAGGCTAGTATTGAAAGACAAAGAAACAGGAAATGAAGTAAAAGAGTATAAGAGAATACTGCTGAATGAATTGAAATATTGCGCCCGATGTTAAGGGAGGTATTGTTGTAATCACGTAAATTTAGTTTGTAAAATTTAGCATCCGGGGTTGGATTTTTTGCTCGCATGCCAGTAGAAATTTTTTTCGTATTGAAGATACTGGTTTTTTATTTTTAATTCCTTCAAAGCCGGGTCTGGCGCAGCCGACCCGGCTTGCTGGGTCGGGTGATTCTTTCTTATACCGGCTGGCAGTATAATGAGTAAGAGGGATCCACAAGCTATGGGTCGCGAAGCAATAGTTTGTCAGAGCGGTTGCGGGTGGAGGAGACCCGTCGGGGAAGGTAAAAGTATATGAATAAAATGTTAATTATATCTGTCATTTTTTTGGGATTTGGATTTGAGGGATTCGCAAACGACACGCTGCAATTCCCTATTGCTAATGGAGTAATTAAGTATTCAAAAGTTGATAGCATGCTATATGTGCATCCCAATGGTATAAAAATATTTACTACTACTGACTATAAAATATTGTCTTGCTCGCAAGGGAAAGTTGCCGGAATTGCCAAACTAAAAGAAGAGTCATATGTAATTGCAATTGAAAGTGATAAGTCTTATTACTACGTATATGGGTCAATTGATTCAGTTGTTGTAAAAAAGAATCAAGTAGTTCGAATTGGTCAAGTACTAGGTCTTCTAAATAAAAAAGAAGGTAATGAAGAATTTATTACTTTTTCAGTCATGAGAAAAGGGAAAATCTTAGAGGCAGAAAGATTTGTTAGAAGGAAGAAGATTTAGGATGTACCAAATAAATAGGTAGTATTTAGTTCTTTGTGTAAACGGCGGGAGTATTGCAAAAAGTGTGTCAATTTCCTTCGGCCACGGGTCTTCTTTTAAAATTTTTCAAAGCCGGGTCTGGCGCAGCCGACCCGGCCTGCTATGGGGCGGGTGATTCTTTTTTATACCGGCCGGCAGCCCGGTGATAATGAGTAAGAGGAATCCGCAAGCGACGGGTCCCTCCGCAAGAGTTTGTTAAGGCTGGTTGCAGTTGGAGGAGACCCGTCGGGGAAGGTAATGTGATCCACAAGCGATGGGCCCAACGCAATAATTTGACAACTTTTGAACCTTTCAACTACTCATGCACACACATCACCGGAACATGCGACTGATAGACCAGTTGTTTGGTTGAGCTTGGCTTAAATACTCCTTCCAGCAACCGGTGCTTTTTGGGGATGGTGATGATGAGATCGAGATTGTTCTTTTCCGCGAAGTCATTAATGCCGTCTTCAATATCGGCATGCTCTATAAAATGATAGGTGGGTTTGGCTTCTTCGAGTAAGGTATGCAGCAGGATGGATTGTTCGGGTGTTTCGGCTTTGAAATGACGGTTTTGATAGTCCACATTCAGCACATCCAGTTCCGCATGGAATTCTTTTACAAAGTCTTTGATAAAATGAGTGGGGGTGGACTGCACCACATCTTTAAAATCACAGGCAAAGCCGATCCGCCTGATCCCGTTCCCATAGGTCTTTCCCGGGGGTACGCAGATCACCGGCCAGGTGAGGTGCCGGATCGCGGTGAGCGTATTGCTGCCAAACAGGATCCGCTCCACGCCGGATGCGCCCTTGGTACCCATGACCACGGCAAAGGGACTGATCTTATTACAGAGGTTTTCCAGCTCATCGCTAACATTGCCGAGCCGGGTTTCGGTATAAACCTTCAGTGTACCTGAAGTCAGGTGTTCCACTTCTTCTTTGAGCTTCGCAACCTGTTCTTCCGCTCCTTTCCGCAACTCTTCAATCGATACCAGCACGATCGGGGTATCCGTAAAACTGACCGGCACCTGGTACACGTGCAGCAATAATAAACTGGCGTTTACAGTTTTCGCCATATCGATGGCATAATGCATGGCATTGGTGGCAATGGGCGAAAAGTCGGTGGGAACAATGATGGTTTTCATTATAAAATGATTGTACTTAAAGTTACCAAAAACGGGGAAAGGGGGTCATGACCCCTATCAGCAGTCCCGATGATTTTTTATGGAAAGCCGGGACTCCTGTATCTGACTATAAAACAACGCTTATGGATGCGATGAATACAGGAGACCGGGACTGTCTGCCCGGAAGGAGAAACCGTGCCGGGGTCCGGCGACCGCTTAAGCAGCAGTTACGGATCGATATGACCCCCATGGTGGACCTGGGATTTTTGCTGATCAGCTTTTTTGTCATTACGACCGAGCTGAGCAAACCTACGGCCATGGACCTCGTTATGCCCAAAGAGGGTAAACCCATGCCACTGGGCGATTCCAACGCCTTTACCCTGCTGCTCGATGTGCAGGACCGCGCCTGGTATTATACGGGCGAATGGAATAAAGCCCTCGAAGAAGGGGCCGTCCTCCCGGTCCGGATCTCCGGTAAACAGGGATTGCGGGAGCAGATCATCCGCCGGCAGCAATGGCTGGATGCAAGGCATACGGAAGAAGGCAGAAGCGGGCTGATGCTGCTGATCAAGGCCGGTCCGGGTACCTCTTATAAAAACCTGGTGGATGTGCTGGATGAAATGAACATCAACCAGGTAAAAAAATATGCGGTGGTAAAAATGACCCCGGAAGAAAAAGCGTGGATACAAAAACAAGCTCCCTTTATCAACCGGCCCGGTGTACCCGAAAAGTAGCCGACCCGCCAATCACCACTCCCTGTCATGGCCGGGACTTAGGATCGGCTTCCTCCAGGGCGTCTTTTCGTACAAGAGTGGTGACGATCTGTTCCAGTTTCCGGAGACGGGCATAGAGTTTCAAAATAACAAACCAGAAAAGAATAATGCTGGTATAGAAAACCAGGTCGGCCCCGCGGCCCACACCCAGTTTATTGGCCAGCCGGTTGCTCAGTTCCGGAAAAAGAATAAAGACCACCCCGGTTGCCAGTAATATTAGGAGCAAAAGCAGATCAAACAGGCTGTTGCGCAGGCGCACAAAAAAATAAACGGCAACAAAGGCCAGCCCGGCTATCAGTAATAGTTGAATACCGTTCATTCGAACAATTTATGTAAAAATAGATCAAAAAAAATGCGGAGGCTGTTGAATGCGGATTGCCCCTTGCCTTTGGAATAGTCCGTATAGGTAACCGTGGCCGGCACTTCCAGCATCCGGAGCTTGTGTTGTTTTATCTGCAGCAGGAATTCGGTGGCATGGGCCATCCGGTTTTCCTTCAGGTTGATTTTTTCGGCGGCATAGCGGTTCATGGCCCTTAACCCGTTGTGCGCATCGGATAAATAGAACCCGGTAAAAAAATAATTGACCCAGCGTCCTGCTTCCAGGAGCAGTTGCCTGAACCAGGAAGCGTTGTGGTGACCGGGCAGCAGGAACCGGGAGCCCAGTGTGATATCCGCTTTTTTTTCCCGCAGGGGCAGGAGCAGGGCGGGAATATCGGCAATGGAATGCTGGCCATCAGCGTCAAAAGTCACGAGGTAATCCGCGTTTTTCTTAAGGGCCAGGGCAATACCGGTCTGGAGGGCCGCACCCTGCCCGAGGTTGACAGCATGACGCAGCTGGAAAAGATGGTTTGCCGGTGGAAGCATTACTTTTTTTGCGGAAGCATCATCCACCAGCACCACCCGGTAGCCTTGTTGCAGCAACCCGGAAACGATTTGTCCGATAAGCCCGGGCTCTTCATTAAAAACAGGGAGAATTACAAAGATGTTATCGTCAGTTGGGTTCAGCATCCAGCAGGTAAAAGTACAGATTTCCCAGGCTATAAAAGGGGTGCTCAACCGGGTAATCGAGGTATTTCGAATAATAACCGGTAAGGCTTTTGTCAATGGCCAGTAATAGTTTAACGGGTTTCCCGGAACGGAACCGCAGGGGCTTACTGAGCGTATGCGGAAAGTACAGGGCCTTGCTATTTTCCAGCCCGGCAAGATTACAGAGAACAGGATCCGGGGAAGCCACCACGACCTCCTGCCCGGGGTTCAGCTTTTTGGCGGAATCAAAGACATTCATCACATCGCGTACATTCTTTTGGTAGCTGACAGAACGATAAAAAGGTTCAGGACTGCTGAGTAAACGGGTAACCACGATCGCTTTCTGCGTAAACTGGAGCAGGAAGAGAGTGGCGCAAACCCAGGCTATCCGTTTCCAGGAACGGGACAGTTTTTCGAAACGGTTAAACAGGAAGAAAAAAACGGATAACTGGATAAAAAGGACCGGGAAAAGAAAATACCGGAATTCCTGGATATAGGTCCAGGGCTGGTAAAGCGGGGACTGAAGCGGGGAATTCCTTGCGGAGAGATAAAATAACAAGGCCGTCAGCCCGAGACTAACCCCCGTTCCGAGGAATAAAAAATAATCTGCCGGTCCCGCCAGTTGCCCTTTCTTTTTGATAAGCCGGCGGAGGGCAATGAATACAAAAACAATGAACAGGATATAGCCCGAAACCAGCAGGATCGTCCCGTTTCGCAGGTAGTCGGTTCCGGTATAATGACTGAAAGCAGATAAGGCGGTTTCCACATCAAAAAAACTGGCTGGAACAATGGGATACATCCGTTGCAGGTTTGCAGGGAAAAAACCGGTTTCACTGGTATTGATAAAGGCGGGGGCACCGGTAGCATACTGCTGATACAAGAGCAGACCAGCCAACAGTACCAGCAGGGGCAGGAAGATCGCAAAGCCGGAGCGGATCCGGTTTTTGTTTTTATTGAACCGGCCCGCTATCATGAACAGTGCAGGGAAGCAAAGAGCCACCGGTATATACTGGTACCTGAAGAAGCCGGCCATAAAAAGAAAAAATACCGGGAGCAGCAGGAAGCGGAAAGCGGTTTTTTTCTCCTGCATCCGGAGCAGGCAGTAGTAAAAACCGGCCAGGAGGCAGGAGAGTGAAATGAGATCGGTACAGGTAGCAGGGTCAAAGGGATAAAAGAAAAAACCGGCGAAAAGGATAAAGAGATTTCGCAGCCAGGTTTGCAGGCCAAGATAATTCAGCAGTAACCACAGGTACAGGAAGAAAGGAAGTACAGCCAGCAGGTCAAAGACCAGGGCGGCTGTTTTATAGTCATGATCAAAGAGGAGGATCAGCGGGGCCAGTACAACCGAATAACCGGGAGGCCATCCCGTCATGGGAATATACTGTACGGCCGACAGGTTTGTATCCGCCACCGTCCCGATCGTCAGCCCATGACCTTCTGCCAGGTTTTTGGCCGCCAGTAACTGGGAGGATTTATCCCCGTCAATCGTGAAAAAACTGATCTGTATTATGAACTTGACCGCTATGGCCAGGCAGAGTACAGCGATCGCGGTCCGTTTACCGGAAAGAAAACGCCGGGTCCTATGCAGGAAGGATCGCATGGGGATCAGCGGGTTTGATTTCGGATGAAACCGGAAACCCGTTCTTTGATATTCTCCCGGATATTCAGGTAATAAAGATTGATGTCCCCCACATGGTAATTCCGGCTCCGGTATAAAAAACTCCAGGGGAATTTCGGTTTGCGGGTATAAAGCAGGCCGTTCAGTATTTGCGCATCAGCACTGTGCCGGTATAATTTATTAAAGCGTACGATGGCGCCTTTGTTCAGCTTCCGGTTCACCCATTCACCGCCTGTTGTCCAGCTAAGGGGGTTGGTCACCAGTGCTGTTACTGTTTCATTTTTAAGATAAGGAGGCGAATATCCTTTCCGGTAGGTGCGCCAGCTGCAAAGACAACCGGTTTGCCCGGGTTCGGAGCAAATTTGCAGGGAAGAAAAATAATTTCCGGGTACCGGCCAGCCGATTATATAGGCGGCCACGAGTCTGCTGGCCAGCGGTTTTCCCTCCACATATTCTTTCAGCAGTCGTTCGGCCATCAGCGCTCCCTGGCTATGACCGGCAATGATAAAGGGCCGGTCCTGGTTAAAATGCTGCAGGTAATATTCAAAAGCGTTTTTTATATCTGCATAAGCCAGTTCAAATGCGGCCTTGCTTTTCAGGGTGTCTGTGGTATAGAAATTCCGGATATGGGCCTGGCGGTAACGGGGACTGAATACCCGGCACTGGTTATTGAATACACTGGCCTGGAATAAGATCGTGCTATAATCGGTTTTGGCATTGATATAAGAATCATCAATAGCGGCATTGGGCTGATCCGCATTCTTTTTTTTGGTAAAAGTGGTGGGATGCAAAAAGAAGACATCCACAAGAGTATCGCGCTGTTCCTTCCGGAGAGGAGCCGGTACGCTGTCGGACGGATCCCATTTCCAGGGATGGGCAGCCCAATAGTCAAGCCGGCTGTAATCCGGTCCTCCGTCGGGACTTTTAAAGGGGTACCGGCTTTGGAAAGCCAGGTATTTATCCGAACAGGCTGAGAGGAGAAAAATCAGTAAAAAAGAGGGAAAAAGGGTCTTTTTCATTGCATTAAAGGGTAAAAGTCGGGAAAAAAAAGGATTTCTCTTTAAAAAGCGCTTATCCGCAAATCGGGCCACTCATGTAGAAGAGCGGGTTTGCTTTTAGCGGCCAAAATTTATATAAGTACAGGATAATAAATGACTTAGGAGAGTGTCCTTGAATTAGTAAGACGGGATACCGTAAAAAATATGGTACTTTGTTTTGCATAGTACCAAATATCACCTTATCTTTGATTCAGATTCATAAAATAGAAATAATATGAACATTGAAAACACACAGAGCCAGATGCGGAAGGGTATCCTGGAATTCTGTATTCTCTCCATCATTCGCCGGGGCGAGGCTTATCCCAGTGATATTGTGGAAGAGATGAAGGCGGCCAATCTGCAGATACTGGAAGGCACGCTGTACCCTTTGCTTACCCGCCTCAAGAATGCCAGTATGCTTACGTACCGCTGGGTGGAAAGCAATTCGGGGCCGCCCCGCAAATATTTCTCCCTGACAGAAAAAGGCGAAGTCTTTTATAAAGAGCTCGAACAAACATGGAATGAGTTGTCAAATGGAGTGAATACCCTGGCGAATAAGCAACCCGGAACCCCGGTCAACTACTAACCAACCAACTTCAACCAAATAGTTTTTATCATGAAAAAGATCATTAACATCAACCTGAGCGGCCGGGTAATACCGATTGAGGATTCGGCCTACGAACACCTCCAGGGTTATATTGAAAGTCTCCGCCGTTATTTTGCTCATGAGGAAAGCCGGGACGAGATCATAAATGATATTGAAAGCCGTATTGCTGAACTAATGAGTGAAAAAGTGCGGAAAGGGGCAGCCTGTATCACGGATGCCGATGTGGACGAGATTGCCGGCTCCATGGGCCGCCCGGAAGATTTTGAAGCGGAAGCGGCTACTGCCGGGGATATTCCCCTGCAGGGAAGCCAGCAGCAACAGCAATCCTACCAGCAAAGCAGCGCCCAGCCTGAAAAAGAGAAAAAGCCGAGAGGCCGTTTGTACCGGGATACCAGTGATAAATTCATCGGGGGTGTATGTAGTGGCATCGCCGCCTATATGAATGTAGATCCCGCTATTGTGCGTATCCTTTTTGCGATCGTAACTTTTGGCGGTTTTGGTCTCGGTTTCCTGGCCTATATCATCATGTGGATGGTATTACCGCCGAAAGACCTGGATGAATATGGAGGCAAGCGCCTGTTCAGAAATCCCGAAGACCGTGTGATCGGCGGGGTAGCCGGCGGTTTGGCCGCTTATTTTGGAAAAAGTTCGTCCACGATCCGGCTGATCTTTGCCGCACCGCTGATCCTGAATATCATTTTCAGTTCCCTCAAAGGGTTTCGCTGGCATTATGATTTTGACCTGTTCTGGAATATCGGCTTCAGTTCCATTACCGGCACATTTATCCTGGTCTATATTATTCTCTGGATCGTATTACCCGAGGCAACTACTCCCTACCAGAAAATGGAAATGCGGGGTGAGAAAGTGGATGTGAACACGATCCGCCAGAATGTGAAAGAAGGGATGGACAGCATGAAAGATAAAATGAAGGGCTGGACAGAGGAAGTAAAATCCTCCGCACAGCAGTTCGGTGAAAAAGCAAAGGAATTCGGTGCTACAAGAGGAAAGGAATTTGCCCGGGAAGTAAATGAAACCGCCCGTCGTACCGGCGGCGGACTCGGACATGCGATCGGGGTATTGTTTAAAGTGTTTTTCCTTTTCATTTTCGGAACCATCGCCTTTGCCCTGTTTGTTTCCCTGATCGCCCTTTTGTTCAGCGGGGTGCAATGGTGGCCGGTCAATAATTTCCTGTGGACCAGCAAATGGCAGCAGATCTATGCCTGGGGTACCCTGTTGTTTTTTCTGGTAGTGCCGCTGGTGGCTTTTATTGTATGGGTGGTGCGCCGCATCATCCGGGCCCGTTCCGGCAGCAATTACCTGGGCTGGACCTTTGGGGCACTCTGGACCATTGGCTGGATCTCCATGATCCTGCTGGCTTCCAGTATCAGTCATGACCTCAGTTCCTATAAATCCGTGGATACGGAGGTAACGCTGACACAACCCGTTAAAGGGAAAATGATCCTTGCTGTATCACAGCCCAAACTGGAATATACCGGTGGATTTGGATGGATCAGTGATGAGGCCGACGGATGGGATATTTCAGCCGATACCATGAAACTCTCCACTGTTCGTTTCAACTTTGAAGCCAGCACCGACAGTTTTTATCATGTTTACCTGAAAAAATACAGTTATGGCCGTACCGATGAAGAGGCCAAAACAAGAGCGGCAAAAATTGAATACAGCGCCGTTTCCAGGGACAGTGTACTGGACCTGGCCAGCGGATACCGCATTGATAAGAGCAGTAAGTTCCGCTTACAGCAGGTGGAAATTTATGTCCAGGTTCCCGTGGGCAAAAAAATAAGATTTGATGCCTCCATCCGGGAAAAGCTGAACCCGATGCGGTTCACCGTGGGCCGGAGATACAAAAGAAACCGCCTGGCGGAGGTCCGTATGGAGGATGATTATTCCTTTGATTACAGCACCGGGGTGGATTATACCATGGGAATTGACGGGAAGCTGAAGGGGGACTATGTAAAAGAAGTAAGGGCCGAACGCCGGTATAACAATGACTATCGCTATAATGCCGGCGACAGTGTGGAGCAGGAAGAGCTCAACAATAAGATCCAGCAGCAGCTGGATGAAGAAAAGCGCAAACGGGAAGAAAGTGACCGGAAGATAAAAGAGCTGGAAGAAAAACAAAAAGCCGGCAAGCCGGTCGTGCAGAAAATAAAAAGAGCGGTGGATACGGAAGGAGCCATTGTGGGCATTCCTTCACCGGTTTCCTCCCTGGTGTTATAAAGAATTTTATAAGCGAGGTTGAAGTCCCGTTCCGCGGGATCGTTGGTGGTCCCAATAGCCGGGACCGCAGGAAGGCTCCCCCCGGGGAGTCTTTCTGTTTTTACAATACGTGCAATATTCGCTTACCTTTGCACCTTCAATTATTCCTGTATGACTAGTAAGAACACCCCGTTTACACAAAAACATATTGCGCTTGGCGCCAAAATGGCCCCCTTTGCGGGGTATAATATGCCGATCTCTTATACCGGTATCAATGATGAACACGCTACGGTACGGAAAAACGCGGGGGTGTTTGATGTGAGTCATATGGGTGAATTTATTTTAAAGGGAGACGGGGCGCTGGACCTGATCCAGCGGGTAACCAGTAATGACGCGTCCAAACTGAAGGATGGCCAGGCGCAGTACAGTTGCCTGCCCAATGAACAGGGCGGTATCGTGGATGATTTGCTGGTGTATTGCATTGAAGAGAACAAAGTGTATATGCTGGTGGTGAATGCCTCCAATATTGAAAAAGACTGGAACTGGATCGTGCAGCACAATACGGGAAACGTGGAAATGCATAATATCTCCGAAAAGACGGCCCTGCTGGCAATCCAGGGTCCCAATGCCACGAAGATCCTGCAGCCGCTGACGGATATGGATATCATCAACCTTAAATATTATACGTTTACCAAGGGGGTATTTGCCGGGGTGGAAAATGTGCTGGTGTCCGCTACGGGTTATACCGGGGCCGGTGGTGTGGAGATTTATTTTGAAGACAAGGATGGTGCCTCCGATAAAATATGGGAAGCGATTTTCGCAGCCGGCGGTCCGCAGGGAATGAAGCCGATCGGGCTGGGGGCCCGCGACACGCTCCGGCTTGAAATGGGATTCTGTTTATATGGGAATGATATTGATGATACCACTTCGCCCATCGAAGCCGGGTTGGGATGGATCACAAAGTTCACCAAGGACTTTACTTCTAAAGAGACTTTTGCAAAACAAAAAGCCGGAGGCGTAAGCCGTAAGCTGGTGGGATTTGAAATGGTGGACAAGGGGATCCCCCGTCATGGGTACGAAATAAAGGATGCTACGGGTCATGCGCTTGGCGTGGTCACTTCCGGTACCCAGTCGCCCAGCCTGGGCAAAGCGGTCGGGATGGGATATGTACCCCCGGCTTTTGCAGCGATCGATTCGCAGATTTACATCCAGGTGCGGGACAAGCTCCTGCTGGCCAAAGTGGCGAAAATTCCTTTTTCATAAGGAAACTTGTGGTCCTGTTTTTGCATCGGGGTGAGGAATCCTGTATTTTACCGGTTCGGTACCGGATTAAATAGTTCCCGCTATGCCAACGATCCATCTTACCAGTTTTATTGCAGCACCTGCGGAGGTGGTTTTTGACCTCAGCCGTCATATCGGTTTGCATAAGGAATCCATGTCCGGTCATAAGGAAGAGGCGGTGGCCGGAATTCGTTTTGGCCTGATCGGGAAAGAAGAGACCGTCACCTGGCGGGCCCGCCACCTGTTTAAGGAAAGACTGATGCGGGTCAAGATCACGGAAATGAAAAAAGGGGAAATGTTCATTGATGAACAGGTGGAGGGTGATTTTAAAATGATGAAACACGAGCATTATTTCAAACCCTGTGATAACGGCACCATCCTCATTGATCTTTTGCATTTTGAAACACCCTATGGCGTTTTGGGAAAATGGTTCAATGCCCTTTACCTCACCGGGTATATGAAGAAACTCCTTGACCAGCGCAATAAAACCATCCGGGACTATGCAGAAAACGGGAAATGGAAAAAATGGCTGGACGCATAAACAGTTCAGGGTATTCGGCACTGTTGCATTATTTTTGCAGTATAACTATGAGTCAAAAACCCTCCCTGCATACCTCCATTTCCCCGGCTTTATTAAACTTATACGATCTGAGCAGCAGCGTGGTGGTGATCATTGATGTGTTCCGCGCAACCTCAACCATTGCCTCCGCTTTATACAACGGCGCTAAATGTGTGATCCCGGTGGATTCGGTGGCAAGGGCCATTGAGATCAGCCGGAATATTGGCGGTATCGCCGCGGGTGAGCGGGACGGGATGATCGCCGAGGGATTGCAGCACGGTAATTCCCCCCTGGAGTATTCACGGGAATTTATTGAAAACAAAACCCTGGTGCTGACCACCACCAACGGCACCCGTTTATTGCAGATGGCGCTGGACCGGAATGCAGACACCATTGTTGCGGGTTCCTTTCCCAATTTGTCTGCCGTTTGCGACTTCCTGGTGAAAGAAAAAAAGAATGTGGTGCTGGGCTGTGCCGGCTGGAAGGACCGGTTTAACCTCGAAGACACGTTGTTTGCCGGCGCGGTGATACACCAGCTCAGTAAATATTTTACCATTCATTGCGACAGTTCCCTGATGGCGGAAACCATGTATATCAAGTATAAAAATAAGCTGGTGGACTTTGCGCCGAAGCTGACACATTATCACCGCCTGGTGGAACGTTTCGGTCTGATTGAAGATATCCGGTTCTGTCTTACACCGGATGTGGCAAATGTACTGCCCGTCTATGCGGAAGGGAAATTGATTGTGAAGTAAAAAACCTACTAAGGTACTTCATTTTCCGGGTACAATTCCCGAAAAAAATTAATTTTTTATTTATTGCATTTCGCAAGGAAATCCGCCTCATATTCATTTAGATTTGCCGATTGCCCCAACCCCAGTTGGCAGCGGGCAGCCGGCAGTTTGCAGTCCTACTATTGCAACTGCAGACTGCAAACTGCAGACTGCAAACCGACAGACTGAATGGCCTTACCGCACCTTATTAAATATGTGTACACCCACGGAACTGATGAAGTGATCCGGAGAGGGAAAAAAATTCACGCAATAGGTTTTGTAGAACTGGTGGAATACGATGACCTGTTTGGCTCTGCCGTATTCCGTGTAAAGGATGACAGTTATTCCACCTACTACAAAGTATATATTCAGAAGTTCAAGGATACCAAAGACACGTCTCTCCGTTGCGCCTGCCCCTATAACCTGGGCGATATCTGCCGGCACGAAGCCGCGGCTTTATTCCAGCTGCAGGAACTGATTGACCGGGGACACCTGCAGTCGGATAATGTAAAGTATGATCAGCGTCATACGGTGGCCAAGATGAAGACCATTGACCTGAAAACGCTGCGCCTGCTTTGTTCCCCGGAAACCTTTATTGATGCAGAGACTTTTTTACGCACGAATAAAGCGGGTATTGAGTACGCGGAAAATGAAACCGTGAAAGCCTCGGTGAACCTGAACGGGCAGACCTATAAAGTGATCATCCGGAAGAACGAGGAGCGGAATTTTGATACCAGCTGCGATTACGAGGATGAGAGCCATCCGCTCTGCCTGCCCAAGATGATCGTACTGCTCCAGTTGCTGAATGCACATGGCGCCAACTATTTTGACAGCATCCGCAACTGGGATAAGGAAAAAAACAAATTGCTGGAAGCCTATGGCTATTCGCTGGAAGACGACCTGAAAGGGAAATTTGAATTTGCCTATAAGGACGGGAAACCTTATTTACGTGTACTGGATCCCGGTATTAAGCGGGTGGCCCCGGTGGCGGCACCCAACCGCCCGGTCCTGCTTCCCCTGCGGGAGAAGGAACGCGAAAAGGAATTGCCGGTACTGCAGGAGGAAGCGGTGCCGCAACCATCCCAGCGGCTGGGCGTGGTATTCAATTTCAATAAAAAGAATTACCCCCGGTTTACAGTGGATGTGGTCATCGGTGAACCCAATGAAGGCCAGGATGGGTTTGCCGGCAAAGTGGAGAAAACAGATATCAGCCGCTATGTGAATACCGACCAGTTGCCCGAAGGAGACCGGGAACTGCTGACCATGCTGCGAAAACTGCAGGACACAGAGATCAATAAATACATCAGCCGGAACTCCCCTTTCTCCGGCATCTGGGAAAATATCATTCACCAGGAAGAGGATGACCTGCCGGATGAGACCCGGGAGCTGATGGCGGAATACATGCTACCCAAGCTGAAAAAACTGTTCAACGATTGTGCCGGGAATCCCTTTGTGTTTTTACTGCCCGGCGGTAAAGCCTTTAAAACAAGTAACCTCGAACCGCTGCAATTGCAGGGGGGGAATGCACAGCCGCATTTTATTATCCGCAAGAATTCGCATTACAGTGTGCAGTGCAGGGTGAAAGCCGGTCCGCTGGAATTTGACCTCGGGGACAACGAAACCGAAACACCACTTTTCTTTTTATACAATAACCAGGCACATCTCTGGAACAACAATGAAGTAATCCACCTGGTGGAGAAATTCCTGCCCGGCGGCAAGATGAACATTAACTCCTCCGCCTGGCAGAACAGCCTGCAGACCTTTATCATGCCCCTGGCCCGGGAGCATAAAGTGGATTTTGACAAAGCCCTTGTGCAGGAGATAAAGGACGGCAACCCCGAAGTGAAATTATTCCTGCTGGAAAAAGGGGATTACCTCGTGTTCCAGCCTTCTTTTTCCTATAAGGGATACGAGACAAAAGCCCGGGACCGGGACGAAGTGATCGTACCGCAGGGAGACAAGGTACTGGTGGTGCACCGCAACCGGGAGAAAGAGCAGGAGTTTATCCAGTCCCTGCAGAACCTGCATTCCAATTTTGTTTACAACGAAGACTCCGCTACCCTGGCACTCAAGGGAACGGATGTACTGAAAAATAACTGGTTCTTCCTTTTCGTGGATGCGATGAAGGAAAACAAGACACCGGTGTTCGGGTTTGAAGCGCTTAAAAATTTCCGGTTCAATACGGCAAAACCGCAGACCAAGATCTTTATCAGCAGCAATACCGACTGGTTTGATGCCCGGGTGGATATTTTATTCGGTGACCAGAAAGTAACCGTGGCCGAGGTAAAAAGGGCCCTTGCCAATAAGCAGCAGTTTGTACACCTGAGTGATGGTACCCTGGGGATATTGCCCGAAGAGTGGCTGAAAAAATATTCCCTGCTCTTCCGTGTTGGTGAGGGGAAAACGGATTCACTGAAATTGTCCCGCTACCACCTGAGTGTGGTGGATGAACTGTACGAAACCCGGGATGAGGAAGAACTGGTGGTACAGCTGGAAGAAAAATATGAGAAGCTGCGGGAGTTTAACAAGATCAGCGAGATTGAACCGACACATTATTTACAAAAAATCCTGCGGCCTTACCAGGTGGCGGGTTACCAATGGCTCAATTACCTGAAGGACATTAACTGGGGCGGTATCCTCGCAGATGATATGGGTTTGGGTAAAACCGTACAGGCCCTGTCCTTCATGGAGTTTTATAAAAATGAGCAGGGCAAACTGAAGGGACTGGTGGTTTGTCCCACCACGCTGATCTATAACTGGGAAAACGAGATCCGGAAATTCACGCCTTCCCTTACCTACCGGATCCACCATGGCGCCACAAGGACCCGTGTAAAAGAGGAACTGACGGATCACGATGTGACGATCACCACCTACGGTACATTACGGAGTGATATCAAACTGCTGATGAGTGTGGAATTTGATTATGTGATCCTGGATGAGTCGCAGGCCATCAAGAATCCTTCGAGCAAAGTGACCAAGGCCGCCTGTTTGCTGAATGCAAAGCACCGGCTCTGTATGAGTGGTACCCCGCTGCAGAATAATACATTTGACATTTTTGCCCAGATGAACTTCCTGAACCCCGGTATGCTGGGTACGATGGAATTCTTCCGGCAGGAATTTGCCATTCCCATTGATAAATTCGGCGAACAGGACCGCAAGGATCACCTGAGAAAGATTCTTTATCCTTTTATACTCCGCCGTACCAAGGAACAGGTGGCCCGGGATCTTCCGGAAAAACAGGAGATGATCCTGTTTTGCGAAATGGAAGAAGAGCAGCGCAGTATTTATGATGCGTACCGCAACGATTTCCGCAACCAGATATTGGGAACCATTGAAACACAGGGTATCCATAAATCACAGCTGACCATCCTGCAGGGATTGATGAAACTGCGGCAGATCTGTGATTCCCCGGCGATACTGAATGAACAGGAGAAGTTTGAAAATCATTCCATCAAACTGGATGAACTGGCCCGGGAATTAAGCGAGGACATGAGCAACCACAAGGCCCTGATCTTTTCCCAGTTCCTTGGTATGCTGGCGCTGATCAAAGAAAAACTAACCGAGCTGGGTATCCGTTTCGAATATTTTGATGGCAGCACATCAGCCCCTGACCGGGAAAAAGCCATACAGAGTTTCCAGCACAACGATGAAGTGCGGGTCTTCCTGATCTCGCTGAAAGCGGGAGGCGTGGGTCTGAACCTGACCGCCGCGGATTATGTCTATATCGTGGATCCCTGGTGGAACCCTGCCGTGGAGCAACAGGCCATTGACCGGACCCACCGGATCGGGCAGACCAAGAATATTTTTGCTTACCGGATGATCTGCAAGGACACCATCGAGGATAAGATCCTCCAGTTACAGGAAAAGAAAAGAGCCCTGGCCCGGGATATCATTTCTGATGATGCTTCCTTTGTGAAGACCCTGACCCGGGAGGATGTGGAATACCTGTTCAGCTAAGCCGTTTATCGGCGGATTCACCTAATTCATCCCTGTTTCCGGTAAAACCGGGCCTTTTCGCGAAGGTTGTGCCTCCGCCTTACGTCTATTTTCGTACACACATTTAGCTGACTATGAAGAAGGGTATTGTCTTATCCCTTATTTTTTTTGGATTAATAAGCGGGATACAAGCACAGAAAGCCGATGGCAGCATCAAAGGTAAACTGATGGATACCACTGCAAAGCAGTCCATTGCAGACGCCACGGTCTCTGTTTTAAACGCAAAGGATTCCTCCCTGGCTACTTTCACGATGTCCAACAAACAGGGCGGTTTTGAAGTAAAAGGCCTTGTTCCGGGCGATTACCGGCTTATCATTACCAGTAAGGGCTACCAGGAAATGAAGAAAGCTATTTCTATTAGTTCTTCCGTGAAACTGATTGACCTGGGTGTCCTGGCTTTGCAGAAAGATTACAAACTGCTGGAAGGAGTCACCATTACCACAGAATCTCCCATACAGGTAAAGAATGATACCGTACAATTTAATACCAGTGGGTTTAAAACGCAGCCCAATGCTTCACTGGAAGATTTGCTGAAAAAGATCCCCGGGATGGAAGTGGATAAGGAAGGAACCGTGAAAGCACAGGGCGAACAGGTACAGAAAGTACTGGTGGACGGGAAAGAGTTCTTTGGTACAGATCCCAAACTGGCCACGAAGAACCTGACGGCTGATATGGTGGAAAGTGTGCAGGTCTTTGATGATATGAGTGACCAGGCCAAGTTTACCAAGATCGATGATGGCAGCCGCAGCAAGACCCTTAATATCAAACTGAAGAAGGATCGTAATAAGGGTTATTTCGGTAAGGCGCTGCTGGCGGCGGGTGACCAGGGCCGTTATGAAACGAACCTGAGCGTCAATAAATTCACCGGTCCGCAACGGATCTCCTTATTGTTCAATTCCAATAATATCAATAAGCAGGGATTCTCTTTCTCAGATATTATCAGTGCAATGGGCGGTTTTAGCGGCGGCGGAAATTTTGGCGGGGCAGGTGGTTTCGGTGGTGGTATGCAGATCTCCGGTGGCCGGGGCGGTATGGGTGCTTTCTTTGGCGGAGGCGGCAATAGCGGGATCATCAAGTCCACCTCCCTGGGTCTCAATTACAGTGATGAATGGGGCCGGAAGGCAAAGATCACAGGCAGTTATTTCTTCTCTGATTCAAGGCCCCGCCAGGAGCAAAGTACATTCCGTAAAACATTCTGGCGCCCGGATTCAACATCCAACCAGCGCCGGAGCACCCAGTCTGATAACCTGAATCAGAATCATCGCTTTAACCTGCGCTTTGAATTCCTGATCGATTCCATGAATTCGATCCTGTACACCCCGACATTTACTATTCAGCATTCGGAGAATTTTAGTCTCGACAGCAACAGCACTGAATCCATTACGCCGGCAAATACGTTCCTGTCTATCCGGGGAAATTCAAAAAACACCAATACCCGCGACGGGCTGAATCTCGGAAACAACCTCCTGTTCCGTCATAAGTTTGGTAAAACAGGCCGTACCCTGACCATCGGGCTGAACAATACAACCGGGAGCAGTGAAAGCGACGGGTTTACTTTTTCGAATTACTTTTTTTACAACCCCGACGGAAGCCTGCAATCCCAGTTCTTACAGAACCAGCATTACCAGCAGAAAACAGAGACGCACAATAATGTGATCAGCACTTCCTATACCGAGCCTTTTGGGTTAAACAAACTGCTTGAATTTAATTATGCCTATACGAACAATATGAGTAAGTCCGACCGGAAAACCTATAACTATAACGGCTCATCCGGCAAATACGACAGCCCGAACCTTTCCCTGACTAACGATTTTAAAAACAGGTTTGAAGCGCATCGTTTCGGGGCCAATTTCCGGGTCCAGGAAAAAAAATACAATTACCAGTTTGGGGTAGGGGTACAGCGCTCTTCCCTGGATAACCAGAGTTACCGGGCCGACAGCAATAAAGTATTCTTAACCGGGCAGACCTATACCAACCTCTTTCCCACAGCCAGCTTTACCTATTCACCCGTCCGCAGCAAGAACCTGCGTATTTATTATAACGGAAGGACCAACCAGCCCTCTGTAACCCAGTTACAAAATGTGCCGGACCTGACTGATACGCTGAACGTAAGAATCGGGAACCCGAACCTGGACCAGGAATTCAACCATAATTTCAATATCGGCTTCAACACCTTCAATATGCTGACCTTTAAGTTCGTGGCAGCCAATCTTAGTTTCAGTACTACGGCCAATAGGATTGTAAACAGTATTACAACCGTAGGGCGGAAGACCAGTACCACTTATGAAAACCTGGATGGCTATTACAGGGTTTTTTCTTTTTTTACTCTTGGTCTGCCGTTCAAAAATCCAAAGCTGAAGGGGTCCAGTATTAACCTGACCAATAACATGTCATATATCCAGGATGTGAGCCTCCTGTCTAAGGCGAAGAATTATACCCGCACTTTTACCATCAACCAGGGAGCCGGTTTCAATATCAACAAGGAAAAAATTGACTTTGGGGTAAAGGCCAACCTGGCTTACAATACGGTAAAGTATTCCGTGAACAGCAGCCAGAACGAGGATTATTATACGCAGACCTATTCAGGGGATATTGCCTATACCTTCCCGAAGAATTTTATTCTCTCCACCAATTTTGATATTTTGATCAATACGGGCCGTGCGGCCGGGTACAACCAGAGCATACCGCTGTGGAATGCCAGTTTCAGCAAACTGTTTTTTAAGAATAAGAACGGGGAACTTAAATTTTCGGTGAATGATATTCTGAACCAGAACCAGAGCATTGCCCGTACCACCACCCTCAACTATGTGGAAGACACCCGCAGTATGGTGCTGAAACGTTATTTTATGGTAAGCTTCCTGTTCACCCTGAACCGCATGGGAGGTAAGACACAGCAACAGCAGCCCGGTATGCCCGGCATGCCGCGGTTCATGGAACGGAATATGCGGAATGTGAGAATGTATTAATAACAGCCATGACAGCATAAAAAAAGGGGCTCACAACGGTGAGTCCCTTTGCATATAATAGGGGTTAGTAAAGTGTTGATCAGAGCCGGCGGTATTGACCCGTGGCTGCGGGAGAAGAACCGGATATAAATATGGACAAAACAGATTTCAGCAAACGGACAATATTGAAAGAGGGTTTGTAATAATTACGGTAAATCTTGGCAGATTCATGGTAATGGACGAGCTGTTTGTTTTTCATATCAGGATATTTTACGAAGGGTTAACGAATCGGTTCCTAATAAAAGTATGTAATAAAAGTAAAATTTAATAATATTGGCCCTTGTTATCAACCCGTTAAATCCTGTACTCATGAAAAAAACAGTAAAAACACTTGTATTTCTTACGATTCTTTTCGCCCTTCCTTTTGTGCTGCCGGCCCAGCTGCGGCTGCCGGTTGTCAGTGGCCTGGCTGCCGATATCAAAAAAGTGATTGAGGACTATCCCAACCGGTTCATCAACCTGATGGGGGAATTGAAAGTGCAGCACGAGCAGTCCACCGATTATTTCTGCAATTTTAATATCCGCGGAGCGGAAGAAGCCACTATTACCCGTTACTCATCCGACAGGGAAGGGGTGGTGAGTTGGGAGGCTACCATGCATACCACTGATGATTTTGAAGAAGCGAAGAAAAAATACAAATCCATTTTCAACCAGCTCAATAACCTGTCTGTGGCGATTGGCAAAGCGCATTTTCGGCTCCGGGGGGACTACGAAGCACCTTCAGCGGAGAATAAATTCAACACCGTACTTTTTGCCTTCGAACCGGCCGCTGCCGAAGTAAAAAAAATAAAAGTGGAGCTTTCACTGCAATACAAAGCGCCGATGGACTGGCAGGTGAAGATACTGGTGTATGATAAGGAGAGAGAGGATGATGAGCAGGGGAGGGTGGAGGAGTAGTTGGGAGTCGGGAGTCAGGAGTCGGGAGTCGGGAGTCGGGAGTCGGTAGCCGGCAAAGCCAGAAGGGCTGAAATTATTATAGAAAGGTTTGGGAGAAAGAAATAAACCCTGAAAGGGTGACATTATTGGTTAATCATAAATGGGGCCTTCTAAGGGCTAGTTGAGGAATAGATGGGCTGTCGGATTCTTTGGGGGAGTTGGGAGTCGGGAGTCGGGAGTTGGTAGCCGGCAAAGCCAGAAGGGCTGAAATTATTATAGAAAGGTTTGGGAGAAAGAAATAAACCCTGAAAGGGTGACATTATTGGTTAATCATAAATGGGGCCTTCTAAGGGCTAGTTG
>JACPUV010000052.1 GCA_016192105.1 Sphingobacteriales bacterium | reverse complement strand
CCAGTCAACAAGAAAACGATAATCCCGATTGTAATTATTATGGCAAGGATAACAACCCCAAGCACTCCGAGGAAATAAAAGAACCCCCAAAAGCCTTCGGGTTCTGAAAGTATCCATGAAAAATGGATAAGATTTATTGCTACGTAAATAAGGGCGAGAACTACTATAAGGTAAAAGATTGATGTGAATGCCTTAGTAATTTTCATTATGGAAGTTTAATAATGTCGATTATCTTAGTTCACTTTGATATAAATCAAAACCATCTGATTTTTTTTAAAGTTTGCTGTGCTTTGTCTGAGAATTTGCTTTTGCTGGTTATTAGCTCATTTAAAAGTTCCTTAGCTTTTTTCCGTTCACCGGTTTTTAAATATGCAAATGCAAGATGAAATTTAGTCTCCTCAGTGTACGAAAACGCAGGTAGCCTGTTGAGATACTCCAAATTTTTAATGGCTTCCTCCATATCATCACTATTTAGCTGGGCTATTGAAAGATATAGAACCAGGCCGGGATTTTTCTCTTTTTCAATATGAAATCGGTTAAATACTCCTTTAGCTTTTTCAAACTCTTTTTGCTTTACTAAAGCTATGGCTTCCTGTAATTGTAATGTTTCATCAAAAGTGAAATTTCTGAAATGTTCTTCCTCGCCTCTTAGCCCGCCTTGTTCATTTATTCGTTCGGTTTGCGTAAAATCATTGATAGAACTATTGTCAATGCTATTTGAATAATCGGCAAATAATTTTTTATCCGAGGAATGTTGCGGTTGCCACACAACTAATATAAGAATTATGGAAGCTGCTATGCTAATAGCCTTGAGATAAGTTCCCATTGAAACTACCTTACCTTTCTTAGAAACGGATTCAACGTCTAATACCTTTAGTTTTTTCTTTAACTGCTCCCTTTTTTCAATTTGAAATGCTTTTGTAATGGTTTCATCAAAGGAATCATTTTCATATTCTGTATCAAATTGAACGAGATTTTTTTTTAGCTCTCTTCTTTTTTCGATTTGGAAAGATTTTGAAACTAAATTTTCAAATTCGTCTTCTTCTGTAAATTGTTCCAATAAAGCTCGAACCTCATTTAAGGAAAGTGATTGGATTGTTTGTAAAAGATTCCCCCTTAATGAATCAGGAGTATTTCTATCACGAATAAAATTGAGAAACGAATCTATCTTACCGACTCCAATGTTCAAAGACTCGTTCTCAACAAGAATAAGTAAATATGCTTTGCTGTTTTCTATATCGTGTTGCTCAAAATTCATTTTTAAACACCTAATATTCGTTTTAATGCGCTTCTGCACTTATCAACTTGGGCTTTAGCACTGTCAGCATTGGAGAATCCCAGCTTTGATGCAATTTCTCCCATCGTTAATTTCTCGTAATAAAATAATCGAAGCCGTTCATAACACTTGTCTCCATTCGCTTTCAAATTTTCAAATTCCTTTATAATTCTTTCAACCTTTGCATTGACAATTTCAGTTTCTTCTTCGAACCAATCTTGGACGTTTTCATCAACTTCTTCTTTAAGTACAATTTTTTTAGTATAGCTGCTTTTGCTTCTTGCGAGCAATTGATAATAACATATAGAATTTAAATAAGTCTGTATCGAGCTTGTAAGTCTAAATTCAGTATCCCTGATTTTTTCATATAAAACTATGGTAGCGTCCTGATAAATATCCAATGCATCAATTTCTGAAGCCCCCTTACTCATCATAAAATTTATGCAATACGTTTTGTGTCGCAAATAAATGCAGGAATGCGCATTGTCATTCGTCAACATCACCTCAAGTAACTGGATGTCATTTAAATTATCAAACTCAGAACAAGGGTTTACTCTGCTCATTTATAAAAAAGTTGCGTTCAGGTAACCAAAACTCAGTAAACATACTAAAGAATAGACCATTTAATAAGGTGTTGTCCTGCAAAGTAAATCATCGCTCAATGCCTTACAGGGACTCTAATTCTCTGCTAATCGCAATATACTGAAAATCAAACAAATATCGATTTGGTTACCTCTGGGTCAGTTTTCTATAGATAGATGAAGAAGAGATGACAGGCCGAAGAAGAATGAAAAACAAATCCCTGGTTACCTCTACTTCAGTTTTCTATAAATAATTAAATGGCAAAATAAAAAGTATATGAAAACATTCAAACATCTTCAGATAGCATTTAAAGTTGCTTCAGACAAAAGTCTTAGCCCGATAGAGTTTACGTTTGAGCATACAGAACACTCGTATCTCAGGGCTTGTCAGCGTGGGTTTAATCAGCAAAAAATTGTGGCCGCACTTCAATATGGTGAAAACGTTTATAAGCAAGGTTTGATTTATTTCATCCTCGGCGAAAACAATATCCCTGATTCATTAAGCAAGCAAAAAAAGCATTTGAAAAATACCGTCGTCATTGTCTCTGGCACCTCAAATCAAGTCATTACCTGTTATAGAAGTGCAAATCCATTCAAAAATATCAGGATTAAATCAGAAAAATTGTGTAAAAACTATACCCATGCTGCATAATCATCAATATAGCGAGTTGGAATACGGTCAACTATTGTCACTTCCTCAATGGAAAAAAAAGAGAAAGCAAATACTACTAAGAGATGGTAAGAAATGCAGGTCTTGTGGCAGTACATATTTTCTTCAGGTACATCACCGGCAATATCATGTTTTAAAATCCATTGGTCAGTTTAAGTTACCCTGGAAGTATGAGAGCAAATATTTAATAACACTCTGCGAAAAATGTCATAATGCAGGTCATTCAAAATTTCGGGTTCCTATTTTTTCTATTTAATAAATACATAATAAAATGAACATCTTTTCAAAATTATTTGGCAAAAAAAAATCACATGTGTTAAATAACACAGCCATTCCTGAAACTAAGGACAACATCGTTTCTACGACTGACAACAAAACTCCTGATTTGGATTTGTTTATTGAGTCGGAAGAGCCGTCCATTAAAACCGTTCAAGTTCAACATCAAAGTAAAATAACTCAGTTTTTAAATCGTAACTATCATTCTATTGGAGTTCATGACGGGCATGAGTACCATTCTTCTGATAACCTCACAATTGGTAAAAGAAAAATTGGAGCTGAGTTCCGTCTTATTCTTGACCATGAAATTCAGGAAAAGGAAGAAAAGCGGCTTCAGTTAGAAAACTTGATTACAGATGTAAGTGCTGTATCTCCGTTAACGTTACAAAAGTTACAAAACACCTTACAAAAATTATGTGCTACAATTGATAAGTTGGAAAAGCAAAAAGAATTATCAATTGAAGAGGAAGGATGGGTTATGAATGCTATCTATAGTTATCAACAGGGTTTTACCCAGGGTCTTACAGATTATATAGATAGTGAAGAATTGATTAATTCAATTAAAAATATATAAAAAATTAAACACATATGCTTAAATATTATAGCATCCTGATTGGAGAGAATCCTCGTTATACGGCTTTGTTTCAACCAGCAAGCAAAAGAAAGATTGCTTTGTATGCTAACTGTCTAATGATACCGGTTATTCTTTGGTTTATTAACAGTTACTTACTTGTAAGCCATGTGCTACAAAGTAATATTTGGGTAGCGTTGCTAACTGGGGTAATTGCGGCTTTTATAATATTTCTAATTGAAAGAGCGATTATTATGTCCAATGGAAGTCGCCCTATCTTTTGGTTCAGAATAGTATTAGGGTTTATCGTTGCATCTTTGGGCTCAATAAGTTTTGATGAAGTAATTTTTAAAAATGATATAGATAATAAGATTGCACAGTATAAAAATGCAGAAACAGATAGTGCTGTTCATAAAGTAGAGACCGAATATCAAAATCAAATTAAAGCACAGGAGTTAATTGTTGATCAAAAAGCAGTTGATTGGAAAAAATCCTTACAGGATGTAAAAGATGAGGCCGATGGAACGGGAGGAAGTCGCCAAAAGTTAGTTGGCAAAATCGCCTTGTTAAAGATGAATATTGCAGAAAAGCAAGAGGCAGATTATAATTCTGAAAACTACAAGCTGGTAACTCTTAAATCAGATTTGGATAGCTCAAAAGCGTTAGCAAAGGCAAAGGCGGAAGCTGATTTCAATGGTAATGGGTTGCTTCTTAGAATTAGAGCCATGTTTGATTTATTGGGTGAAGATGGTTTTATGTTAGCAATTTATATTTTGTTTACCGCTTTTCTTTTTTGCCTTGAATTTTTGGTTGTATTAATCAAGATTGGGAGTAAAAATTCTGTAGATGAAGATATCGAAAAGGCAAGAGACACTTTGTTAAGAGAAAAGACTAATAAGATATTGGAAAGGAAGGCTATTCTGTTTGAACCGGAGCAATTCCTTCCTACTGTAAAAGCAGCTAAGGCTGTTCTTGTTCAAAGGAATACTTCAGTATTATAAAAAGCATTTTGTTTTCACAATTCCTTTAAATTGTTCAAATTTTGACTTCTTATAAGAGTTACCTGTAATTAAAAAAATTCTTAATTTTGCTTACCGAGTACTTCCCGAGCACAGTACTCTTCAGCAGTTCTTTATAAAGCAGTAAACAGCAATAAATACTGCAAACAAAATCCGCTGAAACCATTACCAGATAAGCGTTTCAACCGGTAGTCAAAATTAATTATCAGATCACGTTATAGGTTGAGGTAATTGTTCGCCCCACACCACCCTTAAGAACAAAGGTTGAATTAATTGAAAATCAATTAGTTTGATCTTTTTTCATTTCAGTACCCTTCTACTCTTTTCAGGGGCATTTTTCAAACAGCTACCAAAAATGCTCAGAAAATGAAAAACGGCTTTCCAATGGCTGTTCTTACAGGCTGCCAACAGCAAATCCCCAGAACTGGCAGACCTCAAAAGCGAGGATTACCGAAAACTGGTATATAAAATACCGCTTTTTTGATCCCAGGTTCAAAGAGCCCAAACAGGTAATGATAAAGGGTATGAACCGGTTTAAGGTGTTGGCCGAAAGGCAAACTGAAACCCAAAGACTTATCAATAGGGGTGATGTTTTTGTGAATTTCGCACATTTGGAGCTGTTAAGTTTTCCATTAAAACCATCCAATAGTTTATTCAATAGAAGCTGGTGACGCTAGGTTAAAATAGTGCGGATTTTTTTTCCCACAGCCGTTTTGTGTGCTTACCTGGATATCTTACTATGCTTTTTTTATTCGTATCTGTGCACTCATGCTGTAAAACGGCTGCCTGGTTTCGTCGGTACGGGAAAGCTGCATTTCAGCAATAACCCGGGTAATGCGGTTGTTTCCATCAGCAAATGGATGTATAGTAACAAGCCACAAGTGAGCTACTACAGCTTTGATGAACGGATCAAGAAGTTTGTCTTCCTTAAACCAGCTGAAGAAATTCCGCATTTGCAATATTTCCCGATGAATATGCGGAGAACAGGGCTTCTAATCTACGCACCTGGTCTTTTTCGGACAGCATCCTGTACTTTGAGCGCAGCCGGAGGAGACCGCGTTTATATAAACAGGTTGACCCTGATCAATAACGGGAATAGTAATTAGGGAAAGCTGTCATAAGCAACAGGCGGAAACAAGAGGAGTTACCGGAACCCCGGAAAGCAGGGGGGTGTTGTATTTGTGGAAACGATCATTTACGGTTGTGGCAGTATTGTTGCCGGGACTTAAAAATGAGGTGATCACACCAGGAAGCCTGCCGGAAAAATAAAACTACCTTTAGTCATCCCGCGGCTTATTCCGTATAAATGAAAGTGAGTGGACAAAGTCAGGGAATCAAAGAATATTTATTTTTGCCCAAGTCACCCTATGGTATTTTATGTCTTTATCCCCTCCTTATTTAACATGAGAGCATGGCCAAGCCTTTACCTTACGGGTATATTCATTCTTATCTCACTGACCGGGGCCGCACAATCTCCGGCACACACAGGCGGTCTGGATTCGGTGCTGGACAAAATTGCTGATCCGCGGGAAAAAGCAGATGCAATCCTGGAATACCTGAACAAAACGGAGAATCTTTATTTGGAGAATGCAGATAAACTGGCCAACAGGGCTTTGGAGATCGCACAGCAATCGAATTATGCAAAGGGCAGGATAAATGCGATGTTAAAGCTGGGCAACTATTATTTCAGGAGCAGTGATTATAAAAAGGCAATGGATTTTGCCCAGCAGGCAAAGGAATTATCGGAGGACCTGTCTTTTAAGAAAGAGGTAGCCAATTCTTTAAGTCTTATTGGAACTATATATACCCAGCTTGGGGACTATGATAACAGCTCTCAGCATTTTTTTAAAAGTTTACAGATATCAGAAAAGCTGGATGACAAAGAGGGAATCGCCCGGTCGCTTGGCGATATCGGCAAGGATTTCTATAAACAGCAGGAGTATAAAAAGGCGCTGGAGTATTTCAACAACTCCCTCGCTATTTCCGTAAAGCTGGACAAACTGCCCGAAATAAAACGGCAGTATAATAATATAGCGGTTGTGTATGGTGATCTGCAGAAATATGATACGGCCGAGTCGTTCCTGAGAAAGGCGTTGGCCATAAGCGTCCGGCTTGGCGACAAGTTTGGACAGGGAATTAATATTATGAACATCGGGTTTGGCCAGATGAACAGGGGCAGGTACGGGGATGCGTTGAGTAACTTCCAGCAATCGCTTGATTTATTTACCGGGTTGAATAACCGGCTGCACATGGCCGAATGCTACGTAAATTTTGGGTTTTGTTATTACAGCGCCGGCCGTACAGACGAGGGCATCACGTATTTTGTAAAAGCGTTGCAGGAGGGGAAGGAGAACGGCTATTACACGATTATCGCATCGGCGGCAAATATCCTTAACAGGATATACACCGAAAGGAAGGATACGATAAACGCGTATAAATATGTGATGCTGGAAAAGCTTGCCGGGGACAGCCTGTTTGCCTCACAGAAGCAAAAATTATTATCAAAACTGGAGCTTCAATATGTTTATGAGAAAAAGGAGTTTAAGAAGCAACTGGCGCAACAGGTAAACAACACCATCATTTTTATTGTGATATTGTGCCTGCTTTCCGGGCTTGTTATCCTGGCGCTGATATTTTCGAAGCACCGGCTTAAATCAAAATTTGTTCTTTTGGAGAAGGAGAAAATAGAGGCAGAATTAAGTATTAAGGACAGGGAACTGACGATCAACCTGATTTCATTGATCAGGAAAAGTGAAATGATTTCTGACCTGTCCAATAAACTCATACAGCTCGAGCTGAATGCAAAGGGAAGCGAGACAAAGGAGGCGATCAGCAAGATCAGCCAGGAACTGCAGTACAGCACGGACAATAAAATGCATAACGAATTTTCCCGGCGTTTCCAGGAAGTGCACGTAGGGTTTTATGAGAAATTATTAAAAGCCTACCCGGATCTGACAAAAAATGAGCTAAAACTATGCGCCTTTCTCCGGTTGAATATGTCTACAAAGGATATTTCAGTACTTACAGGCCAGCGGCTTCCTTCAATTGATCACGCCCGGTACCGGCTGAGAAAAAAGCTCGGCCTGTCTAATTCAGAAACCAACCTCGTCACTTTTTTGGCCCGGGTATAAGCTTCGTACAATTTGTCACCTCCTGTTTTAGCCTGTATTTCTGTACCGATTGCCCAATTGATAGCCCGGGCAAAGGACTATTTTCTCAGAATCACAGTATCAAACCACCGTTGCCTCCATTTTTGATCGGGCCCGGCAAAAATCTTATTTACTTAATTATCAGAATGTTAATGTCAAATGTATAGAAAATGTAGGGATCTTTTTTCCAGGGATAGCGATTTTGTAGGGGCGGGTTATTTTTTTTCAGAATAAATGGGTGCGACTTTTAGGATCAAACCTGTTCTGCCAACTATGCGAAAGAAAAAAAAGCCGGCTGCCGAAACGGAGCCAAAGGAAAATACCGGTCAGGAGAATTCAGATAGTCTGACGGAAAATGCGAAATACATTAAAAAATTGGAGCTGCAGCGCCTGGTCCTGAATAAGCTGGTCAGTTCAGACCGGATTCTTTCAGACCAAAATAATGCCGAGCCGGAATCCACCGGGTCCATTTAGTCATTCATAAAACAAACAAACATCATGAGAAGATTTCTAAATTTTAAGGGATTGTTTCATCTTTTACTGTTTTTTTTCCTAGGTACCGGAAGTTCCAGTGCGCAAAGCTGGGGGCCCACAAACGGCCCTTACGGGGGAATCATAACCTGTCTTGCCGACAACGGAACTTATCTGTTTGCCGGAACAGGCCAGGGTGCATTTGGTGTAGGAACCTTTCGTTCTGATGACAATGGGGCAAGCTGGACCGCGTTCAATGGATTAAGTGGATTATTTGCGATGGGTAGGAGTGGTTCCTATATTGTGGCTTCTGATGCCGGGGGTATAAAGCGGTCAGACAATAATGGTAATTCATGGACATCAACTAATTATGGGGGACAGTATATCCCTATTTGTTTTTTATCGGTGGGAACCAGTTTGTTTTGCGGAGGTCTGTCAGGGTTATTTGTTTCTGCGGACGATGGTTTAAACTGGACTGACCTGGGCGTTAATTTCCCCGGGGGAATCGCCCCGTCAATCGCATCACTGGCAACTTGCGGATCTTATATTTATGCGGGCTGTTCGGGAGGTAAAAAAGTAATGCGTTCGCCCGACAATGGCCAGACCTGGGAAACGGTTTATGGAGGATTAACCACTGCGGGAACGGCAACTTTTAATAACCTGGTAGTAATAGGAACGGACATCTATGCCGGAACCGCAGGAAGGGGCGTTTATCATTTAGTAAACAATGGAACAACCTGGACCAGGGAAATTACCGGTTTAACCACACAGGCGCTGAATTCCACATCCTTAATTAGTAAGGACAGTGTTATTTACTGCGGGGGCAACAGCGGCCTTTGGCGTTCTGGCCTGAGCGGCACACTGAGCTGGACACAGGTCAGCAATGCAGAGCGATTTGGCAGGCTCTTAGTAAAGGGGCCGGATGTTTTTGCGGCGTTAAGTACAAAAGGCGTTTACAAATCCACGGATAATTGCCTGACATGGAATTCGGCGAACCAGGGCATAAAGGGCCTCAGCACAAGGAAAATAATAAAGGGAAGGGGATCAGAAATATTGGCGGCGACCTATGAGGGCATGATCTACAAAACCACCGACCTGGGGGCTAACTGGACCGTTGCTGCAAATATTAACGCGGGAAGCGACGCTTTTCTTTTGCACGATACTACTTTGTTCATAAATGAATTTCGTTCGTTTGACAATGGTCTAACCTGGGAAACCAATCCTCTCGCAGCCAATTTCGGGGGTCCGACATATACCTATTACTTAAAGGGGGATACTATTTTCGCCGGTGGTTCTCTGGATGTTGGGGTCTATTATTCTACTGATAATGGTGACAACTGGACTCCTGTTTCGGGGATCATAAGTCTGTCTCCTTCCGGAGGTTATCCGACCGTTCTGTCTATAACGGGAAATGGGCCCTATATGTTTGCGGGTACAACGTACGGTGCATTCAAATCGGCCGACAATGGTTTAACCTGGACGTCCTGCTATCCTGCGCTGACAATGGATATTCCGGTTAGCTGTATGGCTACTAACGGGACCTATGTTTTTGCCGGAACCAGTAACTATTGGGAAGATCCCAACCTGCATGCAAGTGGCATATACCGGTCAGCTGATAACGGCGCCACCTGGGAATCGGTAAGTAATGGGCTAATAAACCTGGATATCAGAGCAATAGTGGTGAACGGAGGCGATCTGTATGCCGGTACACTCGGCGGAATATTTAAATCAACTGATAATGGTTTAACCTGGACGGATTTTAACCAGGGTTTTACTGTTGCCCCCAAGGCGAATTCATTATTTGTTGAAGGGAACTATATGTTTGCCGATAACTGGACTGTACCATCACCTGTTTACCGGCGTACCCTGACAGGTGCAGCCCCTGGTCAAACAAGTGCAATTACCGGATCGGCGACACCCTGTGTCGGGTCTTCACAGATTTACAGCGTTACCAATGTTCCGGGTGTTAGTTATGCGTGGCAGTTTCCGGCCGACTGGGTTATTACTTCCGGGGGAACTACTAATTCTGTTACGGTAACGGTTGGGGCCACCCCGGGTGTTGCCCTGATCACGCCTTCCAATGGCTGGGGCAGCGGGCCAACTCAATTCCTGAATGTATCTCCTGCTGCAATGGTTGCCGCGAGTGTTTCTGTTGCTTCTTCGGATAACCCGGCTTGCGCAGGAGCCCCGGTCACATTTACTGCAACGCCAGCAGGCGGGGGCGCTGCACCCGGTTACCAGTGGTATAAAAATGCGGCAGCAGTCGCTACCGGCACATCGTACACCTATACACCAGCGAGCGGGGATGTGGTTTATGCGGTGATGACATCAAGCGCTTTATGCGTAAACGGGAGCCCGGCTACCTCGAATGCAGTTACCATGACTATCAATCCCCTTGTTCCGGCAAGCGTTTCTATCGCTGTAAGCCAAAATATTGTTGGGGCCGGCACGGCGGTTACCTTTACCGCCACCCCTGTTAACGGAGGAACGGCACCCACCTACCAGTGGATTAAGAACAACGTGGTTGTGTCCGTGGGGGAAACATATACATATGTTCCTGAAGACAAGGACCTGGTTTCTGTGGTGATGATATCCAATGCACCTTGTGTTACCGGTAGCCCGGCTATTTCAAATGCGATCAGGATGGTGGTAAACCAGCGTCAGGACCCCTTTCATATCTACCCGAACCCGGGAAATGGTCTTTTCAATGTGCTTATCACCCAGGCTGCTGCTGAAAGATTCGTTATCCAGGTGTATAATAGTGCCGGAAGCCTGGTTTACGAAAAGAAGAATGTATTGGTCAATGGCCCCACTACAGAACTGGTCGATTTGCGCAGGTTTCCTTCTGGTACCTACCTGGTAAAATTCACCTCTGCCACCAATAAAGCCGTGAAGAAACTGGTAAGTATCAGGTGATAAAACCGGAATAAGGGTTTCTATATAAACTGTGGTTGAATAGGGTTGTCGCAAGGCGACCCTATTTTTTTTTACTTCCAATTGTTTCAGAAGCATAGCTGTGAAAACTAACAGATACTAAACCCTCCAACCCCTTTTGCGCAGGCGCCGGGTACAATCGGGACAGAACTCAGTTTCTTCACCGGCTTTATGTCTCAGCCAGACGATCAGGGAATCTGCGCGGTACCGGTTCGGGACTGAGTAACCGGGTACCGGAAATTATATGTTGCAGTTGGTCATATAATTCGGTAACGGTGGTATTGTTGATTTTTCCCAATGGCAGCACGGTGATTTTTACCGATGCGGCCAAAGCGTTCATTTCTTTTGTATTTCTTTTCGTTACGGCTCCCTTCTGATCCGCTTTGTCGCGGGGCGAACAGGCACAAAGAAGAATGAACAGGAAGCAAAGGCTTTTCATACACTTATATTTTGGCATAAGCGGTTGCGATGGCCGCACCCACCCTTGCATTGTGTTTGATCAGTGCAATATTGGCTTCCAGGCTTTCGCCCTTTGTGTGTTCAGCAATATATTTTAGAAGGAAAGGCGTTACTTCTTTGCCGCTGATCTTGTTGGCGCTGGCCGCCTGCAGGGCCTGCTGTATATGAACTTCCATTTCTTCGCTCCTGATTTCACTGGCTGCGGGTACCGGGTTGGCAATTAATACAGAACCCTCCAGCCCCATTTTCCATTTCGTATCCAGCAGGGAGGCGATTTCTCCAGGCGTATCCAGACGTAATGGTGAAGGGAACCCGCTTTTTCGGGAATAAAAACTGGGAAACTCGTCCTGGCCCAATGTGACAACAGGTATTCCCTTAGTTTCCAGGTATTCCAATGTCAGCCCTATATCGAGGATGGACTTTACGCCGGCCGACACAACCGCTACCGGAGTCTGTCCCATTTCAGTCAGGTCGGCTGAGATATCCATACTGTTTTCCGCACCCCGGTGTACCCCGCCAATTCCACCGGTGACAAAGATCCGGATCCCCGCCATGGAGGCGATCCGCATCGTGGCGGCCACGGTAGTGGCGCCATATAATTTTTGACTCAGCACATAGGGCATATCCCGGAGGCTTACTTTCCAAACGCCGGAGACCTGCCCGAAATATTCAATTTGTTCTTTGCTGAGGCCGGCATGGCACTTCCCATTAAACAGGGCGATTGTTGCCGGAACAGCGCCCTGGTCCCTTACGACCTGCTCCACCGCGAGTGCGGTTTCTACATTTTGAGGCCAGGGCATCCCGTGCGAGATAATAGTGGATTCCAGCGCCACAACCGGTTTGCCGGAAACCAGCGCCTCTTTTACTTCGGGTTGTATTTCAAGAAAGGGATTCATCAGGCAGGATAATATTTTTCAATAAGCCCGAGGAGTTTTTCCTGGGTCAGGTGGGTGGCAATAGCCCCGTTTACCTGCAGGATCTCCGCAGAAAGCGTATGTGCCAGTTTGAGGCATTCCATATCATCCAGGCCAATAAATTTACCCAGTATGAACCCCGTAAGGGATCCGTCCCCGGCACCGGTGCAGTCCCGCACTTCGATATTGGGCGCATGCAGGGTAATGGCTTTTTCTTTTTTATACAGGGCAGATCCCATTTTTCCATTGTGCAGCCAGATATGCTGTACCCCGTTATCCAATAACTCTTCTATCTGCATCTGGGTCATGCTGGCCTGCTCGGAACAAAGGACCGGCAGCTCATCTTCATTGGGGGTTACCATATACAAGCCCGAGAGGTTCACTGCCCTGAATTTACGGGCGGGTGGCACCGATACCGGCTCCAGTATAAAGGGGATCCCGGTTTGCTGGCTGAATCCCAACAGCCATTCCGCCGTATCCACACTGATATTGGCATCGGCCAGTATATACGAAGCGGAACCCAGCAGGTCGCTGTGATTTGCCAGGTGTTCCGGTGTAATCAGGTGATTGGCGGCATTGGTAAGAAAGGCGGAAAAGAGGGAACCGTCCACGTTTAATATGCCCGTGTACTTGCCGGTAAGGCCCTCCTTTGTTATCGTGGCATCGAGTTGTACGCCTGCGGAACTACAGACCTGCCTGAGCCAGTCTCCGTCACTGTCATTTCCCACAACAGTAATCAGCTGGACAGGGACTCCGAGTATGGCCAGTTGGTGCGCAATATTGCGGCTCACGCCCCCGGCTGTTTTTGTTACAATTGCATCATTGGTGGTGGCCAGCAACATGTCGGAAGTGGCGTGGAAGAGTTCATCGACCAGGGCGGCACCGATACAGATGACGGGTTTTGACATGCTGCAAATGTAATGGCAAAACCCTACTCTTCTTTTTTCTTTACGATCAAAAAGCAATCGTTTTCCAGCGGCCGGTACCCGTAGTCGTAACAGTAATAAATAATCTTTCCTGTCCGGGTTGTGGTATGATGGGTCAGGTACTTGAAATGAAAACCCAGTTGCAGCAGTTTGTCCCGCCTGGCTTTAACGGTCTCCCCGGTTTCCGTCAACACCTCAGCCAGTATTTTGCGGTTTCTCAGCAGCAGGGTATTGATGTTCCGGATACAGGGACTGTATCCTCTTTTTGCCTTTAGCTCATTATTGAAATGATTGCGGCAGTAGTCGTTGCAGAACTTCTTGTCCGCCCGGCCCCGGAGGGTATTCCCACAGGCCTGGCAGGCCCTTTTTTCTGTGCGGATTGTATTCATGTAAACTTTATTTAGGCTATTAAAGTACAATCCGATAAACAGGTGCAAATGGGTTTTATCCGTTTAGTTTCGGGAATAAACGGATAAAAACCGGGTAAGAAACCACAGCCTTTACAATTTTGACCCGTCATCCGGCCTGACGTCAGCTGGCTGATTGGGATAATCAAATTATTAACCGCCCCGGTGAAATACCCGGGGCACAAACCGGAAAACTATGTACGCATTAAAAAACAAAGTGCAGCTGATTGGGAACCTGGGACAGACCCCCGAGATCAAAACGCTCGAAAGCGGCAAAAAGATGGCCCGTTTTACTATGGCCACCAGTGAGAATTACCGGAATGCGAAAGGCGAAAAAGTTACAGACACTCAATGGCACAATCTTGTGGCCTGGGGTAAGCTGGCTGAGATCGCTGAGAAGTTCCTGGTGAAAGGAAAGGAAGTGGCTATTGAAGGAAAGCTGGTCAGCCGGAGCTACAATGACAAGGAAGGCCAGAAGAAGTACATCACCGAAATTCAGGTGAATGAACTCCTGCTCCTGGGCGCCCGTTCAACCGAAGCGTAGTTTTATGCTGGCCACGGATTACACAGAGGTGCAGGGTTACAATTTATGGATTGCACCCCGGCTGAAGTGAAGTCCGTGGCTTTTTTTAGAATTTATTTTTTGAATGGGTGAATAAGCGGTGCGAGGGTACCTGGTGTTGCGGAAAACAGGTTTGTAGTTTGTGAGTGCTACAAATTAAGAAGAAATATAAAGCGGATTTTATTATGTTTGAGGATACGGCCGGGGAAATAAAAGCCGGCCATGTCCGAATCGCGGGGATACCTACCAAACCGTACAAGACCTGCGGGCGTCAGTCGGTAAACCGGTCCTGTTATATTTTTTGAAGAAAAGACCTGCAATAGAAAACCAGGTGTTAGGGCATTTTAAAACGACGGGAAAATGAAAATAGCAGTAGCACAGACAAGACCAATTAAAGGCAACATTTCTGCAAATATTGACACACATAAAAAATTAATTAACCTTGCTGTTTCACACAAGGCGGACACAATATTTTTCCCCGAACTTTCCATAACAAGTTATGAACCTGAACTTGCAAAAGAATTAGCAACGCACCAGGACGACAAAAAATTTGACGACTTCCAGGAAATTAGTGACAAAAACAAAATCACTATCGGACTTGGTATGCCTACAAAAACAAATTCAGGAATAAAAATCAGTATGCTAATTTTTCAACCCGGCACACCAAGACAGGCTTATTCAAAACAACAATTACATGCTAACGAATTTCCCTATTTTGTCAATGGCAGGAAACAAATCATTTTGACGGTTGAAAATAAAAAAATAGCCCCGGCAATTTGTTACGAAAGTTTGCAGGCAACACATTCAGAGAATGCCGTTGAGCTTGGTGCTCAAATTTATGTAGCAAGCGTTGCTAATTCACAAAATGGAATTAATAACGCAATGACTCATTATCCGGCAATTGCAAGTAAATTTTCAATGCCAGTTCTAATGTCTAATTGTGTTGGCTTTTGCGGCAATTTTGAATGTGTTGGTCATAGCTCTGTTTGGACAAAGCAGGGAAACTTAGCAGGGCAACTTAACGGGGAAGAGGAAGGAGTTTTGATTTTTGACACAGAAACAGAAGAAATAATAATACGGACAAACTAAACTGCCACTAATATTGTATGGACAATAGTAGGGCTAACAATTGTAATTTCAACACTTGTGCTACCAGTAAGCACAGAACAAATGCAGAGCTGACGTTTTTCAACTGAATGAACACTGCCAATACGTAAACCGTTTTGGGCTGCGTTAAACGTCGCTACCTTCGGTAATATATATGTAGTGGAAACCTTTTTACCCGATACCGGTAATACGCTTTTTCAATTAGCGGCCGACCTGGTCAACCAGACCGGCCGTAACCTGTTTCTTACCGGGAAAGCCGGTACCGGGAAAACCACTTTTTTAAAATATATCCGCGGGAACTGCCCCAAACAGCTGGCCGTGGTTGCTCCCACCGGTGTGGCAGCCATTAATGCGGGAGGTGTCACCATCCACTCTTTTTTCCAGCTCCCCTTTTCCCCTTTTATTCCATCTGGTAAAGGGACTGGTTTTTTACCTGGCGGCACCGAAACCAGCAACCCCCACAGCCTGGTCAGCCGGCTTCGGTTTACTTCGGAGAAAAAGAAAGTACTGCAGCAACTGGAACTCCTGATCATTGATGAAATCAGTATGGTGCGCTGCGACCTGCTCGATTCGGTGGACACTGTATTGCGGCATATCCGGAAAAAACCGCTTGAACGCTTTGGCGGGGTGCAGGTTCTTTTTATCGGGGATATGTATCAGTTACCCCCGGTAGTGAAGGACCCGGAATGGAAATTGTTATCCGGTCATTACAACAGCCCGTATTTTTTTGACAGCCTGGTGATCCGGGAGGAACCACCGCTCTATATCGAGTTTGATAAAATATACCGGCAGCGGGAAGATCAGTTTATCAGGCTGCTGAACCAGGTGCGGAACAATGAGCTGGATGCGGAGGGCTACCAGATCCTGGAAAGCCGTTACCAACCCGTTTTTAAAAGAACAAAGGAGGATGGTTATATCCTGCTTACCACGCACAATGAGCAGGCCAGGAATATTAACCTGGCGCAGTTGCGGGAGTTAGACAAGGCAGTGTTTCAATATGACGCGCAAGTGGAAAATGATTTTCCGGAGCAGGCCTATCCTGCAGAGCTGCACCTGGTATTAAAAGAAGGCGCCCAGGTCATGTTTATCCGGAATGATTCGGCCGAAAGGGGTAAACGGTTTTATAATGGAAAGATCGGTACCATTGCCCGGCTTGAGGAAGAGAAGATATTTGTCCGCTGCCCGGATGAGGATATTGAGACGGAAGTAACCCGGGATAAATGGGAAAACATCCGTTATACGTTGGACAAAGCCAGTCAGACGATGAAGGAAGAGCTCTTGGGCTCCTTTACCCAGTTTCCACTGCGGCTGGCCTGGGCGATCACCATTCATAAAAGCCAGGGACTTACGTTTGAAAAAGCGATTATTGATGCCGGCGAAGCCTTTGCTCCCGGCCAGGTTTATGTGGCCCTGAGCCGCTGCACCAGCCTGAATGGCATGATCCTTAAAAGTAAGGTTCGCGGCAACAGCCTGTTTACGGATCCCCGGATACTGCAGTTTACAAAACAGATGGCTTCTTCGCTGCAGTTGCAGGCGGAACTGGCAGCTGCCCGGAGAAATTACCAGGAAAGAATGCTGGTGGACAGTTTTAATTTCCGGGAGGCCGTTTCCACAGGGCATTCGATAAAGTCTTTTTTGAAGGTAAACGCTGTTTCGTTTAATAAAGAGGCTGCGGACTGGGCTGATGGGTTATTATTCCGGTTAACTGCGCTGCAGGATACAGCGGTAAAGTTTCATCAGTGGCTGAACGGACAATTTCTTCTTCCGGAACCGCCGGAAGAGAACAGGGTTCTCCTGGAACGCACTAGGAAAGCGGCCACTCATTTTATCACCGGGACCGAAGCGGTCATTAGCTTGCTGAAGAATACCCCGCTTATTACTGACAGCAGGATACAGGCTAAAGAAATCAATGAACAGTTCAATGACCTGTTTGCCGGACTTTCTCTTACGCTCTGCCTGTTGCGGGGGTTTTCCGGCAGACTGGATACGGAAAGCTGGCATGCCCTGCGGAGAAAATTCATACTGCCTCCTTTTTCAGTAAATGTATATGCGGGAGTGGGTTCGACGGCTACAGAAAGCGCCCACCTGGAACTGCACCGGGCATTAAAAAAGCAAAGGGATCATTTTTGTGCCAGGAAGGATGTACCGGTTTATAGGGTGGCTTCGGGAAAAACCCTGGATGAAATGGTTCGCTATCTTCCCCAAACGCTTGAGGAAATCCGGCAGATCAGTGGGATGGGTGATGCCAGAACAAAGCAATATGGCCGGGCTTTCCTCGATATTATCCTTGCATATTGCAGGGAGAGAGCCTTATCATCCCTGGTTCATGAGAAACCCCCCAAAAGGGAAAGAAAAGAAAGGGTGGGAGGCAAGGAACGGGCAGCTGCGGATAATAAGAAAGGAAGTTCTCATGCTGAAACCTTCCGTTTGTATAAGGAGGGTAAGACGGCGGAGGAGATCGCGAAAGCAAGGAAACTGGCCCTTTCAACCATCGAAGGACACCTGGCCAGATTTATTGCTTCCGGGGAAATTGATATAAACGAACTGGTAAGCCCGGATAAAAGAAAACTGATAGAAGCGGCGTTGAGTGAGGAACAGGGGAAATCCATTACACCGGTAAAACAAAAACTGGGTAACCTGGCAAGCTTTGGTGAAATAAAATGGATGATAGCCGCCAGGGATTATGCAGCCGGCACTTCAGCGGATTAAAAGCAGGGTCCCTTTTTTTGCTGATTTTGGTTTTCCCGGCAGCGCAAACTCACAATACCAGCTATACAGGGAGGAACCGGTTTTCTTCGTCTCCGCCCGGCCATCCCATTTATCAAGCGGGTTGTTAGAATAATAGACACGCTCTCCCCAGCGGTTATAGATACTTAAGCGGTATTCTTTTACAGCGGCCACACTGCCCAATGGACCAAACAGGTCATTCAATCCATCAGCATTGGGTGTAAATGCAGATGGGAAAAAAATACCCCTGCAGGCAGTATCCAACTCCACGATACCATTCCCCCCGGCAGCGCAAATATCTGTTCCTGTTACCGTAACCGAATAAGCACCCGCTGCCAGGCTGGTGGCAATCGCCGTGGTTTGCGCCGGGCTGGTACTCCAGGCATAGTTCAATGCCGTATTGCCGGCTCCCCTCACGGTGGCCGACAGGGACCCGCCTGTATTGGTTTCACAGGCGGCTGCAGACAGGGGGACTACAATAACTTCCGCCAATGTTATATCCTGTGTGACGGTGGAA
The DNA here is from genome assembly GCA_016192105.1 of Sphingobacteriales bacterium. Taxonomy (GTDB): domain Bacteria; phylum Bacteroidota; class Bacteroidia; order Chitinophagales; family Chitinophagaceae; genus JJ008. The sequence goes on along the minus strand of JACPUV010000052.1, from coordinate 30,000 downwards.
GGCGCATTACCCGGACCATCAACAGTAAGCGTCACGGTGTAGGTCCCTGGAAAAGCATAGGTATGACTTGGGTTGGAGAGGTTGGAAGTATTGTTTCCGGAAGAAAGCGGCTCATCAAATTCCCAGCGGAAACTGGAAGGGCAAAGACCTGATGTGCTGGTGAAAAGTATCTTTCTGTCAGCAGCACAGGTATAAGTAAAGGAAGCGGCATTGGGCGGTGCTTCTTCAATATGAACCGAGTCAACCGCAAAGCCATCATAGTTATTGCAGGTAGTGCCGGCTCCAAATATAAAACGGAACTGTACCGATGGTTTGCCTGCCAGAGAAGGAATGCTGCGGGCAACCTGCACCCAAGCCTTACTCCCGTTGCCCCCGAGGCAGGATCCGTTATTGGGTTGGCTATTGCCGGTCCAGCCTTTCGGAGTTGCCGTTAATGGAGTAAGCCCGTTAACTGCCGGAGTATTGAACCAGTTTTTAGTCAGGCAATCCGTTGTTTCATTGGCATTACCCAGGGTTGTCCAGGTCGTTCCGGCATCCGTTGAAAACTGGAAGGAAGCACCATCCCATTGTTGCTCTGTTTCCCAGAACAACTTCATGGTAAGCCAGGGATGCTGGAGAGAGGTGAAATCAAAGCAGGGGCTTTGCAGCCAGGAAGCTTCCCCGCTGGTATAAAATGTACCAGTAGTTAATCCGCCGGCCATCCAGCATTTGGTACCATCCCCGGCATTGTTGATGACCGGTTTGGACGGTGTACCCCAGGCCCATGATGTACCACTGCCCCCGGTTGTCCAGCCGGTTCCTGGTAATTCAAAGCTTTCCTGGTAAGGGAAGGTGGTTATTACCTGTGTACACTGGGCTTGCAAAGCACCTGTATAACAGTTAAATAAAAAGACCAGTGCAAGACAACGGTATGCCAATTCCGGTTTATTTGATGGAAACGAAAGGATATAAAGATACAAACAGGGTATAAACGGTTGGCAGGCCGCGCCGGGTTGCCCGCCTGTTCGAACAACTGTTATTCTATTCGTGAAGAAAAACCTTATCACGAATTATTCACATTTAAGCTCAGTAAACTTGTTGAATTAAAGTTTATCAATAACTTCATTCTATTACTTACTAAACTCATTTATGGATTCTACTCCGACAACCGCCTGGCGCCTTGTCAGCCATCATGGTTTTGCTGAAGTGAAGCAACAAATTACCAACGGACAAAATGCGTTATTTACTTTAAGAGGCTGGCAACCCGGTGAAGTGATCGCCGACTTTTCAGCCGGCAGCATTTCTTCAGAGCCCACGTATTTAACAGTGCAGGTAGGAGAAGATAAGCACATCACCCTGCAACCCGAATTCCTTCAGTATATCAACCACAGTTGCGAGCCGAATGTATTTTTTGATACCACGCGGATGCAACTGGTGGCATTAAAGGAGATCAGTACCGGATCGGAACTGGCTTTTTTTTACCCCTCTTCCGAATGGGAAATGACACAATCCTTCCAGTGTTATTGCGGTAAAGCCGGCTGTTTGGGTGAGATCAGGGGCGCGGCCTTTCTTTCCAATGAAGCCGTAACCCGGTATCGCTTTACCGATTTTATTCAATCCTGCCTGGCGAAGAAGGCGGATAAAAAAGTCGCCTGACCGGATGAGAAACGCAGAAGTCACCCAGTTACTGAAGCCCTATAAGGTATGGGTGCTGGCACCGTACCTTGATTCGAACGACCCCAATCTTCAATACTATTACGACTTTACCCAAAGCATAAATGAATACACCCGTGTATTTGACGAGCTGAACACGGAATGGAAGTGGCAACCTGTAACGGTGGATAATTTCAAAGAGATCATCCGGTCCATAGCAATTGAGTCAAAGGAGAAGACCCCGCTGGTGCTGAACCTTTGTGATGGAGATGAAGTGAATGGCACACCCGGTGTATCTGTGATCCATGAACTGGAAAAAGAAGGACTTATCTATACCGGCTCAGACGCCCATTTTTATACGATCACTACTTCCAAGATCCCGATGAAGAAGGCTTTTGATAAGGCCGGGGTGGCCACGGCCAACTGGCGGGTGATCACAGAGAAGAAAGGAACGGTAAAAGGGATCTGCAAACGGGTTGGGACACCTCTTATTATCAAGCCCGCCGTTTCGGGAGGCAGTATGGGCGTTTCCATCAAAAATGTAGTGAACTCGGAGGAAGAACTGACAGAAAGGGTGGAAGAAATAAAAAAGGGATACCGGGGATGGAACCTGCTGGCAGATGGTTTATTTGTGGAGCAATTCATTACCGGGCCGGAATATACCACGTTTATAACCGGCTCTGCCAACGACCCTGATCATTGCATTGTCTATGAACCGGTGGAAAGAGTCTTCCATCCCTCGCTGCCCGAGGCAGAAAAATTTCTTTCCTTTGACCGGCTTTGGGAGATTTATGAGGAAGAGACCCCCATGCCCGGAGCAGGAAATTTTTACGAGTACCGTTCCGTAAACGGGGAGCTGTCCGGGCGGCTGAAAGAACTGAGCCGGGAAGCGTATAAAGCTTGTGGCGGTAAAGGATATACCCGGATTGATATCCGGCAGGATGCGAATACCGGGAAACTCTATATGCTGGAGGCCAATGCCCAATGCGGACTGAGCGAGGATGAAAACTATACTTCTATCGGCGCTATACTCAAAGCTTCGGGGGTTTCCTTTACAACTGTTATAAGCGAAATCTTAAAGGATGCCCTGCGGAGAAGCATACAGAAGGAAAATGCTGCCGGAAAATCAAAAACTTCCCTGAAAAAGAAGCTGGTCCGCGTTAAGTAAGTTTTGTATTACCCTGAATATTACCTTAGCAACTCATGAAAGTTTGTGTACTGCAACCGGACTACTCCACCACCGGGGTGGATTACAAAAACTACGACCCGCCCAGGGACCTGTCCGTACTGATACCGGAACATGAGGTACATACTGTTTTCCTGAACAAGCTGACCACCTACCGGCAGTTAAAAGAACTCGGCAAACAGGGCTATGATATTTTTGTGAATCTCTGCGAGGGCTACCTCGAATGGGAGGTCCCCAGTATCGATGTGATTTATACCCTGGAAATCCTGAACCTTCCTTTTACCGGTCCCACGACCAAGCTCTATGATCCCCCCAAGGAACTTATGAAGTACCTGGCTTACTGTGAAGGGGTGAAGACACCGGGCTATGCGCTCATAAATGAATTGAGCGATGTGGAAGAGGCGGTGAAGCATCTGGTGTTTCCTCTTTTTGTAAAACCGGCCAAGGCCGGCGATAGCCTGGGGGTCGATGAACAGTCGCTGGTACACAACAAGATTGAACTGCAGCAAAAATGCATCAGCATACTGGAGGAATACGGCCCGCTGCTGGTGGAAGAGTATATCGCGGGAAGAGAGTTTACCGTGCTGGTGGCTGCTGATGCAGGTGAACATAGCTGTACCGTCTTCCGCCCGGTGGAATACCTTTTCCCCGAAGGCAGAACATTTAAAACCTATGCCCTGAAAACATCCGAACTCCACCCGGATTGTAATGTGCCCTGTATGGACGAGGAGCTGGATAAACAATTGCGGGCTGCCACAGAACGGATATTCAAAGGCTTTAACGGAGTTGGATATGCCCGGCTTGATTTCCGGGTGAATGAGAAGCGGGAAATCTATTTCCTCGAGATCAATTTTACCTGCTCCGTATTTTATAAGGATGGATATGAAGGATCCGCCGATTTTATTTTAAAGTTTGATGGCATCGGGCAGGCCGGGTTCCTGCGGCATATAATGGCAGAAGGGATCGCCCGGAACAAGCGGAAAAGAAAGCCTTTTATCATGAAAGGTAACTCCATCTCGGGGTATGGAATTTATGCACAGCAGGATATCCGGAAAGGAGAGATCATTTTTAAGGGTGAAGGCCGTGCCCAGCGGATCATAACCAAAAGATTTGTAGATAAAAACTGGAACGAAGAAGAGAAAATGCATTTTCGCCGCTATGCCTACCCGGTCAGCGAAGAAGTGTTCATCCTGTGGGATGAAGATCCTTCGGAATGGGCACCTCAGAACCATTCCTGCAACCCGAACACGGCTTTTGAGGGCTTAAATGTATTAGCATTATGCGATATATCTAAGGGACAGGAACTCACCCTTGATTATGCCGATTTTTTAGACGAGAATATGGAACCATTTGATTGTCAATGCGGTGCTTCGAATTGCCGGGGAAAGATTTCCGGGCAAACAGGCAATTCTTTAAATTTGCGGGAGAAAACAATTGCTGGTTAAACGACTTACTGACTCCCCGGTCTCAGACTTACTCCATTAAATTTTACTGACCATTCAGATGAATTTATCTAAAAGGATGAACTATGTCCCGTTTTGCCGTACTCCGTACAATCATGTTGCAGCAGCGCTACCGCCTTGCGCTCACGTATTTCCTGTTTTCACTTGAAATGCTGGGCAGCCTGATGCGCCCGTTTTTCCTGGGCTGGGCGGTCAATGACCTGATCAAAGGGAGTTACCAGGGCCTTTTTCTTTTATCTGCAGTGCATGTGGGCTGGCTTATTACCGGGACCATTCGTCATCGCCTGGATACCCGTACCTATACGGCTATTTATACAGCCCTCGTTACAAAATTTCTGGCAAGGCGTTACGGAAAAGAAGACATATCGCGGCTTAGTGCGCATTCCACCCTGGCCCGGGAGTTTGTGGATTTTCTCGAATTCGACCTGGTGTATGTGATTGAGGCGGTATATAGTTTGGTGGGTTCCCTGGTTCTCTTATTCTTTTATGATACTTCCGTGGTGCTGGTTTGTTTGGGGATTTTATTGCCTGTCATCGGGTTCAGCTATTTCTATGGCAGGAAAATGAAGCAACTGAACCGGCAGAAAAATGATGAACTGGAAAAGCAGGTGAATATCATTGCGACCGGTAACAATCACCTGATCCGGCAGCACTATGAGAATCTCCGGAAATGGCAGATCCGTATCAGCGACCAGGAAGCCTGGAATTTCGGGATCATGGAAATACTGGTTATGCTGGTGATCGGTCTTTCCTTGCTCATCACCAATAAAATGGCAGGATCAGGGATTGAGGCGGGCAGCCTGATCGGTATCTATAGCTATATCCAGAAATTCGTATCCGGACTCGATACCATTCCCTATACCGTACAACGGCTCTCTTCTCTCAATGATATTACACGCCGGATCGAAATTCAGGAAGATGACCTGGATAAACCTTTTCCCGAAAACAAAGGGTTTAAGGAAGTGGCCTGAGACCGCTTCCGTTGCCCGCTGAATTTCAAAAGAGGTTATTTCAGTTTGCTCAGAATTTTTTGAGCAGCTTCCTCTAATGCTTTGCCGGCGGCCTCATTTATTTTTCCTTCAAATTTTCCGTTTATTTTCTGACGGACAAGTTCGGAGTCATCTGCTACCCGGATCAGCACCACACTGCCTTCAATGGAATAAGAGTTCATCGCATTTGGGTCCGTATTCTTTATGGCTTTCAGTAAGCCACCAACTTTACTGGCTGATTTAATTTTTGTGAGCTCGCTGGTCAGCAGGTAATCACAGTTCAGACCTTTCGCTTCTTCCACTGAACTGACCACTACTGCTTCTGTTGCGCCACCGGTTAATACACCCGCGAGACGGTTTTGCAGGTCAGCTGATTGTACCTGGTCATCCGTTTTGGGCTGAAGGACAGCGAAACGTTTCATAGTGGGGGCTTTTTGTTCACTGACCTGTTTTTCCTTTTGTTTATTCTTCGCTGTTTTCATCAGGTCATTCATCATATTCCCGATATCCATTTTCTCCTGCAGGTCTTCTTCGTTTTTTGTCTCCGTATAGCCAATGGGTATTTCAAATAACATGGAGTCCAGTTTTTCCATGGAAAAATCCAGGGTTTCCAGCTCGGTTTTGAATTCGTTGGAGGTTGACTGGCCTCCCATGATCATCGTAGTGGCCTCTACCAGGGGGAATCCCAGTTTGCCCTTACCGCTGCGGCGGGTTACAAAACGATCCCTGCAATCAGGCTTCGGCATTTCGCCTGGTTTCCGTTGTACCTGCTGGTAACGAAACGGGCAATTGAATTTAGGCAGGTCTATATACCAGCCATCGGTTTTAACCAGGAAACTGTCCTTCATCATACAGGCGTCTTCAGAAGGTTTCATTTTCCGGGTAGTCCATACGTGGCGGGCGGTAAACCCGTACATTTTTTTGCGTTCACCGGTATCCCGGATATTGTACCAGGTGGTGATCACTCCACCTTTTTTCAGGGTTGTTTTTTCTTTAGCGGGGACGGCCGTTTTTTTGGCAGCAGGCATTTCGTCTTCTTCGATAATTTCTTCGGCTTGTTTATAGAAGGAGTCTATGTAATACAGCTTCTTATTGTTGTTGATCTTTATGGTGCGCTGCAGGTCACATTGTTCAATTGTAATGGGCTGGGCCGGCATCCCCATCATGGTACCCGGCTCTGTTCGCTTGCGCATTCCTTTAACATAGACAACAGACTCGGATTTCATTCCAATCATGCCGGTGGACTGCTTCAGTTTGTATTCCTGGGCTTTTGAACCGGGAGCCAGAAAAATCAGTACGGCGATCAGAATAAGGAAATACTTTTTCATAATCAGCGGGTTTGTACTAAAGGTACTTATTCATCCAGAACCGGGAATTGTTGATTCTTTTTCTGGTTTCCGGAACCGGCTGTTATTACCGCCCCATGAAGACCATCAAAATCTGCACATCACTGGGATTTATCCCCGAGATCCGGCTGGCCTGCCCCAGGGTCCGGGGTCTTACGCGATTGAGCTTTTCCCGGGCCTCGTTGCCGAGAGAGCCGATCCTTTTGTAATCAAAGGTTTCGGGAATTTCCAGCTCTTCCAGTTGCGACATCCGGCTGACCAGCTCTTTTTCCTTTTCTATATAGACCTCGTATTTGACCTGGATGGCGGCTTGCTCAATGGATGCTGCGCTATAAGGGGAGAGGGCGTTTTTTAATTTGGGTAGTGCCTCTGCCAGGGAGGATAGTTCAACAGAAGGGCGAAGAAGGATTTTTTCAGCCTTTTGTTTTTCACTGATAACAGCAGAACCGATCTCTTCAAACCACGCATTGATTTCGCCGGGTTCAACGGAAAGGTCACGCAGTATTTTTTTGATCTGCTCTACGGCGGATTTTTTTTCTGCTACTCTTGTCATTCGCTCAGCGGAGGCAAGCCCGAAAGAATGACTGAGTTCTGTTAGGCGTAAGTCCGCATTGTCCTGCCGTAGCAGGGTTCTGAATTCAGCTCGGGAAGTAAACATCCGGTAAGGCTCCCGGGTACCCTTGCTGATGAGATCATCTATTAATACGCCTATATAGGCATCGCTCCTTTTAAGAATAAGAGGATCTTTACCAGTTGCGGCCTGGTGTGCATTGATCCCCGCCATTAATCCCTGGCAGGCGGCTTCTTCATAACCGGTGGTGCCATTGATTTGCCCGGCAAAAAAGAGGCGATGAATTAATTTGGTTGCCAGCGAGTATTTCAATTGGGTCGGGGGAAAGAAATCATATTCGATGGCATATCCCGGACGGAACATCCTTGCATGTTCAAAGCCTGGAATATTACGAAGGGCTTCGTATTGTGTTTCTTCAGGTAATGAGGTAGAGAAACCATTCAGGTAGATCTCCACGGTATTCCAGCCCTCGGGTTCAACAAATAGTTGGTGTCTTTCTCTTTCGGCGAAGCGATTGATCTTGTCTTCAATACTCGGACAGTACCTCGGTCCCACCCCATCAATCCTTCCGGCAAACATAGGACTCCGGTCAAACCCGGTCTTCAGGATATCATGTACTTTTTGATTGGTATAGGTGATCCAGCAGCTTCTTTGCTGGCTGGGTTTTTCTGTATCAAGAAAAGAAAAGCCTGTATGGTCCTTGTCGCCCGGCTGCTCTTCCATTTTGGAGTAATCCAGGCTTCTTCCGTCTATCCGGGGAGGTGTACCCGTTTTTAGCCGGTCGCTTTCAAAACCCAGCTCAACCAGTTGCTCGGTGATTCCTGTCGCTGCTTTCTCGGCTATTCTGCCACCGCCAAAATTCTTTTCGCCTATATGCACAATTCCGTTCAGAAAAGTCCCGTTGGTCAGCACCACGGATTTTGCCTTTATCTCATGCCCCATCCCGGTGACCACACCAAAACACCTCCCTTCTTTAACCAATAGGCCCTTCACCATGTCCTGGTAAAAATCAAGATTCGGGGTATTTTCCAGCATTTCCCTCCACTTCAGGTGAAAAAGCATCCGGTCATTCTGTGCCCGGGGGCTCCACATGGCGGGACCCTTGCTCCGGTTCAGCATCCGGAACTGGATGGTAGAAAGGTCTGTAACAATGCCGGAATAGCCTCCCATCGCATCTATTTCCCTTACAATCTGTCCTTTTGCGATACCCCCCATGGCAGGATTACAACTCATCTGGGCAATGGTCTGCATATTCATGGTCACCAGCAGGGTTTTAGAACCCAGGTTGGCCGCAGCCGCAGCCGCCTCACAACCGGCATGGCCGGCACCTACTACTATGACATCGTAATTTGGAAACATGGGATGCAAAGGTATCTTGTTATTGGGGCTATTTCCCTAAGTTTTTAAGGAAGTCGGTTTCTTTCTTTATTTCATCTGTATTCTTTCCGCTATTAAGGAGTTCAAATTCCAACTGGCCATAATCATTCAACACTGCCAAATACTCTTTATTTTCCTTCAGGAAGGCCTCCTGGGTTGTAATACTGAGTATTTCAGACAACTCCAGCTCGTCAAGTTTGTTCAGCATGTACAAGAGTGGAGCGTAAGATGTTTTTTCCCAGAGCTCTTTAAAAAAATTTCTGGCGGCAAGCATATTAAACCCCTTTACAGCTTCTTTGTTCTGATCCAGGTGCTCTACCCGCAGGTTCGGAAAACCCCAGCAGGACTTCAACTCTTCTTCCCGGGAAAAATCAAAATAGGCGACGGGGATTATATGGTCAAACTGCCATTTCACTCCAAAATCATCCCAACCAACCCCTGGCTTAAACTGGGATTCAAACCAACTCCTCATAGTAGTAATATCAAGACCAAAATAAGGCGCATAATAAGTACAAGGTAGTTTTTCAAGCACATACCTTCTTAAAGCAATTTGCCACTTCCTCTTTTCCCTGATTTTTAGCGTTTCCGGGGACCCCTCTTGCTTCGTGTACCGCTTTCTGGCCATAAATATTGTTTTCACAAAGATAGGTGTTCCACGGGACACCGTTTCAACCCGAAACAGTGTCCCGTGGAACGATATTAGGGACTGGTTTAGAGCTCCTGTCTGAACTACACTTAAAACAATTATTAATAAAGGGGGAATTATAAAATGCAGTGATAAGTGGGCTAAACCAGGATTGTTATGCATTTCTCTGCGTCCTCAGCGTCCTCCGCGGTCCAATATAAGCGGTGACAAGTGGGATAAATCAGGATTGTTATAGATATCTCTGCGCTCTCTGCGTCCTCTGCGGCCACTGCATTCTCCGCGTCCTCTGCGGTTTATTTAGTAAAGTATCGGGAAAGCCAATAATCCTCCCTTTCCCGCATAAGCCCCTGTTCACTTTTCTTTTTATCACTATAACCACAGAGATGCAAAGCACCATGAAAGATGACGCGGTGAATTTCAGCTTTAAAGGATACGCCCAGGGTCCGGGCATTTTCTCTCACCCGGTCAACACTGATATAGATCTCTCCTATTGTCCCCGGACCGGCCGATAAATCAAATGTGATAATGTCGGTATAATAATCATGTTGCAGGTATTGCCTGTTGATCTCCAGGAGTCGCTTGTCTGTACAAAAGACATAATTGAGGGAATCCAGTTTTTTGTCCTCCTTTTTGAACAGCGATTCTATTTGCGTTTTCAGGATGCTGCGGTTTTCCAGCGAAAAGCCCCTGGTTTCGAAGAAGAAACAAACTTTTGATTGTGAAGGCATAATTTCAAAATTCGTAAAGAAATACCATTCAACAAGGGTAGTTTTGTGCAATTAATAATATGAATAAATGATTGCAAGGCTTTCAGAATTAAAACCAGGACAGGAAGGCGTCATCAAGGAATTTCAAAACAATGAGATCTTTCTGAAGTTAATGGAAATGGGCTGTGTTCCCGGCGAGCGTATCCTGCTCGAACAGGTTGCTCCCCTGGGAGATCCGATCTCAGTGAGTGTGGCAGGTTACCACCTGAGCCTGCGGCTTAATGAGGCGGAACATATTGTTGTTGAGTTAAAACATTGATATTCAATATATTAAATGAAAATTGGCCTTTATTTTGGTTCTTTTAACCCGGTCCATGTAGGGCATCTTATTATCGCCAGTCATATTCTGAACGAAACGGATATTGAAAAAGTCTGGTTTGTTGTTTCCCCCCAAAACCCATTCAAGCAGGAAAACGGTTTGCTGAATGAGTACCATCGTCTTCACCTGGTAAAACTGGCAACCGAGCAGGATAACCGGATCAAGGCTTCGGAAATAGAATTCGGATTGCCAAAACCTTCGTACACCATCAACACGCTCGCCTACCTCGCAGAGAAATACCCCGACTACGAATTCAGCATCATTATGGGGAGCGACAGTTTCCAGAACCTGCCGAAATGGAAAAATGCGGAACTCATTATCCGGGATCACGGGATCTATGTGTACCCCCGGCCCGGCTTCCCGGTGGAAAACCTTACCGGGGCAAACCTGCATGTCGTTGAGGCCCCCCTGCTCCAGCTATCAGCAACGCATATACGAAAATGTATTACAGAAGGGAAATCGATCCGGTATATGGTGCCGGATATCGTCCTGGAAGAAATTGAAAAAGGCGGCTATTATAAAAAATAACCCAACCCGAGACAAAGGAAAACAATAAAGGGCGGAAGGATCCGGCTAAACTGCAGCAGCAGGATGGTGCCAAGGATCACGAGGATATTTACCAGGCTGACGGTGTTGGGGCCGGAAAAAGAAATATCCCGCATGATATAAAATGTGGACGCCAGCATAATACCTACCACCACTGCGTTGATTCCTTCGAGCGACCGGTAAACCACAGCATACTTCTGGAGGTTGTGCCAGATTGGGTAAAAGAACAGGACCAGCAGGGCACTGGGCAAAAAAATTGCGATCATCCCGATCAGGCACCCGATTACCTGCATATGAGCACCCATGTCCTTCAGCGCCATCCCACCGGTAAAAGCGGCAATGGAAAACACGGGCCCGGGTACAGCCTGGACAATCCCCATACCGGTATATAATTTTTCTTCATCAATCTGAACCGCATTCGGATTTCTTTTTTTTACCGTTTCGGGGCGCACGCTCCATTGCTCCAGCATCATAGGCATCAGTACCTGGCCTCCGCCAAAGACCAGGCTTCCCATCCGGTAGGTGTTTTCAAAAAGATTGATTGGCTTCCGGCCGGGCCAGTCATTTTTACGGGCTGTTTCACTCAGAATCCCTGCTGCGATAAAAATGATCCCAAATAACCAGAAATTCCACCAGCGGGTTTTGCGGGGTATTTGTTCCACCTGCGGAATACGGGTCTGGCTGAAGTTCGTAGCAATTCCTCCCGCAACAATCAGCACGGGAATAACCCAGGTTTTTCCAAACAGGAAATAAGTGGCCGCCGCACTGCAAAGCATGATGATCCAGGTGATCATGTTCCGGATCGCGATGGGAAAAATATGAATAACGGCATAACCAAGGAAGCCGGCGGCCATGGGAGGAATGAATTTGAAAATATCTGTTCCCAATTCCCGTTTATCAATGTATTGTAATAAAAAAGAAAAGGCGCCCATCAGGATACTGGCCGGCAGAATCCATACGGCCAGGGTCAGCACAGCCAACGGGATACCACCTCTTTTGTACCCGATCAGGGTAAGGGTCTGGGTGGAGGAAGCCCCGGGGAGTAACTGGCAAAAAGCATTGTACTCCATCAACTCTTTTTCCGTAACATAGGGCGTGTTTACTACAAATGTTTTTATCATCATACCCATATGCGCCTGGGGACCCCCAAAGGCAGAAATGCTATGGCGGAAAACAGCCCTTAAAAAATGAAGATGACGGAGCAGCATTGGAGTTTAAATATAAAAAATTTATGCTAAGCGGGACCCGTTCATTCAAACTGTTTCCTTTTCCTGTAAATTCAATCCTCTTTTGGTCCCTTTATCACAACAATAAAGAATACTATCAATGAAACAAAAACTAATCCTGTTATTATTACTGGCCCCTTTTATGATGAATGCCCAGGAAGAGAAAACAGGGTTCACCGCGCGTATTAAACTGGCGGCCGCCCGGATCGAATCGAAATGTATTGCCTGGCGTCATGATCTCCACCAGCATCCTGAACTGGGTAACCGGGAAACCCGTACCGCTAAAATAATTGCGGACCACCTGCGTTCACTGGGACTGGAAGTGCAGGAAAAAATAGGTAAAACCGGTGTAGTAGGAATAGTAAAGGGAGCCAAACCGGGTCCCTGTATCGGGCTTCGGGCGGATATGGACGCCCTTCCCGTGGTGGAAAGAGTACAACTGCCTTATAGCTCCACAGTAAAATCAACCTATAACGGTCAGGCTGTAGGTGTGATGCATGCCTGCGGACACGATACCCATGTGTCCATACTGATGAGCGTGGCCGAAATACTGGCCGGTATGAAAAACGAACTGAGTGGCTCCGTCAAGTTTATTTTTCAGCCGGCTGAAGAAGGACCGCCCGAAGGTGAAGAAGGAGGCGCTCCCCTGATGGTCAAAGAGGGCGTAATGGACAATCCCAGGGTGGACGTAATTTTCGGCCTGCACATCGAATCGGATATTGAAGCCGGTAAAATTGAATATAAACCCGGTGCTTTTATGGCATCCTCCGACTGGTTCACCATCAAAGTAAAAGGGAAAGGAAGTCATGGCTCTCAGCCCTGGAAGGGAATTGATCCCATTCAAATCGCTGCACAGATCATCACAGGACTTCAGTCTGTTGTCAGCCGCCAGTCAGAACTTACCAGGGCACCCGTGGTGATTACGGTAGGTAAGATCCAGGGGGGTGTCCGCAGTAATATTATTCCCGAGGAATGTGTAATGGAAGGAACGATCCGGACCCTGGATAGTAAAATGCAGGAGGAAGTACATGAGAAAATAAAATGGACTGCGGAAAAAATCGCCGAAGCCTCCGGAGCCAAAGCGGAAGTGACCATTGACACCAAGACCCTGGTTACTTATAATACGCCGGAGCTGGTAAGGAAAATGCTGCCCTCCCTTGAAAAAGCGGCGGGGCCGGAGAATGTAAAAGAAAGAAACTGGGTCACCGGCGCAGAAGACTTTTCCTATTATGGCACAAAAGCACCGGCCTTTTTCTTTTACCTGGGAGGCATGCCGAAAGGAAAGGATCCCTCCACTGCCCCACCCCATCACACCGCCGATTTTTATGTGGACGACAGCGGAATGAAAACCGGAATCCTGGCTTTTTGCCAGCTGGTGATTGATTATATGCAGGCGGATACACCGGTAAAAAAATAACGCATGATCAGAACTTTCCTATTCGTACTTATTGGGCTGATCTGCCAGGTTGCGGACGCCCAGCGAACCGACAGGAAACTGCAAAAAGCCATTCAGCCGATGATCAGTCATTACGGGGGCGATATCGGAATCTTTATAAAAAACCTGCGGACCGGGAAAGTTGCAGCATTTAACGCGGATACCATTTTTCCAACAGCGAGTATTGTTAAACTGCCCATTTTCCTGGGTATTACCGACAGGATGAACCGGGGAGAACTTGCCTACGATTCTTCTTTTATTTATAAGGATTCATTACTGTATGATGGAGCAGATATTCTGGGTTCGTTTAAAGACGGCGGGAAAATCAGCCTGAAAAAACTCATCATGCTGATGCTGACCACCAGCGATAATACGGCCAGTCTCTGGCTTCAAAGCCTGGCCGGTACCGGCACCCGTATCAACAGCCTGCTTGACAGTCTTGGCTTTGTCCATACCCGGGTGAATTCCCGTACACCCGGCCGGGAAAACAACCGTACGCAGTATGGCTGGGGACAAACCACGCCCCGTGAAATGGGGACCCTTCTTGAAAAAATATATAACAGGGAGCTATTTTCCGAAGCCAGTTGCGAACGGATGCTGCGTTGCCTCGGCCGCAATTTTTGGGATGAGAACGAAGCCATTTCACAGATCCCGCCTACCGTTGAGGTCTTCAGCAAAAACGGTTGTGTAAATGCCTCCCGCAGTGAAGTGATGATCGTTAATGCCCCAGGGAACCCTTTTGTGTTTTGCATTTTCACGAAAAACAATACAGATACCAGCTGGAAAAGAGAGAATGAGGCATGGACCCTGGCGAGAAAGCTGGCGGCCTACCTGTGGAACTATTTCAAAAGCTGATAAACCAGTAAGCTCAGCAGGTAAGCCAATCCTGTCATATAGGTTAATTGAATCAGGGGCCATTTCCAGCTGCGGGTTTCTCTTTTCACCACGGCCAGGGTACTCATACATTGCATGGCAAATACATAAAAGATCAGGAGGGATAAGCCAGTGGCCAGGGTGAATACCGGCTTGCCATCGGGCCGTACAGCGGATTTCATTTTTTCCTTTAGCAAAAGGGAGCCGTTGTCATCATCCCCCACACTGTACAGGGTGGCCATGGTTCCGACAAAAACTTCACGGGCGGCAAAAGAAGTAACAAGCGCGATCCCGATCTTCCAGTCATAGCCCAGCGGTGAAATAGCGGGTTCCAGGGATTTGCCAATAATTCCCGCATAAGAGCTCTCCAGTTTTTCCGTATGGTATTCTTTATTCAGCCGGCCGGCATCCGCACCGGGCTCTGTTTTCCGCAGCTCATATTTTGCGGTGATCTGTTGCATTGTATTTCCCGGGCCAAAAGAACTCAGGGCCCAGAGCACCAGGCTGATGACCATGATGATCCGGCCGGCATCCATGACGAAGATCCGGGCCTTGCTGATCATCGTGGGGAATACGTTTTTCCAGCGGGGCGCCCGGTAGCTGGGCAGTTCGAGGATAAAAAAACTTTTCTCCTTAATATGGATAAACCATTTGGCCACATAAGAAACGATCAGGGCCATCAGGAGCCCGAGCAGGTAAAGTCCCATCATCACCAAACCCTGCAGGCTCAAAAAGCCAAGCAGGTATTTTTGAGGAATGACTAAAGAAATCAGAATGGTATATACGGGCAGGCGGGCTGAACAGCTCATCAGCGGAGTGATCAACATGGTCAGCAGCCTTTCCTTCCGGTTCTCAATATTGCGGGCGCTCATAATGGCGGGTACCGCGCAGGCAAACCCGCTGATCATGGGCATTACGCTCTTTCCGTTCAGTCCTACCGCCCGCATCAGCCGGTCTGACAGAAAACTGATCCTTGCCATATAGCCGCTGTCTTCCAGCAGGGTGATCAGCCCGAAAAGGATCATGATCTGCGGTACAAAGACGAGGATCCCGCTGAGGCCGGCGATTACCCCGTTAATTAAGAGATCGGTCCAGCGGGTTTCGGGTAAAACGCCGGACAGGGCCTGGCTGATCTTTGAAAACCCGAAATCTATCCAGTCCATCGGATACTGGGCCAGCCAGAACACACTCTGGAAAAGTAAGAATAACACTCCCATCAGGATCAGGTAACCCCAGCGGCGATGCAGGAGGATATTATCCAGCCTTTCCGTAAAAATGGATTTTTGCAGCGGATCGGGCTCTGCTACCGCCTGCTGCATGATCTGCCGGATCCGGCTATAGCGTTGTAATATTTCCTCGGCCTGTGTCCGGGTGGGATTGAACTGGTTGCGGAGCTCAATATTTTCAATGGTTTCCTGCATCACCGCATCCAGGTCAAAACTCTCGTGATTGATGAGATAATGGATCGCTTTGTAGTCGCTCAGCCGGGGAAAATGCTGTTTTACTTCATCAATAGGCGCTCCGGCAAGGGCTTTATTATCGATAAAATCACGCACCGGGGTTTTATAGGCCTGCTGGACTGTGAGGCTGATCGCCTTTTTCAATTCAGGAATTCCCTTGTTCTTCCGGGGATCCACGGCTATAACCGGCACACCCAGTTCCCTTTCCAGGGTGGCCAGGTCAATTTTGATCCCCTTTTTCCGGGCTAGGTCCATCATGGTCAGCACCACTACTACCGGCACTTTCAGGTCAATGATCTGGGTACAGAAAAGCAGGTTGCGCTTCAGGTTGCTGGCATCGGCAACGGCCACCACCACATCCGCCTTGATTTCCTTGTCTTCCCCGATCAGGACCTTATAGCTCACCCACTCATCTAATCGTTTGGGATAAAGGCTGTAAGAACCGGGAAGGTCGATCACTTCAGCGGAGACTCCCCCGAAAACAGCGGTCCCGGTTTTTTTATCAACCGTTACCCCCGGGAAATTGCCCACCTGCTGATGCAGCCCGGTCAGGCAGTTAAACAGCGAACTTTTCCCGCTGTTGGGATTTCCGACCAGGGCAATATGTAAACTTTTTTTTTCCACGTAAAACGACCTGCCTTCGGCAAGGAAGGCAAAAGTAGAGCGGTAAAATGAAACAGCCTTACGAAATACGATTTTTAGAATGGGCAAAACGGAAAAAGATGGAAGGAAACCCGGCAATTAACCGGGCAGAAAAGAGAGCAGCTTAATACCTTTGCAGCTTATCAATTATTTTACCATGGGTTCTTCTGTTTCAAGATCAGTGATAGGACTGCTGCTGTTGCTGGCAGCCTGTTCTCCTTCCAAAAAGATCAATAAGGATGAAGTACAGACACTGCAAAACCTGAAATCACATATTCAGTACCTGGCCGATGATAAACTGGAAGGCCGCCGCACCGGCACAAACGGTGAAAAACTGGCAATGGAATATATCAGCAGCCAGTTCAGCAGCACCGGCCTGCAGCCCAAAGGAAGCAATGGGTATTACCAGGCATTTGAAGTAAACGAAGGGAAACAGATTGACCCGGCCACCCAATTCAGCATAAACGATAAACCCCTTCAGACCGGGAAAGATTATTTCCCCTTTGCGTACAGCGCTAACCTGCAAATGGATGCGCTTCCCTCCATCGCAGTACAGGAGGCGGATATGCCCTGGTTTGTAAACCTCAAAGATGGCCTGGAAGAAAACAAGAATAACCCGCATTTTGACCTGGCCGCTTATGTTTATGCCAATTGCAAAAAGGCAAAGGACAGGGGAGCTACGGCCGTTATCTTATACAATACTTCTGCCACGGATGATAAACTGGTTTTTAACGGCAAGGATAAATCAGACAGGCTATCCATCCCGGTATTGTATATAAGGAAAGAAGCGGCAGCAAAATATTTGAAAGATCCTTCTGCCACCATCCATGTAAAATTCACTGTTTCTCTCAGTGAAAAGAAAAGAACAGGTTATAATGTGGTGGGTTACCAGGACAATGGCGCGGCTACCACGGTGGTGCTTGGCGCCCATTTTGACCACCTCGGGTATGGGGAAGACGGGAATTCAAGGAATACATCGAAAGAACCGGCAATTCACAACGGGGCGGATGACAATGCCAGTGGGACAGCGGCCCTGATCGAGCTGGCTAAAAAACTGAAAGTCTCCAAAGCAAAAAAGAATAATTATCTCTTTATCGCATTTTCCGGGGAGGAACTGGGATTGTACGGATCCAAATATTTTACCGAGCACCCCACGATCGAACTGAAAGCGGTGAATTATATGATCAATATGGATATGGTGGGGCGGCTGAATGACAGTTCCAAAACGCTTACAGTCGGGGGTTACGGGACATCACCCAACTGGAGTATGTTTTATTTCCCGAAAGCAACCAGGATCAATACCCCTTCCCTGTTGTATAAATTTGACAGCAGCGGGACCGGGCCCAGCGACCATACTTCTTTTTACCGGAAAGATATCCCCGTGCTGTTTTTCTTTACCGGGCTGCATACGGATTACCACAAACCATCCGATGATCCGGATAAAATCAATTATAAGGGAGAATACCTGATTGTCAGCCATATTCTCAGGCTGGTGGAATGGTATGACCATGAACTTCGCCTGCCTTTCAGTAAAACCCGGGAAACACAGACAACCACTTCTGCCCGCTTTAGTGTTTCCATGGGGATCATGCCCGATTATACATGGACGGGCACAGGCGTACGGGCCGATGGGGTCAGCGAGGGTAAGCCTGCACAAAAAGCCGGTCTCCGGGCCGGGGATATTATTCTGCAGATCGGGGATTACAAGATAACGTCCATGGAAACCTATATGCAGACCCTGGGTAAATTTAAAAAAGGGGACAAGACCAAAGTGATTTACAAAAGAGGGAACGACAATATCGAGACCCCGGTTGAGTTCTAATTTGTAACTTACAGCAGAGGATACCGATATGGCTGAACGCAACAAACTGGTACTGGATACCCGGGAGCTCACGGAAGGGTTCTTTGAAGACACCCGCCTGCTGGGCATCATGGCGCCTATCAAGGATTACCAGTTTTGCTGGCACCTCAACAATTCCATCGGCCTGGATTTCCGCATCAATGATATTGAGATCAAACTGGTAAAAAAGAGAAGGGATTATTTTTTCGCGGTCTATGAATACCGGGTGCCCACCGGTTCACTCGAACACTATATTTATAATAACCAGTTTGACGGGGAGTACCTGCTGCCGGAATTCAAACACCTGGATTTTCTCTGGCTGATGAAGGGGGATGAGGTGAATGATGATACAATGCAACAAACCATCCAGGTCATCCGGAGTATTAACACGGTGCAACTGGTGGCGGAGCTGCCGACAGAGCAGATAAAGAATAAAGAAAATCTTGTCTTTTGATTTCCCGGTAAACGATTAAACCAATCAACCAGTCATGTGGGTCGAAACCAACCATAAACTTTACCGCAAATTCCAGTTCAGGGATTTCAGCGAAGCCTTTGCTTTTATGACCCGGGTGGCGATGGAAGCCGAAAAAATGAACCACCACCCTTTGTGGACCAATGTATGGAACAGCGTGGAGATCTGGCTGAGCACCCACGATGCGGGGAATATCGTTACGGAGAAGGACCGGAAACTGGCGGCCCGTATTGATGCCCTGCTTTAAGCAACCGAAATGAAAAAACAACTGCTTTTTCTTTTTACATTATCCTTATTTTTTTCCTGCAGGAATGGAAGCGGAAAAATTGACGGCGGGCCCTGCAGTTACCGGGAAACTCTTTACCCGGCAAAGCTGATCCGGCTGGAAACAAAGGACAGCCTGCGGTATGAAGCTTATTTTGAACTGGAGGCCGGGCTGCAATCAGCCGGGAAAAAGGATACCGTTTCCTATGAAGTACTGAACTACCGGCCGGTCACCGCTGAAGAGGTCCGGAAAGACAGTCTCGCGGAGGGGAGCATTTGCAGGTATGTAATCCGGGATATTATTTCCGGTAGCTGCACCCCCCGGGTAATCCAACTACAGCTCGAAAAATATTAAATCAACCCCCCTTGCCCGCCGCCTCCACGATATTAATGATTCGCCCCGCTGCTTTCGGGTACAATGATGAAACCGCGGCGAATAATTTTTTTCAGCATCACCCGGATATCAGCCGGGAAGCCGTTCAGCAAAAAGCCCTGGCGGAGTTCGATGCGATGGTAGCCCTGTTACGTAGGAATGAAGTGGAGGTCCTTGTGCTGGAAGACAGTAAAGAGCCCCCCAAACCCGATGCGGTTTTTCCCAATAACTGGATCAGCACATCACCGGATGGCAGGATCATGCTCTACCCGTTGTATGCCGCCAACCGGCGGACCGAGAAAAGAGAAGAGATCGTACAACAGCTCGCCAGGGATTTTGTGGTGACCGATGTGCAGGACTGGACTGAATTTGAAGTGGAGGGCCGCTTCCTGGAAGGCACCGGGAGCATGGTTATTGATCATGACCATGAGATGATCTATGCCGCCATTTCGGAACGGACCAATTTATCTGTGCTGGAAAAATTTTCCAGTGCGAATAAATTCCAGGCCATTGTCTTCCTTGCCACCGACCGGAACGGGCAGCCGGTCTATCATACCAATGTGGTGATGACGCTGGGAGAAAAGTTCGCTGTGCTCTGCGAAGAGGCCATTGAGGAAGAGTGGGAACTGATCGCGGTAAAACAATTGCTGGAATCAACCGGTCATGCGATTATCCCCATTACCCGGGAACAGATGCATTGTTTTGCCGGCAATATGCTGGAACTAAAGAACCGGAAAGATGAACCCCTACTTGTACTGAGCCAATCGGCGTTTGAATCCCTGCGGGCCGATCAGTTACAGGAGCTGGAAAATTATGTGAAATTGTTGCCCGTGGCTGTACCAACAATCGAGCAGGTGGAGGGCGGGAGTGTGCGGTGTATGATGGCAGAGATATTTTTAAAAAGGAAATAAGCCCACCTGTTTTTTGCATACCCGGTTCTCTTCAAAGAAGCCCGGGAGAATACTACTGATAGTTATACCAGAACCTGAAATTATTTAAGGCTTTATCACTACCAGTTTTTCATTTGCCGCTGTTATCCGGCCAATCGGGGAGGTAAAGCCTGTGAGCCCGTTTTTTTCAAGCAATGCCACTACTTCCTGCTGCGCCTCTTCCGCTACGGCAATCAATAAGCCCCCGTTTGTCTGCGGGTCCGGCAGTAATTTAAAAGCTTCGGCTACCGGAACCCCTTTTTCGAATTTTACTTTCTCTCCGTAGCTGCTCCAGTTGCGGGTGGTTCCATCGGGAAACACAGACCGGGCGATATAGTCTTTCACCCCGGAAATGGCAGGAATTTTATCGTACCAGAGATCGGCTCCCAGCCCGCTGCCACCGGCCATTTCAATGAGGTGACCCAATAATCCAAACCCGGTTACATCTGTCATGGCATGCACCCCCTTTATTTTGCCCAGCTCCTCCCCTGTTTTATTCAGGGTGGTCATTTGTTTTACAATGATGCCGAGCAATTCTTCATTCAGTAATCCCCTTTTTTGCGCGGTGGACAGGATGCCCACACCCAATGGCTTGGTCAGGAATAAAAGATCGCCTTCCCTGGCGCTGTTGTTTTGTTTTAAATATTCAATGGGAACAATCCCGGTAACCGCCAGGCCAAAGATCGGCTCGGGGGAGTCAATGCTATGACCGCCGGCTAATGCTATTCCCGCTTCGGCGCAGATACTGCGTCCGCCTTCTACTACTTTTTGGGCCACTTCTGCCGGAATCTTATTCACCGGCCAGCCCAGTACCGCGATCGCCATCAGGGGTTTGCCACCCATGGCATAGATATCACTGATGGAATTTGCGGCGGCGATCCTGCCGAATTCAAAGGGATCATCCACGATGGGCATAAAGAAATCTGTGGTGGAAATAATGGCTGTTCCATTGCCCAGGTCATAAACAGCGGCATCGTCCCGGCTGTGATTACCCACCAGGAGATGATCATTATCGGGGAAAGCAACAGAGGTTTTTAAAATTTCATCCAGCACTTTAGGAGCGATCTTGCAGCCGCAACCGGCGCCGTGAGAATACTGAGTCAGCCTGATAGGTTCCTGTGTCATACAACTACTTGAGCCGGCAAAGTTAATCTTTCAGGGACTCAAATACCCGGTCAATTGCGGGCTTGCGGATACTGAAATGATTGGCATTGCCGATCTCCTCTTTACGGACCCGGAGCCCTTTATACTGGCGGCCGGTCACGGTAGTATAAAAACTGCGGGTCGAAAACAGCACCTTGTTTAAAAATTCCAGGCCGCCCACAAAAATCGTTACATCGGCTTTCAGGGCTTTATGGGATTTAAAATAGCCCTCTTCTATTTTATCCAGTTCATGGTAGTTGGCCCACACGGAAGGGCTGATGGCAAAATGCCGGTCAAAGAGTTTATCGTCTTTGAATAAAGTATATAAGCAGAACAAGCCACCAAAAGAATGCCCGATAAAGACCCGGTCTTTTTTATTGGGTAATTTCTTTTCGGTCCGCGGGATCAGCTCATAACGAAGAAAGCCATAAAACAAATCCGCTTTTCCAAAATTCGCTTCCGTGTTTTTGCTAATATCCGCCGGAATGAAGTCCCGGGACCGCTTTTCGTGCCAGTCGCCTGTATGAGAGATGGCAATGATAATACAGGAGGAAGGAATTGCCGCGGCCCAGGACTTATCCCTGCCAAAAACATAGTCCCCGATACCCAGCGAACCATCGGTCATATAAACGTGGTGGTATTTCTTTTCGGTTGTGAACCCGGCGGGCTTGCGGATGGTAATGATGAATTTATCCTTTACCTGTGCGGAATAAACAGTATCCGTTTGTATGCTTTGTGCTGCTCCAAAAAAGCCAGGCAAAAGGAACAGGAATAAACAGGGAATCTTCATCCTGTTAATTTAATAATTTCTGCGAAGAACTGTATTTGTCCCGGTCAGCGCGGTAAAGTACAGCCATTATTTTTTCCTGCGGAATACGATGCCGGAGCTTTTTTGAAAATCCGAACTGAAACGGAGGTTGTACACATCTTCACCATCCCGGATCACGAGCAGACCGGTATTGGGCGGGTATTTGCCAAGGCTTTCGGCAAACATCACGAGGGTAAATGTATCAACCCCTTCCGGCATATAGATGGTTTTGCGGATGGCCGAGCTTTTCAAACCCTGGCTGGGCATTACCACCTCCCCATTCAGGAATACGCTTACGGTATCCCCGTCAATCTCCCCGTTATCATACAGAGAAAGAAGCAGGCTGTCGGATTTGAAATTCAGTTCCTGGGAAAATTCGGATTTTCTGCCGGCAATAATGGATGATTTTTTTATCGGGTCTTCCGATGGCTTTTTGATCACCAGGCCTGCAGGATCCCTGATCGTTTCTTTGGGATGAACAGGGCCGGGATTGGTAATGATCGTTTTGTCCGCAAGGGACGGCAATGCTCCCGTCTCTTTTTTCTTATTTTCTCCTGCTTTTATTTCAACAGGCTGCACAAGAGCAACCGGGTTGGGCTTTGGCGGGGGAATGGGGCTGACAGGTTTTGGTTTTTTTTCTTCCGTCTTAGGGACTGTATTCGTTTTCGCCATTTCCGGATTCTTTACAAAGGGTGCGACCGGCTGCGGGGTGGCGGTTTTATTTTCAGCAGGATTGTTTCCCGGTTTACCGGCAGTTGCAACAAAGGGCGTTGTTTTGTTATCCGCCTTAACAAGGGCCGCCGGAGGATCCGTTGTTGTTTTGACCGGAGGGTTCAATGCATCCTTCGCTTTAGTTTCTTTTCCGGCCATCGGCGGATTATCCCTGCCGGCCACAGCTGTTTCTGCTGAATCAGGTTTGGACGGACTGATCGCCAGCCCTGGTTTGGGGTCCGGGGTCGTAGTAGTTGAGGTTATAGCAGGCAGCACAACTGGCTCATCCGGTTTTTTAGTAACCGTTGTTTCGGCCGGGAGCGAAACCTTGTTTGTTTCAGGAAGAGTGGGCTGATGTACGGCTGCTATATCTTTGTTTTCCGGTACGAGATCCGTTTTATCAGCATATTCGGTTTTGATGCGCTCGGGTTTGGCGATCCTGACAACGGCCGGTCCTTCCTTTTGTTCTTTGTAAAAAGAAATTTCATCGGCTTTGTTCAGTTCCTCCAGGTGAGCAAAGAGTTTGGAAGCGGAAATATCCTTTTCTGTTTCCATATCCATTTTACCGCCCACCGAATAGTATTTTTTGCGGACTAAATTGGTTTTCCAGTTATCCAGGCGCCAGCTGCTGTCAGCGGGATTACGCCGGAAAGTGCTGGTCACTTTGATCCCTTTATCCAGTTTTCCCCGGAAATTATAGGAAATGATCTCATCATCGGTTACCTCACAGATATCCCCTTCGATTTTGCCTTTTACCCGTTTCACGATATAATAAAGCGTGTCGTTGATAATAAATTCATTGCGGGTGTAGCCATATACCTTCCCTTTGTATTCGGTCAGGGCGATTTCAAAAGACTGGTCTTTCCGGACCGAGACGCTGTCGTTATGTATGGAGCCTACCCAGAGCCCCGTCAGCGACTGGCCGTAAAAAAAGACGGGGGCCAGCAGGAACAGGAAACTAAGCCAAAGGTTTTTGGAGCGAAGAATGGATTTCACGAAGGAGTAGGTCAGCATTTTCAGTACTTACGGATTTACAAATTACCGAATGTAATAACGAATCGGCCCCTTCCCGATTGTGCAGGGACCGGAAATAAAACTTGTCATAGTACTTGAGCAAAATTTCGAAACTTTCGCTGATTTTGCCCTCTTTTAGCAGTAAAATGGCCGTTTTTGCGTTCAAATGGCCTAATTTCTGGCTAATTCGTTCAATCGCCGATATGAGTTTTTCCGGGTCCAGCTGGCCATATTCCGGTACAATATGCTTCAGCCGCTCGTCAAAGGGGATATCCAGAAAATAAACCGGGGAACGGCGCATGTTTTTCCAGAGTTCGTTGGGCAGGTTCACCAGGCCGATCCGCTGGGATTCATCCTCCAGCCAAATGGGTGCTGCCTGGTTTTGATCCTGACTCCCGGACAGGCAGGCTGATAACTGGCAACTGAGCCTATTTTCAAACATTTCCTGTGTCGGCTGAGGAGGCAGCCCGATATTCCCGAAGGCAGATCCTTTGTGGCCGGCAATACCTTCCAGGTCGATCACTTTCTCCCCCTTTTCTTTAAGGACCGGCAATAATTCCGTTTTACCCGAACCGGTAAATCCGCCCAGAATCGAAAACCGGTAAGGTTGTCCGAAGCTATCCAGTACATGGTTCCGGAATTTTTTATAGCCACCCACCAGGGTATATACTTTGAATCCATAGAGGTCCAGCAGCCAGGATACGGCGCCACTGCGCATCCCACCCCTCCAGCAGTAGAGGAGGATAATCTTTGCTTTATGCGCTGCCGGCTCTGAGTCAGCTGCTGCCAGCTGCTGACCGGCAAGGGTTTCCACTGCTTCCACCATCTTCCGCATTTTCGGACCAAAGAAATCGAGGCCGATCTTTATTGCCTGTTCGCGGCTCTGTTGTTTATAGGCGGTACCCACTTCTTTACGTTCCTCATCCGAAAATAACGGCAGGGAATGGGCGCCGGGAATATGGGCATGGTTGTATTCCCCCGGGGAGCGGACATCAAAGACCGGGAATTGCTTTGCCAGTTCCAAAAAGGGCCCGATATGTATTCTTTCTGCGGCCATGAATCAACGGGGAAATTAATAATAGCTTAAGGGATCATCAAAAAATTATAAAAAAAGCTGCCCGGTTAAAGAGCAGCTTGTATGCAGTATTGTTCAGGCCGGCTGATCAGCGGTTCATACTGGCCAGGAATTCTTCATTGTCCTTGGTGCCCTTCATCCGGTTCTGCAGTTCACGCATGGCTTCTTCGGTATTCATGTCTGTGAGATAAACGCGGAGCAGGTTCATCCGTTGCAATACATCTCTTTCGAGGAGCAGGTCATCGCGGCGGGTGCTGGAAGCCACAATATCGATTGCCGGGAAGATCCGTTTGTTGGAAAGACGGCGGTCGAGCTGGAGTTCCATATTACCGGTACCCTTGAATTCCTCAAAGATCACTTCATCCATCTTACTTCCGGTATCTACCAGGGCGGTGGCGATAATCGTTAAAGAACCGCCGCCTTCAATTTTACGGGCTGCGCCAAAGAACTGTTTGGGTTTCTGCATGGCGTTGGCTTCCACACCACCCGATAATACCTTACCGGAAGCGGGAGCCACGGTATTGTGTGCACGGGCCAGGCGGGTAATGGAGTCGAGCAGGATCACCACATCGTGTCCGCATTCCACGAGCCGTTTGGCTTTTTGCAGGGCGATCGTGGACACTTTCACGTGTTTTTCGGCGGGTTCATCAAAAGTGGAAGCAATCACTTCCCCTTTAATACTGCGTTCCATATCGGTTACTTCTTCCGGGCGTTCATCCACCAGTACCACCATCAGGTAACACTCGGGGTGATTCGCCGCGATCGCGTTGGCCACGGCTTTCAGCAGCATGGTCTTACCGGTTTTCGGTTGTGCCACGATCAGTCCGCGTTGTCCCTTACCGATCGGGGTAAAGAGATCCATGATACGGGTGGAATAATCAGAAGCCGTGGTGAAAAGGTTGAGTTTTTCGAAAGGGAATAAGGGCGTGAGGTAATCAAACGGTACACGGTCACGCACTTCTTCGGGGCTCTTCCCGTTGATGGTATCCACTTTTAATAAGGCAAAATATTTCTCTCCTTCTTTCGGCGGGCGCACAGCACCGTGTACGGTGTCACCGGTTTTTAATCCGAATAATTTGATCTGGGAGGGAGATACATATACATCATCCGGGGAGGATAAATAATTATAGTCAGAGGAGCGCAGGAACCCGTATCCGTCCGGCATCATTTCCAGTACACCTTCGCCGAGGATCACCCCGTCAAACTCCACATTGAAGGGTTGTTCCCTGCGGGGAGGATAGAATTTATTGCTGGCGGCATTGGTTTCACCGGATTGCTGGCTGGCTTCATTCAGGATCGCCTGTGCCAGTTGTTCGGTTTTACTATCTGCTTCCGTTACTTCCGTATTATCTGCTATCTCTTCCACGGCTTTTTCTTCGACCGGTGGTTTCTCATCGGGTTTTTTGCGGCTCTTTTTAATGGGCGCTTCTTTTTTTACAGGCATATTGGGTTTTTTGGGTGCGGGTTTTTCTTCCCCGCCACTTTCTACTACGGCTTCTTCGCTACCGCCGGTGCTGGTACTTGTTTTCACGATCCGTTTGCGCTTGCCATCCTCAGCAGGTTTGGCTCCTTTAGCTCCGGCAATGGCCTGGTTGTCAAGAATTTTATAGACAAGGTCTTGTTTGCCCATTTTTTTGGCATTAGGGATTTTCAACTGCTCAGCAATGTCCAGCAGTTCAGGAACGAGCATGTCGTTCAGTTGGAGAATATCATACATATTAAAAACTTGAGGTTAGTCACAACTCGCGGTCACCAATCTTGGAATCTGAAAAATTTGAGTTTATATTGAACGAAACAGGCAGGTAAATGATGAGCCAATTGCCTTGGGAGCTAAACTTATCGGCCTCTTTCCGCTGCAATTATACGGCTAATTCGGGAAAATCAAAAATTTTTGGGTTGGGCGGGCTGATTCAGGACAGCGGATTTGTCGCCGGCAGTCAGCAGAAAAACAAGGATTTACGGCAAAAAACCGAATTAGCCAGATCACTGCTGAATGCTGCTTTCCATGTTTTACCTTTGCCCCTCGCAAAACAGCAATTATGTTCAACAAACGAATCAGGATCAAAACGCTGCTGGCTACCGAACCGGCCGGACAGGAAGTAACCGTGATGGGATGGGTGCGGACCTTCCGCAACAACCAGTTTATTGCATTGAATGACGGCAGTACCAATAATAATTTGCAGGTGGTGGTAGCGCTGGGAACTTTCCCGGATGAATTGCTGAAACGGATTACCACATCCGCTTCCCTCAAAGTGACGGGTACGGTTGTGCCTTCATTGGGAAAGGGTCAGAAAATGGATTTGAATGCAGCCACCATTGAAGTACTCGGCGACAGTGATGCAGAGCTGTACCCGCTTCAGCCCAAGAAGCACAGCCTGGAGTTCTTGCGGGAAAAAGCGCACCTGCGTTTCCGTACCAATACATTCGGATCCGTTTTCCGTGTACGTCATGCGCTGGCTTTTGCCATACACCAATTCTTTAATGAAAAGGGCTTTGTGTATATGCACACTCCCATCATTACAGCCAGTGATGCGGAAGGCGCCGGGGAAATGTTCCGGGTCACCACCTTACCGCTGGATGGGACAGCCCCGAAGAATGAAGAGGGTACGATCAATTTTAAAGAAGACTTTTTCGGGCGTAGCACCAATCTCACCGTAAGCGGGCAACTGGAAGGGGAGCTGGGTGCCACGGCTTTTGGGGATATCTATACGTTTGGCCCCACCTTCCGCGCGGAGAACAGCAATACCACCCGTCACCTGGCGGAATTCTGGATGATTGAGCCGGAAATGGCGTTTTATGACCTGGAAGACAATATGAACCTGGCGGAAGAATTCATAAAGTACATTATCCGGTATGCGATGGAGCATAACCGGGAGGACCTTGAATTCCTGGCTACGCGGCTGGCGGAGGAAGAAAAACAATTGCCGCAGGACAAACGCAGTGAAATGGGGCTGATTGAAAAGCTGGAGTTTGTGCTGAACAACGATTTTGAGCGCCTGACCTATACCGATGCGATCGATATTCTCCGCGAGAGCAATCACAATAAGAAAAAGAAATTCCAGTACGGGATCACGGGCTGGGGTATGGACCTGCAGAGTGAACACGAACGCTACCTGGTGGAGAAACATTTTAAGAAACCGGTGATCCTGTACAATTATCCCGCTGCCATCAAGGCTTTTTATATGCGCCAGAACGAGGACGGGAAAACTGTGGCGGCCATGGATATCCTGGCTCCGGGGATTGGGGAGATCGTGGGCGGTTCGCAGCGGGAAGAGCGGCAGGATAAACTGGAATCGAGGATGAAGGAGATCGGAATTTCCGTGGACGAACTCTGGTGGTACCTCGATACCCGTCGTTTTGGTACCGTACCGCATGCCGGTTTCGGACTGGGTTTTGAGCGGATGGTGCAGTTTGTAACCGGGATGACCAATATCCGCGATGTGATCGCCTTTCCGCGGACACCGGGGAGCGCAGAATTTTAGAACCCCCGGCAACCCTTTTCAGTATAAGACAAGTATAAGACCAAGAACAAAACAGCCAGTTTGCCCGATACTGATTCGATACTTGTTCGACCTTTCTTCGCAAATTACCGAAGCAGCCTCGGACAATCCTCGAACAAGTCTCGAAGAAATCTAAAATAATGCAATTCAAAGATTTGAGAAACAGTGTGTTATAGCGTACTTGTTCCGCAAATTTGCCCCGGCTAAAACAGTCTTTTTTATACCTTTTTGTACAAAATCTGTCCTTTTCTCCACAGGAAAAGGTTGATATTACCGTATTACGGGCAGGTATTGTTGTTTGGCTTTAGTCGTCTGCTGAATCCAAAGCTGATACAAATGTACTTTAGTAATAAATTGCCGCTTTGTACTGCGAAACCCGTCCGAACGCATAGCCCGAAAACGTTGTGCGTTCTCCTTATCGTCAGACAAGCTGCAAATATTGTTTTTCAATTGTTACGTTAAAGTGGATGTCCGCTTTTAGTGCTTTGAAAACTTTTAAAACAGTGTCAATTGTCGCACTGTTTGCACTGCTTTCCAATTTAGAGATTTGTGCTTTTTGTACGCCAACAAGTTCTCCCAGTTGTTCTTGTGTTAATTTGCGTTGCTGCCTTGCAGTTTTAATCATTTGTCCTAAAACATCCATACGCAGTTCATATTCATATTGGTCCCGGTCTTTTGTACCTTTCTTACCGATATATTTATCTTTCATTTCGGCAAGTGAGTATGATTTCATTGCTGTCTTTGCCATGATGTTATTTTTTAGGTTTGCTTTCAAAATATTTTTTTCTGATGTTAATTGCCCGTTCAATTTCGTTTGCCGGAACTTTGTCAACCTTTTTAATAAAACCGTGAGTTGCAAAAACCAAAGTTTCAGCTTCGTTATCTTTGTCCCAAAATGCAAGCAGCCTGATTTGTACGCCGCCAAACTTTGTCCTAAACTCCTAAATATCTTTTTGAAGTTTCTTGAAAAGCTTTGGGTCATTACTTTGTTCGGCAAGATCAATGTTATAGAAAACCTTTCTTGCAGCTTTGGCATCAAGTCCTGCAATGAATTTGTCAGCTTCTTCTAAAAACCTTGTCTGAAAGTATTGCAATCAGTATTGTTTTTGCAAAACTAAAAAAAGGTTTCCAAAAATAGAAACTTTATTTTGAGTCCCTGCTGTCCGAAGTGTTCTGGCATTTCCTTCAAAGCCGGGTCTGGCGCAGCCGACCCGGCGTATAAGGTCGGCGCTGATGCTTCGTTGCAAACGAAGCATAACAATCCTAAAGTCGTAGATTGTTTGCTAATGTAGAAAGACTAAGGAGAACGGGGTAAATTTCCTGTAAGTACAGTTTTTGACGGACCTGAGTCGCAGACTCAGGCCAGCCGTCACAAATCAGTTATTTTCTTATT
>JACPUV010000050.1 GCA_016192105.1 Sphingobacteriales bacterium | reverse complement strand
CTCTTTCCTACACGTGCACTTCCGATCTTGTTCTTTATCTTTTCTATGTTTCTTGGTGCCGCCCTTCAACTGACAAATATGTATGGGGATACATTCCTGGACGATTTTAAATTCGTTCCAGTTTACGGACCGGAGTCTTTTGTAGTGAAATATTCCACGATCATCATGTCGGTTTCCCAGATTTCCGAAACGGTGTTTATCCTGACCATCCCGTTCTTTCTGAAAAAATTCGGGATAAAAAAAGTCATGCTTTTCTCCATGATCGCCTGGGTACTACGTTTCGGACTCTTTGCCTATGGTAACCCGGCTGATGGATTATGGATGATTTTGCTGTCGTGTATTGTTTATGGAATGGCATTTGACTTCTTTAATATATCGGGATCATTATTTATAGAGACAACTACCAGCCCTTCTATACGGTCGAGTGCCCAGGGAATGTTCATGATGATGACCAACGGGATCGGAGCCTATCTGGGCAGTAAGGTTAGTGGTATAATTATCGATAAATACTATACGGTCAGGTTTACAGATATCAACAGCCTGCTTACATTCCTGAAGTCAGATGCACAGAATCCCGCAGTAAAAAAATTGTTGGAAGGCAATTCAGTACTGGCCGATCAGACCCTGGCTAACCCTGTATTTATTAAAGAATGGTCTCCTATTTGGCTAACATTTGCGGTTTATGCCCTTGTGGTTGCTGTACTGTTCTCTCTTTTGTTTAAGCACAAACACAACCCGGCAGAAATGGCTACTGTAAACCATTAAGACAAGGGGTAAATAAAAAGCCCGGACTCCTGGTGGGGCCGGGCTTTTCATTTAAAGAATGATCCTTAAATATGCGCCTCGATCTTTCTTACAAAATTCGCTTTCGGTTGTGCACCTACTAATTTATCCACGACCTGGCCATTCTTGATAAAGAGGATCGCGGGGATGGAAGTGATGCCATAATTCATGGATACTTCCGGGTTATTGTCCACATTCAGTTTGCCTATATTGGCCTTGCCGTCATATTCTTTGGAAAGTTCTTCGATCACCGGCCCGATCGCACGGCAGGGACCGCACCATTCAGCCCAGAAATCAATAACAGTCAGTTTATCGGATGACAGTACATCAGTCTTAAAATTAGCGTCTGTGAATTCTTTTGCCATTGTATAATTTTTTTGTTTTGTTGCTAATGGGATAGCAAATTTAAGTCCTGCCCGGTTAACATGCGATACTGGCACAAACTTGTGTAAAACTTGTCGGCCCGGTTGAAAACTTGGCAGCTAAACCTGTTAAAAGCCGTTAAAATCCCGGTCCGTCCCCGCTCAGCTGGTTAGTACCTGAACCTCCAGTTCCGGCTTGTTTTCCAGGAAATCAATCATTTCCTCGTTCATCTCAAACCCGCCGCTCATGGTCACCAGGCTGATTTTCATTTTATTCTTTGGCTCGGTCAGGTTAATCCGCAGGGTGGACTTACCCGGAAAATCCCGCATATTTTTTTCGATAAACCGGACCATTTCCGGGCTGATATCCTGCGGATGGGCATCAATCGTCACCTGTTTGGTCATCGTCCGTTTCATGGTTTCCGCCAGGGTTACCGACATTACTTTAAACTCAAATTCTTCCTTATTATAACGGGGCTTGAAATATCCATGGATCAGCACCGTACTGCCGGTTTGCAGGAGGGGCGTGAGCCGCATATAGTCTTCACTGAACAGGGGAAATTCCGTTTTGCCGGAATAATCTTCGATCACAAAATTGCCATATTTATTACCGCTCCGGGCAATCCGGTGCTGGGCATCCGATACCAGTCCCACGATCCGGAAAGGCCGGCCGGGGTTGGGTTGCATCCGGATCGCTTCCCTGAATTCATTAAAATCAGACAGGGCGGTTACCCCGTAATGTTTCATTTCAAACCGGTAATTATCCAACGGGTGCCCGCTTAAAAAGATACCGGCTACTTCTTTTTCACGATCCAGTTGCACCACCAGCGGCCAGGGGGGGCAATCGGGAATACGCGGTGGGGGAATTTCCATACTCACCGGCAGGTCGCCAAACAGGGTATTGCTGCTGCTGGCATGCTGGGCTGTCATGATCTGTCCGTACTTGATCACTTTTTCCAGTCCGTTGATGGATTCGCCTTCCGGTACATTGAAATACTGCGCCCGGTGGTGTTCGGGGAAACAATCAAACCCGCCGGCATAAGCCAGGCTTTCCAGGGTCTTTTTATTAACGGTCCGCTGGTTGATGCGTTTGATGAATTCAAAAATATTTTTAAACCACCCGTTCTTTTTCCGTTCTTCAATGATACTTTCCACAGCGGCTTCGCCCACGCCTTTCAACCCGCCGAGCCCGAACCGGATCTCGCCTTTTTCATTCACGGCAAAACCCTTGAGGGATTCATTGATATCCGGGCCCAGTACTTTCAGTCCCATTCGCTTGCACTCTTCCATAAAGAAAGTGATCTTATCAATACTGCCGGCGTTGTTGAGCACCGCCGCCATGTATTCCGCGGGGTAATGGGCTTTTAAATAAGCCGTCTGGTAGGCTACATAAGCATAACAGGTGGAGTGTGATTTATTAAAAGCGTATTGGGCAAAAGCCTCCCAGTCGGTCCAGATCTTTTCCAGTTTTTCTTCCGGCAGCAATTTTTCCTTGGCACCCGCGATAAACTGCGCCTTCATTTTATCCAGTACCGCTTTTTGTTTTTTCCCCATGGCCTTCCGCAACACATCCGCATCTCCTTTGCTGAAGCCGGCCAGTTTCTGCGCCAGCAGCATCACCTGTTCCTGGTACACGGTGATCCCATAGGTTTCCTGCAGGTATTCTTCCATTTCCGGAACGTCATAGCTGATGGCTTCACGGCCATGCTTCCGTTCAATATAATTGGGGATATAGGCAATGGGACCCGGGCGGTAAAGGGCATTCATGGCGATCAGGTCCCCGAATTTATCAGGCTTCAGGTCCCGGAGGTATTTTTGCATTCCCGGGCTTTCAAACTGGAACGTGCCGATCGTTGATCCGTGCTGGTAGAGTTCAAATGTTTTCAGGTCATCCAGCGGGATCGTGTCGATATCAATGTCGATCCCGTGATTTTGTTTGATCAGGGCCAGCGCATTTTTAATAATGGTCAGGGTCTTCAGTCCCAGGAAATCCATCTTGATTACTCCGGCTTCCTCGATCACATTCCCTTCGATCTGGGTGAGCCAGAGATTCGAGTCCTTTGAGGTAGCTACCGGGATCAGTTCAGTCAGGTCCTTTGGTGCGATGATGATCCCCGCTGCATGGATACCGGTGTTGCGCACCGATCCTTCCAGGCGTTCGGCTTCATGCAGTACTTTACCCGCGGGGGATTCGGTCTGTTTATAGATTTCCCGCAGCTTCTTTACATTCTCAAGGTCATCATTCCCCAGCCCGTCTTTTTCTTCCAGCGATTTTTCCCCGTCCTTCGCTTTCATCGGGGCATGCAATACTCTTTTTAATTCGATCCCCGGTCGTTCCGGCACCAGTTTGGCCAGGGCATTGGACTCCACTAATGGAAGATCCATGACCCTTGCCACGTCTTTGATGCTCATCTTGGCGGCCATGGTACCATAGGTGATGATCTGGGCCACCTGGTTCTTGCCATATTTCTCTACCACATAATCGATCACTTTCTGACGGCCTTCGTCATCGAAGTCCGTATCAATATCAGGCATGGACTTCCGGTCGGGGTTCAGAAAACGCTCAAACAGCAGGTTGTACTTGATCGGGTCGATATTGGTGATCCCGATGCAATACGCCACCACCGATCCGGCAGCGGAACCCCGGCCCGGCCCGATAAATACGCCCTTGCTTCGCCCGGCTTTGATAAAATCGCTTACAATGAGGAAGTATCCCGCAAACCCCATCATTTTTATGGTGAACAATTCAAAGTCGATCCGTTCTTTGATTTCATCAGTCAGCTCCTGATAACGATTCCTGGCGCCCTCGTACGTAATATGTTTTAAAAACTCCCACTGGTTTTGTGATTCGGCGGAGACTTTGTATTTGCCAATGATTTCCTCTTTCGTATGGATCTCGAATCTTTTTTCCACCGGGAAATTCGGCAGCAGGATATCGCGGGTCAGGTTCAGCAGTTCCACTTTGTCCACGATCTCATTGGTATTGTCAATGGCTTCGGGCAGGTCCTGGAAGACCTGGCTCATTTCCAGGGTGCTCTTGAAATAAAACTGGTCATTGGGAAAAGCGAAACGCCGGTCCTTCATATTTACATCATCATCCACAAAATCCCGCAGGGCAGGGGTGGCCTGTTTCTCCCCGGTATTGATACAAAGTAAAATATCATGTGCATTGAAATCATCCTGTTCCACGTAGTGGGAATCGTTACTGGCAATGATCTTCACTTTGTACTTGCGGGCGAGTTTTACCAGCACTTCGTTTACTTTGTCCTGTTCGGCCATCCCGTGGCGTTGCAGTTCCACATAATAATCTTCCTGGAAAACATTCAGCCACCATTTGAATTCATTCTCTCCTTCTTCTTCGCCTTTGCGGAGTATGGCCTGCGGTACAGAAGCCCCGAGGCAACAGGTAGTGGCGATCAGCCCTTCGTGGTATTTGAGGATTAGTTCTTTGTCGATCCGCGGGTATTTGCCATACATCCCTTCAATAAAGCCCAGGGAAGTCAGTTTTACAAGGTTGCGGTATCCTTTTTCGTTTTTGGCCAGCAGGATCTGGTGCATCCTCCGGTCTTTTTGTTCTTTGGTAAACGTTTTCTGGTGGCGGGTTTCGGTGATATAGAACTCACAACCCACTATCGGTTTTACTTTCAGGTTCCCGTCTTCATCCCTGTTCTTATAGGCTTCGGCCACAAACTCAAAAGCGCCGAACATATTGCCATGGTCACTGATGGCCAGGGCGGGCATCTTGTCGCCGATTGCTTTCTTATACAGGCTCTTTATGGGCGCGGCCCCGTCCAGCAGGGAGTATTGAGTATGGACGTGCAAATGTGAAAACTTCATATCTTATTCAACCTCACTTCTTGTTATTCCAATATTATTACTTGTGAAGAGGCCGCCCGACTCCCGACTCCGGACTCCGGACTCCCGACTCCCAATTACTCCCTCTACTTCTTCTTAAAAGTATATACATTCAACTCCCCCTTCTTATAGCTGCAGACCCAGGCCTCGAGTTTGGTATCGTCTTCAAACAGGTCCACACCCACCGGGTGACCTTCACAAGGCAAAGATGCCACTTTCTCAAAGTTATCAGCGTTGATTTTGTACACATCCACCAGGTCGCTGCTGTAACAGGTAACAAAAATGAACCTGTGATTTTTTGACAGCACAATGGTCCGGGGCTGGGCATGTGTTTTGACCGAAAAAAGTTGTTTCCCCGAACCGGCATCAATACAGGCAATGCTCCCGATGCTGTTATAGGATACGAACAAATGGCCGCTGGTATCCATTACGATATGCCGGGGGTTGTGCAGGACCGGAAGGATCGTATCGGTTTTCCAGGTTTCATTATTGATCACGGCCAGGCCGGAACCGCCCATAATGGCCACAAAGGATTTCCTGTTTTTATCATCCACCGCAATACCTCGCGGGATATCCGATACCGGAATGCTGGCAATGACTTTACCGAATGGGGAACTGGTTTCATCCATTTCCAGGACACTGATGCTGTTTGAATGCCAGTTGCTCACGAACAAATATTTGCTGTCGGCAGAACGGGCAATCACTTTGGGGGTCTTGCCGGTTTCGATCAGCGGCACATTGAATGAAACACTGTTAGCCGTTCCGGGGAATACCACCGTGACCGGCTTTATCTTTTGTCCCCCGCCGGGTTGGGCTTTATTGTTGGTCAGCGAATCCAGCCGGATGGGGACAATTCCCCCGGCATTGTGAAGGGATATCCATAATATTTTATCAGCATGGCTGAAGCAGGCTTCCACCGGTTTTTCCTGGAAGGAGGCGATTGGCTGGTGCTTCACATAATCCCATCCGGTACCCCGGGTGGGTTTGAATTTGAATTCACGGGTTATTTTCCGGCTGGACTGGTCAAACTCATATACACTCATCCCTTCGAGGTTCATGGCATAGAGTTTTGAACCCGCCGCATTAAATAATACCGATTTTGTGCCGGGAGCTGCTTTCAGAATTTCTTTTTTCTCAAATTCCAGCTGCGAATAGGGTCTTGGGCGGGTGGGTACTACGGGAATAGTAGTATCCCCTGCGGGGTTTCGTACAAGTACGGGGCGCAGTGCCTCCTGTTTGGCCGGGGCCTGCTGGCAGCCGGTGCTAAACAGCAAAAGACTTAAAAAAGGGAATAGTATTTGCATAACAAAACAGATCGTCAATATTAATCAAATAGTTGGACCTGGCCAGTGCTGATTTTGCTCAGTAAATGGCCAAATATAGTTTTTAAAATACTTATTTACAACGGTTTAGAGAAGCGGCAATTTTCGATCTTCAAATTCGTTTATGCAGTATCACTTTTTTTATACAATAAGGTCTATTTTTGCTGGCCTTCCTCCGGGCAGGTTGACTATAAACCGATTATCTTTTTAACCGCCTATGAAATCAACCTTTGCAGAAATCCCAATGGTTAAGCAATTAATAACACTCATATTCCTCGTCATTTTTTTCAGCAGTTGTACTGCCCTGAAACAGATGAGCTTTACCAGTAACCGGCAGGTATCCGCAATTGCGGAGCCCGCACCGGCTGCACCCGCGAAGGCTAAATTTATAGAAGATATTTCTATTACACCCCGGAATGCGGTTTCCAAAGAGGAAGTCATGGGTACCGGAGAAACCGAAAAGAACAAGCGGCCGGTACAAATCCAGGAGCGGCCGGTAATAAAAGAGCAACCTTCCGTTCCATTGAACCTGTTTGCAGGCCGGACCCCTTCTGTGGAAACCGCTTCTCCTGTTCAGTTCAAGTATTCCCTGCTTCTCAATACCGAAGTGGAATCCCTGCCAAGCAATACCTTATTGAATGCAGTGGATGAATGGTATGGCGTACGGTACCGTGTGGGGGGCAATACAAAGAGCGGGGTGGATTGTTCTGGTTTTACAGTAGCCGTTTACACAGCAGCTTATGGGTTAATGCTTCCCCGTGTATCCCGCGACCAATACCGGGTAAGCCGCAAAATATCCACTACCGAACTCCAGGAAGGCGACCTGGTATTTTTTAATACAAAAGGACGGGGCATCTCTCATGTAGGCGTGTACCTCGGGAATAATAAATTCATCCATGCTTCTGTTTCAAGAGGCGTTATGGTGAGCGACCTGTTTGAGTCCTATTACCTGAAGCGTTTTGCAGGCGCCGGGCGGATCGATGAAAAGCAAGTCGTGGCCAGCAAGTAATCGCTTATCGTACTCCCACTCTTTTAAGGATATTCTGTAGCACCGGTTGTATATCGGGTGATAATTTCATGTAGGTGGCCCCCCCGGCATATACAACAATGAAAAACAGGCTGCGGGCAATAAGACCGACCCAGCTGTGCAAATCACGGAAGAGCAGGTAACTCAGCGTAAAGCAGGCGCCCCCCAGCAGGAGGGTATAAACTGTATGCCGGGAGAAAGGCTGCAGCCTGAATTTATTCCAGAGAAACAGTACCCGGATCAGGTTATAGATACTGATGGAAATGAGTTGGGCTACAGCTGTACCCACAATCCCATAGCTTTTCGTGAGAAAATAACTTAGCGGCAACATGACACTGAGTAAGATGATCCCGCTGAATAATTCAAAACGCCAGTAGGTGGATGTGGCAATGATCTGTGAATTCACACCGGTACCCATATCCACCACTTTGGCCAGCCCCAGGAAGATCACCACATAAAAAGCTTTCAGATAGGTATCTTTTAATTCGAATGTAACAACCACGTCCTGCAGGTTTATTACTACAAGCGAAAAGAAACCACAGGCAAACAACAACTGGTTAATGGAAGAACGCTGGTAAATTTTCCGGATCAATTCCCTGTTTTTTTCTTTCCAGGCGGTGGCCAGGTGGATCATGGAGGCACTGATAATACCCCGTTGAGGCGCCTGGATCATGGCGGCAATATTCTGGGCCACGGAATAAACCGCCAGTTGGGCCAGCGCATCCTGCAGCACCGAACTGATCAGCAGGGAATCGAAGACGATGGAGATATTAAAAACAACCAGCGCCGCATAAACAAAGGAGGTCAGTTTCAGGATGCTGCCGGAAAACCGGCGGGTTACCTTGCTCAGGCGGAAATTAAAATGGAGCTGCCGGGTATAGAGCAGGTACAGCAGCAGGATGACCGCAATAAAGGGATAACTGAATGAAAACAGTTTAATAAACAGGTCGAACGAAATCAGCTGGAATGCAAACAGCAGGATCAGCACCATGATAAAGAGCCGCCAGCCCAGTTCTTTCAGGAAATTGGTAAAAACGGATTTATGAATCTGCCAGGCCCAGGCTTCCAGCAGGGTAAAGATCAGCAGCCCGAAGCCGAGGAGAAATATCCAGTTATAATATGTTATGATCTCCGGGGCATAGGTGATGTATTTTTTTATCACCAGTGGTTTAAACAGGATGCCCGCTAAAATGATCACCATAAAACCAATAATCCCGGTGACCAGTGCAACGGAAGCCTGGTCATTCTTCTTATCCGGCAGGTGTGATTTGTAATAAGGGAAGAACTTATAGATATAGGTCGGCATCCCGAAACTGGAAAATGCCATCATAAGTGTTGCAATGGCAATAAAGGCATTGTACAACCCATATTGCGGCTCCAGGAAAATGCCTTTCCGGGTAAATAAATAGATATTCAGCAGGCCGACGCCGAAACCAATATAGATCACCAACGATGAGATAATACTTTGCCGCCGGATATTGCTCATTTCGTAAAGATAATGGTCAGGCGTGAATGCGCATCAAACCGGATCAGAGCATTTTTTCCAGGGTGATATAAAAATTGGGGTTCAGGTCATTGATGCCTGTTCCCTCCGGCAGCAGGATGTCCTGCCAGTCCGTGCGGGGATAGAGCCAGTATTCCGTTTTGCCTTCCAGTAACAGGGGCATATGGAAACCAGGCATACAATGACTCCAGCGGTAGTGCAGTTTGTTCCCTTCGGTTTTATATTCCAGTACCGGGATTTCGGTACTGCGCAGGTACTGATCAAAGATGCCCGACAGGTCCTTACCCGATTTTCGGGAGAAATAATCCTCGATCTCTTTTGTGTCAACGGCCTGATGCCAAAATTCTTTGTTCAGTCCCCGCAGGATTTCCCGGAATAAACTGTCATTATGGATCACCTGGCGGATGGTATGCAGGAGGCTGGCTCCTTTATTATACATATCCCCGCTGCCCTCCTTATTAACCCCATATGGGCCGATCAGCGGACGGTCATTGCTGATATTGTTGCGGATTCCCTGCAAATATTCATCAGCCGCTTTTTTCCCGTAATAGTATTCGGTGAACAACACTTCGGAATACATGGTGAACCCTTCATGCACCCACATATCGGCAATATCTTTCGTGGTGATATTATTGGCAAACCATTCATGACCGCTTTCGTGAATGATGATATAATCCCATTTTTTACCCCAGCCACTGCCGGAGAGGTCCATACCGAGATAGCCATCGAGAAAGTGATTGCCATAGGCTACGGCGCTCTGGTGTTCCATACCCAGGTGGGGGGATTCCACCAGTTTATAACCATCCTCATAAAAAGGGTAGGGGCCGAACCAGTATTCAAAAGCTTTCAGCATCCGTTTCACATCCCGGCCAAATTGTTTTTCGGCCCGGGCCGAGTCATAATCCAGTACCCAGTAATCCAGACTCAGTGCTTCTCCTTTTTCACCGGTATATGTATCCGTCAAGTGCGCATACTTGCCGATATAGGGAACAATATTATAATTGTTGATGGGGCTCTTCACCTGCCAGGTCCAGGTACTGTATCCTTTCTTATCATTGTTTTTACTGATCAACCGCCCATTGCCAACAGCGCTTAGTGAATCGGGCACCGTGACAGCAAGTATGGCCCCGCTATCCGGTTCATCGCCCTGGTAATCCTTGCAGGGATACCATACACTGGCGCCCAATCCCTGGCAGGCCACCGTCATCCAGGGCCGCCCTTTGTTATCCCGGGTCCAGATCCAGCCCCCATCCCAGGGTGGATTAACAGCTTTCCGGGGTTTACCGGAGAACCAGATCTTTACCTGGTGAAGAGCAGGGATATCGTTTTTGGTAAGCCACTGCTCCTGTTTCTTCTTCCCGAAATCTATATAATACACATTCCCTTCCCGGCGAAAAGAAAACTTATTGCCAGCTAAACCTTGTACACTGTCGATCTGCATCGGCTGTTGCAGGTCGATCTGCATGGGTTTACCGTTGCTGTCTTCCTTTACCGTATACAGGATCTCCACCTTTCCGGAGAGCCGCTTCTGTGGATAATCCGGGGTTATATTTATTGAATAGTGTTTAACATCCCACCAATCCCGGCCGGGACCATTACTGCCACGAAGCGTATCCTCCCGGGTAAATTTTTCTTTCTTGTTTAATGGCTGTGCATGGGCCGTAAAGCAGCTAAAAGCAAAAGAGATATAAATTAAAAGACGGAACGGTCGGTACATTCTTTCGGGTTAAGCGATTTTATAAGCGATACTTTGCTAATTTAGACCGCCTGTAATTAACTCATGCACCGTTTAACAAAATATTTCCCTTTTTTATGTTTCTTATGGCTCTTTACCGGCTCCTGTTACAATAAGCAGGGCCGGGAAGGAAATATTTTTCATTATAACGAGTTCTCCGGTATTCCCACCCTGGATCCGGCTTTCGCGAAAAGCCAGGCAACCATGTGGCCCGCCCACCAGTTGTTCAATACCCTGGTGGAGATCGATGACAGCCTGCACATTGTTCCCTCTCTTGCAAAAAGCTGGGAGATTTCAGCAGACCGGCTTGTTTATACCTTTCACCTGCGGACAGATGTTTTTTTCCACGATGACCCGGCGTTCACGGCAGGGAAGGGGAGAAGAATGGGGGCTGCGGATGTACAGTACAGTCTTGGCCGTATTACTGATAAACAGGTGGCCAGCCCGGGGGCCTGGATATTCAGCCGCAAAACAGATACGCTCCAACCCTTTTTAGCGGTGGACGACAGTACTTTTCAGCTGAAGCTCCTTCGCCCTTACAATCCCATACTGGGAATTTTATCCATGCAGTATTGTTCCATTCTTCCGCGGGAAGCAGTGGAGAAATATGGTGCCGATTTCCGTCGTCACCCGGTGGGCACCGGGCCTTTTCGGCTGGTAGCCTGGGAAGAAGGGCAGGCACTGGTACTGAAAAAGAATGAACGCTATTTTGAAAAAGACAGTACCGGTAACCGGTTGCCTTACCTGGGTGGGGTGAAAGTCACATTTTATGACAGCAAAGCCACCGAGTTTTTATTGTTCCGTCAGAAAGAGCTGGACTTTATTAACGACATCGAAGCGTCGTTTAAAGACGAAGTACTGACCAAGAGAGGTACCCTCCGAAAAGAATGGGAGGGAAAGATCAGGCTGATCGCCGGTCCCTATCTGAATATTGAATACCTGGGGATCCTGATGGACACCACGAATGAACGGGTCAGGAATGCAGCAATCCGGTTTAAAAAGGTAAGGCAGGCTATTAATTACGGATTCGACCGGAGAAAGATGATCCTGTACCTGCGGAACTCCCTGGGTACTCCGGCTGAATCGGGGTTTGTACCGTTGGGCCTGCCTTCTTTTGATTCAGCGGCTGTGAAAGGTTATCACTATGACCCGGTCCGGACAAAACAGTTACTGGCCGAAGCGGGTTTCCCGGGTGGAAAAGGAATGCCCCTGATTAAATTACTTACAATTGCCATTTACGCCGATATGGCCAATTTTATTGCCAAGCAACTTGAAGAATCCGGGATCCCGGTACAGGTGGAAGTGGTGCAGAAATCGCTGCTGCTGGATATGACCTCCAATTCAAGGGCTGTATTTTTCCGTGGCAGCTGGATCGCGGATTACCCGGATGCCGAAAATTACCTGTCGGTTTTTTATTCAAAGAACCCGGCGCCGCCGAATTATACCCGGTATCACAATCCCGCTTTTGATGCCTTATTTGAAAAAGCCATTACGGAAACAAATGATTCCATCCGTTATACTCTCTACCGGCAGGCCGATCAGCTGATGATCAATGATGCCCCTGTTGTACCGCTCTGGTACGATAAAGCGGTACGG
The DNA here is from genome assembly GCA_016192105.1 of Sphingobacteriales bacterium. Lineage (GTDB taxonomy): Bacteria > Bacteroidota > Bacteroidia > Chitinophagales > Chitinophagaceae > JJ008. The sequence continues at coordinate 29,431 of JACPUV010000050.1, read as the reverse complement.
TTGGTACAACCCGGGGTAAAAAACTTCCGGGCCAATGCACTTAATTTGCTCGAACTCCGTACAACCCGCATCCGGTAAGCGTTTGAGCCTCAGCTATGTGATTGCGAATACGTAAATTTACCTCGTAAATACTTTAAATTTTTTATCGTAAAATCTTGCATTTTGCAAAGAGGGCTATTACTTTTGGTTCATCAGAGAACTACGGGAAACTATTGTAAAATGGTTTCGTATTTGTCACAAAGAACCGGTTTTCACTCCGATCCGGTATAATCCGGAGCCAGTTCAGCACCTTATCCAATTTCCCGGGAGACCAGCGATCTCAACCCTTTGTAAAACAAAAAACCTTTTATGAAAACTCGTACCTGTACGGTATGCATTACCGTCTGCTTTTTTGCCCTTGTCTTTTTTCCCAAAAAGGCAAGATCGCAACAACCTCCTCCGTTAAGTTTCACCACCTACACCCTCGATTCCGGCACTGCCAATACAACCGGGGCTGTCTATCGCTTCGCGAATGTAACCACAGGAGTAGATGCCCTGGTAAAGATTTCCAGTATCTCAGCCGGTATCCAACTCAAGAATATTGACAGAACTGCCGACGGGTACCAGGAGGCCTTTCAGCCGGAGTATAAGATCAATGCAGAGATCAATGCCTGGATCGATTTCAGAATTACGTTTGTTACAACCGGTACAAGCATCCCCTCCGTTCGCCCGCTGGTGGCCGGAACAGGTCTTGATATTGATGGCAGTTCCAATGATGAAACCAGTCTTAAGGAGTATAATATGATTGATATGGGCGGGGGCAGCTATGAGTATAATACTTACAACAGCCAGTTGATCCTGTCACAGGCGGGTACCGCTATCACCGGTACCAATGCAACCGGGCAGTTGTTTGGCGCCCTGGTGGATACCACTGCGAAAGAAGTGATGTACACGGTAACGGCTACCAATGTAACGGCAATGACCTTCCGGGTAGGTTCTGACAACCAGAATGGCTCCAGCAGTACCCGTTATGCCAGCCTCTATTTTAAGAAATTCACCTACCAGCATTTCCCTTTGGCGATCTCCGGGCTGCTTTCCTTTAACGGAGTGGCGGTAAACAACAGGGTGAACCTGTCCTGGGAACTGGCCCCGGACAAATACAGCAGGGTGATACTGGAAAAAAGCAACACGGCCGCTAATTTCAGCCCCGTATATGAAGAGATGACCGGCAGCCATACCCAATCAGGCTATACAGATGCGGATGTGCAGGGAAACCAGCTGTTCTACCGCTTAAAAGCAATCAGCATCAGTGGTAAAACGGAATACAGCAGCATCATATCTGTTAAGCTGAACGGCAGCACCGGTGAAATGAAAGTCTGCCCTTCCCTTATCCGTACCGGTACCACTGTCGGGATTGAAATGAAAGAAAAGATGGAAGCTGTATTGCTGGTTTCGGATCTTTCCGGCCGTATCGTAAAGCAGCAAAAAATAAACCTGCAGGCGGGTTCCAACAATATCGCCCTTGGCGGGTTCGAGAATTACACGAAAGGAAATTATGTAGTGGCAGTCAGAACCGCGGGTCAGCTGTACACAAAAAAAGTGGTCGTTCAGTAAAAGTACAGGGGTTGATAAAAAAAGAAAGGGAGCCGGGTCAAAAGCAGACGGGCTCCCTTTTTTAGCTGAACCTGCAACAGGCGTGTTCATTAAAGAAGGCCATTCCTCTTTTCTGAACGCCTGCTTCGGGACTTATTGATCTTTCTCCCGGAGTTTGTCTTTAAAAACCTTGCGGAATTTTTCCAGTTTCGGCTGAATTACGATCCGGCAATAGGGATTGGTAGTCCCGTTTAACTCGAAATATTGCTGGTGATAGTCTTCGGCCGGGTAAAAGTTGGTAAAGGCGGTGATGGCTGTAACGACGGGCCGGTCAAATGCCCCGCTTTTATCCAGTTCGGCCTTGTATTTTTCAGCTTTCTGTCTTTGTTCCTCCGTGTGATAAAAAACGGCACTGCGGTACTGGGTGCCTACGTCAGCTCCCTGGCGATTCAGCGTGGTGGGATCATGGGTCTGCCAGAATACGGCCAGTAATTCATCAAAACTGATCTTCGTGCTGTCATACGTGATCTGCAGGCATTCAGCATGACCGGTGGTACCGGAACAAACCTCTTTGTAGCTGGGGTTCTCCACCGTTCCCCCGGAGTAGCCGGAGACAGCGCTGATCACGCCCTTAAGTTCTTCAAAAATTGCTTCGGTGCACCAGAAGCACCCGTTGGCAAATGTGGCGACAGCCGCATTGGGCTGTACGGTGTTGGTACTTGTCATATGATTCGTTTCTTTTTTTGGCTGGGTGGTAGCCGGTGTTTTTTGGGCGCAGGATACCAGGGTGGTTAACCCGGTTGCGAGTAAGGCCAGGGTAGATTTCATTCGTTGCTGTTTTTGTTTCAGGTGAGTAAATTTCGGTAAATAATTCATTGTTTGTTTACCCGGTTCCGCTGCCGGATGACTAACTTACGGACCGAATGTAAAAACAGATGTTACATGAAATTTGTTGTACTTCTTTTAACAATTGCCCTGTTTATCTCCTGTAAATCCACGTCTATGCCTGATGAAAAACTGCATGTCTATGCGTTCCGGCTCCGGCCCGGGGAGGACCTTAAAGCGGGGATTGAGAAAGCCGTCAGGGAAAATAATATCGTGGCCGGTTGGGTAGCCACGGGGGTGGGCAGCCTTACGGATTATTCCATCCGTTTTGCCAACCAGCCGGATGCCGCCACCGGGAAAGGACATTTTGAGATCGTTAGTTTAACAGGTACGATAAGTGTCAATGGGTCGCACCTGCATCTCAGCATCAGCGACAGCAGCGGCACCACATTGGGCGGCCACCTGATGCCCGGTTGTAAAATATATACTACAGCCGAAATCGTTCTTCAGTCCACCGGCAGGTACAGTTTTACCCGGGAGAAGGACGGCAGCACTCCCTGGGAGGAACTGCAGGTAAAAGAAAGATAGGCCGGGACTCCGGTTTTGTCTGCTAAAAACCCATGCTTAAAAAAGATTTCCGGTATCGGGGTGCCGTTCCGGAAAAGGCTCCGGGCTTAAATGACCCATCCAAAAGTTGGGTTTAAAACCCGAAATTTGCCTCCTCGTAAACGAATGAAAGAACAACGATGAGGTTATTTCCTGAATCGGCACATATCCAGCTTGAGTTTAATAAGGTCAGGGACCTGCTGGCCCACTATTGCCAGACCGATCATGCCCGGACCCGGGCCCAGCAATTGCGGATACATACCAAAAAGGAAATGATTGAACGGGAACTCCGCCAAAGCCACGAATACAGGCAGTTAATTGCCAATAGTATTTATTTCCCCAATGACCAGGTGCTGAATCTCGCCAAAGAACTGAAACTATTATCGATACCCGGCGCGGTACTGACGGCTGATCAGCTGACAGGGATCCGCAAACTGGCTGAAAATACCGGGAAGATATTCCGCTGGTTTGACAATGAAAGAAGGGTCGCTTATGAGGGACTGGCCGCCGTGATCGCGGAAACCTGGTTTGAAAAAGGGATCGGGGAAATGATTGATGAGGTACTGGATGAGTACGGCCAGGTAAAGGACAATGCATCCGAAGAACTGAAGGAGATCCGGATGGGATTATTCCGGAAACGAAATGAGCTGAGAAAAATGTTTGAGAAGATTGTTGCCCGGCTGAACAAACTGGGTTACCTGGCAGAGATCGAAGAGAGCTTTATGAGTGGAAGGAGGGTGGTTGCCGTCTATGCCGAACAGAAAAGAACCGTGAAAGGAATTCTGCACGGGGAAAGTGACAGCCGAAAAACCGCCTTTGTGGAGCCGGAGGAAACGATTGAACTGAATAACCAGGTGCATGAACTGGAAAACGACGAAAGGAAAGAGGTTTACCGCATTTTACGGGAACTCACTGCCAGGCTCTCGGCTTTTGCCCCGCTGCTGACAACGTATCACCGGGTACTCGGGGATTATGATTTTATCCGTGCAAAGGCAAAACTGGCCGGGGATATGAAGGGTGAATACCCCCTTGTCAGTGATAAGGCGGGCGTCCACCTGGTAGAAGCCTGCCACCCGCTGCTGTACCTGTATAACCAGCGGCTGAATAAACCAACGATCCCGGTTTCCATCACCCTGGAAGAATCCAGTCGGATACTTGTAATCAGCGGCCCCAATGCCGGGGGGAAAACCGTAACAATGAAGACCATCGGGCTCCTGCAGCTGATGGTGCAAAGCGGCCTGCTGGTGCCGGTACATCCTTCTTCCCGCTTCGGGATCTTCCGGCAATTGATGATCCATATCGGGGATACCCAGAGTATCGAGTTTGAACTGAGTACCTACAGCAGCCACCTCCTGCACATGAAATATTTTATTGAGCAGGCAAACGGGCGCACCCTTTTCTTTATAGATGAACTGGGCAGCGGCAGCGATCCCAACCTGGGAGGGGCATTTGCCGAAGTGATCCTGCAGGAACTGGTACGAAAACATGCGATAGGGGTGGTAACCACCCATTACCTGAACCTGAAAGTAATGGCAGGAAAAACAGCGGGGGTTATTAACGGGGCAATGGCATTTGATGAAAAAAACCTGCAACCCCTGTATAAACTGGTCGTGGGCAAACCGGGAAGCTCCTATACCTTTTCCATTGCGGAACGTATTGGAATGGACAAACGGCTGATCAGCCGGGCCCGGGAACTGGTGGACGAAGACCAGTACCGCCTGGACAAATTGCTGAACCGGACCGAACAGGACCTGCAGTCCCTCCAGAAAAAGGAAAAACAACTCAACCTTGCCCTGAAGGAAAATGAGCGGATAAAAAAGGAAATGCAGGACATTATGGAGCGGGAGAAACACCGCCAGCAGGTCGAGCTGATCAAAGAACAAAACCGGGTGTCTGAACAGAAAATTGCCTATCTCAGGGACATGGAACGAAAGCTGAAACAGGTCCTGATCGAATGGCGCCGGGAGGAAAATAAGCAGAAAGTGGTGAAGCAGATGGAAGCCCTGCTCTTTAAAAAAGACGAAAAGAAAGTGGCCGGCAAAATGCAGAAAAAGCTCGATGAGAAATTCAGCGAAGTGGGCGGGGAAATCAAAGTAGGGGATAAAGTGAAGATGAAAAGAAATCACCAGGTGGGGGTGGTAATGGAACTGAGAGGGAAAAGGGCGGTGGTGAAGATCGGCCAGCTGCCCATGCAGGTGGAGATCAGCGGCCTGGTGGTGGTAAAGGAAAAAGCAGGGGAACAAAAATAAAAAAGCGAAGCCTTACGGGGCTTCGCGGGTATTTAATGAGCAGGTAAGTCAGCTGTGAATGTAACTGTGTAACTGGTTGATGGTTTCTTTCTGGGCCAGGATGGTTTCTTTCACCACATCACTCATCGAAATGATACCGGTCAGTTTTCCTCTCTCAAATACCGGCATATAACGGATGTTTTTTCCTGTCATCAGCTCCATGCAGTGTTCAATTGTGTCGTCGGGACTGATTTGCGGGAGATCGGTGGACATGATTTCTTCCACACGTGTTTCATTTGAATTCTTACCCTTGAGGGCTATTTTACGGGAATAATCTCTCTCGGTCACAATACCGAGGTACTGGTCACCTTTCATAACTACCAATGATCCGATGTTCTTATCGGCCATAATTTGCAGGGCCTCTATTACAGGCCTGTCCGGAGTAACTGTAACCGGCTGAAAACTTTTGCGGTTCAGCACAGAAGCAACTTTAGTCATGTGGCGCAATTTCTAATTGAAAAGTTACAAAAGAAATGAATTGAGTCAAAATACAATTTTTTGCGGAAAGGAGGGATGGGGAAGACCGGTTTAGACCGGGAGCCGGTTCGTCCGGTAAATCTTTGTAACATTGTGCAAGTAAACATCCGGCTTTGATGGATCAGAAACCTACTACGATAAAAGAAATTGCAAAGCGGTTAAATGTATCGGTGTCAACCGTATCCAGGGCCCTGCACAATCATTCCAGTATTGGATTACGGACCAAAATGCAGGTGAAGAAGCTGGCAGAGGAACTGCACTATGAGCCCAACCTGGCCGCCATTTCATTCAAGCAGGGAAAGACCATGACCCTCGGTGTAATCCTCCCTCACCTCCAGGAAGAGTTTTTCTCATTGGCCATTAACGGAATTGAGGATGTGGCGATCCGTAATAACTATACGGTACTGATCGGCCAGTCGCACGATATGGCCGACCGGGAAGCCCGGATCGTGGATACCATGCGCCGGCACCGCGTTGATGGATTAGTGGTATCACTTTCCAAGACCACCCGATCCTTTGATCATTTTACCCAGTTGGAGAAATACAATATCCCCGTAGTCTTTTTTGACCGGGTGCCGGATGCCCCCGGTGCTTATTGTGTTACCTGCAATTTGCAGCACAGTTCGGTGGAACTGGTGGACTGGCTCGTCAGCCAGGGGCACCGGAAGATCGGGTTTATCAAAGGTCCCGAAGCCATCCTCCATTCCAAAGAGCGGCTTACAGGCTTCCAGCTAGGGCTGAAGAAACACGGTATAAAACCAGAATCAGCGTATGTGGTAGCTACCGACCTGAGCAGCGCCAGGACAGGCGATGCCATGCATAAACTGCTGGCGCTGAGAAACCGCCCTACCGCGGTTATTACCTTTAATGATTATGTGGCACTCGATGCAATGAAATATGCACGGGATTTCGGGCTGAAGATCAATAAGGATATTGCCTTTGTGAGTTATGCCAACCTGCCCCTGACCCGTTACCTGGACAATCCCCCGGCCGCTTCTGTGGAGCAGTTCCCTTACCTGCAGGCGGAGAAGGCCACGGAGATCCTGCTGCAACTGATCAGCAGGAAAGGGGGGGAGGCCATCCCCCAGCGGGTGGTCTTGGAAAGCAGGCTGGTCATCAACAAAAGCTAAAGGGTACCCGGGACAGACTTTGCCTTTCGCAGGTATGCTCATTCAATAGGGTTTAGTTATCTTTGGCCGCTAAAATGTATAAAAGCTCAAATATGAAAAAACAGTTAATAGCAATGATGGCAGTGGCCGGGTTCCTTACAGTCGAAGCAAACGGCCAGCAATTTGAAAAAGATCCCAACGTAATCCAGTCCGGTGGGGTATATAAAAAGAGGGAGTTTAAAACAGAGATGCCCGCAGCTGATAAGGCCGATACCTGGGAGGTGAAAGGGATCAGCGGGGTGTCATTTGCCGCATCCAATACAGCGGATGGCAGTAACAACAGTTTCAAACATGCGCTGCGCATTACTGTGAACCTGGTTATGTCGGATGTAAAAGCCGGGAATTACCAGCTGGTATTTTATTCCGAAGGGGAAAATATTCCCTATGCGGTTTCCCGCCTGGACGGGGTGGTAGCGATCTATTACCCGGTGGCGGTTTATAATGACATCAGGGAAAAACTGGAACAGGCATTTGCTACCCGGAGAAAAGTGCAGATCAAAGTAAGTGAGAAGACAACGGGCTACCGGGAAGGGGTGCTGGTATTTTAGTACGCAATTATAAATTTTATAGAAGAGGCTGTTCCGGTTGTGGAACAGCCTCTTATTTTATGCTGATAGTTGGATATCCAGCATTTTTTCGGCCGGGATTTTGATCATTTCCCGGCTTTTAAACTGTCCGGTATTTTCTCCTGATTATAGAATCGAGGCTCCATTGACCGGGGCCAAATACGAGCAGGGTCAGCAGCATAATAATATAATACAGGGGGATCTCAAATCCGTTTTCCCCGGCCTCAAAGCCATTCGCCCAGTGCACGGTCTTAATGGCCACGCCCATTGTAATGATCAGGGGAATGGAAATAATCCGGGTACCCAGGCCGAGGGCGAGCATCAGTACCCCGGCTGCTTCTGTACCGGCAGCAAGGTAAGCGCTGAGGGTGGGCGCCGGTATCCCCATGGAGCCAAACCAATCTGCGATCGAACCAATATCGCTCCATTTCATTTTTGCAGGAGCGAAAAATCCATAAGCCAGTACGAGCCTCATCAGTAACAGGAGGATGTTTTTCAGGGAATCGGGGTTGACGGGTAGGCGGCGCCAGGCCACGCTGATTTTTTTCATGTTCAGTAGTTTTTAAATCCGGAAATGAGTTGTTGTTGCAATGCGTTTTGAAGGAAATGAATCATGTGCTCCTGCTGATCTTCATTGAGCAGGACCTGGTATTCCTGTTCAAAACGGTCAAATAGTGCACGGACAGATTGCGGCTTTTCCGCCAGGTACTCCAGTATGCGTACCAGGCCCGGGGAGCAGTCGGTGAAAATAACTTCACCCGCGGTATTACGATGAGAGGCTGCATAATACGCGCCCCGGTCCCTGTCCGAGATCTGCCCGGCGTTTTTCCGGTGTACCGGGAAATCAAAAGCGAGTAACAGGTGCTCGGGATTCAGGACCAGTTTGCTGAACAACAGGTCCCCGGAAGGAGAACAGTCCACCGGTTTGTCTTCCATCATGAACAGTTCCGTTTCTGTCCACTCAAACAGGAGCAGGTCAGGGAGCACAGGGTAGGCTGCCAGTACCGGGTGATTATTTTCCGCCAGGTATTCATAAAATTCTTTTGGCATATACCAGACCTGTGGCGACTGGCAGGCATGGCGGGAAAAGAACTCGTTTACCAGTGCTTCCCATTCTTCCCCGGGTAAAAAATCAGCCGCCAGGGGATAGGCGCTCCGCAACATATCTTCCACCACATTGTACACCAGCCGCCGGTATTCGCGGATGTTCTCCCGGTGAATACCCGGAATAGCCGCCAGGTTCCCGGTACGGCAATAGCAGGCCAGGTTTGACTGGTATTGTTGTGTAGTATCAGTTAAAAGCATATTCTTTTTCTTTCCGGATTGATTCTTTAATACTGTTTAGCCGGTCCATCTCTGCCTGCAGCTCTACGAGTTCGGGGATATTGAAGTCCCTTTCGAGCAAAACAGGCACATCCCTGTCCAACAGGCGCAATGTGTGCGCAAATAGTTCATACACCGGGTCAATGATCGCTTCTCCGTGCGTGTCAAGAATAAGGGTATCGGAAACTTTTTCGTGCCCGGCCATATGGATATACCGGACCCGTTCCATCGGCAGCTGCTCAATAAACGCAGCCGCATCATAGTGGTGGTTAAACCCGTTTACATACACATTATTTACATCGAGCAATAATTCACAATCAGCTTCCTCAAGAATCGAATTAATGAATTGTATCTCGCTTAGCTCGGGAGCGACAGGGGTATAATAACTGACGATTTCTATGGCAATTTTTTGCTCCAGCAGGTCCTGTACGGTCCGGATCCGTTCCGACACATGGTTTACTGCATCCTGGGTAAAGGGAATGGGCAGCAGGTCGTAGAGATGGGCGTTATCGCATTTGGCATAGCTGAGGTGTTCGGAATATAAAACGGCATTCGTTTCTTTCAGGAAAGCTTTCACCTTCCGAAGAAAATCAAAGTCAAGTTTGTCCGGGCTTCCGATGGATAAGGACAAGCCATGTGTAAAAAGGGGATAACGTTCCAGTACTTTAGCGAACTGCTTTTTCCAGTACCCACCGATACCCATCCAGTTTTCGGGCGCTACTTCAATAAAGGCGGGGTTCAGCGCTGTTCCGGTTAAAAACGTTTCAGCGAAATCCTTCCGGTAACCGATGCCAATCATTGTTTACTTTTTTGAAAGTTAAAAATGGGCAGGCAACCAGCTGCCTGCCCGGGATCTTGAAAAATCAGTTCTTCTTTTTTGTACCACCGCATTTGCCTTCGCCGCACTTCGCGTCTTTCACTTTTTTAGCAGTACTGTCCGTTTTTTTCTGTTCACCGCATTTGCCCTCCTGTCCTTTTTTGGCCGTGCTGTCTGTTTTGCTCTTTGCCCCGCAGGCCAGTTCCAGGGTTCTGCTGTTATTTTGCCGGTCCAGCAAATTGCTTCTCACCTCACTTCCGGTTCCCAGGTGCTGGTAATTAAATAAGCCGGTTGCGTTAGCCGCAAACCCGGTTACAGCCAATACGGCCCCGGTGATAACAGATCCGCCAATGATTTTTTTCCTTTTTTCCATTTTTTTTGGGTTTAAGTTTTAAAATTCGTCTTACAGGGATATAGTTGCCGGGTTGGATAAATCCTGACAGCCCCGGGGATGTTTTTTTAAAAAAAAATCACGAAATACTGTTAAAGAGATGTTAGGCCGGCCATTGAAGAAGGGACAGCCACCGGGTATTGCCGGGCTCATTCAACGAAGAGGGAATGGGGACAGGCGCTTCAATGGTATTGCCTGGAAATTATTGGGTGGGGAACGGAACGGGTAAGAAGGAGAACTGCTTATCGCTGTTAAAGGTCAGACAGCCGGTTCAGAATTTTTTCTTTCAGGGCCTCATTTTTCAATACCCCGGTTCCGGATGCAGTATCATCCGCCAGGTGCTTGCGCAGCAACCCGTCAATTTTTTTGCTCTGCTTTTCATAGGCGGTACAGGCGTCGCACATACTCTTGTGTAACCGCAGTTGCAATCCTTCTTTGAAGGTCAGTTTGGTGACTGCTTTTTTTTCGATCAGCCCGGTTGCCTTTTTGCAGGAAAGCAGGAGCCAGTGAAACAGCTTTTTCATTTTTTATTTTTTAAACCAGTGGATTTCCAGGCATTTTCTCAGTTGCAATTTGGCCCTGTGCAGTATCTGCCAGAAATTAGTAGGTGCAATTCCGAGTTCCTGACAGATCAGTTCGCCTTTTTTCTCTTCCAAATATTTTAGTTGAACAGCGGTCTGCCAGTTTCCCGGTAAATGGTCAAGACAATTTTTTAGCACGGTGGTAAAACCGGGATCATCCAGTAAATGCAGGGATTCTTCCTCCCAGTGTTCCGGGCGCTGTTCTTTTCGCCATTCTCCGTTTGCGTCGAAGTAAAAATCGCCTTCCGGCCCGTCCGGCGACTGGTTATTTTGTGCAGGGACGACAGCATCGCGGAATTTTTTCCGGAAATACCCTGCGATCTTGTTATTCAGGATGGCAAAAAGCCAGGTGGCAGGTTCGCTCTTGCCTTCAAATTTCTGAAGTGACTGGAAGGCTGCTAAAAAACAATCCTGTACCAGGTCCTCTGCCACTTCCTGGCTTCCTGTTTTGTAAAAAGCACGGGTATAGAGTTTGTCCGCATACAATTCCACCCAGCATTGAATGGTTGTTTCAGGTTTCGATATGTCCATTGCATTTTGCATGGCAGTAAGCGCCGCAAATTAGGCCTAATTTTTGTAAACTGCTTTGTGCAGAAAGAGCTTTGTAAATGACCGGTACCTGCCAGGTCATGGAGCAAATAAGTGAACAGGATAGGGAATGCGGGCTGATCCCGGTGCCGTTTTTCTTTTTATATAATTGAAAGGGGTGGAGTAGCTGCACGGATAACCGGGCAGCGTGCAGATACAACGGCTAATTACAGGTGAAGGTGCAGACTCCCGGCCTCCTGCATGAAATTACGGTTAATTTAAAAAACACGATGGGAATTAAGCTTGTGCTTTTTACCATTCAGGGTTGGTAAGTTCCGGAAATTCCGATTGTTTATAACCGGATTCAGGCAGCCAAACAACTGTATAACAGGATGATAATTATATCATTGATCCCAGTGCTGTGTTTCGCCATTGAATTACTACCTGAAAGTGGTATATGTTAATTAATAGGGAATAACTACTTTGCTTCAAATTTAGGGAGAAGGTAACGTTTGGGTTACCGGATATGAGTGAGGATTGAGCTTTGCTTTAGTAGCTACAAAAATTCATTATGAAAAAAAAGCTGCCTCCGTTTCTTCTGTTCGCTTTACTAGCGAATATATGTTTAGCTCAGAATTATAGTGGTTTACAGAATAAGACGCTGACCCGGGTTGACGATATGGGTTCTTTTTTAGAATCGCAGATCGGCAACCTGTTTGGGAATAAACTTTCCGGTAAGATTGACAGCGTTATCGTTACCTGGGACGCTGAAAAAACATTGAAGGCCAGGGTTTATTATACGGGGTACATAAACGGGTATTTTACTGTTTCTGCGATAGGCAGCGCAAAGCAAAAACAGAATGAGGTTGTTGCCGCAAAGATCCGGCAATCTGCCGCTCCCTCTCCTTACGAATGCACCTTGCAATTGGCGGCCAGTGTTCCGAAAGGAACGAAACTGGAATCTTCTTTTTTGCGGATTGATGTGGGTAAAAAGGAGAACGGTGTGGGCAATGTGTCCGTATTTAACCTGAGCAAAAACTGGAAGAACGAACTGGATCCGCAAAATGTGGTTGTTGCAGTCAATCTTACACCGGTCGGGAAGGCGGCTTCATTAACGGAGGAAATAAAAGATGTAATCCCAACAAAGATCATCCAGTTTGATCCCAAACGGGTTTACATAAAGCCGGCGGACACGCGGCGGGTGGAAATGCTGAGAACCGGAGGGGGCAACCATATACCCGCCGTTGATTACAGGCACCTCGCATGGCCGGATGATATTTCAGGAACCTGGATCAATACGGATGCAAGTACCAGGGGGATTACCAAACTCATTGTAACAAATAATAAAACGATCCAGGGATTCGGGAAATGTTCGCCGCAGGATTGTGACTGGGGCAATACCCCGTTGACGGATATGGGAAATAATAATTTCAGGGCCGTGTTTGAATGGAGTTTTGCCACGGCCACGCTGGCAATTAATTATAATGCCGGCCAGTTAACTGTCAATGAAACACATGTGAGAAAAGGGGGCGGAACGCAGAATTTTACCTATACATTTAAAAAGAACTTTACCCCTGTTTATATAGCGGCTAATGTTTATACCCTCAAGCAGGTCGCGGCTTTACCTCCCGCGTCTTCAGGTGGTCAGCCGGCGAGTACGGTATCCGCAGGCCCGAATAAAGATGCGCAGTTTAGCCTGATTGATGCCTTTTCGGCGGATGTTGATTTCAAACGGCCGCAGGATATTTCGAATATTAACCTGAACGCCTTCCTGGATAAGAACCCCAAATCGGGGGTTGTCTATATTTTACCGGCGGACTATCACCTGAAATGGCAGCCAAAGGCGGAACCGGAAAAGGGATATGACTTCAGGATTTTGTATGGCAGCCAGACAGGTGCAACCACTCCTGAAACCGGCTCTGATGCCCCGGTTCGGATGTCGGCAACCCTGACCGCTGATATCAGCACAAGGGAAATCAATTTTGTAAAGACATTATTAAAAGCTTCGCTGCCTGATTTTACCAATGTGAAATTCCTGCCTTTGCGGGAAAACCCCCAGTTCACCTTCCAGAACACACTGGGAGCACAGTATAATATTCCCCAGAATAAAGTGAGCGTGGAGACCAGTACTGACCTCAGCAATGACATCCGGGTGGCCTGGCAAACGGATGCCGATACAAAAGAGTTTATTCAAACGGCGCTGACATCGAGAGAGGGGGTTGCGGCATCGGTGATCCTGAAACCCGGTGATGAGGGTATTCTGGATCAGCAAATACCGGCCGTGATCAACCTCGCGGATATCCGCACACTTGGAAAAATGAATATTGAACCCACTGCCTGGCGCGGCAGAAACTGGAGAAATGAAACGCCCTACCCGCTAAAATTGAATTACCTCCATGTATTAAAAAAGGAAAATACCGGTAAGAACCCCATTATCTATTCCTGGTCGATGAATGGAATTACCGTTCCATCTCAGGCGCAGGTGTCCTTTAACAGCAGTACAGTTCCGGGCTGGCTCGACAGGGCGGAATCAGTGGTAATGTGGATTGATTACAGTGTTATGGATTGCAGCGATTGCGACCGAAAGGTAATGGATGCCGTTACCGGTGGGGTATCCGGTACGAAATCACAGCAAATAAAATTTACGATCCCGCCGGCTGTATTTGATACCCTGCATGCTTCCTATTTCCTGGTGGCCATCCGCAGTAAACAGGTGGATCCGAAAGGAGAGGAGCTGAAAGAGCTGGCGACGGTAAAGATCACCAGGGAAACAGGTGAAAATGCTGCCGGGCCTTTGTTTATTCCGGCCGGAGGTGCGGTGGATTTTGAGTACAGAATAACAGTGGCTACAACGGACGGGGATTTCTACCCTGCAAACGATTGGATAAAAGGTGCTGATAAAGAGATATTACTTGGTAAAACAAAAATGAAAGAAATTTTCCGGGGAATTATCCCGGGTATCAATTAATTTTTTTCAGTAGTATAAAATGGTTCCGGGTATTCATCATATTATCAGGTTGCTTTCCTGCGTTGGTATTTTTTGTACCACTGCGGAGGCCCAGCCTTCATTGGTTTCCTCACAGGTTATACTGGATCAGAAAATATACCGGGATGTGAAAGTGCCGGGGCTTTACTATTATGTCCCCGCGGATTATAAGCTGATGACCGATACGGACGGGAAACCTTCCTTTACTTTAACAGAAATGCGTTACACCGGTACCCGGTCAACAGGTGATGCGGGCATTTCAAAGTTCAATAACCTGTTGCAGTTTCGTGTAGTGGCGGACCCTTCGCTGCAAAGGAAAATGACGGAGATCAGGACCCTGCTGAGGAATACAAACCCTGCTGCAGAATTAAGACCGTTGCCGGTCCGGCGATTCTCATCGCTGCTCACTTTTGCGGGCACTTCGGGTGAAGCTGCAGGGGACAGCCTGTATCTTATAAAAACAAGTTTTTCAGAAGCCACTGACGAGGCGGCGGCCGGCAATAACAGTTATTGGAACGACCGGATCATTAACCTGCGGTTGAATAACAATGATGCGCAACTGGTGGAATCTGCCCTAAGGAATCATCAGTCGGTGATGAGTTTCTCCTATGCCATGTACACTGTTTTTTCGGAAAGGGGGCTGGACGATCTGACGGTTTCGGGTAACGGAGAGATCGCCCGGCAGGTGTATGAGGTTTTTGCCAATGAGGTAAAGAACCAGAAGGACAGCGCGCTAAACCTGCTGATGGTTAAGGCCAATGCATTTGTGATTGCTCCCGATCCTGATAAGTGGTCTTCGGTTATTCAAAAAGTGGATATAAATGAGAAAGTCCCTGCCAAATACCCCCTGTTTGATGTGTATTGCTATGATTTTAATAACGACTTGCGGCCTGACCTGTTTGCCAAAAAGATCGAAATAAAAGCCACCAGTGTAAACGGATCGGATATTATTTCAGGATTCACCTTTAAAGGCAGCAAACCGGATATCTATGCCAAAAGCATACGGTTTATTTATGCGGTCCGGTTTGACAAACCCTTTTATTACCGGGTTACGGAGATCAATACGGATGGAGAACCCCGCGCAACCGGCTGGCTGGAAAAGAAGGAATGGAGCGAGATACTCGACATTACATCGCCGCCTGATAAAATAATACCTGGGGCTGATTCAGATAATCAATAGGTAATTCACCGACTAAAATGAAAAATATGATTTTAAGCGTTAAAAATCTTGCGTTGCTAGCATTTTTACTGGTTAACCTGCCGGTCATTGCCCAGGTAAAGTATGATGAAGGAAATGTTACCATCGGGGGGCTCACGCTCCTGCAGGACCGTAGTAAGGAAACGGATTATTACTACCTGCCCCGCTATCCCCGCCTGGCCACCAAAGAGGACGGTACGCTTGAATTTCTTTGTATAAAATATGTCAGCGATAAAGTGGAAAACAGCGGCGGGCTTTTCCATGCACTAATCGAATTTAAGATCCCCGATTCCTTACTGGCTGCGGTTACCAAAGAGCTCCAGAAAGTTACACCCGGTGCCAGGATCGCCGGCCCGGTGCCACTGATGCAGCCCAAGAAAGACGATCCGGAAAATACCACACCGAGTTTTGAAATCATATCCGGAGTGCTGAGTAATAAGGAGGGTAAAGACGCAATGACAAGATCCGTGGTTACATCGGGCTTTGCCCCGCTTACACCGGGGTCGAAAGCCGCCGTGGCCTCATTGTTAAACCCGCAGGGGGCTACTTTATTATGGAATTCGTTTACCGGCCCAACATCGGATGTGTCGGTATCTGTTCATGGGTATTACGAAGCTTCCGTGAGAGCGTATAATGCGGTTGTGACAGCTGAAATGAGTGTGGTGTATTCTCATTTCAGCCAGATATTTAATAACCAGGAAGGATATAATAAGAACCAGATCCGGCAGGTGACCGATGAAATGATAAAATCCGGCGGGATAAAAGTGGATGTGTTTGACCGGTCAGCCGGGTTGGGTGTTAAGACCGGCGATATGGATGGGATACTGAGTGTGGTAACGAATAAACTTACTGAAATCATGTTTGATACAAAAACCGGGTGGTCCAAGGAACCTGAGCGGGTGGATGCCAGCCTGGGCTTTGTTGACCAGGGAAAGCAGGAGAAGACAGGCGTGGTGAACGATATCGCTGAAGGGCTTTCAGATGTGATGGGTTCCTTACCCATTCTGGGATGGTTCTCACCACAAAGAAAAAAGAACCTTAATCCGGAGTACCGCACCGATAACCAGTATATCATGAAAGACGTGAAAGATATACGGACCAATAAGTTTTACCTCAACCTGAGTAAGTCCACCACGATCAAGGTCCCCTTTCACACGGCGGGAAACCTGGGAGGGTTGTATTCGCAGTTAGGGGCGGACTCAAATTATTTCCGTATCGTAAATATGGACGACCCGGCTTTTCAGCGCAGAAGTATAAATTTCCAGGTGGACGGTGAATTTGTAGATGCTTTTGACGATATCGTAAATTTCGTAACTGTTAATTTCAGGAAGAAGTACGGGAATGGCCAGGACGATGTAACAGCACAGCTCATTATTAACGGCAACGATTTGAAGAAGGGAATCAATCTTAAAGAGATTTCTTATCCCCGTCTTGGGTTACAAAGCGCTGACTGGCTGAATTATGAGTACCAGTTGCTCTGGAGCTTTAAAGGGAATTCAAAAGTGGTACGATACCCGGCTGATGCGAAAAACTGGATCAGCAGTGCCGACCCCGCTGTCTCGCTGATCCCGCCGCTTGTAAAAGAATATGTGGAAGTCGATGCAGACCGCCAGCAGTTCATGACGGATAGTGTTTCTTCCGTTGATGTCAGTTTTGCCAGTATCCAGGGCGGAGAAAAGAAAGCAGTGCGGCATTTCGTTTTGAGAGCGACGGATCAGAATTCGACTACGAAGGTATCAGTATATCACGATAAGGATGCGCCGGTAGTATATCAGACTGTCTGGTACAGTAAAACAAAAGGGAAAGCTGCTGCAGGACTGAACCACCTTACTTCCAATTATTTGTTTTTAGCGACTCCTTCACCCGATCAGTTTAAAAAGCCATGATTAACTGTAAGAAAAATATTCCCGGCAGACTGACTGCCTGTTTAACCCCGCTGTGGCTGGTCTTCACGGTATCGCTGTCATTCAATGCAGCGGCCCAGCAAATAGCAATTGACAGGGGTGTCAGGGTGGAAGGGCTTTGGTGTTTCCCCCTGGTCACGGATCCGCTCCAGTATTTGTATTTGCCTGACCAGGCTTCCCTGGCAATAAATGAAAGAAAGCAGCCTCAGTTTTCGTTTATACGGTATGTAAATAATATGGATAACACGGCATCGCCGGATAAATCCATCTCGCAGGCAGGCGGTGGGGGGGTACTCCATTTCCTGGTTACCTATGATACGGATGAGAAAAAAGTAAAAAGGGCTGAACAGGCCTTGCGGGAGCTGTTCAACGGGAATGACAGTGTAAAACTCCGGGGCCCCATTGTTTTTAAGGAAGGAAGGTTTGCATTGGTGTCTTCCATCCTGAACCCCGATAATGGACAGAATGAGCGAAACCTGCTGGCCATGGGGGCAGCGCCGGTTTTACAGGGCAGCCGGATAGCGTTGTCTTTTGAAATGGATCCGCAGCGTTCGAAATTATTGCTGGAAAGTTTTAAGATGAACACCCCCGATGTTTCCCTTGTTTTTGACCTTGCTTTTTCAGGGCTGACCGATGCGTATAACGCAAAACTCTCCGTTGATTGGGCCGAGGTACAGAAGAATGAAAAAATTTCCGGTGGGGCAGGCGTTTATTTTGTAAGCGCGGAAATCGAGAAAGTTTACGAGGAACTGCGAAAGACGAATGCGATCAAACTTGAAATAACCGGGGACGATTCAAGAATGGATGCATTGGTGACCACCGCGTATAGCAAGATCACCGATATGCTATTCCGGCGGGTTGAACCCGAACAATTGCCCGCTGGCCAGCAGGGGGGGCTTGGGGGATTATTAAACGGACTTTTCAGTAATAGTGGCGGGGGTGCCATGTCAAGCGGGAAAACAGTTGGCTTTGGCGCACACTTCGGGTATAAATTAAAAGATGTCAAAACAAGCGGCACGAGTACACTTAGTTTCAACAGCCGCATTTCCAGCGACCGCCATCATTATATCACTTTTAATATCGGGGATTTTTATAAAAAGTACGGGCAGAGCCAGGAGTATTTTAAAACGGTGTCACTGACCGACCCCGATTTTGAGCAACGGGATATTTATATCGGGGTGGACGGGGCCCTTTTGCCTGAGTTTGATAAAATGATCAACAGCATAACGGTGACAATGAAAAAGGATCACGGGAATGGAAGCACAACGTTAAAGGAGGTCAATATCGTAAAATCCACCATTACCGAAAACAGGCAGCTTACCATGAATTACGGATCCGTAAGTGATACGGACCGCCTGGCCTGGCTGAATTACGATTTCAAAGCGCTATATAATTTCAAAGGGGGCAAAACATATCAAACGGACTGGATCCGGCAAAACGCTTCCATGATCAATCTGTATGTTCCTTATGAGAGAAGGGTGGTGAAGATTGACGGGGATGCCGCCTTCCTTAAATCAAAAAATGTCAGGGCTGTTACCATCCGGATTGAATACTCCTTTTTCGGGGAAAACCGGAGTGTGGAGACCACGGTAAAACCGGATGATGACTTTTCACAAAAACAATTTGATATAACGCTGCCCTCGGGTCAGTATGCCTATAAATATACCCTGCGCTGGAGAATGAAAGATGGTACGGAGAAAACAGCAACGGGGGATAATGATACGGAACTATTATTCATTGATACAATGCCCGGACAATGAAACGGTTTGTTACCATATTGATGGGGGCATTCATGCTTTCCCAAAGCTGTTTTGCAAAAGGAAACAATGTATATATTGTTTACTACGCAACATTTAAAGGCAAGACGGGTCATGCAGGCATTGCGCTGGATAAATACAAGGTCGTGTACCGGGAAGTGCAGGAACCGGGAGGGGTAAAACAAGTGGCCGATACCATTGCTACCGGCGAATTGGTCTATTATGACCTCTGGCCCGATGATGATTTTTTTAATGTACGGAATACCGGCAAAAATATCCCCGCCCTGTATTATAAATTGCCGGTATCGGCATCGGAAGAAATCACACTGAACAGTTTATTTGATAAAGGTATCCCGCACAGAGAGCATTATCCCAGCGACGGGCTGCTGAGGATCAGAACCAGTTGGCAGCAGGATCAGCAGCTGATCCGGTTGCTGGACAGCATGGTTATTGCCAACCGGCCTTTTAATGCCCGGTTGTTTAATTGTACTGACTTTGTACGGATAGCCATTGAGCAATTACTGAATGTTGAACTCAGGAGTAAGGAATTTATCCTGGCGGGATGGAGTACCACACCCAATAAGTTTTACCGGGCGCTCCGGAAATTAAAAGAAGTGGAAGTGATAAAAAACGCGGACGACAAAGCTTCCTGTTCTTTTATCCGGCACCGGGTCCTGTACAAGTTTTTTCACCGGTCTTAACTACAAATTTTATCACATAAAATCAAAACCATGAATATTGTCCTTCAACAATTGCGGGGATCGAAAGCGGGGTCAGTCATTACCTGTTTACTGGTAGTGTTGTTCCTTTCGCCGTTAGCAGCGGTCTCCCAGCAAAACCTCGATTTCAATTCCAAAGTGGTAATCACGCTTAATGATGGTACGGCCATCACCCTTTACGCCCAAACCGAAGGTGCGGGACCCGGCGCAAGGGGAGGGAAAAATTATTATTATGTCCCCACGCAGGCTATGCTTTCAAAAAACCCGGCGACCCAGGTTCCCGAGTTTCTGTTCCTGAAGTATGTCACGGAAGAACGGGAAGACCAGGGAGGAGTTAGTGGGGCATTAATGCACTTTCTGATGCAGCTGGGCTATACAAAGGACCAGTTGGATGAACTCCAGGGCAAACTGGCCGCAAAAATGGATGGGGCGCTGGTGAAGGGACCGGTTGATCTGTTTGCGGCGGAAGATGCCAATTCCTTCCGTATAACGTCGGGTGTGGTAAACAGGGAGGGAGGAATGGTGAAAAGCCTGGTTACATCGGGTAAAGCCCCCTTGCAGGAAGGAGCAAAAGTTGCGGTTGCGACCAACCTGAACAAGTTCGGCGCCCAGTTGCTGGCAAAGACATTCGATAAGGATCTTGCCATTACCGACCTCAGTTGTGATTTCTTCTATAAATATTACGTGAAGGTAAACGGGCTGAAGGCAAAGATCATTGTTGACTATGAAAAAATGTCGCAGGTGATCAAGCAGGATAAAGTCACCGCGGAATACAGGAGGGTTGAATCAAAGGATGCCGTGCAGGAAAGCCAGTCGTGGAATGAACTGCACAGTGTATATGATAAAATGGTGGAGAAAAATGCGATCATTATCCAGATCGACCAGGGTATCCCGAATGCCACTACGGAAAAACTGACAGAACTTTTCTTCCAGCTATTCATGGACAAATTTGCCAAGCCTGCTGATGACCGCCCGCAGGCAGCACCCCCGACAGAAAAAGAAAAAGAATACCTGCCCGGTAAGAAGGACGCTTACGGGTATTACCTGGATGTAAAAAGGATTGAAAACAGCGTCCGGAAAAAGAGAGAGACCATCATGATGAATTACAATTACATGCTGGGCATGCCGGTGGCTTTTTCACAGAACCTGAAAACATGGTATAATTCCGTCAGGGATAACAAGAGTTGTATCGCCAGTGTAAACCTGAATGATCCTTTCTTCAAACACCTCGATATGCGCTTTGTACTCGACCTGGAAGCAAAAGAAATGTTTGACCAGGAAGTGAACTATGTAACCGTCAATGTGCGTAAGAAACGGAATTCAGGGAATGATTTCATGGACCGGGTAACCATTGATAAAAAATTTGTTGCGGAGAAAGGAATCACGGCAGCCATGACCTATGCTGCCGGCGAGGACAATAACCCCGATATGTATCAATACAAGGTGCAATGGAGCCTCAGGGGAGGGAATGTGTTTCCGCCCGAACCCGTCTGGGAAAAAGGGCAGATGGAGGCGGTAACATTAAAGCCGCCGGTGGTCCCGAGAACAATCGAATTTGAAGTGGATCTTGATAAACTGAAAGCAGCCAATATCAGCAGGGCCACTTTACAGATCCGGTACAAAAAATATAACGAAGAAATAGAAGAGAATATCAATGTTTCCCCGGCAAAGGCGGAATCGCTGGTGAGTAAAATGCTTTTTATGGACAGGGATACACGGGGTTATGTTTACCGCCTTGTTTTTAATCATACCACGGAAGGCAAACTGGCCCTGCCCTGGAGTGCAAAGATTAATGACAATTACGTATATGCGGTTATACCCGACGGCCTTACCGATAAAACCTCCGATGTTTTTATGAAAGCGATCGATGCGGCCAAGACGATCGCGACACCGGGCCCGGGGGGCAAGATTACAGTTGATAAAGTGCTGGATAGCTTTAAGGAAGTACTGGGTGTAATTAATAACTGATCGCGGCTGATCAATCCACTCCTAAACCAAAATGAAATTATGAAAAAGATATTCTTAAGTATGATGCTGGCAACCGCACTGGCCCTGCCATCTCTTGCACAGCCCATTAACCTGGACCGACCGGTAAAAGCAGGTGAGCTAACCTGTTTTCCTGATATCGGGAACGAAAATCAGTATTATTATATATCGGATAAACCGCACCTGGCCAGGGGAACTGATGGTAAGCCACAGTTTTCATTCCTGCGTTATGCGGAGAATAAAGTATCCGGCGCTGATCAGCCCGGTACCGAAGCCGAAGGCGGTGGTATTGTACATGCGGTAGTGAGCCTTGAAGTAACGCAGGACCAGATTCGGGAAGCACAAAGAGAATTGCAGCGGCTAAAACCCAATGCACAGCTGCTGGGACCGGTGGTATATAAGTCCGGTAAGTTTGGGATTGTTTCTTCCTTTAAAGATCCGCAGGGAGGACTAAGCAAGCAGGTGGTCGGGTTGGGTAATGCGCCTGTGCTGGATGGACAAAAAGCAGCGGTATCGATCCAGTTAACCCGGCAGGGCGCTAAGATTTTATGGGAATCGTTCAACACTGTCGCGCCGGATATCAGTTTTACATTTGAAATGGAAGTAGCGGGCTACCGCTCTCCGAAGAAAGCGGTTATTGAAGCCAATTTTGACCAGATCTATGACCACAAGGCCTTTAATGTAGGGCTGGCCACTACTTTTCTGGCAGCTGAGATCAAAGGGACTTTTGATGACCTGGTAAGAAGCGGCGCCATAAAAGTGACCCAGATCGGGGAGGATGAAAAGATGGAAGCCATGATCGCAACGGCCTATAATAAGATTTCAGATATGATGTTTGCCCCGATGAATGGCACCGGTAATCTGGGCCTGAATGAGCTGGGAGGAATTACCGGTGGTAACAGCACCAGTGTGCTGGACCGGGCTACAACGATGCTAAGGGACAGCAGGGCAGAGGCAAGAGCCGTAAACCTGGAAAATGACCGGCGGCGAGCCGCGGAAGATGAAAGGCAACGAAATCTTGCACCCAGGGATACCAGCAGAGGCCGGGGCGCAATTCCCGATAGCAGGGTTGCCGGATCAGCTCCCCCGGAAGACCGTCCATCAGTGGGCGCAAGGAGTGCAGGTGTAACTCCGCCTTCGGGCAGTACCCGCGGCGCCAATAGCGCAAATGCGGGCCCAAATATCCAGGATGTATCCATGCCGACTTTTGCGGTGGTCGCCACATTCGAGATGAAACGTATTCACCAGCAGGGGATTTTCAGGATTGATTTGAATAAATCCACTGCGGACAATATCTCCATGCGGTTTGACGAGAATATCGGTGACCTGACCGGTTTCAGGAATGATAATACCGTATTCCGCCAGGTAAACCTGGATGATCCACTGTACATACAAAGAGAATTAACCGCTTTTATTGATGGAATGAATGCCCAGGATTTTGGCCAGTATATCAATTTTGTCAATCTCCGCTTAAAAAAGACCCACCAGGGCGGGGATATTACCAACCAGGAAATAAGGATTGACCGGAACAATTTCAACAAGGAAGGCAACAACTTTAAAATGGTATATGGCTGGAAGCAGGATAACGACCGCAAGAAATGGATGGATTACGAATACGAGGCCGAATGGAGTTTCTTCGGAGGAAAAACAGTAAAAGTGCCGTTGCAGAAATCAACGAGCGGTGCCATCGATCTTACACCGCCATACCAGCGCAGAAGCGTGGAGTTCCAGGCAGACCAGGCGGCACTTACGAATGCAGGGGTACGACTGGTAACCGTAAAGGTATTTTATAAACTGGGAGATGCTGAACAGCAAAAACAGGTCACGTTAAATCCTGCCAAAGGGCAGCTGTCGGAGAAGGCTGAATTTATGCTCCCGGGTGACAGCTATGATTATGAATACGAAGTAACATGGCGCATGGGTAATAACCAGACCAAAAGCTCCGGGCGGGTAAAGAGCAATGAAGCGATTGTTTTTGTGGACCAGATTACTAATTAAAAACCTTAACTCTCCAACAATGAGAAAGCAATTAAAAAAGATATTCGCGGGATACCCTTTGGCAATCATTCTGCTCTCCGGGTTGTCCTTCAGCGTATCGGCCCAAACAGTGGCATTTTATTTTGTGGCGCCCCGCGCAACCATTGCGGCCGGGTTTTCGGCTACCATGGATTCCCTGTATTGCCCGATGGGCTATGCAAGAACGGAAATTACAGCTGCGAATGCAGCGGCTTTCCGGAGCCAGGCACCCCCCAAGATACTGTATGTGTATAACCAGCTGCAGGCGGGCACGACCTTACGGAATAATGTAAATCTCGTGCTGCGCAATTCCGCAGGCAGTGTGGTCCGGGTTGAATACTGGCTGGCCGATGACAGAACGGGCCTTTCCCTGTCACCCGCAGATACCAACCAGATATTCATGAAGTATGCAGACAATGGCAAAAAATATGTCTGGCCGGCTGCTAATAACGGTCCCTACCCGGATGGACGGAGGTTCGATGGTTGGGTTATGTTCGGGGAACACCAGCTGGAAACGGATCAGTCACGCAGAACCGGTGGTATGCGTGCGGTGGATGAAGTGGTATTGCATGAAACCTCGCACACACAGTTCACCGGCCCCTGGTCGAAATGGGGAGCTGTCAGCGGCAATGCCATCACATACGGCGCCGATGGAATGCATTATTTCAGCATTTCCGAATTATTAGGAGACCAGGAAGGCGCCTTAAATGAAGGCCTGGCCACTTTTTATGGATTTATAATGAACGACAGTGCCCTTCAGAAATTAATGACCGAATTTACCAGTACGGGTTACAGGTATTTTGTGGAAGGCCGGTCTGTACTGGCAGGTTCAAGGGAATTATACTCGGTTGCAGCCAGGAGGCGCACCACGCTCACGGATGCAGAAGGCCATGCCCAGCAGTACGAAGGAGGTGGGGATATTACCATTTTTGCTTACAAATGGAGTGATGTTCCTGGCTTTTATTTGCTCTTTGCAGAGAGTACCTCCACTGCCTTCTTCTCCATTTTCAGGAACCGGAGTTACCAGAATAAGGACACGGCTTTGTCGATGATACGGTACACTTCTACCGCCATGTCGCCGGAACGAAGAAAGCGGTTTTTAAGCTATGCCTGTAACAGGATAGCATTGAAGATGGAAGAATATAATAACAGTGCGGCGGGAAGAGCCGATGCCAGCCGCATTTCCAGTTTATTCCCGTTTGCCGTATTGGATTTAGTGACCCATTTTGGTATGACGGATGACGAATTCCAGGCGGATTACAGGAGGAACTATGCCGACCGGGATCCGAGGGCTTTTGCAGAATATTTTACCCGGCGAGCGGCTATCAGGGCCCTGGTTCAGGCGGATATAAATGCAGACCCGATCAGGTTTGACCAGGCGTTGCAGACTATTATCAATTACTGTAAGCAACCGGCGAATATTCTTTAGATGTTGACCGCCGGACAATTAATAAGAAGGCCCTGGTAATTTAGACCGGGGCCTTTTGTTTTATATTGACCCTTGTTATTTGAACCATGAGAACAGGGGACTTTCAAAGTAAAAAGGGCCATTTTACTACATGCGGGAATCCTGTTTTGAGGGGGGAAAAGCAAAAATTGCCCTTTGGGGGGCAATTTTTTTTGCGGAGAGAGAGGGATTCGAACCCCCGGACCTGTTACAGTCAACGGTTTTCAAGACCGCCGCATTAGACCGCTCTGCCATCTCTCCGGGTGCAAAATAAATGGCTGGGGCTTTATCTTCCAAAAAATTATCGCTATTCAAGTAATTTTGTTTCAAATCATTATCGGGTGAGGCAACTCAGGGCACTGAATAAATATTTTTGGAAATACCGGCTTCGCCTGGGCGGAGGCATATTATTTGTCTTTCTGTCGAACTATTTCAACGTCTTATCTCCCCAGGTTACCGGCTTTGTGATTGATTTTGTACAGCGCTCCCTCCGGTTACCGGGCTATAAGCCTCCGGATAAACAACCCGATTATGACGTCCTGGTGGATAAATTCATCGCTACCGTGGACCGTTCAGACTATTCCATTGGTAAAGTGGTGGCCTTCTGCGGCATCACCATCCTGCTCCTGGCGCTGCTGAGGGGATTTTTTCTCTTCCTGATGCGGCAGACGATTATTGTTATGAGCCGGTATATTGAATTTGAGCAGAAAAATGAAATTTTCAGCCATTATCAGAAACTGGATATGGCCTTTTATAAAACACAAAGCACCGGCGACCTGATGAACCGGATCGCGGAAGACGTTAGCCGGGTCAGGATGTTTACCGGCCCCGCAATTATGTACCTGGCCAACCTGGTCTCGGTTATTTCCCTGAGTGTCTTCTTTATGCTGAAAAGAGATCACGAACTGACCCTCTATGTCCTGGCCCCCCTGCCCATACTGGCCGTGACGATCTACCTTATTAATAATACGATTCACCGGAAGAGTGAAAAAATACAGCAATCCCTCTCCACGCTTACCACCAATGCGCAGGAAACCTACTCCGGTATCCGCGTGATCAAATCCTTTGTCCAGGAAAAAGCCATGCTGGGGTACTTTACCCGCAACGCAGAAGAGTTTAAAAAGAATGTTCTCGGGCTGGTAAAAGTAGAGGCAGTGTATTTTCCTTCGATAACCCTGCTGATCGGGCTGAGTACCCTGCTGACCATTATGATCGGGGGACTTTACTATATCCGGGGCGGGCACGGGGTGGGGATCAATACCATTGTGGAGTTTGTAATGTACATTAATATGCTCACGTTCCCGGTGAGTGCTATCGGGCTTACCGCCAGCATGATCCAGCGGGCCTCGGCTTCCCAGAAAAGGATCAATGAATTCCTGGATACCGAATCCCGGGTTCAAAGCCAGCCCGGTGCGGTAGTGCAGCCGCTGGGTGGGCAGATCCGTTTTGACGGGGTGAACTATATTTATCCGAATACCGGCATCCATGCCATACGGGATTTTAACCTGGAGATCCGGCCCGGTGAAAAGCTGGCTATTGTGGGGCGTACGGGCAGCGGGAAAACCACCCTGGCCCAACTGCTTTTGCGGATGATGGATGTAAGCAGCGGGAAAATTGAAATGGACGGGATCGATATACGCCGGCTCGACCTGAAAAGCCTTCGGGAACAGATCAGTTATGTTCCCCAGGACGTATTCCTGTTCAGTGAAACCGTGGAGAATAATATTGGTTTTGGACTGAAGGAATTCACCCGTGATACAGTGGTGGAAGCTGCCCGGAGAGCCAGTGTGGATAAGGAAATTGCCGGATTTTCAGCTCAGTATGATACGATGATCGGGGAAAGGGGGGTGACATTAAGCGGGGGGCAGAAGCAGCGGATTTCCATAGCCAGGGCATTGGCCAGGGAGCCGGAGATCCTGGTGTTTGATGATTGCCTGAGCGCGGTGGATGCCAGTACGGAAAAAACCATTATCAGCGGGCTAAATGAATACCTGCAGGATAAAACGGCCCTCATTATCACCCACCGGATATTTTCCCTGTTTAATTTTGACCGGGTACTGGTACTCGAAGAAGGGAAAATCATTGAGTCGGGAACACATGAACAGCTCATGGCGGCCAACGGCTATTATGCTTCGCTATACCTGAAACAGCAGCAGGATAGCCTTAATCAGCCGGGAAAGAGCTGACTGCCGGCCCGGCAAACCCCGCCGGAGGCAAGGACGGTCCAAAACAAAGTTTTCGGCCGGTTTGGCCGTTTCGAAAACATCTCTATATTTGTAGCGGCCAAAATCAAAGTAATTCATTAACTGCTAAAAACTTATACAGTGGCGTACGAGAACAATGACAAGAAAATGGAGAGCATCTACAGCAAACGGATTCGTGCTGGCAAAAGAAGGACTTATTTTTTTGATGTAAGAGCTACCCGCGGAAATGATTATTATCTCACCATTACAGAAAGCCGTAAAAGGTTTGATGATAACGGGTATGATCGTCACAAGGTATTCCTGTATAAGGAAGACTTCAATAAGTTTATCAAGGCACTGGGTGAAGCAGTGGATTATGTGAAGACCGAACTGATGCCTGACTTTGATTTCGACGCATTCAATCACGAAGAATCAGAAGATTACCAGAACGGATCAGAAGGCATGGCCCAGGAACCCGTACCTGTTGCCGCTGCCGGAACCGAAGAAAACCCTGCGCCGGTTGCGGAAACCGGTGATACCCCGGGGGCGGCTTCCGAGGAAGTGGATAAATGGTAAACATACCTATTTGTAGAAAGTACCTGTATTTTACAGGTGCTTTTTTTATTATATGAGCTGTAACGACCTGATTTTTTGCAGAATTAATCCATGCATTTATTTATTTCCTACCTTTAATCGACTGCTTTCAGAAGAATTTTCCCTATTACATTTTTAAAACCAGGACTATGCTATTATTTTTTACTCCCAAAAAAATTACCGCACTGTGTTTCAGGAGTCTGCTGACTTTCTTTCTCCTGTTCAGTTTTGCACTGACTTCAAAAGCACAGGTGTTGTTTAATGAAGATTTTGCCACGGTATCCCCTCTTCCTGCAGGATGGGCTTCTCAGAACCTCAGCAACCCTGTAGGCAGTACCGGGTGGTTCCAGGGCAATACATCTGTATTTCCTTCACAGGCTGGCGCACCTACTGCCTATATCGGTGCCAATTTTAATAACACGTCGGGAGCGGGAACAATCAGTAACTGGTTGTTTATGCCCAACATCAGCATTAAGAACGGCGATGTGTTCACTTTTTATACCCGGACAGTAAGTGCCCCCGCTTTCGCTGACCGTTTGCAGGTCAGAATGAGTTTAAACGGGGCCAGTACCAACGCCGGGGCCAATGAAAGCTCCGTTGGCGACTTTACCACCCTGTTACTGGAGATTAATCCTTCTTTATCTCCGTCTGGCTACCCCAATGCCTGGACCCAGTTTACGGTTACTATTTCAGGGGTGCCTACTCCTACATCGGGTCGGCTGGCCTTCCGTTATTTTGTAACCAATGCCGGCCCGGCTGGCTCAAACTCGGATTATATTGGTATTGATGAAGCAAAATATACGGCAACTGCAGCTTGTTCAGGTACGCCGGCACCCGGCGCTACCAACAGCACAGCAAACCCGGTTTGCCCCGGTACCAACTTCACCCTGTCCCTGGCGGACCCGGGAGCCGGGGTAAACTACCAATGGCAGTCTTCTCCGGATGGTACTACCTGGACTGATATTGCCGGTGCTACCAATGGTACACTGACCATCAACCAAAATGTTGCGACCTATTATCATTGTAATGTTACCTGCGGGGCCAATACCGGAACTTCTACTGCATTACAGGTAACGATGGCATCACCCACTGCCTGTTACTGCTTGCCGGGCGCATCCGATTGTACGGACGATGATATGATCACCCGTGTACGGATCAGCACCCTGGATAATGCATCCGCATGCAGTGCCGGTCCTCCTGCCGGTTATTCCAACTATACATCTTCTGTTGCCGCACCTACCGTATATTCCGGTGCCAATAACCCGATCACGGTAAATGTGCCTACGACCTGGACCGAACAGGTAGGAGTATGGATCGATTATAACCAGAACGGCCAGTTTGAAGCTGCCGAGTTTACCAACCTGGGCAGCAACGCAGGCAATGGCGGCGTACTGAATGGGACCATCGTTATTCCGTCCAATGCCCCGAACGGAACCACCCGGATGCGGGTAAGGGTTCGTTTCTCAACAGCCTGGACCAGTGGTCAGGCCTGTACCGG
>JACPUV010000049.1 GCA_016192105.1 Sphingobacteriales bacterium | reverse complement strand
GAAGACGCTAATGCAGAGTTTTTTAGAATCACTATCTTTAGCTAGAGAAAAGCTGATCCAAAACCATGAACCAGCTTAATTTTATCCTTACCCTATAAAACTAAAAAAACCTTGATTGTCAGATAAAGTACTATCTATTACATATGAATTGTTACACGAACTATCGACCCGCCTTCGCTGGCGCTACTGCGAGGCAGACTACAGACTACAGATTCCCGACTACAGACTACAGACTCCTGACTCCTCCCTCCCCTGTCTTTTTTTCTATAAATTTCATCAAATTCTTTCTCGCATTCTGCTGAATCTTCCGTTTCATCCATCCCATCCAGCCGAATAATTGCCCTTTCCAGCCCAGTGCCTGTCCGGCCCATTTGCCCAGGGGAAAGGCATCGCTGTGTTCAATGATCTTCCCGTCTTTGAGTTTCATAAAGGCCTTGATCTGATTGACCACTTTACGGCCCGTTTGGGAGAAGGTATAAGTAGCTGTCCAACTGCAGGTGGCATATTCCTCATCCAGCATCCGGATATCGGAGAAAGTGAGTGAAAAGTCCCGGGCATTCTTACAAAGCATCTCCCACATGCTTTTCGCCTCCTCCCCTCTTAACAGGCCGAAAGCCGGATCGCTGAAAACAATATCATCACGGTAACAGGCATTCATCCCCTGGTGGTCCAGTTGTTGAAAGGCCGTGTAAAAACGGCTGATAATTTCCGCATTGGTTTGCATAACTTCAGTTGTTGCGTATGCTGTAAATTTAAAGGATCAAATCCATTTCAAATGCAAAAAATTATAGCCTTCCTGCTGCTGATTTTCACGGTTACTACCGGTTCAGCACAATCAATCAATATCATTCCCCAGCCGGTTTCCGTCAAACAACCCCGTATCGCGGCCCGCTTTCCCATTACCCCATCCACGTTACTGGTGCTGGAGGGCAGCAACCTGGAGAACAGCGCCCGGTACCTCAACGAATACCTGCAGCAATTTTACCTGTTTAAATTAAAGATCGTTTCAACTACCACAAGCAAAAATGCCATCCGGCTGAATTATGAGCGGTTAGATAATGAACTACCCGGCGCATACACCATGACGGTAAACGGGAAAGGTGTTTCTATTGCCGGGGATAATGAAGAAGGCGTGTTTTACGGGATCCAGACCCTGATCCAGTTGCTGCCTGTACCCGATGCAGGTTTAAAAATGCGCCCGGCGAAACCGGACCTTCCCTATGTTTCCATACAGGACGCGCCCAGGTTCGCTTACCGGGGTATGCACCTGGATGTGGGCCGGCATTTTTTCCCGGTTTCCTTTGTCAAAAAATACATTGATTACCTCGCCCTGCATAAGCTGAATACCTTTCACTGGCACCTCACCGAGGACCAGGGCTGGCGGATCGAAATCAAAAAATACCCGGAGCTAACACAAACCGGTGCCTGGCGGAACGGAACGATCATCGGGAAATATCCCGGCACAGGGAATGACAATACCCGGCACGGTGGTTATTATACCCAGGAAGAAATAAAAGAAATAGTGCGCTACGCGAAGTCACGTTATATTGAAGTAGTCCCCGAAATCGAAATGCCCGGGCACAGCAGCGCGGCCATTGCCGCTTACCCCTGGCTGAGTTGTTTCCCGGAAGAGCCCACCTCCACGAATGCAGAGAGGATTTCCCGGAAAAGTGCCGAAGAACAAAAAAATGGCCGTATCAAAATCGTACAGGAAACCTGGGGTGTCTTTGCTGATGTGTATTGCGCCGGGAAAGAATCCACTTTTGAGTTCCTGCAAAACATAATCGATGAAGTGGTTCCCCTGTTCCCTTCAGCCTACTTCCATATCGGCGGCGATGAATGCCCGAAGACCCATTGGAAAAAATGCCCCGCCTGCCAGCAACGCATGA
Organism: Sphingobacteriales bacterium; assembly: GCA_016192105.1. GTDB lineage: Bacteria > Bacteroidota > Bacteroidia > Chitinophagales > Chitinophagaceae > JJ008. The sequence continues at coordinate 8,351 of JACPUV010000049.1, read as the reverse complement.
AAGAAAACAACCTGAAGGATGAACATGAACTGCAGAGTTATTTTGTGCAGCGGATAGAGAAGTATTTAAACAGTAAGCGCAAAACGCTGATCGGCTGGGACGAGATCCTGGAAGGCGGGCTGGCACCCAATGCCATCGTCATGAGCTGGCGGGGCGAGACCGGAGGTATTGAAGCCGCCAGGCAAAAACACGGGGTAATCATGACACCTGGTAACCCGGTTTATTTTGATCATTCCCAAACCAAGAAAGAGGACAGTATTACCATTGGCGGGTATAATCCCATTGAGAACGTATATGCCTGGGATCCGGTACCCAAAGAACTGAATATTGAAGAAGGAAAATACATACTGGGAGCACAGGCCAATGTATGGACCGAGTATATGGACAACCCGAAAAAAGTGGAGTATATGATTTTCCCACGTATGGCGGCGCTGAGTGAGCTTTTGTGGAGTAAGCAGGAAAATAAAAACCGGGAGGCATTTCAAAAAAAACTGGAAATCCAGTTTAAAAGATATGCATTGTGGAAAGCAAATTACGGCAAAGCCGGTTTAGTGAAATGACCAGGGCAAGTAAGCGGCCTGCTGCATAAACACAGGGCCCGACATCCTGCAAAAACCGGCATTACCCTGCAAAACCCTTCAAAAAAAACAATACCTTTGGCACTCAAACCCACTTAATGGCAAAAAAAGCTGCACCCTACAATTTTGCTGATAGTTTTGAAAAGATCCCCGTCCATATTTTCCCCGATCAGAAAGACGGATCGGTCTTTGTCGCCCGGCAAATCGCTGATTTTATTCGTGAAAAACAAAAAAAGAAAGAGAAATGCGTGCTCGGCCTGGCCACCGGTTCTACCCCCAAAACCCTGTACACAGAACTGGTTCGTCTGCACCGGGAAGAAAAACTGAGCTTTAAAAACGTGGTCACTTTCAACCTCGATGAGTACTATCCTATTGACAACAATGCCCTGCAGAGTTATAACCGGTTCATGAAGACTCACCTGTTCGACCTGGTGGACATCAACCCGAAAAATATTCATATCCCGAATGGGGAAATAAAGAAAGAAGATATCAAGGAGCATTGCCGGCACTATGAAAAGATGATCCAGGATGCAGGCGGGATTGACCTGCAGATACTCGGTATTGGTAACAACGGCCATATTGGTTTTAACGAACCGGGCTCGGGTATCTACTCCAAAACCAGGCTGATCACACTGGATAATTCCACCCGGATCGCCAACTCCTATGAGTTTGCCAATATCTCCGAAGTGCCCCGGCTCGCCATCACCATGGGGATCAGCACGATCCTGAAATCAAAAAAGATCATCCTGATGGCCTGGGGCAGCGCCAAGGCCCCGGTGATCAAAAAGGCCGTGGAAGATGATGACAGCGAACAGGTGCCGGCGTCCCTGCTGCAAAATCATGACGATGTTTCTTTCGTGGTCGATGATGCCGCTGCTGCGGAACTGACCCGCAATAAATCGCCCTGGCTTACGGGGGATTGTGAATGGACACCCCGTATGATCCGGAAAGCCGTGGTAAACATGGCTCTTAAATTGAAAAAGCCGGTACTGAGTTTAACGAACAGTGATTACAACGAATATGGATTAAGTGATCTGCTGGTGGAAAAAGGAGATGCGTACGAGATCAACCTGCAGGTCTATTATATGCTGCGGGATTCCATTACGGGCTGGCCCGGCGGAAAACCCAATGCCCACCTGCCCACGCACCCGGAGCGGACCAATCCCTATCCGAAAAGGGTAATCATTTTTTCCCCGCACCCGGACGATGATATTATCAGCATGGGCGGCACTTTTCAGCGCCTGCATGATCAGGGACATGAAGTACATGTGGGCTACCAGACCAGCGGCAATATCGCTGTGACAGATGAATTTGTGACGCGCTTCCTGGATTTTGCCGTTGGCTTTGAAGAGATCGCGGGCATTGACACCAGGAAATCAGGCAAGATCCTCGAAGATGCCCGTAAATTTTTGCGGCGGAAAAAATCAAACCAGGTGGATACCCCCACCATCCGGGCTATCAAGGGGCTGATCCGCCGCGGTGAAGCAAAAGCCACCTGCCGCTATGTGGGCATAAAAGATGAAAATATCCATTTCCAGAGCCTTCCTTTTTATGAAACAGGAACGATCGAAAAAAAGCCAATGGGCGAGAAAGATGTGAAGGTTACCATGGAACTGTTACGGGAAATAAAACCCCACCAGGTATATTGTGCCGGCGATTTCGCAGACCCGCACGGAACCCATATTGTTTGCTTCAACGTGGTGGTGGAAGCCCTGAAGCGGATCAAAGCGGCCGGTGACGACTGGATCGGGGATTGCTGGCTCTGGCTGTACAAGGGAGCCTGGCAGGAATGGAATATCGAAGAAATCGAAATGGCCATTCCCATGAGTCCCGACCAGGTGCTGAAAAAACGCTTTGGAATTTTTATTCACCAGTCCCAAAAAGATATGGTTCCCTTCCAGGGGAGCGATTCCCGTGAGTTCTGGCAACGGGCAGAGGAACGGAATGCCGCGACAGCCAATCTTTATGCCGACCTGGGACTCACCCATTATGCCGCCATGGAGGCTTTTGTGAGATGGCAATATTAACTATGATTTTTTGCCGATTTCCCTTATTTTTATAGACAACAAAAAACGCACTATGTCCATTTTCAAATCGAGTAACCCCACCCTGCAGGAAAAAACCTACCAGGGTACCATCCTGGAAGGAATCAGTACAGGTGAAGAAATGACACTGAAAGGAACGCTGAATAAATTCGGCGTCATGATCATGCTGATGATCGGATCCACTTTGTTTGCCTGGAGCCAGTTTTACAAGGGAAGTGATCCCATGCCCCTGATGATGACCGGTGTATTTGGCGGCCTGGCACTGGCTGTAGTTATGGCTTTTAAGATGAAATGGGCCACCTGGCTGGCTCCCGCCTATGCCGTACTGGAAGGCCTGTTTGTAGGTTCCGTTTCGGCTATTTATGATTATCTCTACCCCGGACTTCCGGTGCAGGCCGTAGCCCTGACCCTGCTGGTCACCCTGATCATGTTCCTGGTCTATCGCTACCGGATCATAAAAGTCACACAGAAATTAAGAATGGTGGTTGTCGTGGCCACATCTGCAATCGCATTGTTTTACCTGGTACAATGGCTGACTTATAGTTTTTCGGGTTCTGCAGTTGGCTCCTCCCTCACCAATTCCAATACCCCGCTCAGTATCGGGTTTTCCGTACTGGTAACGGGCCTGGCGGCGTTTAACCTGCTCCTGAATTTCGACACAATCGAAAAAGGAGTAGAAATGAAAGCTCCCAAATACATGGAATGGTACAGTGCTTTTGGATTACTGGTTACCGTAGTATGGTTATACCTGGAAATCCTCCGCCTGCTTTCCAAACTGAAGAACTAACAAGGCTAAAGTTTAATAAAAAAGCGGAAAAGAGTCAGGCTCTTTTCCGCTTTTTTCTTTAGCAGTTATATCAGAATTTATAGTAGGCTTTCACTCCTACGTAAGAAAGAGTACCTCCATTCATGGCTGTCCCGTGGTATTGGGCAATGATATCTATATTTCCGGTGCTGTACCCGATCTGAGGGCTATACGCAAAACCGGAACTATTTTCGCCCCAGGAAGCAAAGCCGATACCCCCACCTAACAGGAAACCACCTGTTTTGTAACGGGCACCCACAATGATGGGAATATGATTCAGGGCATCTAACTTCACAGGAGAGCCAAATACATCAATTTTTTTACCGGCAAAACTCTGGTAGCCGGCTTGTGCAAAAGCCTCAAAGCTTTCTGAAAATTCGGCGATACCGGTTATTTCTGCGCCGATTCCAACGCTGGATATTTCTGAGAGATCACCAACGGGGAGGGAAATTGCAGGTCCGATACCAAAACGGAAGGTTTGTGCTGAAGTTACCAGGGATAAGGTGAGTACAACAGCGAGGGTCAGAATAATTTTTTTCATAATTCTGGTTACATTAAATGGTACTTACTCGTGTGGCTTTTCAGTATCCGCCCCGTTTGAATAGTTACAGTCTCTATCCGAATGCGATTCCGGGTAATACCTCCCATCAGGGGGCAGGGTACCGGAAAACATATTCTGCAACCGCAAAATTACTCTTCATTGGATAGTATGCAAGTATTTTTTGAAAAATTTGTTAAGTAAGGTCATAATTCCCCGACAACAGCCTTGCGGGTTTATATGCCCCCCACATTGGTAAAGACAGATCAGGCGTTGGATAAGATCGCAGATTCATGTTAAAGGTCACAGTCTGTTTAGTTGAGAGACGGTACTAAAAACCACACTCGCAGGAGTCGCTTATCCGTAACCTCTCCTGGTTTCTCGCCTCGCTTCGCTCCGGCGAAGCGGGCAAACCTGAAACCTTCCCGACCCGAATGTCGGCATACCCTATTCAGTGTAGCAAGGTATTAAAAAGCCACGCTCGCAACTGTGGCTTAGATTGTGACCCGTATGCAACTCCTGCTTCTCACTCTTTATAGGTTCAGGCTCACTGTTGCTGTAGCCGTTGATCATTGTCGTACCGTTATATGAACCTAATTCTATTTGGTACCAATACCTCCCCCTTTCTTTGTTCTTTTCTTTTCCTCCTCAGATGCATCTTTTCTTTCGTTGGCCGCTTTTACAGTGCTGCTGCCAAACCTCCAGGTAAGAGCTGCTTTAAACTGGCGGCTTTCAAAACTTCCATAAGCCCGGGTGTACTGACCTGCAAAGTTGCTTTTCACATCAAACTTCATGGTAAAGAAAATATCCGACACAGCTACTTTGAAAGTCCCTTTCCCTTTAAATATATTTTTTTGCATACCTGCGTCCAGTGTCCACATGGACTTGCTTTTGAGTGTACCTTCCCAAATAGCCGGAGAATTATACCAGCCGCTTATTTCAGCCGTCCATGCTTTTGTTTTCCCAAACTGGCAGCTGTGCTGCATATAAATATTGAAAGAAGCTGCTTCCAGGTTTACAATTCTGTTACCGCCGCCAAAATCAGCCCGGTAATGCGAGTAATTGCCACTTAAATTTACAAAAGCCATATATGATTTGTATATGAAAGGATAGCTGATATTGAGTGATACTACATCCTGTTTAGCCAGGTTCTTACGGGTAGCAAAGCTTTTAGACCGCTCAGTTGTATCAAGCAGATAGGTGAACACATCATTAACATGGCTATAGCTGAAAGAAGTATTGAGTTTATACTTGTAGCTATTTGTAATTGTAACAATATGGGTGTACTGTGGCCTGAGTGCTGTATTGCCTTTCAAATATGTGTATTCGTCCAGCTTAAATTCAAAAGGGTTCAAATCCTGGTAAGCCGGGCGGTCAATACGACGGCTGTAGGATATACCCCACTGGTTCATTGGGTTTTTATTAAAAGTAATGGCAGCGCTGGGGAAAAAATCGGTATAATTTCTTTTGAGTAATTGTGGGTTGGAAGTGTTTACGGTACCATCTGCCTTCAAGCTATAAGAACTGCCTTTTGATGCGGTGTGCTCCAGTCGCGCACCCAATTGTATCATTTTTCCTTTTAGTTGCCTGCTGTAGTTCACATACAAGGCGTTTATGTTTTCCCTGTAGTCAAACTCGTTGCTACGGCTTATATCCAGTGTTTTCAACTCCGGGTTTAGCTGAGATATGTCAAACCGCTGAAAATTATTATTGGTACGTATAGCAGAAACTTTACCGCCTACCCCAAGCCTGCCCTTCTTAAAATTTTGTTCATAATCAGCTTTAAAGGTTAAAAGATCAATATCTGTTGGACTGAGAAAACGGTAAATCACCTGGCTTACTAATGCAGTACCGGCTGGATTGTAATAGTAGTTAGGCTGCAGTTGGTTCCCATCATTGCGGTATAGTCCATAATCAGCATCAACGTTCAGGTCGTGACCGCTGGTATCGGCAAACCGGTAGTTGAGGTTGAAGTTTACATTATTGGCTTTCATTTTATTGCTGTTATTAGTCTGCAATATGCGGTTTACAACGCCTGTGGGAGCATAAATGATGGATGTGCGGCTGGTATTATTAAACCCATTTTGGCCCAGGTTGCCATTCACTAAAACTCCGAATGTATTTTTTTTATCAAGGAAGAAATCGACGCCGGTTTTAAACCCGTGGCTTTTATCCGGTGAAACAGCATCGACATGGCCGTCAAAAATTGTATCCAGCACCGTCCGGTAACCATGTATTATGGTATTCACTTTGTTATCCGTATAATTATAACTGCCGAAAATATTCACCCCCTTATTGCGGTGATTAAAATTGATACCACCATTGTATTTAGCGTAAACGCCAATGGCATACCCTGCGCTTACAGAACCATTGGTACCGTAGGCCTTGTTCTTTTTCAGTTTAATATTAATAATGCCCGCATTGCCGGCTGCATCGTATTTGGCAGAAGGGTTGGTGATCAGTTCTATTGCCTCTATCTGCGACGACTGCAGTGATTTAAGGTAATTAGCCAGGTCCGTGCCGCTAAGCGGAGAAGGCTTACCATCCATATAAATGCGAACCCCATTTTTCCCCGCCAGGCTGATGTGGTCGTCTTTGTCAACCAGTACGCCGGGGCTTTTACGCAGTAACCCGAGCGCATCTGTGCCTGTTGCATTTATCGTTCCTCCCACATTCAAAATTGTTTTATCGGCCCTTACTTCCACTATTGGTTTTTTACTGATAACAGTTACTTCGGCCAATGCTCCGGCTTCTTCTTTAATTACTATATCCGGAATCCTGATGTCAGTGTCAGCAACTTCAAAGGGAGATGAATAAACGGTGGCAAATCCTATATGCGACGCGCTGATTAAATACTTACCAGTGGCTGCACTGAAAGCAAAATTTCCATCCTCATTGCTTACCGCCAGTTTTGCAACGGACGAATCTTTTGCACTCAACAAGGAAAGAGTTACTTTTTCAATTCCCCTGCCCTGTGCATTTTTTACTTTTCCGGTTAGCTGCTGGGCATTCAATGCAGAAGCTGAGATCATCAACCCTGCAACTACGACTAATTTTGTTCTCATTTTTTTTGATTTGTTCAGGCAAAACATTTCCATTACCCACTCCAAAGAGACGGGTAGCACCTACCTGCGGCAGGGCTTATTTTCTATCCTTCACCGGAAAAACGATCGTAATCAGGACCGCTTTGATAAGACAGCCAGGAGGGTTTCCAAATTCCTCATAGAGGCTTTAAATCCTTCTGTGAAGCCCATTTCAATCATTCTCTCCAAACGGGCAAGCGATTCATTGTAAATGGTAATTTTCACTTTTGTTCTTCCATTCTCTTCGCTGAAAGTGTAATCCCAGTCAGAGCCGGGTAGTTCAGGGTTTTCATCTTTATCCGCAAAGGCATTAAACATTTTGAAATTTGTCTTGGGGCTAATGGAAGTATATTTCTGAATTGACCAACGTTCCTGCCCTTCGGGGCTAACCATTGCATAAAATCTTCGTCCCCCGACTTTGAAGTCCATGAATTTTGTCTTTGAGGTCCACGGTTTAGGCGCTACCCATTGGTCGAGGATCTCTGCTTTGGTAAACGCATCCCATACCAGCGCAAGTTCAGCGTCAAATTCCCTGGTGATAAATACCGTCTTTGTAGCTTTGTCAACGGTAAAATCAAATAGCAAATTGTTTGTCATTTTTTATTTTTTTTCATTGTTAACAATACGTTGTCCAACTGATTGAACCGGGTTTCCCAAATCTTCCTGAATTGGTCAAGCCATTTATCAATCTCCTTCATCTTATTAATTTCAAGCGAGTAGTAAATTTCTCTGCCTTGTTGTTGCTGTTTTACCAATTCACACTCGGTTAAAATGCGAAGGTGTTTTGAAACAGCTTGCCTGGTCGTGTTGAAGTTTTCAGCGATAGCGTTTGGCGTCATTGCCTGTAAAGCAATTAAAGTAATGATTGCCCTTCTCGTAGGGTCGGCTATTGCCTGGAAAATATCACGTCTCATTGGTAAAATTTTATTTAAGAAACTAATCGGTTGCGAATATATGTGCAATTGTTCGGTTTCGCAAATTTTTTCTTTCTTTTTTTACTAAGCGTTGAAGTGCAGCTTAAACTACCGGGATTTGCATCCATCATTCTACGCTAACCATCTGATTCGGAGTTATTTTCAAATTTGCCTGGATTCTACCCGGAAACCTTCCCGACCCGAAGGCCTGGATGCTCTATTCAGTTGAGCTACGGTACTAAAAAAGGGTGTATCGGTTTTGATACACCCTCTTTGATTGTGACCCCGTCTGGATTCAATCCAGAAACCATCCCGACCCGAAGGTCGGGATGCTCTATTCAGTTGAGCTACGGTACTAAAAAAGGGTGTATCGGTTTTGATACACCCT
>JACPUV010000048.1 GCA_016192105.1 Sphingobacteriales bacterium | reverse complement strand
CTAATTGCAGTAAACCTAACTTGGTTTTGATTAACTTAGTTTCCACTTTCATTTCTGACAGTTTTTGGGGTTAAACTTTGGTTTGTTGTTACTCTAAAGTTAACCCTAACTGTCAGATTAAGTCTTAGCTAATACACTTTATTACACATTATCCTATACTCGACATATATCAAACTATGTGAATAAAATAAAATAAACTAAAATAAAGCGCAAAAAATACCAACTGTACTTCATTTTCATAGTATGAGCATTTTTAAAAGTAAGCATACGATTACCATTCAAGCCCCAAGGCAAAACTCGCATTTACTGACACGTCACCAACAAAAGTATGATTCTTATATTTCCTAACAGTGCCTGAAAAAGTTCCTTTCGCTACCCCTAATGAAACCCCCACTACACCTCTTGTTATTTCCGTAATCTTTGCGGTAACGTTTCCCATCGGTAGCGCGGTTGATTGCATATAATCATATGTATCCGCTCCTTCTGTAGTCTCAATTACTAGTTCATAAGGTATGTAAGTTCCGGTAACCTGTCCATGTATAACCAAAATTTGTTGAAAACAATAGGAGCCAGGCGCATTACAATACATTGTTCCCGCGGCAAACTCCATCGATGTCCTTATTTGAGCAGAGCCGCCATCTGTCTTTAAATGTTTTCCATCTACTGTACAATCGAAAAAATATTTATACGCTGGATGATTGGGATTAATTGGATCATTCTGACTACATGCTGAAAAAAAAATTAAACAAATAAGTATTATTTTCATAACTCAGGTTTAACTAAGTAGATTTTAATTATTTTGAAATTCCAAAGTCAAAAACTTTGAAATTGTTCTGATTATACCATTGTACAATTGAGGAATTATTTCTATTCCCAAGATAGAAAAAGCAATATTCTCCGGGGGACAGGTTTTTTTCAAAATAAACTTTGTATGTATTTTCAGACAATTTCTCATATTTGAAGCTCACAATACATTTACCATCAATTGACATATCATATTTAAAAACACTCACTTTTCCTGATGTAAATTCCCTCTTATTCCTTTTCACACCAAGTTTGATCAACGTAAAATCATTGGGGCTTATAGCTTGATAATTGCCGCTACCTAAGCCTTCTCTATTCATAACTTGGTCAAGATAATTTTCAGTCACTGTTGCGTTTGCATTTGCATCGTTAAGGCTTTTTTTTATTGTTTCAAAGTTGAAATAAAATTCAGGCTTCTTTTCGTTTAATTGATAGTTTGCTTCTGACCCTTCTATTTGAGATATATATTTTGAATTAAAATATCCAATAGCTCCAAGAGGATAAAGCCCAGATTTAGGTTTTGAAGAAGATACAGTTGTCGGGTCGAGGTTTATGTATTTTTTGTCTCTTATAAAATAGATACCAGACTCAGTAAAAATGTAGTTTTCTTCATTAATATTATTTTTTGTTTGTATAAAATTATCAGAGTCTATTTTTCCCTGCTTTTGAATCATCAAGTTTATGACATTATCACTTACTTGATTTTCTTTAAGTTTTATTAGCGAATCAACACTAATATCAAAAGTGCAAAATGATTGATTGATTTTTTGAATTATAACAATTTCGGGAAGTTTGCTCTTAGTGAGCTTAATTACTGTCTCATTCTTTAGAGTATCAATTCTTAATTGAGAGAAACAATTTAAAGTGGAAATAATATAAGCAGAAAATAATATATATTTCATACACAGTTTTTTTGCATAAAAAAAGACGTGGCCGTTTTAGCTTGTAACCTGAAGGCTCTCGAAAGCCTGTGAAACGAAGCATAGAACAAACCACGCCGTAGCGTAGCCTGTGCATACTTCCCGTTTCACATCTAATTTTCGAGATTTTCAGGTCAGGGAATGTATAACAAGGTCAAATACATTTGCCGTCCTTCGGCAGAAACAAAAATATACATTCTTTTGCGGTCTTTAAGCCAGTTATAACTCCTGGGCCGTAGTGTTTTTGTAAAAAGGCTTGCCCCCCGTCATTTCAAGGATTATTATAGCATTCTTGGAAAAGGTTATTTCAGTAGTTATTTTTGCAGAAGTTTGATTGAAAAGGATACTATGAGGTGACCTAAAAAAGAAAGACTTTACAAGTATTTGAAATAGAATGCATTAGAAAAGAGGTTAAGAAGCCTCGGTCTCCGCAAGTAATTAGCGTAATTAATTGTTTTTCAATTTTTTACGCTTTTTTATTTGTTTAGGTATTACTAAAGGGATCAATTTTGATGATACTTCTGCAAGAACAAAGTGTTCCGAAAAAAACAGATTTCCTGTTGTTTTTCCCGCAGTAATATGAGGGGAGGTCACCACTATTCTTATAAATGACTCCAAATTTCTTATTTACAGGTCAGCCGTATTAAGTTGCGGCCTTCTTACGTATAAGACACTTGAATAAATCCCGGGTTGGGCTTATATTTTCTTCGGAACTCGTCCTGATCTGAGCCGGATTTGCTTCGGGGTTAAAGCGCATGGTGCGCTTTAACCCTTAAGCGTTACCAAAGAAAGGCAGAAGCAGTCACGAAGCGGGGTAAAGGGAGTTTTCGCAGGGATGCTTATCAGGCAGATTCCTGCTCAGGTTACTCATGCCCTCCTTACCGCGAATCTCATGACTCCTCAGGGTTTCCCGGGAAACCGGCTCCAACGGGTTGCGTCATAACCGCCGGACCATAATTGAATAATAGCGCCCGTCACTGTTAAAAAAAAATTTGAGATGCCTGCTGCTCCCTTCATGGAACCATTTTTTCCATTTTCGTCTGCATGACCTATCCCATGACTGCCCTAAAATCGCCGGGCAATGGTAATGCCCCCCTGCAAAATGGCATCGCCGTTGCTGTCCGTTTGAAAACCGCCCGAAAAACCCAGGCTGATCTTATTCTTTATTGTATAATTATACCGGAGCTGGAACAGGCCTCCAACCGCAATTGTTTGCTGCGGGGTCCTGTTCATATACTCCACCAATACAGCCGGCACACCGGTTGTATTCGGATAATAAAGCCGGTACCCGTCTGTCCCATTCGAAGCGGACTGGTACCTCGCGAACACGCCCAGGCTGGTAAGCAATTCATGCCTTGCCGTTCTGATAAAACTAAATCCCCCGTCAACACCCGCCTGTACACCCGCGGTGGTAAACCGGATAGAGCCATCCTTAGTGGTACCTGCATTATTATCGGCTATGATAATTTTATCCTTCCCATTGTTAATGGAAGACCTGAAATTATAATTCAGTGAAACCCTTTTGCCGAGATACCGGATATATTCAGCGCCAAAACTGATCCCGTTATAGTCCCCGCTGCCATGCCGGGCATATCCGCCGGTTAACTGAATAGCCCTGCCGGGGAGATTTGTTTGCGCACTTACGGAGAAGCAAAAAAACAGGCTGAACGCCGCAATGACAGGAGTAAAATTTTTCATTTTTTCTTTGGATTAAGATTATAAAATATATCAGTTGTAACTAAATAAAGCCGCATACATCCTTTAAAGAGGATACTCACAAGCATTTTTATTCAGTCCTTGCAATTGTATAATATCTCAATGAAAAAAGAGGGGGGTAAATCCGACATTCCGGGTTGGTAATCACGCAAACAGCTCTTTTTAACTTCGCCTTAAGAAGCGCAGATACGTTACAGTTAGTGGTAGCGTTCCATAGCAGGGATCAACTGATCTCCCGGAATTTTCATACCGGAAATGCAAAGGCTTTGTTATATTGCAGATGAACTGGCAAAAGCTGTCAGTACCCGTGCAAAATACATTTGCCCCGGTGAGCTGCCGGAGCGGATAATGAGACCGGGAAATAAGAACTACAAAACCGAATACTATGGCCACAAATATCTCCATCCTTAAAATCAATGCCCCAAGGCAAAAGGTCTGGGACGCCCTTACAAAAGCGGAACTGGTAAAACGCTGGCAATACGGAAGTGATTTGCTGACCAGTTGGGAAATTGACAGCCCTATAAAATTCAGAACCGAATGGGAAGATAAAGTGTTTGAGCAATGGGGAAAAGTATTGGCTTTTAAACCAACAGCCTTCGTACAATACAGCCTGTTCGCGCCAAGGCCCGGACTGGAAGACCTACCTGAAAATTATTTTACGATGAGCTATATCCTGACAGAAGAAGATGGGCAGACCAAACTTGAAATCATCCAGGAAGACCAGCGGCCCAATGCCGTTCAGGAAGCGCCCCAGGGAGAGGAAAATCCAGTTTTAAAAGCGTTAAAAGAACTGGCCGAGTCCGAATAACACAAGGGTTCCAGGATCAGGCATAAACCTTTCCGCAACTGTCTAAGAGTTTAAACTATATACATCCGAATAAGAAGGGCGATAAATTTCCCGTCCCCGGGAAGGCCCGCAGTATGAACGACTACCTGCTAAATTTAAAATGTCGTTTTCATAGATTACAGTGTGCTTTGAGACCGGAGTTAGCCATTGAACGATCGGTCTTGCAGCCCGAAGCTAACTACTATTTGCTCTTAGCTTCGGGCCAGGGGGTATCAAAAATCAGTTAACCTGACACTGGTTGAAATAATCGGGATACTTTTCTTCGCCCGCAGCCCGATCTCAGCATTCCTCTCCTCCAAATCCCCTAACTTTCGCCGCTTATGTACTATTTCTGGAAACTCTATTTCAAACTCACCGGCTGGAAATTCAGGGGACCCTTTCCCCAACAGCTGCCGAAACTGGTATTGGCCGTAGGTCCGCATACCAGCTGGTACGATTTTATTGTCGGTCTTGCTGCCCGCAAACTGGTTAAGGCCGGACCCATTCATTTCCTCGCAAAAAAAGAACTCTTTGACGGGCCCTTTGGCTGGTTGTTCCGGGCATTGGGTGGTACAGGAGTGGACCGGTTCAGCAGCAAGGGCATGGTGGACCAGGTGGCTGAGCTATTCCGTAAAAATGAAAAATTCAAAATTGCACTGGCCCCGGAAGGAACGCGAAAGAAAGTGGACAAACTGCGCAGTGGCTTTTATCATATCGCTGAAAAAGCAGGTGTGCCCATTGTATTAGTAGGACTGGATTACAAACACAAGGAAGTTTGTTTTTCGGACCCGGTTTATCCGGCAAAGGAAGAAACCGATATGAAAACCATTCTCGGTTTCTTCGCGGGTATGGCAGGAAAATACCCGGAAAAAGGATTGGGACATTTAGTAAACGGGGTGGATGGTACAGAAAATTAATAATGAACCGACCCTTACTTTTCATTTTTTATGAAACCACCAACAGTCCCCACAGCAAAACATTTGCCTTTACTCCGACTGATTATATTGAAATTACCGGCAGCTGATAATAAAAAGGAAAGCCACTTTACTGCATGGCCCGCAAAACCCTTCGGATTGGTACGGAATGTATGAAACACTGGCCACAGTCCGGGGATACGAGGCGGATATGCCTTATGCGGAAGCTTATATCAGGGCGCTGAATTCATCCGGGATGGGGGGCCGTTCCAATACCATAAAAAAATTATTGCCTGCAAATGAATGAACGAATAATCGCTTATGAGAATCGGGTAATGATATCTCCCGGAGTCTCCGCCCCATTTAAAATGGCCCCGCTCGTATCCCGGACCAGCCTGATATTTCAGTCACAGGCCACCTGCTGGCGGAATATTTTCTCCAGTGTTGCCGCTGCCTCATCGCATATACCCGGGTGAACCATCGAACACTGGATAATGGTACTCCGGGTAGCCGTAAGCCAGCGGAAACGACCGGGTAATGGCAAGCGGGCAATCGGGCTGGCCATGGCCTTCCCGTTGCAGATCCGTTCAAAATTTTCAAGTTGTGCCCGGATTTCTTTAATATCCGCCTCCGCACACAAGGCCCGGATCCGTTCCGGGCTGATACAATACTTCATTCCCAGGAATTGCTGGGGGGCGCAATAGACTATCACACCCGCATTCAGGAATTCTTCCCGCTCCACCCTTGGCACCACGCGTATGACCGCATATTCAAACAAGTCTTTTTTGGGCATCTTGTACTTCGGTTATAAACATTTCTGAATGAGCAACCCGGTCCAGGAGAAAGCTGATATACGCCTCGCGGTGTTCTTCCACCGTTGTAAAAAAAGAATCGGACACCAGCCACTCTTCGGGTATTAAAGAAACAACAGATCGAATCATTTCCGCTGTCAGCAAGTTACGATAAATCGCATCTGCCTCTTCCATCCTCGTGGCCCGGGACAGCAACACATGATCTTTTACCAACGCAAATGGCTGTAAAGCCTGCTCCCGCCAGTTATTCCAGGAATGATGAAAATACAAGGCCGCACCATGATCGATCAGCCACAGGTTCCCATGCCATACCAGCATATTCGTATTCCGGGCTGTGCGGTCAACATTCATCAGCAGGCTGTCTAACCATACGATCTGCGAAGCCAGGGTTTCATCAATGGTCACAACGGCAGGATCGAACATAACAGCACCTGACAAATAATTCAGCGCAATATTCATTCCCGTGCTGGCCTTCAGGAGGTCCTGGATCTCTTCATCCGGTTCGGTACGGCCAAATGCCTCATCCAGGTTAGCGAATACTATTTCAGGGACCCGTAATTTCAAAGCACGGGCAATCTCGCCCCCTAGTAATTCGGCAATAAGCGCTTTAACCCCCTGGCCGGCCCCCCGGAATTTCAGCACATACAGGAATCCGTCATCTGCTTCGGCAATGGCCGGCAAGGAACCTCCTTCCCGGAGCGGTGCCAGGTATCGTGTGACCGTTATTGTTTTGATAACCGGGTTTTGCATTTGCGAACTTATTTAAAGAAAAACACGACCGAATTTACAAACCGAACAGCTCCCTCGCATTCTCCGTCGTAATCCGGGCTACTTCTTCTACCGGAATTTGTTTGAGGGCAGCGAGTTTTTCCGCGACATATTTCAAATAAGCCGGTTCATTGCGCTTACCCCTGAACGGTACCGGTGCAAGGTAGGGCGCGTCCGTTTCCAGTACCACTTTTTCAAGACCGATGGTTTCAAAAATTTTATCAAGTCCACCGTTTTTAAAGGTGACCACTCCCCCGATTCCCAGGTAAAAACCCAGTTCCATTAATTGCTGTGCCTGTTCCGTGTTGCCGGAAAAACAATGAAAAACACCCCTGAGCTTCCCCAGCTGGTGCTGCCGGATCACTTCAATACATTCATCCGTGGCATTCCGGGAATGGATAACAATGGGAATATTAAAATGCATCGCCAGTTCCACCTGCCCGTGAAAAGCCGTGTACTGCTGCTCTGTAAACGTCTTGTCCCAGTAAAAATCCAGCCCGATCTCCCCCACGGCTGCAAAGGGTCTTTTTCCAAAATAGTCCCGGATGATCCGGAGTTCCTCCCGGAAGTTCGCCTTCACCGAACAGGGATGTAGTCCCATCATGGGGATACACAGGCCCGGGTGTTTTTCCTCCATTCCGAGCAGGGCCTCATGGGTTTCGGAATCGATAGCCGGGAGAAGTATTTTATTAACTCCCTCTTTTTCAGCCCTTTCCAGCATAGCCTGCCGGTCATTTTCAAACTCGTGGAGATAAATATGGGAATGGGTGTCGATCAGCTTCATGCAAAACGGGTTCAGGCCGCAAAACTCCACAAAAAACTTTAAGATTCCCTTAAACTTTTCGGTTCAGGTTCAATCTCAAAGGAGTTAACTTGTCAATGCAAATCAAAACGTAAGTTTATGAAAATCAGGTTTATTTCGGCCGCCCTTCTTTCCCTCAGCTTCCTGTTTACTACGCTGATTATCAGCTCCTGTCAGAAGGAAAAAAGCCAGGCTGCTCAGGATCAGGAGCAGGTTGAAGCCTCCCGGGTTTCCGGCGAATCCGAGTCAGAAGCGGAATCCGTGTTCAACGGGGTCTTTGATGATGCGATGGGGGTGAATGACGAAGTGGCCCTCGGGGGAACCGGTGTTTTCGGAAGGCCGAATGCTTGTCCTGTGGTTACGGTTGTCCGGCTGAATGCCCCCAACCCCTTCCCCGTACGGATCATTATGGACTTCGGGGTGGATGGCTGCACAGGCCCTGATGGTCATCTCCGCAGGGGAAAAGTGATCATTGAATATACCAATCGCCTCCTGGTCCCCGGTGCCATTGCCACCACCGTTTTTGACGGGTTTTACGTGGACAGCCTGAAAGTGGAAGGCACGCATAAAATCACCAACATCAGCACAGTATCTTCGACCAATGTACCGGTTGACCGGAAATTCAGGGTACTGATTCTTCAGGCAAAACTAACCCGGCCGAATGGTAATTTTATTGCCTGGACCAGCGAAAAAACCATCACCCAGGTCGAGGGGTTGGGCACCATGATCCCGATGGATGATATTTTCAAAATCGAAGGTGCTTCTAACGGGCAGGTGAAAAGAGGCAACCTGCTGGTCAGCTTCAATTCCAGCATCCAGGAACCCCTGGTAAAGCGCTTCAACTGCCGCTGGATTGTACGTGGGGTGGTCAAAACCGTAAGGCTGAACAGCAGCACCAATAGCCCCTGGGTGGCCGTACTGAATTTTGGCAATGGGAACTGCGACAACCTGGCCGTAATCACCATAAATGGAGTTTCTTACCAAATTACTTTGCCGTAATAAAAAAAATATTATACCTTTAAACCAGTTTTCATAGGGTACGGATTAAAAACGGGCCAGGGTTTCTACCCAGGCCCTAACTTTTTTACAGAAACCTGTGATTTTTCGCTCAGGAAATGGCCGAAAACCGGTAACCGGCCCTGCTAAAATGTTCCAGCACAAGCGGTAATGTATAGCTCAGTTTATTCCATGCTTTTTCGCTGTCATGAAACACTACAATGGAACCATTGTTCGTATGGTTGATCACATTCCGGTAACAACCCTCAGGGCTAACCGAATTATCAAAATCCCCGCTCAGCACATCCCACATGATTACCCGGTAATGGGCTAATTTTTTTGCCTGGGAGGACCTGATTTTGCCGTAAGGCGGGCGGAAAAGCCGGGATTGTATCAGTTCTGCAGCTGCGGCAATATTTTCAAGGTATTCCCCGTCACCCGTTTTCCAGCCGTTCAGGTGATCCCGGGTATGATTGCCCACCGCATGTCCTTCGGCGAGGATCCGTTCATAAAGGGCGGGAAAAGCGGCCACATTTTTTCCAATGCAGAAGAAAGTGGCTTTGGCATCATACTTCTTTAATTCATCCAGAACAAAGGGGGTCGCCAGGGGATGCGGACCATCATCAAAACTCAGGTAAATCGTTTTGGATGAAGTATCCATGTTCCAGACCCGGTGCGGATAAAGCCGCTTCAGCCACCAGGGTGTTCTGACCAGGTAGGGCAATCCGCGGCCCTTTTTAGGCAAGGATCTCGTTTCCTCTTTGCTATTATCATCGTTGTATGCCATAGAAGGATCCTTCAAAACTACTCATTAAATTCATTGTACAGGTTGCCCCGGCCATTTCTATCTTTGCAGCTATGAGTAAAAGAGTGCGTGTACGTTTTGCCCCCAGTCCCACAGGTGGTCTGCACCTGGGTGGAGTAAGAACCGTTTTATACAATTATTTGTTTGCCAAAAAGTACGGCGGTGATTTCCTGGTACGGATCGAAGACACCGATCAAACCCGTTATGTACCCGGTGCGGAGGAATATATTTTTGACACCCTGAAATGGTGTGGACTGGAACCGGATGAAAGCGTACAGCACGGCGGCTCCTATGGTCCCTATCGCCAGAGCGAGCGGAAAGAATCGTACCGTCGCTATGCTGAACAACTGGTGCAGGACGGTCATGCCTATTACGCGTTTGACACACCGGAGGAACTGGAAAAAATGCGGCAGGATTTCAAAACGCCGGAAAACCCCTCTCCCCAGTATGACCAGACGATCCGAATGAAAATGCGGAATTCCCTGACCCTTTCCAGGGAGGATACGGCCGCATTACTCGCTGCCGGTACCCGTCATGTGATCCGTATAAAAATGCCGGCCGGTGAAACCGTTTCTTTTACCGATATGATCCGCGGGGAAGTGAGTTTTGATACCGGCACTGTGGATGATAAAGTATTGCTCAAAGCCGATGGCATGCCGACCTATCACCTGGCCGTGGTGGTGGATGACCAGGGCATGCAGATCTCCCATGCCTTCCGCGGGGAAGAATGGCTGCCTTCCGCTCCGGTTCATATTCTCTTATGGAAATACCTGTTTGGGCTGGACCAGATGCCGCAATGGGCACATTTTCCCCTGATCCTCGGGCCAAATGGCAAGCTGAGTAAACGGGACGGCGCCAAATATGGTTTCCCCGTTTTTGCCATGAACTGGGCCGATCCTAAAACCGGCGAACGCACGGAAGGTTTTAAGGAAAAAGGCTTCCTGCCCGAAGCTTTTATCAACCTGCTGGCCCTGCTGGGATGGAATGAAGGCACCGAACAGGAAATCTATTCCAGGGAAGAACTGATTGAAAAATTCTCGATGGAAAGAGTACACAGCAGCGGGGCAAAATTTGATTACGAGAAGGCGAAGTGGTTTAACCATGAATGGATGAAGAGGGTGGATGTTCACCGCTTAAAGCCGGAGGTTAAGGCCCTGCTAAGCGAAAAAGCCATTCCTGTCCCGGATGATAAATTACTTGAAAAGGTAATCGGCCTGGTAAAAGACCGCTGTACGCTGCTGACGGATTTTGTGGAGCAGTCTTCTTTCTTTTTTGCAACCCCGGAAACCATTGATACCGGCGCGGTGAAACCGAAATGGAATGAAGCCAAGCAGCTTTTCTTCGCTGAACTGGTACGCAATTATGAACTCGCGGATACCTGGGATGCACATACCCTGGAAAACAACTTTAAGGAAATCGCTTCGGTGAATGACCTGAAGCCCGGCGAGCTGATGCTCCCCTTCCGCATTATGCTGGTGGGGGGGAAATTCGGACCGGGTGTATTTGAAATTGCCGCCATCATTGGCAAAACAGACACGATCAAACGCATCGAAACGACCCTGCAATTACTGAAATAACAGTATTAGCCCTGTTGCTTTATCTGCTCCATTAATGGAACAAAGACCGTTTTACCCAATGATTCGATCATCCGCAGATCGGTTTCTTCCAGTTGAAATAAACCACTGGTATTGCCCGCCATCTGTTCAGGGGTGCGGATACCCGGAATGATCACCGATACCTCCGGGTAACTGAGCAGGTAACTCAGCGCCAGTTGTGTCTTACTGCATTGGTATTTTTCACAAAGTTCCCATACCGGTCCGAGGGCTTTTGCAACCGCATCCACGATCGCAGGCAGCAGCCGGTTATGCCGGTGATCGTTTTCCGGAAAAGAAATCCCTTTGTCAAATTTGCCGGTCAGCAAACCAAATTGCAGGGGCATCCGCGCAATGATACCGTAGCCCTTTTCTACTGCCGCTTTCAGCAATGGAAGACTTCGTTGATTAAGCAGGTTGAGTACCAGTTGAAAACCATTGCCCAGGCCCTGGTTCAGCAGGTATTCCGCTTCCGGCAGGGGATCAAACGTATTCAGTGAGAGTCCCCAGTAACGAATCTTACCCGCCTTTTGCAGTTCCTGCATAGCGGTGATACAATCTCCCTGCTGCAAATGCTCCAGCCGGGCGGTATGCAACTGGTAGTAATCAATGGTATCCTTCCTGAGCCGGCGCAGACTCTGTTCGCAGGCCCTGAGAATATATTCTTTGGTATAATCAATGGTGAATTGTCCGTCCCGGGACACATTTCCCACCTTACTGGCGATGATGACATCCTTTCTGTCTCCGATCAGTCTGCCTAATAATTCTTCGGAATGACCGAGCCCATAGATATCCGCCGTATCAAAAAAATTGATTCCGGCATCCAGGGAGGCCCGTATCGCTTCGGCGGAAACGGTATCATCCGCATCTCCCCAGCCGATCGCAGTATTCCCGATCATGGCAGCACCGCCAATGGCCCAGGCGCCGAAACCAACTTCACTGACCCGGAGTCCGGTAGTTCCAAATTTCCTGTATTGCATACCGTAATTTACAGGGTAGTGAAGGAAAGAACCTAATTTTGTATCCTGAATATTTGCCAGATGAACAGACCTATCAGAGTTTTGGTCGCCAAAGTCGGACTCGACGGGCATGACCGCGGCGCTAAAGTCATTGCAACCGCCCTGCGGGATGCAGGGATGGAAGTGATCTATACCGGGCTTCGGCAAACCCCCGAAATGGTGGTCAATGCCGCTCTCCAGGAAGATGTGGATGCCATTGGGATCAGCATTCTTTCCGGTGCCCATAATACGGTATTCCCGAAACTGATCGCCCTGATGAAAGAGAAGGAACTGAATGATGTGCTGCTGACAGGCGGAGGCATCATCCCGGATGAAGACATAGATCAATTGAGCAGACTTGGTGTGGGCAAACTCTTCCACCCCGGCACCAATACCCATGAGATCGCGGATTATATCAGGGCCTGGGTGAAAGAACACCGGGATTTTTAATAACCGGGCAGTCCCGCCCTTCCCCGCTCCATTATTCAGATAAGCGGCAGCAGAATGCCCACATGGCTCCATTGTACGATAGGCATAGTAGCAGGGTATTTTGATATAACCGGTATAATAAACGGGTTAGGCACATTCGAATTTGGGACAGCCTGGACAGTTGTTACGCCTGTTGTAAAAAAATAGGTAGGATGGTTTGCTGCTGCAGTGTTAATATATGACATCGCCACCGATTGCTTATAATTATACTATGAAATATCTAATTATTTCCCTTTCAGCGATTGTATTTATCCTGACCTTTCTCAGGTTGATATATATAATCTTTGAACCCCGATTTTTATCTCATAAAATCTTCAGGTTTCCAAACGACAAATGGTCGATTGCCGGGTATTACTTATGTGCCATGACTTTACTACTGATAGCTATCTTATTAAAACTGGGTATGATCTGAATGTAATTTCGAATGCCGATCCCTTTTTTAAATGATAATACTGATTATACTCATCAATGGCTCGTAGTATTGCCTTGCTACCAGGATCGGATCGCAGCATACCGTTTAGATTTGCAAAACCAATCAATCCTGAAACAGTTCATCTTTTCTCTCACCGCCCTGTCTGCCTGAATATGGGCTTTACACGACCCAAATCCGGTATCGCTACCTGACAGTACTGGCGGCTGGAGCAGCCAGGTACAGGTTACAATGGTGCTGTTGGAATACACCCTAAAAAATGGAGATCCCCGCCAGATTCGGATTATGAAAACCGAACCAGCGGCCATCACCACAAAAAAGATTTCGCCAAAACCCTTTTATTCAAAAGCGGAAAGGGCTTTGTTTACTGTAAGTATCTTTCCGGCATTAGTCTGTCTGAACTCCACGGGATTGTTTGTATCTCATCCCTGAGTATTATGTATCGCCGACCCGGCCAGACCAGGCCAACGAACTATTTATATTCCTTCTCCAATAAACAGGAAAGCTGCTTTGATTTGTTGATTCAAACAACATAAGCAGTTGCAATGAAGCCATGAACCATTTCCTGAAAACGCTGCTAACCGACGGGCTGACGACAGAAGAATCCACATCAGGTGGCAGCCACGCAAAGAGAAAAAAGCCGCTCCAGCGGTGTCTGCGGTACCGGCGCTGATGAGGTGAAGAGAAGAGAGGGAATGGTGAATGGGTCACCTAAAAAACTCTTCCTATTTTTGCCAAAACCTTTTCGCATGTACCAGACCCTCCTCCTCCTCCCCGAAAATGGCATTCTTACGGTTGTGATCAACCGCGCCGACAAACTGAATGCGCTGAACCGGGACGTATTCACTGAACTCAATCAGGTGCTTGATGAAGTGGAAAAATCACCGGCCATTAAATCCGTGATCATTACCGGCGCCGGCTCCAAAGCCTTTGTGGCCGGGGCGGATATCACCGAATTCAATGGCATGAGCAAGGAAGAAGCCATGGCCATGGCCAAACGCGGACAGGATGTATTTGCCCGGATTGAAAACTCTTCTAAACCCATCGTGGCAGCCGTTAATGGATTTGCACTCGGGGGCGGCTGTGAACTGGCCATGAGCTGCCATTTCAGGGTCGCTGCGGAGAACGCGAAGTTCGGGCAACCGGAAGTAAACCTGGGACTGATACCCGGATATGGAGGTACCCAGCGACTGGTGCAGCTGATCGGTAAGGGCAAGGCCCTGGAACTATTAATGTCAGCTCATTTGATCGATGCCAATGAAGCCAAACAACTGGGCCTTGTGAATTATGTAACCACCCCGGAAACCCTGCTGGAACATACAAGAAAAATCCTGGAAACCATCAATTCCAAAGCGCCGCTTGCGGTTGCTGCCTGTATCCGTGCGGCCAATGCAGTTTTCGATGAAAGCCAGAACGGTTATGCCCTGGAGACCGAAGAATTCGGGAATGCTTTTAATACAGAAGACATGAAAGAAGGGACCAGGGCTTTCCTGGAAAAGCGGAAGGCTGTTTTTTCCGGCCGCTAATTTCTCTTCTCTGTCAGATTTCCTTCAATCAGGTAACAGGCAGGCCGGTACAGGAAAACATCCCCTGCTGCATCAATTACCGTTATCGTAATCGTCCGGGCTTCCACAGCCGGGAAAGTAATAATCCGCTTATGCCCGATCGTGGTCAGGTTCCTGTAAAAAACGGAGCCATCTTTTTTTTCTATCCGCAGGTTTAATAACCTGACTGCCTGTCCATATCTTATTACTTCTTTCAGTATAACACAGTTGATCAGCCGGGGCGTTTCAAAATTAAACTGAAGATAAACAGGCCGGTTATCGGGATAAGATGAAAACCTGAACTCCGTCCGGTTATCCAGGCCTGATTTTCCAGCCCATACATTATTCAGTACAGGCCCTTCATTAATCAATTCATCGGAAACAAAATTAGCGGCAAGCAGCCGGTTGAATCCCACCAGGGATGCCGAATCGTTCGCATGAATCCGGCCCCTTCTGTCCGGCGGGACATTCAACAAAAGAGTGGAACCCCGGCCCACACTTTTCAGGTAGAGTTCAACTAATTTTTCAGGCGTCTTCACTTTATCATCCTCCCCTTTGTGATAAAACCAGCCCGGCCGG
The DNA here is from genome assembly GCA_016192105.1 of Sphingobacteriales bacterium. Lineage (GTDB taxonomy): Bacteria > Bacteroidota > Bacteroidia > Chitinophagales > Chitinophagaceae > JJ008. The sequence goes on along the minus strand of JACPUV010000048.1, from coordinate 45,736 downwards.
ATACTCACATCACATTCGGCCGGTACCCAGGCCCTGCCACTGATATTTCCCTTTTTCAGGGTATCCTGCGGGGGCGCCCCGGCCCCGGGGGTAAAACCTGCAGTATCCAACGTATTCCAATTGGTTTCCCCGGCCTCGCCATTCTCATTCCCCACCCAGCGGATATGCGGGCCCACATCGCTGAAGATGACTGTATTCGGTGAAAGTTTTTTTACTGTTTCCCGGAACAGGGCCCAGTCATAAACCTGTTTCTTTCCATTGGGCCCTTCGCCATTGGCCCCATCCCACCAAAGTTCCCAGATGGGACCGTAGTTCGAGAAGAGCTCCTTCATCATATTCACAAATACAGCATTGTACTTATCTGTCCCGTAATCAGGATGGTTGCGGTCCCAGGGAGAAATATAGACGCCAAATTTTAATCCATATTCTTTACAGGCCGCAGAAAGCTCCTTCAGCACATCGCCCTTCCCGTTCTTCCATTTACTTTCTCTTACTGTATGTTTGGAAAACCGGCTGGGCCATAAGCAAAACCCGTCGTGGTGCTTGGCGGTAATGATAATCCCTTTGGCCCCGGCCGCCCTCGCCACCCGGCACCATTGGCGGCAATCCAGTTCCGTGGGATTAAAAATATCCTCCGGCTCAGTCCCCAGTCCCCATTCCTTATCGGTGAAGGTATTGGGGCCAAAGTGCATAAAGAGATAAAACTCCATATCGTGCCAGGCCAGCTGAGCCGCGCTGGGTTTGGGCTGGGCCATAAATGCTCCCGCCCATAGCAGTAAGGGCAACAGCAGGAGATTTTTTAGTTTTTTATTCATGTGATTCTTTTGGGGGCAATGCCGATGCTCCGGGGTCAATGCTCAAAATTCATTAATCGTCCAGGAATACTAAAGTAATGCAATCCGGGCTGCAAGGGAACACCGGCAGAAAATTGAGGCAACCGTTTGTTTCTTTGGACTACCTTTGCGGAAATTTTTAAATCCTTTTTTATGGAATACAGGATCGAAAAAGACACCATGGGCGAGGTGAAAGTACCGGCAACGGCCTATTATGGTGCACAGACCCAGCGCAGCATTGATAATTTCAAAATTGCCCAGGACATCAACCGCATGCCAAAGGAGATCATCCGGGCTTTTGCTTACCTGAAAAAGGCGGCGGCGCTGACCAACCTGGAAGCCGGTGTACTCCCCAAAAACAAATCGCTCCTGATCGGCAAAGTGTGTGATGAGATCCTGAAAGGGAAACTGGACGACTATTTCCCCCTGGTGGTATGGCAGACCGGCAGCGGTACCCAGAGCAATATGAATGTGAATGAAGTGATCGCCTACCGCGGTCATGTACTGAAAGGGGGCCAGCTCACCGATAAAGACAAATTCCTGCACCCGAATGATGACGTGAATAAATCGCAGTCTTCCAATGATACCTTCCCGACCGCCATGCATATCGCGGCCTATAAGATCCTGGTGGAGACCACTATTCCCGGCATCAAAAAACTCAGGGATACCCTGGCCAAAAAAAGCAAACAATACATGAAAGTGGTGAAGATCGGGCGGACCCACTTCATGGATGCCACCCCACTTACCCTGGGGCAGGAATTCAGCGGTTATGTATCTCAGTTAGATCATGGACTGAAAGCCATCAAAAATTCGTTGTCTCACTTGAATGAACTGGCGCTTGGCGGAACAGCCGTGGGAACAGGGATCAATACGCCCCCGGATTATGATAAAAAGGTAGCCAAACAAATTGCCGCGCTGACGGGTCTTCCTTTTGTAACGGCTGAAAATAAATTCGAAGCCCTCGCTGCCCATGACGCGATCGTAGAAGCACATGGCGCGCTGAAAACAGTGGCAGTAAGCCTGATGAAGATCGCCAATGACATCCGGATGCTCTCTTCCGGTCCCCGTAGCGGGATCGGGGAAATCTATATCCCCGATAATGAACCAGGCTCTTCCATCATGCCCGGTAAGGTAAACCCTACCCAGTGCGAAGCGATGACCATGATCGCGGCCCAGGTGATGGGAAATGATGTGGCCATTAATATCGGCGGCGCCATCGGTCATTTTGAGCTGAATGTATTTAAGCCGGTAATGATCTACAACTTCCTGCACAGCGCCCGCCTGATCGGGGATGGCTGTGTTTCATTCAATGATAAATGCGCCGTGGGTATTGCACCCATTGAGGCCAATATCAAAAAGCATGTGGACAATTCGCTGATGCTGGTAACTTCACTCAACACAAAGATCGGTTACTATAAAGCGGCGGAGATTGCCCAGAAAGCCCATAAACAGGGAACTACACTGAAAGAAATGGCGGTAAAACTGGGTTATGTCACCCCGGAGCAGTTTGACGAATGGGTGATTCCGGCTAATATGGTAGGTAAGCTGCGCTAAATGGAGGAATGGCAGGGAGTAGCAGGGATAGGCAATCCGCCTGGCCTGCTCCCTGTACCCCAGGCCGATCTCACCCCCTTTTCCCGACAGCGAGCCCGCCCATGAGAAGCTAAGTGATAAAAGAGATTAAGAGTGAAGGGGGCGCCCCGTTTCATATGGTTAATAGTACCGCTATTTTTTTGCCCGCAACGATTTTAAGCCCCTCTGTGAATTGAAATTTCCTCCCGCTTTTTGATTCACCAAAGAGAAGGACCCTGCCAGGTTAAAACTGTCCTCCCAGGCTTTGCGGGAAACCTTTTAGCAGAAAATTGTTCGTGAAAAGCTAAGAGATAAAAGAAGTTAAAGCAGAAGTCCTTCCCGGAGCAGGCAAGCATATCGTATTTTTTCTAACGTAAAAGGAACAGACTTCCGGGTTTTATCTTTTTTTTGGCCTAAATTGCTTCCGGCAGCCCTTGTTTCTATTTACCTTACTGTCCGCAAAAATCCGATACCCTAACAGTAAACAAAATCCACCTTATGAAAAACAATGCCCGATCGCTTTCACCCCTGTCTGCCCTAAAACTGACAGCCGTTAAAAAAGCAAAATCCACCTCATCTGAGCAAATAAAATCTGCTTACCTGAAGGCCATTCTTTCAGGCTCCCGTATTGTTTCGGACGCTGAAAAAGAGCTGCCGGTTGAAAATCCCGACCGGATGGCCGCTATCCGCTATATCCGCGACAGCGCAACGATAAAGAAAAAATAATTTTCCCAGATCATTTGACCCTGAGCATTCTTACCCCAAAAAGCCTCTGTGAAAACGGAGGCTTTTTACTTACTGCCCGAAAAAAATCCGCTGCGGAGCGGTGCGAGCAGGCAGCCATAGGTACAAAGGGCTACATAGAAAATAGAGAAAACCGTGAAGCGATAAAACTTTCGCTGCTATAAAGAATTTCCCCAATAATCAATCATCCAATAATTAATAATTCGTGCCCGCGGTTCCCGGGCAAATGGTTACCCCGATCAGTTCACTTTAATAAACTTCACCACCTGCACTTCCATATTGTTTCCGTTATACAGTTTTAGCATATAGGTACCTGCGGGCCATCCTGATACATTCACAGAAAAATCATTCCGGAAGCTGCTGGCCTCCCTGAGTTTACGTCCATTGATATCATAGACCTGCGCCAGCAGGGGTTTGCGCAGTTCCCGTTTCCCATGGATTTGTAAAATATCCCTTACCGGGTTGGGGTAGATGCTGATCATATCCGCAACCCGTACGGGGCCGGCCCCGGGGTCCTGGTTCAGTGAAAGAATAACACCCGCATAAGTGTACTCCATGATGGCCCCTCCGTTCAATGTGGCGCCTGCATCGCGGGCCACATAAAACTTTAATCCATCCGGTGAGACCCGGATCCTCCTGACCCGGTTGCCATCTCCCCTGAAATAGGAAATCGTATCTCCCGCCACATCCGTACCCGCACTGTTTAACCTGACACGATAAACTTTGTCGTGTTTTAAGGGGCTGATCAGTAATGAATAATTCCAGCCCGGGATTTTGTTTTGCCCGTAAAAGTCCACGCTGGAAGAAGCGATTGTCGGCCATAAAGCGTTATTGGATTGCGCCATCAGGGCCGGCATATTGGCCGCTGTTTCGGTAAACGTAGTAAAAACAGGTTCCCGGTGGGTGGGCGTGGCTGAACAAAAAGCATTCTCATTCGCACTGGTATTCTGACCTATCTTATACCCATTTACATTGTTATCACAATAGCCGGATACCTGGTCCCATCCGTAATTTTTTCCAGCTTCAATAATATTGATCTCATCATCGGTCCGGTCCATCTGTTCTGTACTGTAGAGAAAGTCTGTACCCGAAACATTTCCCCAGACAAGGCCCTGTGCATTCCGGTGACCCAGGCTGTACACATAATCCTGCGGAGTGATGGCGCTGGCCTCAAAGAAAGGATTGTCATTGGGAATCCAGGCATCCTGGCCCGGATCACCATCACTCTCTGAATTAAGGCGAAGCACTTTCCCTTCCATAACATCTGCATTCTGGGCATTCTCCGTGCGGGTCGTATTTAAAAACTGCCCGGCCCCCATATCGCCTACTGTATAATACAAACGATATTGGGTATGAGCGGCATCTGCTCCCGGTTCAATTACGGGACTAAAAACCAGTCTTCCTGAGTTGTGATCACTGCTGCCCGGGATCGTGTTGAGAATCGTAACAGGACTGGACAATGTATTGCCGGAATAAGTGAAGCGTACAATTTTTGTGGTATAAATGCAACTGGTATTGGTGCCGGGGCAACTTCCCTTGTTATAAACATAAGCCGCATAGACCCAGGGTTTCGCCGCCCTTACCGCTGCATCCGTTGAATACAGATTCGGGTGTATGGCCAATCCCATCAAACCGCCCTGGGGCTGGTTGGGAGACGCTGCAGTAAAATTGATTGTGCCATCCGTAGCCCGCAGATCCAGCAATACGGTTTTAGCCCCGGTGGCAATATTGATCCGCGAAATCAGGTAGGATTTATTTTCCGTCACCCACAAAGAATCATTGGGACCGTACAAAACCTCCCAGGCAGAATTCAACCCGGACAGCACTGTTCTTTTCGTAAAGGGCTCAGTCTGAGCACTTGTGTATATACTGATTAAAATAAGAAGAAGGCATAACAAAGGTAGCCGTGGTTGTTTCATGGAGGTGAATTTCAGGTCTAATGTACTGCTTAGTTCTCCCTTTCGCAATAGGGCTTTTCACCCATTTCACTAATAGTAAAACCGGCAGGGCTTAAGGAATATCTCCTATTGTTCATGGCCGGCGATTAAGCTAATTTTAATAACTGGAGCCTGACCCTGTGAAACTGAAATCCTTTCCATGAAAAAGTCAATAACAACCCGTGTACCTTCACTTCTTAACAGGATCCTGGCAGTTGTACTACTGCCGGTTACTGGTGAAGTTTGTGCACAGAATATTGACTTTGGTAAAAGTTATATTAATGTTACCAAAGGCTTAAACGGGGGTACCGTTGAAACAGGTGACACACTGGAAATAAGAGCATCCTTCGTGGTACGTTCCGGTACCTACGACAGTTGCCGTTACCAGGATGCTGTTCCGGCCGGTACAAATTTTATCCCCGGCACCATCCGGGTACTGACCAATGAAGGAAAAATATATAAACAGTTAACCGACGCCTACGGAGATGATCCGGGCTGGATCACGGGCAGCAATATTACCATTCACCTTGGATATAGAACCGGAGCGTCCCCTGCCACGGCTTTCCGGAGAGGAAGAGTGGCCAATACACATAAACCTTCTTTTTACGGAAGCACCTGTATCATGGTGGCATCTTTCCAGGTAAAAGTAACCGCGCTGACAGGGAGCAATATCAGTACCGGCGGCGGAAACATGACTTACAAAAGCGGGTTAGCCGCTATTCAGACTTATACATTTCCCGCCAATACGCTCAGGGTCTATACCAATTTTGGGATCTGCTCCAACTCCATTGGTGTCAATTCCATTGGCACAGAGTTCAACGGAACATTCGGCAGCGGCAAGCCCCGGAACCGGGGCACTTCTGGTAATGTGCCTGTGGGATACACGTATAATTTCTTTGATGTGAATTCGCCGCAGGATTATTATTATGGTATTGCCAATAACACTTCCACCCGGCAGAACTATACAACTTCCAACGCATGGCCCAAACCGGATAATACAAGTCCCACACACCGGGTATTTACCGTATGGGATATTATCGGGGATCATACCGGGGCGGTGAACCCTGTTGCCGGTAATTCCGCGGCGGATACCGTAACAAATTCTAATGCGGGGTACATGCTGGTGATCAATGCGGCGTATCGTATTGACTCAGCTTTCCAGCAAACCATTTCCGGTTTATGTCCCAATACCTATTACGAGATTTCCTGCTGGATGAGAAATATCTGCTCCAAATGCGGTTGTGATTCGAACGGAAAAGGCGCTTCCAATGCCGCCGGCCCCCCCTATTATATTCCAACAGGCCCCGGTGACTCTTCCGGTGTGGCCCCCAATCTTACTTTTGAAATTGACGGGATCGACTATTATACATCCGGCAACCTGATGTACAATGGGAATTGGGTTAAAAAGGGTTTCACTTTCCTTACCGGCCCGGTACAGACCAGCTTTACCCTGAAGTTTTTTAATAATGCTCCCGGTGGCGGTGGCAATGACTGGGCATTGGATGACATTTCCGTTTCCACCTGTTCGCCAAACATGAGTTATTCCCCTTCCCTGACCCCTGCAGTCTGTGACAGCAATGCATTGACTATTTACGATACCGTGCGTTCCTATTTCAATAATTACGTTTATTACAAATGGCAACGCAGTACCGACGGAGGTGCCAGCTGGACCGATGTGACCGCTCCCGCAGGTCCCGCTGTACCCGTTTGGAACGGAACTGCCTGGGAATATGTAACCTCTTATACCGTTCCTCCTTCCCAGACCCTGTTAGCAAACAATGGAGATCTTTACCGGCTGGTAGTAGCCACCACGGTTGCCAACCTGGCCAATGCCTCCTGTAATTTCACTGATGTGGCCAATATCATTACGCTGGATGTAATTGATTGTGGCATCCCGCTGGCGGCCCGGCTGCTTTCTTTCAACGGGCAAAAAGAAAACGGGTACGGGGTATTGAAATGGACCACGACGGGAGAAGAGGAGCCTCTTTCATTCGATATAGAAAAAAGTGCCGATGGTATTCATTTCTTCCCCGCGGGTACCGTAAGCAGTCATCGTGATTACTCGGGGAAAGAACAGGAATACCTGTTTACTGACCCGGTCCGTCTGAACAGTCATACCTATTACCGGATCAGCATGCGGAACGGGCAGGGGCAATCCATCCGCTCCCGGATCATCCGGCTTTCCGCTTCGGATGCCTTACTCAGTTTTGTATCGGTGATCAATCCGTTCTCCGGAGAGCTGCAATTTGAAGTAGCTGCTGAGCAGAATGGCAAGGCGGAAGCTGAACTGATTGATGCATCCGGAAAAACCGTCCGGGCAAAAACCTTCGATCTGTACGGGGGAGTCAATCACCTGCAGTTTGAATACACTGCGGTACTGGCCCCGGGAATGTATTTCCTGCGGGTGCGCACACCGGATTCAGCCATTCAGAAAGCCGTACTGAAAACGAACCAGTAATCCTTTATGATACCTGCATTTTGTCACTGATCTCACTGCTGGTTTCCACGGTAACCGGCGTATCCGGCTGGCTATGCCTTTTAAAGAAACGTTTTTGAAAAAGCAGTAAGGTGATCACCCCGATTGATATGGAGGCATCCGCGATATTAAAGATCGGGCTGAAGAATTCAAACTCATCGCCCCCTACTGCCGGTACCCAGGCGGGGAAATGGGCTTTTGTAATGATCGGGAAGTATAACATATCCACGACGCTGCCGTGTAAAAAAGAGGAATACCCGTTACCGGAGAAATGGGCAATACCGGAATAAGAGATATAATCCTTCAGCGTGGAATCGTAGTGTAATCCCTTATCGAAGATCATCCCGTAAAACATGCTGTCGATCAGGTTGCCCAGGGCCCCCGCATAGATCAGCCCGGCACAAATAATAAATCCCCGGCTGTACTGCTGTTTTACGATCCGGCCCAGGTACCAGGTACCAAATACGACCGCCCCGAGACGAAACAGGGTCAGGATCATTTTGCCGGCCTCATTTCCGAATTTCCAGCCCCAGGCCATCCCCGGGTTCTCGATAAAATGGAGACGAAACCAGTCCATACCCAATACCCGCATAACTTCTCCTGTATCATGCGTGGTTTTGATCCAGATCTTCAATGCCTGGTCAGCGATGATGATAATTGCAATAAGTAATGCGACAGACCTGAGTTTCAATGACAGAATTTTAAGGAGCAAATATAAGGAAAAGCAGTCGGCAGTTGGCAGGTGGCAGTCGGCAGTTGGCAGTTGGCAGTCGGCAGTAAACAACCCTTTCTTAGAAAGTTTAACTAAACCATAAAACCTCAACTTTCACCCCTACTCCTCAAAATATACTCTTTTAACCCGCTGGGAAACACCGGTCAGTATTTCATAAGGGATTGTGTCCGCCCATTCTGCCAGTTGCTGTACCGGCAGGTCTTTGCCGAATACGATCACTTCATCTCCTTCTTTTATTCCGGCTATACCGGTCACATCCACCATAAACATATCCATACATACCGTGCCAATGACCGGCGCCAGTTTCCCGTTGATCAGCACCCTGCCTTTCCCGTTGCCCAATCTCCGGGGATAGCCATCCGCATAACCCAGCCGTATCGTGGCGATCACCGCATCCCGCTCTACCCTGCCCCTGCGGTTATAACTGACGGAATCACCGGCTTTGAGAAATTTTAACTGGGCTACCGTGGATTTAAGGGTGGCCACCGTTTCCAGGGCCAGCTGCCCCGAACCGGCACTGTCCACCCCGTAAAGCCCGATGCCCAGCCGCACCATATCAAGCTGGAGTTTCGGGTGCCGTATTGCCGCGGCAGAATTCGCAATATGCGTAAGAAAAGGATAACCCAGTAATGATTTCAGTTGCCGCACGGCTTCCCCGAATTTTTCAAACTGCTGTCCGGTAAATGAATCCTGCACGGCTTCCTCACTGGCAGCCAGGTGAGAGAAAACAGATTGTACATTGAAGGAGGAGGTACTGATCAGGTATTCACCCAATGCCCTGACCTCTTCTGCAGCAAAGCCCAGCCGGTTCATCCCGGTTTCCACTTCAATATGTACGGGGTATTGCTGCAATCCTTCCTTTTGTAAAAAAAGATCAAAGGCTTTCATGATCTCAAAGGAATAGAGTTCCGGTTCCAGGTTATGGCTGACGATCGTATCAAAAGCGTTTTCCTCCGGGTTCATCACCATCACCGGGAGACTGATCCCGGCTTTGCGGAGTTCCACGCCCTCATCTGCATAAGCCACCCCCAGGTATTCCACTTTATGGTACTGCAGTATTCCCGCTATTTCCGCACCGCCGCTGCCATAAGCAAATGCTTTTACCATGGCCATTACTTTGGTAGCCGGGTGTAGCGCAGCCTGGTAGGCTTTGAGGTTATGGATGATCGCATTGAGATTGATCTCCAGGACGGTCTGGTGGACTTTTTGTTCCAACTGCTGAACGATCTGTTCAAACTGAAATACCCTGGCTCCTTTTACGAGGATGGCTTCTTCCTTAAAAGCAGAAGACCGGAATTGCTGCAGGAATTCAGTGGTTGAAGGATACAGTTCCAGCCGGAAGTTCAAACCGGGCTGCCGGCTGAGTGCGGCCGAAATACGTTCCCCGATTCCGATCAGCCGGCCCACTTCATGTTTCTTCAGCGCCTCCAGTACCTGCGCGTAAAGCTGGTCATCTGGTATGGCGCTTTGTAAAAAATCAGAGAGGATCACGGTCCGGGGTATGCCGGGGCTTTGCTGCACCAGGAAATTCAGGGCGATCTCCAGTGAACTCAGGTCCACACTGTAACTGTCATTGATCACATTGCAGTGATTGATCCCCTTCTTCAGTTCGAGCCGCATATCCACCGGTACTAACTGCAGCATCCTGCCGCGGATCGTATCCTCCTCATAGCCCAGGTGCAGCATCAGTTGCCAGCAGGTTATGGCATTCGCAGCAGCGGCCTCATCTGTAAAAGGGATTTCAATGCTAATTTCCCTGCCGGGTCGTCGGGGATCCCGGGCTGTAATGCGGGTACTGCTTCCCGACCGTTCTTTACGAATCACCTGAAGGCCGGATACTTCTTCCGCCCGGCTGAACAGGATCCTTTTTTCTTTTTCTTTTTGCTCCCGGGAAGCAAATCCTTCGCTATGCGCCTCCCCGATATTGGTAAAGACTCCGATGCTGGGCCGGATCATTTTCTCCAGCTTTTCCATTTCACCCGGCCGGGAAATGCCGGCTTCGAACAGGGCCAGTGTATGGTGACTGTTCATCTGCCAGATACTGAGGGGTACACCGATCTGGGAATTGTAACTTTTCGGGCTTCGTACAATATGGTACTCAGGATGCAGCAACTGGTACAGCCATTCTTTAACGATGGTCTTGCCATTGCTCCCGGTGATCCCGATTACAGGAATGGAAAACCGGCCCCGGTGATAAGCTGCCAGTTCCTGCAAAGCAGCAAGGCTGTCTTTTACGCGAAGCAAATTCGCTTCAGGATACAGGCCTGTATCTATATCCCGGCTGATCACGAAATTTCTGACCCCGTTGCGGTAAAGGGCCGGGATAAAATCATGCCCATCCCGGCGGAAACCGGGTAATGCAAAAAAAAGAGAGCTGGCCGGTGCAACGATCTTCCGGCTGTCGAGCAGCAGTTGCGTGACAGGCATATCCTGTACCAGCCTGGCATCGGCCTGGATAATACGGGCTATATCACTGGTATTGTACATCGGAACTATTCAATAAATCCGGATTCACTTTTATCGCTGATATCCGGGGGCACTCCTTTCCTGTTTACGAAGATCGAGTAAAAAACAGAACCGCTGATACAAACCATGATCACCCCGAGCGATATAAATACCTGCACCTGTTTGTCCACCCATTGATTGATCCAGTGTTCAGCCAGCATTTTGATCCCGATAAACACCAGCACAATCGCGATCCCCTGCTGCAGGTAATCGAATTTGGTAACCGCTCCCCGGAGCAGGAAGAACAGGGACCGTAAACCCAGTACAGCAAAAATATTGGAGGTATAGATCACCAGCCGGTCACGCGAAATACCCATCACGGCCGGTATGGAGTCGAGTGCAAAGACCAGGTCAATGGCCGCCAGCATGATCACTACTACAAATAAGGTGGTGTACAAAGGCTTCCCGTTCTCCCTTACCATAAACTGCCCATTGCCATCATGTGGCACCAGGGGCAGAAATTTTTTCATAAAAAGATAAACCTTACTGTCCTGCGGATTAAATTCCTCCTCATCACTGGCCGCAAACATTTTATACCCCGTGTACACCAGGAAGACCCCAAAAAGATAGAGAATCCAGTGAAATCTTTCCACGAGGGCCACGCCCACGGTGATAAAAATGACCCTGAATACAATTGCCATCAGGATCCCGATCAGCAGTACCCGGCCATAGTTTTTTTCCTTTACGGAGAAAGCGGAAAAAATCAGGATGAAAACAAAAATATTATCGATACTGAGGCTCCACTCCATCAGGTAAGCACTCAGGTATTCCAGGGCCAGCCGCTGTCCTTTCTCAAGCCACACAAAAATAAAAAACGCCAGGGCCAGTCCAACCCAGAAAAAAGTCTGCAGGAGGGCCTGTTTGATACTCACGGCCTGCCCCTTCTTACTCAGCAGTCCCAGGTCGAATACCAGGGCCAGTACCAGTACGGTGCCAAAAACAATATAGGTGATCTGATCGGGTGTCATTAACTAAGTATAAAATAATTGAATCGGGACCTTATGCCGCATATTTCCTTTTCCTTATCTGCTGGTAGATCCAGCCAAAAAGTATAACCAGCAATACCGGCAGGGCGATATTGAAAAACTGCCAGGTACTCCTTTGTTCTTTTACCTTCTGGGAATCCAGGAGTCTTAATACAATGTCCTTATTCCGGGTTTCGCTGATAGCGGGATTATTCACGAGGTATTCCACGCAGTTGAGCAGGAAATCCCGGTTAGCCGCCGGCAGGAAAGCTTTTGCATAAGGGGTCTCCTTCAGGTATTCCGTGTAAGTGTATTTGTTCCAGCCCATGGGTATGGGTCCGGAATCAGGCAACACATCATTTAATACGATATCCCCGTCTGCCACCACGATCATTTTATTTTCTCCGGATGAGGAAAGAAAATTTTCTCCGGCGGCCGCGAGGCTGTCCTGCTGCGCCTTACCCAGCCGGTTCCGGAATACAGAGGTGAATCTTCCTTCCAGCAACAGGCCGGCAGGTATGGCATTGCGGTCGAATGTCCGGTCCTTCGGTACATTCTTATTTTCATTCAGGCTGATCAGGGCGGGTGTGCTGATGATCCTTGAATTGGGTGAAGTAACGAGCAGCGGGGTTTTCTTTATTTCCTTCACGGCGATCGTGTCCATCGAATTCACGAACCGTCCGGCCACATACCCGATATTCTTACTCACATTATTTCCGGAAGAAACCAGGAAAGGAAAATAGTTCCAGTGCAGGAAGTCCAGTTGCGGATTATCGATGGTACCCCCCACTACGATCGGTATCAGGTCACACTGCAGGTCCATCACGAGATCCGTATTGATCCGGGCTCCATACCTGAAAAGCTGGTCAGTAAGATTCAGTCCCCTGTCATATGCGATGGTTTCGCCTTTCGCTTTTCCCTGCAGGCTGTCCTGTTCCGCGATGAGGTTGTCGATAAAGAGAAGCAGTTTACCACCCCGCATCACATACTGATCAAGTTTTAATTTCACGTCTTCCGGAAAAGGTTTGGTGGGCTTTACGATCATCAGGATATCCGCCTCCCCGGGAATGGGTTTCGTGGTAATATCGATGGGGCCAAAACGGTAATCCCGGGTAAGGGTTTGTTCCAGGTCCATTACGCGGTAGTCAGTCGGCTCCCCGTTGCCCACAGCGTAGGCGATTGCCGGTTTTCGCCGGGCGGTAAGCTTATCCAGTGATTTGGCAAACTGGTATTCCATCAGGGCTTCCGCACTGTTGATCTCGTTCTGGGAAATATTATTACTCGCCCCCGGATAGAGGTTCACCAGCATTTCCTGTCCCTTGTACCGGAGCAGGGCCACCGGGAAAATGATATTGCTGCTTTCACCCGCTTTTTTTGTAACGGTAAGATTAATGGGCACCGCGCCGAGTTTTACCAGTGAATCTCCCCAGGGTTTTCCATTGGGCATTTCATCCGTCGGGGAAATAAAACGGTATTGGATCTTCGATCCGTTCCGGTCCTTCAGTAATTGCAAAAATTCATCCGTGGTGTTGGCCAGCTTCTTAAACCCGGCCGGGAACTCCCCTTTCAGGAATACATCGATCTGTACGGTTTCCTCCAGCTGACCCAGCAGGTTCCGCGTGGCCTTGCTGAGGGTATATCGTTTTTCTTTGGTCAGGTCAAAGCGGCCATGAACGACCGATGCCAGGTAGTTCACCGCAAACAATACCAGCAGCAGAACCAGCCACCAGGACTTTGAGGCCATTATTTTTCCTGTCAGTCTTTTCATATTATCGCTTCAGGAGGTTTCGGTTAGTAATGGCAAAAAACAGGCAGATCACGCTGAGGAAATATACCAGATCACGGGTATCGATCAGTCCCCGGCTGATGCTGCGGTAATGAAAATCGATCCCGATCATTTCCACGTAGTAATCCGGTCCGTTGGCAAGGGCCGGTATCTTACTGATGGCACTGAACCCGTAATAGATCAGGGCGCAGCCAATCAGTCCCGCAATAAAAGCCACCACTGCATTATTGGTAAAACTGCTGCAACAGGTGCTGATGGCGGTAAATACAGCGGCCAGGAAGAACAGCCCGGTATAGGACCCAATCGTGGCTCCCATATCCATTCCCTCACCGGAAGATAAACGCTGAATGGAAAAAATATAAATGAGGGTGGGCAGCAGGGCAATGAGGACAACAATCAGGCTGCCCAGGTATTTTCCGCCGATGATCTGCCCGCGGGTCAGGGGTCTTGTTTGCAGGATCTCATATGTACCGGTCTTGAATTCTTCGGCAAAACTGCGCATGGTGATCGCGGGAATCAGCAACAGGAGTATCCAGGGAGCCAACTGGAAAAAATGGTCCAGGGTGGCATACCCAAAATCGAGAATATTGCCCTCAAAGACGAACAGCACGAGGCCGTTGACCAGCAGGAAAACAATAATCGCAATGTAACCGGTGAGGTTACTGAAAAACTGACGGAGTTCTTTTTTACAAACAGACCACATAGGCTTGGACAATGATGCAAAATAAGCTAAAGCGGCTGAATTTTGGGCGGTGCGCCCGTTATAACCAATAAAAAAATCCCCTGGGGGGATTCGTATAACCTGGTCAGCATTAAAAACTATACGGCAAAACTCTCCCCGCAACCACAGGTCCGGCTGGCATTGGGATTGCTGAAATAAAATCCTTTCCCGTTCAATCCATCTGAAAAATCAAGGGTGGTATTCACCAGGTAGAGAAAACTTTTCAGGTCGGTTACCACTTTCACCCCGTTGTCCTCGAAAGACTGATCCATGGGTTTTTCTTCGTTATCAAAATCCAGTTTGTAACTCAGGCCCGAACAGCCACCGCCCACCACACTAACCCGGAGAAAATAAGAAGGATCCCCGGCCACCCCGGCGTCGGCCAGGAGTTGCTGCACTTTGGCCCTGGCCTTGTCGCTGACGTATATTGCATTATCTGTAGTTACACTCATACGGAGAATTCAAAAGTCAAAATTAAAAAGTAAAAAAACTAAAGCAGCTGTGTCCTTTCATAAATGAATGTTCCCGCTTTCGGAGGCTTTTTTGACTTTTTACCTTTGAATTTTTACTTTTTTTAGTGAATTACGCTTTCGTCAAACTTCAGTTCTTCCAGCCCGTTCTTTTTCCGGTAATCATTGATCGCGGCCTTGATGGCGTCTTCAGCCAGTACAGAACAGTGAATTTTAACCGGGGGCAGGTTCAGTTCTTCCACGATGGTCATGTTGTCAATCTTCACCGCTTCGTCAACTGATTTTCCTTTCAGCCATTCCGTTGCAAGAGAAGATGAAGCGATAGCGGACCCGCAGCCAAAAGTTTTGAATTTGGCATCCCGGATAATACCGGTCGCATCATCCACTTCGATCTGCAGGCGCATGACGTCACCGCATTCCGGCGCTCCCACGAGACCCGTGCCTACATTGGATTTGCTTTTATCCAGAGTACCCACGTTTTTGGGATTCTGGTAGTGATCGATTACTTTTTCGCTGTATGCCATTGGTTAATGTTTTAGTGTTAAAAAGTTTATACGTTGACAGGTTTACAAGTTTTGACGGGCCCTGTCAACTTATCAACCCGTCAACCTGCCTTTGCCGGCAGGCAGGCCTTTCAACCACATTAATGGTGTGCCCACTCGATCGTATTCAAATCAATTCCTTCTTTATACATTTCCCAAAGCGGGCTCATCTCCCTTAATTTATTCACCGTATTGGTTACCTGTTCAATCGTATAATCAATTTGTTCTTCCGTAGTAAACCGGCCCAGTCCGAACCGAAGGGAACTGTGTGCCAGGTCATCCCCGAGCCCCAGTGCCTTTAACACATAAGAAGGTTCCAGGGAAGCGGAAGTACAGGCCGAGCCGGAAGAAACCGCAATATTTTTATTGAAGCCCATCATCAGCCCTTCTCCTTCCACGTATTTGAAAGAAATATTGGTAACATGGGGCAGTTTATGACTGATATCTCCGTTCAGGTAAGACTCTTCGATTTTCAGCAATGCATTTTGCAGTTTATCGCGGAGCCGGCTGACCCGGATGGTTTCTTCTTCCATTTCATTCAGGCAGATCTCGCAGGCTTTACCGAATCCCACGATACCCGGCACGTTCAGGGTACCGCTGCGCATCCCTCTTTCATGCCCGCCCCCGTCAATCTGGGCGGTCACTTTTACACGGGGATTTTTGCGGCGGACATATAAGGCGCCCACGCCTTTGGGGCCGTACATTTTATGAGCAGAGAATGCCATCAGGTCGATCCCATCCTTGTTTACATTCACGGGTATCTTGCCCACCGCCTGGGTAGCATCGCTGAAAAGCAGCACTCCATGTTTACGGGCAATGGCGCTGATCTCCTTCATCGGCATGATGGTGCCGATTTCGTTATTGGCATACATGATGGCGATCAGGATGGTGCTGGGTTTGATCGCGGCCTCGAGTTCAGCCAGGTCAATCAGCCCGTTATCCTTTACTTTCAGGTAAGTGACTTCCCCCCCTTCTTTTTCCACGTGCTTGCAGGTATCCAGCACCGCTTTGTGTTCAATATTGCAGGTAATGATATGATTGCCCTTGCTGGCATACATTTCAAACACCCCTTTGATGGCCAGGTTATCTCCTTCTGTGGCACCGGAAGTAAAAATGATCTCTTTCGGGTCGGCGCCGATCAGCCGGGCAACCTGCTCCCGGGCATAATCAACGGCCTCCTCTGCCTGCCAGCCAAAGGGATGGTTACGGCTGGCCGCGTTTCCAAAACTATTGGTAAAATAGGGTATCATCGCCTCCACGACCCGGGGGTCGCAGGGGGTTGTGGCATTGTGGTCCAAATAAATGGGAAATTTCAGCATAAATTCATTTAATCGTTGTTCGTTTCAATTATCACAAAATTAGTTCAAAAGGGGCTAAAAGAGAGGGCGAATTTGGCCGGATCCATTGAATTTACCGAATTCGAAAAGAGCTAATTTTACATTTATAACCCTTTATTATGCAAAAGATTGAACATATCGGTATTGCGGTAAAAAGCCTGGGAACAGCGGTACCGGTATATGAAAAGCTCCTGAACAGCCCCTGTTATAAAACCGAAACGGTGGAAAGCGAGAAAGTCAACACCGCTTTTTTTCAAAACGGGCCCAATAAAGTGGAATTACTGGAAAGCAGCGATCCGGACGGAGTGATTGCAAAATTCATAGACAAAAAAGGAGAAGGGCTGCACCATGTGGCTTTTGCCGTGGATGATATAGAAGCCGAAATGAAAAGGCTACAGGAACAGGGGTTTGTACTCCTCAATGAAAAACCCAAAGCGGGGGCCGATAACAAATGGGTTTGTTTCCTTCATCCCAAACATACCCATGGTGTGCTGATCGAACTCTGCAGCGAGCGGAAATAAATGCTGCCGTTCCAACGTAAGAAAAAAATTAACTCCGGCCGGCTTATTCCTGTTTGTCGATCTCCTGCTGAATCGTATTCGGCCGCATTTTCATGTGGTACTTTTCGGCAAACCCTGTTTGGGCATTGTGCAATTGTTTGTCCAGCGTCTCTTCCTCCCGCTTTATCTTATCCGTTATATCCAGGATTTCCCGGGACCCCTCTTCAGTTTCATCACCGCCCTGTTGCCGGATAAACAGGATACGTTTATACCCTTCATTAAACAGTTTTTTGTAAAAGCCGAAAGAGCGAACGGCTGCGTCCCGGAAGGCGGAATCTTCCCGGTAGGGGGGCATTCCCTTAATCTCGTCGATCACCCGGGATGCTTCGGCGGCTAAAGTATCCAGCATCCCATAGGCCGAATCCACATGCGTCCCGGCAACACGTCCCAGTGTAATGATATTTTTGATCAGCCGGGTCTGGCGGCTGATGATATAGTCATTGTAATCCGCCGGCGTTTTATATGTAATCCCGTTCTTCCCTTTCACCGGTTGTTTACAGGCAAACAATAACAGCACAGTCAGCAGCAATAAAGCAGCCCGTTGGACCTGGCGTATAGACGTGGTATGTAGCATTGCGTTAGTTAAGGCCTCCCTTTTCTTCCGTATCACCGACCGAATCAGCATTCACGATTCCCAGTTTTTCAACGGCTACCTGGGCCGCGATCTGGGAAGCGTCTTTTTTATTGAAGGCTTTCCCTTCGGCTATATTTTTTCCATCGAGTACAGCGGCCACCGTAAAGAGGCGCCGGCCGTTTTCCAGCTTTTCGTTCAGTGTTTCAAATTCCAGCACCCGGCCATTTTTATTGGCCCAGCCATAGAGTTTGTTCTTATGATTGATCTCCAGGTTCTCCAGGTCATCCATAAACATATGGGGAAGGATAATATAATCCAGTACCCATTTGGCTGTTTTCCTGTACCCGATATCGAGGTAGATGGCACCCACCAGGGCTTCCAGGGTATTCCCGAAAATCTGGCTCACTTTCAGGGAGCCGTCCATTTTATTGTACAGGGTGATCTTTTTGAGTCCCATGCGGACCGCGATTTCATTCAGTTGCTGCCGGTTGACCATCTTGCTGCGCATTTCGGTCAGGAACCCTTCTTCCTTATAGGGGTAACGTTTAAAGAGGTAGTCGGCGATCAGGGCACTGAGTACGGCATCCCCGAGGTATTCGAGGCGCTCATTGTTTTCATCCGCACCTTCCCGTACCGAGCGGTGGGTAAGTGCTGTTTTATAGAGGGAAATGGACCCGGGCTTGTAACCCAGCAAATTCCTGAGTTCTTTTTTGAAAGAGGAACCTTCGAGTTTGGTAAAAAAATTTTTAAAGAAATCCACGGTATTCAAGCTACGAAAAAAAGGCGAATCAGGCCATATACTTTTTTACAATCACACAGGCATTGTGCCCGCCAAATCCAAATGTATTGCTCAATGCGGCCCTCACCGTCCGTTTCTGCGCCTTGCTGAAAGTGAAATTAAGTTTCGGGTCCAGTTCCGGGTCATCTGTAAAGTGATTGATCGTTGGCGGCACCAGGTCATGCACCACCGCCTGAATACTCGCGATCGCTTCAATCACACCGGCTGCGCCGAGGCAATGCCCGGTCATGGATTTGGTGGCGCTGATATTGAGGCGGTATGCATGCTCGCCAAAAACGGCAGTGATCGCTTTGACTTCCGCTCCGTCACCAATCGGCGTCGAGGTTCCGTGCGTATTGATATAATCAATTTCGTCAGGTTTCATTCCCGCATCATCCAGTGCCGAGATCATTACATTGCGGGCGCCCAGGCCTTCCGGGTGCGGGGCGGTGATATGATAGGCATCTGCCGTAGCACCGCAACCAGCCACTTCACAATAGATCTTTGCCCCCCTGGCTTTGGCATGCTCTAATTCTTCAAGCACCAAAATACCCGAAGCCTCACCCATTACAAACCCGTCCCTGTCCTTATCGTAGGGGCGGCTGGCTGTTTTGGGATCCTCATTCCGCTCACTCATGGCCTTCATGGCATTGAACCCGCCCACACCGGCTTCACTGATCACCGCTTCACTGCCACCACTCAGAATAATATCGGCCTTCCCCAGCCGGATGAGGTTAAACGCGTCCATGATCGCGTTGGTACTGCTGGCACAGGCACTGACCACAGCAAAATTGGGACCCCGCAGGTTATGCCGCATACTGATCTGGCCGGCCGCAATATCCAGGATCATTTTCGGAATGAAAAAAGGGTTGAAACGGGGGGTACCGTCTCCATTCGCAAAATCCGTCACTTCGTGCTGAAAAGTGATTAGTCCGCCGATCCCGCTGGCAAAGACCACACCCACCCGGTCCGGGTTGATGTTTTCTTTATTCAAACCGGCATCGGCCATGGCCTGGTCACTGACTACCAGGGCAAATTGCGTAAAGCGGTCAACCTTCCTGGCTTCTTTTTTTTCAAGAAACCGGGTGGGTTCAAAATTTTTCACTTCACAGGCAAACTTCGTACGAAACTTAGCCGCATCGAATTGGGTAATCATGTCTGCGCCCGACACCCCGTTAATAAGTCCGTCCCAGTATTCCTGAACAGTATTTCCCAATGGGGTGATGGCACCCATCCCGGTAACGACAACTCTTTTCAGTTCCATATTGTGAAAGTAAAGCAGTTTAGTCAAAAACAAAAACCAACCGCCTTCTATCCGGCTACTACCGGATTAAGAAGGCGGGGTATAACATTTATTCCTGCCGTTCAGGCAGGCCACATATTGTACATTACTTGGCGTGCTCTTCCAGGTAAGTAATAGCCTGACCTACAGTGGTGATCGTTTCGGCTTGCTCATCCGGAATAGAAATATTGAATTCTTTTTCAAATTCCATAATGAGTTCTACAGTGTCTAAAGAATCGGCACCCAGGTCGTTGGTAAAAGAAGCTTCGTTTGTAACTTCTGCTTCGTCAACGCCCAGTTTGTCAACGATGATCTTTTTAACTCTTGATGCAATGTCTGACATGTTCGTAAAGTTTTGTTTATTGGGTGCAAAAATATACTTTTTGAATAAATAAGTGTGCGAAAGAACGTTTTTTCCATATTTGGCCCAAAATATTGAAAACGAGGTGCTAGAACCGGCTTTGAACGGGTTCCCGGGCGAAATTTTACACCAATTAACGGTTGGTAGTGTTGCCGGAACTTTGTATTTTGAAGCGCCCTCCCTTTAATTGTTTCCATATGGCGCTGAAAATTATCGAACATGGCAGCTCAGACTACCAGAAAATGGTCAATCTCCGGGATACCATCCTGCGTAAACCGCTGGGACTGGTCTTCACTCCTGAAGAACTGGAAGGGGAAAAAAATGATATCCTGATCGGCGCTTTTGAAGAGGACGAGATCCTGGGCTGTTGCATGCTGGTCGAAGAAAACTCCCGGATCATACGGCTACGGCAGATGGCGGTACTGAACAACCTGCAGGGAAAAGGGATCGGCAGGGCGATCATGAACTTTGCCGAGAACATTGCCCGGGACCGGGGGTACAAAGTCCTTTCCATGCATGCCCGCAAGAATGCGGCCGGCTTCTACGAAAAAATGGGATATTGCGTAAGTGGTGATGAATTTACCGAAATCACCATCCCGCACTATGTAATGGAAAAACCCTTATAAATCCCTGCTTCCTGCCTGCTTACCCCTTAGGCACTTTTTCCCTGATCAGTTTCCGGAGCTCAAAAACTTCATCACTGTCCTTACACCCGTTCTTGGGTACCAGTAAAAAAGAGCGGCTGTCAAAATACAGGTGAAAAAAATGCGGGCTTTCCAGGTAATTCTTCAGTGCGGTCCAGGACCATGACCGGGAGCCTCTTTCGTGGGACAGGGTAAATCCGTCATCCCGGAAATCCATACTGAATTCATGGCGGAACGTAATGGCTTTCCGATAAACCATATACGGGAGGATAAACCAGAAACTGATCATCAGCACGATCCATAAAAAGGAACCCACAAAAAAAGCCATGGGCGTGATTTTCTTCAGGGCATAAAGGGTGATGGAGGCCAGGGCAAACACATTCACAAGGATCAGCATGAGCCTGATTTCCCTCCGGCTGATGAAATGATACCGTAATGCCTGGATCACCTGTCGCTTATCGTATCCGAAATAAAGAGTCATAGCAGCTTATTGCGGGGTTTTTAATTCTTTTTCCGAGACCGACCACAGTCCCAGGTTTTCTCCTTTAACACCCAGAAAATCCACGGTCAGCTTACGGCTTCCCCTGGGGCCGCTGAAACTGAATCGGGCATAATTCTGTTTTTCATCGAGCCCGAATACCCGGTACGGATTATTTTTTTCGACGCCGCTGAATGTATGTGTCCCCGAAGTAAGCGGCGAAACCGTGATATCATAAAGCGGGTAAGACCCGGGCCGGTCTGTTTTGATGATCTCACTATGATGCCGGTCACCGGTCAGGAACAATACCCCATTGATCCTGTATTCAGCCAGGAAGTCCATCAGTTCCTGGTATTCGGCCGGAAAATCCCGCCACTTGTCGAATGGAGAAACCGGGTTCAGCACCTGGCTGCCCACGGTAATGATCTTAAATGTGGCCGTACTGAAGAGCAATGAATTTTTGAGCCAGTCCATTTGCCGGGCCCCCAGCATTCTTTTGTCGGGGTTTGGCTTACCATCTACTGAATCTTTCATCCGGTCTGCGCTGCGCCACCAGCGGTCATCCAGCAAAAAGATATCAGCATCTCCCCAGGAAGTCATGGTATAGATCCCCTGGCCATTTTCGCCGGAAGAGGGATTGCAGAAATAACTGTTGAATACGTTCCGGCTGGTTTCTTTCAGGATATAATTTTTCCCGATATCATTGGGGCCATAGTCATGATCATCCCAGGTGGCCAGTTGGGGCATTGCTTTCAGGAAACCCTGCAGGGCGGGAATGGCCCTGTCGTGGCTCGCCCTGTACCAAAGTCCCCACTCACTGTAGTAATCCACTTCCCGGGTGTACCAGGCATCTCCCATCCAGATCATAAACGCGGATTTCTCTTTGGCCATCGCACTGAAAATGGAAGAGTCTTTCCCGTAAGGAGTTCCGGGCCGGTCATATTCCGGCTGGTTAAAATAGGAACAGGAACCCGTCAGGAAACTAAAATCCGGAACGGGTTTACGCCATTGCCAAAGATCCTTCGTGGTAAACTGCCCGCTTTTAAGGGTTGGTTTTCCATCTATCAAAATCCGGTATTCATAAGTCGTATTGATCTCAAGTCCGCCAATGGTAAAAGTAAGCGGGTTAAACTCGTTGCCAAGCTGACCTTTGTATGGAATCGTTTTACCGGCTCTCTCTCCCGGCTTATTATACTGCAATGCCACTGCTTTTACTTCGGGGGATACTTCCACCCAGATCTTTGCATCACGCAGTTCTACCGGGCCCAGCATGGGACCGGAAATGACCCGTGGCTGGGCGAACAGCGAAACTGAATTAATCGCGCAGACAAGCAGGAAGAAGATTTTTTTCATGTGTGGGTTTTGGAGCCGCAATTTAACAAGAAATAAGGATGCAGGGACAGGAAGAGCGTTATCATTCCCGGGGTACTATAAACCGCAAGAACGCTGAGTACACAGAGACTACGACGGCAGAGCGAATGTATTTTCTCTGCACCCTCTGCGATTCTTTTTCAGGCGGGTGTGTAAAATAAAGAAGAGGCTGCCTCAGCGGAGACAGCCTCTTAATATAATTTTAAACCTGTATTATTTCCAGCCTTCGCCGTTAGCGGGGATATTAAAGATCCGGGCCACCTGATCATAGGGCATGGCCTTGATCTGATCCAGTGTATAACCGGTATTTCCCACAGTAGCCATTCTGCCGCCTGCCACTCCACCGGGGATAATCACATAGCGGTAGGAGAAGGAAGTGGAAAGGGTAAACCCGGGATTTGTTCCATCCTGGTTAACCATGTAATAAGCGATCTTACCCGTTACCGGCAGGTGACCGAAGATAACCGGGGTAGCACCAGTCAGTGTAAAAGGAATTGAATAAAAAGCCTGGTTGGGATCGGCCGTAAAAGCCAGGTAGCTAAGTACCACGCCCTGGTTCATCACAGCAGCGGTGATGCCGGGAGCAGCTTTTAAAGCTCTTTTTGTATTTCCGACATTTATAATAGTAGAATCAGCCCAATCGGCACTGGCAAAACTGAACCAGCTGGAGTAGATCACATTCGCTGTACCTGCGGGGCCTTGCGGACCAGTGGGACCAACAGGACCTTGCGGACCAACAGGGCCGGTAGCGCCGGCAGGACCCGTTGCACCTCCGATACCTGCAGGACCCTGGGGACCCGTAGCACCGGCAGGACCTTCCGGACCTTCTTTTGTACAACTAACGGCTATAAATGAAATAGCTAAGAACAAAATCGAGAGGAGTCTGAACTTTCTCATAAACGTTTGATTTGGCTGTTATTGGTTTTGACTTAAAAGTAAAGGGATTTTTCCTCTTTACCAAGACAAACTAAAGGTAAAGGAAAAAAAACCAAAACCCACCCGGAAATAAAAAAAATTGCCCTGTTGCCATTTTAGGGTAACGCCTATATTTGTCTATTAACCAACTTGTTTTTATGCAAAGGAAACTGCTTATCCTGGCGATCATACTGGTACTGACCGCCCCGGTTCATGGACAATTCAGCAAGGGCGACCGGATGCTGGGGGCTACAGTAGGTACCCTGGTTTTTAATTCCGGCAATGCCGATATCGCTGTCATTTCCATAGGCAGCAATACCTCAAAGGTTACCAGTTACGGGCTAACGGTAAATCCTTCCCTGGGTTGGTTTGTGTCCGGCAATACGGTACTCGGCGCCACGCTGAATTTAAATCCGAACGGGCAAAAAACAACCTACGAACAAAGTGGCAGCACTTACCAGCGTGATAAAAATAACGGGTTCAATATCGGGTTCGGCGGGTTTGCCCGAAACTATTTCTCCGCCGGATCCTCCCTGCTGCCCTTTGCCCAGCTGGCACTGAATGGCGGTCTCAGTTCCCTGAAAACCGAAGGGTATTTTTATGGCGGCGGCGGATCGGGTGTTTATAAAATAAGTTACACCGGCAGTTCGAGCGGTGGTGCATTTTTTAACACCGCCCTGTCCGGCGGTTTTACCAAATTACTGGGAGAAAACGCCGGTCTTGATTTTTTTCTCGGCTATAATTTTTCCTATAACAGAAATGTGTTTAAGAAAACCACGCTGCGGGATGACGGCAATAACGGGAGTGTGGATACCCGGTCCGAAAATGAAACCACCACAAAATTTACCAACCATGGGTTTACCGCCGGAGTGGGTTTCCAGGTTTTCCTGCGGAAGAGGAAATAGTTGTAATGTCCGGGAGAATCAGTGTTAAAGTGATAAATAGCTAACTGGGTTGAATAGCCTGAATTAACTAAGAAGTCTTCCGGTCTTCTCCTGCACAAAAAAAAGGCCGCCCTTCCAGGCGACCTGCTTATCGTTAGTTTCTCTTTTACTTGTTCATCATCTGCTTGGCCTCGATGCTGAGTGTGGCATGGGGCACAGCGCGGAGACGGGCTTTGTCAATCAGTTTACCGGTCACACGGCAAATACCATAGGTCTTGTTCTCGATCCGCATCATGGCTTTTTCCAGGTGGTCAATAAACGTGATTTGGCGGCTGGCCATCTGGCTCAGTTGCTCTCTTTCCATACTTACACTGCCGTCCTCCATCGTCATGTAACGGGCTTCGTCCATATCCCCGCCTTCATCTTTGCGGGTGATCAGTCCCTGTAAATAGGCCAGTTCTTTCTTGGCTGCATCCAGTTTACGCTGGATAATTTCCCTGAATTCTGCGAGGTCATTATCGGAGTACCTCATTGTGGGTCCGGAATTGTATTGTTGCATAGCTGTATCTAATACGGATTTGGTAAACTCTGGTTCATATTTCACCGAGTTCTTGGCGCTTGTTTTGGGTATTACTACTTTGGCCGGCCGGGGTGGTTCCTTTTTGATCACGGGCTGCACTTTGGGCTTAATGGAGACCAGCGATTTTGGATCCACTGCTCCGTGCTTTTTAGCCACTGGTTTTACCACCGGTGCTTCCTGTTTGGGAGCCGGCGCAGGTTTAGCGGCCGGAACCGGCTTGGCGGCCGGCTTCGGAGCCGGTTTGGGTGCAGGTTTCTTCGCTACTGGTTTAGCGACAGGTTTAGCGGCTTTTTTCGGAGCGGCTTTCGCGGCCTTTTTAGGGGCGGGTTTGGGTGCAGATTTCTTCACAGTTTTCCGGGCTGCCGGTTTTTTAACAGCCACTTTTTTGGCGGGTTTGGCGGCTTTTTTAGGAGCCTTTTTCCCGCCGGCGGGGCGGGCATGCTTTTTAGTTGCCATAAATTACCCTTTTTTTGAAACAATCACATTTAGCAAAACATCGTTAATATCAATCTCGGTGCCTTCCGTTATTTCAGGCACAAACTCCAGTTTGTCGGCCAGAATTTCGGCGCAAATATAGGTTTTAAACCGGGCTAACGAATCTTTTAATCCGTCGGGTGCCTTCACCGTGATGACTACCCGGTCTGTCAGCTCAAACCCACTGTCTTTGCGGATCTTCTGTATCCGGTTCACAAATTCCCTGGCATGTCCTTCTGCTTCCAGTTCCGGGGTTACCGTAACGTCCAGCGCTACCGTCAAATTGCCTTTTCCGGCAACGGTCCAGCCGGGGATATCCTCGCTGTTAATCTCAACTTCGGCGATTTGTAATATTACAGGTTCGCCTTCAATTGACAAATTATATTGGCCGTCTTTTTCCAGCCGGGCAATATCCTCCTGTGTGAATTGTGATAAAGCTGTGGATACTGCCTTCATCTTCGGGCCCAGTTTTTTACCCAGGGCCACAAAATTGGGCCTGATCTTTTTACGGATAAAGGTATTATCGGGGTCCAGGTATTCTATCTCTTTTACATTAACCTCCGCTTTGACCAGGTTTTCCACCTGCTGCAATTGCTCTTTCATGGCAGGGCTCATCACCGGGATCAGTACTTTCTGCAGCGGCTGGCGCACTTTGATATTTACTTTTTTCCGGAGTGACAATACCAGGGAGGATGCATCCTGGGCCAGTTGCATTCTTTCCTCCAGCAGGGTATCCACTGCTGTTTCATCCGGTACCGGGAAGTCCACATGGTGTACGGAAGCAACCCCAAAACGGCCGGTTACAGCATTCAGGTTCCGGAATACGGCATCACTGAAGAAGGGGGAAATGGGAGCGATCAGGCGCGTAAGGGTTTCAAGGCATTCGTAGAGGGTCTGGTAAGCACTGATCTTATCCTGCTCATATTCTCCTTTCCAGAAACGGCGGCGGCACAAACGGACATACCAGTTGCTCAGCTGTTCATCCACAAAATCCTCGATTACCCGGCCAGCCTGGGTGGGCTCATAGTCATCCATGTATTCATTCACTTTCTTCACCACGGTATTCAGGGAAGACAGGATCCAGCGATCGATCTCCGGGCGCGCGGCCACCGGGATATACGCTTCTGTAAAAGCAAACCCATCCACATTGGCATAGAGGGCGAAGAACTGGTAGGTATTGTATAAAGTACCAAAGAATTTACGCTGTACTTCTTTGATCCCTTCCCGATCAAATTTCAGGTTATCCCAGGGAGAGGCATTGGTGATGAGGTACCAGCGGGTGGCATCGGCTCCGTATTTTTCAATGGTCTCAAACGGATCCACCACATTCCCCAGCCGCTTGCTCATCTTGTTCCCGTTCTTATCCAGCACCAGTCCGTTACTGACGACGGTCTTGTAAGCCACTGAATCAAACACCAGGCAGGCGATGGCATGCAGGGTATAGAACCAGCCCCGGGTCTGGTCCACTCCTTCGGCGATAAAATCAGCCGGGAAAGATTGTTTGAAGGTTTCTTTATTCTCGAAAGGGAAATGCCATTGCGCATAGGGCATGGCGCCACTGTCGAACCACACATCGATCAGGTCGGGTACCCGTTTCATCGCTTTGCCCGATGGACTGATCAATACAATATCATCGACAAAGGGTTTATGGAGATCGATTGAATCAGCAACGAGCGGCGGGTTTTGCGTCCCAAGCACGGCATCCGCTTTGGCAGCAAGTTCTTTCAGTTCTGCGATACTGCCGATGCAAACCTCCTCTTCGCCATCCTCCGTACGCCAAACCGGCAGGGGTGTGCCCCAGTAACGGCTGCGGCTCAGGTTCCAGTCCACCATATTCTCCAGCCAATTGCCAAAGCGTCCTTCCCCGGTGGATTTTGGTTTCCAGTTGATGGTCTTGTTCAGTTCCACCATGCGGTCCTTGAGTGCGGTGGTCTTAATGAACCAGGCATCCAGGGGGTAATACAGCACGGGCTTATCGGTTCTCCAGCAATGCGGATAGCTGTGTTCGTATTTTTCTACTTTGAAAGCACGGTTTTCCTTTTTCAGTTTTACCGCGATGTCCACGTTCACATCCACATAGTCCGGATCGTCCTTATAATTCTTTACATAGCGGTTACTGAATTCCCCCATCCCGTCCACAAATTTTCCTGCCCGGTCCACCATGGTAAGAATACCAATATTGTATTTCTTTCCTACTTTATAGTCATCGGCACCAAAAGCCGGGGCGGTATGAACAATACCCGTACCGTCTTCAGTGGTAACAAAACTGTCCACTAGTACGCGGAATGGATCGCCGCCAGCATGAGCCGGGCTGTTGGCATCATAAGGCATCAGCTGCTCATAGCGGCACGCTTCTATAGCGGAACCTTTGAATTCAGTAATAACAGACCAGGGTATTATTTTTACTTTTTCATTGTACCCGTCAAAATCACCCTCCTTTCCTTCTTCTTTAAAATATTTACCAAGCAGGGCTTTGGCCAGTACCACATTTACCGGTAAATGGGTGTAGGGATTGAATGTTTTTACCAGCACATAGTCAATATTCGCGCCGACAGTCAGCCCCAGATTGCTGGGCAGGGTCCAGGGAGTGGTGGTCCAGGCAAGAAAGAACACCTCATCTCCGTGAACCGCATCATGAAGGAATTTACTTTTTTCATCCTGTACCGCGCGGAACATCGCCACACAACTGGTATCTTTTACATCCTTATACGTTCCCGGCTGGTTCAGTTCGTGTGAACTCAGGCCGGTACCAGCGGCGGGTGAATACGGTTGAATACTTACACTTTCATACAGCAACCCTTTTTTATACAATTCACTCAGCAACCACCACAATGTTTCAATGTATTCATTTTTAAATGTGATATACGGGTCATTCAGATCAACCCAATAACCCATTTTACGGGTAATATCATCCCATTTATCCTTGTACCGCAATACCACTTCCCGGCATTTCTTATTATAGGCTTCTACCGAGATCTTCTTGCCAATATCTTCCTTGGTAATCCCCAGTTCCTTTTCCACGCCGAGTTCGATTGGCAGTCCATGCGTATCCCAGCCCCCCTTGCGTTTTACCTGGAAGCCTTTCATGGTTTTGTACCGGCATACCAGGTCCTTCAGGGTCCGCGATATCACGTGGTGGATCCCGGGCATTCCGTTGGCGCTGGGAGGGCCCTCATAAAATACAAAGGGAGCTGCCCCTTCGCGCAAGGTGACACTTTTTTCAAAAGCCTGGTTTCCAGCCCAGTTTGCCAGTATTTCCTGTTCAATGACAGGCAGATTCAGCCCGGTGAATTCTCTGTATTTAGCACTCATAGCCATTCTAAAATGGGTGCAAAGTTACGAAATAATACGGCCCTGTACGATGCGGCGGGATAAAAAGGGGCTGTACCGTTCCTGGCACAACCCCTGGTTTCAATTCCGGATGTAAAGATGTCACTTAAAACGTCGTAGTTCCGTTGGACTGGAAAGTGTAACGGAATGTGTAATAGCGCTGTTCGCTGGTTTTCACCTCATCAGTAGCCGAAGCTGAAGGGGTCACGCCACCACGGTAATAATTCAGGATCTCCACTTTGGCATATTTACCATCCCCTGTCCTAATTACCAGTACGCGCCCGGGAATGGGGTTCAGCAGGTTGGTGGCACCATCATAGCTGTACCAGCCCTTGCCACTGCCCTTGGTAATCGCATAAGCGGGATAGTTATCTGTTTTAAAAACGGAGTCGGCCGGTACGCTGGCCAGGTTATCAAAGGATCCCACCCATACAAAAGCTCCACCTGTTCCCGGACCGCTGGTACCGGCATTGATACGGATCGTTGAACCGGAAAAAGCCAGGTCCCAGTTGGCCGAAGCGGAATCGGTATTGGCTACCCAGGTATTGGTGCGCAGGTTAAAGAAGGCGTATTTGCCTACTCCGACGGGTTGTCCCCCTACCAGTCCCACGATGGTATCAGCCGGAAGATTTTTCACGGAAACGATTTTACCGCTGACGGATACTTTAAAAGCATTGGGGTCAGCCGGCGTGGTAATGGTTTTGTCTTTGTTGCAGGCTGTAAATACTACAGCCAGGGCGAGTACGGAGATGATTGTGTTTTTCATCGTTGATCCTGTTTTATGTTTAATTAAATTGTTGACTCGTTTTTCAGGGAATTAATTTGAACTGGGCCCCGAGCCAGAACATCCGGCCGGGCAGGTTGGGCAGGTTATTGATGTCCCGGTAATTGAGCACATTATCCATTCCTGCCTGCAGGCGGATCCCGTTTTTAAACTGGCGGCCTGCGGAAAGATTGAAGAGGACAAATCCGCTGGCAAATTCATCATGACTATTATAAACCCCGTTCCCGTCCGCATCCGAGACCACCCATTTTCCCCGGTAGATCGCCCGGAATGTGGCAAAGGAGGACTGGTCATCATAGCAAAGTTTCAGGTTCAGCATGTGCCGGCTGCGGTTCGGAAGCCCGCTGTATTCACGGCGTTCCAGCAGCCGGCTGTACCCGTTCTCATCCCGGGTGAATACGGATTTTGACCGTATCCTTTTCAGGTCCGCCTTATCCGCGGTATAGAGAAACTGGTAGCCCCCGTTCACGCGAAAGTATTTGTTCCACTGCCACTGGAGTTCCAGCTCTGCGCCTTCGGTATAAGCATTCTTCACATTGATATAACTAAAAATCTGTGTCCCATTGCTGCGGACGGCCACTTCCCGGGCATCGATCAGGTTTTCGATATCGTTCCGGAAAAGGTTGACATTTATACTGAGCTGCTCAACCGGGGTATAAGTACCGCCCGCATTCAGACCGGTGGAATACTCAGGAGCCAGTTGTTTCAGTTTGCTGTAATCTTCTTTGATCTCCGCAATTTGTCCCAGGCGGTTCAGTTCGTCGATGATCTTAACGGCATCAATACTGCCAAATACCGAATAACCACCGGCCGCATTGTTGGTGAAATTCAGGTAGAGTTGCCGGAAATCAGGGGCCTTGAAACCCCGGCCGGCAGAGGCTCTCAAGGACAATTTTTTACTAACGGTATAGCGCAGGGCCAGTTTGGGGCTGACTGCTGCCGCAAATAGTTTATTATCATCATACCGGATCCCGGCGATCACCGTAAGTTTTTCTGCCGGGCTCCATTCATATTGGGTAAACCCAAAACCGATCGTGTTTTGTTTCCGGCTGTTCACGTCATCATACCGGGTACTGTTCACCTGGTCAATTGCATAACCGGCCCCCAGGGTCAGGGTTGCCTTTTCCCAGGAAATATCGGTCTGGTCTTCGGCCCGGTAAAAATGCTGGCGGAATTCGTCGTCGTACACACTGTCCGGAATTTCTTTAAATTTCAGCACCTGTGAACCATTGTAAGCGGTGGCATAAAGCCGCAGGGTGGTTTTTATTTTATCGGAAAACTGGTGCACCAGCACCCCGTTACTATTCAGGTCCTTATTGGCTTCCCTGCCGTAGGAATTGGTAACAGCACCATTATTACTTACCGCGAACTCCTGTTTGATATGATCATACGCATGGCGGATGGAGAAGCCGGCTTTTGTCCGCTGGCTGATCCGGTAATTCAGTTGCAGCTGGTTGGTAAGCCGCCAGATCGGCTGCGGTACCCGCTCGGTGGAAAAGGGCCTGAAACTGACGCCATCGAGATAATTGGCATCGGAAAAAAACTGGATCCCTAATTTATGGATCGTGGTACTGCCCTGCAGGCTGAAATCAATATTATCAAAGGATTTCCGGGAACCCGGCAAGGCCCATCCTTCGTCCGGGTTGCCGAAACCATAACGAAACCCGGTATTCAGCCTTTTCTTAAATGAATTATCCGTGATTATATTGATCACACCGGCCATGGCTTCGGAACCGTATAAACTGGAGGAGGGCCCTTTTACAATCTCAATCTTGCGGATATTGCCCACCGCCACCCGGTTCAGGTCCAGCACACCGGCCGTACGGCCCACCAGGGGTTCACCATCCACCATGATCAGGGTATAATCCGGGTTCAGGCCCTGCATCTGCACCCCTGTACCAAAACCATTGGTCATATAAAGACCGGCCTGTTCCTGCAATATATCCCGGAGGCGCAATGAGCCTGCCTGCTGAATAGTCCGCTGGTCGATCACCCTTACCGGTACGGCCACGTTGGCCAGTTTCCGTTCGGTCCGCGTGGCAGTCACCACCACCTCATTCAACTCTTTGGCCCGGGTGGTATCCTCCGGCCGGTAGATCCTTTTCTCCTGCGCCAATACGGACGAAGCGGTGAGAAAGGCGGCAATGAATAAAACGACTGTTGGTTTCATGTAATCAATTGTGAGAACAAAGATTTACCAACAGAATTTCAGATTTATCATGCATTTGTCACGAAACGAAGTATATGCATTGTTTGACCAACTGGTGACCGGCCCGGTTTTTTAATCAGGCGCTTTCCTGATCAGGATCACCCGGTGTTTAAACAGCGACAGGTTGGATAATTCAGAAATTTAAATTACCCAACCCGTCGAAAATCGTGTATTGATTACAGTTTAACACCGGCACTCAGGAAGAAGGATCTTCCGTCAGCGGGTAATGCTCCCGGGCCCGGGTATCCGCCTGCCCGGCGGGTAAAATATTTTTCATTCCCGAGGTTATTGATACCGGCTTTTATATGCAGCTGCCTGCTGAAGCGGTATGTGGCAGTCAGGTCGGTTACCGTATAAGCGGGGATCAGCCCGTTTTGCCCGTTGGCACCTGCAGCTACCGTATTATTTGCATCCGCGAAACTGGCCCCGGCATAACTCAACTGGGCAGTAAGCGAAAATCCCTTATAGGTATAGGTGAGCCCGCTCCGGATCAGCTGTTCCGGCGCATTTTCCACTTTTTTATTTTTCAGGTTCGTCTCCACCAGCTGGCTGGACGAATTCTTCGTAATCACTTTAAAATTGCCATACCGTGCATCTGTATAGCCGTATGAAATAAAGAAGCTGATATCCCCCCATTTCGACTTCGGCAGGAACGCTTTCACCGGGTTGAATTCAACGATACTCTCGGCCCCCTTGCTGTTGCTACTGCCCACATTGGTCCGGAAGTTATAAAAACTGCCATCGGTCCGCTGCTGCACCACCACCCCGATCCGGTTATTGTACCGCAGATAATATCCGCTCACATCAAAAAACAGGTAGTTGGAAATTTTACCCCGGTATCCCAGGTCCGCATTGTATCCCCTCGCATCCCGCAGGTTTTCATCAATTACATCCGTTGTGGGTGGTGCGGTAAGATCGGCAAACTGAACCGGGCGGTAGGCCTGTGTGAAATTGCCATACAATTCAGTTCCTTTTGTAAGATGGTATTCGGTACCGATACCCCCGAGAATAAAGCCCCGGCTTCGTTGCTGGTTTTGCAACCGGATCTCCGTGCCTCCGCTGAACCCGTTTCGCCCGGAGGCTTTCCCTGTAATATATTCATACCGGAAGCCGGGAATCAGCAGGAGCTTTTCCCCGATCCGGAAAATGTTCTCCGCATGCAGGGCCGCATTCACCGTATTGAAATCAATATCCCTTGTCCATATACCATCTGGCAGGATCATATTATAACCTGTACCGGTGGTTCCCTTGCCATCCGCCGCATACCGGTATGTGGCCCCCTGGTACAGGCGCCCGCCGACTGATAAAGTACTGCTGCTCTTCCCGATGGAAAAATCACCGAGATAACGGACCTCCAGTCCGTAGTTACGGTAGTTATCGGTATTCAGGTTACGGGGATTGTACACCCCCGTGCCCGGGTTAATGGTATCGGCTGCCAGTATTCCGGCGGAAGGCATATAGCCCACACTGTGCCGGTCCCCGTGCACTGCAAAGAGCTTGATATTGAGTTTTGCATGATCGTTGAACTGGTAATTGCCGATCAGTGCAGCCGTGGTCCAGGTAATATCAAACCAGTTGCGGCTTCGGAAACTCTGGCGGATATCCTGCTTTACTTGTGCATCGGTGAGTCCCCCGGGTTGCTGGCTGCGGATATTATTCCGCATCACCTCCGCACTCAGGGAAAATTGATTGGTGAGCCGGTAGGTAAAGGTCCCGAAACCGGAATTGGTATAGTACCGGCTGTTTTGGCGGTAGCCATCTGCATTGCGGTGATCGAAGAAGGCATAATAATGGTATTTTTTTGTTTCCCCGCCCAGGGCAGTATAGCTGTTGAATAACCCGTTGCTCCCTGTTGTTTGCTGGGATTCAAATTCAAACGGTTTATTGATTTCGCTGCCGTTCCGGAGGATATAATTCACGAGCCCGCCAAACTGCGGGCCGTATTGCAGCGAGCCCTGTCCGCGGACCACTTCAATCCGCTGTACGGCCTGCAACTGCGGGTTATAATACGCTTCCGGGTAACCATAAGGATCCGCCGCAATATCATACCCGTTCTGTCTTACATTGAATTCCCAGCTGCGGTTGGGACTGAGACCGCGGGCGGCTATACCGATCTGTATCCCGCTGCCATCGCTTTCCCAGATCTGTATCCCGGGTATCTTGGCCACCACCTGCCGCATGGTGTTCGTGACCACATTCCCGTTTACATTATCCAAAACAATGAGTGCATTCTTTTTCCCGGCATAAATGGAAGTGCCCACGATCTCGGGCATTTGCTGGATATCACTCCTGCTGTACCGGCCCACTATCGTAATATCATTGAGGTATTTGGTAACAGGTTTGGTACTGTCATCATGGAATACACGCGGTTGTCCCTGGGAATGAGCCAGTACATTTATGATGCATAATCCTGCCGCAGTCAGTAGTTGCTTTCGTAACATGTCCGAAATATTTGAGCAAATTTGCCGTGGATAACCCGTATCGCCCTTACGGAATCAGAAAAACCATTTCCGCAAAGGGAAAATCAGTGCCCCGGGAAAAAAGCTGACAAAGATTTGACAATCCGGCGATCAAAATCAGCCGGTTCCTGCGGCCTGCTCAGTTTTATTGCAAACACGAATGCACATTTTTACCGCATGCAACGAAACGAAAACCCCGGCCTTGTGGCCAAATACAACCTGCCCGTTCCCCGTTACACCAGCTACCCCACCGTTCCTGTATGGAAAGATGGTATAGATACAGGCCAATGGAAGAAGACACTGGTGGAACAATTTCGCCTGCACAACCATGAAGAAGGCATCAGCCTGTATATCCATTTGCCTTTTTGCGAGTCCTTGTGCACCTATTGCGGCTGCAATAAAAAAATCAGTACCCATCACGGGGTGGAGCCGGAATACCTTGAAATGCTTGAAAAAGAATTTGACCTGTACCTCAGGCTGCTTCCTGAAAAACCGGTGCTGCGCGAACTGCACCTGGGCGGTGGCACACCCACATTTTTCTCCCCGCAGCACCTGGAAAGGCTGGTCACTTTTATAAAGGACCGTTGCAGGGTACACAGCGAACATGAATTCAGTATCGAAGGCCATCCTAATAATACCAGTTCAGCACATATCCGTACACTGTACCGGCTCGGATTCAGGCGTATCAGTTTCGGGGTCCAGGACAATGACCCGGAAGTGCAGCGCATTATCAACCGGATCCAGCCGCTGGAAAATGTACGGCGTGTTACAGAACAGGCCCGTGCCGCAGGATTTGAATCTGTGAATTACGATCTCATTTACGGGTTACCCAAACAAACCCTCCGGAGCATTGAAAAAACATTTACGGAAATACTGGAATTAAAACCGGACCGGATCGCATTTTACAGTTATGCGCACGTACCCTGGACCAGCCGGGGGCAGCGCTTATTCGACGAAAATGACCTGCCCGCTGCAGCGGAAAAACTGGCCCTGTACCTGAAAGGAAAGGAAATGCTCACCGCTGCCGGCTATGTGGATATCGGTATGGACCATTTTGCCCTGCCGGGAGATGCCCTCTATACAGCCTGGAAGAACGGGAGTCTCCACCGCAATTTTATGGGCTATACCACCCAACATACTTCCCTCCTGCTGGGACTTGGAGTTTCCAGCATCAGTGATACAGGAAATGCCTTTGCACAAAACAAAAAAGCCCTGCATGACTATTACGACTGCCTCAAAAAAAATGAACTCCCTGTTTTCCGGGGGTATTTCCTGAGCGAAGAAGATCTCCGTTTCCGCCGGTATATTCTTGCTATTAGCTGCAAGGGGAAAACCAGTTTTCAACAAGAAGACCAGGCCATGTTAAAGCAGTTCACTTATCCCGAACTGGTAAAACTGGAAGCCGATCAGCTGATCAAATGGGATGAGCAGGGATTGGAAGTTACAGCCACCGGGAGGCATTTTATCCGCAATATCTGCAGCGCCTTTGATCTTTACCTGCAGCGTAACCGGGATACGCATCAACCCCAGTTCAGCAAAGCCATCTGAATTCAGGATTTCTTACTTTCCTGTTTTACCCGGATGATTTTATAAATGCGGATCGCACTCATGAGCAGGAGAATGAAGAGTACCAGTCCTGCCAGGCTCCATACCACGCTCAGGTCCTGCTTTACCACCACCAGCATTACTATCGAGACCAGGAAGACCGTGGCTACTTCATTCCACAGGCGCAATTGCTGGGAATGATACCGGAATACCCCTTTCAGTTGCTGCCGCACCAGTTTCTCCAGTGAAAAATGATAGAGGTACAGCCCGGCTACGAAAAAAAGTTTGATCAGCAGCCAGGATGGCAGCAGCCAGAGTTTGTACCAGACCAGTCCGCCGAAAATAATAGTGAGAAGGGCCGAAGGCCAGGTGATCCCGTACCAGAGCCGGCGGATCATTACCGCGAACTGGGCCTGGAGTATTGTACGTTCCGGCTCGGATTTTTCATTCGCTTCCGCATTGTAAATAAAAAGACGGACAATATAGAAAAGCCCTGCAAACCAGGTAACGATGAAAATGATATGAATGGCCTTTAAATAGAGATACATATAGGGATCACAAATTTGAGTTAGTTACTATTGAATACATCTTCATTCCAGCAGCATTTCACAGTTGCCTTCCTTCACTTCCTGTACATAACCGGCAATGGCTTTTACCCATAGCGGATGCACGTTCAGGCAGGGGATCATGGTAAACGACTCGCCGCCGGCCTGCAGGAACCGCTCCTTTCCTTCCACGGCGATTTCCTCCAGGGTTTCGAGGCAATCGCTGACAAAAGCAGGGCAGGCCACCAGAATTTTTTTGATTCCCTCTCCGGGCATTTCTTTAAAACGACTGGCCGAATATGGTTTCAACCATTCATCCCTGCCCAATCTTGACTGGAAAGAAAAACTGAATTTTTCGTCCGGGAGTCCCAGTTTTTCCGCGATCATTTTGGTGGTCACCAGGCATTGGTGCCGGTAACACCGGGTATGTGCGGCAGAATCGGTTTCACAACAAGCGGCTGATTTCAGGCAATGTTGCCCGGTACTATCCCCTTTGTAAATATGCCGTTCCGGAACCCCGTGATAACTGAACAGCAAGTGATCAAAATCCTGGTCCAGGTAAGGCCGGATGCTTTCCGCCAGCGCATCCAGGTAACGGGCTTCTTTATAATAGGGTTTAATAAAACGGATACGAAACGGGTAGTTATTTTTCCGGTGTATTTCTTTTACATATTCCACTGCCGTCTCATAGCTGCTCATTGCATAATGCGGGTAGAGGGGGACCGCAATCACTTCATCCAGTCCGGGCTGTTTTCGCATCAACCGTTCAAAGGCAGCTGCAGGAGAAGGATTGCCATACCGCATGGCGATCTCTACCGGTTCTTTTACCTGTCGTTGCAGGGCTTCCTGCAATTGCCGGGTAAACCCGATAAGCGGGGATCCTTTACTGGTCCATATGGCACGGTAAGCCGCGGCAGATTTCGGGGACCTGAATGGTACAATGATCCCTTTCACCAGCAAGAGGCGGGCGAGATAAGGAATATCAATAACGCGGCCGTCCATTAAAAATTCGCTGAGGTAACGGCGGACATCCTTCACTTCCGTGGAGTCCGGCGAACCAAGGTTCATTAAAAGTATTCCGGTTCTGGCAGCTTTTTCCATAGTTGATCCGATAGTATGCAAAAGTAACCGCAGTGCTAAAGAAAAGTTCAATTCGTTTCCTGAATATAAAATGCTGTCCCACACAAACGAATACTCATTCGCTTTTGACAATATTATTACATGATTTCTGACAGTTCGTTAAATGAGTAAATTCAGGCGTTGAAATGACAGTGCAGTGACAGAGTAATTAGGCACTTGGTTAGTGTGGAATTAATTTTGTTTAAAGCAGCAAAACGCGAAACACATGGAGGGCAATGGGCCAACAGCGATTCACCATTTTTTCGTCTGCGGTATCAATTACAAAAAATCTGATGCCGCGGCGAGAGGCCAGTTCGCGGTAAGCAATGACCAGTACGCCCTCCTGCTCGAACAAGCTCCTTCCTTTGGTATTTCCGAATTGTTTATTGTTTCCACCTGTAACCGGACCGAGATCTATGGGTTCGCCGACCAGGCCGGCCGGTTATCCGCCCTGTTATGTTCCAAGACAGAAGGCAGCCTGGAAACCTTCAGCAACCTTTGTTATACCCATAAGGGGTTGGCCGCCGTTGAACACCTTTTTGAAGTGGGCGCCGGGCTGGATTCACAGATCCTCGGCGACTACGAGATTGTTGGGCAGATCAAGCAGGCGGCTCGCATCGCCAAAGAGCATGGCCGCATCAATGCCTTTACCGAACGGCTGCTGAACTGCATGCTCCAGTCCTCCAAAGCGATCAAGAACCATACTGCACTCAGCAACGGAACGATTTCTGTATCCTTTGCTGCGGTACAGTATATCAAAGAATCTGTAAGCAATATTGCCGGCAAAAAAATATTACTGCTGGGCACCGGTAAGATCGGGCACAGCACCTGCAAAAACCTGGTGGATTACCTGGGTACCCGGAATATCACCCTGATCAACCGGACGGATTTCAAAGCCTGCCAGTTGGCGGAAGAGCTTGGGCTGAGAGCGGCCCCGGCCACCCGGTTGCAGGAGGAGATCGATGCAGCAGCTATTATCCTGGTCGCCACAAATGCAGAGCAACCCGTGATCGGCCCGGCACATCTCCTCCCTCACCGTCAAAAGCTGCTTATCGATCTTTCCATCCCCAACAATGTAGATCCCGCAGTGGCTGCGCTGGATGGCATCACCCTGGTAAACGTAGATGAATTGTCAAAGCTAAAAGACGAGACACTGGCCCGCCGGCAGGCCGAAGTGCCTAAGGCCAGGGCCATCATAGCGGAATACCTCGCGGAATTCAATGAGTGGTACCAGATGCGCAAACATGTTCCGGTACTGAAAGCGGTTAAGACAAAGCTGAAGGAAATACATTCTTCCCCCTTATTTGTACTTTTATACGACAGTTCCGCCCCGAAACCGGATGCTGACGCTAAGATCCAGCGGGTGATCAACGGAATGGCGAATAAACTCAAAGTACAAAACCAGAAAGGCTGCCATTATATTGAAGCCATCAACGAATTCATTGCAACGGGTATCAACGCATAATATGGGAAAAATAATCCGGATCGGAACGAGGGAAAGTCAGCTCGCCGTATGGCAGGCCACGCAGGTACAGGTATTGCTTGCCCAAAACGGTTACCCCGCGGAACTGGTCTATATTAAAAGTGAAGGAGACATTGACCTGCACACCCCCTTATACGAAATGGGTGTACAAGGAATCTTCACCCGCAGCCTGGATATGGCTTTGCTGAATGGCCGCATCGACCTGGCCGTACATTCCATGAAAGATGTACCCACCCAACTGCCTGCGGGTATCAGGCCGGCCGCCGTTTTGAAACGTGGCCCGGTAAAAGATCTCCTGGTTTACAAAGGGGAATGGGCGGAAGAAAAAGGGGAATGGACCCTTCCCGGCAAACTGGTGCTGCATATTGCCAGCAGCAGTATCCGGAGAAAAGCGCAATGGCTGAACCGTTACCCGGCTCATCAGTTACATAACCTGCGGGGCAATGTAAATACCCGGTTGAAAAAACTACAGGAAGAAAACTGGGACGGTGCCATTTTTGCACAGGCTGGTCTGGAGCGGATCGGGTTACGTCCTGAAAATGCGAAAGAACTGGACTGGATGCTGCCCGCTCCGGCGCAGGGTGCCATCCTGGTCGCCAGCCTGGAAAAGGACAGCTATACAACCGAAGCCTGCCGGACGTTCAATGACCTGGAAACAGAAATATGCACCCGTACAGAAAGAAGTTTTCTCCGGACTTTACTGGGTGGCTGCTCCACTCCTATCAGCGCCTTTGCGCAGGTGAACGGAAATGAAATCCATTTCAGGGGCAATATTCTTACCCTTGACGGAGCCGAAAAAGCAGTTGTGGAACTGAAAGCCGGTTTAACGGAGAGTGAAGAATTAGGAACCCGGGCCGCTGCCCTGTTATTGGAAAACGGGGGCCTTGCCATTGCAGCTAAAATCAGGAATGCAGCCAGCTAAATACAGCATATTATCCACCCGGCCGCTGCAGGAAACCCTGATCGCGGAAACAACGGATACCGGCATCCGGGTTGATGTAGTATCCTTTATTGAAACAGAACCCTTCAGCACTATTGAAACGATACAGGAAATTGAACAGGCCTACCTGCAATCCGCCACCGTGGTCTTTACCAGCATGAACGCAGTGGAAGCGGTAGCCGCGCGACAGGAAGGGCAGCAACCCGACTGGTATATCTATTGCACCGGTCATACTACCCGCCAACGGGTGGAAAAATATTTCGGAAAGGAATTGATAGCGGGTACGGCCGGCTCCGCTGCGGAACTGGCGGATCGTATCCTGGCCGCTGAGGGTACTGATCATGTTCTCTTTTTTTGTGGTGACCGGCGCCGGGATGAACTGCCGGCGATGCTCCGCAGCCACGGTATTGAAGTGGAAGAGATCCGGGTCTATCAAACCATTGCTGTACCGCAAAAGGTCAGCCAGTACTATGATGGGATCCTGTTTTTCAGTCCCAGTGCCGTGGAGAGTTTTTTCAGCAATAACCGCTTGCCCGGGCAAACAACTCTCTTCGCGATTGGTCCTACCACTGCCGAAGCCATCCGGAAATACAGTCAGAATAAAACAGTAATCTGTGAGCAGCCGGGTAAGGATTATTTGTTACAACAAGCCATCCGTTATTTTCATCAGCAGTAAGCAACCACCCGGTTTGCTGTACTGAAACAAAAAACAAAATGAGTATCCATAAAAACGATTTATTATTAAAAGCACTGCGCGGAGATACCGTGGAACGCCCACCGGTATGGATGATGCGGCAGGCCGGCCGCTATTTACCCGATTATATCCGGCTGCGGGAGCAATATGATTTTTTCACCCGCTGCCGGACACCTGAGCTTGCCACCGCCATCACCCTGCAGCCGGTGGACCAGGTGGGGGTGGATGCCGCCATTATTTTCAGTGATATTCTTGTGATACCCCAGGCCATGGGGATGGAAGTACTGATGGAAGAAGGCAGGGGCCCCTTATTACCTGCAACCATCCGGACACAGGCAGATATTGATGCCCTGATCAGCACCGGGGCGGAGGAAAGCCTGAACTATGTCTTAGAGGCTTTAACCCTGACCAAAAAAGAACTGAATGGCCGGGTACCCCTGATTGGTTTCGCCGGCGCCCCCTGGACCATTCTTTGCTATATGGTGGAGGGCAGGGGAAGCAAGACCTGGGACAGGGCAAAACAATTTGCCTATACAGAACCGGCACTGGCGCACCAGTTGCTGGATAAGATCACCCTGATCACGATCGATTATTTAAAAGCACAGGTAAAAGCCGGCGCGGATACGGTGCAGGTATTTGACAGTTGGGCCGGTTCGCTCAGCCCCGCTGATTTTAGCCGGTTTGCCCAGCCTTACCTGTTCCGGATCGCAAAAGCGCTGCAACCAGAGGCCCCGGTGATCCTCTTCCCGAAAGGAAGCTGGTATGCGCTGAAGGATATCAGCGAAAGTGCTGCTTCCGGAGTGGGCATCGACTGGTGTATCAGCCCCCGTGTTGCCCGGGAACTGACGGGAAATAAGATCACCCTCCAGGGAAATTTTGATCCTGCGAAATTGCTGGCCCCCATACCCGAGATCAAGAGATCCGTAAAAGAAATGATCGATGAATTTGGTCCGCAACGTTATATTGTCAACCTGGGACACGGAATCACACCCAATGTACCGGTGGACCATGCCAGGGCCTTTGTGGATGCCGTAAAAGAATACAGTAGTTAATACATAAACGATCCGTTTTCATGCCTGAGATAACAATAAGAGAACGCTGGACCTCCATGATACATGACCTGCAGGACAGGATCTGTGCGGCACTGGAATCTGCGGACGGCAGTGCCCGTTTTATGGAAGATGTTTGGGAAAGACCGGAAGGCGGCGGCGGGAAAACAAGGGTGATCGCCAACGGCCCTGTTTTGGAGAAAGGCGGTGTCAATACTTCGGTGGTATTCGGGGATGTAACAGATACCATGCGTACACAGTTACACATCAATGGCAGCCACTGGTTTGCCTGCGGACTGAGCCTGGTGATCCATCCCGTCAACCCCTTTGTACCCACCGTACACTGCAATTACCGGATGTTTGAGCTCTGCAATGAAAAAGATGAAATAACCGACCGCTGGTTTGGCGGGGGCACCGACCTTACTCCTTACTATCTTATAGAGGAGGATGCCCGTCATTTTCACCAGACTTATAAAAACACCTGTGACCGGTTTGATCCGTCTTTCTACCCGCGTTTTAAAAAAGAATGTGACCAGTATTTTGTAAACTGGCACCGCAACGGGGAACGAAGGGGGATCGGTGGTATCTTTTATGATTACCAACGGGCTGAAGGCAAAAAGGATGTGGATTTCTGGATGCGCTTCGGGGAAGCCTGTGGCAATGCATTTACAGCTGCATATATTCCCATCGTGGAGAAAAGAAAAAACACGACTTACACAGCAGTAAACAAACACTGGCAGGAGATCCGGAGAGGGCGCTATGTTGAATTTAACCTGGTGCATGACCGCGGCACCCTCTTCGGACTTAAAACAAATGGGAGGACAGAAAGTATCCTGATGAGCCTGCCCCCGGTAGCCCGGTTTGAATACAATTACCAGCCGGCACCGGGAACGGAAGAATACCGACTACTGGAAGCATGCCTTCATCCCCGGGAATGGGTACCGGAAATCAGTGCGGAAGAAAAAAACGAATGGGCGCGTCGCAGCAATTCCTGCTAAAGCGCATTGATATAACTATTAATACAACGCTATATGTACCTGCAAAGAAGAAACAGAATACTCCGGCAATCTCCCGCTATCCGCTCCCTGGTGGCGGAAACTCGTTTGTCGCCTTCGGATTTTATCGTGCCATTGTTTATTGACGAAGGGGAAAACATAAAAACGGAGATCCGTTCCATGCCCGGCTATTACCGTTCCAGCCTGGACCATACGGTGAAGGAAGTAAAGGAACTCTGGAACATGGGACTCCGCAGCGTATTGCTTTTTATTAAATGCAGGGACGAACTGAAAGACAATACGGGCCAGGAAGCCTGGAACAGGGACGGCCTGATGCAGCGCAGTATCCGCGCTATCAGGGAGGCGGTACCCGATATGTATATTATGACCGATGTGGCGCTGGACCCCTACTCCACCTACGGGCATGACGGTATTGTAAAAGATGGCCGCATCCTGAATGATGAGACCGTGGAAGCGCTGGTAAAAATGAGTAGCAGTCATGCAGAAGCCGGTGCCGACATGGTGGCCCCCAGCGATATGATGGATGGCCGGATCGGCGCGATCCGTAAAGGACTGGAAGAACGGCACTTTTCCCATGTGGGCATTATGAGTTACAGTGCCAAATATGCTTCCTGTTTTTACGGCCCCTTCCGGGATGCGCTGGATTCCGCACCGGGTTTCGGCGACAAGAAAACCTACCAGATGGATTATGCCAACCGCATAGAAGCCGTAAAAGAAACCCTGATGGATGTGGAGGAAGGAGCTGACATTGTAATGGTAAAGCCGGCGCTGAGTTATCTTGATATTATCCGGGATGTAAAAAATGCCGTGCAGGTACCGGTAAGTGCTTATAATATCAGTGGTGAATATGCGATGATCAAAGCGGCGGCTGCCAA
The DNA here is from genome assembly GCA_016192105.1 of Sphingobacteriales bacterium. GTDB lineage: Bacteria > Bacteroidota > Bacteroidia > Chitinophagales > Chitinophagaceae > JJ008. Next base: position 2,166 of record JACPUV010000048.1, on the reverse strand, counting down.
CGGCTGGATCGATGAAGACAAAGCCATCCTGGAAGTACTGACCTCAATCAAAAGGGCCGGCGCCGACCTGATCGCCACTTATTTTGCAAAAGAAGCGGTACGGCTGATTGACTAAACAGGATCCTGGCAAATAAACTATACGCAGTATGAACATTGAAAAAAGCATCTCCCTGTTTGAAAGGGCGCAGCAATCCATTCCCGGCGGCGTGAACTCCCCCGTAAGAGCTTTTAAAAGCGTGGGAGGAACTCCCTTGTTTATGCAACGGGCTAAAGGCGCTTATCTCTATGATGCCGATGGGAATGCTTATATCGATTATATCGCTTCCTGGGGGCCGATGATACTGGGACATGCCTATGAACCTGTGGTACAGGCCATCCGGGGAAAAGCCATGGATTCCACTTCCTTTGGCGCTCCCACGGAACTGGAAATAGAAATGGCCGAACTGATCATCAGCATGGTACCGAATGTGGACCTGATCCGGATGGTTAGCAGTGGTACGGAAGCCTGCATGAGCGTCATCCGGCTGGCCAGGGGATTTACCGGGAAGAATAAGTTCATCAAATTTGAAGGCCATTACCATGGTCATGCTGATTCCTTCCTGGTAAAAGCCGGAAGCGGGGTGGCTACATTTAATATCCAGGCGGTTCCGGGTGTTACCGCCGGGGTGGCCGGCGATACACTCACCGCTCCTTATAATGACCTGGAAGCTGTAAAGAAACTGGCAGCGGAACATAAAGGAACGATCGCAGCCATTATTGTGGAACCGGTGGCAGGCAATATGGGCTGCATCCTGCCGGCGCGGGGTTTTCTCGAAGGACTGCGTGCGCTCTGCGATGCAGAAGGTATTGTTTTTATCCTGGATGAAGTAATGACTGGCTTTCGTCTCGCACCCGGCGGGGCACAGGAACGGCTGGGTATCCGGGCCGACCTGGTAACCTATGGCAAAGTGATCGGGGGAGGAATGCCTGTTGGCGCTTTTGGCGGCCGGAAAGATATCATGCAGCAGATTGCACCGCTTGGAAATATATACCAGGCGGGAACCCTGAGCGGGAACCCGATTGCCATGATCGCGGGTTATACCTTACTGAGTGAACTGAAAAAAAATCCTTCTATCTACAAAGAACTGGAGGAAAAAACCATTTACCTGCGCGAGGGACTGGAGGCGGGATTGAAAGCCTGGGGGCAGCCCTATGTAATTAACCAGCTGGGCTCCATGATCAGTGTTCATTTCAGCAATCACCCGGTTACGGATTTTGCCTCTGCCTCATCTGCCAGTACTGAAGCATTTAAAAAATATTTTCACGCGATGCTCGGGCAGGGCGTTTACCTGCCGCCTTCCGCTTTTGAAAGCTGGTTCCTGAACAATGCACTCACAAAAGAAGACCTGGACAAAACGATAAGCGCAAGTGCTGAAAGCCTCAAACAGATCCCGTAAACAAACCGGCCCGTCTTAAAGACGGGCCGGTTAAATTTCTTTCTGATTTCCCGGGGTACGGCAGTATAGTTTTTCCTATCCTCCTTTCGGCCGTCAGATAAAACCACGGCAATTTTTTGCCCCGCATTTACAAGGCAGGGTGCCTTCGTGGTGGGTTTCACCGTAATCGCAACTCAGCTCCTCCCCTTTCTTAATTGTACGTAAGGCATAGAACTCCACACGGTTCCTCAGTACCCGCAAATAGGTATTGGGTTCACAAGAGTGATTGATAAAACGCAGGTCATTCGGATTGGCGGATGCATTCAGGGCCAGGTCATCCTCCAGTTCCACCAGGTTGATCACTTTCAGATTTTTGATCAGCCGCATTGCTTCTTTCATCGTAATGATCACCCCACCCAGGTCGCCGATCTTCTTACGGGCCGGGATGGACTGGAGCGCATAGGCGCCTTTGCCTGCAATTTTACTTTTCGCCACTTTGACCGGGTAATAGATATGGTACGGCGGAGTAAGGGGTTCTCGGGTTTTCATGTTTATTCGTTTATCCATTTTACTTTTTCTTCCAGGGGTGACCGGGTGGCGCCTTTGGAGGGAACGGCAATATGGCCGATATAAAAAAAACCGAGCAATTTATCCTGTTCCTCCAGGCCAAAAAATGATTTCGCTTCTTCTGCATACGTAATACCACCGGTGGTCCAGTAGCCGCCCAATCCGTACGCCGTTACTGAGAGGT
>JACPUV010000047.1 GCA_016192105.1 Sphingobacteriales bacterium | reverse complement strand
TTCTGCTAATTGCAGTAAACCTAACTTGGTTTTGATTAACTTAGTTTCCACTTTCATTTCTGACAGTTTTTGGGGTTAAACTTTGGTTTGTTGTTACTCTAAAGTTAACCCTAACTGTCAGATTAAGTCTTAGCTAATACAGATAAATACTCTCCCGTCTCCGAACTACTAACTCCCGACTCCCAACTCCTGACTCCCGACTCATAACTCCCAACTCCCGCCTACTTCACCCTCCCCCAATTCTCCCCGCTCTTAATCCGGTACAGGGTCATTTCGCTCACCCCGTATTTACCGGCCAGCTGACGGATGGTGATATTCCTTTTTTTATTACCCAGGATGGCTTTGATCCGGCTTACCTGGGAAGCTGTAAGTTTTAACCCCGTGGTCTTATTGGCCTGTTTTACCTTATAGGCTTTTTTTGCCGGGCTCTCCTGCTGGTGCTTCATCATTTCTTCCAAGGTGGCCCATTTCAGGTTTTTAATGTCATTGTCCAGTTTGTTGTGATTTTTATGAATGACATATTTATGGGCAGCCGATTTACGGTTTACCATCAGTTTGGCGATTTCCCGGTGAATGTAGAGGGTGCCTTTGTTACCCGGGCGGTGCAGGTTAAGGGTGCGGTATCCCGTGGTCAGGGAACCACTCAATAATTTGCCTTCCGTTATATCATCTTTATAACTGGCAATACGACCCCTGGTAGATACGGCATATCTGTTTCGAAGTTGCCTCCATCCGGAAAAACTCAGTGGTTTCCAGATTTCACCGGCTAATTTTTTGATCATGGTGTATATTTTTAGTTAGCCAGGACAGGTTGTCTTAATAACGGCGGTACGAAGAGGTTATCAGAGCAAGATTCAATCACTACTAAGTTAGACCATAATAATGGCAAAGGCAATAATTATTTTTTCCCGGTCAGTTGCAGGAATTCCGCTTCGGAGATGATCCTGACCGTATTGATCTTTTTCGCTTTTTCCAGCTTGCTCCCGGCATCTTCGCCCACCACCAGGTAATTCAGTTTGGCGCTTACACCATTCAGTATCTGCCCGCCCTGTTCTTCTGCCAGGGCTTCCGCTTCACTCCGTTTCAGGGTGGGCAGGGTGCCGGTGAATAAAAAGGTTTGCCCGGCCAGGCTCCCGGTGCCGCTCACGTCTTTTTTCTCGTTTTTCAGTTGTAACCCGAGTTTTTCCAGTTCTGCCAGCAGGTTTACATTGTCTTTATTGCTGAAAAACTGGTGGATGCTTCCGCCCACTTTCGGGCCAACATCTTCAAGATGCTGCAGCTGATCGAGCGGCAAATCTTTAAAATCCAGCAGGTGATTCACCGCCTGGGCAAGTGTTTTGGCCGTGGTTTCTCCCACAAAACGGATACCAAGTGCATAAATCAGCCGGTGAAGAGGTTGCTTCTTTGAGTTGCTGATTGCCGTCGCCAGGTTGTCAATGGATTTTTGCCCAAAGCCTTCCAGCCCCTTGAGTTTTTCAAAATCAAGGGTATATACAGAAGGGATATCCTTCAGCAGCCCCATTTCATAGAATTTCCGGACATTGGCTTCCCCGAATCCGCGGATATCCATCGCATCCTTGCTGACAAAATGGATGATCCTTTCCACTACCTGTGCCGGACATTCGATATTGACACAGCGCCAGACCGCTTCTTCCTCTTCTTTAAAAAGAATGCTGTTGCAGGCCGGGCATTTTTTGGGAAAATGAATGGGTTTTTCATGACCGGTCCGGAGTTCGGGCATTGATTTTACGATCTGGGGGATCACATCCCCGGCCCTTTCGATCAGCACGGCATCCCCGATCCGCAGGTCTTTTTCCCGGATATACTCCTCGTTATGAACGGAGATACTGCTCACCGTTACCCCGCCCACGGCTACCGGCTCCAGTTTGGCCACCGGCGTTACCGCACCGGTACGCCCCACCTGGAATTCCACGTTCAGCAATTTGCTGCTGGCCTGTCTTGCTTTGAACTTAAATGCGATGGCCCAGCGCGGATGGTGAGAGGTCATTCCCATTTTATCCTGGAGGGCAATCTCATTCACTTTGATCACCATGCCGTCGATTTCATAAGGCAGATCATCCCGGGTTTCTTCAAAAGCCGCTACATATTGAATCACCTTGTCAATGCCCTTAAAGACCTTTTTTTCTTTTTCCGGACTGCGGAAACCCAGGTCCCAGAGCATTTTTAAGGAACCCGCATGGGTTTTCAGTAGTTCAGGTGCCTGTTCCCCTTTTTTCAGGGCAAAATAGCTGACATGATAGACAAAGGCTTCAAGATTCCGTTTGGCTACTTCGGAGGAGTCTTTTAACCGCAGGGTGCCGGAAGCCATGTTCCGGGGATTGGCTTTGGGGTCTTCGCCCTGTTCTGTCAGCTGGGCGTTGTATTTTTTGAAATTCGATTTATTGATCAGTACCTCCCCCCGGATCTCTATCTGCTGGAGACCATAATTGGAAAAGGGAGCTGAAAGGGGGATAGTTTTGATCTGCCGGATATTGGTGGTTATCTCATCGCCCTCCACACCATCACCCCGGGTGGTACCCCTTGTCAGCAGGTCATTTTCGAAGATCAGGGAAATGCTGGCCCCGTCAAATTTGGGCTCCACACAATATTCAATACTGTCCAGCCCGGTTAATTCACGGGCTTTCCGGTCAAAGCCCAGGAGGTCATCCGCATTGTACGAGTTATCAAGTGATAACATGGGAACCAGGTGCTGAACGGTTGAAAAATCCTTTGTCAATCCCCTGGCCACCCGCTGGGTCGGGGAGTCCGGCCGCAGCAAACCCGGATGATCTTTCTCGATCTTTTCAAGTGCCTTGTATAACTGGTCGTATTCATAATCCGCGATCAAAGGATCATTGAGCACATAGTACCGGTATTCATGAAAGCGGAGTACATTCCTGAGTTTTTCAATCGCTGATGCGGGTACCGAACCCGCAACACAGATTTTAATAAGCTCATTCGTAAGCTGTTGCAGTGATTTTGTACTTTCTTTTGAATACATAATTAAGCAGGGTTACCCGGTAAAGTTAATCAGCCTGCCCTTAAAATAATACCCGCTGGTGGAACCGGTCTAAAAATTAATGTGTAATAAGTACATATTTATTAACTTCGAATCCGGAACCCGGCATCCGCCCGGTTCAGTTATTGTTAAACGAGCTTGCTATGAAAAGATTTCTTACGCTGCTATGCGCATTAGTAGGTACTGCTGTTTCAGCCACAGCCCAGTTACTCACCTGGACACCTGATTTTGCCAGGGACAATGATAATATTACCATCACCATGGATGCCTCGAAAGGGAACCAGGGTTTGTTTAACTACGGCACACCGGCTGATGTGTATGTGCATATCGGGCTGATCACGAGTGCGAGTACAGGTCCCGGCGACTGGAAATATGCAAAATTCACCTGGGCCACCACACCCGCTGCCGCCCAGGCTTCTTACCTGGGTAATAATAAATGGAGTTATACCATTTCAAATCCGCGTACATTTTTTAATGCCCCCACCGGGGTCCCTGCCGGGGAAACAATTCTTAAGATCGCCATTCTTTTCCGTAATGGTGCCGGTACCGCTGTCCAGAGAAATACAGATGCCAGCGATATGTTCGTCCCGGTATATGATAATACCATTGCCACCCGGTTCACCGTTCCTTTTTTCCAGCCTACCAGTACGCGAATACCTGAGCCCATCAGCAAACAGGTAGGAGATAATATTCAGCTCACCGCTATTGCCAGTATTTCCTCCACGATGAAACTTTTTCTGAATGGAACGGAGATCCAGTCCGCTGCCGGAGTTACAACGATCTCGGCGAACCCCACCCTGACCACCGGGGGAAACCAGACCATCCGGGTGGATGCGATTGACGGGGCCACTACCCGATCAGAAACCTTCCAGTTCTTTGTTTCCACCCCGGTTACGGTGGCGCCCCTGCCTCCGGGCGTGCGGGATGGTATCAATTACGAAGCCGGCAATACATCGGTGGTACTGGTGTTATATGCGCCAAATAAAACAAGGGTTTCCCTGGTTGGTGAATTCCCGGGCAGTAACTGGACCGAACAGAGCAATTATGTAATGAACAAAACCCCGGATGGTAATTATTGGTGGCTGAGGGTATCTGGTCTTACACCGGGAACGGAATATGCTTTTCAATACCTTGTTGACGGCACCGTAAAAACAGGGGACCCCTATTCGGAGAAGATCCTGGATCCGAATAATGACGGGTTTATTAATGCGGCAACCTACCCATCCTTAAAAGCCTATCCCACCGGGCTCACCACGGGTATTGTGAGTGTGCTGCAAACCAATGCGCCGGCGTATAACTGGACGGTGACCAATTTTACCCGTCCCGATAAAAGAAACCTGGTGATCTATGAGGCCCTGCTCAGGGATTTTGTGGATGCACATGACTGGAAGACCATCCGGGACTCCCTGAATTATTTTCAAACCATGGGGGTGAATGCTATTCAGTTGATGCCGCTCAATGAATTTGAAGGCAATGAAAGCTGGGGGTATAATCCGGATTATTTCCTGGCGCCGGATAAATATTATGGCCCCAAGAACCGGTTAAAAGAATTCATCGACAGCTGTCACCGCAGGGGAATTGCTGTTATTATGGATATTGCGCTGAACCATACTACCGGCGAAAACCCGCTGGCAAAACTTTACTGGAACAGCGGCAGCAATCAGCCGGCGGCTAACAATCCCTGGCTGAATGTGACGGCCACTCACCCGTATAATGTGTTCAACGATTTTAACCACGAAAGCATGGCCACCCGTTATTTCTCCAGCCGCGTGATGGAACACTGGTTACAGGAATACAAGATCGACGGGTTCCGGTTCGACCTCGCCAAAGGGTTTACACAAAACGCACAGTGCGGGGGCAGCGCTTCCAATGAAGCCTGTATTTCCCAGTACCATGCCGACCGGGTGGCGATCTGGAAACGATATTATGATACCTGCCAGCTGAAATCATCCGGCAGCTATGTGATCCTGGAACATTTCGCCGCGGACAACGAGGAGATCGAACTGTCTGACTATGGGATGATGTTATGGGGAAATGATACATATAATTTCGATGAAGCCTCCATGGGCTGGGTGAATACCTCCAATTTTGACCGCTATCTCTATAGCTCCCGCGGCTGGAACAAACCACACCTGGTAAGTTATATGGAGAGCCATGATGAGGAACGCATGATGTATAAAAACCTGAATTTCGGGAACAGCAGCAACAGTACACACAATGTCAGGGACCTGGCAACAGCGCTGAAACGGGTTGAACTCTGTGCCGGTTTCTTCCTGTCCGCCCCCGGCCCGAAAATGATCTGGCAGTTTGGTGAACTGGGATATGATTTTTCCATCAACCGCTGCACCGATGGTACGATCAATAATAATTGCCGGTTAAGCAATAAGCCCATCCGCTGGGATTACCTGACTGTATTGGGACGTAAGCGGCTCTATGATATTTTCAGCAGCCTGAACAAATTGCGGGCACACCCCTGGTACAAGGATGTATTTACCGCCAATAATATTACCATTGCCCGGAGCCTGGCGCCTGCTTTCAAAACCCTGACCCTGCGCAGTGCCACGGATTCTTCCATGTTATGCGTGGTCGGGAATTTTGATGTGAATGCGCAAACCGGCGCCTATACCTTCCCGTCAGCCGGCACCTGGTATGATTACCTGAACGGGGGCACATTTACCTCCACGGGTTCAGCCCAGAACTTTAACCTGCAGCCCGGGGAGTTCCATATTTACCTGAACCGGAACCTGAGCAATGCCGTGGTGACAGGCGGAGGCGGGGTAACACCCGCAGGCAACCGGTTTACAGCCAGTATCTATCCGAATCCGGTTACGGCGAATACCGTACTGGAAATGGAAGTTCCCCGGACAGGGATCGTAACCGCGGACCTGTTTGATATCACAGGAAGAAGAATGGGCAGTCTTCTGTCACAATCTTTATCCAAAGGGAAACACCGGTTGTCCCTGGACGGGAAAATAAGTAAGTTGCCGGCAGGGGTCTATATGCTGACCATCCGGGCTGCCACCCAAACCGTCCAGGTAAAACTGGCGATTCAATAATCATTTCAAAAGCTGCTGCGATGACGGAAAAAGCGCTACAACAACTGAAGACGGCTGAAACCGAGAAGATCAGTCACCTTGATTATTTCAATATTGGTATCACGGTGGACTGTGTGATCCTGGGGTATGAAGAAAAAGAGCTGAAAGTTCAGCTGATCAAATCGGATATGCAGGAATATTCCGGGTTATATTCCCTGCCCGGGGATTTCATCCGGCCGGACGAAGACCTGGAAGCGGCTTCATACCGGGTCTTAAAAGAAAAGACGGGCCTGGATGATGTTTACCTGGAGCAGGTCCGGACCTTCGGGAATATTTTTCGTCACCCTTCCGGCCGGGTTATCACGGTAGCCTACTATTCGCTGATCGATATAAAGAACCATAAACTGCAAACGGACCTGAATGAACTGCACTGGCACCCGGTGAATGAGATTAAAAAACTGGCATTCGACCACAAACTGATCCTGGACACCTGTCTCCACCGGCTGCGCCAGCAGGTGATGGAACACCCGGTCATCTTTAACCTGTTACCGGAAAAATTTTCCTTGCGCGAATTGCAGGAATTGTATGAAGCCATACTGGGTGTGGAACTGGACCGCCGCAATTTCCGGAAGAAGATTTCTATAAAGGACTGGTTGCTGGATATTGATGAAATGGAACACAATGTCCCCCACCGGCCGGGTAAACTATATATGCTGAAAAAACAATTCCGGAACAAATCAGTGAAAACCGGCGCCGTCCTCCAGTTTGCCTGACGGCCTGGATTTTTACAGGGATCCCCCGGTAACCAGCCGGGAAGGAAGAAGGATGGAGCGGGCAGGCAGGGGGGCCTCCATATTTTCCAGCATTCTTTTTACCGACAATTTGCCCAGCTCAAAACCACTGGTTTCGATATAGGTGATTTCCGGTTTGTACAAACCGGGAATAAAGCCATTGCTGATCGACAATACTGATATATCTCCGGGGATATCCAGGCCGGACGGGTAAATACTTTTCATGGCCCCGATCAGCAATTCATCACTCATGCAAAAAATATGATCCGGTCTTGATTTTTTTGAAAGGGCTGCGGTTACCCGTTCCCGGGCTTCTTCACTGCTGATGCAATGCCTGACTTCAACCAGGGGTGCGTTTATTTCTTTTTTAAGCGTGTTCAGGAACGCTTCTTTTCTTTTTTTGGTAATGGACATTTCCGGGTTACCCAGCAGGGCCAGGACGTTTTTCTTTTTGTATTTGATAATGGTATGCGCGGCCAGGGTGGCGGCTTCTTCATCGGCCATACAAACCCTGTCGAAAGAACTGTCTTCCGGCACGATATCAAAAAAGACCATCGGGGTACCGCCGGCTCTTAATTTATGATACAAAGGGGCAGACTGGCTGTCTGCCACCAGGGAGATAAAAACCCCATCCACCCGGTTCGTTTTGCAGAGTTTGAGATTCTCTGATTCCTGTATGGGGTCGTCCCCGGACTGCAGGATGATCAGGGAATACCCGTTCCGGCGGGCTTCTTCTTCCACAGCCGCAATAAAGGAGTCATAAAAGAGATTGGAAATAACGGGGACGATCAGGCCAAAGACCCGGCTTCTGTTGGTACGCAGGTTTACGGCATAGGCATTGGGCTCGTATTCCATCAGCAGGGCCAGTTCCTTTACTTTCCGTTTGGTGTTTTCGGAGATATCCGGGTGATTCTTCAAGGCCCGGGATACAGTGGAGATACTGATATTCAGCCGGGCAGAAATTTTTTTCAATGTGGCGGGACTTCCCATGGCAAAAACCGTTTGGGGATAAAAGTAATTTTTCCACCGCAAACATTTGCGGAAATGTTTTCGGAACCAGCTATGAGGTCAAAAGTGCTAATAATGTTTTGTGTACATATAAAAGATTATAAATTTATAGCGGTTTTGGAATTTTACCTTGTTTTTAACATATGCAGCATTCCGCAGAATGGAAATGCCTGTGTTAGGTAGAAACGCCTCAGCCAGATTGATTGAAACAAAAGCCAGTCCTTCTCTTTTTGATCGGTATTTCCCATGGACATGGCCATATGAAACCGGATTAATACACCGATTATAATTTTTTAAAAATCGATTGCTTATGTCTGCAAAAACTCTGCTTTCTGCTATGCTTTGCTTTGTATTTGCGGTTACTGTGCAGCTCGTATCTGCCCAGGAAAAAACCGTAACAGGTAAAGTGACTGATTCAAAAGACGGATCCCCCGTAGCCGGGGCTTCTGTTCAGCCGAAGGGTTCCCGGACAGGAACCTCCACCCGTTCCGACGGGACGTTCAGCCTTAATGTGGGCTCCAATGTGACTACCCTGGTTATTACTTCAGTAGGGTATGAAAGCCAGGAAGTTTCCATTGCCGGAAAATCTTCCGTTGAAGTATCCTTTGTACCCACTTTTGGTTCTAACCTGAATGAAGTGGTGGTAACCGGTTATGGTACGGCCAAAAAGAAGGACCTGACCGGTGCGGTGGGTTCCATTAAAGAAAAAGACTTTAACAAGGGTGTGTTTACCTCTGCGGATCAGCTGATGCAGGGTAAGATATCCGGGGTCCAGGTGTTAAACAACAGCGGACAACCTGGTGGTGCCACCACGGTGAAGATCCGGGGTGCTTCTGCGGTTACCGGCAGTGGACAGCCGCTGTATGTAGTAGATGGCGTTCCGCTGGATGGCCGTTCTGCCCGCCCCGGTATCGGGGATATTGGTCTGGGTGGAAGCAATCCCGGCACCAACCCGCTCAATTTTATCAATCCCTCTGATATCGCTTCTATCGATGTGTTGAAAGATGCATCGGCTACGGCGATCTATGGTTCAAGAGCGGCTTATGGTGTGGTGCTGATCACCACCAAAAGAGGAAAAACAGGTGATCCCCGGATTGAAGTAAATGCTTCCATCGGTACTTCTAAGATCGCCAACCGGATTGATGTGCTGAATGCCCAGGAATTCCGCCAGGCGCTCACTTATTATGGGTTAAGCAATGCGAACGATAAGGGTGCTGATGTGAATGCGCTGGATGCCATTCTCCGCACTGCCACCGTGCAGAACTACAATGTGGGTATCAGCGGGGGTAATGAAAATGCCCGTTATCGTTTTTCTGTTGGTGTACTGAACCAGGAGGGTATTGTACGTAAAACAGGGATTAAGAAATACACCGCAAACTTCAGTGGCAATTTTAAATTCCTCGAGAGCAAAAAACTCGGGATTGATGTAAATATCATTCCCAGCCAGTTCCAGGAAGAGATTGCCCCTATCTCCAACGATGCCGGCTCAAGAGGCAGCCTGATCGGCAATGCGCTCCAGTGGAACCCCACGGAGAAACTGATCATTAAAAAATCAAACGGACAGGATTCGCTGAATGTACTGGTGGGGGGCGATCTGCTCAACCCGCTGGCGGTGCAGGAAGCTATTACGGATAAGGCCAAAGTGACTACGATTCTCGCGAGCGTCTCTCCTTATTATAAGATAACAAAAGACCTGGAATACCGGATGCTGTACAGTATCAACTATGGTACAGGTTTGCGGAGTACGGCGGTAAAACCCTTTATCAATTTTAATGACGTATATGGTAAAGGAAGGATTCGCCTGGCCCAAAACCAGCTGACAACCCAGCAGGTTACGCATACACTGACCTATGGTAAACAAATTACCACAGATCTCCTGTTTGGTGCGGTAGTAGGGTATGAGTACCTGAAGTTTAAAAATTCGGGATATGATATCGGCGGTTTCGGTATTACCGGAACAGGCTTCGGGGATTATGGGTTTGATTATGAATCCTATATCCAGTACACCAACCCGACCAACCGGTCCATGAGTTCTTTTGCAGACCCCACCAATGAATTACAATCTTATTTTTTAAGAACGGATTTCAATTATAAGGATAAATACCTCCTGCGGGCAACGATCCGGAGGGACGGTTCCACCAAGTTTGGTAAAAATAACAAGTACGGTAACTTCCCCTCCATGTCTGCCGCCTGGAATATCAGCAAAGAAGATTTCTTCCATGTTACCGCGATCAACTCACTGAAATTGCGGGTAGGATGGGGTAAAACCGGTAACTCTGAATTTCCCTCCGGCGCTGCCCAGCTCCGGTACGGATTCGGAAATGGTACCTCTTCCCTGACTGCGGTAAATGCCAAGAGTGAAGACCTGAAATGGCAGGCTGACCGCCAGTTCAATATCGGGTTTGATATGACCCTGCTGAAAAGCCGCGTTACAGTAACAGTTGATTACTTCAACAAAAGAACAACTGACCTCCTGTTCCCGAGCGAACCTGCCCAGCCGGTGGCCCCCGGCGCCGCTATCAAATGGGTGAACCTGGATGGTAATATTGATAACAAAGGGTTTGAGTTCGCGGTTAATTCCAGCATTGTAAATAAGAAAGATTTTGGTTGGGATTTTGGTGTAAATGCCTCTTTTGTTAAGAACGAGGTATCCGGATTATCTTCCCAGATCAATACAGGCGGTTTGCATGGCCAGGGGATTACCGGTACTACCGTACAGGTAATCAAGAGCGGGCTGCCCATCAATGCCTTTTTCACCAAGCGGTTTGAAGGATTTGATAAAGCTACCGGCTTTGCGATCTATGCGGATGATGGATACACACTGTACTATGTTGGCAACCCCAATCCCAAAACAGTTCTGGGCCTGAGTACCACAGTCCGCTATAAAAAACTGAGCCTGATCGCCAATATGAATGGCGCTTTCGGCCACGATATTTATAACAATACCCTGAACAGTGTAATCAATGTGGGAAGTATTAATAATGGTAAGAATATTGCCCTTTCTGTGTACCGTGATCCGGTGAAGGAGTCATTCGCCAATCCGCTGACTGCTTCTTCCCGTTTCCTGGAAAAAGGAAATTACCTGAAAATGGCCAACGCCACCCTGTCTTATATGATCGGTGACATTGGTAAATCTATCAAAGGATTGTCTGTTTACTTCACCGGCCAGAACCTTTTTGTGATCACCAAGTTCTCCGGCTTTGATCCGGAAGTAAATGTGGACAAGAACCAGAATGGCGTGCCGTCTTCCAGCATTGAATACATTCCTTATCCTTCAGCCAGGACCTTCAGTTTTGGTGTAAATGTCGGATTCTAAAAAAATTTTTAAAACATCAACTTATGATACGTAAAATAGCAGTTTTTGGTGTTGTTCTTTCAGTTGTTGCAGCAGGCTGTACCAAGCTGGATGAAAAGCTGGATGGACAACTTTCCGACCAGGGAAGTTCCGGGTCCATCAATCCGGCCTCCCTCTTATCCGGGGTGTACGAATCCATCCGGGGCACTTTCCAGGACCAGGCCGGGGTTTATGCATTGTGGGAAATGACTACAGATGAACTGATCGGCCCGACCCGTGGGGGTGACTGGGATGATAACGGCGCCTGGCGGGTTTTGCATGCGCATAAATTCGATGCTGACCATGTCCGGGTACGGGAAGTATTCGCGGCTCTTGGTGGGGTAAACTTTGCGGCTACCGACCTGCTTCGCTACAGCCCAAGTACACAACAAGCGGCTGAAGCAAGGATGCTGAGAGCTTTTGCCCAGTTTATGATCCTTGATGGCTGGGGACAGGTTCCCTATCGCGATCCGGGTGAAAGCAACCTGCAACCGCCCCGTGTCAGGGTAGGTACCGAAGCGCTGGATTATATCATTTCGGAGTTGAACGCCATCATCAATGACCTGCCGAACGGTCCTGCCACCAAGGCAAATAAGAACGCGGCCCGGGTACTGCTGATGAAATGTTACCTGAACAAAGGGGCCTATGCAAACAGGGAAGCTCCCACATTTGCTGCAGCCGATATGACTCAGGTAATCACCCTGGCTGACCAGGTGATCGGTTCCGGTTTATATTCATTCCCTGCCGTGTATTTCCACAACTTTGCACCCAATAATGACGCTATCGGTACAGAAAATATCTGGACACAGGACAATGTGGGTGGAAGCTCTGCGGGTAACCTGCGATCCAGATGGGAATCCTCCATGCACTATAACCAGAATCCTTCCGGCTGGAACGGATTTACTACCTTGTCTGATTTCTATAACAAATTTGAAGCAGCCGATAAAAGAAGAGGGATTAATTACCCGTACTCCACACCGGGCGCTCCGCCAAACCCGGGCGGAAGGGTGAATGTGGGCTTCTTGAGAGGCCAGCAGTACAACCTGACCACCGATGCCCCGCTGAATGACAGGACCGGCGCCCCGCTTTCTTTTACCGATGATGTAAAGATCATCGAGAAAGGAACTAACCTGGAGGTAACCGGTATCCGGGCCTACAAATACCCGATCGACTACCAGTATAATGACAATGGAAACGTGGATAACGATTATGTGTATTTCAGGCTTGCTGATGTACTCCTGATGAAAGCGGAAGCGATCCTGAGGGGCGGTACCGGTGGTACAGATGCCGGTGGTTACGGTACAACAGCGGTAGCTCTTGTTAATTCGGTGAGGCAACAGGTATCCCGCGGTGCTTCTGCTCTCGCATCCGTTACACTGGATCAGCTGATCGATGAACGGGGAAGGGAATTATACCTGGAAAGCTGGAGAAGGCAGGACCTGATCCGCTTTGGAAAATTCCTCCAGCCCTGGCAGGAGAAGCCTTCTGATGATCCCAAATACCTGTTATTCCCGGTGCCGAATGGCCAGTTAGCGGCCAATCCCAACCTGGTTCAAAACCCGGGGTATTAAAATTTTTCAACGCTAAGCAGTTAGCAATTTTAGCAATTACAAAAAAGCCATTTTCTAATGGCTTTTTTTGCTTTTTGTAACAACCGGTCACGGCCCGGATTACGTTTCTGCCATCAAAATATGGTAATTTTGAAATCCACTCAAAACCAATGATAAGAAGCATTCTCCCGTATTTTTTTCGCCTTTCAGCAGGCCTGTTATTGTTCTTCACTGCCTGCGGGAAAAAGGAGAAAAAGCCCCCCCTGTTTACCAAAATGGAGCAGACCGGCATTGTATTCAATAATAAGGTGACGGATGATTCGCTGGAAAACAGTTTTTATTTCCGCAATTACTATAATGGCGGCGGTGTAGGGCTGGGGGATATCAATAATGACGGACTGGCTGATGTAATACTCACCAGCAATATGGGGGGGAATAAGCTGTACCTGAACAAAGGGGGGATGAAGTTTGAAGACATTACTTCAAAAAGCGGTATGAAACAGGACAGCATGTGGAGTACCGGTGTGGTGCTGGCGGATATCAATAACGACGGCTGGCTGGATATCTATATTTCTAATTCCGGTCATATGGTGAACGGGAACCGCCGGAACAAACTTTATATCAATAACCACGATCTTACTTTCTCAGAGGAAGCCGCGAAGTTCGGACTCGATATAGCGGCTTATACCACCCAGGTGTCTTTCTTTGATTATGACCTCGACGGGGATCTCGACTGTTTTATGATCAATAACAGCCCGATGCCGATTAACAACCTGGGCTATGAAAATAAAAGAGACCTCCCTGAAGCGGAATGGCCCGTATCCGCCTTTTTAAAGGGAGGCGGGGATCATTTGTACCGGAACGACAATCATCATTATACCGAAGTGACCCGCCAGGCAGGTATTCACGGGTCCCTGATCAGTTTTGGCCTGGGTGTGACGGTGGGGGATGTTAATGATGATGGCTATCCCGATGTATATGTAGCCAACGACTCTTACGAAAGGGATTACCTGTATATCAACCAGCAGAACGGTACATTCAAAGATGAACTGGAAACCTGTGTTGAACAAAACAGTTTCTCTTCCATGGGGGCCGATATCGCCGATATCAATAATGACGGGTACCCGGATATCTTTACCACTGATATGCTGCCCGGGGATGATTACCGGCTCAAAACACTGGGGGCTTTTGACAATATTGATCTCTACAATACCCGTATGAAAGTGGGGCTATACAGGCAGTTCATGAAAAACTGCCTGATGGTGAACAATAAAAACGGAGCGTTTATTGAAGCGGCTAATTTCAGCGGGGTACAGGCCACGGACTGGAGCTGGGGGGCGCTTTTTTTTGATGCAGACAATGATGGGTACAATGATATCTATGTCTGTAACGGGATTAACCATGATGTGACCAACCTGGACTTCATGGAATTCTTTGCGAATGATATTGTTAAGAACATGGTCATTTCGGGAAAAAAACAAAGCATCGACTCGGTGCTGAAGCATATACCCGTCACCCCGGTACCGAATAAAGCTTTTAAAAATAACGGGAACCTGCGTTTCTCCGATGCGGGGGAAGACTGGGGTTTTATGGAACCAACCTTCTCAAACGGGGCCGCCTATGGAGATATGGACAATGACGGGGACCTGGATTTGGTATTGAACAATGAGAACCAGGAGAGTTTTGTGTATCGCAATAACAGCCGTGAGCAGGGGGGTAATAACTATGTAGGTGTGATACTGAAGGGGCGTAAGGG
>JACPUV010000046.1 GCA_016192105.1 Sphingobacteriales bacterium | reverse complement strand
CTATTATGGCCAGTAAAACAACCTTTAAAATGAGGCAGCAGGGGGTGGTCAGTTTGCTCCGGAAACAGGTGGTCAGTTTACTCCGGAATCAGGTGGTCAGGTTCGACCGGAAAGAGGTGGTCAGATTGAGCGGATTTTCCATAAACCAAATACCGGTGTGTGCCAGGGATTAATACCTTGGTGTCGATTTTAGAAGCATCAATCATAATCGTATCGGATTTTTGGGAAAAAGCCGGCAAAGCTAAAGCAGGATAAATTACCAGTAGCATTATGATTTTTTTCATACTTATATTTTAGGTTGACATTAATGTAAATCACCTGTTTCCTTTTTTTTTGACAACCATATGTAGTTTCTGAAAAAATACCCCCAGGGCATAGCCACAATCGGAAACACAACCCACACAAACATTCGGGTCATGCCTTCTGCAGGCGAACCAACCAATTCGTTTTTTACATATAAAGGATAGGATACGATAATGAGCATGGTTGTTTTGTAAATAATCTCGAACATGATAATAGGCAACATCTTGAGAGGGCGGATTATTCCAATAAACGATATAACGGAGTAGGAGCCCCACATACACCAAGCTGCGGCGTTGGAAACATCCCAGGGACCTTTGTGATTAAGGATATGACTCCAGGAATCATAGGTAAGAAAAACAAACATCAGGGTAAAAAGTATTCTCAGAAGATAAATATTAATTCTTGGCACACCCTCATAGTTCTCAAAATCTCTTTCGAATAACCCTTTAAATCGAAAACCTGTTCGTCTGGATGGTTCCCTTTGAGTTAAAGCTGGCTTCTGGTCGTCAGGGGAATTAGCTGATTTTGTCATGTGCTTATTTTATTGAAAGAAGATATTATTCACAGATCATGATAATTACTAGTTCGGGAAAGAAGAACCGGTTTTTATCACAGATGCTTCTTCACAATTCCCTTGTCAGATATTCTCTTATATCCCAGGCTACACCTCTTTCACCATTACATTATCCAAAATGTTGTAATTATTACCTATGTTAGTCTCTTCAGATCCGGCATTTCTGAACCCGTATCTTTCATAGAACCCGATCGCCTTGGCATTCTTATAGTATACTTTTAATCGTAGCAGTTTGTCACCGTTTTTCCTTGCTATTTCGGAAAGTAAATTAAGCGCCTTTGTCCCGATGCCTACTCCCTGAAACTCGGGAAGGAGATAAAATTTATGAATCATCAGTTGCGGCTGCGAATTAAAATGAATTTCATAGGAGACAAATCCAATCGGGTCTTCTTGCAATGTAGCCAACAAATAATGGTGCCCTTTTTCAGACATTTGACTTCGTATGGACTCTTCGTTATAAATCAGATTGAGCATATAATCCAACTGATCAGCAGTTATGATATGCCCAAATGTATCCGGCCAGGTAGTATAAGCTATATGCCTGATCACTGCCCAATCATCCGCATTTGCTGGCTTAAACGCTATCATTTTCTGAATTATTATGGCTTTTTTTCAATAAATAATTAATATATGTTCGAATGTTTTATCATTTTGACAAAAATTACCATACTGAGTCATCAGTACTGAACCGAATGCTTGTTACAAAATGTTTGTGCTTATTAAATGTCAGTTGCAGTTTGGCGATTCCGTTATCAACCCTGGGTGATTTGTATAAAAGCTGATAATATGTGAGAACGCCAAAAACGATTGCTAAAAGACCAATGATAATAAATCTTCTGATACGCTTTTTTTTGTTCATTGAACTCATCGTAATTATTTTAAATTATAATATCGCACCATTGGCCTGCTCTTGGAAGTATTGTCAACGATTTCGAAACCAGCCCGTTCAAATGATTTGTACAGGCCGATCCACGCAAAAGCATCAGGTATTTTTTTGGTTGTGGGAATAGTGGGATAGGCTTCAATAATCTTTATCCCGTTTTCACCAGCATATTTCACTACCCCTTTAAGAAGTTGGACTGATACGCCCTGATTTCTATACTCTTTACGTATAAATGTGCAGGGTATAGACCAGACCTGCCTGTTGTCAATCCGCTTATGAACCCGGGAATTTTCGAGTTTTAAGAAATCCTCCCTCGGTGCAAAGGCGCACCACCCGATTGGCCGGTCCTTATACATCGCAAGGATGCCTGCTGGGCGTTCGGCCCATACTATCTGCTTCATAGCTTTCTTATTTCCATCATCAATTTTCCCCTCATCAAATTCCTTCTTTCTGAGTCTGAAAGACATGCACCAGCAATTCCCACATGCTCCTTTTTCGCCAAATAGTTCAACAAATTTTTGCCAGTTATTCCTTGTTAATGGTTCAAAGCTCAATGAATTTAAAAAGTCGGAAGCTGTATTTTCTTTTTTCATTAACTAAATAGTTAAGCATCTGTCAATAATCGAACAATTCATTTCTATACTTGCAGATCCCCGGGTTTCACTTCAGGCTGTTTTACTCCTTTAAATATCAGCCAGAGACTCATGGAAGTTTCTCCAATAAAAGCCGGCAGTAGCACGTAGGGGAAAAGATAACCGGCTATTTGTGGAGAAAGGAACCAGGCAAGACTGTTAGCCAGGTACCCTACACCTGCCAGGGTATAGATGATACCTAATCCCTTTGGCAGGAAATTCGATCTATAAATCAGCCATCCGATAATGGGAAAATAAAAGGCAAACAAAAGCAAACTGATATTATAACCCTGAGATTGTAAATTCAGGAAGAATAACGATTGTGTCTGTAACTGCTCAATAGTAAATGCCTGTTGATACGCGGTGTTATGCAAAAGTAATAAGGGCGCAAATTGATGTATCAGGTTAGCCGTCATTACCGCACTCGCAATGATGGAAAATAGTAGCGCCATAGATGAAAGAAACTTGTTTACCGGATTGAATAAGTAATAAAAAATAAGCGAAAGAAACGTCGTACTGATAATACAAATAAGATCTGCTACAAAACCTAAACGGTATAGCTGTTCAGAATGCAGAATATTACGGGCAGTAGCAGCAGGGTCGCCATCTACTGTTAAGCCTCCCCTTACAAATGCTTCCGCGAATCCCCCTGTTATAATCATAATGAGATAGAGAAAACCGGCAGTTTTAACCATTTTTTTTGTTACGAGCATTTTTTAATTTTTAATTTTTCAAGCATTATATTTGACCAGATACTTTTAGTTATTGTGGTCGTTTATTGATTTTCCCTATCTCAAGTTGCTGCCGCAAGCAGCAAGTTCGCCACTGTACCATTTCGGCTTGTATCAATGGGCCATAATTTATTCATCATATCCGGCGGGTTGAATCAAGCGCCTGTTGACATCAACTTTCATGTCCGATTTCAGTTTTATAAGAAGATGGTACCGGAAGACGATAATCCTTACCCGACGCAAAAAACCATGGTTTCCACTTGCCGGCAGTTCCCTCCATCTGTGCTCTAACCTGAACCGTACTGACCAGAAATGCAGTAATAATGAACATCCTGAATGCCAACAGATATATCATAAATTATCCGCTTTGTAATTGAGTATAAACCTAAATTGTTTGTGTTTGGTGCGGAAAAACGTTGTACGAAACGGCTGTTTGTCCATACCAATAGGAAATTTCAGGATTAATCAGTACGGTTTTTACCGCTGTTCTCGCCATTTTTTGGGAATATTTTTATTCCTCTTCAAGATTTAACCGGAGGGCCTTTTTATCTCTAAAAGGTTTAACTGCAGCTAATAGTTGTTCAATCTGGCAGCCGAAAGAAATCCCTCCCAGGAACTTTTAATATAAATATTGGTTAGTTTTAAATTAGTAGCAGGAATGCAAAAAGAAATAAAATACGGACTGGCCTTTATCATGATTGCAACTATCCAGATAGCGGGACCCCAAAAAAAGCAACCCTGATCAACCAATTTAAAAGCAAGAAGCTATATAGGAATGACGGAGCCTAAAACTTAAAAAGGAATAAGCTGCAGGATAACAACGGCATGTTTCATAAAAACATTTACCACTTTGTAATAACTCTACAAACTTGTTTAATAACCTATTCCCTGATTACAGTTCATTTTATTTTGTTTGCCACTGACGACCGGCCGCCCTGGTTCAATATTGCTTTTATTATCCTGCCGGAATCATCTTTTACAAATTCAAGCATGGCATCATTCACTTTTAAAAAGAATTTATTTTCTGTTTCGGCAAACATCTCAATTTTTTTCTGGTCTTTTCCCTGGATAAAAAGCCTGTCCTGTTCTTTAGTGATTGAAAATGCAAATACAGACGGAATTTCATATTCTCCAACATAAGTTTCTAATATTTTTCCATCCACTTTTATCCCGTTTTCATCCGGGATGGGTTTATTCGTTTTAATCCAGACCTCGTTTCCCTCTAATTTTTTGCTGGTTAAATTTTCAATTTTGCCGCCTTGATTTTTTGAAAATTCAATCGTCACTATGGCATCAATGAAAAACTTATCTTTTTGATACGCTTTTAATTTTGATTTCGGACCCCTGCCCAATTGGGAGTACAATTGATTTTCTGAAAAAGAAATGATTCTTTGCTGGCCATGTTGATTTTCATAAACGCCAGTGTATTCCTGTAATTTGGATTTGTCAACAGGTATTTCTTTGTACTCATACGGTTTACCAGAGGCCAGAGCGGCCAACCTGGAGGATATTTCTTTGGGATAAATGCAATCACAATTAGAAAAGACGACTACAAAAACATCTTCTTTTGGAAGATAAATTTCCGTGCTTCCAAATCCTTCAATACTACCGCCATGCCAGATAGAAGAGCTTTCATAAACATAACCCAAACGCCAGCCATACCCGTAATCTGTTTCCCTGCCATTCGCCAGTTTGTATCTTTTAAAAGCATTATCCATGATTTCCTGTTTAACCAGCTTATAGGCATGAACGGCCTGGTGCCACTTAAATAAATCTTCAACTGTTGATTGTATTGCCCCTGCCGAGTAAATATGTGTTGGGTTCAAAGACCGGGAGTTCTCATACCCATTCTCACCCATGCTATATGCCCCAACCCTGTTACGAATCATCCTTTTGTTATTTGCAAAAAGTGAGTTTGTCATTCCAAGCGGTTTGAATATATTTTTGTCCAGGTATTCCGAATAGGGTTTTCCCGTAATTTTTTCGATGATATAACCCAACAGGAAATAGCCCGAATTACTGTATTCCCAACTGGTACCCGGCGCAAAACGCATCGGGAAATTTTTAAAAAAATCAATCACTTCCTCGGGCTTGCAGTCAAATGCCAGTTTTTTTTCCGGATCTTTCATGCCCGAAAAATTTTGAATGCCGGATGTATGTGTCAGCAAATGCTCTATAGTGATTTTATTTCCCTGGGTGGGATAGCCAGGAATAAACTTTGTGATTTCGTCGTCGAGGTTTAATTTTCCCTGTTCCATCAGTTGCAATATGGCTACGGCCGTAAACTGCTTTCCAATGGAGGCAATCCAGAAAACATTATCCGTCTGCATGGGTGCCTTTAATTCAAGGTTTGCCATTCCGAAAGCTTTCTTATAAATGATTTGACCCTTTTTTGCCACCAGGACAGTGGCGCCGGGATCATTAGGTTTAAATTGTGTCGTAAGAAATTTGTCAAATTCTTTTGTCAGATTTCTGCCTTGTTGTCCCTGCACAAATGCTGATACACCTATCAATGCAAAAGCAATAGTTAAGATTCTTTGTTTCATTCCCTTTTTTGTATTATATGAAGATTATTATTTGATATATTGTTCACCCATTTCTTTTATAGAAAGCCCCTCACTGATCCATTGCGTGTAACGGGTTGTATACACCCAATTACTGAAAAAATCAGCAAGATTTTTATGCGACAGTTTTTTGCTGTTTCTACAAACTGATCTGTGCTGGCCAAAGGCGTAGTTTGGAAACCCTTAATAATCAGCATTTGTTGAATCATCAAGTATGGATGGCGTGAACAATTACAAACGAACTGCAGATATTTTACTGGCTATTTCTTTTCCCTTGCTCCCTTTTACACCCCAAATCAAAAGCCATAATGTAATTACAACTTCACCTAAAACCCAAAAAGGTGTCGCCATTTGACGAACAATATTTTGGTAGTCGGGAAAGAGAAGTGATGCGCAACAATGGATGATATAAGTAATGCCATTCACAACGAGGAACACTCCCAGTATACGAGGAATAAAGCCTGATTTATAAACTAATTGTCCAAAGGGAATAAGCCAGAGTCCCCAGAACAATTCCAACGTTACCGATCCATAATTATTTATCTTAAATAAAAACATGGCTACCTCCTGCCGCTGACTAAGATCAAACGTTTTCAGCACTTCCCCCTTTAAAATCATCAGGGAGGCAATATTGAAAGCATCCATGATAAAAACAACCGGGAAAGTCACAAATAATAAGGCAAACATAAATTTGGCCTGGTACTCATTCACCTGTTTGAGTAACCGGTAAAGTGCCATGATCAAAAAAATACCAATCGTGATACTGATAAGATCATTAATAATACCGCTGCGGAATAAAAACTCATTAGCAAGGATTTTATTGGCAGTGGCAACGGTATCCCCCTTCACAATTGTTTGTGATGGAACATACATCAAACCGTAAAGACCTGTAATAATCCAAAGCAGATATAATAGTCCGGCAAGTCTTGCAATACGCTTCGGTGAAACATACTTCTTTTCCATGATACGTATTTATGAGTTACTTTAATTGGCTGTTATTTATACAATTTGTACCCGATTTTAACAATGTTTCTCAGGTTATTCAGATATACAGACTTGGTTGATTCCTTCTCTAAATCCTTAAAGGATGCTTTTTTTGTACAGGCATACCGGCTCTCTATCCCAAAACTAAATTTCCTGAACTGACACATTACGCTGGCCCCGAGGCCATAACTAAATAGTGCTCTTTTTTCTTCGACTGCTTTAGTAAACAAAACACCCAAACTCGGCCCTACACCTATCTCAAAAATCTGCCCGGCAACTATTTTATACTGTGGATTAATCTCAGCAGCCAGTGATTTATACATTTTATCTTCCAGCCGTATGAGGCTGAATTGTTGCCTGATGTGACTCCTTTTGGTTTGAATCAGCGGACATTCCACCCCTATTTCCAAACCATAAACCGGCGCTTTTAGTTTAAGGTTTTGATTGTTTTGAATTCCACCAACTACCGAAATGACAACTTGCGGTTTGTATTGCTTTTTTGCAATTGGGTCTTGCGCCTGCAAGAACACAGGGATTGCTAAAGCCACTATGATGAAATTTTTTTTCATGGTTTTATGGTTTATAATTAGCCGATAAATTTGAATGGTGCATTACCTGAAATGTGATTACAAATTGTAATCATACTTTTAATAAATGTTTCCTATGCTACTGATTAATATCCTTTCCCGCTTTTAATTTCTCAATATTGGCGCTGATAGTTGTTTTTGACTGAACGGAACCCGCCTGCTCCAGTGCCTTACTGGCAAATTCTATTGCCCTTGTATAATCACCTTTTGCCGCATATGCGTAGGACAAGCCGTTGTTGACTGCATACACATCCCCATACTTTACTTTTGCAGCAAGCATTATTTTGACAGCTCTATCACTGCGCTTTGCTGCAATTAGCGCCTTATTATAACCTAAATACTGGTTGATATTGGCAATAGACAAGCCTTCATCCATCACGGAGTCTGCTTGTGACAATCGGTTTAGCTTCCCATATCCATATGCAAGATTTTGATAACTGTCAAACCCAGATTGCGCAAACGGACGGCCTGTGACTGCCCTTTGGGCCCAGTTTAATGCCTCCTCCATATTGATACCCTTGTCAAAGCAAAAGGCAGAGGCCTGAAGATTGTTGGCACTTAGAAATCCCTTTGCTCCGGTTAATTCCTCTCTTAGTCTTGCGACAACTATATTGTTTACATCCACCTCAATTGTAAATGGCACCGATAATCTCTCCCATTGCATCGCAAGTACACATTTCCCTTCTTCATGACCGGTAAATTCATATTTCAGCCATTCCACAGATTTTTCCAGCGGAAGGGGTTTGACCCGAACTCTTACTACATCATATTCCGGCTTATAATAAAAACTACCCCAGGCTTCAGTTTGCCTGGAAAATATTATTGTTACAGTATCCTTGCCCATTGCCATAAAAAGTGCATAGGAACCGGCTTTTATATTACTGCCTTCCACTTTTACATCATGCTCAAAACTGATTACAGTTGCCTGATTAGCCCCAGCTCGCCAGGGGCTGCTCATTGTATTAGTTAAAAAGTTAAAGGTGCCGAAACCATTGGCGACCACCCCTCCCCATATCTTTCCTTCCCGTCCTTTTATTCCGGGTCTTGAATAGTTTACGGTTATACTGGTAATACCTACTTCCTCTGATATAGTGGCTCTTGGATTAAATCCGACTGCTGGCACATCCATTTGGGCTAACGCCGTAATGGCAGTTAGTATAATCGCAATTGAAAAAATAACTGATTTCATAATTGTTAATTTTGATGCACTGATATATTTTGAAAAGCTGATTGATTAATTCCAAACAAGCCAATTGAATATTTCTCAAACTGTACATGACAAGACAGGTACTAATTACCGATTACGCCACCGCTTTGCTGCGCTCTTTTTAATTCCTCCTCAGCACCGCCGGTACGTTGCTTGGGAGGCTTCACCCCATTATTGCCGAAGCGGTAATTCACACTGAGTTTGAATTGGCGGGTTTCAGCCAGAAAATTGATCTTCATGATCTGTCCGGCAAAGTCTGATGTAGCCCTGAATCTCATCGTATGAAAAACATCACTCACCGCGGCTTTAATAGTGCCTTTCCCTTTGAACACCTGTTTGGAAATACCTGCATCAATATTATAAATAGACTTTCCTTTGAAACTTCCCTGGTAAATAGTTGGCGCATTGAAGAAACCACTTAGTTCTGCTGTCCATGTTTTGGCAAACTTCAAACTGTTCTGCGCAAACAGGCTGAAACCAAAAGCAGCAAGGTCTACTTTACGGCCCGTGCCAAAATCAGCCTTGTACTTTGAATAATTGCTGCTGATACTGGTAAACAGGCTATAAGATTTATATTGGAAAGGATAACTTATACTGATACTTGCAATATCCTGAGTAGCTAAATTCTTTTTGGAAACAAAAGCCTTGGATTTTTCGGTTGTATCAACAATCTGTGTGAACAGGTCATTCACATGGCTGTAGTTAAGTGAGATGTTCAGTTTGTATTTATAAGTATGCGTAACCCCAAAACTGTTAGTGTACTGCGGGCGGAGATTTACGTTACCCTTCATGTAGGTGTATTCATCCATTTTGAATTCAAAGGGATTCAGGTCCTGGTAAGCTGGTCTGTCAATGCGCCGGCTGTAAGTCAGGCTCCATTGTTTCATCGGGTTCTTATTGAACGTGATAGCCGCACTGGGAAACAGGCTGGTATAGGACCTTTTAAAAGAAGTTATACTCGGAACATAATTACCCCCATTCCATTTCAACCCCTCTGACACTCCTTCTGAAACAGTGTATTCAGCACGAAGGCCAGCCTGGATCATAACCGTTTTGTACTGGCGATTATAGTTGATATACCCTGCATTAATATTTTCCCTGTAAACAAAGCGGTTGCTGCGATCCTTATCAAGATCTTCTATAGCATTAGTCACATTGAAGCGCTGAAAATTGTTATCGGTTTTTACCCAGGCAGTCTTTACTCCGAGCGATAATTTTCCTTTCTTGAAATTCTGTTCATAATCTGCTTTGGCAGTGTTGATATTTATCTTCGCTGGCGAGTACATATGATAGATGACTCTGTTCAGCATAACTTGTCCTGAAGGATCATAATAATAATTCGGCTGGAATTGGTCGCTGTTAAGATCGTACGTACCGTGGTCTGCATTCACTACCAAACTGGTTCCCGCCGGGTCAATGTAGCTATAGTTGAGGTTGACATTGAGATTGTGCCTTTTCAGATCATTGCTGTTATCCGCGATCAATATACGGTCAACCGTGTTTGTTGTGCTGTTTGAAATATACGTCTTGCTATAGTTACTAAATTCCGGGTCGGCCAGCGTTCCATTCAACATGACGCCGATTGTACTTTTCTTATTAATGAAGTAATCAGCACCCGCTTTGAAATTATGAGCTCTGCCTAATTGCCGGATAGTACCGCGCTGATCAAAGAGGCTGTCCAACACCGTTCTGGTCACATCCATTTTTTGCTCAGTCGGACCATAATTAAAGCTATAGGTACTGAACAGGTTGATATTTTTGTTGCGATAGTTCAATGAAGCACCGGCATTGTATTTTGCAGTTATGCCAATATTCCATCCTGCATTAACAGATCCATTGGTGCCGAGTGATTTGTTCTTTTTTAAACGAATATTGATGATACCTGCGTTTCCGGCTGCATCATATTTTGCGGATGGATTGGTGATCAGTTCTATCGCTTCGATCTGTGAAGATTGCAATGTCTTCAGGTAGTTGGCAAGATCAGCCCCCGATAAGGGAGTTGCCCTTCCATCAATATAAATTTGTACCCCGTTTTTACCGGCCAGACTGATATTGTCATCCTGGTCAAGCAATACACCCGGCGATTTACGCAATAATTCCAGCGCATTTGAGCCAACTGCATTAATTGTTCCTTCCACATTCAGGATCATTTTATCCGCCTTTACTTCCACGATTGGCTTGTTTGCAACTATTGTCACATTAGCCAGGTTACCCGTCATTTTTACCAACTTTAACTCAGGCATCGTCATATCAGTTGTGCCAAACGAAAATGCCGGTGAAAAAGCAGGCTTGAACCCAATATAGGTCGCCATAACATTATAGGACCCTCCATTAATCCCTGAAAAAACATAAGAACCATTTACCTTTGTAATGGCTAGTTTTACTGTGGAAGAATCGTTCGCTTTTACCAGGTTGACTGTCGCGCCGCTAAGCGGGGCACCATTCTCATCTTTTACAAAACCAGTTATTTGTTGTGCCTGGGAAATCAACGTACTTGTGACCAGCCATAGCGCTATCATCCATTTCATTTTATTACTATTTACTGTAAACCTAGTCCAGGTGAATAGCTATAAGAAATACGTTGTACCAAACAGGCTTTTGCCAATACGAAAAGGCAAGCCCCTGCGCGGCTGATTTTACCGGCTTTCCTATCTTCACATCTCAACTATGAAGTTTAAAACACGATACCGTTTCTGGCACGTATTACTGGGATTTACTTGCTTTGCTATAATAGCGGCCATTATATATTATATAACAAAAAACTCTTCCAGCGATACGGAGCCTATAAAAGCTAACGCAAAGACTGAGCAGCTTCCCGGCAGCAGTTTAATGGCCCCTCTCGGCTTTATATATTTTGTTGTTTTCTTCTATTTTACACTTAATTATTATTACAACTTAATTACCGCGAATAAGAGATTATTTTCCTATATAAAGATCAGCGGCCTGATCATCCTGGCTTCTTTTTTATATAACAGCATCCTTTATACCTGGCTACCCGGAGCATTAATCAATCAATACAGGTCACTATGGCATATGTTTTATAAAATGGTGGGTAACATGACCCCAATGCTGCTCTTCAGTTACCTGTTTGCCTATGTCACTGTCTTACGGGAAGCATTGAAACAAAAAAGAATATTGGAGGCGCAGAAATTGCTGTTGGAAGCGCAAATTTCACAGGCGAATTTCAATTTCCTAAAATCTCAAATCAACCCGCATTTTCTTCATAATACCCTGAATTTCCTGTACGCAAAGTCACTGCCATTTTCCTCAGAGTTATCGGAAGGGATACTTACACTGAGCGATATTATGCGTTATGCACTCAGCCAGGGAAATCAAAAAGATGGAAAGGCTTTATTGAAAGACGAAATTGAACATGTTCACAATGTCATACGTATAAACCAACTCCGGTATAATAACCAATTGAAAGTGAATGTTGAAATGACTGGGACTGTTAACGGAGCCATGATAATACCCTTTGTGTTAATAACATTGGTGGAAAATGCCTTTAAGCATGGGGATCTGAAAAACCAGGATTATCCAATAGTTATTAAAGTGAACATAAGAGACAGTCAGCTTTATTTTTCTTGTAGGAATAAAAAAAGAGCTGGTCCAAAACAACTGTCCACCGGAATTGGGCTTGAAAATATTAAGAAAAGACTGGACCTGGCCTATGGTAATAATTACAAATTCATTGTGAAGGACGAGCCAGAATTCTACACCACCGAATTAACAATTGATAAATTATGATACATTGTATTATTGTCGATGACGAGCAACATGCTATTGACATTCTTGTACACTATGTCCGGCAAACTCCGCATCTGAAACTGATTGGTTGTTTCACTAACCCGATGGAAGCACTGAAGGTTGTTGGTGAACAAAGAAT
This sequence comes from Sphingobacteriales bacterium, assembly GCA_016192105.1. Taxonomy (GTDB): domain Bacteria; phylum Bacteroidota; class Bacteroidia; order Chitinophagales; family Chitinophagaceae; genus JJ008. The sequence goes on along the minus strand of JACPUV010000046.1, from coordinate 169,983 downwards.
TGACCTGGTTTTCCTGGATATTCAAATGCCGGAGTTGTCGGGTATAGACTTTATTAAAGCCATCCAGGGGAAATCTAAGGTAATCCTGACTACGGCCTATAGTGAATTTGCGCTGGAGGGATATGAACTGTATGTGGTGGATTATCTTTTAAAACCGATCCGTTTACCACGCTTCCTGGCATCTGTACAAAAAGTTGTTGAGCAAATCCCTGTGTCTGCCCACCAGGATTCAGCAGAGGATAACTACATTTTTGTCAAAACAGAGTCCAAGGGAAAGCTGCTGAAGATCAATTTAGCTGATATTGATTTTATCGAAAGTCTGAAAAATTATATGGCCATCCATTGCGGGGAACAGAAAACACTTGTGTACACCAGTATGAAAGAACTGGAAGAACGGTTACCTAAAAAACGTTTTATCAGGGTGCACAAGTCCTTTATTGTATCCGTTCCCAAGATTACAGGTATTGAAGGAAATTTAGTAAGACTAAAAAATGTAACCACAAATATCCAGATCGGTGAGAATTATAAAACAGAACTGATGGAACTCATCAGGATGAATATGATTCAGTAACAGCTACCCTATTTCCAAAGGCCTTTTTTGCATAAATCCTTATTCCTGGGCGAGAAAAATAGTTTTGGCTCTCCTTGTCTGACATGAGACTGATCGGTCTGTTTTAACTACTAAAATGCCAAACTCAGCCTGTCATTGATAGACATTTTCCTGCCATTGGTTTACACTAATCCCCTGTTTGTGGACAGCATCTAAGGGCACCGCAGTTTACCCAATATATTGCCCTATTTAACAAAGATGAAGTCAGGCACAGTCAGACAAAATTTGATTTTTTATTCCTTGACCGGCATAACTTACCTGCTGCTATTTCTAACAATTGCCTACTTCACCGCCAGGCAGAATTTTTTGTCTCGCAGCATAAATACCATTTGGCGTACCGTTTACTTTGTCCTGATATATTTTGCATTCTTTGAATACGCAATACCCGCTATAAAAATGGTCAGGAAGAAGAAATGGTATTCTTTCCTGGTAATTGCAGCCATGCTCCTGCTTTGTACTTTCGGCTGGTATGCTTTTCGGCGTACCGGGATCATTCTGCAGATTTATACATCATTCATACACTACCCAACAGCACTTACCGGGATATTCTACCAATCAGTCTATGGGCTCTTTTCCATCCTCTTTTTTGGTGTATCTCGACACATATTTGATCATAGTAAATTAAGAAGGACCATCCGGCAACAGGTCATTGAAAAAAAACAGGCAGAACTCAATTATCTGAAAGCACAGACAACCCCGCATTTTTTATTTGATACACTGAATAATATTTACTCTTTGTCGCAGGAAAAATCAGATCTGGCTCCCGAATCAATATTAAGACTTTCCAAAATTCTGCGTTGTATGCTATACGATACCAACGTTCCATATATTCCTCTCGAACAGGAATGGAAAATTATTGAAGATTATATCGATCTTCAAAAGCTTCGGTATGACGATTCCTTGCGTATCAATCTTTCTACTAATTTTCAAGACATGAAACATCAATTACCTCCACTGCTGCTCATGGGCCTGGTCCAGAATGCATTCAAGCAGGGCTTATCAGAAACAGGTACTTGTCCTTTTTTGGATATTCATCTTTCAGTCGACGAACAAGAGCAAATGACTTTTATAGTTAGAAATTCTACAGACGATAGATCCAGGTCACCAGAGAACATAAAAAATATGGAACTCACAAATTTGCGACTACAACTTGAACTTCATTATACTGAGCATAAACTGATACTTCTTAGAAACGATTCCTGGTTTACTGCTACATTAAAGATAAACCTGTCCAATCAGACCACATTTTTATGGCAGCCTCATTGAAGATGGATCGTTGGCATCGAAAATGCTTACCTGGCATATTTCTCAGGTTCCTTATCTGCAATTAAAACAATTGGTTGAAAAAATTATTGTCATGGCTGATTACCTGAACCAAGATAAATACTACTCACCATATCTTTTTACATATTCAACTGCCCGGCAAAAAAGGCATATCGGCACTGCGGTCCCTCCTATAACCTCCTGCTGTGATCAGGTAATTCAGGCAGGATTCTCAATGATTACATTGTCAAAATAGTCCTTTTCCAAAAATATTTTTTGAATTTCCAAAGCATATTCACGGCAACAATACCTGGAAATATAGATGTTAACCACATAATCTTCTTCCCAAACCTCACTGGTGTATGCTTTTTTGTTATGGACAGGACACTTTCTCCCTTTTAAGGAATCCCTGACCTTTTTGGCCTCCTCTAACTTCCAAAGCATTGTGGCATAGGATCGCTGTTGCTCTTCAGAATAGCTCATTTAAATATTTTGTCATGATTAAAAACTGCCAATAATCCCTTTAACCTGGGCATAAGGCGCTTCTTGTTTGCAATTCCCTTACCCTTATTTGACGCAATAACATTGCAACCAATCTTGCTGCTATCAAACCCCGTTAAAAACAATACCATTAGCTTACAGGCTAACATTACCGGAATATTACAGGTGAATATTTACAACCTGAAGGGACAGGAATTATTGAAAACAACGATTAATAATACCGCCACCGGGGCCCGTCATTCTCTTAGCCTGCCCACTGTAAAATCAGGAATGTACATTCTGCATGTAACAGATGTAAGGAACCGTTATTCATTCAAAGTGCTGTTGCAGTAAATTGGTCCCGGTTATAAATATATGTCAATGCTGAGCCCAAACCTCCGTTTTTAAAATCAAAATAAGATACCTTACCTGACAAACTCGGCCTATCAGCCGGGTTTGATTTTATTTGGATCACATTAGACTATCACTGTTTGGATTGCCTGCTGTCACTGTACAATTAAATTCGATTTCTTTAAAGAGTTGGATCATCTGTTCCTGCTTATCCAGAATATTGTTTTGCGTGATTAATTGAAATCGGACACAGGTGGCAATAACACCTTCCCTTTTACGAGTTCCATACAATTATAGTTTAAAATTGGGGCATAACCCCATTTTTGCCATTTTATACCTAAAAATTCGGATTTTTTCCGAATTACTTACTTAATTTTGACATTATTATGCTATATTTGAATAGATTATTCGGAATTATTCCGAATTAATATTAAAATTTTAACAATATGGAGTTCAGAACAGCAATAGAAACCTTTGCAGGCCAACCCCTGCCGGGACAGCTCTTGTTGGATGTGCTGAAAGAATACAAGCGGCCATACGATAAAATTAATGAACTGGTGAAGCAGGGAATGCTGTTGCAGATTAAACGCGGGTTGTATATACCAGGGCCGAAGCTGAGACTCCCGGTACCGGAACTATTCCTGCTGGCTAATCACCTGTACGGCCCGAGCTATATATCGCTGGATTCGGCGCTCCAGCACTGGGGATTGATCCCCGAACGGGTCTTTGAAACCGTTTCCGTGACCACGAACCCGTCAAAAAAGATAAAGACGTCAATAGGCCGGTTCACCTATTGGGGCCTGGCGCTTCCGTATTATGCATTCGGCATACGGCAGGTATCGCTCACCAAAATGCAAACAGTGCTGATGGCAGGCCCGGAAAAAGCGGTATGCGATAAAATAGTGCTGACACGGGGGGTGATACTCCGGAGTGTGAAACAAACGCTGGAAATACTTGTAGAAGATTTCCGGATAGACACGGCGGGATTGAAAGAACTGGATATAAAAACGATCAGCAGCTGGGTGAAGGATGCTCCAAAGAGTAAAAGCCTTGCCATGCTGGTAAAAACATTGAAAACACTATGATAAAGGAATGGCTGGAAGAGTATAAGCCGGCAACGCAAACAGATGCGGAGCAGGCACTCCGCGAGATCATGCAGGAGATAGCGCTCGCAGGGTTACAGCGTAGTGGCTTCTTTGAGAAAGCGGCCTTCTATGGAGGCACGGCACTCCGCATCTTTCAGGGGCTTCCCCGGTTTTCGGAAGATCTTGATTTCTCTTTGCTCGCAGCAAACGATGAATTTTCGCTGGAACCATATCTCCGGGGAATCGAAGCGGAGTTCAGTGCACTCGGGGTAACCGTAAGCGTGGAAGAAAAAAATAAAACGAAGGAGACGAAAGTAGACTCGGCTTTTCTGAAGCCGGACACAACCTGGAAAGAGTTAGTGATTAAGGAAATCATGCCGCAGGAGTCGGTAAAGATGCGGCCGGCAATTAAAATTAAGATCGAAGTCGATACGCGGCCGCCGCTTGATTTTACAACAGAGGAAAAACTCTTACTGAAACCTTTCTCGTTTTATGTAAAATGCTTCACGCTGCCGGATCTGTTTGCCGGAAAAATGCACGCCCTGCTCTTCAGGAAATGGAAGGGAAGAGTAAAGGGACGGGACTGGTTTGACATGGAATGGTATATCCGAAAAGCAGTTCCATTGAATTTGGTTCACCTCGGGTCGCGGGCGTACGACAGCGGTGACTGGCCGGCACCGGTGATTTCTGAAGCGAACGTGATGCAGTTACTCGATGAAAAAATCGATGCTGTATCCTTTGATAATATCAAAGCGGATGTACGGCCTTTTATCCGTGATGAGAAGATGATGGAAATTTGGTCCCCTGGATATTTTCATGACCTTATAAGAAAAATCAAATTCGTGCAACGCATATCGTTTAATGAACAGTGGTCCATGCAACAACCGTTGGAGTATGGCAGGAATATTCGCCTGACGTTTGCAAAAGGAAATTTCCAGGTGCGGGTGCATAGTGCTACCGGTCAGGAGTACAGTTGGTTTGTCGCAGACGACAGGAACGAATTTGAAATTGAAACCGGGACAATCGCTGGCATCATGCATCCACAAATTTCTTTCAAATCAGTCTCGGGCGAAATGCAGGTCAATGTTGAATCACCCTGAAAAATAGACTGAGGCTTTGAGACCCTTAAAAAATAATGTTTTGTTGGACAGTTACTTTCCGATTTGCTGTTCGATATAAGCAAAGGGATTTTGCTCGCTTTTAGACAGGGCTGGAAACGCTCGGTACAGTAGAAGCCACTTATATCTGGGGTTTTGAAAAGAATGAAATGACTACCGATCAGGCACTCGCAGAAACAAACATTGCAATCAAACAGATATTGCAGGATAGCCGGAATGAATATAAGGCCCGTAAAGAAGAAAACTTCGATAGAGTTCTTCATGACTATAAGGATCCGCAAAATGGATTTAAAAAGTGGAAATCAGAGATGGAAAAAATAATCTAATAGCTGCAGGACGAACCCGCACAGTTATCAGCAGTAATCAAAAATAGGTTTGTTTTCAGAAATAGATTGTTGGATGAATTCCGAAAATGTAGAGGGAGATTCCCTGTAAACCGCATTCGGTATGGATTGACTGAACTCCTTTCGGGCCGAGTCGTCAGGCCCCGTGATCGTAGCGATCGCTACTTTCTTATTATACAATTTACGTTTCAGCATATCCTGGAATTTAGCCTCAGTTCCTTTCCATCCGATCACAATGATTTCATCAATACCGTCCAGGAACTGATCCATCCATATTTCATGTTTTGCTGGCATTACAAAACTGTCTTTCGCCTTGTAGGGGATAAGCAGTTGCGGGAGGTAGGTTACCAGTTCAGACGTATCCGTATTACGGATAATCTCATCCCGGCCCAAAAGTTCTATTTCCCCGTTCAACTTGCCATGTATATAATCCAGGTCCCTGTTTTCTTTATACAAAAATTCTGCAAGTGTACTGACGGACCGCATCTCAAAATGGGGTGGCAGTATCTCTGCTATACTGGGATCCAGCTTCCGGATGAAATTACAGGACCCATGTGGTTTGAATAACAGCAGCTTTCGCCTGTGAAAATCTACATAATCATCAATCTCATTGAAATTATATTTGACACATTTGTTCAGGGCATCCTCCAGCAGAAGGTCATAGTTAAAATTAACAAATGCAACATGCTCCCCGGTTCTTACGGAATAATCATCTGCAAGGTTAACAAGGCTTTTGTAATTACTTTGTTTGGGATTTACGCAGTTCTTTGAAATACCAACAAACAGGTCATGCAGGTAAAATTGAACATTAATAATCTTGCTGAGGGCGTTGGGGTCAAAATGCGCTACGATCCTGTCCCACTTGTTTTGAAAATAGGCTTCAATATCATTGGTATGTGCTAGGTCAGGACAAAGCTGGTAAGCACCCTGATAATACGTTCCCGGTCCGATGCACTTGTCCTGGAATAATTCATTGGCCAGTGGTGGTCGCTGTTTCTCATCCTTGATCCCGCAATCATAGGAAGCCCCGGCACCAAGTATAATTAGTTTCCGGATTACAGGCGGGTCGATCATCGGAAAAGAGGGCACTTGCTTGTCCCTTTGATTGCGGTCTAAAATCTTGCAATCGACAATACATGCAATATTGACAAGTTCCCCTACATCGGACGGCTTTCTTCCCGGCTGGTTGAGTTCATTGATTTTATACGGAGGCACCAGGTATATTTTTTCGGCACGATGATCTTCGGCCAGTATGCCATACATTTTCTCTCCGTAATAAAACCGGAATTCGTACAGATCGGTGTTTGAAAGTCTGATAAAATCGTTGTAGGTCATCAGCAAGAATTACTCCGGTAGATTAAATGGTATCAATACATTTCCAAACCAGGCAGTCAGTTGCTCAATAGCAACATTGCTTAGATCTTGCGTGAAAAGTAATGCAAGGCGATGCTTGGGACGTGAGCATGTCACATAAAACAGGTTCCGGTTCCTTTCGAACGAATCTTGCTTGCCGGCAGGAATGCCGGCATGGGCCCACTCAAGCATTTGTTTCCAATTGTAATGATTCCAGCCTCGGCCAAGAACTACGAGTACATTGTCGAACTGTGCGCCCTTGACACCATGTTTTGTGGAGAAAGGTGTAAGATCATTTATAAAATCAGCAGCCCTTGAAACTTCAGCATATAGAACGGCTCTTAACGACGTGTACTTCTCTACAAAATTGGTTTCGGCCTCATCTCTGTCTTCAGGTGGCTTTGCTAACAAATCAGCCAGTTTAATCTCCTTCTCCTCTATTCTTCGGGGAAGGGGCGGCTTTCTGGTTTCTTTCAACAGATCAATGACATCACCGATCGTTCCTTCCCTGCAAAGTCCTTCCAATCGGCCGATTTTCTCATGCCATTCAATTTTTTTTGAGTGTGCCGAAATTGCCGGTGACTGTAATCCGAAAGCATCGATCATTTTACCATATTTACCTTCGATAAAAGCAGCTATGCCTGGTTCAATAGTATCTATAAGAAAGGAAATATAGTCATCTTGTTTCTCAAGTAAATCATCAGGTCCGAGTGCAGCAATTAAGTTACTGTACCCCTGTTCTTCGGCGAGGACTGCATTTGTCAACATGAGGACTTTTGTAGTATTTTTTTCAAATACCCAGCCTTTCGCTTTTAGATCATTTATGACTGCGTTCAAATATTCATGTGCCACATCTGCAGGAAGATCCCCTGCCCAATGACCTCCTGTTCTTCGCTGTCCTGTCCACTCATTAGAGTGATATACGATGATCTCCCCAACGGAGCCAGGATCTTTATATTGCTGTGGCAATTCCGGGCGCATATTATTAAGCACATCTACAATAATTCTATCAGAACGGAAATTAGCTTCCTTGCCAATCACTACTAGTTTGTCCGCATCGGCCTGTATCAAGCCGATACTTCTGCTTCCGTATATTTTTTGCCAGTGATCCCCAAAGAAGCCTATTAAGGGTCCTTTTTCTGGAACAATGAAATTTCTCAGCAGCGCATTGGCAAGATCAGTGTTCGTATCCTGGTATTCATCAATAAAAATGACAGGATAGCGGCTTGTCAGGATTTGCTGAAATTTCAGATCATCTAACAAATAGATCAGCAGTTTGATGACATCATCATGGTGTAAAAAGATTTCCTGGTCCGTGATTTTTGGATAACCTAGATTGTAAATAACCTCCTGATTAGTTACACCTCCTGCTTCGGCTATTCTTTCTGGCCAGCGATCCGAGAGCGTATGTATCTGCGATCTTAGTATTTTTTGAAAATCTCTGATGGCATCCCAGGCAAACGCATGAATGGTTTCAGCAAAAACTGCCGGATGATTATCAGTTCTCGATCTTATTTCATCTTTGGCAATATTAGTATAAGTGATACAGGCTATCCTTCGTTGCATACGAAGAAATTTTTTCGCATTTTCATCAATCTGCTTTCGAAGGGCCTTGATTAATGTATATGTCTTTCCTGCGCCGGCACCAGCTTCCACCAAAAAATTCTTATTGGCTGCCATAGCTTCGAACACCTGTTGAAGGCATCGGGCAGATGCTTGCTCTGCGGGGCTTATTACTGTTTCGTTTATCATGCGGCGGTTTCCTCCTCTTGCACATTTACCACTTCTGCAACCACAGGTGCGGCAGGAGGAACGGCATTTAATGAAAGCCACTTAAGGCCCTCGGCTAAATAAACAGGAACATTCCATTCAGTATCATCAACGCCATGCAGGATAGCGAAGTTTGTTTTCTCGTTATTCTTAGGACGCATAGCAAAGGCGTTTCCCTCCAGTTCATCATCACTTTCTCCGGTCAGTCCGAATTTTTCCTGGTTGGCAAGCATAAACGCATCTTCAAAGCTTCGGCCACAGCAAGTAGACCCAGTCTCAGGTATTTGATAAGCAATTCGCCTGCTTCCACTCACTTTTTCTTCAGCAGTTTTATTCCTGCAATCCGCTAATGGCATATGACCTTCAATGGTAGGATCAAACCAATTTTTAATCCCTGCATTGGATGTATGTGTGCCCAGTGCTGTCCGGCACTCTGGATAAGTAATGCGGTCACCTGCCGTTCGCACCACTGCATCAAGATCAGTAATAACAAGTGTACGAAGCTCTAAAAAATCAAGGAACCTGCGGAAATGATGGACATAAGCACCACCTACCTCAATCACAGAAATATATTGAGAAGCAAGCACAGGCGAATCGTCATCCACGGCATCCGTTTTCTGGATAAATACCGGCATCAATATTCTTTCGGTCGGACCTTCTACCAGAATTGCTTTATCGGCAAAATAAAGATCACATTTTGTCAGTGTAAGATATTTATGAAGGAATTGCTTGTCCTGCGCCAGACCGGGATCCATAAATTCAGCACCTAGGTCTTTTACACGGATTTCCTTTTGCTCACTGCGTGTTGTCAGAAAATAACGGATCGCATCAAACTTTGCTTCATTCGCAATATGTGTCGAGTGGGTCGTAATTACAAACTGCACATGCCAGGGAATCCCATCGTTCATTGTTCGTGCAAATTCCTGAGCAATTTGATTGATTTGCTTTATAAACACCTGTTGCATCTGTGGATGCAGGTGCGCTTCGGGTTCTTCGATGAAAATGAGGTACAGGCCATTGGGCGTAGGATTCGCCTGCCAGTCCCTGAAGAACTCAAAGAGTTGAAAAAGTATATAGATCAGGTTGCGTGAGCCCAATCCATTGTAGGTCTCCGGTAAATACAACCCATTACCTTGTCCATATCGTATGCGGGTGTGGCTATCGAGAATATTACCAATATCAATAGTTGTTTCTGTACTCAGGTTAGGGTCGGATAAACCAGGGTAACCGAAAATCCTTAAAGCCGGTAGCAGTGCATCAAGTCGCTGGTTGAAATCAGTGTCCACCTTAGCTTGGATTTCGTCAACTACTGCTTTAAGGGCCTCCGATTTTTCCTTCATGTCTTCAGGTGCAGTATCTGTATTAGCCGTTTTGAAAAGTTTGGCAAGCACTTTACCCAAGACATCCTTTTCTGTGTGTGTTACATCATCCAGTCCTCGTTGTGCATTAATGAACCCGGTTCCGACAAGCTGTCTGAATTTACCATAATCAATCACTTTGATATTCTGTTCGTCATTCGGGTCTTGCGATATTACACGAATGTGGAAGTACCGGAGTATGCGATCCTTTAGCTCTTTCATGAAACGTGCTAATGCCTCTTCACCAGCATCAGCAAATCCCTCGAAGAAATCACCGATATTTCCTTCTGCAATTTCATATTTTACCAGAACGAGAACTTCATGACATTCCGGGTTCAGATCAACCACAAATTCGCCTAGAATGCCTAGCTCTATCATAGCCGGGTCATAATCGATTGTGATGCTTATTTCAATCGCTGGCATTTTATTTCTGACTTCGCTGAGATCAGCATTGGCAACATGCAAACGCAATGCTTCTTTGATTCTTTCGATCGCGGTGACATTGAAATCATGAAGACTGAAAAACGGTTTCATACCTGAAAGCAGGCGACGAAATATTTCAGTCAGGGACGTTTTTCCAGAATTGTTCCGTCCGACTATTACCGTTGTACTGTCTTCCAGTGAAAGAGATACATCTTTGAGTAACCTGAAATTTTTGATTTGCAATTTTGTAATTCTCATAAACAAGGTTTAAAGGTTTTTATGCAGTTGTACTTCCTGTGCTATCTTCTTGTCGGGGGGTGGTACTATCATTTTCTTCAAGTGTGCCATCCTGACCAGGCGCGGCTTCTTCAGTCATGGAAAGTTCTCTTACGCTTACTTCAATCGGATCACCCTCTGGTAATGCACTTTTTGTATAAGCAGAACCAAGGGCGAATAACTTCCGGGCATGTGGGACAAACCGGCTCTCCAGGGAAGCAACAGCGCTGTTATAGTGAGTTACCGCGTTTTTAAGGCTTCCGCCAATATTGGAAAAATGACGCAGCAATACTGTTGTACGATTATATAATTCAATACCAGCATCACGGATCTGCTCAATATTTTCCGCTATACTTACCTGTTGCCATACAAATCCAACTGTACGCAATAAGGTGATCAAAGTAGTGGGAGTCGCAAATATGACCCGGTTTTTAATACCTTCCTCTACCAATGTGGGATCGGCTTGGAGAGCAGCACCAAAAGATGATTCAATCTGCATGTAAAACACAACCCAATCGGGTGATTCTTCAAACTGGCTCCAATATGCTTTTTCGCTTAGCTTTTTGAGGTGGTCCCTTACAGCTCCTGCGTGTTGTCCAAGCAAAGCTTTTCTTTCATCTTCATTATCTGTTTCAAATGCACGCATGTAAGCTGATAAGGGAACTTTTGAATCGACAACGATCGATTTACGTTCGGGGAGTCGAATGATCATATCAGGGCGAAGCCTTCCTTCATCTGAGTTAACAGAAACTTGTTCTTCAAAATCACAATGTTCAGTCATTCCGGCGACTTCAACGACTCGCCGCAATGCTATTTCTCCATAGCGGCCACGTCCATGCGAAGTTTTAAGGGCACTGACAAGACTTTGGGTTTCTTTCTGCAATTTATCAGTTGACTGCTGAACTCCCTGAATATACTGGTTGATCTGTCCGTGTTGTTCCATTCGTACCTTTTCAAGTTCTTGTATTTTCGAATCAAACTTTCCAAGGCTTTCGCTTAACGGCTTTACCAATGCATCAATAGCCTGCTGTTTCTTATCCAGTTCACCTTTAGCATCGGTCACCTGAGTTTCCAATGTCGCCTTCGCCAAGGTTACAAAAGACTCGTTGTTATTTTTCAGCGCTTCGGCAGAAAGGGAATTAAAGGCATCCTTCAGTTTCTCATTAGCCTTCTGAACAAAATCCTGCTGTTCATTAAGGCGGACCAGTGTTTCTTCATTTTTTGCTCTTAAAGTCGCATTATCTTCCTTCAGGTTTTCAATCAAACGCCGAAGATTATTCAGTTCTTTTATTAGACCCTTCTCACGGTCCTGCAATTCCGAAATAGTTGCTGCTGTATTGAGTTGCTGGGTTTCAATTTTTGTTTTCGCCTGGAGTGAAGAGGTGAGAGACTCATTTAGTTTACTTGCATCGTTTTTTAAAAGCTGGTTGGCTTCGCGCAACTCATTTTGGTTTGCTGCGGCAGTTTGAAGCTGAGAATTTAAAACAGCATTTTGCTGTTCAGCGAATATGAGTTTCCGCTCTGTATTTTCATTAATATCACTCAATGAAGTTAGCCTATCCTCGCAGGAAATACGGCCCGCTATTTCGCCTTGCAATTTTGCTTGTAAATCTGCAACCTGTGCAGATTTTTTGCTTTTGATCCAAAGCCAGGTAATTACCACCCCGGCAACGAAAGCTATAATCACGAAGTAAAATGGTAAACTCATAAGCAACTAATTTAAATAAATACGTTTGGGCACATCCAAAATAAAGCCATCGCGAAGCTGGTCTTTTAAGAAGGACAATACGTCAGGAGATTAACACAAATATATGATAATCAATAAGTAAAATGAGTGACAATAGTTGCAGATAAATCTAAAAAGCCGCTAATCCAATGAAAATAACCCGGTTTAGCCTTTGTTAGCCTGTTTTCACACGAATTGCCCGTTGCAACGTTATGCTACGGTGTTCGTGGCTGTTCAGTTGCAGCAGGGCTGCACCAATATTGCAGGCACTTCTCAACAACGTAGAGGTTGGCCCTAACCGCCGATCTGTTACTCTTGGCTGAACGTTTTTCAGCAGCATTACCTCTGAAGCGAAAAACTGGGTGACCTGCTGATGGTAATACTTTAAATTTTCAAGTGAATAATTTCTCGGCATGGGTGATGATAGTAGCTGATTGGTGATTAAGTGATTTCGTAAATGCGACCGTCTTTCAACTGGACTTTGGAGAACGACGGATAAAGCTGATATTTATCTTTGACAACTTCCCGGTAGCCGTAATCATAACAGAAAGTGAGTTCATGTCTGTTCGCACGGGTGATGACAAAATGAGTATGAAAACCGAACTCGTAGCCGGCTTTTATTAATTCTTCACGAGTAAACAACAAGTCTGATTTTTTCGGATTATAGAGCTTCTTTAAAGCACGCCGGTTTCTTCTCAGTGCAGTGTCCACTTTATTGATCTCTTGTTGTTCTTTGATCTTGATCGCATTGTTATACTTGTCCTTGCATTCAGGGTTACAGAATTTCTTGATACTTCTCCCCACGTAGATAGGGCCTTCGCATTGCAAACAATAACCGATCGGTTCTTTCATTCTTAAATGTACAAAATTTATCCGGGTACTACCCGGGTAGCAATCACGTAGCACTCGAGTAGTATTTTCTGTTGGCTTTCAGCGGACCATACATTCGTTGGGTCAACGGAATTCTTCATTTAAATAGACAATTATGAAATCAAATCGTGTAACGCTGATAGGCTATGTGGGAAAGGATCTGTCAGCATTAAAAACAGGTAAAGGAAGCAAACGGATAAGTATCCGCATGGCAACACATTACCCGATAAAAAACGAAAAGGGAGAAACGGTCTGGCTTACCACCTGGCATGACGTGGTAGCCTGGGACAACATGGCTGAATTTGCTGAGCGTAGCATGGTCAAAGGAAGCCGCATCATAGTGGATGGTTCAATCGAGTACCGGACGTTCCCGGATAAACAGGGTCATATCCGTTACTACACACAGATAAAAGCCCACAGCATAATGAATCTTGATCGATAACTCCAAACTACAAAGATGTCACAAAGGATTTCACAAAGCCCCGGCTTTAAATATCGTAAGTCATATAAAACTATCCATTGGGGCTGTAGCTTTGATTCACTGCTTGAATTGAAATACGCCATTTCGATCCGGGACGAGTTTGAATTTATGCGTTCACGCCTGCATATCTACTACGATCAACGGACCTTGAAACCTACGAATTATTTGCGGACGGGTATTAAGCACTATACCCCGGACTTTCTCATTCGTAATAAAGTGACAGGCGAAGCATTTCTGATTGAAGTGAAGCCTCGTGCATTTGCACAGGAAGCGCAGTTGAAATTGCGGAAGCAGGTTGCGGAAAATTTTATCAGGTGGAAAAAATATGACTGGCAGTATAAGGTCGTCTATGATGATGAAATTGTACTTGATGAACATAATCTCCGGGTTTTTGAGGATTGCTGCCGGTTGAAATCGAAATCGTCTTTCAAACTGTGGTTGCAGCAGGAGAACGCACGGTATGACCGAAGCGCTCCTTTGTTTTTCAAACAACAGCTATCTAATAAACAAATCGCATTTATCATGTTCGGAAAGCATGATGATCGTACAACTTAGAATTTTATTGTTACCGGCCTTTGTATTTCATGGCATCTCCTGTTGCGACGCTCCGTTCATCGTTCCGTTCTCTATGCGACTTCAGGATTTTACGGCATTCAATCCTCATCCTTCGGATACAATGCCTTCAAGGCCTATAGGCTGTTCACGCCTCATGCTTAGGCGTCAACAGCAGGAATCCACAGCTGAAAGTAGTTGATTGGTCAGGTCCTGTTTTGTAAGAAAAGGGGCCCCATGCGAAAGCGAAGTTATGCGGCTCGGAAGTCCTGAAATAATGCAAAAAGACTACGGCATAAACGCATATCCACACACAACCCCTTCTTTTATTCCGTTTCCTTTTTGCCCGCAGGGCAGCCGCATTCTTCCAAAGCTTTCTTTTTTCCCTTTTTCTTTTACAAAACAATTTTTTTTATCATTTAAACATTTCAATTATGGAAATCACAGGAAGACTCACAGCGGATGCAAAACTCAGCACCGTGAAAAGCGGACGGCAGGTAGTCAATTTCTCCGTAGCTGTTAACGACAGTTACAAACCCAAGGGCAGCGAAGTGGCCGTAAAGGTCACGACTTACTTTAACTGCTCGTACTGGGTGAATCCCGGTATCGCAACGTATTTAACCAAGGGTACACTGGTGGAATGCTTCGGCCGTATCAGTGTGAACGCATGGACAAACGCCGAAGGCGAGCCCAAAGCCAGTCTGAACTTCCATGTAAACAGTATCAAACTGCACGGGAAAGCCAGCAGCGGAAGCAATGGAACTGCAAAGGAACCCCTTCCGGCTGCTGCTGACATTTCCGAACCCTTGGAGGACTTACCATTCTGACATCTTTAACCGCCTTCTTTTCTCCCCCGTTCAGCGGGAGTTAGAGGGGGCTCAAACCGCAGCAGTACCGCCTGCGGGATAGAAATTATGCTGGGTAATCAATTATGGCGCATAACATCAATTTCAACGAACAGACAGGACAACACAGTTTTTTTTCGGTAAACCAAAAAGCCTGGCACGGGCTCGGCCAGGTTGTACAGGACTATCCGACCAGTGCCGAAGCGATCCGTTTCGCCGGGCTGGATTACGAAGTGGTAAAGCAGGACATTTATACTACTTCTTATAATGCTGACGGACAGCCGATGGATTTTACCAAACGGATTAAAACCCATTTGGCCACCATGCGGCCCGATACCGGGGAAGTACTCGGAGTAGTGGGCAAGGACTATGAAATCATCCAGAACCGGGATGCATTCAGTTTTTTTGATTCCATTGTCGGGGGTGACGGCATCCAGTACGAAACCGCCGGGGCGCTTGGTAAAGGGGAACGGATTTTTATTACAGCTAAACTCCCCGGTTATATCAAAGTAGGCCGGGAGGATTTAATCGAACAGTATTTATTCCTCACTACTTCCCACGATGGGTTCGGCAGTATAACCGCCGCCTTTACCCCTGTCCGGATAGTTTGTAATAATACCCTTAATGCCGCTTTGCGTAATCATTCCAACAGTATTAAAATCAGGCATACGGCCAATGCCAAAGACAGGCTGGAACAAGCCCATAAAGTAATGGGAATTTCTAACCAGTTATCCGGGCAACTGGAGCAGATTTTTAATAGCTGGACAAAGGTTAAGGTGACCGACCCCGAACTGCAACGGTTGATTCAACTGGCGATGGTGCCGAATAAAGAAGTTTTGGACAATATCAATACCGGTAAATGGGATGAACTGTCCACCTGCTTTACGAATATGTGCAGCTCCGTTTTTGAGTATGCCATGAGCAGCCCGACACAACAAACGGAAACCACCCGGGGCACTTTGTTCGGGGCTTATAATGCCGTGACCGGCTATTTTCAAAATGTACGCAATTACAAAGACGATGAAAGCAAACTGAAATCCCTGCTATACGGTGGCACCGCACAGATAAGGACGCAGAAAGCCTTTAATCTGTGTACTGAATTTATGCAGGGTGAACTGGCCGGCTTGGTGAATTGATTTTGTAACGGGGCGGCAGAGCCGCCCCTCTTTTATTACGCAACTTATATGACATGAAAAAAAATCCTATCAATAAAGAGCATTATAAAAGTTTCCGGACTATCCGGAATAAATACCCCGGTGCCGTGGTATTATTAAAATTAGCCGGTGATTATACAGCCTTTGGCGACCATGCGGCAATCATTCACCGGCTGACTGGTCACTGCCTTTCCACTTTACCGGGCATAGGGACTATTTGTAGTTTCTCTTTCGCTGAAACAGACAGTATCCTGCATAAACTGGTAAAAGCCGGACATAAAGTGGCACTATGTGAACCACTGGAAAAGCTGTAAGAAGGATATAATAAACAGAAGTTCATAAGCAAGGGCAACGATAGGTTGCCCTTGCTTTCAGGCGTTAAAAAGCTGCCCCGCAATACGGTCTGAGACAATCTGAAAATGGCGGGGCAGCTTGGGGTTTTTAATAGGATAGAAATATTAGTATAGCTATTAGTTATTGTGTTGTATTCATCATTACACAAAGTTCGGTTTTGTGCTGCTGAAGCGTCCAAGAGCTTCCGGCATAAACACAGGCCTGCGCACAAAGCCCTCATTTATTCCGTTGCCATCTTGGACTTTATCGCCCAAAACCGGGAATGGTTCCATAATAAATTTTTGAACCTCTAAAACGATTATTATGGAACAGGAAATGATGAAACCCGAATGGTACCAGGTGGCAGAAGTGGAACTGGTATACAGAACCAAAGTAAAACCTTCACAAAGACCAAAGATTACTACAACGGTGGATGCTTATGAAATTTTGCAAAAAATCTGGAACAGAGACAGGATCGAACTGGTGGAGGAATTTAAAGTACTCCTGTTAAACCGGAACAACAAAGTACTTGGAGTACTGGATGCTTCTTCCGGTGGTATTACGGGAACAGTCGCTGACCCAAGAATCATTCTGGCGGCTGCCATTAAAGCGAGTGCAGTGGGCATCATACTTTCCCATAATCATCCCTCCGGAAGTCTTAAACCTAGCCGTGCTGACGAAGATTTGACAGTGAAAATTAAAGAAGCTGCCAGGTATTTGGATATGACGGTGATGGATCACATTATTATCACCAGTGAAGGATATTACTCCTTTGCGGATGAAGGGCTGCTGTAATGCAGCTCTTTTTTATATTCATTTTATATGGCCTGCCGGAGCAGGCCATTTTTATTAAAGCGATTTCAATTTTTCATAGAAATCAGCTAACCCTGCCTTCTTTAAAATCTCTTCATGGAGTGCTTTAAACTCGGCAACAGATTCTTCTGACAATGATCCCAGAATTTCATCTTCGAAAGCTCCCTTAGCGTTCAAAACTCCTGACTCGATCAGCCTTGTTAATACCAACACATTCTGCCTTGTAATTTTGAGACTGATCTTGCAATGCTCAGCCATCCCGGGGCTGCATAAAATCATTTCAAAAACCTTTGATTTTTC
Source organism: Sphingobacteriales bacterium (assembly GCA_016192105.1). Lineage (GTDB taxonomy): Bacteria > Bacteroidota > Bacteroidia > Chitinophagales > Chitinophagaceae > JJ008. Next base: position 152,478 of record JACPUV010000046.1, on the reverse strand, counting down.
TTTCTTACCGTTTGTTACTCCGCTGCTCATACGACACAATTTTAGATTTGAAAATTATTGACAGTACAAATCTATTTTCAATTAGCTGAATCCACTTAATCAGAATTTGATCAGGTGTATATTATAGCAATTGGCCGGTTTAACTTTACAAGGCCGAAGGTTGCTGGGTCTGCAACCGGCAAGATGTTCAATTGTTGCACAATTGCATCTTGGTCCCCTGCCTCCGGAGTCGGCGGGACTATGGCAACAGTGCAAAAAAGAGAATAGCAGCAAAAAACAGTGCTTGTATTTTGCTGAAAGAAATGTGAAAATGAATAGTGATGAGTGAGCATAAAATTCCTTCCTGGATTTCCTTTCGGGTCAGGCCCGCAGAGTACCAGAAAATACACGGGCTGTTTTCCAAATCCACACACAGAAAACTAAGTGAGTATGCCCGAAATGTGCTGTTGCAAAAGCCGGTAACCATTAAAGTCAGGAATGAATCCGCCGACCAGTTTTTACACGAAATGATCGGGCTGAAAAAAGAGTTGAATGCCATCGGCAATAACTACAACCAGGCAGTTAAAAAATTGCACAGCTTAAATCATATTAACGAAGTAAAAGGGTGGCTTACTGCACATGAGCCGCTTCATCAAAATTTTCTGCAATTGACGGAAAGTATATTTCAGCAACTAAATGAAATCCACCGGCAATGGTCGTCCGAATAACCAGCCCGCATAGCCTGCAAAGGGCACTCAATTATAATGAGCAGAAATGCCAAAAGGAAAAAGCAGTTTGCATTTTCGCAGGGAATTATTTACTAGAAGCCCACCAGATGAATTTCCACCAGAAAATGGAACGGTTACAGGATCTGATTGCAAGAAATGAACGGGCCAAAAAATCCAACACACTCCATATCTCCTTAAACTTTGATCCGTCTGAGAAACTGGCTGTGGGAAAACTAACCCAGATCGCACAGGCGTATATGGAAAAAATAGGCTTTGGCTCCCAACCTTACCTGGTCTATCAGCACCATGATGCCGGTCACCCCCACATCCACATCCTGACCACCAGTATCCAGCCTGATGGCAGGCGTATTGATACCTACAATATCGGCCGCAACCAGTCCGAAATCGCAAGGAAAGAATTGGAGAAAAACTTTGGTTTGGTTCCGGCACAGGGCAAAAAGGCCGTCAAGGCTCCCAGCATCCAGCCTATTAATGTTCAGAAAGTTTTCTATGGCAATTCCGAGACCCGCCGCTCGATCACCAATGTCCTGGATGCAGTGATCAATCATTTTAAGTACACTTCGCTGGCAGAACTCAACGCCATCCTCCGGCAGTATAACGTAGAGGCCGACCGTGGCGGGGAAACGGGGATCGTATATAAATCAGGAGGACTTTTCTACCGGTTGCTGGACGGGCAGGGTAATAAAGTCGGGGTACCAATTAAGGCCAGTCTGATTCATAGCAAACCCACCCTGAAAAACCTGGAGACAAGATTCAGTGAAAACGAGGCCCTCCGGCAGCCCGATAAAAAAAGGTTGAAGACCAGCATTGACTGGGTGCTGGCCAAAGCTCCGGGCAGCCTGGAAGGTTTGATCACTGCCCTGAAAAAAGAGGGGGTGCTGGCAGTCCTGAGGGAGAATAAGCAGGGTCAGGTTTACGGGATCACTTTTATTGATTACCGGACAAGGGCTGTCTTTAATGGCAGTGATATAGGTAAGTCCTACAGTATTGCCGGGATCCAAACTTCGTTGGAATCGGGAAAACAGGGCCTGGCAAAAGCCCCAAAACCCACCGCCGAAACCACCACATCAAAGGATTTTAGCAAAAGCCCGGAGCCTCCTCCGGCCACCGAGGCCCACCCCAATCAGGACAGCTTGTTCAAAGAACTGGTGGAGCAGGAAAAGAACCTGAACCGGGTTCCTGCCGAACTGCTGAAGAAAAAAAGGAAAAAACGTAATCCTAACCCTAAATAAGTTGCTATGTCATCGGGAACCGGCGAAAATGAAGTTGGTCTCAGAAAAATCCTGGACTTTACCCGGCTGGGGGCCATTTTGGTCCTCCTCCTGCACTGCTATTTTTACTGTTACGTAGCTTTTGACCGCTGGGGGCTTACTGCCCCGTGGATCGACCAGTTCCTCCAAAATATTGCCCGTACGGGGCCCTACAGCACGGTCTGGAAGTCTAAATGGATTGCCCTTGGATTGTTGGGGATATCCATGCTGGGCGTCAGGGGTAAAAAAACCGAAAATATTAACCCCCGATCGATCCTGGCCTATCTGGTTTTAGGATTGGGCCTGTATTTCTCCAGCACCCTTATACTTGGCTTTCAGGGACAGGTGGAACACCTGGCAGCCGGGTATATGACCCTGACCGGGACTGGGTTTTTATTAATGCTGGCAGGGGGCAACCTGCTCAGTCGTTACATTAAGGTGAATTTGGGCAAGGACATCTTCAACGAGTTGAATGAAACCTTCCCGCAGGAAGAACGGTTGCTGGAGAATGAATACTCGATCAACCTGCCTGCTCAGTATAACTTGAAGGGTAATATCCGCAAAAGCTGGATCAATATCATTAATCCGTTCCGGGGATTACTCGTTTGCGGCTCTCCCGGCTCAGGGAAATCCTATTTCGTGATTCAGCATATTATCAAACAGCATATCCAGAAAGGGTTCACCATGCTGGTCTATGATTTTAAATACGATGACTTGACCAAAATAGCCTACAACACTTTGCTGAAAAACAAGCATAGTTATAAGACCATCCCAGCTTTCTATACCATCAATTTTGATGACCTGTCCAAAAGCCACCGCTGTAATCCGCTGGATGCTTCCACTATGTTCGACATAACTGATGCAACAAAAGCCTCACGCTCAATTATGATGGGTCTTAACAGGGACTGGATTACCAAGCAGGGTGATTTTTTTGTGGAGTCTCCTATCAATTTTTTGACTGCAATAATCTGGTTCCTGAAAAAGTACGAAGGCGGGAAATTCCTGACACTCCCGCATGTAATTGAGCTGATGCAGGTGGATTATGAAAAGTTATTTTCTGTCCTTCGTACCGAACCAGAAATTGAGGTTCTGATCAATCCCTTTATTTCTGCCTACCAGAATGACGCAATGGAGCAATTGGAGGGTCAAGTAGCCAGTGCCAAGATCGGAATGGCCCGGCTTTCCTCGCCTCAACTTTACTGGGTATTATCTGCAAACGATTTTACCCTTGATATTAACGATCCTAAAAAACCAAAGATTGTTTGCTTAGCCAATAATCCACAGAAGCAGCAGATATACGGAGCAGTTCTTTCCTTATATGTGACCCGATTAATTAAGCTGGTCAATCAAAAAAATAAACTGAAGTCAAGTCTGATATTTGATGAGTTTCCCACCATCTTTTTCAATGATATTGATAGTTTAATTGCAACGGCACGTTCCAACAAAGTAGCCACCTGCCTGGGAATCCAGGATTTTAGTCAGTTGAAGAAAGACTATGGCGCAGATCAGTCGTCGGTCATTATGAACATAACGGGAAATATAATTAGCGGACAGGTAACGGGCGAGACTTCAAAATTCCTTTCAGAACGATTTGGAAAAATTAACCAGATAAAAGAAAGCATTTCGATCAATCGCACCGATACTTCAGTCAGCAAATCAAGTCAGCTTGATTTTGCTATCCCGCAATCAAAAATTGCCGGGCTTTCTTCGGGTGAGTTTGTGGGAATGGTCGCAGACGATCCCACGAATAAAATAAAATTAAAATCTTTTCACTCTGAGATAATAAACAACTATGAATTACTGAATCAGGAATCAAATGCATATAAACCACTTCCCTTAATCAGTAATGTAACCGCACAAATGGTAAATGAAAATTTTCGGAATGTAAAGAAAGAGGTAACTGAGATAATCGAAATGGAAATCGAGAGAATATTAAATACGCCGGGATTAGAGGGCATGACCAAGAACAAATAATTATCGACGGATGACCCTGAATTAAACAGTAATTTTATAAAATACTAAAAACCTGAATTGTCAAAGAAATTAAATACCTACCTGAAGGGTGATGTGCTGGAGGAAAAATCATTTGAACTCTTTAGCCAGATGCTGAGTGACGATCGGTTCTATGTGCCCGGAAAATCCAGTAAAATATTCAGAAAACAGAAATACTATTCTAAAGACCGGGAAGCAGACATCATTTTTGATATGGCAATTGAAACAACTTTTCAGGGTGCTGAAACTTATTCGCTGCTGACCCTATTTGAATGCAAGAATTATGATAACAGTGTGCAGGTAGGCGATGTAGAGTCCTTTTCTGACAGGGTTAAGCAGGTTGGCGGGCACAAAGCGATAATGGTAACAACTTCTCCATTTCAAAAAAGCGCACTGAAGATTGCGCAAACCAGGAAGATAGGTATTGTGCGGATTACTAGCAACAATGAAATAGAATGGATCAATCACCGGCAGGATGCAAAGGATTATGCTGGCAAAAGCGAGTACCAGGAAGAATTGATATGTGGTGAAAAGCCAATTCAGACTCCCGTATTAATTACATTAGACGGTACGGCCTTTACAAGTATCCAAGATTTGTTTATGTTTTTGGGGGTGACCGATCAGTATTTTCCTCCCCTTAAGGATCTGAAAATTGAGTACAAGAGTGATGCAGAAATAGAAGAACGGATTACTGAACTCAATTTTAATCATTGCTATGACCATTACAAACTGAATATTGAGAAACTATGCGGACGAATATCTGAAATGTATGATGCTGACATAAGATTTGACGAAGCTGGAGTTTTCCAAGGTGCGGTTATAGGAAAAATTGAATATGATCCTTTGGCTATCTATATAAATCCTAACTTGGTAAAGGATTCACCCCGATGGCGATTTACATTGGCGCATGAAATTGGTCATCTTGTGCTGCATGGCAGTGTTTTGAAAAAGTATTTGGCAGTTAGTAGTGACAATGACGAATTAGAAATCATGAGCCCGGGAATTTCTGCTGATGTTTTAAAGAGAATGGAAATACAAGCAAATAAGTTTGCCTCGCTTCTGTTAATGCCATCCTTGTATTTTGAAAAAGCAGTAAATAACTACTTTAAACGTGAATCAATCACAAAAGGCTTTATATATTGGGATCATCAAATCCAGAATGCAAAACTTGCCTTGACACTTCTGGCAGAATTGGAAACTATTTTTGGCGTTTCCAAAGAAGCGGCAAAGGTTAATTTAAAACAAAGAGGTTTTTTGAAGGGAGGGTCAGATGGCTCTGTTGCAGATCATCTGAGAAATATCAGCTTTCGAAACGAGAAACAATCCCCATTTTAATCAGGAACGTTCATTAAATGCAACTCCCCTTTCTTTTCCAGAAAAGATTTCATTTGGTCAGAAACGGGGTATGTAACCAAAAAATCTCCGTACTGCTTGCGGAAATACGGCCATCTTTTACTCAAGTGCCCATTACGCCGTTCTGTTGGACAAATCCAGGCCCAGTCCAATGCCCAAAACTTTTGATTGCTTTTGGATTCCTGGTACCGGAAGGAACATGCTCCAACAATAATCTTTTTATCATTGACGAATAGGTAGCCACGGGCTTTCGGATCACTGATGCCTTTGGCACTTTGCCATTGAACAAAATCATAGTGAAACTCTCTTCTGAAAGCCACCGCTCTTAAATACATTTCACGGTGTTTCCAAGCTGGAGAGAGAGAAGTCACCAGTTCTGGTTCGGTACCTTCACTTAATTCAATACACATTTCCTTGACAGGTTGGGGATCCAGGTAATGCAACCTCTTTTTATGTTCTTTCCGATGTGCGGCACTGGAGTCAGGATCACCTTTGCTCCATTCTACACCACATACTTTGCAAATAATCCGGGTTGTAGCGGCTTGCCTTCTGTATTTGGGAGACCTTATTTCAATCTCGTCAGGTTCACTCCCGATGCCCCGAACTGTTATAGTGTAACCAGCGAGAGTTTTAAAGGAATCAAGCTCTTTCATTTTTCGCCAATCCCGCCCGTTTTTGAGCGTCAAGGGTGCAAACTTGCTCTTTGTAGTCCTGTACCAGAATATCTCTAATTCAGCGTTATTTAGTAACTCTTTTTTTCTGAATTTCAGCGAGGGCAAAAGTTGATCTACAAAATAATCCGGGTTTGTCTGAAATCCCAAACGCTCTAAAAGGATCAGAAACAAAGCTGCATCCTCACACCTGATTGCATCAAATTCACAAACACTTTTAGAATTAGATTTTGGCCGAAAACAAACAGTTTCCCAATGAATCCCCATTAAAGCGGCAATCTTTTTTAAGTCTATCTGATATGCGCCTAACCGGCTATCATGATGATAAATAAGGTCCTCTACGTCGGAATTAAAGGCCCACCCTTTGACTATTATTCGTCTTGTTAGCTTCTCAAAAGCCGAAAAATTCGGCACCTGTGTCTGTTCACGTAAGGCACTCAAAAGATTTTTAAGTGTGTCGCTATCGAAGGTATATTCCATAATACTATAAGTCATTCTTGCATCGGATCAATAATGAATTTATCGAAAAAAAATCAATTTTTTTGGGCTGAAAGTGGCTCTAAAAAAGTACCTTTTTAGGGGGCAAGTCAGCTGCTGTAAAAGCCGTAAACTGCATACATTTATTGATTTTACCCGAGTAAAACAAATTATTATTCGAAATCATTATGTTGGAATGTGATTTCGGAATCCACTCTGGGGATTCAAACACACTAATGTACTATGATAGTTTAAATTATAGTACTCGATTACACATAATTCGTTAACTGACGACTTGTGCTAACACGAATCAAACGCTAAATATCAAGGAACTTTAAATACTTATCGAGATTCATCACCCTTCCACCATACCCATAATTCTGTAACATCCTTGCCATGTCTTTATCGGAAGTAACAAGTAAAACTATTCGTCCATTTAGAAGATGATCATTCATTAAAAATGACACTTCATAATCCCATCTCCAGTTCCAGCGAGTTTCCCGTGATTTTTTATTTCGCAAATCGATATTGCCCATCACGATCCTTCGACAAATCCACTGGTAAAATGCAACAGACAGAGGAAACATCTGAGGCAATATATATCCTTTGGCGGCATGTTCTTCTCCGGTCATTCTAATTTGTAAAGACTTTGCAAGCGAGAAGATGACGGCCATCGAGATCCTAGGCACAAAAAGACCACTGTTAATAAAGTCCAGCATTTTTTCACATAGATCTTTACCGCTAATTGAGGGGTTCGATTTGAGTGCCTCACGTCGTGATAATTCAACAAAGCTCTCTACTTCACTAATCCATCTTGGTTCTTCACCATCGATATAGTCTTTTAATTTGGTAAACGTTTCCTTCAAATGATGGCCTTCAACGGCTTTTAGATAATCCACTTTAAAATCCCCAATGACGCCCGACATATTTCTTGTTAACAACTCTGCGTAAGGAGGTGAAACTTTGAAAAAATTGATAGCCAGGTGCAAGTAAGGCAGGGGTATAATATGCATTGTGTTCTCAGCCTCTTCACAACAGTGGTTGGCCATCGCTACTAAACCTTTAAGGCAATCATTATAATGTGGACTTTTTCCTGGTCCCGCCAAATTAGCAAGCATTTCCGAAGCAACCACCGGGGTGGCTTTCGCCATAATATTCTTGCGGGCTTCTTTTTCTTTGAGTTGAGCAATACTAGCTTCGATATCTTGAATAGAAGTATCCCGAATTAAATTCCGGTAACTGTTCGTGTCAAAGACAACAACAAATTTCTCACTTTTCATAACCGCCGTATTTACTTAACTTTATTTTGCTCTCCCTTAAATCGATTTGCCTTGATACTTATAAACTAGTTCCTCAAAAAGCTTTTTTATTTTTTGAAAATTGGGTCTTATATCTTTTCGGTTAAGTGAATTGTAGAAAGGGGGAACGAATTTCGGGTCTCTTAAATGATATCGCAAAATTTTCCAGAATTGATTAGGCTCGCGGTGTAAATAATCTTCCATGTGTTCGAGGTCGCTGACGTGAAGCAGGGATAATGCATGAACATTCAAATTCGCAATTTCTCTTTCGCGGAGCAATTCCCTGAAACGCTGGTCAAAAATATAGGCCATCAATGGCGTTTGCAATGCTCGTTCATTGACAATGATAGCCGGATAGATATGGCAACGCTTGTTGAGTGGAAATTTAGGATCAACTTCATGTACTCTCTCCTGCAGCGACGCAATGCAGTTAACTATCTGATCGACCCCAAAAGATTCAAAAAACTTAGCACGATCCCCTTTATACATTTTATCTATGTCCCCGGAGTATTTTTCCTCGTCATACAAACCCGTTGCTTTGACTTCGGCCAGGAACACTTTTTTATCATACCGGATATACACATCCGTTAACTCCATTTCATCATTACCTTTCTTAAATTTTAAATCATCGAATGTCTTTACAATGTGGTATTTCGCATTCTGAAACGAGTGATTGATAGAGTCGTTACAATAACTCTCTATAAATTTCCCGATCTGTGCCCGATAATACCGAACTGGATACGCTGGTTTCCCGTCCGCGCCTATTATTTGTTTAACGCAATCGAACCAAAAGTCATTGATGAATTGCGAATATGATTTATCCAATAGCAAAATACTATCGGTGAGCAAATAGGTTTTATCGGATGTCTTCACAAAAGGGTATTTTCGTATTGAAATCAGCCTCTCCGTCTTCTCGTTCGGATATAAATGGGACAACGCATTAAACAACGTTTGATCTTCGTACTTCACCGAATAATGAAATGAAGTGTCCAGCTTTTCTCTGGTGAACTCGTTTGTAATATTGTTTATGCCATCCCTATTGTTCGCATAATACATAGACATTTGCTCATATACAAACCTGTCGAATGGAATGCCATAGGTACTTGTGAAGTATTCAGTGAAAAGTGGCCCTAACTCGGCATGGCCTGCAAAAAAACCCAACAGGTGGTATCCCCTGTATGGTGTATACAGTGGATTAATATCCAGACTCAGCTCGTTCAGTGGCATCATTCTTGGGCCAAGCTCTTCCAGGCTCAACGGCTTTTCACTGATTTCATTAGTCTGCCTAGTAGTGGCCGTGTTAACCGTCAGTAAATATTCCAGCATTTTCGGCCACGCATGCCTCATAGTAAACTCTTTTACCTCCTGCAAATCTGAATGAATGATGTCCTCCATAGCATAGAGACAGGTCTGCCGGGTGAACATCAGCGGATATTCCCTTTCACTCAGGATATGTCGCGCAAACAACGGATAATACTTTCTAAAGAGGTTTTCATTATTGCCGCAGAAATAGAACAATTCTTTTCGCTGTGTTTCCAGGCTTGTGTCATAATACATTGTCGTTTTGGGTTTAAGCCGGTAGTTTAATGCAGCAAATTCTGCCAGAACTGTTGTCCGGTCAAAACCTTTCAAAAGGCTAATTGGATTTTCAGGCTGATCTACTCCATAAAAATCTTTATAGTTGAGGATGGACTGGCTTTTTGGTAGGGCTGAACTCACAGAATAAATTAAGTTATGCAAGTAATAAGACCAGATAAATATACTAAATTTATTAGCTGTTTTAAGGTAAGATATCTTAAGTCAGTCCTCAATTCGCAATTTGCGAATTGCAAATTTTAGATTATATTTGCCTTATGAGAAAGCATAATGGTATGCGGCCGCAGGATATAGTAATCCTTTTGAAAATTATTGTAAAAGGAAACCTGCCCTGGCAAAACAAGGACTTGGCTGCAGAACTATATATCAGTCCTTCCGAAATCTCCGAATCACTTTACCGGAGTTCACTGGGCGGGTTGATTGATGCTGACCAGCGCAAAAAGGTTTATCGTCAATCGATGATGGAATTCTTGGAACATGGCCTGCATTATGTTTTTCCAACAGAACCCGGCACCATGGTAAACGGTATTTACACTGCCCATTCCCACCCATTCATGCAGCAACAATTCAAAGTTGAAACCCTACATTATGTCTGGCCTGAAGCACGGGGTAATGTACGAGGTTTAAGCATCGAACCGTTATATAAAGAACAAGTAAAAGCTGCCTTGAAGGATGAAAAATTATACCTGATGCTTGCCCTTCTCGATGTCATTCGGGTTGGCCGGGTAAGGGAATTCAAAGTCGCCATTGATGAACTCAAAAAACTGATAATATGAAACACGTGCACGAGAATATTGTTCGTATCAAAGCGGTACAAAATAGCCTCGGAGAGCTCAGGAATAAAGTTGTTTTTGTCGGCGGCGCCACCGTCTCCCTATATGCCCAACGTGAAGCACCGGAGATACGCGAAACCAAAGACGTAGATATACTAGTCGAAATAGCCACTAACTGGGATTATGCAGCTGTAGAAGAGCAGCTACGTCGTCTTGGATATCAAAATGACCCGGAATCCAAGTTTGTCGGCCGATACCTGTTATCAGGGCTTATTGTAGACCTGATGGCTACGGATGAAAAGATTTTGGGGTTCAGTAATAAATGGTATAAGGAAGGCTTTCAAACAGCGATCGATCATCGGATAGATGATCTCGTTTCGGTTAAAATATTTGACTGCCCGCATTTCATTGCTTCCAAGATAGAGGCTTTTAAAAATCGTGGAGAAGGTGACGGACGGTTTAGCAGTGATTTTGAAGACATCGTATTCATCCTCGAAAACCGACCTTCTGTCTGGGAGGAAATGGAACAAACAACATCTCCGTTAAAAGAGTATCTGAAACAAGAATTTCAAACATTTGCCGACAGTCCTTATATAGAAGAATGGATAGGTTCCCACTCCAGCTTTTATTCTCCTCCAAGTGCATACCTGATCCAGGAGGACCTGAAAAAGTATTTAGGCCGCTAACCTGTATAACGATCGTACCGGTCCGTATACCTGTTAAAATCCATTAACCGGCGACTGTTATCACTATAACCGTTGTGCTGCAAAGCCACTACCGGATGGCACACTTTAAAAAGGCCCCGGCCGGCGAGTTGGCGGTCAAAATCCAATCCGGGTTCCAACGCAAGCAGCCTATCGTAAAATCTTGAGGCGATCGTATATAGCGAAGTACCGGAAAAGTCATCTACGCATGAGTCCTGCTTTATATCCCCCCAGGTGATCCCTCCCAAATAAAGATCGAACGTGGCTGGTTCATTCTCCAGGTAATATCGAAATGCTCCTTTAGCCGTGAACTGTACATCATCTTCGGCGATGGTAATCATATCTAGGCCTTCAGTCTTCGCATATGACACAATCTGCTGATGAGCCTTGAGAATTCCCCGTGCTGGCAACTCCTTATCTAAAAAACCGTTCCATATTCTCCGATACGGAATCTGCTGGATACGCAACTCATCCATCAGCGTTGCCAAACGATCCTCACGATGTGGTAGATGAATGATGTGAAGTGTTCTCATAGTTAATGGGCGAAAATTGAAATAAGTTGTCAAAAAGAATTTGTGGTTTTATATAAGACATCTTAGCCGATCCTTTAGCCAGTAATATCCGCTCTGATTCAAGAACGGAACTTAACACAGATTTTTCTGACTGTAGGAAATTGACAATATATGAGATGAATAGATCAAATTGCTGCACTCCCTTTTTGAATCCACCCTGATTGTTCCTCGCGGCTGGTGACAAATATTTTGAATCAACATGATATCCGTTTGTGTGGAACTCGTCAATCAAATGAGCAGGGTTGAATAAACTGAGCACATAAAATTGGGTGAAATACAGATCCTTCAGAAGAGATGGGTTCAGGGGATACCAAAAAAGCGGTATCGTTCCAGACGTATTTTTGTCACCGAAGTCAGGATTATATAAGAGCTGACCCATTATCAGGCTGTTGTTCGGGGAATCCTTTTTTATCAATTTTTTGGCCGGCTCAATAATGTTATCCGGAAGGTTTTCCAGAAGTCGGGTAAATTTTCGATTGAACATTCTTGTATACAGCGACGCTTTGGGAAACCGGACGCCTGCGAACAGCAATCCTTCGCCTGCCTGGACAAAATGGGGTTTCGCCATTCCTGTTTTATCGAATAGTTCCGCTATGTCCCTGAAATAAAATGATCCTTCCAACGTCGCAGAAAAGTCACTTTCCTTTTTCCGCTTCACTATTTTTAAGATCGCTTCTACCTGGCGTTTTAATTTATCTGCCGTCTTTTGATCCATGCCGGGATGCGGCTTTACCATTGAAGTCGTTTGGTCCTTTGGCTTTTTTAGTGTCTTTGTTCCCACTAGAGTCAGCAAAAGTTCCAGTTCATTGCCTTTTAGCTTCTTTGTTTTCATTTCGGCGATCTCGGTAATCTCATGTGTCCTCAAGTCATAAAAACTAAAATCCCCGTAACGCAGTATGTTAGTAATTCCATGATAAATAGTGAACTTCCCCTCCAGATGTTTGTGCGTTTGAAGAAACGACATTTCCCCGTCTCCACCTGTACCCGCTACAAAACCCTCAATTCGTTCATGCAAATACTGACTCTCAAGCACATCAAGATTATTTCGGTAAAAGAAAAAAACAAACGCGTCTCCTATTGCTTTTCCGATATTGATGGTCTGGCTCATGCCGGCTGAATAGGCCGACAAGTTTTTCATCCGACGGCTAAACCATTCTTTTTTATAGTTGTCTTTGCGACCAACCAGATAGCGCATTCTTTCAGCAATCCGGTTACGTAATTTTTGAAGTTTATACAAAGCGAGTGCAAGTTTCTCCTGAAACATGATCAATTCACTGGCAAGTTCTTTGGATCCTTCGCCAGCTCTTTTTAACGCTTCAAGCGTATGCCAGCAACTTTCGAAGGATTCTTCACAATATTTATACGTTTCTTTTATTTCTTTTACGGATACATGCATGGAGAAGGTCTGTTAATGAAATAATGGCGGCATAAGTGCTGCCATTATTAAAATACATCAGGTGCGTTTAACCACTTCGCTACATTCCCAATGAAGCGTTGTTGTTGTCTTTGTGGGAATGGAGGGATTCGAACCCCCGAAGACCGAAGCCGCCTGAATGAACTTTCGACCAACGCTTCACAGCTAATTTACAAAAAGTAGGCAAACATTCCAGTCTCAACTGCAGCATGAATATCATTAATTCGAAAATTTAAAAAGATGTGAATAAACGAAATAATATTACTTTTATATCAGCGTATTTGACACGTAAGACAAGCCAAAAAACACCGGTTTACGGATTCGTTTACGGTTTTTCAGAACTATATTAATTTCCAATTAGTTATTTAGCCCTGTCGAGGCTACTACCCCAACGCATCCCCCAAAAGGATGCTTTCTTTTTTTCCGTGAATAATTCTAACTTCCTCCTACAAAATCAATCTATATGGCAATGCCCACCACAAAGCCTTCCACTTTCCTGCTGTTCCCCTGGGGACTGCTCTCCATTGTATTGGTACTCGGTCTGAACCTGACCCTCAACAATGAATGGTTCAGTAAAAACTGGAGCTGGATCGCGCTGGTACTGATCATACCCGCCGCTATCCTGGAAAATTTTAAAGTGGGCTACTCCACCATGCGGATCATGTTTATGAAAGTAGTGTACTCCCTGATCTCCTTCCTGCTGGTAGGTATGGCATTTGGTTCCGCGCTGAATGGCTGGCATATCGCCCGATTCCAAAAAATAGAAGGGGTGAAAACCATCACCCTGCCCTGGTATGTATTGCTGGCACTGGGTGTGCTGCTATTGATCCAGGTGGCCCAGCTTTTCAGTATGCTCAAAGCGGTGAAGAGGGAATTTATGCAACTGGATCCGGACCAGTAAGTAAAACAGCCGGTTCGCAGTTTGTGTTTCGTAGTCCCTTCTAAGTAGTGCTATTTTAAGATCCGCACTTGCGGCCTTCCTGGCAATCCGGGGCCCGTATTACCAGTGAACCCGGCAGCAGAATTATTCCCGGTACTGCGGTTGTTGCTGCCACCAGTCCCGGATCTTTGGAAAAGCCAGCTGAAACCAGACAGTATAAAGCTGTGGACATGCTTCCAGCGAATGGCTGATCTCCGCAATGGGTTTATAGCAGTAATCCATTACTTCAGCGGTGTTTGGTTTTATTTCACCTGCATATTGCCCGGCAAATACATGATCCAACTCGTTTTCCGTAAGACCATTGCCGAACATAGTTTTGTACCGGAACTCAAATACTTTCTCCACCGGAGTATAAAACCCGAGCTCTTCCTGCAACCTGCGGTGTACCGCATCCAGGGTCGTTTCGCCATACGCAGGGTGGCTGCAGCAGGCATTGGTCCATAAGCCGCCACTGTGGTATTTATGCACCGCTCTTCGCTGCAGCAGCATTGTTCCGTTCCGGTTAAAAATAAATACGCTAAAGGCCCTGTGTAAAAGCCCTTTTTGATGTGCTTCCATTTTTTCACAGGGACCCAGGGCATTATCCTGCTCATCCACGAGAATTACTTGCATCCGTTTCATATTGGCCGATCCCGGCTGATTATAAACAGGGCCGCCCTCCTTTTTGTTTCTTAAAAACGCAAGGTAAAAAAAACACCCGGTGACCCCGGATAATTTAATAGCGGCTGATCTGCTCCTTTAATAGTTTGCGGGCAAAGTGAATCCTGCTTTTGATGGTGCCCAGGGGCTCGTTCAGCATACCGGCGATCTCGTTGTACTTGTACCCGTCAAAATACAGGAGGAAGGGCGTTCTGAATATATCGGGTAACTGCCGGATGGCTTTGTTGATCTCCTTGATCCGCATAGCCGTTTCTGCAGTATTGCCTACCGAAAGCTGCTGCTGGTTGAGGAGAAATTCATTGGGGGTATTATCAAAAATGGTCTTCTGCCTGGCCCGCCGGCGGTAATCATTGATAAAAATATTCCGCATGATGGTAAACAACCAGGCTTTGATATTGGTCCCCACATGGTATTTGTCCCGGTTGGCAAGGGCCTTGTACAGGGTCTCCTGGTACAGGTCATTGGCCGCCTCATTATCACGGGTAAGATTAACCGCAAATGGTTTCAGGAAGTCCGCATGCTGCAACAGCAACTGATCAAAATCTTGTCCCACCATAAAAATGATTCCTTATTTATACTAAAACTAAAAAGATTTTTGGCGGCCTGCCGTCAATTTTGTTTAATATTTCTGTAAAAAAAATAACCGCTATGAATCAGCCTGTTAAGAAACCGGTTAAAGGGATGAAAGGTATTGGATCAGCGGGACAGACCGTTTAAAAATAAACCCGGAACGAAGGTTCACCCTAATGATTCGTGTCCGTTGTCCGGATGGTATGGGCCCTGGCACCCGGCAAACTCCCGGGGTCGTTGATCGTAAACCCGTTCATGATAAAGTTGACACAAACAGCATGCCTGAAAGTTCGTACTAAACCAACATCCTGCCGGGTCAGAGCTGCGCGTTCCTGATCCTGCCGGATTCGAGCAGCTTCCGGAGCTGGGCAGACAGGGCCGGGCTATGAAGGGCTTCCAGGTGGCGGAAATGGTGCATATCTGTTCCGGCCAGGTCATAAAAATTCTGCTTCATCAGGTAATGGGCCAGTTCATTAACCGATTTCCCATAATAGCCGGTAAGAGAAAGCAGGTTCAGCTGAAAAAGACAACCAATATCCTTTAATTCCCCGTAAAAGCCCTTGTTCTGTTCGAGGTAGATATAGCGTTCGGGATGCGCAATGACCGGCTGGTACCCCTGCATCTGCATATCAAAAAGAATATCTTTCAGGCTATGTGAAGGATAGGCCATGGAAAACTCCACCAGTACCATATTCCCGCTAATGGTCAGCAGGGGTTCATTATTGGCAACCAGTTTTGCCACATAATCATCCAGGAAGTATTCGGCGGCCGCATGAATTTCGATATCCAGCTCCGCTTCCTTCACTGCAGTCCGTACCCATTCCAGTCTTTCCAGTATCACTTCCCGGGTATTCCGGTACATATCCCACATGATATGCGGGGTGGTGATGATCTTTTTATATCCCAGCGCATGAAGCCCACCGATCAGCTGGAGTGAGGTTTCAATATCCGGCGCCCCGTCATCAATTCCCGGAATCAGGTGCGAATGCATATCCGTTTGCAGCAACCCGATGATCGCTTTATCCGCTTCCGGATCCGGCTTTGACCTGGAGAACCATTTAAACATAATACAGGGAGCACTTTGTTTCCGAAATTACAAATGAATTTTATTCCCGGTTCAGAAAGTTCTTTTCGGAAGGGAGGGAAATACTTTATATACAAGGCCACTGTGGGGGAAGGCCACATACCAGGCTGTCAGGAACAGGATCATAAAATCCGTATAAAGGCCCTGGTGCTGCTGGTACCATACTTCCAGCGCTCCCTTATAGGGCAGGATCACATCCCGGTAACATTCATGCGGCGGCAGTTGGCTCCGGGTGATGATCAGTTCCTCATCGCGGAACACGATTGAGCCGATTCCTGTTAGCCCCGGCCGGACATTGTACACTTTTCCCCTCATCTCATCCGAATAGCGGTCAAACCCCACTTTCATCAGCGGGCGGGGGCCAACAAAGGACATATCGCCGGTGAGAATATTGATCAGCTGCGGCAGTTCATTGAATTTGCTCTGGCGCAAGAAGCGTCCTACCGGGGTAATCCGCGGGTCTTTCCGGACCGTTACATCCCCATGGCCCATATTCGGACTGTTCTTCAGCATGGTGGCAAATTTCCAGATCAGGAAGATGGAATTTTTATACCCAACCCGCTCCTGGCGGAAGAACACTTCATGTTCCCCGGTCAGCAACAGCAGCAGAATAATTGGCAGAAAGACAGGCAGCAGCAGGACCAATGCCAGTAGTGATAACAGGATATCAAAAAAACGCTTGATGAACTTGTACATAATGGTTGATATAGCGGGTACGACAAACAGGCTTACCCAATGGCGGCTTTGATTTCCCGTGCAACGATTTCCAGTTCCTCCTCCGTGATATTGGTGGAACTGGGAATACTGAGACAGGTATTATAAATATATCCCGAATGGTCTTTTGCTGTTACATACACGCAATCCTTATACATCGGGAGTTTGTTCATGGGCATCCAGAAACGGCGGCTCAGAATCTTATTGGCATTCAGGTGATCCAGCAGTTGTTGCTGCTTATTCGTCTGAATCGTAAATAACCAGCCATTGGTTTCCACTTCGGGTAATTCCTGCTGGAAACGGATATCCGCCACTCCTTCGAGTTCTTTTTTATAAAAAGACACAATCTCTTTCTTCCGCCTGATAAAAGTGGGCAGTAATTCCATTTGTGCCACACCGATCGCGGCCAGTACATTCACGAGCCGGTAATTATATCCTACTTCGTCATGATAATACTCATCGGCGCTGGCCTTTGCCGTCGTGGTCAGGTGTTTGGCATGTTTGGCAAGTGCTTCGTCATTGGTCACGATCACACCGCCCCCCCCGGTGGAAATGATCTTATTCCCGTTAAAACTGAAAGCGGCCAGGGGACTGAAAGTACCGGCACTCTTTCCTTTATAAGTGGTACCCAGCGCTTCCGTAGCATCTTCCACCACCGGCAGCGGGTATTTGTTTACGATCGAAAGGAAGCGGTCCATGTCGCACATATTACCCAGAATATGCACCGGCATGATGGCGCCGATCCGGCGGCCGTCTTTTTTATAATACAGTTCCCGGCCTTTTACTTCGGTTTCCTTTTCCAGGAAATTTTCCAGCAGGTCCAGGTCCATCTGCCAAAGGTCCGGATCCGCATCGATCAGCAGGGGCTCCGCCCCCATATATTTGATGGAATTGGCAGAAGCCACAAATGTGAGATTGGGCAGGATCACATAATCATTTTGCTTTACCCCCGAAAGCAGTAAGGAGATATGCAGGGCTGCAGTTCCGTTTACTGCGGCCACTCCGTATTTCGCACCGGCAAAATCAGCCACCATCTGCTCAAACTTTGTCACATAGGAACCTACGGAAGATATCCAGCCGGTATCGAGGCAATCTTTTACATATTTCCATTCATTACCCGCCATATTCGGCAGGCTCAGGGCGATAAACTTATCGTTACTCATATACTAATTTTCCGGCATCCAGGTATTGATTGTACCAATCCACTGTTATTTTTAACCCTTCCTTCCACATCACTTTGGGTTCATAACCCAGTTGGGTCCTTGCTTTGGTGATATCCGGGCAGCGGCGGCTGACTGAGCCCGGGTAAGTAGGCGCATTTTCGTATTCGCCTTTAAAACCCATCAGTTCGCCGGCATAATGAATCAGGTCGCCAATGGAAATCTCATCCTGGGTGCCGATATGATAGGTTTGGCCGTTGGTGCCGGGTTGCTCCATGGCGAGGACGGTGCCTTCCACCGCGTCGCTGATATAGCAGAAAGCACGGGTCTGGTCATGCCCGTAAACTTTAAACGGATTTTCTTCATTGCGGAAACGAACCACCAGGTGGGGAATCACATGTTTGAATCCCATCCGCGGGCCATACACATTGTGATAGCGGACGATGGTGGTTTCAAAGCCGAGGATACGGGCGTAGTTGAGAAAGCCGGATTCGCCCAGCATCTTGGTGACTGCGTATGTAAACCGCGGATGACCGATCTCCTGGATACATAGCGGCACTTCCTCCGGTGTGGGTGTGGTATAACCAAAGGCTTCAATTGTGCCTGCATAGCATTCGCTGGTGGAAGTAAAGAGCACTTTCCCCACTTTGCTGCGACGAACCCATTCCAGGGTATTATAGATCAGGGCGGTGTTGATCCGGATGATCTCGTGCGGGATGGAGTTCGCATTATCCACCCCTACTACAGAGGCCAGCATATAGACCTGGTCGTAGGAGCTATCCAGCTGGTTAAAGGTGGCAGGATCGGTAAAATCGCCGGCTACTACCCGGATCTTATATTTTTCCACCAGCCCGGTAAAAGAATCGTCCTGTTTACCTCTTGCAAAATTATCAGCAATGGTCAGCTCATAATCCCGGTTTTCCGCCAGGTATTTGGTGATATTAAACCCGATGAAGCCGGCGCCGCCGAGAAGAAGTACTTTCTTTGACATGAATATAAGTTGTAAGTATTAAGTTATAAGTTTTAAGTAAGCTGCTCCCGACTACTGGCTCCCGACTCCAGTCTCCCGACTCACAAATCCCCCCGTCCAATCACTTTCACCGTATGCTTTTCCTGCAAGGAACGGATCTCCTCATTGGTCAGGACACCGATCGTATCATATATCCAGCCGGCCGGTTGCTGTTTTATTTTTTCCAGCAGGGCCGCATTGCCGCGGTAGTCCCTGTGACCGGTCGTGATCACGATCACATCATAGTGTTCCTGCAGCAACTCATCCAGCTGCGGATTGATCCAGGTATCCTTTTCCTCCCAGTATTTAACATGCGGATCGTGCAGGCTGACCTCGCAACCTGCCGCCTGCAACTGGTCGTAAAAACCTTCGACGGGTGTATAGCGGGTATCCCCCACATCATTGAGGTAACTCACTCCCAGCAACAATACTTTCTTTCCTTCAAGTGAAGCTCCGTATTGTGAACGCAGGAAATCAAATGCATAAACGGGCATTTTATCATTGATATGAACCCCCTTCTCACTTTGTCCAAGTTTCTCCTCACTGCCAAAGAGGTTCATCCGGGCCCAGCTGGCCAGGAGCGGATCCTTGGTCAGGCAATAGCCACCCACGCCGAGTCCGGGGAGCATGATATTCTTATGCGTGGGCCGCATCCGGATCGCATTTACAACTTCATAAATATCCACGCCGGCTTCTTCCGCAAAACGGCTCCATTCCACCATAAAGGCAATGTTCATGGCCCGGTAGGAATTCTCCAGCACTTTGGCCATCTCGGTGGCATTGGTATTGCCCAGCCGGGTCAGCGGGTATTCATCCGTACGGATCACTGTGCGGAGAAAGCCTTCCACCGCTGCGGCGCTTTTTTCATCAGTACCGGCAAAGACGCGGTAGAAATTCTGGATGGAATCAATATATTTCGGACCCGGCATTACCCTTTCGTAGGAGTGCCCTACTTTCAGCCGATCAGCAGGCAATCCTCTTTGGGCCAATGCAGCTTCGAGCATGGGGCGTACAATTTTCTGCGCCGTACCGGGAGGAACGGTGGTTTCCACCAATACCAGTACATCTTCTTTACACCGGGCACCGATGGCTTCAATCGCTTTCCTGAATGGCGCCAGGTCCACATTGTACCCTTCGAGGTCTTTGTTCTTCGCGGATTTTTTCTGTACATCGAGGTTGATGTCCACCACCACCACATCCGCTTTGCTGTAAGCATACGGATCGAAAGTGGCGTAATAATTTTTCTTCCGGAGAGCGTTCTGGTAGTATTCTTCGATCTTCGGGTCACTGGCGATCACGGGAAAGATCCCTTCGTTGATGGAACGGATCTTCCAGTAAGAGGCCGGGCTGGGCAAGTCGATCCCGATCACCGCATATTCTTCAGTGAGTGCATTGGCCACCACCAGTCCCATGACGGATCCCACGAATCCAAGACCCTGTACAACTACCACTTTCTTACCCGGATGAAGTGCAATAAAGGCGTCAATTCCGGTTTTATCCTCTTTCACTGCAGGGATCTCATATACTTTTCCCGTTACCGGGCTTTTTGAGACAGTTAATGTATCGGTTGTCATGCTTTGGTATTCACTTGTAATTTGAACAGATGGTCCCCGATCCGCGTAAAGGCCCAGGGCGTTTTATAGGTCGTCGCTTTGATCCGCCTTTCAATTTCCTCCGGCGACATTTCCGGGCGGATATGACAAAGTTCATCCAGTTGTTTTCTTGTATAGGGTTTTCTTTTCCACGTCTCGTTAGTAACCGGGAGCGGACTGCCCTTTATAACCCCTTCCATGATCTCGTAAAAACTTTCCTCAATCAGCCGGTAACATTGCTGCGTAATGCTGTACACTGTATCGGTTTCCTTTACCGGGAAACGTTTAACCTGGATAATCGAACCAGAATCCACCGTTGCTTTCATATGGTGACAGGTTATCCCGTATTCTTTCTCCCCGTTATAGACCGCAAAATTGGTGCACCCCGTTCCCGGGTATTTCGGGCAGCCCGGGTGAAAGTTGATAGCCGCATACGAAGCACTTTCCAGTAAAGACGCAGGATAGATCCAGGAGGAGATAAAAGAGATCATCAGGTCGCCGGTCCAGTTCAGTACTTCGGGGGGGAGCTTGTCTTTGCGGCTGCCGGAAAAGATCACCGCTTTCGGGAACCGGGACCGGATAAAATCCTCTGCCCGTTGGGCAAATTCATTCTCCTTTTTTCGCAGGAATAAAACGCGGTATTCATTGAGGTCCACTGGTTTCACGTAAGGTTGGTTATTGTGTTTTTTGAAGTGGCAAAGGTATTGAGAAAAACCGAATAACCCGGCCCTCTAATCCCCCAAAGGTAAGGCCCCCTAAATCCCCCAAAGGGGGACTTTAGCCTCCGTTAATAGTAAAGTCATTTTCCCTTTCGAGCTGCGTATATAAATCCCGCTAAGCTTTAAAGAGTTTTCTTAGTGCGGAGCGTCTTAAAGTCTTTGCGGGAAACTTTACGCAAGATCAGGGCCCCCTAATCCCCCAAAAGGGGGACTTTAGCTTCCGAAAGATTGTAAAGGTTTACTGTTTCGGATTGCGTAGATAAATCCCGCTAAGCTTAAAAGAGTTTTCTTCATGAGGAGCGTCTTAATGTCTTTGCGGGATTTATTTTCGCAAGACTTTAAGAAATGAATGGTCAAAGTATTTGAGTCTTCGCAGTTCCCCCTTTGAGGCTAGGGGCCAAAAAAACCCGGCAATGCCGGGTTCAATACAATTTATTAAAGCGATTAGGCCGCCACCAGTTTCCGGGCGGGTTTCTTGACAAGGTTACGGGCGGGGTTACCAACAACCGTGGCTCCATCAGGTACATCTTTCACCACGACAGTACCGGCACCAATGGTTACATTATCACCGATCACAATACCCTGGCGAATCACCGAATTGGCCCCGATAAAGGTATTGCGGCCCACTTTTACATTCCCGCACAATACGGCTCCGGGTGCAATATGGGTGAAATCACCAATGATGCACTCGTGGTCAATACTAGTGGATGTATTGCAGATCACGCCACGGCCGATTTCCACCAGCGGATTGAGCGTGGCATTGGCAGCGATCATGATCCCGTCTCCCATCTTTACGGAAGAAGAGATCACCGCACTGGGATGAATGGCGTTGATCGGATTTCCTAAATACTGGCTGAGGTTGGTATGAATTTTTTCGCGGATCCCGTTATGTCCCACGCAAGCGAAGAAATCATAATTCTTCAGCTTATGCATCACATCGGATTCCTTTCCTAAATATTCGAGATGATAGGGATTGAACTCTTTTTCTTCCTGGTCGCAGTAAGCGGTTACAAGGCGGCCTGCACTGAGCAGGATGTCGATGATGACGAAAGAGTGACCAGAATAGCCGACAATAGCCACTGGCTTTTTCAATGTGGTTTTCATTGATTTGGATTTTGGATGAGCTAAAATAAAAACTTAGTCACCGCCTCCAAAACAATGAGGTCATTAAAAGTGAAAATCGGGTACTAGTACTTTTACCAAATACGTAGAATTCCGATACAGTGGGGGAAGTTATTGTGCAGCAAGGAGTTGGAGATATTTTTCCCGGAGCAGGGATTGCACAATGCGCTGGTCATAATGAGTTTGAACCTGTTGGAGAAGGGTTTGCGCGTAGCTCTTCAGCTCAGCCGGGTGATCCAGGGCCCAGGCCATTTCCCGGTACAGGGCTTCTTCATTCTTCACTTCGAAGATCAGCCCGGTTTTACGGTGCTCCACTATATCAATATTCCCGTCAATGCGGGAGCAGATGACCGGGCAACTCATAGCCCCGGCCTGCATCAGTACATTCGGAAATCCTTCCCGGTGTGAGGGATGTACCAGCGCCTGTGAAATATGCATATAATATTCCACCGCATCGCTCCAGCCTGCGCTGATCACGGCCGGATGGGTTTTTATCAGTTGACGGGCTGTATCACTCACCGGGTCCACTTCATCTTCAAAAGCCCCAACCAACACAAGCCGTATATGCGGATGATCCTTGTGCAAACGGGCAAAAGCCTGCAGCAACTCGTCCATTCCTTTATCATGCACAATGCGGCCAACAGACAAAAAATAAAACAGGGAAGGATCGTACAGGATATGCGCTCTTATTTCATCGAGTTTATCTGCTTTCAGTACAGCCGTATTGTAACGGGCCAGGTTCACCCCATTGCTTGACCCCCACCCGATCACCTCCAGTTTTTTCGGATTCACCAACCGGTTGGTTTCAATGAAAGCCCGCATGGAATTACTATTGGGCCATACATGGGTGGCCGCCATCCCGGTCAGTTTTTCCATCACAATCAGCACCTGTCTCCCCAGCCCCCTGGTGGTTACATAACGGAGCCCTGCAATGGTATGCACCCGAAGTTTAACCCCCGCCATTTTTGCTGCCAGCATGGACAGCAAACCTGCTTTGGGGGTATGGGAATGTACCAGGTCCGGTTTTTCTTTCCGGAAGAATTTGTACATCTGCCATAAACAACGCAGGTCGCCAAAGGGCGTCATCCTTCTTGTCATGGGGATGATATGATGACGGCATCCTTCCCGGGCTTTCACGGCCGGCAGTTCGGGTCCGTCGCTGCTGACCATTACCACTTCAAACCCGTTTTCGTTCATGTGGCGCATCTGGCCGGGTAATAAGACGTTGAGAGATATGGGGGCGGTGGTGATACGGATTAGTTTGGGCATGGAGGGGTTGGGGGGTGAGGGAGGTTGAGGGTTGAGGGGTTTAGGGTTGAAGGTTGAGGGGTTGAGAGGTTTAGGGTTTAGGGTTGAGGGTTTAGGGTTGAGGGTTTAAGGTTGGGGTTGTACTCCTTTTCATTTAATGCCTTTTGTCAGACGTTTAACCAGGTACTGCCAGATTGTGGGATGATACCAGAGGGCCGATTCTTTTGTACGGCTTTCCACCACCCTGATTCTTTGTTGCAGCGCATCCTCCACGGCTTTTTGCACCAGGGGAATGCCTTCGCCAAACTGCAGGTAGGGATAGGTGAAATAATTATCTTCCTTTGTAACAGGGATCAGTGACTGGTAAAGGATCCCGCCGGTATCGATGCCTTTATCCACCAGGTGTACAGTCACCCCGCAATTCGCCGGATCATTATTCACCAGGGCCCAGTAACCGCCGTGAACACCCCGGTATTTGGGAGTGATCCCGGTATGCATATTGATAAAAACAGCCTTTGTGCTTTCCAGCACTTTTTTTGAAATGATCCGCGTACCATTGACCATTACTACATCCGGGTTCAGTTCTTTCAGCAAAGTCAAACATTCTTCACTGTTGACAGTGGTCACATGTGTTATCTTTTCCGGCGGTACCGGTGTTTCATCAAAACGATAATCCGCATGAATTTGCGCCATCCTTTTCCTGCTGCCTGCCCGGATCAGCGGTACGATGCAAACACTGAATAAAACCTGCCCGGCCACCCGGAACCAGCCTAGTTTCTTTACCCTTCTTTTGGCCAGGGCCATCCCCCGCATGGGTTCTTCAGTGATCACCCGGTCGATGCTGTATTGACGGCTGACCGCATTATATAAAGTGACTGTTGAAAAACAGTCGGAACAAAGCATGACTATTTTCTTATTCATCGGGATTGTTTCAATTCATCCGTAAGCCCGGACATGGTTGCACTGCTGAACCCATAATCCCGCTGCAACTGCCGGTAATACTGAAGGATCTTTTCGAGAAAGGCCATATTCTGTTCCAGGTTCACCCCGAAATTGTGGGGATGCCACCAGAGATGAAAAAGTTTTTTATGCCGGGCGGCATGCAACATCGCTTTTTTGATCCTTCGTAAGCGAAGCGGTTCCAGCGCTGCCAGTTTCCGGCTGTAGGGGCGGAGGAAACGGGAAGCGGCTACATTGACCAGCGGCCCCCTCAATACATGCGAGTGGTCATGACAATGATACCCGCTGATATTGATATAAGCGTCCAGTATGCGGAGGGCCCTCCGGAACAGGCTTTCCTCATTCTTATTCCGGCCCTTGTATAACCAGGATTCCGGGTTACCCCGGTAGGAATCAATCCCTGCTTCCCTGCATACAGAAAGATATTCTTCATTGAACTGGTTACGCGGAAATACCAGGCTTCTGACATTGATCCCTTTTGCCGCCGCCATCTTCTTCGCAGCCCGAAGATCCTCTTTAAATGCCTGCGCGGTCTGGCCCGGTTCCAGGCAGTAATAATGGCAAAAAGTATGGGTACCAATCTCGTGCCGGCCATTTACGCGGACCTGCTCCAGTAAGGAGTATCCAAAATGCCAGGGATCATCCTGTTCATCCTGGCCCAGTTGCGAGAAGGAATGATAGGGAGATAATTCAGGGTTGGCATACTGCGGCTGTACAGCGGGGCAGGCCGCCAGCAGCTCTTCCTTATTGCGGGCAAACAGGAATCCAACTGTGGAAAAAGTTCCTGCTACCTGGTATTTATCAAATGCGGAGAGCAGGGCGGGTATCACCTGCCGTACACCGAGGATATTGGTCCCATAACTTTCTATGGTGCGTTTATCTCTTACACCCCAGAACAATTCAAAGTCGAGGGAAATGACCAGTTTTCCGGTATCGAATTCAGTGGACATTCTTTATAACTTACTATATAAATTTTATTATCGATTGGTTGATTGTTCGATTAGCCGATTAGTTGATTGTTCGATTAGCCAATTAGCCGATTGTTCGATTTGCCGATTAGTTGATTGTTCGATTTGCCAATTAGCCGATTGTTCAATTACCTAAATAGCACTTCTTATGCCATACATCCAGCGCAAATAGCGTATATAGCATTTTCGCTCTTTTTTCATCGGATACTTTTATTTCACGGTTGAGAAGGCGGCGGATAAAAACGGGATCCACAAACTGGTTCGCATAGGAATCAGCGGCTCCGAGGTAATCAAATATGATTTCTTTCAACTCTTTATCCACCCATTGTTTCAGTGGCACTTCAAAACCCCGCTTGGGCTGCTGCACCAGTTCACCCGGCAGGTATTTCACAGCCAGTTTGCGCAACAGGTACTTGGTGGTAGTGCCCCTGATCTTATAGTGATCCGGCAGTCCCGGTACATATTCCATCATGTCTTTGGCAAGGAAAGGGCTGCGCCCCTCCAGTGAACTTGCCATAGTGGCAATATCCATTTTTACCAGCAGGATATCCGGCAGGATGGACGTGAAATCCATCAGCATCAGTTTCTGCAGGCCCGACAGGGAAGTCTGTTTCAATGCGGCAAGTTTCTCCCCTGTTTCGTCTTTTATCCCTGCACCGGCGCTGAGGTACCGGTAAAATCCGGAAAATATATCCGTGGTGGAAGAATAATAAACATCGGTCCCCTTTTGGGAAGCCAGGTCGGCCAGCCGGTAGAGATAATTCAGCCGGGATTGTTTCTCGTGTGAAACCGGGATGACCTTTTTGCAAAGGGAAGCAAGTGCCGTCAGCAGGGCCGGCTTGGAAAAAAAATCATATTTCGCGAATGGCACATAGCGCCGGTAGCCACCAAAGAGCTCATCGGAGCCATCTCCGTTCAGGATCACCGTCAGGTATTTCCGGGCTTCGCGGCTGACATAATAACTGGGAATGGCCGAATCATCATAAAAGGGCTCCCCGTAATTCGCCAGTATCTTTTCAATATCATTTTGCAATTCATCAAAAGAAATACGGAGTTCGGTATGATCGGTTTTGTATTTCGCGGCTACTAAACGGGCCAGGGGCGCTTCATCATAAGACCCGGTAAAGGATACGGTAAAAGTTTTCAATCCGGGTTTATACCGGGACGCAATGGCGGTTACCAGGCCGCTGTCAATCCCCCCGCTTAAAAAGGAGCCCACTTCCAGGTCGGAAGATTCCAGCCGGCTCTTAACCGCCTGCTGTAAAATACTGTCCACTTTATCCAGGGCCGCTACTTCATCAATTGTTCCCGGCCGCCCGTACGCATCTGCTATATTCCACCAACGGTGCAGGGTAACCGAAGCATCCGCCAGGTTCACATACCCGTACTGCCCGGGAAGCAGTTCCGACATATCGCAGTAAGGAGTGGAAGCACCGGGAAAGGCCCCGTAGCGGAGGAATTGCCCGATCTGTTGCTCATCAATACGCGAATGTACCTGGCTTTGCAGGGCATTCAGTTCACTGGCGAATACAAACTGATCGCCCGACCGGTAATAGTAGAACGGTTTTTTCCCGGCCCGGTCCCTCGCGATAAACAGCCTGTTTTCCTTCCGGTCATAAATAACAATGGCAAACATCCCGTCAAAGTCCTGTAAACAGGCAGGGCCCAGTTTCAGGTAAGCCAGCAAAATGGTTTCGGTATCCGAATGCGTATGGCCCCGGAGCCCGTGGCGGGTTCTTACTTCCTGGTGATTATAGATTTCGCCGTTGAAGATAATCGTCAGGTGCTCCAGGTGCATGGGTTGCTTCCCGCTGGCAATATCGAGGATCGCCAGGCGGTGATGATGCAACTGGAGATTCCCTTCGGTAAAAGTAGCCTGCTCATCCGGCCCGCGGTGCCAGAGATCCCGGGTCAGCCGGGGAATATCCAATTTAAAGTTAACAGAACCAGCGATGCCACACATGGTTAAAAGAACTTTTTGCTAAAAATGAAATGAGGGGAAAATTTACCTGATTTATCCATTACCAGAATAATGGCCATTGCATAGAATGGCAGGGCCGGGATTTTATACCGGTTCAGGGCTCCAAAGTTCCCGGTAGTCATGCCCACAAAACCACCAAAAACTATCGCAAATACAAAAGCAAAACTGATCACAGGATCGGAAGCAATCAGCCCGAAGAATTTTTTAAACCCGAGCTTCCGGAAGGCCATCATGGTCAGGGTCAGGAAGGCGAAGGACTCCATAAAGGACAAGGCCATAAAGGGAGAACGGACATCCCAGGGAAAGGGGCGGAAGAACGTGTTTACAATACCCAGCGGGAAGGCTGCCAGCATACTGCCGATAGAATTATCCACCGCGGCCACTTTAAAGTTGGAACCGGTACCGATCTTGTTCCGGTTAAACATCTGCTGCTGGTCCTGGGTTGCTTTTACAATGTTTTCCGTGGTAAACTGGGCGGTGATCTCTGAAGCGGCAAATCCCTGGATAACAAGAAAAGCAGCTACCCCTGCAATGCAAACAACCAAAATAGTTGTTATCTGACGTAATATTCGGTCTTCTATAAGCCCCCTCACCTGCATAAAGTTCCAGAGCAGAAAGGCGGCCAGCAGGCTGATCAGGATATAGGCTTTGATATAAAAAAGCAGGTAACCGCTGAACAGAAGCATGATTACATCACTTGTCCGGTATTTTTTCCGGATAAAAAGGTTATAGGCGGCATAGAGACTGTAGCCGATGGCACCGAGACAGATTGTATCCTTCAGCAAACCGGTACCCCAAAACAAAAGGGAGGGCATGAACAAACAGGCAATGGCGATTTTTTTGTGCAGATGCGGATACATGCTGTAAAACATCTTGAACAAACGCCAGCAGCCACCGAAGGCCCAGAGACTCAGGCAGTAACAGATGGCCAGGTAACTTTTTCCGAACAGCAGGGAGAAGGGAAGCGCGAATTTGGGAGTGAAGTAATTGGTGACATCATACATATAAAGATGCGTTATCCCCAATGCATCATAAAGGAAATAAGGGAAAACCGGGTTTTCCTTGGTCAGTTTCAGGTTGAAATAAATATCCTTCAGGTGGCCGTAATCATTCGCCACCGCCTTGTGCATATCGAGCACGGCCTGGTAATAGTGGTTGGTATCGGCGAATTCAAAATAATACTGGCTGACCAGGGTAAAGATCGTGGCAAAAAGGATCCGGAGGTAAAAGGCCGGCAGATAGTATTGCCGGATCACCGTATCCTTATAGCGCTGACTTTTCTTATAGATGAATATGGACAACACCATCAGGCAGAGGGGTGCCCAGATAATATCATCCGGCCAGAGCAGGTAATAACTGGTATATTCTTCCATTCCGTTTAGTTGTGTTTGGCGGCCACCGCGCTGTACACGGTTTCCATTTCATCCGTCATCCGGGCTACGGTAAAATAATCATGGAGACGCCGGTAGCCCGCTTCTCCCTGTACCCGGGTTTTGTCCGGGTTGCGGAAATATTCAACAATGGCCGCAGCCAGTTTATCCGTATCAAAAGGCGGAATCAGCCGGCCCGTTTCCCCGTCGGCGACGGCTTCATTGATCGCGGGCACATCAAAGCCGATCGCAGGTTTTTTATGCACCCAGCCTTCCAGCATAATCAGGCCGAAGCCTTCAAAAGTGGAGGTGACCAGCATAAAGCGGGCATCCTTTATCAGCTGATGCGGGTTGGCCTGGTACCCCAGGAAACGGACCGAATCACCCAATCCTGATTCCTGATATTGTTTTTTTAGTTCGGCTTCATAATTCCCCCCTCCCACGATATACAGTTTCCACGAAGGGTTTTCGGCCTTCACTTTTTTCCAGGCTTCCAGTAACATACTGTGGCCCTTGTATTGCACGAGGCGGCCCAGGATCAGGGCATAGGTTTCCTCCGGCACCCGTTCGGTCACTTTCTTTTCCTTTTCACTCAGGTCGAGTCCGTAATAAATATTCCGGATCCGCTCTTTTTTCACAATTCCGCCCTGCACATACATATTGTACAGTCCTTTGGAGATCGTGACATTATAATCGGCAAAGAATCCGGAGAATTTCTGCACCCAGTAAAACATGGATTTCTTCAGGTGTGCCGGATTGTTCCCATAGCGGGCCGAATAGGCTTCATCAAATCCATGTTTAACACTGATCAGGCGCATTTTCGGGAAAAAAAGCATTTTCTGCAGGGCCAGCCAGAGATCGGCATGCACCAGGTTGCTCTGCACCAAATCGAACTTTTCTTTTTTCAGCAAGCGGCGCAACTTCAGGCACAGAGCCGGGGAAAGTGCGCTATGACCATAAATCTCAAAGGTCTCAATACCCCTTTCCCGGAAATGCCCAATAAAGGGTTGGGTACCGGGCGGCACAACGGGGAAAATGATCAGCACTTTTACCTCATAGCCCCTTTTTTTCAGTTCCGGCAGCAGGTGCATCAGGTAAAGTTCGGAGCCGGAAATGGCAGCCATCTTCTGAACAAACAGAATCTTCACGTACGGTATTTGAATGGGTTATTTTCTGACCACCAATAAAATATTGGAGGCAAAACGGTCTTCGGATTTTAAGGGACTGAGGTACTGCAATTGCCCCTTTTCATAGAGTTCCCGGCTGTACTCATCTATATACGGGATTTCTTCCGCAATACTGAAACCCGCCTGCTGGTGCAATTGCCGCCAGCCACTGAGCCGAATCCTGTTTACATAGATACTCCGGTTCCGGCTCATCAGGTCCCAGGTTTTACTCCCATACTTAAGGCAATTGAATTGTTTGGCGGGATCGATTTTGAAATACATATGGTCACCCAGGTCGATCAGGTGAATGGCCATTCCTCCTTTTTTCAGGATACGGTAGGTTTCCCGGATCGTGGTTTCCGGCTGCCGCAGGTGTTCGTACACTGTATAACTCAATACCAAATCAAAATGATCCGCAGGCAGGGGCATGGCCCCTCCGGGATAAATAATATAATTCAGCCAGGGATTTTCTTCCTGTACGGAATCCGGAATATACCGTTCGATATCAATGATGGAAACCGAGGCGGCCCCGGCCTCTTTCATTTTCTTCGCCGGACCCCAGGTATGCCCGGGCCCCAGTTCTATTATATTTTTACCCTCAAACCCGGTGAAACGTTTATAGGTATCATAAATGGTTTGAACCCCTTCCTCGGACTGGTTAAATCCGGTAACATGCCTTTTTTTGGCCATCCTTTTAATAAAAGGCACTTTAATCAGGTAGTTCTTGGCAATTTCGGTAAGGACAGGCATGGATCAGCTGGCAATTAATTGTGAGTAGATGGCAAATGTTTCTTCCGCGGAAAAATACTGCCCGGCCGCCTGCCGGACCTGTGCTGCCTTCCTGTCCCGTAAAGTCCTGTCCCTGTAAGACAGCATTTGTTTTAACCAGGTTTCCACTTGATTATTGGGCAGCAGGGTTATCGTGTTATCTCCGGCAGGCAGCAGGTCGTTAATACCGGGTATATCCGACCCGATCACCGGGAGGCCGCAGGCCATGGCCTGCATAACGGAGGTACACATGGTTTCAGCAAAACTGGCATGCACATAAAGGTCCAGCTGCCGGAAAAAAGCCAGCAGTTCCATTTCCCCGAGCAAACCATGAAAATGCACCTGACTCTCCAGGCCTTTTTCCTCAGATAGTTGCTTCAGCCGGTCCAGCGTCTCCCCCTCTCCGGCAAAATGAAAATGTACCTGTTTATCCAGTCTTCCGTCTGCAAAACCTGCCATCGCCGCTTCCAGGATCAGTCCCTGGTTTTTCTGCGAGCTGAAGCGGCCGGCCATCCCGATATGGAATTCCTGTCTTTCTCTGACAGGTAAGGGGTTGAAGCGGTTCAGGTCAATCCCGTTCCGGATGACCGTTATTCTTTTTGACAGGTTCAAAAAGGGAATCCTTTTCTGCAACTCCTTCCGGTAGTTTTCTGAAAGACAAACCACTTTACGGGCGAGCAGCAGGGAAAGCAGGGTGGCGATCCGTTCCGCCCTCCCCTTGATGGCATGGGGTGTGTGCTCCACCACAAAGAGTTTTTTCCGGTGGCGCAGGCAATAGAGCCAGGCGGGAAGGATCAGGGTGGGGCTGTGCAGGATGATGGCATCGGGCTGCAGGCTGGCAAAAGCCCTGTACACTTCTTTTCCCGGCAAGCGGAAAATACCCTTCTTCTTCTGAATATACAGGTAAGGCACCCTATAGCTCAGGCAAAATTCCTGGTAGGCGGGCAGTAGCTTTTCCACGCCGTAAAATATCAGTCCATGCTCCCAATCACCCTTTGTATCTGCCTGCACCAGGGAACTAACCACACTGCCATGACCGCCCAAACCACTGTATAAGACCTGCACCACTTTCATTTGCTTCCGCTTATTTTCCTTTTTCAATCACGTCAAATACGCCCTGCAGCTGCCCCTCCCAGGTAATCTGCTTTTCCACCGATTCCCGGAACCTGTTTGGATAGTCAGGATATCGCTCCCGTATATCTTTATAAAAGGCAACGATCTTTTGAACAGGTAACGGCTCTTCATCCCTTTCAACAGTCAGCACAAATGGTGAATACTCGAAATGTTCATCCCCTTTGCTCATAATGAAGGGCAGGCCAAAAGCGGCATATTCCCGGTGTTTCAGTGAATAATTGTCCTGCAGGCCAATGCGGTGCAGCGCCAGTGTGCCCATCCCGATATGTACTTCGCTATACACTTTTTCCAGTTCTTTCCGGGTCATCACCGGTTCAAAACTCACCCACTCATTCATGCCCAATTCCGCTGTCAGCGATTTTAATGCGTCCACGTTTTTGCTCAGCGGGTTACTGATAATTCTGAACTTAACTTTAACTTCACTATTAAGTGTATTGTAAGCAGCGATCCCCCTGATCACTTTATCAAAGCCATGATAAAATGCACAATCAGATGCAACACCCAGGATGATGATTGTGTCAGTGAAAGGGGTCGGGTTAACCGGAATAATGCCTTTCAGCTCAATACCATTTGCCATAAAAACAGCCGGCCTTCCGAACAGCACCCTGTCTTTTGTAAGCGTAATCAAATAATCCGCGAGGTCATTTAATTTCTGTACTCTGCCCTGATTAAAAAAATAGTTGATCCTCCTGGGTAAATCAGCGACAAAAGAAGCTTTTACATTCAGCGTTGGATACTCCAGCAATATGACCGTTTTCCCAGATCGCTTTTTTATTTTTTTCAAAAAACTTATCAGGTCCCTCCCTGGCATATAGAAACGCAGGTACACAGCATCATACCCGCTATCCAGGATGCTGCCACTACAGGCAGTGAAATTTATACTCCCATACCATGTAACGCTTATATGCCGCCTGATCTTCGCAAAAATATTCCGGTCCGGGTATTTTTCACGTGCCCCTTTAAATACGCTTGCAGTACCATCCTGTTTTTCGATCACGACTGTTCCGTCTCCTGCAGGATAAAGTAAATCAATTTCAAATCCGTGATTTCTGAAAGCTGCAAGCTGGCCCTTAATTTTCTCAACCACCCCTGGCAGGAACGGCCCCTTTACATTTACATTCGAAATATAAATCACCTTTTTTTTCAACTCCTTCATGATGTGCTATGCCTTTAAAGTATTCCTTGTTTCGCTCCTTAAAATATTCTGCTTATTGAGCAGGCTATCCAACCTGAACAGATCCGGGAAAAATTCCTATTCCTGTTCGCCGGTTTTATACGCCCGGATAACCGGGTCCTGTTTGGCAAGAATAATCGAATTATCAGGAACATCCTTATAGACCAGGTTATTCGCCCCAATAATCACATTATTCCCGATTTTCACATCCATCAGCACCACTGTATTAGTGCCTAACCAGCAGTTATTTCCTATCGAGATAAACCCCTTTCTATGCCCTTTTTTATTTAAGGGAAGGTTTTCTGCAGAACGGTAATCATAATTATGATCATACAACCTGACCCCTTCCCCTATCAGGCAATCATTCCCGATCTCAATAACCCCAAAACAATTAACCGAAGAGAAGTTATTCATGAAGAAATTGTCCCCAATTTTCAGGACGCCGTCCCCGACAACAACCGAACAGCTTTTCCGGATATAATTGTTCTTCCCGAAACGAATGGATGCCTTTTTATTATAAACCCTGAAAGAGGTACCCGCCGAAATACGAAGTGCTTTCCCGGAGCTGAATTTCACCCCCAGCATTTTATATTGAAGAAAGAGAATTACGCCGCGCAGTAGTTCAATCGATGCGACAATGTATAAAAACAGTTTAACTCTCATAAAAAAATAAGGTGTGCCTATTTTTCACCCGACCTCCCTCCCGCCCGGGCCGGTTAACAAAAACCTCCACCGGTGTTTCAGGTAACCGGGTTACTGTACACAGTTTCGTTGCTGGCATATACCGTGATTATCTTCCCGCGGGTAAACGTCGTAACAGAAAGATTCATTGCCCGGCACAGTTCCTGTATTTTTTTACAGGTCAGTTCTCCATTTACTGTATGGTCTGAAGCTATGGCAAAATGTACTTTGTTATTTTTTACAGTTTCATTACAGGCCCTCAGCGCTTCCAGTTCGGCTCCTTCGATATTCATCTTTATAAATATTCTTTTACCCGTGACTTTGTGCAGTATATCATCCAGGCTATCCACACTGATTTTTATTGAACGCCCACCCTCTCCCTGTTGAAAAACAGAAGAAGCCAGTTTCTGATCCGGGTAAAAGGTCAATACTTCCCTGCTGCTCCAGAGCCCTGCGGGAATAATCTCAAAATCAGAAAGTTCGTTCAACCGGAGGTTCCTTTCCAATATTTGCCGGGTTGCAGGATCGGGCTCCATGGCAATTACTTTTTTTACCTGCCGGTATTTTTTTGCCACATATACAGAGAATGAGCCAATATAGGCACCCGCGTCCACAAAATAATCAACCGGCTCTTCCGGGAAATGATGCAAAAAAATATAATTGGTTAGGGATACATGATAAGGAACACTATCGGGAACAAACTTCAGTGTAAAGCCAGGGTACAACAGTTCCCATATCTTACCCTTTTTGCGTACTGTAAATTCCTTCCCTGCCGGGAAATTGTAAATAAATTGCCTGACCTTGTCTTTTAATTCGCCTTCCGGGAACTTTGAAAATACCCAGGATAAAAACTTCCTCATACTGTATAATTAGATAAGGTAAGAAAGCATTAAATGGTTCCAGTTATTATTCACATCCTCGTGGGCGGCTGCGGCTTCGGCTGGCTGGTTCAGGATATTTTTATGAAGTACCCCGTTGCTTACCAGTTCTTTTCTCACTCCCCGGATCCGGTCCTTCACTTCTTCCTTCTCCATCCATTTTTTCTGTGGGGGTTCGTACCCGATCTTGTCCTTGCGCCAGGTAATTGCTTCCGGCAGGAGGGGTTCAAAGGTTTTACGCTGGATATACTTGGTCCAGCCCTCATGTATCTTGAACTCCGCCGGCAGGCTGAAGAGGAATTCCACCAGTTCATGACTGAGGAAAGGCAGCCTTACTTCACGGCTATGTGCCATGCTGTTCCGGTCGGCATAGCGCAGTAACTGGGTCATGCTTTCGTTCACACTGTTGTACAGGGCTTCATTGAGGGTGGAAGCCGGGTTGGGAAAAATAAACTGTTCCCGGCTGTAGGCCTGGAAAAATTCCGCATTGAAATAAGGGTGGGTCCATTGCCGGTAAATTCCCCTCCATTTTTTCAACTGGTCCCGGGCCGGTTCGCCCAGTTTGCGCGCATAATATTTCAGGTCCTTCGGCGGGATCGGGTTGATCCTGCTGTTTCCCTGTAACTGCCGGTAAGCCGCCAGTTCCCTGGTATAAAGTGCCGGGTCATTTTTTTTCAGCTCTTTGAAGAAGAACTGGTAAAAAGGATGATACCCCGCTAACAGTTCATCAGCCCCCTGCCCGTCCAGTAATACGGTTACGTTATTTTGTTTTGCCAGCTTTAGTACTTCATATTGAGCAAGGATGCTGGCGGAGCCAAAGGGCTCTTCCTGGTGATAAAAGCAGGTGTTCAGTTCCTTCAGCATCGTATCCGCATCCGGGCTGGTGAAATGCGGGTCCACATTCAGCTGTTTCAGCAGCAGGTGGATATAATGACTTTCGTCTTTTTCAAAACCGGGGAAAATAGCGGAAAAAGTACTTTGCTTCAGCCCCTTTGTTTTATTCAGGTCATCAATCACGGCCACCACGGCGCTGCTGTCGAGGCCCCCGCTGAGGCTGCTTCCCACCGGTACATCACTGCGGAGGCGCCGGCTGACGGACGTGTAAAACAGCTCACGGAATTTCTCCGCGGCCTGTTCCATGGTAATAGAACGGTCCGTATAATTTTTATTGATATCCCAGTACCGTTGGCTGCTACCTGTCAGGGAGGGGATATCGATCAGTATATAATGCGAGTGAGGCAGGCGGGTGATGCCGGAGAAAAATGTTTCACTGTAATCGGCCGGATTGTCCACATATTTAAAAGCCATATAATTGTAGAGCATCCGTTTGTTCAGTTCCCGTTTTACCCCCGCTGCCCAGAGGGCCTTCATTTCACTGGCAAAGGCAAAGAATTTTCCCGGCTCATGATAATAATAAAAAGGCTTTTCCCCGAAACGGTCCCGTGCAGCAAATACTTTCTGTTCCTTCGCGTCGTAAATAACCAGGGCAAACATGCCGTCAAAATAAGAGAGGCAGGCTTCTTTTTTCCAGTCGTAGAGGGCCATGATCACTTCGGTATCGCTGTGGCTGGCAAAGCGGTATCCCTGTTTCTCACAAAGCTCTTTTAACTCTACATAGTTATAGATCTCCCCGTTGAAGGTGATGCTGTAGCGGTCCATGTAATGCATGGGCTGTGCGGCGGCCTCCGACAGATCAATAATGGCCAGGCGACGATGGCCCAGGCCCACTTTACCATCCGGACTGATCCACTGTCCCTCGCCGTCCGGGCCCCGGTGGGCAATGATATCCGTCATCTGTTTAAGCCTGCTGCTGCCCAGTTCATTTGGATTGGCAGCGATCATTCCGGCAATTCCACACATAAATTATAGCTGATTTTTAATTCTTTTTTAATGCCAGCACTTCCCTGTAATAATCTGCAAAGCGCCTGGCGATCACATCTGCATCATGATACTTCAGCGCATATTCCCGTCCCTTATTCCCGGTCTCCCTGCGCAGGGAGGGGTCCATGATCAGTTTACGCAATTCCGTCTTCATGGTTTCAACCGTTACATTCACGACCGGGCATTCCGGCGGCAGCCCGTTCTGGAAAACCGCCGGCATGATATAGCACAGTACCGGTTTGCCAAAGGCCATTGCTTCGCAACTGGCCAGGCCATGCGAACCCAGCATCAGCTGATCAATAAATATATCGCATTGCTGCACCAGCCGCATGGCCTCCTGGCGGGGCAGGTTTTCCAGTAAGTAAAAATCGAAATCCAGTTCGGTTTTCAATTCCTCCACCACCCGGATGATATGATCAGTCCCCTTGGCCACCCGCTGGGTGGGAGCATGTACAACCAGCGGACGCTGGTTAGCGGACTGCACCGGCACAAAGTCCTTTACGTTCAGCCGGTGGAGGGTGATATAGGACCGGGGAAAAAGATCTTTCCGGACATAGAGGTTCATTTCCGGTGTGGTCAGCGGGAAAAAACCAAGGCGGGCAAAGCGTTCCTGTATCCGGTCTGATTTCTCACGCGTCTCAATATGTGCATATTCATACCCCCTATCATAGATATCCCGCATATAGCGGTTCAGTTCGATGGCCCGCTCCCTGTAACGGATATCACTACCCGACCACTCGATAAGGCCCGGTTTTTTAAGGTATGCCGCATATTTAATATCCAGTTGTCCGCCATATGCACTGTCCCAGATCCAGTGGATCACATCTGCCCAGCGGATCAGTTTCCGGAAATACCAGGCCTTTCGCATCTGCTGAAAAGCCCATTTCACCGGGTTCCGGGAAAACGGCACCGGCTCAATGCGAATCACATTCTCCCCGATCGTCTGTTTTATATCTCCACCCAGGAAAAGCCCTTTGGCTTCCACCCCTTCAATTTTATTCAGGGCATCAATTGTGATGGAAGCCTTGGACGCAATATTATATGGCAGGAGAAGAATTTTCATACTATTCAGTCAGCCCGGCAATTAAAACTCTTTGATAATTCTCGCAGGGCATCCCCCGATCACCACTCGTGACGGGAATGATTTAGTTACGACGGAATTAGCTCCGACTACCACATGATCTCCCAATTCCACACCTGCCACGATACTTACATTCCCACCAATCCAGCAATGTTTCCCAATTTTAATATCTTTTTCAACAGCCTGTTCAAAATTGTTCAGATCATGATTAGATGTCTGTATATTCAGGTTGTGCGCCCAGATCGTCCCTTCTCCAATTTCCAATATTGCATTTGCAGATACCGCGTAATAACAGCCCCCGCTGGAAGCAAAACTGACCATGACCTTCTCAGGGTTTCCGGTAATTTTTAAATTTTTGCATCCTGTCAGCCGGGAAGTATAGTGTACCTGAAAAGGAACATCATGGTTTATTTTGAGAATTTTCTGATAAACCCAGTTGGTAAATAATTGCCCTGCACCCATTACCCGTAGGTAAGGTTGCTTTCTGAAAATAAAAAGACGGGCAAATAAAAAATATAGACTTAACATCAGGTTTGTTTTGTCTGAATCAGGAAAGAGAAAAAAGGGAGTTTCTTTCTGACGATATCCACAACAGAAGGAATAATATAGCCCTGCCTCAGAATAAAAATATACACGACGGGAAAATAGAGCATGGCCGCGGTTAAAAACAGCCATAAATGATTAGCCGGGAAAACCCAATACAACCCGTATTTCAGCAGGAACGAAAATCCGAATGTAACCCCCAGCAAAACAAATATTGGCTTTAATTTAAAAAAAGTCAGCAAATTAACCCCAAATATCGCAGCATCCTTCCTTAGTAAAATATAAGCCAGTACAAATACAGATAAACTGGCCGCCACTGCTACTCCTTTTATCCCGAACAAGAGGCCCAGCAACACCACAGAAGCGATATTAGTAAGAAAGTAAATGATATTCGCTTTCAGGATATATGCAGACTTTCCGGCTGTGATCAGCACATCCTG
This sequence comes from Sphingobacteriales bacterium, assembly GCA_016192105.1. Lineage (GTDB taxonomy): Bacteria > Bacteroidota > Bacteroidia > Chitinophagales > Chitinophagaceae > JJ008. Next base: position 113,807 of record JACPUV010000046.1, on the reverse strand, counting down.
GTAGTCATTTATGCGGATAAAGCAGGTGCAGGAATAGATTGCAAATACGATGGCGCTTTCCGCATACTTCATCGAAAAGTAGCTTACAATAAACTCATAATGATAAACAATGAAAAAAACGATAACCGGGTAGAGCAGGAAAATACACTGGTTGATGATTTTCTTTTTCAGTTCCAATGCTGCAGCCAGGTTGCCTTCATGAAAATACTTGTTCAGGTCAGGCAGCAGTATCGCGCTGACGGAAAAGGCGACAGTACTGATAAATGGAATTTCAACCGCCCCGTTCCTGTAATTGGCATAATTAATATCCCCCAGGATAAAGATGACAAAAAAAGCAGAAAAGTATAAATAAGAAGAACCCAGTAGGCTGGTGATATAAAGCGGTCCAGACACCTTAAATATTCGGAGAACGGAAGGCCAGTCCGGGCGTATCTGCAGTAGCAGAAACCGGCGGGCCAGGAAAAAAGCGGTAAGCAGGCTCAGCAAAGGAGCTGCCACCTGGGAAAAAAATAAAGCCAGGGAAACCGAATGCCAGCGGTTCAGCGAAAGATAAAGAAATGTGACCGTAAAAAAGGATGTAGTTACCGCAAGAAAAGCTACCTGTTTGGTCCTGCTGTTAAAAACAAGCACGCTGATCAGGTAATTATTCAGAAAGGTGAAGAATACAGCCGGGGCACAGGCACGGAGATAACCTGGAATTTGCGGATTATCGAACAGGCCGGAAGCTGCATAGGTAAATAGCCATAAGCACAATGCGGATAAAGCTCCCAGGCAGAGAATAAAAAACTGGATGGTGCTGATTGTTTGCCGTTGTTCCGGATCCTTCCGGGAGAAGAATAGGAATACAACGGACTGAATCCCGAACGAAAAGAGTACAGCGGCTAACCCGATGATGACGATCACCTGGTTAAAAGCTGAATATTCCGACTTCGGCAAGGCCCTTGACAAATAAGGAGAAACAAAAAAATTTATTACAAGGGTTATAACCTGCGCAAGAGAGAAAACCAATACTTTATTTGTCCTGTCGCTCATGTATAAACAATCCTCATTAAATATTACCGGGTTCGCCCCCCGCGGATACCGGAGCCTTCTGTCACACCTTACTTTTTCTTCCTGATTTCGCTCACTACTTCAATTGCCTTTCTTGTTTCAGCAATCGGGAATCCCCTGCCGGCAATAATTTCCTCATAGGACCGGGTATGCAATTCGGTAAATCCCTCGCTGAATTCAAAGGCATCCCCGTCAATGGTCAGGGTGCGGAACGTGCGTTTGCCCTCTTTTTTCGCTTCTTCCGGCAGGGTGTTGGCATCGATGCTCAGGAACCATTCCACATTGGCCCTTTCCAGCTTCAGGGTGCCGGCCGCTGTATCGTCCGTATGCTGCAGTACTGTGTTTTCTTTTACATCGCCGAAGATCCAGAGCAGCATGTCAAAGAAATGCACCCCGATATTGGTGGCAATGCCGCCGCTTTTCTGGATATCCCCCTTCCAGCTGGTATGGTACCAGTGCCCGCGGGAAGTAATATACCGGAGCCTGACATCATAGATCCTGTCCGCCGGCCCGTTCTTTATCTTTTCCCGCAGGGCGATGATGGCCGGGTGCAGGCGCAGTTGCAGGATGGTATATACATGATGACCGGTCTCTTTTTCGATCTCCATCAGGGCATCAATATTCCAGGGATTGAGTACCACGGGCTTTTCACAGATCACATCGGCGCCGATGCGCAGCCCGAAGCGGATATGGGCATCGTGGAGGTAATTCGGGGAGCATACAGCCACATAGTCCGTATGGATCCCCTGTCTTTTCAGTTTCTCCACATGCCGGTCAAAGCGTTCAAATTCGGTAAAAAAGTCCGCATCAGGAAAATAAGAGTCCATGATCCCTACGGAATCATGCCGGTCCACCGAGGCCAGCAGGTTATTCCCGGTATCCTTAATCGCTTTCATGTGGCGGGGTGCAATATAGCCGCCGGCGCCGATCAATACAAAATTTTTCATCTTAGAGCGTTGTTTGTATGCGTTAACAGGTTGTTTTCGAATATACATTATCGTTATTACCGGTCAGCCGACCCGGCTTACCTTATTGTTCCTTAGCTCGTATTCCTGGCCGCTCTCGGGGCAAACAGCCCTCCCGTTTTTATCAAAGGCCAGTTTGTGGCCGAATTCACTCATCCAGCCGGTTTGCCGGGCGGGGTTGCCGATCACGAGGGCATAGGCAGGTATGGGTTTGGTGACCACGGCCCCGGCCCCGATAAACGCGAATTCGCCGATCTCGTTGCCGCAGACAATGGTGGCATTGGCCCCGATGCTGGCCCCTTTTTTTACCAGGGTCTGCATATACTCGTGTTTGCGGCTGACGGCGCTGCGGGGATTGAATACATTGGTGAATACCATGGAGGGGCCGAGAAACACATCGTCCTCACAGATCACGCCTTCGTAAATAGAGACATTGTTCTGCACGCGGACGTTTTTGCCCAGCACCACTTTCGGCGACACGACCACATTCTGGCCGAGATTGCAGTTGGGCCCGATAACCGAACCGGACATGATATGGCTGAAATGCCAGATTTTGGTACCGTCTCCGATGATGACGTTATCGTCGATGATGGCGGAGGGGTGAGCGAAGTAGGATGACATAGAATGATGAGTATGAGTAGCCAGTAAGAAGTTTTACTATTTTGGGGAAGTCTGATTATTGGAGAATGGAGAGTCGGGGATGGTGAGTGGTTAGTGTGCAGTTCAGCCCACCTCCGACAATTATTATCCATCTAACAGCGCGAATATTCCCGGTGATGTTTTATAATGTTTTGTTTGATTTGTTTCCAATCTGCAGGCAATAGCATCCGGGGCATTTCTTCCTTTTCTGCATCAACAGAATAAACAAGGCTTTTTAATGCCAGAAAAACTGAGCCATCCGCGTATTTCTCCTCAAAAAAAGGATTAAATCAACGAGGCTGAATTCCATCAGCATATAAACAGATCGGCAAAATCCTTCCTGGCCCCCTGCCTGTTATTGCCGCAAGTTTCATGGCTCCGATGTCTTTCCGTGAAGCAAGTCTCAGATCATCCTCTACTATCATCCCGACTAACCATGGATAACTACCATTCACAAAATCAACTTTAATACCGTTAATAAGAAGGCTCCGGATATTCTTTAGTTTATTAAGCCAGGCTATCTCACCGTACCCGGACAGTACCGGCATCAATTCCAGGGTGCCGGAATCGACTGACTCATATCGTAACAGTTGTCAGTTGTCAGGCACGCTGCCGATTTATGTACAATAACAATATAAGACTGGGCGAATTGACCTGCCAACCTATCAACTTTTTACCCCTTCTTACCAAACGCCAGGTGATCCTTCCATATTTCCTCCTGCGGTAAGGAGCTGAAATATTCGTAGGTGATCTTCAGGCCTTCTGCGCGGGAAACAGCGGGTTGCCAGTTCAGGAGTTGCTTAGCCCGGGTGATATCCGGCTGCCGTTGTTTGGGATCATCTGCCGGTAAGGGTCTGTACACGATCTTCTGCTCTGAACCGGTTAGTTTGATGATCTCTTCCGCAAAATCCTTCAGGCTGATCTCATCCGGGTTCCCGATATTTACCGGGCTGGCATAATCACTCAGCAGGAGCCGGTAAATGCCTTCCACCAGGTCGTCCACATAACAGAAACTGCGGGTCTGGCTGCCATCCCCGAATACAGTAAGGTCTTCCCCGCGCAGTGCCTGCCCGATGAATGCCGGTAAAGCCCTGCCGTCATTGAGCCGCATCCGGGGACCGTAGGTATTAAAGATCCGGACGATCCTTGTTTCCACCCCATGATAGGTATGATAGGCCATGGTGATCGCTTCCTGAAAACGTTTCGCTTCATCATAAACACCTCTCGGGCCTACCGGGTTTACATTTCCCCAGTAATCCTCATTTTGCGGATGTACCAGCGGGTCCCCGTACACTTCACTGGTGCTGGCTACCAGGATCCTCGCTTTCTTGCTCAATGCTAGGCCCAGGCAGTTATGCGTACCCAGAGAGCCTACTTTGAGAGTCTGGATCGGGATCTTGAGATAATCGATCGGGCTGGCCGGTGAAGCAAAGTGAAGGATATAATCGAGCTGTCCCGGCACATGGATAAACCGGCTGACATCGTGGTGATAAAAACTGAACTGCTTCAGCGGGAATAAATGTTCAATATTCTTCAGGTTCCCGGTGATCAGGTTATCCATTCCCACTACTTCATAGCCTTCCTTAATAAACTTATCGCAGAGATGCGATCCGAGGAAGCCGGCGGCGCCTGTTATGAGTACTCTTTTCATGGTTATTGTTTAATGGAATGATTTTGATGAATGGGTTATTCCGGTCCTGTATCATCCGGATAGCGGCCCTGTTTATACTAAAAATTACTCAGCAGCATCCGGAGATTGTAATCCGGGAAAGGACTCCTGAGCCCGACTGCTTTCAGCCCGGATTCCACCGGCCGGGAAGTCAGGAACTGGCCATGCCTTGAATAAACCCCGTACACAATTTTAAATTGACCGGGATATGGCAGGTCCTCAAAAAAAGGCTTCCCAGCCCCGAGGTGACCGACCTTTTTCAGTTGTATGTCGCCCTCCCGTATTTTTTTCCGCACGGCAAAAATAGTAAGCGGCTGGCCATCGTTCTGCCAGCCCAGCCAGTTGCTGTTGGTCCCCATCACCATCCAGCCTTTTTGGGTTTTAACTTCCAGTATCGCATGGGAAGAAAGGTTTTCCCGGAAGAAATCGGCCACGCCGAGAGTGGGCTTATTCTTATCAAAATAAATATAAATGTGCCGGATCTTAAAATCAAAATACATCAGGAATTTTTCCAGCATGGCCGCCCGGTCATAGCAATACCCTTTCCGGGTGTCATAATAATACTTTATATCTCCCAGGTCGCTGTAGGCGTTGAAAGAATGACGAACATTTTGCACTACGCTGTCCTGCAGCCGGGAGATAAACTCTATTTCCGTATCAAAATTTTTGTGAATACCGGCGGAACTGTCAGAAAATTTCCACTCACCCAGGAAGGCCCGGATATAGGTTTTATCTTCTTTGGTAATTTCCGGAAATGCGTTAAAGGCGAATAACAATACAATTAGTGATACGACCGGGATAAGGAGGTACCGGATCAGTTTTTTCTTCACTGCGTATTTGACTTAAGAGGTTAATTAATATATCGGATCATTTTGTCCTTCCGATGCTTTCATAATAAAAGTTCAGGGTATTCATCATGCCGGTATCATAGAGGTTCCGGCCGTCGAATATGACTTTCTCCTTCAGTTGTGCCGCCATTTTTCCGAAATCCGGTGTGCGGAATTCGTTCCATTCGGTACAGATGACCAGGGCATCCGCTCCTTTTAAGGCCTCATACTGGTTATCGGCAAACTGCATGGTCAGTGCGGATTCCCTTTTGACATTCGGCATGGCTTCCGGGTCAAAGGCGGTAACCGTAGCGCCCTGTGCAGTCAGTTGCCGGATTACTTCGAGTGCCGGAGCTTCGCGGATATCATCTGTATTGGGTTTGAAAGCAAGGCCCCAGACTGCGAATTTCTTCCCTTTCAGCTCATTCTTATAATAGCGGCCGATCTTATTAATAAAGAAAGCCCGCTGCAGTTTATTGACCTCCATCACGGCGTTGAGTATTTTAAAATCATAGGCTGCATCGGCCGCTGATTTAGCGAGGGCCTGTACATCTTTGGGGAAACAGCTTCCACCGTACCCGAGTCCGGGGTAGAGGAAATGTTTGCCGATCCGGAAATCCGTACCGATACCCCGGCGTACCATGTCCACATCAGCGCCCAGTTTTTCGCATAACACAGCGATCTCGTTCATAAAAGAGATCTTCGCTGCCAGGAAACTATTGGCTGCGTACTTGGTCAGCTCGGCGCTTTTTTCATCCATAAAAAGGATCGGATTGCCCTGCCGCACATAGGGTTCATACAATTGCTGCATCATCTTCCGGGCCTTTTCGGAACTGGTACCGATCACGACGCGGTCGGGCCTCATAAAATCTTCCACAGCGGCTCCTTCCCGTAAGAATTCAGGATTACTGACTACGTCAAAGGAACCGGAAATATCAGTTGCCGAAGCGGACAACACCACTTCCCTTACTCTATCTGCCGTACCTACCGGAACCGTGCTTTTATCCACGATCACTTTATAATCAGCCGGGGTCAGCAATTGCCCCAGGTCTTTGGCCACTCCCAGTATATATTTCAGGTCGGCACTTCCGTCTTCCCCGGGAGGGGTGGGCAGGGCCAGGAAGATGATGCTGGCACCTTCGATACCTTCTTTCAGGGAAGTGGTAAACCGGAGACGGCCTTCCCCGATATTGCGGGAAAAGACTTTTTCAAGACCGGGTTCGTAGATCGTGATCTCGCCGGCAGTCAGCTTACGGACTTTGTTTTCATCAATATCAATACAGGTTACATCGTTACCCGTATCCGCGAAACAGGTTCCGCTTACCAGGCCTACATAACCCGTACCTACTACTGCAATTTTCATGGTGAATTTTTTTTAGATAATTTGTTTAAGGTATTCGCCGTACCCGCTTTTCGCGAGTTCGGCAGCTATTTTTTCCAGTTGGACTTTGTTGATAAATCCGTTCCGGTAGGCAATTTCTTCAATACAACCGATCTTGGTACCCTGTCTTTTTTCAATAACCCGTACAAATTCACTGGCATCACTTAATGAATCAAAGGTCCCGGTATCCAGCCAGGCTGTGCCCCGGTCCAGCAGGGCCACTTTCAGGTTTCCCTGCCGGAGGTATTCTTTATTCACGTCAGTTATTTCGTATTCACCCCGGGCGGAGGGTTTCAGTGCTTTGGCAATGCTTACGACCTGGTTATCGTAGAAATAGAGTCCGGGTACCGCAAAATTTGACTTGGGTTTCGCCGGTTTCTCTTCTATACTTAATGCATTAAAGTGCTCGTCAAATTCCACCACGCCATAGCGTTCGGGATCCGCCACCTGGTAGGCAAATACATAGCCCCCTTCCACATTGGCCAGCTCCTTCAGTTGCTTGCCCATCCGGGAACCGTAGAATATATTATCCCCCAGCACCAGGGCCACTTTTTCTTTCCCGATAAAGGACTCCCCGATCACAAAAGCCTGGGCGAGCCCGTTGGGCACTTCCTGTATGGCATATTCGAACCGGCAACCGAGTTTGCTGCCGTCCCCCAGCAGCCTTTTGAACTGCGGATTATCCTCTGGGGTGGTAATGATCAGGATTTCCCGGATACCGGCCATCATCAGCACCGAAAGCGGATAATAGATCATCGGCTTGTCATAGATCGGCATCAGCTGTTTGGAGATGGCCTTTGTGATCGGATACAGCCGAGTACCGGAGCCGCCGGCGAGGATTATTCCTTTCATGGGGGTGAGGGGTTGAGAGTTGAAAGTTGAGGGTTGAGGGTTTGGGGTTGAGAGTTGAGGGTTTAGGGTTGAGGGTTTGGGGTTGAGAGTTGAGGGTTTAGGGTTTGGGGTTGAGAGTTGAGGGTTTAGGGTTTAAGGTTTAGGGCGGTCATACCCTGGCTTTCCGGGAATTTCTGAGAGCGGCGATCTTTGCCGATAATAGTTCAATTTCTTCCCGGACGGGTTGAAAAGTCTCAGGACTGATCCAGGCCAGGTCAGTTGAAATGATCAATTGGTTCAATACTTCCACCAGACTGCTATATGCAATATTGTAGAAGCGCATCTGGTCTTTAACGCCGAACCGGCTGCCGCCTTCTGCAAGATTGGAACAAACCGACACTGCAGCCCTTCTGAGCTGACTGACCATACCGTATTTTTCTTCACGGGGGAATAAGGCTGTGATCCGGTAAATCCCTACAACAAATTTTCTGGCCATCCGCCAGGCTTCCAGTTTTTCAAAAGAATAGGTGTACATAAGACAGGTTTGGGCCAAGATACTAATCCCCTGAATTTTCCAGGTACCTGTCCCTTCTTCCTGTCAAAAAATAAATTTTACCGGCCTCTTCAGCCTCTGTCCCTGTACTGCTCTTCATAATACCGCAGGTACGCTCCGCTGGTAACATGCTGCAGCCATTCTGTATTCTGCAGGTACCAGTCGATTGTCAGGGAAAGACCTTCCTCAAATGTAACGGAAGGCGACCAGCCCAACTCTTTATGAATCTTCGTTGCATCGATGGCATAGCGCCTGTCATGCCCCGGTCTGTCTTTTACAAAGGTGATCAGCGGCTCGCTGGTTCCGGGAGCATTCCCCCGTTTTTCGTCCACCAGTTTACAAAGCAGTTTAACGAGGTCTATGTTCTTCCATTCATTGAAACCGCCGATATTATAGGTTTCCCCGTTCTTCCCGCTGTGATATACCCGGTCGATCGCCGTGGCATGGTCTTTTACAAAGAGCCAGTCGCGGGTATAGAGACCATCCCCGTACACCGGCAGGGGCTTCCTGGTAATGATATTGTTTATAAAAAGGGGGATCAGTTTTTCCGGAAAATGATTAGGCCCGTAGTTGTTGGAACAATTGCTGATCACCACCGGCAGTCCGTAGGTATCATGATAGGCCCGCACAAAATGATCGCTGGCGGCTTTGGAAGCGCTGTAGGGGGAATGCGGATCGTAGCGGGTAGTTTCGGTAAAGAAGCCGGTCTCGCCCAGCGCCCCGTACACTTCATCCGTAGATATATGGTAAAACCGTTTCCCTTCCATTTTATCTTTCCAGGAATGACGGGCGGCCTGGAGAAGGTTTACGGTACCGATCACATTGGTGTACACAAAATCCAGTGGGGAAAGGATGGACCGGTCCACATGACTTTCCGCGGCAAGGTGGATCACTCCATCCGGTTTATAGTATTCAAAAATGCGTTGCAGTGCATCGGGCTCCAGTATATTGATCTTTTCGAAAAAGTAATTCGGCGCTTTCTCCACATCCCGGAGATTCTCCAGGTTACCGGCATAGGTAAGTGCATCCAGGTTAACGATCCTGTACCCCGGGTATTTCGTCACGAACAGACGTACCACATGAGAACCGATAAATCCTGCACCGCCGGTGATGAGAAGGGTTGGAGGGGGGAGGGGCATTGGGGGTTGGGGGTTGAGAGTTTAAGGTTGAGAGTTTAGGGTTTAAGGTTGAGAGTTTAGGGTTTAGGGTTGAGAGTTGAGGGTTGGGGGTTTAGGGTTTAGGGTTTAGAGTTGAGGGGTGGCCTGCCCGTTTCTCATCTTCTCTCCCTTCCAGTTCTCCCTGTACCATGAAAAGGTCATCTTCAGCCCCTGCTCTACAGTTATTTCGGGTGAATACCCCAGTAATTTTCCTGCTTTTGAAATATCGGCCTGGCTGTGTCTCACATCGCCTATTCTTTCGGGGCCAAATACCGGTTTCAGACTGGTTCCGGCTTCTTTATTCAGCCCGTTAAATAATTCCAGCAGGGAGGTTTGTTCCCCGCAGGCAATATTATACACCTGGTTTACTGCTTCTTTATTCGTTGTGAACAGGGAAAGGATATTGGCCTGCACGGCATTGGCCACATAGGTAAAATCACGGCTATGGCTGCCATCCCCGTTAATTGTGGGCGGCTTATTGCTTAACAAGGCTTCCGCAAAAAGGGGAATAACGGCCGCATAGGGACCGTTGGTATTTTGCCGGGGGCCGAAAATATTAAAATACCGGAGCCCGATGAATTCCATATCATACAAACCGGCATAGACCCTGGCATACAGTTCATTTACATACTTGGTGACCGCATAAGGTGAAAGCGGGTTGCCGATCTTGTCTTCCTCTTTCGGGAGTCCCGGGTGGTCTCCGTAAGTAGAGGAACTGGCGGCATACACCACTCTTTTAATCCCCGCCTCGCGGGCCGCAGTGAAAATATTCAGAGTCCCTGTTATGTTTACATTATTCGAAGTAAGGGGATCATTAATGGAACGTGGAACAGAACCCAGTGCGGCCTGATGGGTGATCACATCCATCGAAGCACAGGCTTTTTTACAGGTTTCAAAATCCCGTATATCCCCCTCCATAAATTCAAAACGGGGATCGGAAATGAAGCGTTCAATGTTCCTTAGAAACCCTGTGGCCAGGTTATCCAGCACCCTGACCGAGCTAACCCGCTGATCCTGCAGGAGTGCCTCCACCAGGTTGGATCCTATAAAACCGGCGCCACCGGTCACTAAAACACGCATATACTGAATTATTTTTTTCTTTTTTTCTTTTTTAATCCCAGGAGGCGGCGAATCTCAAGGCCGGCGAATAGGCGGTCCAGGAAATTGTCGGGAGCAGATTCCTCTTCGTAATAGCTGCCATATCCGTACCCATACCCGTAACCGTAGCGGCCATAGCCATAATATCCATAACCGGGTTTGAGTTTGACATCATTGATAATAATGGAGACCTTTGGCAGTTTTTGCGCCACATAAAATTCATCGATCAGGGCGATCTGCTTCTTGAAGGTATGTGACTGGCGTACGAGGTACAAAGTACAATCAGCAAATTTACTGAGTGTCATGGCATCACTCACCATTCCCACCGGCGCTGTATCAATGATCACGATATCAAAATTTTTCTTCAGCCAGTCAAATAGCTCGTCCAGCCGGGGATCCAGGAGCAGTTCAGCCGGGTTCGGAGGTACGGGTCCGCATCCCAGGACAAACAGGTTTTCATGTTCCGGCACTTCGCGGATCAGTTCCTGGATATTATTCGTTTTACCTACCAGGAAATTCGTGATACCGCCCCCCCTGGAAATACCCAGTCCGGTCAGCACTTTGGGTTTCCGAATATCAAATTCAAGAATAATGGTTTTCTTACCGGCCAGCGCCAGTACGGCTCCCATATTGGTGGAAACGTAGGACTTGCCTTCCCCGCTGAAGGAAGAAGTCGTGATGATCACCGCTTTTTCCTTTTTGCCCAGCACATACTGCAGGTTGGACCGGATGATCCGGAACTGTTCAGCCACCATGCTGCGGGTTGTCTTGCTTACCACCAGGGTTTCATCTGAATACGAGTGACCAATTTCGCCCAGGATCGGTGCTTCGGTAATCTTTTCTATATCGAAACGCGTGGTCACTTTATCATTGAGTACTTCGCTGATAAATATGAACAATGCAGGGATCGCCAATCCCAGTAATACTGCCAGTGCCTGGATGGAGCGCCGGTTAGGGCTTACAGGTTGCAGGTTGGGATACGAGCGGTCAATGATCTCCGAATTGGGGATCGTGGAAGCTTTGGAGATGGCGGTTTCTTCTTTCTTTTCTGTAAACAGTTTGAACAATCCCTGGTAGGTCTCGACTTGTCTTTTAATCTCCGCCAGTTCCTTGATCTTAACCGGCATGGCCCGCAATTGTTCTTCGCTCAGGCTTCCCCTGCGTTTCACTCCCTGCAGTGCATCTCCGGTCGCGGCTTTGATATTGCGCAGGTTCTCCCGGATACTGACCCTTATTTTTTCTACCTGCCCGTCCAGTTCTTTTACCGCCGGGTTTCCAACGGGTACATTTCCGTCCACCAGCAGTTTGCGGTCGATCTGGGCTTTGTTGTATAAAGAGACCAGGTCATTCAGGGTGGGATCATCCAGCCCGAGACTGGAGGGAACCACTACTTTATTGAATTCATTTTTTTTATCCGACAGGTAATCATCCAGCATCCCGGCCACACCCAGTTTTAGGTTTTGTTCGTTGACCGATTTGTCTGATTCGCTGATGATGCTGAAATAATTGCCTGACTGTACATCCGCATCGATCAGGTTGTAGCGGGTCTGGTAATCGAGATACATCCGCTGTACACTGTCCAGTTTGGAGCCGATATCCACCAGTCGTTCCCCGATAAAGTGCAGGATCTGGTCGGAAGAAAGTACTTTTTGCTCCACACTGTAGGCACTGTATTCCTCCATCAGTTTGTTAATGATATCCGAACCCAACTGGGGGTTGGGAGTCTTCATACTGATGTTCAGGATACCGGTCCCGGGTGTTTTGGGGAAAACCTGCAAAGCGGAAGCGAAGGTCCCGGCTGCAGTTACAGTTGGCTGCCAGGTAACTTTGTACTCAAAGGAACCCGGCATATTCATGTTTTTCTCCAGTACAAAAATGCCGTTCCGGTTGGTAAACTCCTGCCCGTACCGGATCGGTGTGGGGTTCTCGTCAATCCTGAATTCATTACTATTAAGGTTTCTGACCTTAAATGAAAAAGTACTGGAAGAATCTGCTATCCGGCGGGCCCTCACCAGGAAGGGGCCCTGGTTGTATTTGTTCTTTGTTATTATTTTACCGATAGCATAATAACTGAACTGGAGATTCAACCGTTCCACCACCCGTTGCATCAGGGGTCTTGATTTCAGCATTTCAATCTCGCTCTGTATATTCTGCGCCCGGTTATTCCCAAACAGCTCTTCCACTTTATCTCCCCTGTTTCCCGCAGCCTGGTCGTTCTTGATCACCATGGTACCGGAAGCGCTGTAAACCGGTATGGTGTACCGGAGATACAAAAAGGCGCCCATGAGGGTGACCGCCACCGATAAGATAAATAAGGGGAGGAACCGTATATACTTATAAAAAAGATCCCTGAAACTCAGGTTATTGAGATCATTTTTATTGGGATTAAAATGAGGATTCGATTTTGTCTCTTCCATTTGAAGGGATAAGATGGGTTAAATAAACCTTTATTAATTCCTGATAAAGATATTGGTCAACGTGGCTGCTACCGTTACCAGCGTAAATGCTATGGAGATTTTTTGCATGGTTTTCGCCTGCTCCGCGTCTTTTATTTTCTGCTGGGTTGACTCGACGATGACCATGTCATTCTGTACCAGGTTATAAAAAGGAGAATCAAAAATATCCTTGGATGTCAGGTCGAGTACCGCTGTTTCGCGTTGCCCATTGGTCTCCCTGATCACTTTCACATTATTCTTTTTCCCGTAATCGGTAATCCCTCCGGCCAGTCCCACTGCCTCAAAGATTGTCAGGCGTTCCCCCGGAACACTGACAGGTCCCTCATGACCCACTTGTCCCAGTACGGTTACTTTCAGGTTCATAAAGCGGATGATCACAGAAGGATCTGTCATCACTTCCACCGGTTCTTTCAGTCTTTTTTTGATCGCAGCTGCCAGTTCATTTTTGGTCAGTCCTTCCGCATGAAAAACCCCCAGGCGGTGGTGTTCGATATTGCCGTCATTGTCCACGAGGTAACCGGGCGCCTGCCCGCCGATGGCTGGCTGGTTATAGATCACATCCGACTGATCGGGTTTGGTGCTCAGGCTATAGATCTGGATTGACAGGAGATCATTCTTCTGGATTTTCAGTTCTGTGAGCTTTACCATACCCCTGCCGGTGGAATCGGTTACATTTTCCAGGTAATTGGGAATTTTTTGCAGGGGCTTACAGGAAATAAAATAAAGAGGTAGTGCAAACAACAGGAAAATCCGGGTGAATTTCATTAAATAAATCTTTAAATAAAGCTGCAGCCAGGCCGCAAAAAAAATAAGGTTCTTTTCTTTACTTTGGCAGCGCCGAAGTTAGTTTAGTTCTTTCAAAATGGGCTATTAAAATATAGCCCAGGCTGTCAATCGCCACTTTGGCAATTTTATGACGCAACTCCAGTACTTTCCCCTCCTGCCCCATAAAAGTCCCGCTGGTGATCATGACCCGCTCGTTCACTTTTACATCCATCGGGCGTGCTTCCACGTACTCATATTCATCCAGGAATCTTTTAATGGCATTGATTTCCTTTTCTTTAATTACAGCTGGTTTCCCATTCCAGTAAACAAAATTGACGGCGCCACTGGTCATCCGTGCTTCCATACGGTCCTTTTCGGAAAGCTTTACAAATACATACGACTTAAATAAAGGCTCTTCCACTATTTTAATCCGGTCGCTCCATCTACGTTTTACTTTATTCAGCGGGCAATAACTTTCGAATCCCTTTTCTGATAAAAGCTGGTTTACTTTTTTCTCCCAACGGGGCCGGGTATATATCGCTAGCCACTTTTTTGTCAATTCCGTCAATTTTACTCAAAGCTTCGCCACTTCAATCACATATTTTTTTGTTATATGATTGATTTTCAACGCTTTTTAGTGTAATCGTAAAAACTCCTGAACAGCGTTGTTCAATTTGGAGGCAAATATAGGCGAAGATGTGAGTGGGCAATGAATAAAATCAGCGGATTTTGAAGGATTTACCCCCATAAGTTGATAACTATTCGTAGAATTACGAGGTCTTGTTCTTTATATTACCAAATAAGCTGGTTTTAGTGATACCGGCGCTGAAAATTATCCTGCCGGTTTTGCAATTTCGGTATTTCCGCAGCTGTATTCCGTCCTGCTAAAATCTGAACTTTACCCTACCTTCAGCTACCAAAACTTCCGCGGTGAATCAACGTTTTTACTCCCTCGATGTCTTTCGTGGTGCCACAGTCTGCCTGATGATCCTGGTAAACAATCCCGGTTCCTGGAGTTATATCTATGCCCCTTTTGAACATGCCCCCTGGCACGGGCTGACCCCAACCGACCTTGTTTTTCCGTTCTTTTTATTTGCCGTCGGAAATGCAATGTCTTTTGTAATGCCCCGGCTGGAAGCAGGTGGGGATGCCGCCTTCTGGAAAAAAGTGCTGAAAAGATCCGCCTTGATCTTCCTGATCGGCCTGTTCCTGAACTGGTGGCCATTTGTTACCGAAGTGAACCGGCTGGCAGAGGGAGCGACTGAATTCCAGAAAATAACCATCATCAAGGGTTTTACCTGGATTGATTATTCAAAAGACAAAGCGGGAAATATCGTGGAAACAGTAAAGGGTGTCCGGATCCTCGGTGTTCTGCAGCGTATTGCCCTGGCCTATTTCTTCGCTTCTGTTCTCGTTTATTACCTGAAAGCCCGTAAAGCTTTCCTGGCAGGGCTTATCTTCCTGCTTATCTACTGGATGCTCTGTTATATTGGCAACCCGGCCGATCCCTACAGCCTGAAGGGATGGTTCGGAACCGGCATTGATAAAATGATCCTTGGCGAGCCCCATATGTATAAAGGGGAAGGCCTCCCTTTCGATCCCGAAGGACTGATGAGTACCCTGCCTGCTATTGTACAGGTGATCCTGGGTTACCTCGCAGGAGACTATATTCAGAAGAAAAGTAAAATACTGCCCGTTCCGGATCAGCCGGGCACAACCAGCGGCGGGATGTATGAAATGCTGACGGGTTTATTTGTGATCGCTGTAGCAATGATCATAACGGGATTCTGCTGGGACATGGTCTTCCCCATCAATAAAAAAATATGGACCAGTTCCTATGTGATCTATACCACCGGGCTGGCCATCCTTACCATTGCCACAATGATCTATATGATCGAAATAAAAAAAATAAAGGGCGGCCTGGCCCGCTTCTTTGATGTGTTTGGCAAAAATGCCCTGTTTGTATTTGCACTCAGCGCTTTTTTACCCAAAGGACTGGCCCTGGTCAAACTGGGAGAGGGTATCAATCCCTGGAACTGGCTCTATAAAAAGGTTCTGATATACACACCCGGCGCCAAAGAAAACGGCTCCCTGCTTTATGCCCTTTGTGTGATTACTTTCATGTGGGCCATCTGCTACTGGATGGACAAAAAGAAGATCTATATAAAAGTGTAAATCTCCCCGTTAACAGGAATTTACCATTTCCCGGTAGCCGGTCTTTGTGCAAACGACAACCGGGCTGCATCTGTCCGGTAATAAACACTTAACATGAAACAGATCAGCCTGGCATTCGCTCTTTTGGTACTCGTCACTTCTTTTACAATAAAACAGGGTCCCCCGGCCGGTTCCGTATCCCTGTACACGACCCAATGGATTTTAAAAAGCATTCACGGAAAAGATAAGGTTGACTATATCTATACCCGCGCCTTTATAAAATTCGATGAAACAAAAAAAAGAGCCGGGGGAAACGGCAGTTGCAACAGTTTTGGAAGCAGCCTGTTCATTCTGAATGATACCATCCGGATCAGCCAGCTCTTCTCGACGAAAATGTATTGTGAAGGGGTGCAGGAAATCGAGAAAAGTTTTTTTTCACAGCTTGGCAGAGCCAACCGGTTTGAAATAAACGGGAAGACCCTCTTGTTGTACCTTGATAAAGAACTCTTGCTGGAATTCGCCGCGGAGTAAAATGAACTGAACCATTGATTAGTTAAACTCAGCTAAATAAATTTTCACCGATCAATTCCCGGTTTTCCATTTTCATTTTACAACCCAGCTCCGGTGTTTTGCCCCATCCATCTTCACGATCTTCGGGGTAAACCGGCCGAGCATCTCCACCAGCGCCTTTTGGGATCGCATAACAACTTCAATATCCTTATACGCAAAGGGAGATTCATCCAGTCCGCCGCCGAGCAGCTTAATCCCGAACTTTTTCAATTCGTCTTTGAATTGCTTATCAGTAACCGAAGCGATGGCCCGGGTACGGCTCATCTTTCTCCCTGCACCATGCGAAGCTGAATTTACCGCTGCCGATTCCCCCTTCCCTTTTACAATAAATCCATCAGCCGTCATGGAGCCGGGAATAATTCCCAGCACATTTTTCCCGGCCGGTGTGGCTCCTTTGCGATGAACAATTACCTCCCGTCCTTCCCACTGCTCTCTCCAGGCAAAATTGTGGTGGTTCTCCACCCGCAGTATGGGCTGGCGTCCCAGTTGTTTTGCAATTTTAGCATGTATCACATGGTGACAGGCACTGGCATATTCGCCCGCCAGGTTCATGGCCTTCCAGTATTCAATTCCTTCCTCTTCATCCAGTCCCAGCCAGGCGAGGTTCTTTGCTTCCTGCGGCAGGTGGCGTTTGCTGATAGCCAGTTTGGTATAATGATTGGCGATCGCGGCACCCAATGCCCTGGACCCGGAATGGGTCAGGAAGCCAATATAACTTCCCGCATCCAGCCCGAGTACCTCATCTTTCTGCACAATATTCACCACACCAAATTCTGCAAAATGATTGCCACTTCCAGAAGTTCCCAATTGTTTCCAGGCTCTTCCATGCAGGGGTTTCAGCAGGGGTAACTGATAAAACAATTCATCCTCCATCACCGCATGATCGGCGGCCCGGTCAAACTGGCCACCGCTGCCAAATAAGGTCGCTTCGCCCAGCTCCCGGGCAAAGAAAGATTCCCGGCCTGCCAGTTCCTTCGGATCGAGATCAAATACACTCAGGCACATCCGGCAGCCGATATCCACCCCCACTCCATAGGGGATCACGGCATTATCGGTGGCCAACACGCCACCTATCGGTAATCCATAACCGCTGTGTGCATCCGGCATCAGGGCCCCGGCCACACTAATGGGCAATTTGGCGGCCTGGTACATCTGGTGCAGCGCAGCCTCTTCAATATGTTCCTGCCCGAAAACATGGAAAGCAATTCCATTTTGATTTAAGGAAATCAATGCCCCATCCGTTTCCGGAGCCGGCACCAGTTTCTCCGCAACAGGCCTGAATACTTCATCTGCCAGGTAATCCCCCGGTGCATTCAATACCTGCCGCAACAGATCCAGCGCCGCTTCCTCCGTATGATGTTTGAAACAGGTATGCATCACCTGCATGGCCACGCTTATCACCGGCCCTTCCGGGTAGCCAATGGCTCTTAGTTGTTTTCCTGTTAATTTTAACTTGCTCATTTCTTCCTTTTAAAATTAGTTGTTATCCGAATTTAATTCATCAGTGTTTCCGCTAACCGGAACCCGATCCCCTCTGTTTTCCTGACCACCTGTGACAATTCCTGCGGATTGGCGATCTCAGCAATCGTCAGGGGCTCATCAATCTGTTTCTCAAACCCGAAGTGTTTGCTTAATCTCCTTGCTTTATCTACCCCCAGTTTGCCAAACTCGTACCGGGCGATCAGCCTGCCTTTCCGCAAGAGGGCGTTGTCCACTTCCGCCAGCGGGCTGTTGAATGTACAGACCAGTTGCACATTCAGGAAGTCGGCCAGCAAGCCATCTGAAATGTTCAGCAGGTTGGATACCGATGAACTGCTGTTATGCCGGCGGTCCATGATGATGTTTTCTGCATCTTCTATGATCAGGACCGTATCCGGGTTATCAATCAGCAGCTCAATAAAATCCGGATTCATCAGGTTTCCCGCCACCGAGGGCGATAAAAACAAAACCCTTTTCCTGATCCTGCCTACCAGGTAACGCAGGTAGGTGGTCTTGCCGGTTCCGGGTAAACCGTGCAATAACACGATCCCTTTATCTTTCTTCTTACCCAGCCTTTTCCGGATGATTTCATCGATTGCTTTAAAATCATCTTCATAAAACAAATCCAGGTCGAGTTTTGTCCGCCGGATCTCCATCGCCTTAAGCTCGAGGGAATTCCGGTTCTGCACAATCAGGTTGATTTCAAGTGGCTGCCGTCGCTGCCGTTCTTTAAACGCATTGACTAATTGGGTCAGCTCCTGTACAAAGGTTTCGTCAGTCCCGTCATGCAGGACCTCGCAATAATCATCATCAAACTCCACGATACAATTCGACTGCAGGATGATCACGGTACGGTCAAACTGGAATTCCTTTTTTTTCTGTTTGTACCAGCGGTAGCGGTGCACCCTTTCAATCCGGCTCCCGAAGCGTTCACTGAAGGCCGCAAACGCTTTTTCCCCGTCAATGTGATTGATAAAATTCAAACTCGGGAGCCTGTTAAAGCAATGCAGGTACAGTATCTTCGTGTCAAGGAAGCGGTTATCAAACAGATTGTTGATGCTGATGACCTTCTGGTTATATAAACTGTTCATTTTTTTTATTTTCCTTGTTAACTACTATCTTTTATTCATCACTTTTCCAGGTCCTGACGTTATCCACTACAGATGTAAGGGCGTTGAGAGGTCAAAGCCGCAGTGACACAGGGTTCGCTGAGAGGTCAAAGCCGCAGAGGCGCAGAGAACGCTGAGAGGTCTGAGCCGCAGAGGCGCAGAGAACGCTGAGAGGTCTGAGCCGCAGAGACGCAGAGGCGCAGAGGCGCAGAAAATACAGGAATTGAAATGTGCCGAAGTATTCTATTTTCCACTTGCTCCGCATTTTTTCCTTTTTTTTCTGATTCCCCCCCGTCTTCCACTCCCCGCTACTGCACCATTTTATTTGCGCAGCTGGAACTGGCAAATGCATCCGGCTTGGCCCGGAAAGCAAATCCCATCCCAAGGATATAGCTCATGGCTTCTTTCAGCGCATCATTGCTTTTGAAGTTCGGATTGGTATTGATATCGGCATGCACTTCCATATCCACACTGTACCGGCTGAACAGGTTGCAGAGTTCATACGCCACATCAACACTCATTCTCACTTCGGTCAGCATCCGTTCCCGGATGGTCATCCGTTTCCGGGTCGTTTCGCTGCGGATATACATGAATCCGCCTTTTCGTTTCCGGAGGAAGACAATCACAGTGGCAAATCCGGTAACCCCGGCCTTTACCTGGCTGTCGGTACCAATACAGACCTTGAGGTCATGGCCCTCCGCCGCCTCCCTTGCCAGTACCCGGCTGATCTCCTCGCTGATGGGTATATTCATCCGCTCCCCGCTCAGGGTTCTCCAGTTTTCTTTCTTTTCCATGGTTTATTCCTCCTTTGCGGTGCCCCGTGGACTCGAACCACAATCTCCGGGTTTTCACCCCGGCGCATAGCCGTTCTGCCAAAGCACCTTTTTGCAGTGAATGCTGACTGATATCTTATTTCCTCATCGCCGAATTCCTTCACTGCTATTTATTTTTTTTCCCGGTTTCAACGCTCAATGTTCAATGCTCAATTTTCAATTTTCATTGGAAAAGCGCCCCGGTGCATCTCCGGGGCTGCTTTATCCCTCCTGCTGCACTAATTCTTTTTCTTTAACGCAGGTCGTATTCTGCCGGGTGGCGAACCTTGCCGTTCCCCGGGTTGACATTTCCCTTGTTTTTATTTTCTTCTTTGTTGCCCGCCAGCCCGATAAAAAACCGGATGACCAGGACTGCCATTAAAAATTTCATTCTTACCTCCTTCTGTATTTCCCTCCTGAACCGTCCGACAGGATAACAGCGATCACCGCAAACTCCGCAATCACATGGACCCATTCAACGATTCTTAAGATCATTTTTATTATATTTTAAAACAAAGCCCGGTCGCTGACAGCGACCGGGCTTTGGCAAACAGGTTACTATTGTACCTGGATTACTAAAGTTTTAATCGCCGCCGGTAAAGGCTGTCATCGTTTGCCCCGGGCATAAAGCAGCCTGTTGTGGGTATCCCATACCCGCAAATGCCAGGCTGTACCATTGACTGCCGTTTCTCATTCATTCGCTTATATCGTGTTTGTCCTGTCAATTTTTTTTCGTTTCGTTTACAGATTCAGTTTAGCGGCTATTGCCTGTTTCACCCGGAAAAATTTTCCTCTCCTGAATACAACAGGCAGCCAGCCGGCAGTATCCTGCGGGATGCTGCTATAAAAAGAAACCCCGCAATCGCTTGCGGGGTCTGTATTTCATTGAATTCGTTAGTTAACTCATTCTGCAGCACTACATGCCCCGCTTACGCGATCAAGTCCTTTGGAACTAAATCCGTACACTGTTTCGATATGTGCGTTTATACGTTGCATTTATTTGTTTTGCGGATGCAAAGATGAAACTATTTTTTTGATGTGGCCAACTATTTGGAAAGAAATTTTTAAAAAATATTTCAGGCTTTCACTTTCTGCGTCAGTATAACCGGGTTTGATTTATTACAGCCAGTCGAAATCCTGAAGAAAAAAACAGACCGGGATCTATTTCGCCTAACACAGCCCCGGGGGATCAAAACAGCCTCCCCTGTTCCCCCGGTCTTCGGAACAAACTCCGATCCAAGCTCCACTCTTCCGCATTCATTCCATACAACTTACCGTATTTTTTATACTGATCCGCTACCAGTTTAGCGATGCTCCCTTCCCCGCGCATCCGCAGTCCCCAGCGGCTATCGTTGACTTTCCCATCATGACTCTGTTCGATCAGGTGCCAGACCTTATCGGCGCGGTCGGGAAAATTTTTATAGAGCCAGTCGTGGAATAATAATTTGATCGCCCCGTTCAACCGGATAAAAGTGTAGGCCGTAAATGTAGCGCCGTTATCCCGGGCTGCTTTCATGATCCGCTGCATTTCGTGTTCGTTCAGCCCCGGTATCATCGGCCCCATCATAATGCCCATGCGTACGCCGGCACTACTGAGTTCATTGATTACTTTCAGTTTTTGAGTAGCCGTGGTCGTGCGTGGTTCCATAACCCTGCGCAGGTTCTCGTTAAAGGAGGTGATGGATACCATTGCCGAAACGATCTGCTTCCTCGCCATCTCCTGCAGGATATCCTTGTCCTTCAGGATCCATGAATTTTTGGTCAGGATGCCTACCGGCTGGTTGAATTCATTGCAGACTTCGAGCAGCCCGCGGGTCAGCCGGTATTTTTGTTCGGCGGGCTGGTAACAATCCGTATTCCCGCTGAGCATGATGGGTGTGGCATCCCAATTTTTATGCATCAGGAATTTACGGAGCAATTGCGGCGCATTTTTCTTCACAATGATCTTGCGCTCAAAATCAAGCCCGGCACTGTACCCCCAGTATTCGTGCACATTTCGTGCATAACAATAAATACAACCATGCTCGCAACCTGCGTAGGGGTTCATGCTGTAGCCCATGCCCACATCGGGGCTTTCCACTTTATTGACGATGGACTTCGACTCCTGTTCCATATACACAGTACGTGCATCCCCCTCTTCCCAGTCATCAATTCCCTCCACATGTTCCCTTGTTTTCTCCTCTTTGAGAAACCGGTTTTTGGTATTGATCTGCGCCCCTCTTCCCTGCAGGTAATGGTGCGCTTCTCCTTCCTGCTTCACCTGTACTTTTACGGCATCCTGCCTCAATGATTCCTTCTTCACTTGTTGATTTTGTTTCGTTGTGCACCATTGCAATATCCATTATTCCCTGTACTGGCTTTCACGCCTGCTTGCCGGGAAAACAGTTCTTCCGTATAGCCGGGAAGGCGGGAAGAACGGGAAGTAAAAACCGGCAGCTATTTCCCGCCCTTAGAAACTCCAATACCTCTTCTTTACCCGACAGATCCCCTCCCAGTTTCTTGCCGTTCTTCCACTTACCCGGTTAAAAAAGGAGAATAAAGAGTACTCCCTTTTTCCACTCACACTATTCCTTACTCTTTATCCTCCTTACTTACTCACTAACCTCCTCTCACATTTATTATTACGGTGTACGGACTGATGTTTACCCGAATAATTCCCCCTGCCTGGTGATCACCGGCAGGTGCTGAAATTCAAACCGCATCAGCGGCTGGTACTTCAGCTCTCCTTCCGGCCTGCGTAACAGGATCATTCCATCCGCGATAAAACGCCCGGTAAAATGTTTCTGGCTGTATTCGAGCCAGCCCTTTTCGTACTGCCAGGGTTTCAGTTTTCGGGCGATCGTGATATGCGGCTCCATAATAAAATAAGGTTTATGCTCTTCATTCATTTTCATCAGGCGCTGGGCTTCGGTACGCACCGTCTTCACCAGTTGCTGCACCGGCATCTTTGAGGTAACATTAATATAGATGGTATGCGAGGGAAAACTGCCGAAGTCCTTCAGTTCCGTTTTGAACGGCGGAAAACCCATTGCCACGGTTTTCAGCCGGGCCAGGATCCGTTCTTCCATCATGGCATACTGGGTGAACCGGACCAGCGGCACCCAGGGTTTGCCCCGGCCGCGGTCGCCTGTTTTGTATTTCTCCGCAAATTCTTCCTTCTCTTTGCTGATACGGTTCCGGAGTTCCTCCCGGGGAGCCAGTGCCAGCAAATACTCATAGACCCGGTATCCGGGAATCGTATTGGTAATTGTTTCCATTGTCTTTCCTCCGGGGAAAATATTTTCCCCATTTTATTAGCACTAATTTACTAAATTATTTAGTTTTACCAAAGAAACCCCATTAAATTTTTGAACTATTTTTTTACCCTCCCCTGCCGGGGATATTAAAACAGGAGATATGGAAGAGGATCTATTTTTTGGGGCAGCCTATAAAGGCTCAAAACAATTCAAACAGCAGGACGTGAAGACAGCCAATGCCACCGGTTTTGGGGCCGCGGCGGATGATTATGCGGAAAAGGGCATTGACCTGAATGAGCAGCTGATCCGGAATAAACCGGCCACTTTTTTTTTCCGGATGAAAGGGGATGCGATGAAGGAGGCCGGGATTTTTGACGGAGATATCCTGATCGTGGACCGGTCGCTGAAACTGGTCAGCGGGAAAGTGATCGTAGCCATCCTGAACGGGGAATTGCTGGTACGGAGGTTTCATAAAAATTTTACCTCGGCTTTTTTAATTCCCGAGAACAGCCGCTATAAAAATATCAACCTCGCCGAGTTCAGCGATTTCATGATGTGGGGCGTAGTGACTTTCGTCATTCATCCGTTGGGATAAGAATAAGAACGAGAACGATGACAGCGATTGTTGACTGTAACAGTTTTTATTGTTCCTGCGAGCGGCTGTTCGAGCCCTCTCTCCGGGAGAAACCCGTTGTGGTACTCAGCAACAACGACGGCTGCATTGTATCTCGTACCGATGAGGCAAAAAAGCTCGGGGTGGGCATGGCCGCTCCTTATTACCAGAACAAAGAGATCATTGAGAAAAACGGCGTGGCGGTATTCTCCAGTAATTATAACCTCTATGGCGATCTCAGCATGCGGGTGATGGATACCTTACGGGAACTGGTGGGGAAAGACCGGGTGGAAGTGTATTCCGTGGATGAAGCCTTTCTTGACCTCGGCCTGATCCCCGCCGGGGAGTTGCAGCAGGTGGCCGTGCAGATCAAAGAAACCGTGGAGCAATGGACCGGCATCGCTGTTTCCGTGGGGGTGGCGCCAACCAAGGTATTGAGCAAAGTGGCCAACCGGCTGTCGAAAAAAAACAAATTGCAGACCAGCGGCGTACTGGTCCTGGATACTGAAGATAATATCCGGGAGGCCCTGTTAAAGACCGACGTATCCGACATTTGGGGCGTGGGATACAGGTACGCCGTAAAACTGAAAGAGATGTTCAGTATTTACAATGCATGGCAACTGAGCAAAATGAGCACCCACTGGGCCCGCACTCATTTAGGGGGTGTGGTGGGTATGCGGCTGATTAAAGAACTGAATGGCGAACCCTGCGTGGAAATGAAAGATCCGCTGAACAACAAAAAAATGATTGCTACTACCCGGATGTTTGGAATACCTGTATATGACCTCACCGGATTACAGGAGGCTATCGCAACCTATACCACCCGGGCAGCGGAAAAACTACGCCGCCAGTACGGGGCCGCCGGCTTTATAACTGTTTTTGTGGTAACCAACGAAACCGGGAGCGGGCCGTATCAATACAATCCCCGGACCACGGGCGCCCGGGTCCGCCTGCCCAGGCCCACTTCATACACCAGTGAACTGATCCGGTATGCGGTACCGCTTGTAGAGAAAATATACAAACCAGGCCCTAAATACCTCAAGGCCGGTGTCATGCTCGGCGGTATTGTACCGGATACATCCATACAGGGTAACTTATTTTTCTCCCCGGAAAAAAATGCTGAACGTAAACTGATGGATATGGTTGACAATATCAATTTCAGCCAGCGGGATGATGTGCTGAAATTCGCCGCTTCCGGAACAAAAAGAAACTGGAAAATGCGGCAGGAGATGCGGAGCCCCCGGTACACTACCCGGTGGGACGAACTTTATGAGATCCATTAGCCGAATAATCCTTTTTGTTCCGGCAGGGATTTCGCCGCAATGAATTGAGGCTTTATCAAATTCAATCCGCATTCCTTATTCATTCTGTCTGCCAAATAAACAGTCAGCTCCGGAGAAGTGGCCTCATCATGCATGTGCATGAAGAAATATAAATCCTCCAGCCCGTTTTCCAGCCAGTACTTCATCCGCGCCACCCAGGCATCTATCCTGCTGTAATCCGAAGGATGCAGGCTGTTTCCCACATAACGGATAAAGGTCTTCGGTATGGTCAGGTGCATATGGGCACATTCCCTTCGCCCGGCTGTATCTGTAACCACCGCTCCTATCTTATATTCCCGGAGAAAAGCAAATAAGTCTTCTCTTTCCTTTTCCTTTAGAAACCAATCCGGGTGCCGTACCTCCAGGAAGAACTGCAGATTGGTTGGCAAAGATTTCAAATAGGCAAAAAGTTCCTCCTTCCGCTTCGGTGAAAACCGATCGTCCACCTGCACAAAAACAGGCCCCAGGTGCTTTTCGAATCCCCTCACACCGCGTAAAAATTCATTCGACAGAAAGTCTTTCCCCTTCAGGCTCCCGGCATGCGTCACGCCCTTGTACATCTTGGGACAAAATAAAAAATCCTTCCCGGCTGCCTTCTCCGCCCATTTGCGGATACCCGCTTCCCCGTATAATTTATAGTGCGTGGCATTCAGCTCAATACAGTTATAATGATTCACATAGTGCTGCAAAAAATCCTTTTCTTTTGTTTTTGGAGGATAAATCTTTCCCACCCATTCGGTCCGGCCCCATTTGGCACAGCCCACATATACGCTGGCATGCGCTGCCCGGTTATTCTTCAGTGTACTTTTATTAAAAATGGGGTCAGCCGGCAGGGAGAAATCAATGCCATTTAATGCGTCAGGAGAAACTCTTCCGAATTCCATAATCCGTATTTGTCATTCAAATCTACATGAATTCAAAATTGTAACTTACAGTGCTGATAAATGCAGCGGTTGCGTTTATTCATTTGCTTATTCCCTGCGCGGTAACTACCCTGGAAAAACGGGAAAACTTAATTAATAAAATGGGAACCCTTCTCTTTGGTGTTGATCTGCTGATACAGCAACCCGGGCGGTTGAAAGAACTCCGTGCAGCCTTTGTGACCAACAACGCCGCTACCACCCATACCGGTAAATCTTCCAGGTTGGCCCTGCTGGAAAATGGTTTCCGTATCACTAAACTCTTTTCCCCGGAACATGGCCTGCTGGCTCTTGGCGAAGACGGAGCCGGCCAGCCGGATACCACAGACCCTCTTACCCGCCTCCCCGTAATCAGTTTATACGGTGATCACCTGCAACCTGCTGCTGACGAATTAGCCGATACCGATGTGGTATTGTTTGATATCCCGGATGCGGGCTGCCGGTTTTATACCTATCTCTGGACACTTACGCATGTGATGGAAGCCTGCGCCGCAGCAGGCAAAACACTGATTGTACTGGACCGGCCCAATCCCATCAGCGGGGACCTGGATAAAGCAGAAGGCCCGATGCTGGATGAAGGACATTGTTCTTCCTTTATCGGGCGGTGGAATATCCCGGTACGGCATAGCTGCACCATGGGCGAACTGGCCAACTATTTTGCCACCACCCGGGTGAGGAACCTGCAACTGGAAGTGATCAGCATAAAAAACTGGAACCGTGCACAAACGGCCGGAGAAGCCGGCTGGCTCTTTATTCCCACTTCGCCGGCCATTACTGATACGGAGACGGCCCTGCTCTATCCCGGAATGGGATTACTGGAAGGAATCAACGTCAATGAGGGCCGGGGAACACCCACCCCTTTTAAACTATTCGGCGCACCCTGGATACAGGCTGAAGAAATGGCGGCCGCTTTCCGGGATTTATTACTCCCGGGTATTAACGGTACAGCCTGTCAGTATAGTCCCGGGTCCGGTATCTATGCAGGGGAAAAATGCGGGGGGCTGAAATGGACCGTCACAGATTCTTCTGCCTTCCGTCCTGTGCATACGGGGCTTTGCTTATTGCAACTGGTAAAAAAAATGTACCCTGGTAAAATAACAGAACGGCGCTATCCCACTGTGGCCAACCCTCCGGGCGAGGGGCACCTGGACCGGCTCACAGGTGTTCCGGATTCGTTTAAGAAAATTGAGAGCGGGGAATTAATTAAAGCCGGCCGGGAAACCCGGAACTGGAAGCAAACCATCCGTCCTTTCCTGCTTTACTGATATTTCTTCATCAGGTCGTACAAAATTTTCCGGTCTGTTTCATGAATCAGTTTCGTGGTATCCTGCTGAACAAAATGAATCTTAAATGACTGGATCGCATTCTTTTCATTTTTTATATCATACCCGATCACCCGCAGGGCCAGGAGCGGATCAAAGCCTGCCGGTACATTCACCTGCGTGGTATCATACCAGTGTCCAAACCCGTTTTCTGCCAGCTTCTGCCAGGGAAAATGGCGACTGGGATCCACCTTCCGTCCCGGGGCAATATCCGCATGCCCGATAAAATTAGCTACCGGTATCGCATATGCTTTTTTCAGCCGCCCCAGCAACAGCAGCAGGGAATTGATTTGCGCATCGGTGAAGGGTTCAAAACCATTATTGTCGATCTCAATCCCGATACTGGAAGAATTCAGGTCAATATTGTTTCCCCACTTACTGACCCCCGCATGATGAGCGCGCAGCAGGTCATTCAGCATGTGGTGCACGGTGCCGTCCCTGCAGATCACATAATGGGCGCTTACGGGGTTTTTGGTTTGGGTAAATGTCTTCAGGGTTTGTGTGCAACTGTTCTGCGCCGTGTGATGGATCACCACGAAATTCGGCCGGCGCATGGAAAGGTTGGTGGTTCCCACCCAGTCCGGCGCATAGGACAATCCGGCAGAGTCTCTGACCGGGTATTCTTTCAGCAACTTTGAAAATTCCTTTACCTGTTTCTTATAGGTTTTATTGGTGGATGCATACTGACCCGTTGTACAACTGTACAGGAGGAACATCGCAATACCGGAAACGATCAGCAGTAATCCTGGTTTCATATGCGGGTGATTTATGAAAGCGGCGTAGGATGAGTGATGCTATCTTTTACGGGGGCCGCTCCTGAAAAATTTACGTCTGGGTCTTTCACCATGACCGTGGCTATGCCCTGAACTGTGACTCCGGCTGCGTGGCTGATAGGCTGGTGTTTCGCCCAGTTCTTTCGGGACAACTGCTTTTTCCACTTCTTTCTCGAGCAGGCGTTCAATAGCGGCAAACTTGTTCTGCTCCTTTTCACCCACCAGGGTAAAGGCCACTCCATCCGCCTCTGCACGGGCCGTCCGGCCAATCCGGTGTACATAATCCTCCCCGTCACCCGGTACATCCCAGTTGATCACCAGGTCAATGGTATCTATATCAATGCCCCGGCTTAAGATATCCGTTGCCACCATCAGGGGGATACGGCCGCTGGCAAACGCACCCAGCACAGATTCCCTTTGTGCCTGTTCCAGGTCACTGTGGATCTCTTCGATGGTAAATCCGGCTTGTTTCAGCTCTCTCCGGACCTGCTTTACCGTTTGCTTCCGGCTGCAAAAGATTAATGCATTTTTATAGGGTGTTTCCCGGAGCAGTTTTTTGATCAGGGGCATTTTTTGTGGCTCATACACCAAAAATGCTTTTTGTATGATTTTTTCAGGCGGCTTTGAGATCGCGATATTTATTTCAACCGGTTCCTGAAGGATCCGCTTGGCCAGTTGCCTGATCTTCTCCGGCATCGTGGCGGAGAACAACAGGTTCTGTCTTTTGGGTGGCAGCGCTTTGATGATCTTATTGATATCGTCCTGGAAACCCATGTCGAGCATCCGGTCTGCTTCATCCAGGATCAGGAACCGAAGCCCTTTCATATTCACATACCCCATATTCAGGTGAGCGATCATTCGCCCGGGGGTGCAAACAATAACATCAGCTCCCATTTGAAGGGCTTTTTTCTCAGCCACAAAATTCTGGGCATCGTTACCGCCGTATATGGCAATGGAGCTCAGGTGGGTGAAATAGGACAATCCTTCAATATGCTGTGATATCTGGATCGCCAATTCCCTTGTAGGTACAATGATAAGGGCTCCCACCTGCCCGTCCACATGATTGGCCAGCAAGCGGTTCATAACCGGCAGGAGAAATGCCGCAGTCTTTCCGGTTCCGGTCTGGGCAGAAGCAATCACATCCCTGCCTTCAAGAATGGGCGGAATCACTTGTTCCTGAACGGGAGTGGCGGTTTCGTAATTGGATGCTTCAATTCCTTCCAGAAGCTGGGGGTGAAAATTAAACTCGGTAAAACGCAAAGTATTCAGTTTTAGAAAGATGCGAAGTTAACAGAAAATCAGGTGATTCCTGTGCCCGGAGCGGGTTCCGGCCCGGTTTTTAATTAAAATCACCTTTATCACTGCCTATTATCATAGTAACCCGCTAGTTGTGGTTGTAGCTTAGAACCTGTTAAAAATCACTTCATCTAAACTATTTGTTATGAAATATGGTCTTCTGCTCAGTGCCCTGTTCCTTTCCCTGGCAGGTTATGGACAGGCCTGGGCCAAACAATACGATCATGTGGATGATTGTATCTGCGGGTTATCGCTGGTGGGAAAGGGAGAAAAACATGGTTTTGTGGACAAAGACGGCAAACTGGTGGTACCCCTGATCTATGATGATGCAATGACTTTCTCCGAGGGTTTTGCCGCGGTAAAACTAGATGGCAAATGGGGTTACCTGGACAGTACCGGCAAAGTGTTCATTGAGCCCAAATATGCGGAAGCCATGTCTTTCTATGCCGGTTTCGCAGTGGTAGGCAATGGCAATGAATATGGTTTTATTGATACGAGCGGAAAAACGATCATCCCCCTGATCTATGAACATGCCTCCCGCTTTTCCGAAGGGCTGGCAGCGGTAAATAAAAAAGGGTTGTGGGGATTTATTGATAACAAGGGTAAAGATATTATTCCCTTCAAATACAATTTCGCCGGCGTATTTGACAACGGCGCGGCAAGAGTAATGCAGGGAGGAAAATGGATCCTGATCGATGCCAGCGGTAAGAAAATAGCCGACAGTGAATAATACGGTCAACCGTCAAACCTGCCCGCAGCAAGCTGAAAAAGCTATGCGGGCATTTTTTAATCCACCTCTACAACAATCTATAAGAAGTATATTTTTTCATGCTGCGGCCGCTACCTCCTACATATTCCTCCTGTACTGCCCGCCCACTTCATAAAGTGCATTGGTTATCTGTCCCAATGAACAAACCTTAACCGTTTCCATCAGTTCTTCAAATAAATTCCCGTTACTGACAGCCACCGTTTTTAATCGTTTCAGCATGGCTGCTGACCTGTTTTCATTGTGGCGCTGGAAGGCCAGGAGGTTCGTAATCTGCTGTTCCTTTTCTTCCGCTGTACTCCGGATCACTTCCCCGGGGGTCACGGTCGGGCTTCCTTTTTTATTCAGGAAGGTATTTACCCCGATCAATGGCAATTCACCGGTATGCTTCTGGTGCTCATACTGCAGGCTTTCCTCCTGTATTTTATTCCGCTGGTACATCCTTTCCATAGCGCCCAATACGCCGCCCCGTTCGGTGAGGCGGTCAAATTCAGCAAGTACCGCTTCCTCGACCAGGTTGGTGAGTTCTTCAATGGCAAAGGAACCCTGGATAAGGTTTTCCGTTCTTGCCGTACCCAGTTCCCGGTTGATGATCAGCTGTATCGCCATGGCCCTGCGCACACTCTCTTCTGTAGGCGTGGTGATTGCTTCATCATAGGCATTTGTATGAAGGGAATTGCAATTATCATAAATGGCATACAGGGCCTGCAGGGTCGTGCGGATATCATTGAAATCGATCTCCTGTGCATGCAGGCTCCTGCCCGATGTCTGAATATGGTACTTCAGCATCTGGCTGCGTTTGTTGGCCTTGTACCGGTACTTCATGGCTTTCGCCCAGATGCGGCGTGCCACCCTTCCGATCACACTGTATTCCGGGTCCATCCCATTACTGAAGAAGAACGAGAGGTTGGGTGCAAACTCATCGATATTCATTCCGCGGCTGAGATAGTACTCCACATAGGTAAATCCATTGGCCAGGGTAAACGCCAGCTGTGTAATGGGATTGGCGCCCGCCTCCGCAATATGATAACCGCTGATGGAGACCGAATAAAAATTCCTTACTTTTTCCCTGATAAAATATTCCTGCACATCTCCCATCAGTTTCAGGGCAAATTCGGTGGAGAAAATACAGGTATTCTGTGCCTGGTCCTCTTTTAAAATATCAGCCTGTACCGTTCCCCTCACCTGTTGCAGGGCGGCCTGTTTACACTGCGCATATAGATCAGCCGGCAACACTTCGTCGCCGCTGAGTCCGAGCAACTGCAGCCCCAACCCGTTGTTCCCTTCGGGCAGTTCACCGGGGAAAGCCGCATTGTAATAGACGGGTAGGTTGCCGGCAGGGTATTTCTTCTCCAGGGCTTCTTTCACCAGGGCTTCCTTTCCGTTTGCCCTGATCCATTTTTCACATTGCTGGTCAATGGCCACATTCATAAAAAAGGCGAGCAGCATCGGTGCAGGTCCGTTGATAGTCATCGATACCGAGGTCCGGGGATCGCAGAGATCAAACCCACTGTATAATCGCTTCGCGTCATCCACCGTAGCGATGCTCACCCCGCTGTTCCCGATCTTTCCATAAATATCCGGCCGGTGACCGGGATCCTCCCCATAGAGTGTTACGGAATCAAAAGCAGTGGAAAGCCGTTTAGCCGGCTGGTCAACGCTTACATAATGAAACCGCCGGTTGGTTCGTTCAGGCCCTCCTTCCCCGGCAAACATGCGGGTGGGATCTTCGCCTTCCCTTTTCAGCGGGAATACCCCGGCCGTATAAGGGAAATGACCGGCCACATTCTCCTGTGCCTGCCATTTCAGTAAATCTCCCCAATCTTTATACCCGGGCAATACCAATTTCGGGATCCGGGTCCCACTCAGGCTCCGGGTGGTCATTGGTTGTTTGATCACTTTATCCCGAACGATGTATTCATAAAAATCTTTCTGGTATTCCTTTACTTTCGCCGGCCAGTTGCTGATCAGTTTCCGGCTTACCGGGGTCAGCTGTTCCTGGCAGAACTGAATTTGTTTCCGCAGTACTTCCAGCAATGCAGCCTCTTCTTTTTGTTCCAGCGTATCCAGGGCTCCCTGGAGCTGGTAGAGACGGGTTGCAATTGCGGCCTGTTCAATGACCAACTGGTCATAATTGCGGTTATTCTCTGCTATTTCAGAAAGATAACGGACCCGGCCGGGCGGTATCACGGATGGTGAGACACTGGCCGTTTCCGCAAAATGGCAGGTGCCAAAAACAACTTTTGTTTTCTCTTCAATTTTTTTCAGCAGGAGTTCAAATAAATGATTTACTCCATCATCGTTGAACTTACTGGCCATGGTACCGACAATGGGCAGCTCTTCGTCCTTAGCTGTCCAGCGGTTGTGGTTACGCTTGTATTGTTTTCTTACATCGGCGAGTGAATCCAGGGCGCCCGCTTTATCAAATTTGTTGATACAGACCAGGTCGGCATAGTCCAGCATATTGATCTTCTCCAGCTGGGAGGCTGCCCCGTATTCCGGGGTCATTACATACATACTGATATCACAATAATCCAGGATACTGGCATCACTTTGTCCCACCCCAGCAGATTCAAGTATGATAAAATCAAAGCCGGCCGCTTTGCAGATGTCAATGGCTTCCCGCACATGTGAACTCAGGGCTGTATTATCATCCCGGGTGGCCAGGCTGCGCATATAGGCCCGGGGATGGTTGATCGAATTCATCCGGATCCGGTCGCCCAGCAAGGCGCCTCCTGTCTTCTTCTTGGAGGGATCCACGGAAATCACCGCCAGGGTTTTGCCGGTGAAATTAGTAAGGAACCGACGGGCAATTTCGTCTGTTACGGAAGATTTTCCGGCCCCGCCGGTACCGGTAATGCCTAATACCGGCCCGCCAGTCGCCCCGTGCGCAATTCCGGGAGCGTTGTGCACACCGGTAATTTCTTTCAGGAGGGAAGAATAGTCCTGTTTATTCTCAGCAAGGGATATAGCCCTGGCAATTCGCCGCACATCTTTCACTTCATCCAGCGGCAGCTTACCATTCCATTTCACCGGGGCGGCTCCGTTTTCCCGCTCAGGTGACAAGCTGCCACATTGATTGATCACATCCCCGATCATTCCTTCCAGTCCCATATGGCGTCCATCATCCGGGCTGTAGATCCGGGCAATTCCATATTGCTGCAATTCCTCTATTTCGGCAGGCAGGATTGTACCTCCACCGCCGCCGAATATTTTAATATGCCCGCAGCCGTTCTCGTCCAGCAGGTCTTTCATGTATTTAAAAAATTCGACGTGCCCACCCTGGTAGCTGGTGATGGCAATCCCCTGTACATCCTCTTCGATGGCGGTTTCCACGATTTCCTTTACCGACCGGTTATGCCCGAGATGAATGATCTCAGCACCCTTGCTCTGCATGATCCGGCGCATGATATTGATAGCCGCATCATGACCGTCAAAGAGACTGGCGGCCGTAACAATACGTACTTTTTGATTGGGAGGTATGCTCATAATATTTGAAAAAGCAAAATTAACAGAAAAAACTAATGCCTGTTAGCTTTGTCAACATACAGGATTGCAGGCGGTTGCCTACATTTGCTCCATGCAGCAACTGGTTGAAGGTGTAATATCCCTGTATAAAAACTGGAAGGGGAAAGCCCCGGTATCGGTGGATCTCCTGCCGCAAAGCGGTAGTGAGCGCCGTTATTTCCGGATCCATGGGCAGGAAGGAACCGTAATCGGCACATATGGAGCCAATATAAAGGAAAACGAAACTTTTTTTTATTTCACGAAACATTTCAGGCAAATGAAACTGGCCGTGCCTGAAATATTCGTGGTCAGCGACGACAGGTTGTTCTACCTGCAGGAGGATTTGGGGGACAGTTCCTTATTAAACCACCTGGAAGCAAAGGGGTTCACGGATGAGGTCTATGGACTTTTCAAAAAAAGCCTCGAAGCGCTGGCCCTGCTCCAGGTAAAAGGCGATACCGGTCTGAATTATGACAACTGCCTTACTAACCGGGAATTTGGCAGGCAGGCCATCATGGCGGATCTGCTGTACTTTAAATATTATTTCCTGGATGCATTGCGCAAACCCTACGATAAACAAAAGCTCATTGACGATTTTGAAGCGCTGAGTAATTATCTTACCCATACCGAATACAAATATTTTATGTTCCGGGACTTCCAGAGCCGGAATATTATGGTGAAAGGAGACAACAGTGTACACTTTATCGATTTCCAGGGAGGGATGAAGGGCGCTCCCCAATATGATGTGGCTTCGATGCTCTGGCAGGCAAGGGCCAACCTCCCGGATCAGTGGAAAAATAACCTGCTCGAAGATTATATCAATGCTTTTGAACGCCTGATTGGCCAGCCGGTTGACCGCAACACATTTATGAGCCAGTACAATGGCTATGTACTCATCCGCCTGTTGCAGGTGCTGGGTGCTTACGGTTTCCGCGGCTTGTTTGAACGGAAAGCGCAGTTTCTGACCAGTATTCCCCTGGCCCTGCGGAACCTGAAAGAATTTTTTGAACACCAGAGCCTGGGTATTTCGGTTCCGGAATTCCGGAAAGTACTGGATCTCTGCGTAACGGATGAAATCATCCGGCAATTCACTCCCACGCAGGCAACTGAACAAACAGCACTGGTTGTTAAAATCCACAGTTTCTCCTACCGCAAGCAAATTCCTGCCGATCACAGCGGGAACGGAGGGGGCTTTGTTTTCGACTGCCGCGGCATCCTGAACCCCGGGCGGGTGGAGGGCATGAAAACACAAACCGGCCGTGACAAAGAAGTGAAGGATTTCCTGGAACAGCAGACCAAGATGCCGGAGTTCCTGAACAGTGCATTTGATATAGTGGACATCACCGTGGAGGAGTATATCAGGCGTGATTTCGAAAGCCTGGTGATCAGCTTCGGCTGCACGGGCGGACAACACCGCAGTGTTTATGCAGCGGATGCCATGGCCCGGCATTTACGCAATAAGTTTAAAGTAAAAATTGAATTGCAGCATATAGAACAGGAGGCGAAAAACTGGTACAATCCCTTACCGGAGAAGAAGCAATGAAAGCAATGATATTTGCAGCGGGGCTTGGTACCCGTTTTAAACCCTGGACGGATAAACATCCGAAGGCGCTCGCAGTAGTCAACGGGAAATCCCTGCTGCAGCGAAATATAGAATACCTGCGGCAAAACGGTATCGGGGATATTATTGTCAATGTGCATCATTTCGCGGACCAGGTCGAAGAAGCGGTAATAAAACACAAGGGATGGGGCAGCCGGGTACAGATCAGTGATGAACGCCGGGAAGTACTGGAGACCGGTGGTGGTTTGCTGAAAGCCAAATCACTTTTTACTCCCGGTGAACGGTTTATTACCTGCAATGCCGATATCCTGACCGATCTCGACATTCGTAAACTGATCCGCTATCATGAAGAGAAAAAAGCCCTGGTCTCCTTTGGCGTGACCAACCGGAAGTCCTCCCGCTATCTTTTGTTCGATGAACATAACCGGCTCTGCGGCTGGCGGCATGCCGGCACCGGGGAAGAAAAGATCCCGGTTCCCGGACCTGTTCTTCTCCCCAGGGCTTATAGCTGTGTTGTGATATTTGAATACGATATCTTCCGGTTGATGGAGGAAGCGGGGTTCAGCGGCAAGTTCTCCCTGATCGATGTTTACCTCAGACTGGCGTCCGCACACCGCATCATGGGTTATGATCATTCCGGCGACCGGCTCGTGGATGTGGGTAAACCGGAAAGCGTGGAACTGGCGGAAAAATTATTCCCATAGAAACCCGCTGAAAACAGACAGAGCCCCGGGAAGGTTTTACTTTTTGACCCGGGGCTAACCAATAACCTGCAGCGGGGGAGCAGACAGGAATAGTATGATCTGCCGTTAAAACTTATAAAGTCCTGCAAATACCTTCGTCCCGGTACCCGCTGTCCCCGCTTTTATTTTATCTTTCCATCAAAATATTGCACTCCATGAAGAAGATTGTTCTTGCCATTTTCAGCCTTTTCCTGCTGATCCGGGTCAGTGCCCAATCCGGCTATGATCATCGGGAAGCCTTTAATCCGCAGTTCTACCCCTACCCCGGCAATGATTTTCGCAGCGCCAGCGGGGAACCCGGGCCAAAATACTGGCAGAATAAAGCAGATTACTCCATTCAATGCAAACTGGATACAGGTACGCATACGGTGACAGGTGAGGTGACCATTACCTATACCAATAACAGCCCGGATAATATGCGTTTTCTCTGGCTCCAGCTGGACCAGAATATTTATAAAAAAGATTCCCGCGGTTCCGCTACCACTACTCAGACAGGCGGCCGCTGGGCCAACGCAAATTTTACAGAAGGTTACCAGGTTACCAGCCTGCAACTGGAATCAGATGGCGTTTTGCATACGCCCAATGGTACGATAACCACGGATACCCGTATGCGCATTTCCCTGAAAGACCCGCTGGAACACGGGAAAAAGCTGAAGATCCGGATCGGCTACCATTTTACCATACCGGAATACGGCACCGATCGTATGGGAAGACTGAATACAAAAAACGGCACTGTGTATGAAGTGGCCCAGTGGTTCCCCCGTCTCTGTGTGTATGATGATATCCAGGGCTGGAACACCCTGCCCTATGTTGGGGCCGGGGAGTTTTACCTGGAGTATGGCGATATTGATTTCAGCGTCACCGCTCCTTCCGACCTGATCGTGGTGGGATCCGGTGAATTGCAAAACCCCCAGGAATGCTATACCGCAGATCAGATGAAAAGATGGGACGCTGCTGCAAAAAGTGATAAAACAGTTGCCATTCGCAGCGAGAAAGAAATAACCGATAAAAATTCCCGGCCTAAAACTGCCAGTTGCACCTGGCGGTTTCGTATTCAGAATACAAGAGATGTGGCCTGGGCCGCTTCGAAAGCCTTTGTACAGGATGCAGCCCGGATCAGCCTGCCCAGTGGGAAAAAATGCCTGGCCATCAGTGTGTACCCGGTGGAAAGCATAGTAAAGAATGGCTGGCAACGGTCCACCGAGTTTACCAAAGCGAGTATTGAACATTATTCCAAAACCTGGTTTGAATTTCCCTACCCCGCGGCTACCAATGTAGCAGGTATTGTCGGCGGCATGGAATACCCGGGTATCGTATTCTGCAGTTCCGGATCGGCCGGAAGTGGTTTATTTGGTGTTACTGATCACGAATTCGGCCATACCTGGTTCCCCATGATCGTGGGCAGCAATGAACGGAAATATGCCTGGATGGACGAGGGCTTCAATACGTTTATCAATGATTTTTCCACGGAAGCCTTTAACAAGGGAGAATTCAAAGAGGAAAGTTTCTTTGGTGATCCGAATTCTTCTTTCATGGTTAAATATGTATTCGGTGAAGCAATGGACGGGCTCTACAACCTGCCGGAGGTGATCCAGCAGGATAACCTGGGAGTGGCGGCCTATATGAAGCCGGCCCGTATGCTGCATGCCTTACGGGAAGTAGTATTGGGGAAAGAACGGTTCGACAGTGCCTTCCGTGAGTATATCCGGCGCTGGGCCTTCAAGCACCCCACACCCTGGGACTTCTTTCATACCATGGAAAATGCCAGCGGCGAGGACCTGGGCTGGTTCTGGAGGGGATGGGTATTGAATACCTGGAAACTGGACCAGGCTGTAAAGTCAGTCACTTATTTGGACAATAACCCGGAAAATGGCAGTGAGATCGTCATTGAAAACAAAGAAAAAATGGCGATGCCGGTAACCGTATTGGTAAGGGAAAGTAACGGAAAAGAACACCGGTCAGACTTACCCGTGGAGATCTGGCAGCGGGGTGCCGAATGGAAATTCAGGGTACCGACTACCAGCGAAATAAAGGAAGTGGTACTGGATCCTGACAAACAATTACCCGACTGGGACCGGGCGAATAACGCGTGGAAGAAGAAAGGGTTCTGATACGAAAAAAGGGGCTGTCTCACTTAAGAAACAGCCCCTTTTTTTCATTTTAATTATCTCACATGCACTTTCACCTCAGCCAGTTTCTTGCCACTGGCATCGCCCACCAGTACATAGTACAGACCGCGGCTGGCCTGTGCCAGGTTCACCGGGATCAGCGTGTAGGGGCCTGAAATAGCAAACATTTTATCAAAAACAGCAGCTCCCTTTGAATCATACACAACAATCCTGCGTTGTGTGCTGCTTCCATCGCTATTATAATAAGACACTGTAAAGTTTCCGTCATTCGGGCTCGGGAAAGCAAAAAGCCTGTCACTCACATTGGCGGAAACAGTAACCACCGTCGAAAGACTGGAGCAGAATAAACTGCTGGGCCAGGTTTCACGGATACCAACCTGGTAAGCACCGAGATTGGCCACTGTTACCGGCAACATATTTCCTGTAACTGCGATCACGCCACTATTCAGTGTCCAGTTCGTTGTAAGCGTACCACCGGTTGAAGCAGAGGGCGTAGCAGTAAGCGTAGTGGTCTCGCCCGGTAGCAGGGTGGTCAGGGGGGCTGCGCTTAAACCGATAGAAGGCAGTTGACGAACGGTAAGGATTGCTGCACCGGAAGCCACCGGTGTGCTACAGGTATTGTTGGAGAGCAAACAACGGTACCGGTTATTGTTCATTAATGTGATTACACTGTTGGCCGTATAACCGGCGGCATTCGCCCCGGCAATATTTGTCCAGGTAGCGCCTGCATCACTGCTGACCTGCCACTGATAATTGATGGCGGGGACACTGCTTCCTGTTACCGTGAAACTGGCATTGGTGCCGGAACAAACTTCTGCATTGACGGGGGATAAAGTAACCGCCACCGGGTCATGGACCGTAAGCGTGGCAGCCGCTGAGTTAGCAGCCGGCGCACAGGTGCCGCTCACAACACAACGATATTGGTATCCTGTCAAGGCAACGGTAGCCCCTGTTATTGTTAGTGTGGAAGTCGTCGCTCCCGCATATACCCCGCCGTCAGCAATATTCGCAAAACCGGCACCTGCATTTGCCTGCCACTGGTAACTGATACCGGTGCCAGTTGCAGCTACACTGAAGGAAGTGGCGCTGCCGGAACAAATGGTCTGCGCCGATGGACTGCTGCTTATCGCCGGCAATGCATTTACCGTAAGGGCGGCCGCATTGGATACTCCCGGAGTCGTGCAGGTAGAATTGGATAAGAGGCAGCGGTATTGATAACCACTCATCGCTGTTGTGCTACCGGTAATTGTTAAGGTGGCTGCTGTAGCTCCTGCATAGACTCCGCCATTGCTGATATTGGCAAACCCGGCGCCTGTATTCAGCTGCCATTGGTACAGAATACCTGAACCGCTGCCGGCTACGGTGAAACTGGCATTGGCGCCATCACAAATTGTCTGGTTAACCGGTTGCGCGGTAACCGCGACAGAAGTCGCCACCGTCAGTAACGCGCAGTTGGAAGTGATCGTAGTCGGACCGCAGGTAGTGGTCACTTTACAACGATAAGCCGAATTACTCATTGGGGCGGATACCGCGGGAATATTGTAACAGGAAGTAGTGGCGCCGGCAATAGGAGCCCAGGTACCCGCACAACCTGCCGGGCTGGATTCCCACTGGTACGTAATGCCCGTGCCGCCTGCCGTAACACAGAAACTTGCCGCACTGCCTGTACATAAAGTGAGGTCGGTGGGCTGACTGGATATACTGGCCCCGGAATTGACGGTCAATATAGCCGCATTCGAATTCGTGCTGCCACAAAGACTGCTGACCACACAACGGTATTGGTTATTGTTTAAAACAGTTGTTACTCCGGTTAACGTGTAAGCCGCAGTAGTCTGACCGGCCACATTCGACCAGTTCACACCGCCATTGGTACTCACCTGCCATTGATACGTACCGGTAGCCACCACACTAAACGTTACATTCTGACCTTCACAAACAGTCTGGCTGGCCGGGTGGGTGACAATTGCGGGTCCGCTGCCCGGGTTAATGGTGAAGCTCACGGAGGTAACCTGGCTGGTGGCACCGGTGGCTACACCCTGGATCGTTATAGTATAAGTACCGGCAGTCAGTGTATTTGAATTGTTCAGGGTAACCACGGAAGCGTTGCCGGGGTTGACCGGGTTTGTACCAAAACTGATCGTTGTTCCCACCGGTACACCGGCTGTGGCGGATAAGGTGATCGGGTTGGTAAACCCGCCATTGGAAATGGTTGGCAGGGTTACATTCATGGTAGCCGGTGCCGGGCAGGTGGCCGTTGCCGGGGTACTGCTGCCGAAACTGAAGCCCGTGGGTGGAGGAATGATCGCAGACCAGATACCACGGCCATGTGTACCCGCAGCTATGGTACGGTCGGACGCACGGTATTTGATCATATCTGTTCTTACATTCGGGAAGCTGGGATTGGCGCTCCATACGGTAGCGGCCCCGCTAAATGCATTGGTTTCCCATACACCGGTCTCGGTGGCAATAAAAGCCCGGTTATTATCATCAGGATGAAAGAGGGCCCAGCGTACCGGCATATCCGGAAGGTTTCCGTCAACAGCGGCCCAGCTGGTACCGCCATTCGCAGTCACCCAGATGTTCGTCACTCCGTAATTTGAATAGGTAACCATCAGGTCCTGGTCAGAAGATCCGGTAACAATGCAATTCACATAGCCGGCTGCACCGGATGGTGTGATATTTGTGGCCGCCGGCGAATTGGTATTGGCGGCATCCACCCGGAAAACACCACCGGAACCCATTCCAAAAAACACCCGGTTAGCGGTATAGGGAGATGCATGAACTGCCGATACATTCCCCGAACCAAATGCGGCTACAGGAACCACAGTGGTTGTGCTGCCAGTCTGCGGGTCATCCCAGCGCAGGTAGGTACCCGCATTGTTACAGGCGTAAATAATATTCGCATTGTTATCATAATCCCAGGGATTTACGAAACGGCCGCTACTCTGGTTATTTACCGGGGTAGTCCAGCTGCTCCCGTTATTCGTACTTCTGCGGTAAACGTTATAGACGTATGAACCAAACTGGAATTGCCCTTCATTCTGATCAATAGCTACATAGCAACCATCCCCGCCTGTTACCTCGATGGAACTGTCCAGCCCCGGGTGATTCAGGCGGTGCACCCCATTATCCTGCGCCCCCGCCAGGAAATAATTCGTTTGCGTCGGGTGAATGGCAACAGAATAAAATTGTTTCAGGCGCAGGCCTTTGTTCCGGTCACGGATGGTGGTACCGCCGTTCGAGGAAAAGTGAACACCTCCATCACAGGTAAACAAGAGTTTGGATCCACCGTCCCACCACTGTGCATTATGCTGATCGGCATGTACATACTGCCCTGATATACCAGCCCACGCAGAAATCCTTGTCCAGGTGGCTCCACCATCAACAGTCTTGGCGCAATCCACTCCGCCGATAATACATTCATTCGGATTAGCCGGGTTAATCGCCACGGAAAGATCATACCAGCCTTGCGTATTGGTAAAGGTGGACATATTAAACGAGGCCGGGGTTGAACCAACAGCAGTCCAATTATCTCCTCCATCAATTGATTTATAAATGGTCGGGACCTGTCCTGAACTATTATTGGGCATGACATATAAAACATTTCCGCTTACACCAATTTCTGACCTGTAATTTGCAGAAGGATAAGCCGTTAAAGGTGTGATCCATCCTGCGCCGGAACTAACCGTGGAAGGAATATCGGTGTACCGGTAACCGGAGGTGCTGAAGATGCCGGTGGCCACATGCAAACGGCCGGGGCCGGAGGTGGAGCTGATCTCAATATCGCATACACTGCTGCCGATGCCACTGGGAGTGATATTGGTCCAGGTGCTTCCCTGGTCGGTTGAACGCAGCAACCCGCTTCCACGGGTACCGAGATAAACATTTCCCTGGTAATCACAAACAATACGGGTACAGGAAGTATAAGAAGCAGTACTGGATAAAAAAGACCAGGTGGCGCCAGCGTCCACACTTTTAAACACACCTACACCCCTTACTGCATCCGCATTGCTGAAAGATTCACCGGTGCAGAAGTACATGAAGTTTTGAAATCCGGGGCGCGGGTCCTGACAAATCGCCGATACCGCCAGGTTACTCAGGAAATCATTCACCAGTATCCAGTTGGCCGGGGAGGACGTAATATCGGTGGTCTTCCATAAACCGCCATCCACACCACCTACCCAAACAGTTTTATGCGTGGGGTCCAGTGAATCCACCATGGCGGCCCTGATACGTCCTGCTGTCTGGTCGGAATTGGGGCGGCTGTTCCCCTGCGGACCATTGAAATCGCCGTCTGACCCTCTTTCAATCCAGCTCAGCGCTTCGATCCTGTTCGCGCTGTTTCTTGCCAGGTCCTTAGCCACTTCGGTTTGCTGCATGGCAAGCAGCATCTTGTTCCAGGGCACTTTGCCGGTAGCCGGATCCTTGGTGCGTTCGATTTCAAACTGGATAGCCAGGCCGGGGCCATCATACTTATTTTTTTTCTTTTCGTTTTTACTGCCGCATCCGGCAACAAATAAGGTGGTTGCCAGTACAATGATATACAAT
Organism: Sphingobacteriales bacterium; assembly: GCA_016192105.1. Taxonomy (GTDB): domain Bacteria; phylum Bacteroidota; class Bacteroidia; order Chitinophagales; family Chitinophagaceae; genus JJ008. The sequence continues at coordinate 71,556 of JACPUV010000046.1, read as the reverse complement.
GGCAAACGGTAAAATTTCTTCATACGAAAGATTTCTCGTTTATGGGGACTTTAATTATAAGAAACACAAGATAGAAAAAGCCGTCCTAAATGCTGTAGAATAAATACGAGGGCAGAATACGAATAACGAGGTCTCAGTTCCTGACCGCGATCATGCTGATTTCTACATTCACAAATTTGGGCAAAGCGGCTACCTGCACCGTCTCTCGGGCCGGAAAATCGCTCTGGAAATATTTTCCATAGATGCCATTGATGGTACCAAACTGATGCATATCAGTAATAAAAATCGTGGTTTTCACCACCTGGCTGAAATCCATCCCCGCTGCCTGGAGTATGGCTGACAGGTTATGCATCACCTGGTGAGTCTCTTCTTCAATGTCTTTGTTTTTCAGTTCACCGGTAGCGGGATCAATACAAACCTGGCCGGAAATATACAGCGTCTGGCCGGACAGTATAGCCTGGTTATAGGGACCGATCGGGGCGGGTGCATTAGGGGTGTTGATGATAGTTCTGGACATGATAATAGTAAATTGAATGCAGCGAATTTAGCTTTATACGTTTTCTTTGCAAAAAATAGCAGGATGATAATCGCCGTAATCGCGAATAAAGTACAGAAAGAAGAACTGCTGGCCCGGGGCATTACCGGAGAAGCCCGGGTAGAATGGCTGGATCATCCCGGGGCCCTGCCCGGCGCAACAGCCATTATCGACCTGCTTTATACACCCTTGGATTACCCGGAAGCATTACTTGCTCAAAAGGCTACTTTGTTCTTTATCAACCAGGTGGAGGAAACAGCTACAGGATGGCCTGCTCATTTTATCCGTTTCAATGGCTGGCCCGGCTTTTTACAAAGCCCCCTGCTGGAAGCTGCCTGTTCGGATGATACGGTAAAAAAGAAGGCGGAGGAGATCATACCCGTTTTCAATAAGAAGATCGAATGGGTACCCGATATTCCCGGGTTTCTTTCGGCAAGGGTGCTGGCGGCGGTTATCAATGAGGCTTTTTTCGCCCTCGAAGAAGGGGTAAGCAGCAAATCAGCAATAGACACCGCTATGAAACTGGGGACCCATTACCCGTATGGTCCTTTTGAATGGTGCGATAAAATTGGATCCTCCGCTATATTTCATTTACTTTCCCGGCTGGCGGAAATAAATCCCCGGTACCATCCATCTGCCTTATTACAAAAAGAAGCAACCCGCTAATGGCCCTCCTATTAAATATTGACACTTCGCAGGAAACGGCTTCCGTTTGCATTGCCAGGGATGAATGCCCGCTGCAGTTGGCAACCAACGAAAACCAGTCTGACCATGCTTCCTGGATTCACACTGCAATCAGCGACCTGATGAATTCTTCAGCTATTTCCCTGCGGCAACTGGATGCTGTGGCCGTTACGATCGGTCCGGGTTCCTATACGGGACTGCGGGTGGGCCTGGCCACGGCCAAGGGGCTTTGTTATGCCCTGGGTCTGCCACTGATCACCGTCAGTACATTAAAGATGATGGCCAATGCAGCAAAGAAGAAGGCCGTTGACCTGATCTGCCCCATGATTGATGCAAGAAGAATGGAGGTTTATTCCGCGATATATAATAAAAATCTATCCCTCCTTTCACCGGAAGAAGCAATGCTTCTTGACGAAACCACTTACCAGTCATTTCTTGCCGCTCATCCTATCCTTTTCTGTGGCAGCGGGAGTAAAAAACTGCAGGCACTTATCCATTCTTCCCTGGCTCAATTTGAGGAAATTCAGTTTAACAGCTTGCATCTTACTGAATTATCCTTCCATGCGTATGCCTTGCAGGAATTTGCAAGCCTCGCCTATGCGGAGCCTGTATATATAAAAGAATTTTATACTAAAGGCCGCAGGAAATAATTTTAGTTACCGTCTTATCATTTTATTAACGAATACACGAACTGTTGTAGGTATTTTTGTATTTCCATTTCAAAAACCAACCTTTTCTGAATATGAGTAATTATTCAATAACCATTAATGACCCGAAAGAAAATGGGATCCTGTTGAAAGTTGACCTGCTGGAAGTAAAAAAAGCCGCTCTCGTACTCAGGGCGCTGAACCATAAACTTCGCCAGCAAATCCTGAAACTGATCGATGAAAGCGGGAAAATGACCGTAACCGAATTATATGTCAAACTCAGGCTCGAACAATCAGTTGCTTCACAGCACCTGGCGATCCTTCGCAAAGCCGGTTTTGTGAAAACGGAAAGAGACGGAAAATTTATTTACTATTCCGTGAACATCAGTCGTATGCAGGAATTGAACCAGTTTATTAAACAGCTCCTGAACTAAGGGTAGCCCAACCGGATTTTCTCAGCCCCGTCTCCCTGAAAAGTGGCGGGGTTTTTTATTTTTCGGGTAATTTTGCCCGTATTGCGAAAAACAAAAACCACGAACCATGTACATAAAACAGCTATATACCAATTGTCTCAGCGAAGCAGCTTACTATATAGAAGACAACGGGGAGGCCGCCATCATTGACCCCCTGCGTGATATTGAACCTTACCTGGAACTGGCTACCGGGAGAAACGCCCGTATCAAATATATTTTTGAGACTCATTTTCATGCGGATTTTGTCAGCGGTCACCTGGATCTTGGGCAGGCCACCGGGGCACCCATTGTGTATGGTCCCGGTACCAAAACAAAATTCCAGGCACTGGTGGCAAAAGATGGTGAGCTCTTTAGCGTGGGCAACCTGAAGATTGAAGTACTGCATACACCCGGCCATACCCTTGAATCCACCTGTTATTTATTACGGGATCCCTCCGGTAAGGATCATTGTGTTTTCACAGGCGATACATTATTTGTCGGCGATGTGGGCCGTCCCGACCTGGCACAGAAAGGTGCCGAGCTGACCACCAACGATCTCGCGGGTATGCTGTATGACAGCATTCACAAAAAATTATTTCCCCTGGCTGATGGAGTGATCGTTTACCCGGCGCATGGACCGGGCAGTTCCTGTGGTAAAAATCTGGGACCCGAAACACACAGCAGCATCGGTGAGGAAAAGCAGTCAAACTACGCGATGAAAGCTGTCAGCAAAGAAGATTTTATTTCCCAGGTAACAGATGGGATCACAGCTCCCCCCTCTTATTTCCCGGTGAATGCCCGGATCAACAAGGAAGGATACGACAGCCTGGTTAAGGTACTGGAAAAGGGGATGAAGGAAATACCAGCCGATGAATTCAGTCTGCTGGCAAAGGAAGACAGGATCATCCTCGATACGCGGCATGCTGATCTTTTTATGAAAGGATTTGTTCCGGGTTCTGTCAGTATCGGACTGGAAGGCCGCTTTGCAGAATGGGCCGGCAGCCTGCTTCCCTTCGACAAACCCCTGCTCCTGGTAACCGACCCGGGAAAGGAAAAAGAAACCATTATCCGGCTGGCAAGAGTGGGCTTCGATAAAATCAATGGATACCTCAAAGGAGGATTTGAGGCCTGGCAGGCAGCGGGCCGCCCTATTGATATGATCATTGATGTAGATGCCGACGAGTTGATGATGGATCTGCCGCATGACCCCAACCTGGTCGTGGTGGATGTTCGCCGGGAAACGGAGTTTGCAGACGGACACCTGAAAGGAGCGGTGAATATTCCCCTGCAGGAAATGACCGATCCCGGTGCAATGGCCAATATAGAGGAGCAACACAATCTCTACCTGCATTGTGCCGGCGGTTACCGCAGTGTGATTGCCGCTTCCCTCCTGAAAAGGGAAGGTATCCACAACCTGCGAAATATTAACGGGGGCTGGGCCAGGATCAAAGAGCAGGAAAAGGCGGAGATCGTTAAAGAAAACAGTGTGTTGAATTGAAGAAGCCACGGATTGCACAGTTGAATACGGATTGCCGGATCACGAAATCAAACGACTCGCACAAAACGAGATGGCAGATAAACCAGTATTCAAAGCGGATTTCTTGTGTTCCCCTGTGATTTAGTGGCACCCGGTTATGCAGGTCCCGCGCCGCGAAACAGGTATGCTACTGTAGCAAATTCAGGTCTGTACCCCTGGCCCTTTTTGTTAAATCAGAGACGTACAATCCCGTTTTTAATGGCGAAAAGCACGAGGCCTACCCGGCTTCGGATATTCAGTTTCTCAAACAGATCATCCCGGTATCCGTCAATGGTACGGGGACTCAGGTGCAGTTGCTCCGCAATTTCTTTGTAGGTCAGTTCGGTTGCAGCGAGTTTCAGGAATTCGATCTCCCGTTCATTTAAACCGGTCAGGGTCCTGGCAGGACTGTTTTCTTCCTGCAGGGAATGGATCGTATGGATCAGCCGGCCGGTTACCATTTCAGAATAGTAGAACCCTTTGCTGCAGATATCATCCATGGCTTTTTTCAGCTCGGCCGGTTCCGTATCCTTCAGGATATAACCACATGCGCCGTTCTTCAGCATCCGGATGATCGCCTGTTCATCATCATACATACTGAGGGCCAGTATTTTTATTTCAGGGTAATGGCGCCGGATCCAGGCAGCGGTATCATACCCGTCCATCAGGGGCATATTGATATCCAGCAATACGATATCCGGCAGGTCCGCCTGGTTCAGTTTTTCGGCGAACTCCTTTCCATTGTCCGCTTCAAACAATACTTCATAGCCAAGGTCCCTGATAAGGCCGGCCAATCCGTTGCGAAGCAGCACATGATCATCTACCAATACCGCTTTTCTATCCATTAGTTATTATTAAAAGGGATATTCAATTTAATGATTGTTCCGTTACCTGGCTCACTCTTTATTGAGAATGTTCCCCCGATCATTTTAGCCCGGCTGCTCATATTTCGCAGGCCCAGGCTCCTGTTACTATTTCCTTCCATGTCCAGTTGCTCCATGGAAGCCCCCTTACCGTCATCCTGAATCTGCAGTTCGAGCCGGTTGTCCAGGTACACTATGCTGACCGTAATAGAGTTGGCTTCAGCGTGCCGGATAATATTATTCAGCGATTCCTGGAGAATCCGGAAAATAATCAGTTCTTTCTCCGGCTCGAGTTTCCGGCTGCTTCCCTGTACATGCAACCTGGTATAAAATCCCGTTTTACGGAAAAGTTCCAACTCCTGCTCCAGGGCACGGACCAGTCCCAGGGAGGCGATACCATCGGTATTCAGGCTCCGGGAAAGGTCCCGCAGGTCCTGGATCGCTTTACTGACCAGGTCCCTGGAATCATTGATCTTCTCCACCAGCAGGTCCGGCCTATCATATTTCAGGGTATTAAGTTTCAGTTTGGCCAGGCTCAGGGCCTGCCCGATATTATCGTGAATTTCTTCTGAAATGATCTTGAGGGTTTGTTCCCTGATCTCGAGCTGGGTACGGAGTAGCGCTTGCTCGAACTCGCTTTTTACTTTTTGCTCATTTAAAAGTAAGCGGTTATGCCGCTGCTTTATTTTAATGTAGAAGAAAATAAAAAAACCAAATATTAAAATAAAGAAGAGGCATGACCCCATCAAATACCAACCCGCCTCGGATATAGTAAACCGCATATAAAACTATAACAGATACATAAGTAATAAACAAGATTCCCCATTAAATTTAACAGCCGGAATACCCCAATTGCATGAGGGTCGTTTCTGAATGATTCAACCCTTTTTGCGTTTACATAAAACAGGAGAAACAGCTGTGCGACAATCAGGCCAACGGAAAATATAAATAAGGAATGGGCTTTCAGGTCAATTACCTGGTTTGCATAAACCAATTCCGTTAAATAGAAAACCGAAAGGAGCAGCAGCCCTGTACAAATCGCCGTAATATAGTTCACATTGAATACAGCGGCCCCCTCCCTGGATAAAAAGAAACAAGAAACAAACAGATCGGCCAGCATCAATAGCAAGGCGGATTTCCGGTTGCGGATTACCGATATGAAAATAATGCCGATAATGATGTATTCCACCAGGAAGAATCCCTGGTAAAATATAATTTTATTCCATCCGGAATGCCGGTAAACACCATAGTGCGACAACCCTTCATTCAGTACCGTAATACCCAATAGAAAGACAGCAAGCCGGTATGGAGCCGGGCCGATCTTCTTAAAAAAGACCAACCCGGTAATAAAGGCCATTATCTCCAAAACAAAAGTTATTTCAAACATGCAGCCTGTTTACTGTTTTTACGGCTCCAGGTCACCCCAGTTATACAACCCGAGGCAATTGGGGTTTCCCTTTAAATATAATTCTTTTGTACCGGGTTTAAAAATTGTAAAGGGCGCCTGGAAAAATGCCAGGGTCGTTGTCATTCTTCCGCTGACATCCCGCTGATTATATGGATTCGTTGTCCCCTGTGAATAAACAGCCGGGCAAACATAGATCCTGATCTGAGTGCTAAGCAGCCCGGTTTCGTCCTTAATTGCTTTGAAGTAATTTTCCAGTTCGGTCATACTATACCAGGTGGCGGCCGTAAATTTCCTATCAAATTCTGCCGGGTCCGGCTCCTTTACCCGCATGTATTTTAAGAACTCCCCCGTAAATGTCTCGGACTCCGTTCTGGGAACAGTGCCACCATCCTTCATCTTCTTTTGCAGGCTCTCGACCGGGGTAAAAGAATATTCATCCGCCTTTTGTGGCTTTCCTCCGTTCCCTTTTATAAAAAAAACAAAGGCCCCTCCAAGAAAGAAACAAAGAAATCCAATCCATAGATGACTCAGTAAAGCGCCCCTTTTGCCCGGCGGCAGGCTTGTGGTTTCGTGATTCATAAAATTGTTTTAGGTGAAAGAATAAATCAATATACCAAACAAATCTGGCTTTATCAGGTCAGTCCTGCAAGCGTGTTCTACCCACGCTTCCCCGTGTTTTCACCCCTCCCAAAAGCGTTATTGTCATCTTTTCTGGCAACTTTCGGTTTCCAATCTTTAGGTATAAACTTAAATAACATGAAAAAATTAGTTAGCCTGATTGCTTTGTCTTACAGCATGATTTGCTCCGGGCAGCAAATCCTCTCCAATAATTATTATGGGAAGCCCGAAAAGAAGCAACAATGGGTCACTGAAAAGAAAGAGGAGGATGAACCAAACTTCAGAATATTCGGTGTCGGAAATATCAGTGACGAAACCCTGAAAAGCATAAATGCCGGCGGGAAAGCAGTATTGGCTTATTACCCGAATCCCACGGCCATTAAATGGCAGGGGAACTACTATATCTCCTATAATAAGAATGCAACCAATACTGATTCCGCCTTATCTACCACCCTGGTTTTTCCCGAATCCGGTAATCACTCCTTTCTTATGCATGGTTTTTGGAAAACCCTGAAAAAAAGACCAGACGAGTCCCATTCCTATTATGGGCCATTTGCCGAGTTCGCATTTAAAAAGATCACCAACAAAAAAGATACAACTGACCCTAAATTCCAGGAATTTTCCTTCAACACCCTTCATTTTACCGCCGGTTACAAATGGGGATACTCAAAAGAGAAAATAATAGACCATAAAAAACAAAATATGGGAGTCGAATTTTCAGTGTTTGCTTCTGTCGTAAATATTCCCGATGAGGATCATGCAAATTTTGAAAGAATCATTAACCGGACCGCCACGGTTAATTCCTTTGGAATGGCAGGATTTAAGGTTTCATTTGATGTAAACAGTTTCCAGATCTTTTCTGATATAAGGCATGTGTTTGGTTCATCAACGGATTTGCCTATAAAAGATCTGAAAGGGTTTAATTACAATATCGGCGTTTCCTTTAACACGGAGGTTTTTTCCTTCTGATCCCACCAATCCGGCCAGTCTTTTCATTCAGCTACAGTATCCGTTGAAAAATTCATAAGTGATCAGGTCGTTCATTTTTGACAGGACCGGAAAAACAGTATTTTCCACTTCAACGGGTGCAACCAGGTACAAGAGTCGTAGTATTCCGTTGCAGCCCATCGCAAAGGGATTGTACCCGTTCACCATACTATCGTCCGCGAAATGTAGTACCAACCCCTTTATAAACGGCTAATCCTTGTTTGTATATACCCCAAAAAGGCTGGTCTTTAAACGACCAGCCTTTTTATTTCCCAATAAAAAGTTAATGCCCCGTCTTTTTGACCATTCGTCAGTAAATACCTGCCGGTCAGATAAATCCAGGCCCGCTACCCTGTTTACGCCCCTATTTTTACGCTACGAAGGATTTAGTAGTTCTTTTGCAAAAGGAGTAACCTTCTGCTCCGTCTCTACGTCCTAACCACTGTTTAAAGTATAGCCATGAAATTCAAAACCAACTTAGCCCTTGGAGCTTTTTTGCTCCTCTTTTCTTATGCGAATGCCCAGTCGCCGGCCCCCCGGCAGTTAGTGGCCAAACGAACGACACTGCCTATCAAAATCGACGGACTCCTGGATGATTCCGCCTGGAAAGATGCTCCCATGATGACAGGTCTTGTGGAATTTCGTCCCGCAGTAGGCGCTCCGGAAAACCCCGGGAACCGCACGGAAACCTACCTGATGTACAGTGATGAAGGAATTTATTTCGGCGGTTATTGTTATGAACGGGCCAAAGACAGCATCGCCACTGAATTATCAGGACGGGACGGGTTCGGCACCAATGATTATGTGGGCATCATCTTCGATACGTATCATGATAAGATAAACGGGTTCGAATATTTTGTCACCCCGCTGAACGAACAATGGGATGCCAAAATGTCCCCCGGTGACAATATGAACAATGGCGGGGAAGATTTCAGCTGGAACGCCGTTTGGGAAAGCGGCGTCGTTATACACGACAACGGCTGGAGTTTTGAAATGTTCATTCCTTTTTCCGCGATCCGTTTCAGCAAGAAAGAAATACAGAACTGGGGACTGAATATTACCCGCCGCAGGAGAAAAACAGAACAGCAATATACCTGGAACCCTATCGATCCGAATGTAAACGGTTTCCTGACCCAGGAAGGAACCTGGACCGGTATCACGAATATCAAGCCGCCGCTGCGTCTTCAATTCTCCCCCTACCTGTCCACCTATGTGAATCATTTTCCCCAGCGGACACCCGGTACAAAAGACTGGACTTCCTCCGTCAATGGGGGCATGGATGTAAAATACGGGATCAACCAGGCATTTACACTGGACGCCACACTTGTACCTGATTTCGGACAGGTACAAAGTGATAACCGGGTGCTGAACCTGACCCCTTTTGAGGTAAGATACCAGGAAAACAGGCCCTTTTTTACTGAAGGAACTGAATTGTTCAATAAGAGCGGCTTGTTTTACCCCCGGAGAATCGGCATTGACCCTATATTGGTACACTCAGTAGATGAATACATCAACGGGCATGACCGGATCATTAAAAACCCGGTGGAGTCCAAGCTGATCAATGCCACCAAAATTTCGGGCCGCACAGCCAGGGGGCTGGGTGTGGGTTTGCTGAATGCCGTTACCAATAACCGGTATGCCGGGCTGGAGGATACCCTGACCCTTAAGAAAAGAAATGTACTGATCGACCCGCTTACCAATTACAATGTGATGGTGCTGGATCAGTCTTTAAAAAACAACTCCAGCATCACACTTACCAATACCAATGTATGGCGGAGCGGTGCTGAATACGATGCCAATGTGAGTGCCGCCCAGTTCAGCCTATATGATAAAAAGAATACCTGGAACCTGAACGGGAAGCTGGCCATGAGCCTGCTGTCCGGCGATCTTCCGGATCAGCTGAACCGTACCGGTTATGGCCATAGCATTTCATTCGGGAAATCCAGCGGGCGATTTACGTTCAATGTTAAGGAAGAGCTCATTAATCGCCATTTCAGGGGAAATGACCTGGGTTATTTTACCACCACCAACCTGATCGATCACTCGGTATATGCGGGCTATAACTGGATCAAACCCACGCGCTGGTACAACCGGATGTACTTTAATTTTAATTTTTACCATTCATACCGCCTGATCAACCCGGCCGGTTTCCAGGGTCTGAATGTCAATGTCAATGTAAACGGCCAGCTGAAAAACCTCTGGTTTTTCGGGGCCCTGGTGGGATATGAACCCGAGAGTAATAATTATTATGAAGCCCGGGTGGACGGACGTTTCTTCCGGGGCTGGTCAAATTACTTCCTTTCCGGCTGGATTGAAAGCAATAGTGCGAAGAAATACAGCTTCTATGCAAATGCCATGTATGTGGACCGCTCCTTATTTAACAGCAAGCGGTATTCTATTGATATGCAAAACCGGTACCGCTTCAATAACAGGCTGACCCTGACACATACCCTTTCCCTTTCCCCGCAGAAAAGGAATGCCGGGTTTGCCGGTTTCGATAACGAGACCATCATCTTTGGCAGGAGGGATATCAAGTCGGTTGACAATATAATCGGGATCAAATACAGTTTCAGCAGTAAAATGAATATCAATACCCGGATCCGTCATTACTGGAGCCAGGTGCATTATGACCAGTACTTTACCCTGCGCAACGACGGATCGCTGTCCCGCAATAACAGCTATGGAGGAAACGCGGATTACAATATCAATTTCTTCAACCTTGATATGGTCTATACCTGGCAGTTTGCACCGGGCAGTTTCCTGAATGTGGTTTGGAAAAACGCGGCCAATACCGGCAGCCAGGAAATCGATGGAAATTATTTCAAGAATGTACAAAATACCATGAAAGCAGATGACAATAACAATCTTTCACTCAAAGTCATCTATTTCCTTGATTACCTGCAACTGAAAAAACACAAAAAAAAGAAAGAATAGAGCGGAACTGAAAATGAGCAGGCTGCCTTTGCGGGTGGCCTGTTTTATTTTATCCGGGCATTCCGGTTCCGTTCCTGTTTCCGGCGCCCGTAAATTCCCCGGAGGCCCCTGCTAATGGCGTTTAGCGCCTCAGGAGGAAAGCCCTGTTTTACCAGGTCCGGTTCTCCTTGAAATACAGGGCGGAAAATTTGTGCCGATCATTCAGCAGGCGCCATTTTCGTATCCACCCATTGCTCCCTGTATTCCGGTTTCCATTTATGTTTCCAGCGACGGTGGCTCCAGAGATAGAGTTCCGGCTGCCGCTGAATATTGGCAGACAGGTGTTGCACATAGCGGCGGATCAGTTCCCCGTCCGGTAAGGCAGCCGGGTCTTCCGCCAGCAGGAAATAGTCGAAATGATAATACCCTCTTTTGGGTTTTGTGGTGGTCATCATGACCACCGGTATTTTTTGAATCCGGGCAAATTTCTCCGGACCCTTTACAAAAGCAGCCGGCTGCTGCATAAAATATAACCAATAGGCATCCGTTCCCCCCGGAGGGCTCTGGTCCGCCCCCAGCGCCAGTAAATATTGTTTCTTACGCCAGGGTATGATCGCTTTTGCCATTTGTGTAGCCGGTAAAAGCGGGTTGCCCCACCTGCCCCGGATATACATCAGCAAACGGTCCGCCACCCGGCTGCTTTGCGGCAGATAGACGGTCAGGAACGTATAAGGCTGGTTGATCCCGGTGTACAAAGTCATGATCTCCCAGTTGAAAAAATGACCCAGGTTTACCTGCACTGATTTTCCCCCAGCATGCAACTGATGGAACACATCCAGGTTGCTGCTGACCCGCTTATTCAGGGCCCGCTTACTGATAGAGAGAAGCTTAACGGTCTCGATCCAGTTGTCAATAAAGTTTCGGTAAAACCGGCGGGCAATGCTTTTTAACTCTTTTTCTGTCTTTTCCGGGAAACTGTTACGCAGGTTCCCCATCACTACTTCTTTGCGGTAACCGGCCACAAAATAAATCAGCACAAAGAAAATGTCGGCGATGCCATACAGGATAAAAAAAGGCAGCAGGGACAACAGGTATAAAAAACCGAATACGATATAGTACATACGAAGTGCAAAGATAAGACAGCCGCCCCGATGCCGGTAATAGCTGCCCCTTCCGCTTACAGCAGGTTACAGCACAATATTCTGTACCAGGACGCTTTTTTCCGGGTAATCCGTATTAAAATGAAGGCCACGGCTTTCTTTCCGGAAACTGGCCCCTTTCACAATCAGGTAGCCGACCGTGATCATATTCCGGATTTCCAGCAGCTGGGGAGAAAGCGAACTGCTCTGGTATAAATGTTCGGTTTCTTCCCACAGCAGGTCGAGCCGGCGCATAGCACGCTGCAGCCGCATATCATTGCGGACGATCCCAACATAATCACTCATCACCAGTTGCAGTTCTTTCAGGCTTTGGGTAATCAGGATCATTTCCCGCGGTTCGCTGGTTCCTTCCGCATTCCAGTCGGGCAGCGATTCATTAAAGGGAATATCCTTTATTTTTTCTGTCACATCCAGGAAACAGCGATGCGCGAATACCATGGCTTCCAGCAGGGAATTACTGGCCAGGCGGTTGGCCCCGTGCAGACCGGTACTGGCACATTCGCCGCAGGCATAGAGGTGCCTGATCGAACTTCGCCCCCATTCATCCGTTTTTATCCCGCCGCAGCTATAATGTGCAGCCGGTGCCACCGGAATCAGGTCTTTTGTAATATCAATCCCGATAGAAAGACATTTCTCATAAATATTGGGGAAATGCTCCGTAAACTTGTCCTTACTGAAATGACGGCAATCCAGCCAGACATGCTCTGTACCGGTTTTCTTCATCTCACTGTCAATCGCCCTCGCTACAATATCACGGGGTGCCAGGTCCTTTCGCGAATCATAGCGTTCCATGAAGGCCTCCCCGTTTTTATTCCGCAGGATACCCCCGTCGCCCCGTACCGCTTCGGTAATCAGGAAGGCCTGCCCCCTGACGGCGGGTTCGTATAATGCTGTTGGGTGAAACTGGATAAATTCCATATTCTCGATCCTGCCTTTTGCCCGGTAAACCATCGATACCCCGTCGCCGGTGGCAATGGAGGGATTGGTGGTGGTCCGGTACACCTGCCCGTTACCGCCCGTAGCCAGCAGGGTAATCTTGGCCAGTATTTTTTCAATCCGGTTGGTCACCAGGTTCAGCACATACACCCCGTAGCATTCCACATCCGGTGTGGATTTCGTGATGAGGTAACCCATGTGGTGCTGGGTGATGATATCAATTACAAAACAGTGGTTGACAAATTCGATATTCTCCTGCCGGGCTACCGCTTCCAGCAGGGCTCTTTCCATTTCCTTTCCTGTTACATCTTTATGGTGCAGGATGCGGTATTCCGAATGCCCGCCTTCTTTTCCTCTTTTATAATCACCGTCATCCTCTTTGTCAAAGCGGGCGCCCCAGTCAATGATCTCCTGTACCCGTTCCGGCCCTTCCTTTACCACGATCTCCACCACTTTTTCATTACAAATTCCATCACCGGCGATCAGGGTATCCTCAATATGTTTGGCAAAACTGTCATGTTCCGGGTCATTGACCACGGCAATCCCGCCCTGGGCGTATTTTGTATTGGTTTCATCAGCCGTTGCCTTGGTCATCACCAGCACTTTCCGCTCCGGGAAACGGCTGGCAACTTTTAACGCATAGGTTAATCCGGCAATACCGGAACCAATTACTAAGAAATCTGTTTTTTTCATGCCACAGCCCCAACGGGGAATCGGTTTAATTTACAATGATGAATGCTGCTGCCCGCGAAGATACTCAATTGCTCCTTTTACAATAAACAACTGGGCCAATCCATACGTAAGCATGACCCCAATCCCGGCTGCTTCAAATGACCGGTAAAATTTATTGACCGCCAGCAGGGAATCCGATAACACGAAAAAGCAGGCACCGGCCAGCATCCATACTCCGGCTGACTTCTTCCGCAGCCCCGGCATATGCAGGGCCATCATAAACATCGTGCTGATGACCACTCCGTAAATCCGTACGGGGAGCTTCATCTCTCCCAGATAAGGTGAAAGCCAGCTGATCAGCGCCAGGTAATAGAGGACTACCAAAAGCAGGTACCAGGGATTGCTTTTAATATTTTCACTTATCCTGACCCGGTGAAAGAACAGGATGTAAAAAATATGCGCCAGTAAAAATGAAGACAGGCCCAGGAGGAAGTAGAGATCATTTTTATCCTGGAACATCAGCAACACATCCCCTCCCCAGGAAAAAAACAAGGCGGCCAGGATCCATTTTTTTAGCGGGCTGCTCACAGCACCTGTCCCGGTCAGAAAATAAACAGCGAGCAAAGGCAGGATCAGGGGTTTGCTGATCAACTGCAGGGTTTCATTGCCGGTTTGAATACCGGCGACATCGGCCCCCAAAGCAACAAAAAAAGCCAGGATCCAGGTTTGTTTCTTCATACGATAGATCAGGCCGCAGTCCAGGCCCCGTTTTCCTTCAACAGGTTTATTAATTCATCCACGGCCACTTCACTGCTCACATTTCGCTTTACCACTTCCTTTCCCTTGTACAGCGTGATCTTCCCCGGGCCGCTGCCCACATAACCAAAATCCGCATCGGCCATTTCACCGGGGCCGTTTACAATACAGCCCATGATCGCGATCTTCAGTCCTTTGAGGTGATGGGTAACCGCCCGGATCTTAGCCGTGGTTTCCTGGAGATCGAACAAGGTACGGCCGCAACTGGGACAACTGATGTATTCTGTTTTGGATATCCGGGTGCGGGTGGCCTGCAGGATACTGAAAGCCGTATTGTTGGTAAACTGGTAAATATCCTGTACCGGCAGGTAAGTGCGTCCCTTCGCCTGTACATGATCCATTTTTGCCTTCCGGTTATAACCCAGGCAGATCCCGTCACCCAGTCCATCAAGCAGTAAGGCACCCGTTTCAGCAGCAAAATGGATAAGATGCTCATCCGGTGTTTGTTCCCCGCTCTCTGTAAAAAGCAGTGCCGGGTTTTGGATACCGCGTTGCTGCAGTTCCACGAACATCCGGCGCACCGACTGCAGGGCATTGGTATTCCGGCTGGCCAGGCAGCATACCACGGTCGGGTCATTGGCTAACTGGTCCAGGAACGTATAATCGTTGATTGTTGTTTCGTCACTGTAACAATCCTGCATCACAAAATTCAGCTTATCACTTTTCAGCTCTGCCTGGATGAATCCGGCGGCATCAAAAATGGGGTAGTACTGCGGGGAACCGGCTACGGGCAACCAGGCCGCAGGATACAGGATCACTTTCAGCGCGCCGGGCAATGCAAATTCCGGTACCTGGTGGCCGGTAAAAATAAAATCAGCCGCCGCTTCACTGATGGTCCATTTATCCGGGACCGGGTCATAGGAATACCCCACACTTTGCAAATCGGCCGGTTTAATTTTTTCCATCTTGCTCAGATCAGCAATCACCACCGGCACCTGCTTGCCACCGATGGGGCCTACCTGGAATGTTTCTCTTCTTTTATAGTCGAACGGGGAATAGGTCAGTGTGGTGACTTCCGGCACCCGCAACCCTGAAGGAGTGCCGGCGTTCAGGTGGTAGCGCTTCACGAGGTCTTTGCAGACCGGTATTTCAAATTCAGGGTCCTCGGTCAGTGATACACGAATGGTGTCGCCGATCCCGTCTTCCAGCAGGGTCCCGATGCCAATAGCACTTTTAATCCTTCCATCCTCCCCATCTCCCGCTTCGGTCACACCCAGGTGCAGCGGGTACACCTCCCCGAATTCTTCAAACATGGTTTTGATCAGTAAGCGGTAGGCCTGCACCATCACCTTCGGGTTACTGCTTTTCATGCTCAGTACAACCTGGTGGTAAGATTCGGAGCGGGCGATCCGCAGGAACTCCATCGCACTCTCCACCATTCCGTTCGCGGTATCCCCATACCGGCTCATGATGCGGTCACTGAGTGAACCGTGGTTGGTCCCGATCCGCATGGCCGTTCCGTATTCCTTACAGATCTTCACCAGGGGGGTAAACCGTTCGCGAATCCGGTCCAATTCTTCCGCGTATTCCGCATTGCTGTATTCGATCTGTTCAAATTTTTTCTTATCCACATAATTGCCGGGATTCACCCTTACTTTCTCCACGATCCGGGCCGCCACTTCCGCAGCATTGGGGGTAAAATGAATATCGGCCACCAACGGGGTGGCATACCCTCTTTTCCGCAACTCATTCTTTATGTTCAGTAAATTCTCCGCTTCTTTCCTGGAAGGGGCGGTGATCCGGACCAATTCTGCTCCGGCTTCAATACAACGGATACTTTGTTCCACCGTGGCCTGTGTGTCCATGGTATCGGTTGTGGTCATGGTCTGCACCCGGACCGGATGCCCGTTTCCCAGCAACAGGTTGCCGGTCCGGACTTCCCGGGTTTTCAGTCGCTGGTAATGCGTAAGGGATTCACAATACAATTGCATACTGCAAAACTAACAAAGAAGAGGGAGCCCGGTTCACCAATCTTTGGCCTGGCCGCCCCCGGATTTCGATTTTTCTTTTTGCAGGCGCTGGTTGACTTCTTTTTCCTTTTGCTGCAGCAGTTTCAGCCGCTGTTGCGCTTCTTTGGGACTCATTTTGGGCTGCTGTTGTTTTTGCTGCTTCGGATTTTTTTTCTCTTCCTTTTTTGGCGGATTCTTTTTCTTCAGTTCGAGCAAGGCTTTCTGCAGGTTTTCCCTGGCCTCTTTATCGGTCGGGTCCTGGCGAAGCGCATTTTTATATGCTTCAATGCTCTCTTCCAGTTTTTGCTGTTGGGTTAGTACTACTCCCTTATTATAGAAAGCCCTTGATTTTTGATCTTTTCCCTTCACTTTATCAGCCAGTTCAGCAAATCCTTTCAGGGCCTCTTCCTTTTTTCCTTGTTTCAGCAGGCTGCTGGACAGGTTGAATTTCGCTTTGTCACTGGCCGGGTTTTCTTCCAGGGCTTTTTGATAAGCCGTTTCAGCCTTATCAAATTGCTGCTGCCGGTAGTACTCATTTCCCTGCCGGATGGTTTTTTCTTCCTGCTGGGCCCCGGCTGGCGCTGCAGCCAGGAGTACCGGTATAATAAAGCATATTCTCATACAGCCATTCTCTTTTTTGTTTCCGGAATAAAGATTTCGGCCAGCAGCAATATAAACATGGCAGCGGCCAGCCACCCGTAATAGGTTTTGAAATTCATCTGTGAAATGTCCCCGTAAGCTTTCCGTTCGATCTGGGCCAACTGATCTTTTAAAGCGGCTATGGCTTCATCACTGTTCTGCAGCCGGATATAGCGCCCGTTGGTTTCCCGGGCTATTTCCTTCAGCCCTTCCTCATTCAGCTTTGAGATCACGGTATTGCCGGCCTCATCTTTTTTGTTTTCCCCCGTGGCGGGATCCCCAATAGGAGCTCCTTCCGGTGAACCAATCCCGATGGTATTGATCATTACACCTTTTTTTGCCAATGCCCGGGCCGTTTGCGCCGCATCCGCATCATGGTCTTCCCCGTCGGAAATAAGCAGGACTGACCTGAAACGTTTATCCGCACTGTTAAATACCCCGGCACTCATGGTCAGTGCTTCGCTGATAACGGTCCCCTGCTGTGGTACAGCGTCCGGGCTCACGGATGAAACAAAGAGGTCCACTGCGCCATGATCTCCCGTCAGGGGCATCTGGAGATAAGCTTTCCCGGCAAACAATACCAGGGCTACCCGGTCGTCCGGCATTTCAGCCATGAATTTATTGATCAGTTGTTTGGCACGTTCCAGCCGGTTGGGAGCCAGATCCGCAGCCAGCATACTCTTGCTCACATCAAGTGCGATGGCGATATCAATTCCTTTCCGGGTCTTGTTACCTGAATCACCGGGTGTCCGGGGATTCATTACCGCCAGGATACCTGCTGACAAAGCCAGTATGACCAATATGAATTTCAGGGCAAATCGCCTGTGGGAGAAATTACGGATCAGTAAACTGACGAGCTCCGGGTCCCCGATTTTCCGCCGGGTTGCGCTCTTCCACCTGAGTAACCCGGTAAAAAGGAGCAGGAGCAGGGCTGCTGAAAAAAACAGCAGGAAAAGTTCTTTATATTGAAATTGCCAGTTCAATGCGGGAAGAAATCAAATTTCATGCTACAAGTTCCCGGTTCAGGAAACTACGGGTTTTTACATTTTTCCTTCCAGGAAACCCAGTTGTTTCAGGATGCCCCTGAGTATATTCATCCGCAGCTTTACCATATCAATGTTCTTATCCGGGGATTCGATGTTCAGGACAAAAAAATACGGGTGGTTATTTTCTTCCACCCAGCCAACGATCCAGCCCAGGGCATGGCCATTTTCCCGGAAGCCCCAGCCCGTCTTGTATCCCAGCCGGTAATTGGTATTGTTTTCAAACAGCATGGCTCTTTTCACCATTTCCTGGTAGGTCTTAAAAAAAGGCAGCTGGTCAAAATAAAGCCGTTTCACCAGGCCCAGTTGCTGGTCGGGTGTGATCCGGATTGAATTATCAAGCCAAAAGCTGTCAACGGGCGTTGAAAGCACTACTTTCTGCGTATCGTTCTGCGCCCCGTATTTTAAACTGTCCAGCCAGCGCTGCATGGTGTCCTTCCCGATCCGGCGGGCCACTTCCTGGTAATAGGCGACAGAAGATACCCGGAACGCTTCATACATGGTCAGGTCTTTGTTCCAGTCCGTATTCCATCTTTTCACACTATCCCATTTGATTACCATACTGTCGCTGCTGATCTTACCGGTCTGAAGCCCGATCAGTGAATTCACGATTTTGAAAGTGGAGGCCGGCAGGTAACTGCTGTCGCGGTAACGGCCCAGGTTATATACGGTAAATTTTCCGGTAGCATTGTCCATCAGGGCAAAACAACCTTCTACATTATTCGATGTAAAATATTTCTCCAGGCTTTTGTCCTGCTTTACATTATTGGGAGAACAGGCATATAAAAAAGCCAGGAAAAAAAGGGGATAGATTGCGGTTTTCATTGCTGCTGTAAAATTTGAGCAAAGGTAATCCCTCTGCTGCCACAATGCCGGACCGGGTCAAAATATTACCGGGGGTTCATCCCTGCCTCGGGGATCCCTACCCTACCGGCAAAAAAAATCCCGGTCAAAAACCGGGACTCAATAAGATGACTGTGCATTCCATTTAAAGATAGATGCCGTTTTTTAACTTGTAGTGTTTATTCCCCTGGCAATCCCGCTTTGTAGCTGCACAGGAACTGAACATAGCCAGCATAAAAGCCGCTGTAGCGAGGTACAGAAAAAATTTCTTCATACTTTTTCCAAAAATTAAGTGTCGCCCGGCATAAACCGGGTGTACGGGTCAAGAATTAGTTAATGGAAATTCCAGAGGAATTGGCGGGTAGAGTTTATATCAATATCCTTTAAACGAAGGTACTCTGTGAAAATTGCATTTCATAACTTTCGACGTGATTTTTCTTGCTTATCCCTGAAAATTATTCGGGTAAATTCTCTTTTTTAACAACCTCTTTCTATTCGTAATTTTACGTGTTCAACCCTCCCCAGTAACCTATCTTTTTGCTGTACAGTATATAAGAATACAACAGGAATAACTGAGTCGTTTACGCCAGGCAAAATGAGGAACACTACACTATCCCCCGCTGGCGGGGGATAGGACCAGTCATTCCAACCGGATGGCGTTAGCGACCTTATGAAAAAGTCTGTTTTACTTTGCTCCGGTTCACGGACGATGACGTATTAAATCACATTAGTGCCGTGATCGTCTGCCTGGAAGACTGGATCGAAAAAAAGTTAACTGCTGAATAGCCTATGAAATCATCCACCCCTGCTCGTAAATTTTCCTCCATGCGGACAGCCGGCCCCCGCCGGCGGGGGATAGGACCAGTCATTCCAACCGGATGGCGTTAGCGATCTCTTAATAAACCTCTTCAATGAATGTCCGGATGTTATCCTGCAGTACATAACTCACTTCAACACCCCCAGCTCTTTCCCGATCTTGGTAAATGCAGCGATCGCTTTATCCAGGTGCTGCTGCTCGTGGGCCGCGCTCAGTTGAACCCTGATCCGGGCCTGTCCCTTTGCCACTACCGGGAAAAAGAAGCCGATCACATAAATGCCTTCTTCCAGCAGTTTGGCAGCCATGGTCTGGGCCAGCACGGCATCATAAAGCATGATCGGAACAATGGGGTGATCTCCGGGCTTGATATCAAATCCGGCTTCCGTCATCCTGGAGCGGAAATAACGGGTATTGTATTCCAGTTTATCGCGCAGTTCAGTGGTTTCAGTGAGCATATCGAGTACGGCGATAGAGCCTCCCACAATTGAAGGCGCCAGGGTATTGCTGAATAAATAGGGTCTTGATTTCTGCCGCAACATATCGATGATGGCTTTGCGGCCGGAAGTGAAACCTCCGGATGCCCCGCCCAGGGCCTTCCCCAATGTACCGGTAATGATATCGATCTTACCCATCACCCCGCGGTACTCATGCGTTCCCCTCCCGGTTTTACCCAGGAAGCCGGAGGAATGACATTCATCGATCATAATAGCCGCTTCATATTTCTCAGCCAGCTTTACAATTTCATCCAGCCGGGCAATGGTTCCGTCCATGCTGAAGGAACCATCCGTAACAATGATCCGGTTCCGGCAACCCGCCGCTTCCTGTAGTTTTACCTCCAGGTCTTTCATATCATTGTGTTCATAACGGAAACGCCGGGCTTTGCACAGGCGAACCCCATCAATGATCGATGCATGGTTCAGGGCATCCGAGATAATGGCAT
This sequence comes from Sphingobacteriales bacterium, assembly GCA_016192105.1. Taxonomy (GTDB): domain Bacteria; phylum Bacteroidota; class Bacteroidia; order Chitinophagales; family Chitinophagaceae; genus JJ008. The sequence continues at coordinate 51,118 of JACPUV010000046.1, read as the reverse complement.
CCTCCTCATTCAAGAGGGGTTCAAACACCCCCCCGTTGGCATCAAAGGCAGCTGCATATAATATAGTATCTTCTGTGCCGAGGAATTTTGAGATCTTTTCTTCCAGTTCTTTGTGAATATCCTGCGTACCACAGATAAAACGTACACTGCTCATTCCGTATCCCCTTTTGTCGATCGCTTTATGGGCGGCTTCGATCACTTTGGGGTGACTGGATAAACCCAGGTAATTGTTGGCACAAAAATTCAGTACCTTTTTTCCGTTCACGAGAATTTCTGCTCCCTGCGGACTTTCAATAATCCGTTCGCTTTTATACAGACCAGCAGTTTTGATCTCCTCTACTTCTGCAGCAATCCGTTCTACCAGTTTTTCGTTCATACCGCAATTTTAGGAACAAATATACGGACAGCCTTACCGCCCTTCTCATAAACAGGACTGAAAGTAAAAACGTTTGCTCTTCTATTTCCAACTTTTGACCCTGTGATAAGGCAGTTGGCCGGTCAGCTCCGTATGCCTGCACTGCAGTTTATTATTATTGTACTTCATTCATCAACCCTGCTTCGCTGGCTGCCGTACCCGGCCGGGCTTATATATAATAATGAACAACGGGATTGGTAAAGGAGAATGATGGTAGTGTTTTTCAAACTAAGAGTAAAAAACCAAATAACAAGATTATCAATAATTTATAAATAGAAAAAAATCAGATTGATCATGGACAAAAGATTTATAAGAAAGCTGTAACATTTTCCTTTCTACTTTCGTCAAAACCTTAAACCAACCAGATGCAACCGAAATTCGGGGTTTTCGTAACACCCACTATCATCCTAATTATACTGACCCTCCTTGTTTTCAGGACTTCCGGCAGCAGGGATCTTAAGCCGGCTCCGGGTTCGGAGTGTTGCAAAAAAGCAGCATCACCCTGTCCGGATAAGGATAAAAACAGGGGGGAAGACCTGATGCTGGAGAACCTGTCCCGGCAATTTATCTCCACCACCTATTTAACTAATTGATTTTTAGATAGTTTTGTTTATAGCCGGGCTCCAGTCCCGGTTTTTTTATTTCGCCTGTAACTATCAGTCCTGTCAAACGTACTATTATACAAAGAGCCGCTGATCATTATCTTTATCCCACTCCAGGCTGTTTATGACCGAACGTGAATACAATGAATGTGTGAATGTGTACGCAGACAATGTGTACCGCTTCATCCTGAAAAATCTTCGCCACGAGGAAGATGCAAGGGATGTGGTACAAACCGCCTTTGAGAAAATGTGGCGTAACCGGGAGGAAGTGGATGCACAGAAAAGCAAGTCCTATCTTTTTACCGTAGCCTATCACCAGATGATCGATCATATCCGGAAAGTGAAGCGGATCCAGTTGCGGGAAGAATTCAGCGAGGAAGCGAGGGTGGAAAACCGGCCGGCCAATAATCTGAAAAAGATCCTGGATGAAGCCCTGGGCCGTTTAAATGAAACCCAGCGTTCCCTGGTTTTATTGAAAGATTATGAAGGGTACAGTTACGAGGAGATCGGGCAGATCATGAACCTGAACCCCAGCCAGGTAAAAGTTTACCTGCACCGGGCGAGGGTGCAATTGAAAGAGTATTTGGTCCGCATGGAAAATGTGATTTAAACAGAAATGACCGCCAGAGCACAGCCGGCAGTCAACCGACAACTGACAACTAATTAATGAATATAACCCGCCATAATTACGAAGAGTACTTTATCCTGTATATGGATAATGAACTGGACCCCGCCGGAAGGCAGATGGTGGTAGAATTTGTGGAGCTTCACCCCGATCTGAAAGAAGAACTGGACCTTCTTTTACAATATAAATTAGTCCCCGATACGGGGATCATTTTCACCGGCAAGAAAGAACTGCTGAAAGGAGAGGAACAGGCCCTGGTCAATCTGTCCAATTACGAAGAATACCTTTTACTTTATACCGATAACGAGCTTACTGCCGGACAAAAAGCTGCCGTGGAATCATTCGCGGCGGAAAACCTGGCGGTAAAAAAAGAACTTGACCTGCTGCAGTTCACCCGCCTGCAACCCGAGACAATTTCCTTTCCCAATAAAGAAACCCTGTACCGGAAAGAAGAAAAAGTCAGGGCCCTGCCCATCCGCTGGTGGAGAGCGGCGGCCGCTATCCTGATCCTGGGTATCGGGCTGACCACTGCCCTACTGGTCAATAATAAACCGGCAACCGATACCGCTGCGGCCGGCACAACCGGCCAGAAAGAGGTCAGTCGCCCGGCACAGGCAAACAGCAACCCGGAAAAAGAAACCGGGGTAGCTTTACTGAATAATCCTGCCGGAACAGCAGTCAAACAGGATGCAGCTCAAACCAGCCCGGTTACAGCACCGGTTTATATTCAACGCAATAATCCCGTGGCCGTAAAAGATAAGAATGCTGTCAATAAAAATGACCGCCCTGCACCGGTACAAAACAATGAACCGGTATTCGCCACGAAAAATGACAAGCCCACTAATAACCTGCCGCAACCGGTGAACAACCTGAATGTAACGGGTAATACACCGAAAAACGTGATTGTGTATAACCCGGCCCCGGAAGAAAAGAATGCTACTAAAAACGAATTGGCCACTACTGTTGTAACAAACCCCACTGTTTCCCCGTCTGACTTTACAGAGGCCTCAATGAAAGAAGGTGCTGGTGGCAAGAAAAACAAACTCCGTGGTTTCTTCCGGAAAGTAACCCGGACCTTTGAAAAAAGAACCCATATCAACCCGACCGACGATGATAACCGGTTACTGGTGGGTGGTTTGGCCATCCGGCTGAAATAATCCTCCGGGGGCCGCAGACAGGCCGTGACTTTAAATTAAAAAACTTTAAACGATCAATTAAAATGAAAAGGATTTTTACCCTATGCATGGCAGTATGTGTGACGCTCGGCAGTTTTGCCCAGGCAGATACCACGATCGCCCCCAAACCCGCTCCGAAAAATGATACCATCCGTATTGGCGGACTGGTAATCATCCGCAAACCCGGCAGCAAGGACAAAGAGATTCTGCATGACAGGGAATACAGGATGCGCAACCGCCATGTGGAAAAGCCCGGCAACCTCAGCACCAACTGGTGGATCCTGGACCTCGGCTTTTCAAACTATACCGACAACTCCGTTTACCCCAATGTACTTACCGCAGGTGTCAATAAAGAAGATCTGCAGGCAAAGGCCGGCAAATCCCGGAACGTGAACCTCTGGTTCTTTATGCAAAAACTGAATATCGCCAAACATGTGCTAAACCTGAAATACGGGATGGGACTGGAGCTGAACAATTACCATTTTGAAAACGATAAGGTCGTTTTTACCAAAAACCCCACCCTGATCACCCAGGGCAGCAACTCTGTGAAAAAATTGAAACTGGCCGCCGATTACCTCACAGTCCCCATGATGCTGAATATAAATTTTACTCCTACCCGTAAGAGTGGGTTTGGCATCAGCGCTGGTGTCAGCGCAGGCTACCTGTATTCCGCCCGCTTTAAGACCAAGAAAGACGGGGATGTGAAAAAGGTAAAAAGTGATTTTGACCTTGAACGTTTCAAACTGTCCTATATCGGCGAACTGTCCCTGGGCCCGGTAAGATTGTACGGCAGCTATGCCACCAAAAACATGTGGCAGAAAGGATTGGACATGACTCCCTATACCCTGGGATTCCGGTTCAGCCGCTGGTAAGATCGCTCCTATCATACTCAGCCGGTCTGTTCACAGGCCGGCTTTTTTTTGCCCAATAGAAAAAACCCCCGGAAAATTTCCCGGTAAGTTCTCTAAACAGCCTGTTAAATCATAGTTGCCGACATCCAATCCTCCCCCATCCTATAAAATAAAAAAATGTGGCATTGCGTTTGAGTAATTGGACGGACCACCGGAACAGTATTCAGCCAGGAGATCAATGCGGCTCCCACCCCGCGGCAGGTTAAAGCTGGCTTTACCAAAAAAACAAAGGGCATGAAAAGTGCGGTTATTCTGATTTCTGTATTCCTGGGGAGTTGCCTGACGGCTACCAAATCAACCAATGTTTCACGAAGTGCCGGGCATAAACGGTCCCTGTCCGCCGCACCGGTGGGGCGAATTTCTATCACAATCGATAAATCCGATTACGAACTCAGTGTTTTTGACGAAGATGGCTGGTATGCTACTTATCCCGTTGTGTTTGGCAATAACAGCCTGGCCGATAAAAAAATGGAAGGGGACAAAAATACACCGGAAGGGACCTTCCGGATCACCAGCAAACGGGTACATGAAAAATGGTGTCGTTTCCTGTCACTTGATTACCCCACCCGGGAAAGCATGGAAAAATTCAGGCAACGAAAACAGCGGGGCGAAATCCCGGCCAATGCCCGTATTGGCGGCGGCATTGGCATACATGGCACCTGGCCGCACGAAGATTTTGTGATTGACCGCTATAAAAACTGGACCCTCGGCTGCATCTCTATGAAGAATGATGATGTGAAAGAGCTGTACCAGTATGCAGGAGCGGGCACCGTCGTCACGATCCGCAAATAAACTATTTCCCTTTATTCAACAGGAAATCTCCCACGACCTGCGTCCACAGGTCCGGATCATTGAGCAGAAGAGATTCGTGATTCGCGTTTGGATAGCCAACCAGTTTTTTATCGGCAGAAGCAATGGCATTGTATATATCGTCAATTTCACTTTTCAGCACATAACTGTCATTGACCCCGTATTGTACAAGGACCGGGCAGGTAATCTTTCCGGCATACCGCACTGTTGAATGACGGTACCCATTGAACCCCCGTTCCAGGCCGATCCAGCCGGTGACCAGGAACGCAAAAGGCTGTTGGGGAAAGCCCAGCACCCGGGCCCGGGCTTTCAGGTGTGACTGCAGGGAAGAGAAAGGCATTTCCAGTATAATTCCTGAAGGATTCAGGGAATAATCACCCACAGCCCTGGTCACTACCACGGCGCCCATCGAAACGCCCCAAAGGAATATGTTCTTTTCACCCGCAGCCTTTACATAATCATAGGCCAGTTTCACTTCTTCTTTTTCCGCTATTCCCAATGTGGTCGTCAGGCCCCCGCTGTTGCCATGCGCCCGGAAATCCACCAGCATAACGGCATAACCCTGTCTCCGGAATTCCGCAGCTTCATGAACCAGGTAACTCTTATTTGCACTGATCCCATGAAATAGTATAACCGTTCCCTTTGCCAGGGAATCGGGTTGGGCGTACCAGGCATCCACCAGGATCCCCGTCCCGGTTTTCAGTTGTACGGTATCATAGGCAAAGTCGGGAAGTCCGGTAATGACTGATTTGGGAAATTTAGGGCCGGTAAACAATTTCCAGGTCTTCCGGAAAATATTCCCCGAAGCATGGTTTACCCGTAAAGCGGGGTCATCGTAAAAATGAGTAAGCCGGTATGCATAGATAGAAGCGCTGATATTGATCAGCACAAACTGGAACAGGAGCACCCAGAGGATCCAGCGTATCAGCGAAGGCAATCGGCGCCTGGTCTTTTTTTCTTCCATAAGGTAATACTTCCGGCAATAGTGATCCGCCAAAAATAATTTTTACCCGGCACAGATGCTATTATTTGCGCTGTTTTTTGGCTTCTGCTTACAAATCACTAAAAAATTGTCTTTGTCAGAGCTTTCCCCGCTTGATTTCTTCCACCACACCCGGATCCAGCAAAGTGGTGGTATCTCCCAGGTTATCCACCTCCCCTTCTGCAATCTTGCGCAGGATCCGGCGCATGATCTTACCACTACGGGTTTTCGGTAAACCGGGTACAAACTGGATCTTATCCGGTTTGGCGATCGGACCGATCACGCGGGTAACGGTTTGCAGGATATCCTGGCGGGTCAGGTTTTCATCCCCGTGTACATGCTCATAGATGACATAGGCATATACCCCCTGCCCTTTTATATCATGCGGGTATCCGACCACGGCACTTTCCACCACGCCGGCGTGCATATTGATGGCATTTTCCACTTCCGCTGTACCGAGGCGATGACCGCTTACATTCAGCACATCATCCACCCGGCCGGTGATGCGATACTGGCCCTGTTCATCCCGGGAAGCGCCGTCACCGGTGAAATACAAATCCGGGTACGCCGAAAAATAATTGATCCGGCAACGTTCATGATCCCCATAGGTCGTTCTTATAATCGCCGGCCAGGGATGCCGGATACAGAGGTTACCATTGACATTATTCCCTTCGATCTCTTTGCCATTCTCATCCACCAGGATGGGATCCACCCCGGGCAACGGCAAGGTGGCATACGTGGGTTTGGCGGGAGTTACCCCGGCCATATTGGAGATCAGGATGCCCCCGGTTTCTGTTTGCCACCAGGTATCCACGATCGGGCATTTTTTCTTACCGATATTTTCATCATACCAATGCCAGGCTTCCTGGTTGATCGGTTCCCCCACAGTGCCCAGTACTTTCAGGCTGTCGAGTTTATGCCCCTGTACAGGGCCCAGGCCAAAGCCCATCAGGGAGCGGATAGCCGTGGGAGCCGTGTAGAGAATATTGACCTTGTATTTATCAATGATATCCCAGAAGCGGCCTGCATCGGGCCAGGTGGGAATTCCTTCAAACATCATCGTGGTGGCCCCGGCACTCAGCGGTCCGTATAATATATAACTGTGCCCGGTGATCCAGCCGATATCAGCCGTACAAAAATGAATATCGCCGGGTTCATACTGGAATACATTTACAAAAGAATAAGCAGTATAAACCATATAACCGGCACAACTGTGCACCACTCCCTTTGGCTTACCGGTGGAACCGGATGTATATAAAATGAACAGGGGGTCTTCCGCGTCCATTTCCTCGGCAGGAAAAGTTACTTTCCCTTCCTTTTCCACCTGCTGTTCGGCATGTTCCATCTCATCTTCCCACCACACATCTCTTCCCTTGATCATGGAGACCGGGGTACGGGTGCGGGTATATACAATGACTTTCTTTACCGTCCGGTTACCGATCAGGGCGTCATCGATTACGCTTTTCAGTGGAATATCCTTATTACCGCGGTAAGCACCATCGCAGGTAACAATGTATTCTGCGCTGGCATCATAAAGCCGGTCTGCAATGCTCTGGGCGGAGAAGCCGCCAAAAATGACACTGTGGATCGCCCCGATCCTGGCACAACCCAGTACGGCATAAGCCAGTTCAGGGACCATGCCCATATAAATGCAAACCCTGTCCCCTTTTTTAACGCCATTGTTTTTTAATACCTGGGCAAACTGGCATACCCGCTTGTGCAGCCGGTTATAGGTGACCACCCGGGTTCTGTCCTCGGGATTATTGGGTTCCCAGATAATAGCAGGCTTGTCACCCATGGTCCGCAGGTGCCGGTCGATACAATTCTCTGTAATATTCAGTTTGGCCCCTTTGAACCATTCCACCCGGGGTTCTGTGAAATTCCAGTCAAGGACCTTATCCCATTTTTTTCTCCAGCTAAAATGAGAGGCGATGGCATCCCAGAACCCTTCGGGATCCTCCACACTTTTTTTATAGGCGGCCTCGTATTGTTCGCGGGATTTTATCTGGTAGGGGTATGACATGACAGCAATGTTTAAGTGACTAACTAAGGAGCTATAAATTTACAACATGAGCGGCAAACCCTGCCAAACAGCTGTCCGGGTTACCGGTTATTTTTTTTATTTTTTATTAATGGCTATATTAACCGGATGAAACCATCAACGATCCGGAGTGTAATTATGGCGTCCTCTGTAGGGACGATGATAGAATGGTACGATTTCTACATTTTCGGCATGCTGGCCAAGACCATTTCCACCCAATTCTTCCCGGAAGGAAATGCTACGGCGGCCCTCCTGAGCACACTTGCCATTTTCGCTGCCGGTTTTATTGTCCGTCCCTTTGGCGCCCTGGTCTTTGGCCGTTTGGGTGACCTTATCGGCCGGAAATATACTTTCCTGCTGACCCTGGTATTAATGGGAGGGTCCACTTTTCTGATCGGGCTGGTTCCGGGTTATAAAACCATTGGCATCGCGGCGCCTTTGCTGGTCCTGCTGTTACGACTTATACAAGGACTGGCCCTGGGTGGTGAATACGGCGGGGCCGCCACTTATGTTGCGGAACATTCTCCTGCACATAAAAGAGGATTTTATACCAGCTGGATACAAACCACAGCAACACTCGGTCTTTTTGTGGCGCTTGGCGTCATCATGCTCGTGAAACTGAATATGCCGGACAGTTCCTTCAATGCCGAATGGGGTGGCTGGCGTTACCCTTTCTGGATTTCCCTGTTGCTGGTTGCTATTTCTGTTTATATCCGGTTGAAAATGTCCGAGTCACCCTTGTTTTCCAAATTAAAAGAAGAGGGCAAAACTTCTGTCAATCCTTTAAAAGAGAGCTTCCGGCATAAAGCCAATTTCAAAATGGTGCTGATGGCCCTCTTTGGTGCGGTGATGGGACAGGGTGTTATCTGGTACACGGGCCAGTTTTATGCGCAAAGCTTCCTGGAAAATTCCTGCAAGATCGAATTCGAGCAAAGCAGGACCCTCCTGCTATGGGCCATTTTCTTCGCTACTCCTTTCTTTGTATTCTGGGGCTGGCTGAGTGACCGGATCGGCAGAAAGTGGATCATGATGACGGGGATGTTGCTGGCAATACTGACGTACCGGCCCATCTTTAATACATTCCTGACCGATACGGCAATTACAGGTCATACCATTGGAATGCCCGCTGACAGCAACAGCATCATTAAATCAGATACGCTGCTCAGTAAAAAAGAGGGTATAAAAATCCTGCAACACAAGGTAACCATCAGCAGTTTTAACCAGATCCGTTTTAAACAAAAAAGAACAGACACATTGGTCCTGGCTGAAGGCGAAACGCTTTACCCGCCATTAAGCAGTGCCGGAATAACGGACTATAATAAGATTCAGTTTGTGCTTAAAGAAGATGCAAAGCCCGTCATTTCAGAAAAAAAGATTCCCTCCTCAACCTATTGGAAATTCGTGGGTCTTGTTTTTCTATTAATCCTGTATGTCACCATGGTCTATGGTCCTATTGCCGCTTTCCTGGTGGAAATATTCCCAACCCGGATCCGCTACACATCCATGAGCCTGCCCTATCATATCGGCAACGGGGTGTTCGGCGGACTGGTTCCGTTTATCGGCTTATTGCTGACCACTACTTTCCCCGCTGACCCGCTGGTCGGATTGTGGTACCCGGTCGGGATCGCCGCTCTTTGTTTGGTTATCGGCAGTATTTACCTGACCAATAAAATTGACGAAAACGTAGACGACTAAACTGTTTATATGAATAAAATAAAAAGAGCATTGGGTATCCTGTGGTTCCTGCTGGCACCGGCCGTGATTTATTTCCTGGTGGACCGGGCCATCGTCCATATTGATCCGGCCGGCAAAAAGGATATCAATAACCCGGTGATCTGGATCATCATCATTGGCATCTTCACTCCCATTGCTGTGGGACTGATGATCTTCGGCTGGTTTGCCATTAAAGGGGAATATGATCACCTGCCGGAATCCTCGGATGAATTGAATTGAACAATAGCGCACACCAACCCCTGACCCGGTCCACCGGAATTTTAATGCCGCAGCTCCTTTACACTGAACCCGGGGTTCCGCTCGTCCTTTATGTATTCAACATCCGCATAAAAATCCACTTTGCCGGTATCAATATTGTACATGGCGCCCAGCACCCCGATCTCCCCCGATTCCACCATTTGCTCGATGATATAACTCCGCTCAATGATACTCCTCACAGAACGGCGAACGTTGATGGATGCTACATTTTCCACAAAAACCGGGTTCCCGGAATGCCGTTGTTCCAGCTCCCGGGTCTCTTTTTCCTCGTACACGGCGGGCTGCAGTTTGGATAACAACTCAGTCAGGTTTCCCATTTCCACATGGTCACAAGCCCCTTTGACTGCACCGCACTTGCTGTGCCCCAGCACCACGATCAGTTTGGAGCCGGCGATCTTGCAGGCAAATTCCATACTGCCCAGGATATCGGTGTTCACAATATTACCGGCAATCCGCACGGAAAAGATATCGCCAAGCCCCTGGTCAAATATCAGTTCGGCAGAGGTCCGGCTGTCAATACAACTCAGGATAGTGGCTACAGGCCATTGACCATCCCGGGTGGCATTTACCTGGCCGAGCAGGTCCCGCTGCGCTTTCAGGTTGCCGATAAACCGGTTATTTCCTTCTTTCAGGATTTCCAGCACCATCCGGGGTGTCAGGTTCGATTGTGTTTCTTTAGTATGCACTCTCATGATTGATTCTTTATTTATGTACAGACTGTACCTGTGAAAAATTTTCGATTTTATACGCTTCTTTAAACCCCACCAGTGTCAGGCGGATCTTTTTCAGCGGCGCTTTAATATCCCTGAATTCCTTGATCAGTTCCAGCACATCAAAATCGATATAGCGGGTATGAGCCGCGTCGATAATAACCGTTGCGTTCCCCGGAACATGATCGAGGGTTTCCCGGATCGCCGCTTTGTTCAGGAACGAAACCTCTTCGGAAAGGCGGATCCGGATCAGGTCCCCGTCCTGGTGATTCTCTGAATGAAAATAATAGGAGTTTTTCAGGTTACCGTATAAAATAGAGCCGGCCGCAGCCAGCAACCCGGTCAATACACCCACGAGCAGGCCCTTCCCGCTCAAAGCAGGCAACAGATTGAAGAGATCAATTGCCAGGATGACTGTTACGGTAATGATGAAGGGGATAAACTGGTATTTACCCGCCTTCCAGAAGCTGCTGAATACGGCAGGTTTTGCCAGTTTATACCCAGTCAGTAACAGGATGGACGCCAGCGAGGATAAGGGGATCTTGTTCAGCAGACCGGGTAGCAGGATGACGGACAATAACAGTAAAACACCGTGGGTAATGGTGGACATTTTTGACCGGGCCCCCGCATTCACATTGGCGCTGCTTCGTACAATGACGCTGGTAACCGGTAATCCCCCCGTTAGTCCTGCCACTGCATTCCCTGCGCCCTGGGCCAGCAATTCCCGGTTGGTATTGGTTACCCTCCGTTCGGGATCCAGGTTATCAATGGCCTCAATACTCAACAGGGTTTCCAGGGAAGCGATCAGGGCGATCACGATTCCATACGCGATCACGGTACCGTTCAGGAACCCGCTGAAATCAGGCAGGGTAAAAAAACTGAGAAACGCAGTGGCGCTCCCGGCCACTTTTAGCTGCACCAGGTGTTCGTTTTGCACCGCCAGTTTGCTGCCCGTACGGATCCACGCTTCATTAATTAAAACAGAAAGCAGGACGGCCACCAGCGCTCCGGGAATAAAACCAACCCGCTTTTTGAACACCGGTTTTTCCCAGGCGATCATAATGATGACTGATAAAATACAAAGCAGGAAAACACCGGCATGGATATGCTGCAGGGGTTGCAGCAACTCCTGTAAATCCTCCTGCCCAAAGGGAAACAGTTCGGTCACATTCCCCTTTTCATCCTTATCATACCCGAAAGCATGGGGTATTTGCTTGGCAATGATCAGGAGCCCGATACCGGTGAGCATCCCCTTTATCACGCTCCCGGGAATATAATTGGCGATCCCACCCAGTTTTGCCAGCCCCAGCAGGATTTGCAGGATACCGGCGATGAGAACGGCACATAAAAACAGGCTGAAATCTCCAATGCTGCTGATCGCTCCCAGCACCAGGGCGGCCAGGCCCGCGGCAGGACCGCTGACGCTCAGGGGTGAGTGGCTTAATGCTCCAACCAGGATGCCACCGATGATCCCGGATATAATACCACTAAAAAAAGGAGCCCCGGATGCCAGGGAAATCCCCAGGCACAACGGAAGCGCCACTAAAAACACCACCACTCCCGAAGGCAGATCACTCTTCAGGGTGGTCAGAAAATTTTTTTGCTGATTCATATTGTAATACAGTTTATTCCCGGCTAAGGGATAAATAATTTTTCCCAGGAATGGATTCCATCCCTGTCAATTAAAGGCCATACTATTTGAGGATCCGGTCAGGACCGGTTGGGGGGCGGAACCAGGAGTTCGCCGTGATAGGCCACATAAATTTCGGACATTCCTGCTTCGCTGAAAATGGACATCAGCGCCGGAAAATGAACATCCGCGGAATGGTCGTGCAGGTATTCTTCAGAAAATGAATTGGCGCCGGGAGATTTTTCTTCCGTATTCGTTCCAATGGGGCCGCCGGCCTCTTCCTCATTACCATTCACCGGGAATGAGGCGGAAGTGGCCCTGCCCTGTTTGGCCTGTTCCTGCCCTGCGGTCAGTAAAAAAGGAGCGCTGATGGTCAGCCAAAGCAGTGTCAGGATCATCAGTAAGGAGGATGATCGCTGAATTTTGCTATAGTCCAGGCTTTCCTTTTTCATAAAGAAGGATGCAAAATAATGCTTACCGGCTGCTCTTCCAAACAAATTGAAATCCGGTGTGTTTCCTCTATTTTTAATCTCCGATGAAACCATACGAAATACTGTTAAACGATAATAAGCACTGGGCGGCGAAAAAGAAAGCGGAGGACCCGGCCTTCTTTGAACGGCTGCTCCATGTACAGTCACCTGAATTTTTATGGATCGGCTGCAGCGACAGCCGGGTTCCACCTGACCAGATCACCCAGACCGAACCCGGGGAAATATTCATCCACCGGAATGTGGCCAACCTGGTGGTTAATACCGATGTAAACCTGATGAGTGTGGTGGACTATGCCGTAAATCATCTGAAAATAAATCACGTGGTAGTTTGCGGGCACTATGGCTGCGGCGGGATAAAAGCCGCTTTGTCGAACCGGGATTTCAACCAGGTACTGAACATGTGGCTGCGGAATATCAAGGACATTTACCGTATTCACCGCAGGGAACTGGAAGCTATTCCCGATGAGGATAAACGAACAGACCGGATGGTGGAACTGAATGTAAAGGAACAGGTGTTCAACCTGGCCCGGACCGCACTGATCCAGCGGGCCTGGAGCAATGACCAGCGCCCTGACCTGCATGGCTGGGTGTATGACCTGCACGATGGACTGATCAAACCAGTGATCGAGATGAAGGCCGGATCGGATATTGATAAGCTGTATGAATTCGAAGGACTTTGAAAAAGCAACGAGCAGCGGGTTACGTGTTGCGGGACCGTTAGTTCGAAAGCGGCCTTTAGGTCCCGAAACTCATAGCTCGTAACTCGCAGCTGAAACAAAAACTGCATTTTCTTTCTAATTAATTCAACAAAAACTGCTGTGCAATAAACACCGCCGCCCCGGCGAGGTATCCCAGCAATGCCAGCCAGCCGATTTTTTTTACGTACCAGAAGAAATCTATTTTTTCCAGTCCCATCGCAGCCACCCCAGCCGCGGAGCCAATGATCAGAATACTGCCACCGGTCCCGGCACAATAGGCTAAGAATTCCCAGTAATAATGATCTGCCGGGAACTGGTCCAGCGAATACATGCCCTGTGCTCCGGCTACCAGCGGTACATTATCTACAATGGCAGACAGGAGCCCGATGGTAATGGAAATGGCAGAAATATTGCCGATGGTCCTGTCCAGCCAGCCGGCCAGGTCATGCAGCACATAGGTGGATTCCAGGACCGCAATGCACAAAAGAATACCGAGGAAGAAAAGAATACTGGGTGTATCAATTCTTTGCAAGGCCCGGTTTACGGATAAGCCCCCTTTATCCCGTTCATCTTTTTTACTATGAATCATTTCTGTACAAACCCACATGATCCCCAGTCCGAAAAGAATGCCCATATAGGGAGGTAAATGGGTAACCGTTTTGAATACCGGCACCAGCAAAAGGCAACCTATCCCCAGCCAGAATACCAGGTTCCGTTCCCGGCTGCTATGAGTATAGTTTTTATTCTGAAGCACTTCGGGCCGCTGGCTGACATTCCCCTTCATCTGCCGGCTGATTATTAAAACCGGAACCAGTAAACTGGCCAGGCTGGGAAGAAATACTTTCGCGATAATATTAACCGCGGTGATCTGCCCGCCGATCCATAACATAGTGGTGGTAACATCCCCGATCGGCGACCAGGCCCCGCCGGCATTAGCGGCAATAATGACCAGGCCCGCATAGATAAGCCGCTCCTGCCTGTCCGCGATCAGCTTTCGCAACAGGGAGATCAGGACAATCGTGGTGGTCAGGTTATCCAATACCGCAGACAGGAAAAAGCTGATGATGGCTACCAGCCAGGTTAATTTTTTTTTATTGGAAGTCCGGATCCGGCGGGTAATCAGGTCAAACCCGTCATGTGCATCAATGAGTTCAACGATCACCATGGCCCCGAGAAGGAAAAAAAGGATACCGGAAATATCTCCCAGGTGCTCCGTAAGGTGATCAGTAACCTGTATTTTATCGGAAGAGCCCAGCGCATAAACGGACCAGCTAAGGGTTGCCGTCAGCAGCGCTGTGGCGGCCTTATTGATCTTGAATGAATGTTCAAAAGCAATGATGGTGTACCCCAGGCAAAATATCAAAATCAGCAAAACAGTCATTTAGATGCTTATTTAGTGTTCCGGTATGACTGCAAATTAAGCAATGTCAATTTTATGTAGGTTTGCAGTATGTCCATCCAAGTCAAAAACCTGCTTAAAGAATACGGGGAGCAAAAAGCGGTGAACCAACTATCGTTTACAGCAGGCAAAGGGGAGATTGTGGGATTCCTGGGTCCAAATGGCGCCGGCAAGTCCACCACCATGAAGATCATCACCGGCTACCTGCAACCCACGGGCGGTGAGGCCTGGGTTTGCGGGATCAATGTGGCCGAGTCCCCCCTGGAGACCCGGAAAAAGATCGGTTATCTTCCTGAACTCAACGCCCTTTATTATGATATGTATGTGCGGGAATACCTCTTTTTTATTGCGGGCCTGCACCGGCTGCCCGATAAGGCTGAAGCAGTGGAGAAAGTGATCAAAACAGTGGGGTTAACACCCGAGGCCAAAAAAAAGATCGGGCAATTGTCAAAAGGCTATAAACAACGGGTAGGACTGGCGGCCGCGCTGATACATGATCCCGAAGTGCTGATACTGGATGAACCCACTTCCGGGCTCGACCCCAACCAGATCATCGAGATCCGCGAGGTGATCAAAAAACAGGGCCAGGATAAAACGGTCTTGTTCTCCTCGCATATCCTGCAGGAGGTGGAAGCGATCTGCGACCGGGTGATCATCATTAATAAGGGCAACCTGGTGGCGGATGATACCCTGGAAAACCTGCGTAAATCCGCTTCAGCCGAAACAGTCAGTGTTTCATTTAAAGAAACAGTCGATCGCTCCCTGCTGGAAAAGCTACCTGCTGTAACAGGAATTATTAAATCGGAGACGAACAACTGGCAGTTAGCCACCCATGATTCTGATCAGTTACGCAAACAAATATTGTCGCTTGCTTTGCAGCACAACCTCAACATCGTTTCTTTGCAAAGTGAAAACCAGCGGCTGGAAGATATCTTCCGGGCCCTGACGCAAACAGCTACTATTCATTCAAAATAAGTTTCAATTATGAGTTACATTTCAGAAATCTTCGCCAGGCAAATTTTAGATTCCCGGGGTAATCCCACTGTGGAAGTAGATGTAATCACCGATGAAGGAGCCATTGGCCGCGCCGCGGTACCCAGTGGTGCCAGTACGGGGATTCACGAAGCGGTGGAACTGCGCGATGGCGATAAGAAAAAATATGTGGGGAGAGGTGTTTTAAAAGCGGTTAAAAATGTGAACGATATCATCGCCCCCGAATTATTGGGTTATGATGTGGCCGACCAGGCCGGTGTGGATGAATTTATGATCCAGCTGGACGGCACTCCGAATAAAGGTAAACTGGGCGCCAATGCCCTCCTGGCCGTAAGTATGGCCGTGGCCAAAGCGGCCGCGGAAGAAGCTTCCCTCCCGCTCTACCGCTATATTGGAGGCACCAATGCCAAAGTGCTTCCCATTCCCATGATGAATATCCTGAATGGCGGCGCCCATGCCGACAACAAGATCGATTTCCAGGAATTCATGGTGATGCCGGTTGGCGCCCCCAGCTTTAACGAAGGCCTGCGCTGGGGCGTGGAGATCTTCCATTCCTTAAAAAGTGTACTGAAGAAAAAAGGATACAGCACCAACGTGGGGGATGAAGGCGGATTCGCCCCGAATATCCAGAGCAATGAGGAAGCCATTGAAACCGTGCTGACCGCTATTGAAGCAGCCGGTTACAAAGCAGGCACCCAGGTGCGGATCGCAATGGATGCGGCCAACAGTGAACTCTGGGACAGTAAAAAGAAAAAATATGTCTTCCACAAGAGCAGTGGCAAGGAAATGAGCAGTGAGCAGCTCGCCAAATACTGGGAAAGCTGGGTAAAAAAATACCCGATCTGCAGCATCGAAGACGGAATGGCCGAAGACGACTGGGCCGGCTGGAAAATGCTGACCGAAGCCGTAGGGGATAAATGCCAGCTGGTGGGGGATGATTTGTTTGTCACCAATGTTACCCGCCTGCAACAGGGTATTGATAAAGGGATCGGGAACGCCCTGCTGGTAAAAGTAAACCAGATCGGTACCGTAACCGAAACCATCAATGCGGTAACCCTGGCCCAGCACAACGGGTACAACACCATTATGAGTCACCGCAGCGGAGAAACAGAAGACACTACTATCGCTGACCTGGCCGTGGCCCTGAATTGCGGACAGATCAAAACCGGTTCTGCTTCCCGTACTGACCGGATGGCGAAGTATAACCAGTTGTTAAGAATTGAAGAATTACTGGGCAGTACCGCTGTATTTCCGAAAGGAAAAATTAAATTTGGCAAATAGTTGACCGCAAAGCGGGGTATAGCCGCAGTTCCTGTTGCTATACCCCACTTTCAAAAACCGGCAAGCGTCCAATGAAACTACTCACCCACATCCCCGCCTGGCTCAGGAATAAATATTTTATTGCCTTTGCCAGTTTTTGTGTGGTGGTCCTGTTCCTGGACAAAAATGATTTTTTCACCCAGCTGGACCGGCGCCGGGAGCTCCGGGAACTGGAGAAAAGCAAGCAATATTACAGTACCCAGATTGCTGCAGAACGTAAAGAATTAGAAGCACTTAAGAACAATCCTGCCACCCTGGAACGCTATGCCAGGGAAAAATACCTGATGAAAAGGGAGAATGAAGAGCTGTTCCTGGTACCGGAAAAACCCGATAATTCGAAGAATTAGGAATTCCCACACAATAAGGCAATCCCCACCCCGTTTAAATACCGGACATTCGTACTATCTCAGTTACTGACGGACAACATCAAATTTCTGGACAACTTAATTGGTTTGCTAATGACAAACTTTACACCTGAGGATTTATTATTGTATTTGTACAAGGAAACAAGTTCTGCTCAAACAAAGGCCATTGAAAAAGCCCTGGAGAAAGACTGGACCCTGCGTGAAAAAATGAGTGTACTCAAAGCTTCCATGCAACGGCTTGACAAGATCAAAGAATCACCCCGCACAGCTGTAGTACTGAATGTACTCAACTATGCCCGCGAACAGGCTGCACAGGAAGTGCAATAATTCCCAACCGCTGTTCTTAACGAATTCGCATTCCGGTAAACGGGATGCTTTTTTTTTGTTGTCAGCCCGTTTCGACGCGAGACAAGTAGGCAGGTTGTTAGCTGGCTACCACCTACCTCTAGTAATACCGATTTCCCGCTCCCCCGGGAAGGCTCAATGCTCAATACTCAACGCTCAATTTTCATTGAAGACCCCACTCGCCGTTCCTCATTCACCCTTATCTTGCACCATGACCCGTTCTGAACGATATGCATTTGTGATCGCCTATTTCCGGGAACATGTACCGGAAGCAGCGACTGAACTCCGTTATGACAATGCTTACCAGTTACTGGTTGCCGTTATATTATCCGCGCAGTGTACCGACAAAAGAGTGAACCTGACCACCCCGGCGATCTTTGCAAAATACCCCGATGCCCGGGCCCTGTCCCAAGCGACATTTGAAGAACTGTTTCCACTGATCCGAAGTATTTCCTATCCCAATAACAAGACAAAGCACCTGATCGGCATGGCGGATAAGGTGATTGCCCAATTCGGTGGGAAGATCCCCCTGACTGTGGAGGAACTGGTGCAGTTACCGGGTGTGGGCCGGAAAACTGCCAATGTGATCACTTCGGTCATAGACCAGCAGCCCAATATGGCCGTGGATACCCATGTGTTCCGGGTCAGCAAACGGATTGGCCTCGTACCTCAAACCGCTTCCACCCCGCTGGCTGTTGAAAAACTGCTGGTAAAAAATATTCCCGAAGCCCAGATCCATAAAGCGCATCACTGGCTGATCCTCCATGGGCGTTATACCTGCCTGGCCCGCAACCCCAAATGCGCGGATTGCGGACTTCAGCCCGCCTGCCGTTATTACCAGCAGGAAAAACGCTGAGTAAAAATCCATGCCCGTTAAGTAAAAACTTTTCCCCAAAAAACCAATCATAGCATAATCCTTGCACCAGATGGCGGGCCATTCCTGTAATGAAACCTCATCTTGTGAGAAACAAATACCAACTTCTTCTTGTACTCATTTTTCTTTTTTCGCTGTCCTGCCCCGCGCAGGTACCCCCGCTCCAATGGGCCACGCATTACGGAGGCGGGCAGGTGGACATTCCATTTGCCATTAAGTTTACGGCTGACGGAGGCACCATCAGCGCCGGCTACACCGATTCAAAAAACGGGGATATCAGTCCACAACCCAACCGCGACTACTGGGATCTCTGGGTGCTGAAACTGGACAAATGCGGACAGATCCAATGGGAAAAATCGGTGGGTGGTACCGGTTATGAAACCGCCCGGGATATCCTGCAGACCAGCGACGGGGGTTACCTGGTGCTGGGTGAAACCAATTCCACTGACGGGGATGTCATTGCCGGCTATGGCGGTACAAAAGATATCTGGCTGCTCAAATTATCCGCCACCGGTTCAGTTGAATGGCAAAAACGCTATGGCGGCTCCGGGCTCGATATCGGCAATCACCTGGAAGCCCTGAAGGACGGCAGCTTTCTTATTGCCGCCTCTTCCACATCGAATGATGGTGATATCCGGAACAACCACAGCAGCGGTACTTATACAGATGGCGTACTGATGAAGATCGGCGCAACCGGGAACCTCCTCTGGAGCAAATGCTTTGGCGGCAGCAAAAACGAAGAACTCTTCGACCTCGAAATCATCAACGGCACTATCTACGCGGCCGGCTTTACCAACTCCGTGGACGGTGATATTCCCCCCAGCCAGAAAAACTATGATGTCTGGCTGCTGGTCCTGGATCCCAACGGGAATAAGATCCTGAGCAAGATCTATGGTGGTTCCCAAAATGATGTGGCCTATTGTATGACCAAAGGCGCTGATGGTTCGCTGGCACTCGCCGGCTACACCACCTCCGGCGACGGGGATGTATCCGGCGCCAAAGGCAGCCAGGATTACTGGATCATCAATGTTACTCAAAAAGGAAAACTCAACTGGCAAAAAGTACTGGGTGGTACCGATGCGGACTATGCGAAAACGATCATTACCGATAAAGACAGCAGCTATATCATCGGGGGAATTACCTACTCAGACGACGGGGATGCCGCCGGTTCGCTGGGAGAAGGGGATTTCTGGACCATTAAACTCAGTGCAGCCGGCAACCTGACCTGGAAAAAACACTGGGGTGGCAGCGGCAATGATCACCTTCGTTCAATGATCCGTCACCCGAATAAAGATGAATATTACCTCGCCGGAGATTCCGGTTCCGGAGACGGAGACTTTACCAATGCACAGGGAGATGCAGATTTTGCCGTGATCAAATTAAAGATACCGGAACGCTCCGGTCAGGATTCAGCCGTATGCAGTATCGCCGGCTTTATTCCTTTCGAAGATACCATTCCGGATATCTGCGGCCATGATTCTGCAATTATAAAATACAATCCCGTACCGCTCAGTGGCCCCTTCGACGGTGTACGAAGAGCCGATACCATTTTCGCGGGACAAAGCATTACCCTTCATACAAACGGGAATGGCAGCATCAGCTGGAATCCGCATCCCACCCTCAGTTGCACCCACTGTACTGATCCGCTTGCAACACCGGCCATTACAACCGTATATACCGCCGTTAACGAATCCCCGCAGGGATGCAGGGTCAGTGACCAGTTTACGGTAGTCGTACTAAATGATGCACTGGTGGCCGTTCCCGGTGGCTTTACACCCAATGGCGACGGGCTGAATGATTATTTCGGTCCGCTGGGTAAGGTGCCCGATGGATACCGGCTGCAGATCTTCAACCGGAACGGGGAAGTCGTCTTCCAAAGTTCGGCGATGGAGCAACGGTGGAACGGACGTTACAAAGGAGAAACACAACCTGCCAGTGTGTTCATTTACCTGGTAGAGTATAAAGACTTGCAAAATAAAACGCATCAGCAGAAAGGAACTTTTGTACTGATCCGCTGAGCAGGCAACAATATAAACCTCACGATATGGACAGGAGAGATTTTTTCAAAACAGCAAACAGGCATCTTCGCGACAAAAAAACGGGAGGGAAAAAACGGAATCAGTTATTCGCAGGACTGGCTCCGTACAGCGGCCCCTGGACCGTGAACGAAGTAAGTCACTTACTGAAACGCACGATGTTCGGCGCCCGCAAACAGGACCTGGACCATTTTCTTTCCCTGTCACCGGATGCGGCCGTGGATGAATTGCTCAATACACCCCCCGCACCGGCTCCCCCGGTAAGGGATTACGGCCTGCTGGAAGAAGAAGGCGTTTTCTATGATGACCTGGGCGTGGCCATCGGGCAAACCTGGGTCAATGATCCCAATATGGCCAGTGCCCCGGAAATACGCAGCCAGATCAATAGCCGGCGGGTTGACAGCCTGAAAAAATGGTGGACCGGGCTGATCCTGAACCAGCAACGGAGCATCCAGGAAAAAATGGTTCTCTTCTGGCATCATCATTTCTCCATCCAGGAATCCGAAGTGGAAAATGCGGCTTTTCTTTACCGTCACCACCAGCTGCTGCGCAGCAATGCCCTGGGAAGTTTCAAGACCCTGGTGCGGGAAGTGACCATCGACCCGGCCATGCTGATCCACCTCAACGGCTACCTGAATTCCAAACAGGCCCCCGATGAGAACTATGCACGGGAATTACAGGAATTATTTTCCATCGGGAAGGGCAATGATTCCCTCTATACCGAGGAGGATGTGATGGCAGCGGCCCGGGTGCTCACCGGCTGGCGGATCAACGATGACCCGCTGGGTTCCTACCTGGATACCGGGTCCCATGATACCGGGAATAAAACGTTCTCGGCCTTTTATAATACTACCACGATCAGCGGGAGCAGCAATACCTACCAGGAACTGGATGCCCTGGTGGACATGATCTTCAATACCACGGAAGCTGCCCGTTTTCTTTGCCGCAAACTGTACAAATGGTTCGTGTATTATGATATCAGCGAAACGGTGGAAACGGAAGTCATCGTCCCCATGGCGGACGTACTGAAAAATACGAATTATGATGTAAAGCCCGCCCTGGCGCTGCTCTTCAAAAGCGAGCATTTCTTTGAACCCCTCAACCAGGCCTGTTATATCAAAAGCCCCTTTGATATCATTGCAGGCACTTTACGGGAATTCAATGTACCCTTCCCCGCCTACACCGAGTACACAACCGGTTACCCCCTGTTTAAAAACATATATTCCCGGGCCGCCGAAATGCAGCAGCAGTTATTCCAGCCGCCGGATGTTTCGGGCTGGCCTTCGTATTACCAGGAACCCATGCATTATGAATTATGGGTAAACAGCAATTCTCTTCCCAAGCGGGCTGATTTTACAGATGCCCTCGTAGCAGATTCGGTGATCAATGTACGGGCCTTCGCCGCTTATTCATCCAACCCGGCCGATCCGAACCAGCTGATCAGCGATATAACCGCTTTGTTACTGCGGTATCCCTTATCCGGTAATTCAAAGACCTATGTCAAAACCCATTTCCTGACCAATAATACAATGGATGATACCATCTGGACCAATGCCTGGAACAGCAATAACAATGCAGTCATCGACTCCTCTTTAAAGGAGCTGTTCCGGTTCCTGATGAACTTACCCGAATTCCATTTATGCTGATACCCGATTCATCCCGTAAAAAAACAACCATGAACCGCAGACATTTTATCCGCAATACCGTCCCCCTCGCCGTAACCCTGCCCGGGCTGCTGAATGGCTTTTCGTTTACCGCCAGCGGGGCGGAAAGTCCCCTGGCCCGGTTACTGGAGCATACGCTTACCGATACCGATCACGTTTTTGTACTGGTACAACTGGCTGGTGGCAATGACGGGCTCAATATGGTGATCCCCCTCGATGTATATGGTAACTATTATAATGCCCGCACCAATATTGCCTTACCGCAAAGCCAGGTACTGCGGTTAGATGGTACCGATAAATCCGGTCTGCACCCGGCCATGACCTCCCTGCAGACGATGTTCAATGAAGGGAAAATGAGTATTGTGCAGTCGGTCGGATATGATAACCCTAATTTTTCCCATTTCCGGTCAACCGATATCTGGAACAGTGCCGATACCCGGACCAACCGGAGAGAGCGGGTAAAAACCGGTTGGATGGGGCGTTATCTCGAAAGCGAATACCCGGGTTACCCCGATGCCTATCCCGATACCACAATGCCCGACCCGCTGGCGATCCAGATCAGTAATTTCCCGACATTAACCGTACAGGGTGAGATCTATTCCATGGGCTTATCCATTACCAACCCCGAAAAGATCTATACGTTCGCCAATCCTTTTTCTGATTACCCGCTGAATTCAGCGCCCGCGAATAAAGAACTGAAATTTCTCCGGGTGATCGCTGAAAAAACCAAGATCTATTCGGATATCATCCGGGCGGCTTACCAGCGGGCCGCCACGATGGCTGCCTATCCCGCTGAAAACGGGCTGGCCGAACAATTAAAGATCGTGGCCCGCCTGATCCGGGGCGGCTTAAAGACAAGGGTGTACACGGTTACGATGGGCAGTTTCGACACCCATAAAAAACAGGTCAACGCCAGTGATACTACTACGGGTATGCATGCCCGTTTGATGAAAGATCTTTCGGGCGCCATCAGCGCTTTCCAAAACGATCTTGAATTAATGGGACTGGATGAACGCGTAATGGGTATGACCTTTTCGGAATTCGGGCGGCGGATCAAATCCAATGCCAGCCTGGGTACGGACCATGGCGCCGCGGCCCCCCTGATCCTGTTCGGGAAAAACGCGAAAAAAGGAATACTCGGCACCAGCCCCGAGATACCGGCCGATATACAGGTGGTGAACAATATTCCGTTCCAGTATGATTTCCGGAGCGTGTATGCTTCCGTGCTGGAACAATGGTTTTGTGTAAAACAACCGGCGCTGGACTCCATCCTGTTACAGCATTACCAGTCCCTGCCACTCATCACCGGTCCCTGCGGTGTACCCGATGATCCGAATGATACCAACAACAATTCAGCTCAGCTGCTGCTGAAAATGTGGCCCAGCCCGTATTCAATTAATGCGACCATCCAGTTCTCAACTACAGGTGGCCATACCCTCGTCCAGCAGATCGATGCCCTGGGCCGGGTGGTTAAAGTGCTGACCAGCCAGGACTATGCCGCAGGCACATACAATATTGATATCTATAACGACGGACTGGCTTCGGGAGTTTATTTCCTGCGGTTGCAGAATAAGTCCTTGCAGAAGGTGATCAGTGTGATGAAGATGCCCTGATTTACAGGAAACAACACAGTAACCCGAATAAAAAAACACCGTTTACCGGTGTTTTTCCATTTGCAAGAAAAGCGGGTGCAGTTATTTTTATCCCCGGCACCCCTTCCTATAATCCACCCCCTGTAAACAAACGAAGCCTGTTCTGAAATGAAATTGCAAGGGTATGGTAAGAATCCTGTTTGTTATTCTATGTGATTGGCTGCTGACAAAAAACACAGCGGCTCAGTCCTATTATTTTTATGATGACAGGCATTATCAAAGCAGCTTGGTACTGGAACTCGGCACCGGGGCCGGTATCATGAATGCATTTACCGACCTGGGTGGCAGAAAGGGAGTCGGAAAAAAATTTATCAAAGACCTGAACTGGAAAAATGCCCGGCCCTGTTTTACTTTTTATACAACAGCCTTGTATAAAAATATCGTTGGGCTGCGCCTGCAGGTCAGCCTCGGGCAGGTCAGTGCCGCGGACAGTATCCTCAAACCCGTTAAGGGAAGCACGTCCGGCCGCTATGAACGGAACCTGAGTTTCCGGAGCGTTATAAAAGAAATCATATTAGCTGCAGAAATCTACCCGCTCAGCTTCAGGAACTACGCACTAAGCGATAAAGACGCGTCGCTGTTCTCGCCTTATTTAGTAGCGGGTATCGGTTATTTTTCTTTTGATCCGCAGGCAAAATGGAAGGGCCGCTGGTATTCCCTGCAACCCCTGCATACGGAGGGACAGGGTTTCGCCAATTACCCGGACAGGAAGCCCTATTCGTTGCAACAATGGAATGTCGCTGCCGGGGCCGGGTTCAGGTACGAACTCAGCGCCCTGTTCAACCTGCGGCTGGAAATTATTCACCGTTTCCTTGCTACCGATTATTTGGATGATGTGAGTCTTGACCAGTACATTGATCCCTCGCTTTTTTTACAAAACCTCCCTCCCGGGGAAGCCGCCCTGGCCCTTCATTTGTCTGACCGCAGGGCCGAACTGGATCCGGGTACCAGCAGCGGCCTCCCGGAACAACGGGGCAATCCCCGCAATAAGGACGCCTACTTTACCCTGCAATTCCATCTTGGTCTCCTGCTGGGCAGGACCCGGCGCTGAACGGCCTTTCAAGCCTCTTGCACTTCAATTGCCTAAACAGTATCTTTGGAAGCCTGTTATCCCCGTCCCCGGAACAATTCCCTTCCCTTTCACCCGCATAACCGGAACAAATGCCTGCACCTCTCCATACAACACCTGCATTCAACAGCCTGCTTTCATTCAGGCCGCTGGTGACGGCCCTTAAAAAAACTATCGAAGAGGGCAATACCGGTATGCAGAAATTATACGGGCATGTGGTACATGAAATGGAATCACATCCCGGGCTGATGGATACGATCCGGGATCTGTCACAACTGGATCCTTATCAAGAACTGATCGGGGAACTTTTATCCGCAGTATTTCCCCCGACCACGGCCAATTATATGTACGGCATTTCCTACCCGTTCCGGAACCTCGCCGTATATGCATCCCCCCTGTTCAAAAAAATACTGATCAAAAAAGATACAAATGAGATCCGGGTTGCGGAAGACCCCGCCCATACCCTGGAAAAACAACGGCTCCGGTTTGCCTATGGCCTGATCCTGAATAAATATTTCGGGTTCAACAGCCCGGAAAATTCCCGGGTAGTCTATCCCGTTACCGATGAACAAACCGGTCTGGTACGCTATATGGAAATGCGCCTCGATGGCCGGTTTATTGATGTCTCTCCCATAAATCAAATGCCGCAATGGCCCGGTAGCCTGCTTGACCCTGCCACGAACCGTTTGTATAACCTGGATGAACTGATGCAACGGTTGCCATTGGACCAGTTTGTATTTGAAGGGCTGACAGTTTTGCGGATCAACGATGTGACCGAACAGGCGGTGATCGCCGAAATGAAAAATTGTTTACTGGATTTTAACGGCCTTCCCGGCACCGAATCCTATACCGGGCTGGAAAAACAGGTGCAGGATCTTATCGGGCTGAAAGATATTACCATCGGAGTAACTCCCTTTTTCCGCATACAGGGGCACTATATTTATTCCGAACCGCACAACCGGCACAGCCTTCTGTTCAAATCCTGTGATTCAGCAGCGGAAAAAGAAGAGATCAGTGATTATTGCAAAATACTGTTCCGCGACAATGACCAGCCGGTATTGTACCCGGTACTCGGTAACAAAACCACCGGGCATATCCATTGCCTGCTGAATTATTACCGTGCCGGCTGCCGCAGTATCATCATCTGCCCCCTCAAACAGGGTCCTGAATTGCTGGGCCTCCTGGAGATCAGTTCACGGGAACCCGGTTACCTCCTTCCCTATCATATCAGCAAGATAGAAGCAGCAGTTCCCCTGTTTACGATCAGCCTGGAAAAAAGCCTGGAACAATTGAACAGCCAGGTGGAAACGCTGATCAAAAAGAAATTCACCGCGGTGCAGCCGGCTGTGGAATGGAAATTCACCGAAGCCACCCTGAATTACCTGGTCAGCCATTATCAGCAGAAGGAGTCCCGGATGGAACGGATCGTATTTGATCATGTCCAACCGCTTTACGGAGCCATTGATGTGCGCAATTCTTCCCTGTTCAGGTCCCGGGCCGTACAGGCTGACCTCCTGGAGCAATTGAACCTGGCTGCCAGCGTGATCAGCAAAGCGCAAGAAGCGATGTCCTTCCCGCAATTACAGGAAATTGAACAACGGACCGGACGGTATATCCGGACTGTTGCGGAAACACTTCAGTCCAATGAAGAAATGGCGGTCTATGATTTTTTGCAGGGGCAGGTGCTTGCTGTGTTTAACCACCTGCGGGAAACGGAGCCCCGGGTGAAGGAGGAGGTTGAAACGTATTTTGCTTCACTGGATCCGCAACGGAATATTGTTTACAACCACCGGAAGCAATACGAACAAAGTCTTTCCCGTATCAACGAAACGCTGGCACAATTTATCGACCGGGAACAGCAGGCGGCCCAGAAAGTGTACCCGCATTACTTTGAACGATTTATTACCGATGGGCTCGAATTCAATATGTTCGTCGGGCAATCCATCAGCCCGCGTAAAAAATTCGACGGGATATACCTGCAAAATCTCAGGATGTGGCAACTGACCGTATTGGTGAAAGCCGCCCGGGTAATCCGGCAACTGGAAAAGGAGCTGCCCTTGCCCCTGCAAACCACCCAGCTGATACTTGCCAGTAACCAGCCACTCTGTATATGTTTCCGTACGGAAGAAAGAAAGTTTGACGTGGATGGTGTGGGCAATACCCGTTATGAGATCATCAAGAAAAGAATTGATAAAGTACATACCCGGGAAACGAATGAGCGCCTGACTCAGCCGGGGATGATCGCCATTGTATATACCCAGGCAAAAGAAGCCGCCGAATACCGGGAGTATATCGAATTCCTGCAGCAAAAACAACTGCTGAAACCTGGCATTGAAACCCTGGACCTGGAAGAATTACAGGGCGTATCAGGGCTAAAGGCTTTACGGGCTGCAATCCTTTTTGAAGAAGATACAGCCACGGGTAAGACCGCCTCGCTTGCAGCCTCCGTATCCGCGTAAAAAATCAGGGTTTATAGGTAAAGCGCAGGATCGTGGCTTTCCCGGTCTTCCCTTCATTGGAAATATACATATCCCCGTTTGATTTGAACGTGAGCCCTTCCGGCTGCGGAAACAACTTCTTACCCAGTTCGTACACCCCTTCCAGTTTTCCATCCAGTCCGGCGATCACCAGCTGGTGGCTTGCCGAGGAAAGAATAAACAGTTTATGCAGTACCGGGTGAATGGCTGCCGCAGAAGGTTCCAGCCTCGAAGCAGCCACCGGGGATGCTTTTTTCAACTCCGCCGTACTGATCGAGAAGACGGGGTTTGTATCAAAGCCAGTGGAATCAATATAATAAGCAAAAGCGCTGACCGACTTTTTCTGGTCGGTATTACAGTTTTTACAAAGCAGAATGAGTGCTTTTCGTTGCGGGTCATAGTACATGGATTCAAAATCATTTGGACCGGCAATGCCGGGTTCACCCAATTCCTCGCCTGATACCTTCCCCGAACTGTCTTTCACCACACGGGTGATCAATCCATCGCTCCGCAATACATAGGGCATGCTGTTAACAAGCGTAACGTCTTCGTAATCCCCTTTCCCGGCAAATTTATACTCGGCCTTGATCGCTTTGGTTTCCTTATCCAGGTAAAAGAGTTTACCCGATTCATCCTGATGAGCAATAAACTCATCCCGTTTATTATCCCAGGCCAGGCCGGAAATTTCCCGGAGTTTGGGATCGAGTTTATGGGTAAACACTTCGGAAAAATTATAATGAGGAGGCGACTGTATCTTCCGTAGTTTTCCCGCACCGCAACTGTTGAACAGCAATCCGGTAACCAGCAGCAAAAGCGAACAAACCCTGAAATTTAAACAATACATTCTTCCAATTTTCATTAAATTTATCAAAAGTTACCTGTAAAACATGATGGAAAATCCGTCAGCACTGCTTCAGGAGGCACAGGACTATGCCTCCCAGCTCATTTCCGAAAAAATCAGCAAGGACGTAACCTTTCATACCCTGCAACATACCCGGGAAGTAGTGGCCGCCTGTGAGAAGATCGCCGAAACGGAGGAGTTGAGTGAAGAAGACCGGCTGGCCCTTTTAGTGGCTGCCTGGTTTCACGATACCGGTTACAGTGCAGGTCATTCAACGAATCACGAAGGAGCCAGTATTCAGCATCTTCTTGATTTTTTCAGTTCGCACCCCGTTCCCGATGAATTCAGCAACAAGGTAAAAGGCTGCATCCTGGCAACGCGGATGCCGCAAAACCCGCAGACCAGGGCCGAAGAGGTCCTCTGCGATGCCGATCTGTTTCACCTGGGGTCCCCCTACTTTAAAGAAAAAAGCCGTTTGCTCCGGGAAGAACTCCGCCGGTTCAACGGGGAGGTATTGTCAAAAAAAGAATGGAGACAAAACAATATTGCTTTCCTGGAAGCCCATAATTACTTTACCAGCTATGGCCGGAAGATCCTGCAACCGGCAAAGGAACAGCACCTCGCCCTTTTACTGCAAAAGAACCCGGTGGATAAAACCGTACCCGGGGAGGGAAAGATAAACATGCCCGGCAATGAAGATTTCGACTCAGACCTCTCTGATGACGAAATGAAGTTGAAGCGGATGAAAGAAAACCAGACGGAAAGAGGCATCAGCACCGTATTCCGCATCATGGCCCAAAACCAGTCGAACCTGAGCCAGATGGCGGATTCAAAGGCCAATATCCTGATCTCTGTCAATTCCATTGTGCTCTCCATTGTGATCTCCACGCTCTCCACCAAACTGGAAAGCAACAGCTTCCTGCTGATCCCGGTGATCCTGCTGGTTACGGTCTGCGTAATGGCAATCGTTTTTTCCATCCTGGCCACAAGGCCGAATGTAACGCAGGGTACGTTCACCGAAGCGGATATCCGGGACAAAAAGACCAATCTTTTATTCTTCGGCAATTTTTTTCGCATGAGCCTGCCCGATTATGACTGGGCCATGCAGGAATTGCTGGCGGACAAAAATTATCTTTACAGCAGCCTTGTAAAGGATAATTATTTCCTGGGAGTGGTATTAGCCAAAAAATACCGCTGGCTGCGGATCGCTTACAATGTTTTTATGTATGGACTGATCCTGGCCATGATCGCTTTTGCCATTGCAGTGGCCATGCCGCAAACTGCGGAAGTGTACACACCGGGATAGGTAGGAGGCGGGAGGCAGGAGTCGGGAGTCCATATTAAAAGGGGATGTGTTTAACGAGGGTTTGAGTTGGAAAAGTTGCCGGTAAAATTATTAAGCATTTACAAGGCCGGGGCTATTCCGACAGAGTACAGTCTTACCATTTTTTTCGGGAAGCAGGCAACTACCCTGTCAAAAAAAGAAACCCGCTCAATGAGCAGGTTTCGTATTTCTAACTTCTTACTTTTAATTCGCTCTCCCCAGCATTTCTTCCAGCTTCATCACCAGCTCCGTCTTGGTAATGGGCACACCCATAATTTTATTATAGCCTTTTGCATCGACCAGGTATTCATCCCGGATGATCTTTATCAGCTGCCCGTTGTTGATCTCGGGAATCAGCACTTTCTCAAAATTCTTCAGGATCTTACCCAGGTTTTTGGGGAAGGGACGGATATAGCGCAGGTGGGCATGGCTTACGGCATGACCCTGTGACTGCAATTCAGCTACAGCCGATTTGATCGCGCCGTAGGTAGAGCCCCATCCCAGTACCAGGATCTTTCCTTTATCGGGGCCGCTATCTAATTTTTGCTCGGGGATATAATCCGCGATCTTGTCCACTTTTTCCTGACGGATCTTCACCATCAGCTGGTGGTTCTCAGCCTCATAATTTACATTACCGGTAATATTCTGCTTTTCCAACCCGCCAATCCGGTGCTCCAGTCCGGCCGAACCGGGAACAGCCCAGGGCCTTGCCAGTTTTTCATCCCGCAGGTAAGGCAGGTATTTTTCTTCACCTTCGGCTAATTTCTTTTTAAAAGTAACCGGGATCGGAGCCAGTTGGTCGCTGGCAGGAAATTTCCAGGGCTCCGCTCCATTGGCAATATAACCGTCGCTTAAGAAAACAACCGGGGTCATATGCTGCACGGCAATCCGGACCGCCTCATAAATGGAATCAAAGCAATCTGCCGGGGTAGAGGCTGATAAAATCGGCATCGGGCATTCCCCGTTCCTTCCGTAATAGGCCTGCATCAGGTCACTTTGCTCGGTTTTTGTAGGCAACCCGGTGGAGGGCCCCCCTCTTTGTACGTTTATAATCACCAGGGGAATTTCCAGCATCATGGCCAGTCCCATGGCCTCTCCTTTGAGGGCAATACCCGGACCGCTGGATGTTGTAACCCCGAGCGCTCCTCCATAGCTGGCGCCAATTGCGGAACCAATGCCGGCGATTTCATCTTCGGCCTGGTAGGTGCGTACACCAAATTGTTTATACTTGCTCAGGTCGTGCAGGATATCCGAAGCAGGGGTGATCGGGTAAGTGCCTAGGAATAAGGGCAGGCCGCTTTTTTCAGAAGCGGCGATCAGTCCCAGTGCCACAGCCTGGTTCCCCATGATGGAGCGATAACTGCCTGCTTCCATTTTGGCCTTCTCTACAGAATAGGTCGTGGTAAAGGTTTCGGTGGTATCTCCATAATTGTACCCGGCCTGCAGCACTTTTATATTGCTTTCCAGGATCTCGGGTTTTTTACCGAATTTATCTTTCAGGAATCCGATCGTATTGTCCATATCCCGGTTGTACATCCAGTACAGGAAGCCCAGTACAAACATGTTCTTGGCCCTGTCTTTTTCCTTCATCCCTAACGTAATATCCTTCAGGGATTCCCGGGTCATCTTGGTCACGTCCATTTTGATCAGCTCGTAGTTGGTCAGGCTGCCATCTTCCAGCGGATTTACTCCTTCCGGGTAATTGGCGAGGCGCAAATTCTTGGCATCAAATCCATCGGTATTGGCGATGATCTTGCCCCCCTTTTTCAGGGCTTTCAGGTTTACTTTCAGTGCAGCGGCATTCATCGCCACCAGCACATCACAGGTATCCCCGGGGGTAAACACTTTGTCAGAGGAGAAGCGAAGCTGGAAACCACTCACCCCGGCCACTGTACCCTGCGGGGCCCGGATTTCTGCCGGATAATCCGGAAAAGTGGCGAGATCGATCCCTAATAATGCGGTATTGGTGGTAAACTGGCTGCCGGTCAGCTGCATACCATCCCCGCTGTCCCCGGCAAATTTGATGACGACATCCTGTAAAACTTCCTGTTTTCTTGCCATTTTCGTATTAATTATCCTGCGAATTTAGCACAAGTTGGGCTTGGTTGATACATTGATTTTGATCAGTAAAAAAAGACCGGGTTATGAGAAATATCAGTTACAATTTTTATATTGTCTGCACAATTAGTTTATATGCGTAACCTGTACCTCCTTATCCTGGCCTTTTCCACCCTTATTCCGGGGATTTTGCCTGCGCAGAACGACGATGACATTTTTGAGGCCAACCGCCTTAAAAAAGTATTTCCGGATGACCGGGTGGCGGCCACCCTGATAGAAGAGGAATTTACATTCGACAGGGGGAAATCCGGGGACAAGCTCCCCGTGGTAACTGCTACCCGGAATGTCGGGATCAATTTCCTGGCACTGCGTGAAAGGGCCGGGATCCAGTATTTTGATTTTTATAATTCTTTCTCCCGGATCACTTCTTTCAAACAGCTGGAGAAGCGGAAGGGTATGTTTGGGGTCAAGAAGAACTATAATGTCGGGTTTGCCATTGACCGTTCAGCCAGTTCAAGCGAGAGTTTTTCCGATGACAGCCGGGTGAAATATTTCAACATCGGCTTCTCGGGCTACGGGGATATTGCCCGCGTGGAAACAGCAAAAACCTTTTTCGACAGCAAATACCTCACTTCCGAATACTTTCACAGCTGGTTCCCTTCCAAAGAAAAGATCATCCGGATCCGTATCCCGGAATGGCTGGACCTGGATATCCGGGAATTCAATTTCGACGGATATAAGATCACCAAACAAAAGACCCAGGAAAAAGGGGAAACCATTATTACCTACAAACTGCAGAATATCGTGGCCATGAAAAGCGAACGCAGGTCCATCGGAGTCGCTTACCAGTACCCGCACCTCATGTTTGTTGTCAAATCCTTTAACTATGACGGCAGGAAGGAAAAAGGATTCGGCGATGTGGGTGACCTGTACAACTGGTACAAATACCTTTATACGAAATGTGAAAACAACCCGGATGACCTGAAAGCCAAAGTGACCGAACTGACCAGCGGAAAGGCTACCGATATTGATAAAGTAAAATCCATTTTTTACTGGGTGCAGGACAATATCCGTTATATCGCATTTGAAGACGGCCTGGCCGGTTTTATACCCGCCACCGCGCAGGATGTGTTCAAATCCAAATACGGGGATTGTAAGGGCATGGCCAACCTGATGACTGAAATGCTGAAACTTGCCGGTCTCCAGGCCTATATGACATGGATTGGCACCCGGCATCTCCCGTATGATTATAGCCTGCCTTCCCTGGCGGTGGACAATCACTGTATCAGCACCGTGGTAATCGGCGGAAAAGACTATTTCCTGGATGGTACGGAAAAGTATATTCCCTTTGGCGAGTACGCCTGGCGGATCCAGGGTAAAGAAGTGCTGATCGGGAAGGGCGATAAATACGAAGTGAAAAAAGTACCCCTGCAGGAAAAGGAAAAAAACAAGATCCTGACCCAAGCCCGTTTCCAGCTAAAGGATAATGTACTCAAAGGGCATGTGAAAGCCACGCTGACCGGGGAGCAACGGACCAGCTTTCACCAGTATTACCATGATCTGCCCAATGATGATAAAAAGAAAATGATCCAGCGGTACCTCGAATTCGGCAACCGGAACCTGGTGGTCTCCAATGTAAAAACCTCGGACCTCAATAACCGGGAAATCCCCATTGTCATTGAAGGGGATATTGACCTGACGAATTATGTGATCACCGAAGAAAAGGAACTGTACCTGGGAATTGACTTTTACCCCGAAAACCTGCGGGGGCTGCAGCCGGACAAAGACCGGCAGCAGGATTATGCACTGTCATCCAGTTATGTGGCGGTGGACGAGACCGAACTGCTCCTCCCGGCCGGGTATAAAGTGGTGTCGCTGCCAGCCATGATCAATGAAAAAGCAACCGATTATGAAGTCACCGGTTCCTATACGGTGAAGGATAACAAAGTTACTTTCAATAAAATACTGGCCTTTAATACAGGCCGTATCCGGAAAGCGGATTTTGAAAACTGGAAAACCTTTTCAAAGAAACTGAAAGACTTCAACAGCAACCTGATCCTGGTTAAAAAGCCATGATATTCACGCGATATATGGCCCGCAAAGATTTTATGCAGGCAAAACAGTTCTTTTATTATTGTGCAATCCATGTAGGACAGCTTTTCAGGCGGCAAGATTGTCTTGGCGGCCTTTGGGGGAAACAACATGTAATCCATGTAGGGCGGTTTTTCGGGAAAAAACCAAAATCTCGGGAAAAAAACCTTCTGGAAAATAAATATCCTGTGGACTTTTAAAGAAAAAATGAGTGAGAATGAACTGGCAAAGATAGCTGTTGATATTGCTTATACTGTACACACGATACTCGGCCCGGGACTTTTGGAAAGTGTATACGAATCCGCGTTTGCCTATGAACTTGAGGAAAGAAGAATTCAATACACCCGCCAGCAGGAATTGACAATAAGATACAAAACGTCACTACTGGACAAAGCATTCAGGTCCGATATAATTATGGAAAACAAACTTTTAGTAGAAATAAAGTCAATTGAAAATATTGAAAAAAAACATCCTAAGATAACATTAAGTTATATGAAACTTACCGGCTTACGCCTTGGATTATTAATAAACTTTAATGTTACGCTGATTAAAGATGGCATATACCGTAAAGTAAACGGAATCGTATAAAAACCACTTTGTGGTCCGCCTGGCGTACTTAAACTCCCCCTGAGTACACCTGGAAATATAAAAAGGCCTTTTCGGCTTTGCGGGAGAAAAAAGTAAGAGTATGAAGAAACTAATTACACTTAGTTGGCTAATCATTTCACTCATTGCGGGAGCCCAGGACGATGATACGTTCAGCCCCTCCCGGCTGGAATCCATTGCCAGGAACATGAAAACAGTTTGGGACGACAGCGACCCGGATTTTACAGTCAGTACCATCCCCGAAAAATGGAAAGAGGAAAGTGGCGTGATCATCGCCCAGAAAACCCGTTTTTCTTTCGACAAGGACGCCAATAAACTGGCGGTTTACGAAATCACCCGCCGCCGGATCAGGCTGAATGACCGGGACGCCGTAAATAACTACACCACCGTCTATTTCCGGATCGGCTCACCGAATGACGGAGCTGGCATCAAAGTCATAAAAGCCAATGGGACGGTACAGGATGTTTCACTGCGCAATGCCGTTTACGTGGAAGACAATGACGATGTGCCTTCCACCTTCACGCCCTATATCGGGAAGGCCAGCACCTATGTTGATAAAAGCAAAAGCCGGGTAATCTTTTTTAAAGTAGCGGTCCCGGACCTGGACCCCGGCGATATCATTGATTACGGCACCATTTTCTACGACGATAACACCGTTAAGAAGATGAGCTATATCGAATTTGACCCTATTTATTTTGTCTGCACCCGTGAATACCCCGTCCTGAGCCAGAAATTCGAGATTGACACCGACAACAATTCTTTTGTGAATTCCAAATCCACCATGGGCGCCCCGGCCTTCAAAGAAACCGGCAACAGCAATGCTGAATACAGCTGGGAAGACCGAAACCGCGAAAAGATCAGCGACACCCGGTGGATCAACCGGCTTATTGAATTTCCCATGCTGAAATTCCAGATCGTTTTCTCCCGCAGTGAAAACCGGTCTGATCTTTTTATCGGCGACCGGGGTGAATTAAAACAGAATATCAGCCCGGAAGAGCTGGCCCGGAAAATGAATAACCTGTATAACCGGCTGGATGGTTCCATGTATTATACGATGGCCAAAGCCTACCTGAAACAAATCGGCTATGCGGATATGCGGGAGGAAGATTTTATTCAAAAGACCTACTATATTCTCCGGCACATGTCGCATTACCGGACCAACGGGTTTTCCAGTGAGTTGTTCGCTTCCTGCCTGACCCAGTGCCTGGACCTGCGGAACATCCCGTACGACCTGGTCGTGACCGCCCCTGCCACCCTTACCAGGCCGGGAGATATTATTTTCCGTACGGAACCCGAATGGATGGTACGTGTAAAAGATAAATTTATATTTAACGCTACCATCTTTTCCAACCCGTACGACTTCAAAGAAGAATTCCTGAATACACCGGCTTATATCATCAGTCTTGGCAAGAACCCGACGGCCACACCCATTACCCTGCCGGCCTGCAAAGCGGATGACAATATCACCACCAATACCGTTACCGCTTCCATTGATACTGCTACCCGGAACATGTTCGTGCAGCAGCAACGGGCGGTTACGGGGCTGAGCAAACTGAACTACAATATCCAGGCCCTCGTTTATACCCCCGCCCTGGACGATGACTACCGCAGTTATGGAGGAGAAGATGATATCCGGGGCAGTTTGAGAGGGGCTGTGCTGGAAAGCTTCGAGGAAAAACTCCGGGAAAGGAAAAAGGAAGACAAGACCCGCAAACTGGAGTACATGAAAAAAGAAATGGAAGATGATTTTGACAATATCACTGCCTATACCGAGTTCACCCTGAATGCCGATGGCCGTACCTGGCGCAAGCAGGAACTGAATTTCACCAATAAATTCGAACTGGGAGATATGGTGAAGATTGCCGGCGACAACCTCCTGGTATCCGTACCCGGGCTGATCGGGGACCAGCTCTGGATCTCTCAGGATGAAAGACAACGGGAAGTGGATGCCTATATGGGATTCCCCCGCACCCTGCGCAATATTATCAGGTTTACCATTCCGGCCGGGTATAAAGTAGTGGGTGCCGAGAACCTGAATATGAATATCGACAACCCGGCCGGCAATTTTGCCGTGCAGGCAAGCGTGGAAGGCGCTACACTGAATATCCTGGTCAAGAAGCATTACAAACAGGCCACCGTTAAAAAGGAAGACTGGCCCAAACTGCTGGAAATGCTGGATGCCGCATTTAATTTTTCCCAGAAAAAAGTACTGCTGAAGAAACTATAAATGATTCGCCGGGAAGTATTACTCTTTAAGTTTGTATATACCGCCGAATGGGTAAATCCTGTTTTGCAGGCCGGTAGCCATTGGAGTTCCGGTCTTCCCGACTTTAAACATTCTTTAACCAGTCATATCTTGTACGCTTCCCAACCACACGCTACTTTCATACCGGAAATTAAAACACCATAAATTTTTATGAACCCCAGCCCTGCTGCTGATGGCGACCCTGCCAAACCCTTATCCTTTTCTTCTTATTCTTTTTTAACGGCTGTTTTCCTGCTCACCCTGGCTTCCTGTACGGAAAGAACCGACCGGAAAGAACCTGTCCCGGTACCGGATAGCGCCGCTATTAAAGGACAGGAGAAAAAAGCGAAGGATTCCGTCGCGGCCTTAAGCCGTAAAAAGAAAAAAATCTACCTCACGTTTGATGATGGACCCAACAAGGGTACCCGGAATGTACTGGGCGTAATCGAAGAAGAAAAAGTTCCAGCCAGTTTTTTTATCGTCGGCATTCATACAACCGATACCCGTCAGCAGGAGGAAACCTGGAAAATGCTGCAGACAGACAGTACGATCGAACTGTGCAATCACAGTTACAGTCATGCCCATAATCATTATACTTCGTACTACGAAAAGCCCGGCACCATCGTGACTGACTTTAATTATTCAAACGGAAAACTGGGATTCCGAAACAAAATAGCCCGCACACCGGGCAGGAACGCCTGGCGCATCGGCGCGATCGACCATACGGATATATATGATAGCAAGGCTGCGGTGGATTCCCTGTATGCAGCCGGTTATGACGTTATGGGCTGGGATATCGAATGGACCTTTGACCATAAAACGCTGGCGCCTGACGCAGATACGGCCCTGTTACTCCGCCGGGTTTACAACCTGCTGGAAGCAAAAAAAACCAGGACGGCAGATCACCTGGTCTTCCTGGCGCATGACCAGGCATTTCAAAAACCGGAATATGTGGAAGAACTGCGCTATGTGGTGCAGCAGTTAAAAAACAACCCGGAATATGAGCTGATGCTGGCCACCCAATACCCGGGTATCCGGTAAATAAAAAAAGGGATACTGCCTAACGCGGTACTATCCCTTTTTTTGCCAGCCTGAAATTTAAAATTTCGGCTATTCCCTTCCGTCAAACAGGTTCCCCAGTCCGCCTAACAAACTGCCTTCTTCCTTCCTGTTATAGGTTCCGTATTGCATGATCCGGCCGGCCAGGCGGCTGATCGGCAAGGACTGGATCCATACTTTTCCGGGACCCTTCAGGCGGGCAAAGAAAAGACCCTCGCCGCCAAACATAAAGTTCTTGATACCCCGTA
This sequence comes from Sphingobacteriales bacterium, assembly GCA_016192105.1. Lineage (GTDB taxonomy): Bacteria > Bacteroidota > Bacteroidia > Chitinophagales > Chitinophagaceae > JJ008. The sequence continues at coordinate 13,370 of JACPUV010000046.1, read as the reverse complement.
CAAATTCTATATCAAAGTCAACCGAAGGAGTATAGGCCACCAGGCAACCGGTATCGATCTTGAGCACTTCACCCGGCTGCAATTGCTTTTCCACGATATAACCACCGGCGTGCAGGAAGGCAAAACCATCCCCTTCCAGTTTTTCCATAATAAACCCTTCCCCGCCGAATAAGCCCGTACCGAGCTTACGCTGGAAATGGATACCCACACTTACCCCTTTAGCGGCGCAAAGGAAGGCGTCCTTCTGGGCAATAATGGTCCCGCCCAGTTCCTGGAGGTCTAACGGAATGATCTTTCCCGTATAAGGGGCAGCAAAACTAACCTTCTTTTTTCCCGGAACGGTATTCGTGAATGCCGTCATAAACAAACTTTCCCCGGTCAGGATCCGTTTGCCAGCACTCATCAGCTTGCCCAAAAAACCCGATGACTGCTGCTGGGCCGAGCCGTCACCGAAAATGGTTTGCATCTGGATCCCATCCTCCATCATCATCATGGCGCCGCTCTCCGCAATGGCGGTTTCCTGGGGATCCAGTTCTATTTCCACAAATTGTAATTCCTCACCATATATCTTATAGTCGATCTCATGGTTGACGCGGGGTGCTGTACTCATAGTAAGAATTTTCAGGCAAAGTTATTACCCTGTACAAAATAATGAGCCATAAGTTCCGCGAACGGTGGAAAATTGCCGGTGAAAATGATAAATGGCGGGGAAGGCGGACGATTATGCCGTAACTTGCTTTGCCTTAAAGTTAACCTGAAAGAAAACACAGTATCCAACTAAATACAACGCATATGAAAAGAGCAGCGGCTTTCGCCCCCTTATTCCTGTTACTGACCCTGTTGGTAAACGGGCAGACCAAACTGGTGGAAAAAGTCACCAAACAACCTGGTCAGCTTGTTATTCCTTACGAGAAATATGTACTGCCCAACGGGCTGACCCTGATCATCCACGAAGACCACAGCGACCCGGTGGTACATGTGGATGTCACCTACCATGTAGGCTCTGCCCGGGAAGAGATCGGCAAATCCGGCTTCGCCCACTTCTTTGAACACATGATGTTCCAGGGAAGTGATCATGTGGCCGATGAACAGCATTTTAAAATCGTATCGGACGCAGGTGGCACCCTGAATGGCAGCACCAACCGGGACCGTACAAATTATTTTGAAACCGTACCCAGTAACCAGTTGGAAAAAATGCTCTGGCTGGAAGCGGACCGTATGGGCTTCCTGCTGGATGCCGTTACCCAGCAGAAGTTTGAAGTACAGCGCTCCACCGTCAAAAACGAACGGGGACAGAATTATGATAATCGCCCTTACGGCCTTGCCGGTGAAACCGCCTCCCGCAATCTCTATCCCTATGGCCACCCCTATTCCTGGTTAACCATTGGTTATGTGGAAGACCTGAACCGCGTGGATGTAAATGACCTGAAAAATTTCTTCCTCCGCTGGTACGGTCCCAACAATGCCACGGTTACAATTGGAGGCGATGTAAAGCCGGCCGTAGTGGTGAAGCTCGTTGAAAAATATTTTGGCGTGATCCCCCGCGGACCGGAAGTAAAACCCGTAATGGTACCCCCGGCAAAACTGACCACTGACCACTATGTTTCTTATACCGACAACTACGCAAAACTTCCTTTACTCTATGTCGTTTATCCCACCGTTCCCAATTATCATAAAGATATGGGTGCCCTCGCCTGCCTGGCGCAGGTACTGGGACAGGGAAAGAATTCCGTTCTGTACCAGCAACTGGTGAAAAAACAAGTAGCAATCCAGGCCAGTGGCTTCAGCCAGTTATCCGAACTGGCCGGTGAAATGAGCTTCCAGTTTGTTCCCTCCCCGGGAAAAACCCTTGCCCGGATGGACAGCCTGTTCCGGAGTTCCCTCGATTCCTTTGAAGCAAGGGGCATTACCGATGATGATATCGCTAAATTCAAAGGGGGTATGGAAGCGCAACAGATCAACGGCCTGCAGAGTGTATCCGGCAAAGTTTCCCAGCTTGCCGCTTTTCAGACCTTTTCGGGGAACCCGAATAAAATCGCGGACCTGATCAGGATGTATCAGTCCGTGACCAAAGAAGATGTGATGCGGGTTTACAATGAATATATCAAAGGAAAACACGCCGTATTCCTGAGTATCCTGCCCAAGGGACAGGAACAACTGGTTGCGGCCGCGGATAATTATAAAATTGACTCCACCGTTTACCAGGCCCCTGACTATGGTTATACCGGGCTGAAATACACCAAGGCCAACGATAATTTTGACCGGAGTAAAATACCCGGTAACGGGGCTAACCCGGTGGTAAAAGTGCCCGCCTTCTGGAGAAAGGATCTTAAAAACGGGGTGAAGATAATCGGTACGGAAACAACGGAAATTCCCACGGTAACATTAACCATTACGATCCCCGGGGGGCATTTACTCCAGGCAAAGGATACCGCTAAGATCGGGCTGGCCAGCATGTTTTCCAGTATGATGAACGAAGACAGCAAGAACTACACGGCGGAGCAAATGGCGGTGGAATTGCAGAAACTCGGAAGCAATGTATCTGTAAACAGCAGCTTTAACGGCATCAGCTTTAATGTGCAGTCCCTGAAAAAGAACCTGGACAAAACACTGGAACTGCTGCAGGAAAAAATGTTATCCCCGAAATTCACGGAAGCCGCTTTCTCCCGTATCCAGAAGCAACGCCTGCAGGGATTCAAACAGGCAAAAGCAGATCCGGCGGCTGTAGCCGACCTGGTCTTTGCGAAGATCAATTATGGCCCTGCCAGTATTCTCAGCATGGATGAGGCCGGGACAGAATATACGATCAGCAACCTGAAACTGCAGGATGTTGAAAACTATTATGCCCATTACATGACCTCACAAGGCGCCAAAGTGGTGGTCGTGGGCGATATTAAACAACAGGAGATCCTGCCCAAACTTGCGTTCCTGGATAAACTGCCCAATAAAAAAATCGACCTGCCGGTGGTGAATGGTTCAGCTTCCACTATCGATCAGACAAAAGTTTACCTGGTTGATATTCCCAAAGCGGCCCAGTCCCAGTTCCGTGTAGGTTATGCCACCGGGCTGAAATACGATGCTACCGGTGAGTTCAACAAAGCAAGACTGATGAACTATACCCTGGGGGGCGATTTTAATTCCCGTCTCAACCTGAACCTGCGGGAAGACAAGGGCTGGACCTATGGCGCCCGGAGTTCCTTTACCGGCGATGAATACACCGGCGATTTTGAATTCAGCTCCGGTATCCGTGCCGATGCTACCGACAGTGCCCTGGTGGAAGTAATAAAAGAACTGAAAAACTACCGGGAAAACGGGATCACCGAACCCGAGCTGAAGTTTATGAAAAACTCCCTCGGCCAGCGGGACGCCCTGCTCTATGAAACCGGCTTACAAAAAGCGGGATTTATCCGCCGCATTCTCGATTATAAACTGGCGGCTGATTATACCGAACAGCAGAATAAAATACTGGCCAGCCTGACCAAGAAACAGGTGGATGAAGTGGCCATGAAATTCCTGGACCCGGGAAAAATAAATATCCTGCTCGTGGGGGACAAAGCGAAGATCCTGGAGGGGGTAAAGAAACTGGGTTACCCGGTCATCGAACTGGATACCGACGGAAAACCGGTGGAGAAGAAAGGATTCTGATAAACTGATTTCATTAAAAAAGCCGCTTTACCAGCGGCTTTTTTAGTCAGAAAGGTTTAAGTTTGAAACGATGACAGGCAACGGCGGGGATATCAGGAAAACGGTAACAGATGAATACACTTTTACAAGAGTAACTGCCGCTCATTACCCGCTGCTTACTGAACTTTATGCGGATGCTTTTGGTTCCAGGCTCACGATAGAGGATATCCGCAAAAGATATGATACCCCTGCCCCCGGCTGTGAGCATATCGCTTTTATCGCTCTCCACACAGCCAGTCTTGCGCCTGCCGCTTATTACGGTGTTTTCCCTCACCTTGTATTCCGGGAACATGAAAAAATACTGGTTGCCCAGTCGGGTGATACCATGACCCATTCGGCTCACCGGAAAAAAGGATTGTTTGTGACCCTGGCCCGGCTGACCTATGCGGAATGTGAAAAAAAAGGGATCCGGTATATCTATGGTTTCCCGAATGACAATTCCTTACCCGGTTTCCTCAAACACCTTCAATGGAAAGAAGTGGACCAGGTCACCCGGTACGACCTGAAATTAACCTTCAAAACCTTCCCCCTCTCCAGGCTCAGTAAGAAGAGCCCCCTGATCCGGAAATGGCAGTTATCCCTGGCAACCCGCCTGCTCCGGAAATACAGGTCCACTGCTGTTGACTCCTTCCATAACCCGCTTACGAACGGGTATTACCGGGTGTACAGGGATTCGGCTTATTTACGTTACAAAGAAACCCCTGATAAGTTATTCATCCGCATTGAGGATATTACATTCTGGATCCGGCTGACCGATGTGATCTGGATTGGTGAAATGGACAATTACCACGGTATTACGGAAAGGATCATCCGTAAATTAAAACGGTTCGCTTTCTGGTCGGGATATAATACGATTGTTTTAAACCTGAATGAAAGCATCCCCCTGCCGGAGCCGCTAAAAGCCTTTCGGCCGGCCGGGAAAGATGTTAGCTGTTTTTACCTGCCCGATCAAAAGGCGCCCATCAGCCTGCTGATCACCGGAGCCGATTTTGACACCTGGTAATAAAAGAAAGAATTCATGCACAACTCCCTGAAAGCAGCCGTACTGGTTCCGCCCCATAAAGGCCTTCCTGCCTGGGAAGCGGTCATGCTGCAACAGGCTTTGGGGGAAGGATTGCTGCAGGATATCGTCTTCCTGGCAGCGCCGGAAAAGAAAGCCATTAAAGGATCCCTGGTGTACCGGCTGTATAAAAAGTTTGAAGACCACTGGTTCCGCACTGTACCGGATGCATTCAGCATAACCCCTGTAAAAGAATTATTCCCGGCAGCCCCTGTATTGAATGCCGGGGAGAACAATCCCGCTAACACGGACCTCCTGTTCCGTTCATGCCTCACCGATCCCGCTTATCATCCCGGGCCGGTTCCCCCAATGGGTATCTGGTCAATCCGTCTTGGTAATGGGGCTTACGAAGCTGCGGCCCTCCCCGCTTTCGGAGAAGTGATGAACGATGAACCGGTTACGGGCAGTTCGCTATGGGTGCAGTTTCCCGGGCAAAACAATGCCCTTAAAGTGTATGATGGTTACAGCAATACTGTTCCCTACTCCATAAAAAATAACCTGTGCGTACAGGCCTGGAAAGCATCCACCTTCCTGGCCTACCGGTTAAAGGAACTCCTCTCACTGGGAAAGGAATCCTTTATAAAAAAATACAGTTCAGCCATGCAAAGCGGCCGGCCGGGCCTAAGGGCTTACGCCGAAGTACCTGGCAATCTCCGGATGGCGGCATTGATCATACGGAATGCCTGGCGCTATCTCCGGTACAAACGAAAGAGCAAATTCCAAAGCCAGCGGTTTACACTGCTCTTCCAACGCGGTGATTTTAACGGGCATCCTCCTGACCTGGGTGCCTTTACCGTACTGGAACCCCCTGCAGGCTGCTTTTGGGCCGATCCCTTTGTCAGCACAGCCGGGAACGAACATTATCTTTTTTTTGAAGAATTTAGTTACAGCCGCAATAAAGCGCATATCAGTTTGCTCAAACTGGATGCATCGGGAAAATTTTCCAAACCCGAAATCGTGCTGGACAAACCGTATCACCTTGCTTATCCCTTCCTGTTCTGCTGGCAGGATGAGCACTATATGATCCCCGATACCAGTGCCAACCATACCGTGGAATTATACAAAGCCACCCGTTTCCCCCGTCAGTGGGAACTGCAATGCCTGTTGTTAAAGGATACCCTGTTAATCGACCCCACTCTCTGGCTGGAGAACGATACCTGGTGGTTGTTTGGCTGTGCAGCCGGGCCAGCGCATACATCCACCAATGACCAGTTGCTGCTGTATTACAGCAGGGATCTTCTGTCCGGCAACTGGACCCCTCATCCTCAGAACCCGGTGGTGACGCATATCGCCGGCTGCCGGCCCGCCGGGAAGATCTTCCGGATGAATGGCCAATTATTCCGGCCCGCGCAGAACAATGCTTCCTCCCAATACGGCTATGCCCTGGCGCTGAACAGGATTACCCTTCTTTCCGAAACGGAATACCGGGAAGAGATGGCCTGGTCCCTGCTGCCCGGCAAAGAAAATAACCTGCGGGCTGTACATACCCTGAATTTTTCAGCGGGGATCATCGTGGCGGATGGAATTCCCCGGAAATAAAAAGGGCCGTATCTTCCGATACAGCCCAGTACATCAAAACCAACCACGGTTTTTCATTTATGAAGCTTTTAAGGGCGCCGGTTTCAGTTTACCCAGCCATACTTTCTTACCCTGTAATCTCCTTCCAAGATACATAATACCCACAAAGATGAAGAAGAAAGGACCGGCAAAACCGAGCAGGGCGATAAACCGGGTTCCGTAAAATTTCTCCATCGGGCGTTTCAGCCGTTCAGCGATCAGGTACATACTCGGTACCATGATCAGGGTGAGGAAGAAGGAGAAGATCAGGCCAAAGATGATGGTCCAGGCCAATGGTCCCCAGAACACCACACTGTCACCTCCGAAAAATAAATTGGGCCGCAGGTGCTGGAACAATCCGGCAAAGTCAAGGTTCATACCAACGGCCAGCGGGAACAGTCCCAGGATCGTGGCCACCGCTGTCAGCAATACCGGTATGATCCGGATCTTACCGGCCTGGATCGCCGCCTCACGGGTACGCATACCCCGCTGACGCAGTTCATCGGTGAATTCGATCAGCAGGATCCCGTTCTTGATCACGATACCGGCCAGCCCGATGATACCCACCCCCATCATAATGGAGGCAATGGTCATCCCGGTAAAGGCGTAGCCCAGCAGCACCCCGATAATGGAGAAAAAGATCTCCGTCAGCACGATAAAGGGTTTACTCATACTGTTGAACTGCAGGACGAGGATAAAGAAGATCAGCATCAGCGCAATGATCAGCGCCTTACCCAGGAAGGAATTGGTTTCCTGTTCCTGTTCACTCTGCCCGCTTAATTTGATATTCACATCAGCCGGTATGGTATTCTTTTCCTTAAACTCCCGGATCCTGGTTTGCAGCTGTGCATTGATCGGCGCCACCATCGTGGGATCGAGCACATTACTCTGCAACTGCACGGTCCGCTTTACATTCTTGCGCTTTACGCCACCTGCTGTATTGGTATAATCCACCGTTGCAACGGAACTGAGCGGCAGCGATTTCACCTGCATGGTATTCATATCCATAAACGTGATGCGCATATTCATCAGCCCGGTAATATTATTCCGCAAATCCTCCCGGTGGCGAAGCTGGATCTTATATTCATCTTCCCCGTCCTTGATCTTGCTGACCTCTTTCCCGAAAACCGCCGTCCGGAGTTCCATGCCAATCTGGGCGGTACTCAGTCCCTCCATCATGGCTTTCTTACGGTCCACTGTAACCGTAATTTCCGGGTTAAAGAGATCCACATCCGGCTGCAGGTTTTCGATCCCTTCAACCCGGTTGGTATCCAGGTAGCGGAAGAGATCTGTCGCAACGCGGGTTACATTATCCAGGTAATCACCGGATACTTCAATATTCACCGGGGGATCGGTGGGCGGGCCGTTGTCTTCCTGGCTTACTTCCACGCTGGTACCCGGCAGCCCCTGTACCCGGGCCCGGATCGTGTCCATAAGCGGACCTGTTGCCTTGCCATCCCTTTTTTCAAACTCCACAAACGAAACCTGTATCCGGCCCAGGTTGGATTGTACACTCCGGTTATTATCGCGGGGGTTATTGGCATTCACCGCCACATTGGTGATGATACTTTCTACAATTGAACCGGGCTCCCCGGGCTTTTCCTTCTCCAGCACTTTCTCCACCCGGTGCTCCAGGATATGCAACACACTGTCGGTAACACGGGCATCCGTCCCCACCGGCATCTTCAGGTACACATAGACAAAATTGGGATCCCCGCTCGGGAAGAAAGTTGACTTGGTACGCCCGGTGGCGATACTGATCCCCAGTAAAAATACAGCCAGTGCAAATACACCAAAAAGCGAATAAAAAGCGCGTACCGGTCTTTTCCCCTGTAATACCCAGCGGAGCAGGCGTTCATACCGGTTCATCAGTCCCGGCAGGAAGCCGTTTTGGAACCGGTGAATGACATCACTCAGCACATACGAATTAAATACCATCAGGATGGCCATCAGCAACAGGAAGTTCGCGGTGCCGTGAAACTGTACCAGGTGCAGCAATACGCCGCCGATGGAAGCGGTCCAGAACCATTTCTTACGGAACACCGCATTTTTCGGTTCTTCAAATTCCTTCCCTTCCGGTTTCATGAAGCTCACCGCAAATACCGGGTTGAAGAAGAAGGCCACGATCAGGGAAGCCGCCAGTGTTAAGATCAGCACGATCGGGAGATAGATCATGAACTTACCGATCAGTCCCTTCCATAACAGGAGCGGGAAAAAGGGCGCCAGCGTGGTGGCCGTACCCGCCAATACCGGAATGAACACCTCACCCGCCGCCTCCTTCGCGCTTTTCACGATCGGTATTTTCCCGTTCGCAAAGATCCGGTGCGTATTTTCAATGACCACAATGGCATCATCCACGATGATCCCCAGTCCGAAAAGAAGGGCAAAAAGAACAATGAAGTTCAGGGTGATATTGATACCCGACAAACTGCTCACCAACGGGATGAACAGGAAGGCCACAAATACACTCAGCGGCACACTCAGGGCCACAAAGAAGGCATTGGTGACGCCCATAAAGAACATCAGGATCAGCAGTACCAGGATAAATCCAATGACAATGGTATTGATCAGTTCGTTGAAAGAGGTCTTGGTTTGTTTGCTGGTATCGCCGGTAAATTCCACCCGCAGGTTCTGGGGAAGCTCCCCGGTTTTTTGCATGGCGGCCACCTCTTCCTTCACTTTATCTGCACATTCAATCAGGTTCTCGCCGGACCGCTTGATAATATTCAGGGTTACCACATTTTTTCCATCCAGCCGGGCATAACTTTCTTTTTCCTTGATCGTGTCTTTTAATTCCGCCACGTCGCGCAGGTAAACCGAAGCCCCCTGCGAACTGCTGCGCACCACTACATCATAGAGGTCCTGCACACTGGTAAACTGTCCCTTCACTTTCAGGGTACGCTTCATGTCCATTGTCTGGATCAGGCCACCCGTGATATCATGATTTTCCCGGCTGATCGCGTTTTCCACATCCGTCAGGCTAACACGGGCCGCGGTGAGTTTGTACGGATCTACGTTGACCTGGATTTCCCTTTCCGGGGCGCCTACGATCTCCGCCCGGTTCACTTCGCTGAGGGCCTCAAAGCGGTCCTGCATTTTATCCGCGTATTTCTTCAGCTGCATCCCGTCAAAATCACCGCTGATATTGACAAACATGATGGGCATATCACTAAACGCGAACTCCTGCACATTGGGTTCAGAGGTCAGGTCAGTCGGCAGGTCCGATGTGGCCCTGTCAATTGCGTCTTTTACTTTTTGCTTGGCGATATCGGTCTTTACATCCGTATCAAATTCCACGACGATCAGGCTGTAATCGGCCTGCGAGATACTCTGGATCTTATTCACCTTGGCCCCGCTGATCCCTTTCAGTTCCTTTTCGATGGGCTGGGTAACCAGGTTTTCAATATCCTTTGCGGAGTTACCGGCATAAATGGTGGTGACCGAAATGGTGGGCACCACAATATCCGGGAACTGCTCTTTCGGCAGGGTGATGAATTGCGTAAACCCGATACCTGAAATGATGATCGCCATGATATAAACCGCCACCCGGTTATCGATCGCCCAGCTGGTCGGCTTAAACTCTTTGACTTTTTTTATAATTGCTTCCGTTAGTTTCATAGATCAGTTTTTTGGCTGTACTTATTATTTGTTGTTGCCGGTGGTCACGGCCTGCCCGTCATAAACAGACTGGTATCCTTCGGTGATCAGCACGTCACCGCCGCCCAGGCCGCTTTTGATCTCAATGATCCCATCATATACCTCGCCAACCTGCACTGCCTTTTTGCGGGCCACCAGTTTGTCACCCGACTTTTCGATTACATATACATATTTCCCTTTCTCATCACTCTGCACCGTATTGACCGGGATGGCAATCGCGGCTTTTGCCTGGTAATCGAGGATCTTCATCACGGCTGTCTGGTTAGGTTTCAGCAGGGGATCGGAAGGAAGCCTGGCCTCGGTCAGGAAGGAACGGGTGGTGGCATCAATGGAGGCGCCCACCACGCTGATTATGGATGCATAAGGAGCTTTCCCGGTTTCCGGAACGGATACCAGGACTTTATCCCCTTTTTTCACTTTGGCTACATAATTGTCCGGCACCGGCACTTCTACTTTTAAAGAGGAGTTATTCACGATCACAATCTGCCCGCCCTGCTGAGTGGCCCCGGAGAAAGATTCACCAACACGGACATTCACCGCTTCCACTACACCGCTTATACCAGTCCTTACATTGGTCATGTCCAATGCTTCACTGGCCTGCCCCACCTGTGCTTCCGCCGCTTTTAACTGGGCCGCCATGGCATCCACATCCGCTTTGGCATTGATGACATTTATTTCCGCGCCTATATTTTGCTTCCAGAGATTCTGGTGGCGCTCATACACCGTTTGCGATTGTGCCAGCCGGGTTCTCAGCTGACTTACTGCCTGCTGAGCCGCGGCCAGTTGCTGCCGCTGGATCGCATCATCCAGTTTCAGGACCAGTTGTCCCACTCCTACCCGTTGTCCCACACTTACATAAATCGCCCGGATCAGGCCACCCTGTCCTTTGGGTGCCACATAGCCGATTCCATTGCTGGCAATCTTGCCCTGCAGGTCAATATAATGCGCAAAATCAGTGGTACGCAGGGTATCTGCCGCCACCAGCCTTCTTACCTGGCTCGCCGCTGCCGGATCGGCCTTGGCAATTTGCTCTTCGATCTTGCGGATATCTGATTCAAGATTGCTCTTGTCTTTTTTCAGTTTTTCCAGTTTTACTTTCAGGTCACCCAGCTGACCTTTTTCTTCTTTGGCGCCGCCGCAGGCAGCTACGGTCACGGTAATCAGGACTACCGCTGTTATTTTCATTATCGCGTTCATATTGGTTAATTTATTCGTCATTAGTTGGTTTTGTTATCAGAGTTTGCCGGTGGCTTTCAGGAAATCGATCCGGGCGATCACTGCATCATACAGCGCGGTGATATACCCGTTTTGTGCCGTTTTCAATTCCACCTGCGCCGCATTGATCTCCGTTTGTGAGCCGGTGCCCACTTCGTATTTCTTCTTGGTTTGCTGGTACACTTTTTCTGCCAGTTCCATATTCTTCTGCTGGAAGTCCATGGTGCTGACGGCGGAACGGTAATTGTTTTTGGCGGTCTCCACTTCGCTGTCGATAGAAAGTTTCAGCGCTTCGATCCGGTTTTCGGCCTGGCGCAGCTGGATTGTTGTCTGCCGGATCTTTGACTGGGTATAAAACCCGTTGAAGATCGGGATCGTCATGTTCAGGCTTACCGAAGAGATCGTGAACCAGTCTCCCTTACCCAGGAAATTCCATTTATTCCGCTGTGCATTCTTTGCGTATTGCCCGTTCAGGGAAATCGTCGGTACCTGGCTCAGCTTGTACCGGCGGATATTGAATGCGCTCAGTTCCTTCCCGATCTGTGCATACTGGTAGTCTTTCCGGTCATTATAGGAATAGATACTGCCTTCCAGGATACCGTCTTTGATCTGTTCCGCTGTCAGCTTATCGGTCAGCACCAGTTCATCCTGTACCGGCATACCCATCAGGACTTTCAGCCCGTAATAGCCATTGGAAATATTGTTCAGCACTTTGCTTTTCTCCGTCTGCAGGTTGGTAAGCTGCACGGTGAGTTTATCCACATCCAGCTTCTCCGTAAACCCGTTTTCATAGATGATGCGGGTATCTTTCAGCAATTTGCCGAGGCGCTCAATATTGGCATCCAGTAATTCCACCTGCGTTTTGCTCACCAGCAGCTGGTAGTACAGTTTATAAATATTGGTACGGATCATCTCTTCGGTCACTTCCACATTCTTTTTGGCAAAGCGCATGGTGGCATCCCTTGCCTGCAACCCGACAAATACCTGGCCGTCAAACAGCAATTGTGTAAGTGAAATCCCGGCCATAGCGCTGTACTTCGTACCGAACTGCGCGGCGATCAGGCCAAAATCAGCCGGCATCTGGATGGGATTCCCGCTTCCGTCTTTAACCCCTTCATCAATCAGCACCTGGTAGGTGGCGGGGGAAATAAAATTGGGGATCACCTGGGTGGCGACATTGGGGTTATAGGTTGTACCGAGACTGGCATTGATACCGGGATAAGCCCGGGAAGTCACTTCCCGGTTCACCTGCTCCTGGTACTGTACGTCCAGCAGCGCGTTTTTTACATTCACATTGTTCTTTTGTGCATAATCGATGGCCTGCTGGATGCTAAACTCATGCCGGGCCTTGCTGTTCGTGTCCGCTGCGGACTGCGCCGCCCCGAAAACCGGAAGCAGGACTGCCATAAACAGCTTCCCGATATCTACCCGCTGTTTATTTCTTGTTCTCTTCATAAGTAAGATGTTTTTTGCGTTGCTCATTGTATTGTTGTATCAGTTGATGTCCTTTCACGGTGGCAAGACCATAGGCAAAATTCTGGATGATCATTTCCGAAGTGGCGCCCAGGTTGTATTTACCCGGGGGAAATACCGACACATTGAAGGGGATCATCATGGATTCGATCCGGTATTTCGACATCACATCCACATTTATATCCTCCCGGTACAATCCTTCCCGGATCCCCCATTCAATATTATCCCGGATGATCTGGAGCAGGAACTTGCCCCGGTACTGCTGGAACCGCTGGAAGGCATTAAAATGAAATTTCTCAAGATCATAAAGGATCATCGGGTTCATATTGCTGAACTCTTCCATGATCCGCTCCATGGTGATGAAGATCTCGTGAATGGCATTTGCAGCCTCCGTGCGGCAGGACTGGCAGTCGGTCTGTATGTGCTGAATATGGCCTTCGACCACTGCGTGTACCAGTTCGTCTTTATCAGCGAAATACTGGTAGAGGGTCTTCTTGCTCATCCCCAGGCTATGGGCGATATCATCCATCGATACAGAACGGATCCCGTACTGCATAAACAGCTCCTCGGCCTTGATCAGAATTCGCTCTTTGGGTTCCATAATTGGTGATTTGGAAGGGCAAAACTATGGAAACTATTTTCGTAACAAAAGTTTCCATCCTGCTTTTTCGACCGCTCACCGAATTTTCTGACCGGCCACGGAGGAATTTTTTTTGCAGTACCT
>JACPUV010000045.1 GCA_016192105.1 Sphingobacteriales bacterium | reverse complement strand
GGTTCTAAAATCGACTGTCCGGATATATTACTATAATTATTTCAGCCCTTCGGGCTTAATTTATCCATAGCAATTGGCCCAATCGCATTGCATTGACCCTACGAATGAAATGGCCAATTCACACATCTCCAATCACAATTGTGCCGGCCCTTCGGGGTTCTAAAATCGACTGTCCGGATATTATTTTTTACAATAATCATTTCAGCCCCTGAGCTTAATTTCTCCATAGCGATAGATCCCAATCACAATTGCGCCCACCCTTCGGGGTTCTAAAATCGACTGTCCGGATATATTACTATAATTATTTCAGCCCCTGGGCTTAATTCTCCAGAGCAATTGAGCCCAATCCCATTGAATAGGCCCAACGAACGAAATGGCCAATTCACACATCCCCAATCACAATTGCGCCGGCCCTTCGGGATTCTAAAATTGACTGTCCGGATATATTTCTATAATCATTTCAGCCCTTCGGGCTTTTTCATTTGGGGGGCAGTCTTTTCATCATGGTTTTCTTTCAACACGAAACCTCCAATCTCCAACTACCAACCTCCAACTGCCAATCTCCAACTACCAACATCCAGCCTCAAACTACCAACATCCGACGACCTTTAATCCTCTCCCCCAATCACGAGACTCCCAACTATTCTATAGGCTCATCATCTCCTTAAATTTCACCGTCTGCCTCCGGCTTACTTCAATTTTCTCGCCGCCCTTCAGGTCCAGTAACAGACCCCCGTTAAAATAGGGTTCGATTTTATCGATCATCCGCAGGTTGACAATATGCTTGCGGTTGGCACGGAAAAACACTTTCTCGTCCAGCCGTTCTTCCAGGGCATTGAGTGATTTTAAGATCAGGGGCTTATTGGGTCCGAAATAAACTTTGGCATAATTGCCCACACTTTCAAAGAGGCGGATCTCGCTCAGTTTTACAAACCAGCAGCGTTCCCCGTCCTTCACAAATACCTGGTCGTGCTCGGAAAGAATACTGTTATTGACAAACTCTGTATCGGTCCGTTGTTCCCGGTTTTCAGACTGCTGCAATTTCTGGATCGCATCCGCCAGTCTTTTGGGCTCCACCGGTTTCATCAGGTAATCCAGGGCATTGACCTCAAAGGCTTTTAAGGCAAACTCATGATGTGCCGTGGTGAAGATGACCTGCGGAGCTTTGTCCAGCTCGGCCAGCATATCAAAGCCGGTTTTCCCCGGCATCTGGATATCCAGGAAGATCAGGTCGGGTTGCAGGGATTCGATCTTGGCCAATGCGTCTTCTGCGTTGACCGCCTCATCAATCACTTCCACTTCAGGAAAGTCCTGCAACAGTTTTCTTAATTCCAGCCTGGCGAGGCGTTCGTCGTCAATGATAATTGCTTTCATGAATCTTAGTTTTGTGTGGCAAAAATTTATTCGTTTCCCCAGGGTTGAACCGGTATCAGCACCCGGGCCTCTACCAGGGATCCGTTGACCTGCCGGATCTCAAACCGGGCTTTCTCTCCGTACAACAGGTTTAACCGGTTTGTAGTACTGGAAAGCCCGAATCCTTCCTCCGTATTTACCTGTCTGCTGAGCTGACCGGTATTCTGCACCACCAGTTCGTGGTAATCCCCGCTGAAATCAGAAATCACTTTTACCAGCCCCCCGCTGATCTGTTGACTGATCCCGTGTTTGATCGCATTCTCCACCAGGGTCTGCAGCATCATGGGAGGTACCGGCTGGTTCAAGGTGTCTTCATCAATATCATACTCCACTTTCAGGCGGTCTTCAAAGCGCATATTCTCCAGGGCCAGGTAGTCTTTTATGATATGCAGTTCTTTTTCCAGCGGTACGGTTTCCATTTTCTCCGTCTGCATGCTGCTGCGCAGGATATTACTGAGTTCCGTAACTGCCTTGCGGGCCCGTTGCGGGTTTTCATCCACCAGCGCCCGAATACTGTTGAGCGAATTAAAAATAAAATGAGGGTTGATATGCGCCTTGATGGTTTTGAGCTCAAGTTCTTTTACCATGGACTCCAGCCGTAATGTATCCAGCTGCTGTTTCCGGCTCTTGGTAACGTAGTGGTATATAAAATAGATCAGGTTCCAGATAAAGAAATACACAAAGAAACTAAAGACCCCACTGGCAATCAGCAGCACCTTATTCCCCAGGAATTCATGTTCCCTTTTGTTCAGCAGGTTATTGTTCTGCAGCACCTGCATGTAGATCACAGAACCTACCATGGAAAATAGAAAAGTGATCAGCAGGAAATAGAAGAATTGCCGTTCGAGTCTTTTTTGCAACAGGTCAATACTCAGAATGAAGGAACGCATCAGGTGGGTCAGTAAAAGGCCGAGTATCACAAATATCCCGAGCCGCCCGAAAACCTGGGTCAGCTGCTCCCGCGTATTCAACTGGTCAAAGGAATAAGCAAAGAAAATGCTGATCAGCGTAAAGCCTCCCCAGCCAATTGTCTGGAACAACCAATACCTTGAATTTGCAAACCACATTTGCTACAAATCTAATGATTCCAGTCTCTTATCTGCCCGATTTAATATACCAGTGGCCGATAATGCCTGTAAATGGGACCCCCGGATTATCCCGGCCGGAGCGGGTGGGTTATCCCCTGCGGAAAAATATTGTTAAACCCTTTTTTTATAAAAACCCGGTCATTATGGGTATCTGGCGGAAAACAGTACTTTTACAGCAGCAAACCCTGAACTATGCAGATCACTCCTGGGCCCCTATTACAAACAATTGATTCTCCGGCTGATTTAAAAAAGCTGCCGCGTGAGAAATTGCACCAGCTCTGCGATGAGCTCCGGCAGTATATCATTGACGTGGTGAGTGTGCATGGCGGGCATTTCGGCGCCAGTCTCGGTGTGGTGGAATTAACCACGGCCTTGCATTATGTTTACAATACACCGTACGATCAATTGGTATGGGATGTGGGACATCAGGCATACGGACATAAAATACTGACGGGCCGGCGTGATATTTTTCCCAGTAACCGGAAATACAAAGGCATCAGCGGTTTTCCTAAAAGAAGTGAAAGTGAATACGACACATTCGGTGTAGGCCATTCCTCCACTTCCATTTCGGCTGCCCTGGGCATGGCGATGGCGGCCAAATACAAAGGCGAAACAGACCGGAAAGTCGTCGCCGTAATTGGCGATGGATCCATGACGGCCGGTCTCTCTTTCGAAGGCATGAATCATGCAGGAGTAGCGGATGCGGATATGCTGATTATCCTGAATGATAACGGCATCAGCATTGATCCCAATGTGGGCGCCCTGAAAGAATACCTGACGGATATCTCCACCTCCCCTGCCTATAATAAAGTGAAGGATGATGTATGGAAACTGATGGGCAAGTTACCGGTGGGCAAGAACCTTACCCGGGCCATGGCCCATAAACTGGTCGAAGGAATGAAGGGTATGGTGAGCAGCAGTGCCAACCTCTTTGAATCCCTGAAGCTGCGTTATTTCGGACCGATCGACGGGCACAATGTGGCGAAACTCGTGGACACGCTGCGCGACCTGCGGGATATCCCCGGTCCCAAGATCCTGCATATTATCACTACCAAAGGCAAAGGTTATGCGCTCGCTGAAAAAGACCAGACCAAGTGGCATGCCCCCGGTTTGTTTGATAAAATGACCGGTGAGATCCGGAAGAAAAAATTTGACCTGCCCCAGCCCCCCAAATACCAGGATGTATTCGGGTACACAATGATCGAGCTGGCGGAACAGAATGATAAGATATTCGGCATCACCCCGGCTATGCCTTCGGGTTCTTCGCTGAAGTTTATGATGGAAAAGATGCCGGACCGGGCTTTTGATGTGGGCATTGCCGAACAACATGCGGTAACCCTGAGCGCCGGTATGACCACCCAGGGACTGAAGGTCTTCTGTAATATCTATTCCTCCTTCATGCAACGGGCCTTTGATTCGGTGGTGCATGATGTGGCTATACAGAAACTACCGGTAGTGTTTTGCCTGGACCGGGCCGGACTGGTAGGAGATGACGGGCCTACTCATCACGGCTGTTATGATATCGCTTATTTCCGCTGTATTCCCAATATGATCATCAGCTCCCCGATGAACGAAAGTGAATTGAGAAACCTGATGTTTACCGCCCAGCTGGAGACAACAAAATTCCCCTTTGTGATCCGCTATCCGAGGGGAGAAGGCATGATGCCCGACTGGAAAACACCTATGAAAGAAATTGAGATCGGGAAGGGAAGGAAACTGAGAGACGGGCAGGATATCGCTGTTCTTTCGTTCGGACACCCCGGCAATTTTGCCGCCGCCGCGATCCGCGACCTGAAAACTGATGGTCTGAACCCCGGTCATTATGATCTGCGCTTTGCAAAGCCGCTGGATGAAGCTTTGTTGCACGAAGCCTGCCAGCGCTATAAAAAACTGGTTACCGTGGAAGACGGGACCGTGGAAGGTGGATTCGGCAGTGCCATCCTTGAGTTCATGAACCGGAACGGCTATAAGAATGAAGTACGGATCCTGGGCATCCCGGACCGGCTGGTGGAACATGGCACACCAAAAGAGCTGCAACGCGAATGCGGGTACGATGCGGAGGGAATTGCAGCTATAATAAGGGAAATGATGAAAGACAAAATCAGGGTATCCCAGTTGCTGGGTTAAACACAGCAAAAAATTTATAAAAGGACTGTACCGGCTACCGGTACCGTCCTTTTTGTTTTCAGAAAGCTTTAACAGCAACAGCATAAAGCAGCGTATGGAATTCCGTTACTCTCACATCTCAACGGATCAACTGCTGTTTTATGAAACATGTACTCCTGCTCTTTTCAGTCCTCGTGCTGCTGGCCGGCCTTACCTGGTTTGTCAACAGCGCCACCGGTAACAATACAAAGGCCCCCCTGTCCGGTATCTACAGGGAAAAAAAGACAGCAGCCCCGTCGCCTGACCTGGAAAAACTCCGCGCAAAAGCCGTTACCGCAAAAAGCTTTGTCCATAAAAAAAAGTACAACGAGGAAACCTGTTTCTTTATTGATATGAGCCGGCCCCCCGGGAAAAACCGGTTTTTTATCTATGACCTGAAAAAAGACAGCCTGCTCCGGGCCGGGCTCGTGACCCATGGAAACTGTTATCAATACTGGCTGGAAGGGAGAAAGTACAGCAATGCAGTGGGCAGCGGCTGTACCTCTCTTGGAAAATACCGGGTCGGGGTTCCTTATACCGGTAAATGGGGGTATTCCTATAAACTGCATGGGCTGGACAGCAGTAATAACAAGGCCTTTGAACGGGCTGTTGTTTTGCACGGACACTCCTGCGTTCCCTCCGGGGAAGTAGAAGAGGATATTTGCCAGAGCAATGGTTGTCCCACTGTAGCGCCGGATTTTTTAGAGCAATTAAAAGCGCTGATCAACGCTTCCCCTAAACCGGTCCTGCTCTGGATCTATGAATAACAGCTACTGCAGTTCATTATTGAGATGAACAAAGAGTTCAGTCAGCTTCGCTTCGTTCTTCAGTTTGATATGTTCCTTTTTCAGGATCGTTGCAATTTTCGCAGCGTACTCCGGCATACTGGCCTTGATCCGTTCTGCATTCAATGGCAGCATCTGTAGTTTATTACCGGGCAGGCAGGCAAAATACAGCTCCTTCAGTTCGGTTCTTTTTTCTTCCGGCAGGTCCTTATCCCGGATCAGTAAAATGGATTTAGCCCGGCATTTCAGCAACTGAACCTTACCATCCACCAGTACCTGGTAAAAAGTTTCGGTGGTATTGGCCTGGAATGCGGTAAAACCGCTCCGGTAGAGAAGTGTAAGGCTGTCGCTTTTATGTGGTACTGTCAGGAAAAACGAGGAAACCGTATCCACAAATTCCATGATAATTTTTCCCTGCAGGTAATACAGGGTATTATTATGGATATCAAAAATCAGGGGGACCTGCATATCCGGCCGGCCACTCCGGAATTCAACCAGGCCCGGCATCCATTGCTGCTCCAGGAATAATTGCTGGACGTCGGACACTCGCTCTTCTTCCGGCCGCTCGGCCCAACTATATACTTCCATTCGTTTCTGCACGGTGCCGCCACCACCAATACCGGTTCCGCTTGCCTGCGCGAAAACCAGGTTACCGAGGGCCATAAAGGCCGAAAGGAAAATGAATTTCATATCGGTTCATTAAAGGTTTAGCTCTTCCGCAACATTCAACCCGGCAGCAGCAGGCAGGGATCAGGCCAGGCCGGCTTCCAGCGTAATCTCCGTGTTCAGGAGCTTACTAATAGGACAATTTACCTTTGCTTCCGCTGCACAGTCAGCAAATTTAGCCGCATCAATACCCGGAACAGCCGCTTTAACTTCCAGGTGACTGGAGATGATGGCCCCGGCTTCGAGGGTGATGGTACATTTGGTATCAATACTGTCGGGAGTAAAACCCGCGGCGCCCAGTACAAAGCTCAGTTTCATCGAAAAGCAACCGGCATGCGCGGCGGCCACGAGTTCTTCCGGATTGGTAAAAGTACCGTCTTCAAAACGGCTCCTGAAATCGTAGGAGGTGTTTTCCAGTACTTTTGATTTGGAACTCAGGGTTCCGCTTCCTTCTTTCCCGGTACCTTTCCAGTTGGCAGTTGCAAAACTTTTCATCGCTTAATTTTTTTGAGGAATGTGTTTTATTGTTGGTTTTGTTCTTCGAGTTCGGCCAGCCGGTTTTCCGGTTCATTGAATTCAATGATGAAATTGTTCTTCCCCTCCCCGATCATGATCTTCAGGAATTTCTGCTGTACCAGTTCCAGTACAGACAGGAAGAGGAAAATAGCCTGTACCCGGTTCTCACTCCTTTCGAAGATCCTTTCAAAGGGCACGGTTTTTTCCTCCCTTGCCAGGGTAAGCAGCTCGTCCCGGCTTTGTTCCATGGTGTATTTGTAATGCACCACGGTATGAACCGGTTTATTCAGCCGGTCGCTGTATTTCTGCATGGCTTTTTCAAAGGCCCGCATCAGTTTAAACAGGGTGATATGCTGGATCTCCGTTCCTTCACTGCCCTCTTCCCCGATCTGCGACAGTTCTTTCTGGATATTACCCCGTTTCACCATCAGCATCCGCAGGGCTTCCATTTCCGCCATTTGTACCGATGCCTCTTTAAACCGTTTGTATTCGAGGATCTTGCTGACCAGTTCCTGTCTCGGGTCGATCTCATTTCCCTGGGCATCCACTTCTTTACGGGGCAGGAGCATTTTGGCCTTGATCCGCATCAGGGTGGATACAAAAAGGATGAATTCACTGCTCAGCTCGATATTCAGTTCCCCGCTCTGGTGGATATAATCCATGAAATCGTTAATGATACGGGTAATGGGAATATTATAGATATCCAGTTCATCCCTTTCTATAAAGAACAATAAAAGGTCGAACGGGCCTTCGAACTGGGGCAATTTGATCTGGTACGAGGAATTCTGCACGTTGAATCTGTTTAATCAAAAATAAAGTCCTGTTCTCCAACAGGACTTCACAAAAATAAGGGAATCGGGCCGGAGGGAATCCCCCGGTTTTCCCCAAAATTATTTCTTCAGGGCGTCCCGGATCTCGCGCAGCAGGGCGATCTCCTCTGGGGTGGGCGCGGGGGCGGCAACTTCCTTTTTCTTCGCGCTGTTGACTGCTTTGATCACCAGGAACAGGAAGAAAGCGATGGCCAGGAATTTTACAATGGCAGAGATCGCCATTCCATATTTCAGTTCGGCATCCCCCACTTTTACGGCCAGGGAATCGAAGTTGATGCCCCCCGTGATCATCCCCACGATGGGCATCAGGATATGGTCAACCACCGCGGATACGATCGCGCCGAAAGCAGCGCCGATCACCACACCCACCGCGAGGTCAATTACGTTGCCCTTCATGGCAAATTCTTTAAATTCTTTAAGCATTCCCATAAAATTTGATTTAGGTTATATGATGAGCTCCGCAAATCTCACCCAAGATATTATTTAATATGCCAATCCGTGCAACTACTTTTTCATCCCCGGGGAATTGCATATCCAGTCCCTTCAGCAGGTCCCGGAGCGCGGAGGCGATAATATATTCCTTGTACCAGTTCTGATCGGCCGGTACAATGTTCCAGGGCGGGTTGCAGCAATTGTTAAAGCAGTCTTCATACATCTCCATATAGACATCCCAGAGCCTGGCTTCCTCGAAATCCTTTTCATTGTATTTCCACATTTTGGCGGGGTCCTTCATCCGTTCACTCAGGCGTTCGTGCTGCTCCTCCTTTGAAACATGCAGGTAAAATTTCAGGATATGGGTGTTGTTATGCTGCTGCAGCAGTATTTCAAAATCATTGATCGCCTCCATTCGTTTCCGGGCTGTTTCGTCATCACACCATTTATGCACCCGGGTTACGAGGATATCCTCATAATGAGAACGATTGAATACCTGGATCATTCCCCGGCCCGGAGTATGCGGGTGAACACGCCAGAGAAAATCGTGGGACAATTCCTCCGCCGTGGGCGCTTTGTAGGATTTCACCGCAACACCCTGCGGGTTCATATTGCCAAGTACATTGCGGATCACTCCATCCTTACCGCTTCCATCCATTCCCTGGATCACCACCAGTACAGCATGTTTTCCCTCCGCAAAAAGGAGGTTCTGTAACTCATCCAGTTCTTCCAGTATTTTAGCAGTCGCTTCTTTGGTCGTTTGCTTGTCGATGTTCTTAGGGGCGCGGGTATCGGTTTGGGACAACAGGTTCTTACTCATGATTAATTGTTTACTAGTTGACAAGCCTGCCTGCCGGCAAAGGCAGGTTAACAGGTTGACAGGTTGACAAGGAGGGTTCTTAGAAGGTCTTTATTAACTGGTCATCTTTTCAACCTTTCAACCTGACCCGCGAAAGTTAAAAAAATTACCCAACTCTGCCTCCTAAACCTGAACTTTGCCGCTTTTATGAGCAGTAAATTTCTCAGCTGGACATTATTCATCGGCCTTTGTATCATCTGGGGCAGCTCCTTCATCCTTATGAAATGGGGGATGTATGATGCCTACCAGCAACCGGTATTATCCCCTTACCAGGTAGCTGCCCTCCGGATGTTTTCTTCGGGACTGGCCATGCTGCCCTTCCTGTTCCGGTCGCTGAAAAATTTACCGCGCCCGGTACTCCGTTATGTTTTGCTGAGTGGTTGGCTGGGCAGTTTTTTCCCCGCTTTCCTGTTTTGCATCGCTGAAACGAAAATAGACGGCGCCCTCACCGGCAGCCTGAATTCTTTAACCCCCTTATTTGTAATCATTACCGGCACTTTGTTTTTCCGGATGCATACCAGCCCGCAGAAAATTGCCGGTGTACTGGTTGGATTAGCCGGGAGCGCCCTGCTGCTTTATTCCAATACCGGCAAACCGATGGGCTACCTGGCCTATACCGGTTTTGTAGTGCTGGCGACCATCTTTTATGGGTTCAATGTAAATATGGTACACGAAAAATTAACCGGAGTCAGCTCGGTACAGATTGCCACGATCGCCTTTACCGGGCTGATCCCAGCTTCCCTGCTCGTACTCCTGGTCACCGGTTATTTCAATCTTCCGCTGACCGAAAATACCTATGTCCTAAGTACCCTGGCCAGTTCGGTACTTGGCATCCTGGGAACCGCACTTGCTTCGGTATTGTTTTACCTGCTGGTAAAAAAAGCCGGCGGGCTTTTCGCTTCGCTGGTAACCTATGGCATTCCCTTTATTGCCATTTTATGGGGTGTTTATTACGGGGAAAAAGTCACCGGTATGCAGGTGATCGGCCTGAGTGTGATCCTGCTGGGTGTATATCTCGCTAACCGGCCGGAAAAAAAGAAAGCAACACCCGTTGACTGATGTTGCTTTCCCTGTATAACCGGCAGCGGTTTATACAGACATAATTTCTTTTTCTTTAGCAGCCAGGTGTTTTTCCACGGCTGAAATAAATTTATCCGTTGTTTCCTGTACGCCGGTTTCCGCATCCTTGGCCACATCCTCACTCAGCCCGTTTTTCTGCAGCCGTTTGATATGCTCGATTGCGTCCCGTCGGATATTCCGGATCGCGACTTTTGATTGCTCACCTTCGCCCTGGCATCGTTTAACCAGTTCTTTTCTTCTTTCTTCCGTCAGCGGGGGCAGGAAGAGGCGGATCAGTACCCCGTCATTCTGCGGATTGATCCCGATATTGGCGGCGATAATTGCCCGCTCAATCGGCTGGAGCATATTTTTTTCCCAGGGCTGAATAGTCAGCGTGCGGGCATCCATCACACTGATATTGGCCACCTGGTTAATGGGCATCGGCGAACCATAATAATCCACCGCGATACCATCCAGCATCTGGGGGTTGGCCTTACCGGCCCTGATCTTAATTAATTCCGTTTCGAGGTGACCGATCGCTTTTTTCATGTGCTCTTCCGCACCTGACCGGATGGATGAAAGTTCTTCTGACATAATGATTCGGTTTTATTCGTTCCCGTCCTTTATACTACTCGTTTCACTGCGGGAAGCAAAGCTAATAAAACTGGTGAATAACTAAAAAATAAGCCGGACTTGTTGTCGGTCCGGCTATTGAATAGCGTAAAACGATTTCCGGGTTAATCCACTGCCGACTGGGCTTCTTTCTCTTTGGTCAGCGTAACCACTTTGGTAGAAGTGGGCTGAATCGTTGCCATCCGCTCAGTGCGTTTGGCGATAAGGATCGCCCTCTTCGGTCTTTTATAATAGTAAAGGAATCCCAGCCCGGAGAAAGCGATTGCGAGCATGAGCAGCATCAGGTAATTGGGGCCCAGGTAACGGCCAAACCAGGCCAGCACGATGAAGCTGATGTTCACGCTCACGCAGGTCAGCGTTACAGCCGCATGATCCATTCCCCGGTCAAGTAAGAGGTGATGCACATGGTTCCGGTCGGGGGTAAAGGGAGAAACCCCGTTGAGTATCCGGATACTGAAGACCCGCAGGGTATCCAGCAGGGGTACGATCAGGATGGCGAATCCGATGGCTACCGCGGAAGGTACCGGTACGGTCACGAGCGGATCATTGGCCACATTGATGAATTTGATCACCAGGATGGCATTGATCAGCCCGATCATCAGGGATCCCGAATCGCCCATGAAGATCCGCGCGGGATGATGGTTGAATATCATAAATGCACCGAGGCTGCCGGCCATGGCAAAAGCCAGTAAGGCATAGGCCTGGTAACCGATCGCGAAGAAATAGCTGCCAAAAACCAGCATGGTCAGGATGCCCAGGCTGGCGGCCAGTCCGTCCACCCCGTCAATCAGGTTAAAGGAGTTAATCACTACAATGATCGTCAGGTAAGACAAGGCCAATCCGAATGCTTCGGGTAATTTTTCAAAGCCCAGCAGGCCGTGCATACTGTCGAGACGGATACCACCCAGGTGAATCAGGATGGAAGCCGCGATGAGCTGACCGATGAATTTCTTGCTGGCGGACAGGATGATAAGGTCATCCTTCAGCCCGAGGAAGAAAATAACCAGTGCCGCCGCAAAAAAATATTGAAACTCGTAATTAAGATGCCCCTGGATGGATAAGAGAGCGGCCAGTATAAAGCCCCCGAAAATTCCCACACCCCCTAAAGAAGCAACTAAACGGGTGTGCACTTTACGCTCGTTGGGGATATCAAACAACTTCTTTTTTTCAGCCACTTCCAGTACAACAGGCACCGCCAGAAACGTAATTATAAAAGAGACAGAGGCCGTCAATAAAATATCAAGCATCTAAGCAGTTTTATATGGTACATAAATAGCATCAAACCGGATCGGTTTTTTTGCATTACATAAATTGTTGAGTGCGTCTGGCATCAGATCTATGTAACCTAAAGGATATTTAGATAAAATTGCCAGATTAAATTTATTACAACTGTTTTTTGCATTAAAAAACAATGCACTTTTGCAACTAATCTGACCCTTTGAGGTCGCAAGATACGAAAAGTTTAATTATAACCTATTTTATTAATTATGAACGATCTAACCGCCACCGCAACCCAAATAAGAAGAGATATTGTCCGGATGGTACACGGGGCCAGCAGCGGTCATCCCGGGGGTTCCCTGGGCTGTACCGATTTCCTCACCGCTTTGTATTTCAGGGTCATGAAGCATAATCCTGCTTTTGACATGAATGCGGCAAACGAGGATGTATTTGTACTGTCTAACGGGCATATCTCTCCGCTGTTCTACTCCACCCTGGCCCGTTCGGGTTATTTCGACATCAAGGAACTTGCCACTTTCCGCCGGCTGAACAGCCGGTTGCAGGGGCACCCGGCCACGCATGAACACCTGCCGGGTGTGCGGATTGCTTCCGGCTCCCTGGGACAGGGACTCAGTGTGGCGATCGGGGCAGCTCTTTCTAAAAAACTAAACGGGGGAAAAAACCTGGTCTTTTCCCTGCATGGTGACGGGGAACTGGATGAAGGGCAAATTTGGGAAGCTGTGCTTTTTGCCGCCCACCACAAAGTAGATAACCTGATCAGTACGGTTGACTGGAACGGGCAGCAGATTGACGGACCTACTGATAAAGTGATGGGACTTGGCAATATCCGGCAGAAATTCGATGCATTTGGCTGGATCACCCTGGAAATGAACGGCAATGATATGGATGAGGTAGTGGCCACCCTTGAAAAAGCAAAAAGCCTGACCGGGCAGGGAAAACCGGTTGCCATCCTGATGCATACCGCGATGGGTAAGGGCGTCGATTTTATGGAAGGCACACATGAATGGCATGGCATTGCACCAAATGATGAGCAATTGGCCAGGGCCCTGGCCCAGTTACCGGAAACACTGGGAGATTATTAAAAACAACCTATTACCACTAAAAGGCTGGCCGGTTGGTGCAGCCTTTTTTTATGCCGGTCTGCTCATTCGCTGCGCAGGGAAAATTCCTGCCGGGCCGCTTTCCGGGAGGGAATCCAGGATGCCAGGAACGAAATAAAGAAAACGGTTCCGCCTACCAGCACAAAATCCCAGGCCCTTAGTTTGACGGGATAATAATCGATCAGGAAGGAGCCTCCCTGCAAAGGGATTAAATGATAGTTTACCTGGAGCCAGGCCAGCAGCATGGCCAGCAGCATGCCCAGTCCCCCGCCCACGCCGGCCAGCAGCAGCCCCTCACTTAAGAAGACCCGCTGGATAAATCCCTGGTTGCCGCCCAGTGCATGCAGGACACTGATATCTTTTTGTTTTTCCAGCACCAGCATGGTCAGCGCCCCGATCATATTAAACGCGGCCACAATCAAAATCAGACAAAGCACTCCATAAACGATCCATCGTTCCACGTTCATGATGGAATACAGGGACCGGTTTTGCTGGTACCGGTCCTGCACCAGGTAATCACGGCCAAAGATCTTTTCCACCGCCTGCTTCGACTGGTCCAGTGTACCGGGATCCCTGAGCGTGATCTCGATCCCGCTGTATTCATCCGGCCCCAGCCGCAGGGCACTGCGCAGGAAATCAATATTGGTAATGCCGTATTTGTTATCAAAATCCTGCTGGATCATGAATGCAGCGGAAGACCAGGCGGAGTCGATGCTGATATCTTCCAGTAAATCGAGCTGTTTGGAGCGGGTTTTCCGGGGCAGGTATATGTTCAGGGGCAGCAGGTTCCTGTCCGCATAGATACCCAGCGCATCCTCCACTCCTGCACCCAGCACCAGGCGGGGTTCATCAACGGTACCCGTATTGAATTCCCCGTTGATCAGGTGACCGGCCACACCGGTTACATAGCGATAATTTTCATCTACGCCTTTCAGGTAGATCACCGTCTGGTTATCGCCGTTCTGCAGCATGGCTTTTTCCTCCAGTACCCTGGCAAAATTGCGGACGGATGCCACGCCTTTCAGTTGCTCCACCTGCGCGGCGCTGACGGTCATTACTTTCCCGGAAGCCGGGGTTACTTTCAGGTCGGTATAAAAAGTGGAATAGAGGGATTTGACCAATCCTTCAAAACCATTGAAGACACTCAGCACCAGGATCAGCGCCGTAGTACCGATAATGATGGCGGCAATACTGGTCCAGGCAATGATATTGATGGCATTGGTGGATTTTTTTGCTTTAAAATAACGCCAGGCAAAAAGAAAGTTCAACAGCAAAGGATTTAATCAGTTAACCGGGGCCACCGGGATCATTCCGTTTTACCGGAAGGGCCGCTCCGGCGTTCTTCCTCAATTTTTTTAAAGAGTTCTTCCATTTTGAACACATGATCCAGGGTATCATCATGAAAAAATTTCAGTACCGGGATGCTGCGGAGCTGGTGCCTCACCCGTCCGGCCAGTTCTTTCTTAATCTCATGCTGCCGTTCCCCGATCCGGCGCAGGGCGTCTTTGGCGTCTTTTACCTGGAAAAAACTCAGGTAAAACCGGGCTTCAAGCAAATCCGGCGTCACTTTCACCGAGGAAATAGATACCATTCCCCCATCGATCATATTGAGGCCCAGCCGTTGAAAAATGCCGTTCATCTCCTCATTCAGCAACCCGGCGATCTGTTTCTGTCTTTTACCTTCTTCCATACGTATTCAATTGCGTACCGCCGGTCTTTATAAACTTCGGCAGACGCTGTAAAATTAGTTACTTTGCCCCGTTTACGCATCCAAATAAACCGATGAAACAATATTCCCGCATTTTCCGGTATATCGGCCCTTTCAAAGGCAAGATCGCCCTCTATTTTTTGTTCATCCTGCTGAGCATCGTTTTTTCCATTGTCTCCATCGGCATGCTGATGCCCTTTCTCCAGGTGATCTTTACCGATACCAGTCCGGCTTGTATCAATTGCAGTCCCTTAGCCCGTACAAGCAGCAATTTCCTGATCCAGTCGATCAACGATTTCCTGAACCAGTCCCTGGCGGCCCGGGGTAAAATACCGACACTTGGTTTTATCTGTTTTTTCCTGATTGGGTTTGTCTTCCTTAAAAATCTTTTCCTCTACCTGTCCTATTACGTATTGAACCCGCTAAAAAACAGGGTGGTGAACCAGTTACGGGAAGACCTGTATGACAAGGTACTGCGCCTGCCCATTGGATTCTTCAATGAAAAAAGAAAAGGCGACCTGATGAGCAGGATGACCAATGATGTGAATGAAGTGGAAACATCGGTGGTAGGTACGCTTGAAGGCTGGATCCGTGATCCGATGACGATCATTATAACGCTTGCGGCTTTGTTCCTGATCAGCTACCAGCTCACGCTTTTTATCCTGGTGCTCATCCCCGTGCTGGGGCTGGTTATCGGGCGGATCACCCGGTCACTGAAACGGCACTCACAGGATGTGGCCAATAAGTACGGAGAGACCCTGTCCACCCTGGATGAGACTCTGGGAGGACTGCGGGTTATCAAAGCCTTTAATGTGGAAAAGATGCTGAGAGCAAAATTCTTTAAGGGGAATGATGAATTACTGCACTCAAAAAACAAGATCAGTTATCGCAGGGATCTCGCCTCTCCCTTATCCGAAGTAATGGGAGTGGCCCTGTTCACGGCTGTCTTGTATTACGGAGGTGTGCTGGTGTTGCAGAACCAGTTCCTGCAGGCATCGGCCTTCCTGATGTTTCTCGGCGTGTTTTATAATATCATCAACCCGGCCAAAGCCCTTTCCACTTCCTTCAGCAATATGCGAAAGGGCGCCGCGGCAATCGGCCGGATTGAAGAGATATTAAAAACCCCGGTGACGGTGGATGATAATCCCAACGGAAAACTATTACCGGCCTTTACCGGTAAGATTGAGTTCAGGAAGGTGCGGTTTGCCTATGAAGATGTGGTGATCCTGGATGATATCAACCTGGTTATTGAAAAAGGAAAGACCGTGGCCCTGGTGGGTTCTTCCGGGGCCGGCAAGTCCACCCTGGCCGACCTGGTACCCCGTTTCCACGATGTAAGCGGCGGGGAAGTGCTGATTGACGGGGTGAATATCAAAGACTATTCGCTGACCTCTGTACGCAGCCAGCTGAGTATCGTTACGCAGGAACCCATTCTTTTCAATGATACCATTGCGAACAATATCGCCTTAGGGCAACAGGGAGCCACGCAGGAACAGATTGAAGAAGCGGCCCGGATCGCCAATGCGCATGAATTTATTCTGAAAAAAGAACAGGGCTATAACAGCAATATCGGCGACCGGGGTTCCAAGCTCAGTGGCGGGGAACGGCAACGGCTGACCATTGCCAGGGCCGTACTGAAAAATCCGCCGATCCTGATCTTAGATGAAGCCACTTCTTCTTTAGATACCGAAAGCGAACGATTGGTACAGGATGCCATCAACAACATGATGCAGAACCGCACCAGTATCGTGATCGCCCACCGCCTGAGTACGATCCGGCATGCGGATGAGATCGTGGTATTGCAGAAGGGCCGCATTGTTGAGCGTGGCAATCACGAACAACTCATGGAGCAGGGAGGGTTTTATAAAAAGTTAGTAGAGATGCAGGAGGTTAAATAGTAATTTCATTACCTCTTCATATATTCGAAGCATAACCACCCTTCATGAATTTTCAGTTCTTTATTGACTACTGCAATAAGCATATCAAAGGAGACGGGAAAGGAGAAGCTTAGATCTTTCCTGATCATTTTTTCACCTCTCTATTGTAATAATTATTACAACTATACACCCTGTTGTCTCGCTGCCAAGAAAGCCGATCCAACTGCGGATACTCGTAAGTGGGAGGAGGAGATAGATGAACTGGTTTTTGATTTGTATGGGTTAATGGAGGAGGAGAAGGAGCTGGTAAGGGGAAAATAATTTTTTTGTATTTTTATGACAACAAGACCTGCCACGCCTCTCATCAGAACGGCGCACCCGGGCGGGTTTTCGATTTTTCGGTGGTATGCTGTTACTGGAAGGAAAGCTGATTCACACTTGTATTAGCCTACCTGGTCCAATACATCACCGGGACTGAGCCGGGGATAAAACGCACCATGCGCTTTATCCCCGAATCAGGTATGAGCCATGAAAGAACCAGGTAAAGAGAAAAGCGGTACCTGGTTATTGTGCCTTAAACTGTTTCGGACAGACTGGATATACGAAATTTTTCTCAAAACAACAAGTACAAAACCACTCATTTTTTGTCAAACCCGGGTTTTATTATTGCCACATGGGAAAACAAAAAAACATCCGGCTTATTGGCACTATTAACAATATGACCGGCTACGTAATGAACGGCGTAGGTTATATACGTTCAAAAAGCTCCTTAACCGCCAAACGGGTGAAAAACAGCCCGGAGTTTAAAAAAACCATGGAGTTCGCCCGGAAACTCGGGGAAGCTTCCACGCTGGCATCGGATCTGTACCAGGCCGTTCCGGAAGCCAATAAGAGTATCCGGCTCTTCCGGCTGATCACCGGTCAGGTGATCGCCGGTTTTAAAAAAGGCAACACAGAAGAGGAAGTAAGAAAAGATGTAGTGAGGAAAATACCCTCCCTGGTGAAACAGCTAAAAAGGGGGTTATGAGAAAAACGGGAGCCCGACTTACAGACCCGTAAGCAGGCTACTAACTACTATCTACCCCAGCACTTCCCGGCTGATCACAATCTTCTGGATCTCGCTTGTGCCTTCGCCGATGGTACAGAGCTTGGCATCACGATAAAATTTTTCGACGGGGAAGTCTTTCGTGTAGCCATAGCCGCCAAAGATCTGGACGGCGTCGTTGGCTACTTTGACGGCCACTTCACTGGCGTAGTATTTGGCCATGGCAGCTTCTTTGGTCATGGGGAGGTGACGTTCTTTGAGATCACAGGCCTGCAGGATGAGTAATTCCGCGGCCGCGATTTCGGTGGCCATATCGGCGAGCTTGAAAGAAACGCCCTGGAAGGAAGAAATGGGTTTATCGAACTGGTAACGCTCCTGCGAATACTGCAGGGCGGCTTCATAGGCCCCTTTGGCAATACCGAGTGCCAGTGAGGCAATGGATATACGCCCGCCATCAAGCACTTTCATCGCCTGTTTGAAACCATCCCCCGCTTCACCGAGGCGGTGGCTGTCGGGAATACGGCAATGATCAAAGACCATCTCGGCCGTTTCGCTGGCGCGCATACCCAGCTTGTTTTCTTTTTTTCCGGCACTGAAACCGGGTGTGCCTCTTTCCACTACAAAACTGGTGGAATTATTCCTTGCCCGGGCCTCACCGGTTCTGCAAACCACTACGGCCAGGTCCCCGCTGTTGCCATGCGTGATCCAGTTCTTGGTGCCGTTGATGATCCAGTGATCCCCGTCCCGGACAGCCGTGCACTGCATATTCCCCGCGTCACTGCCTGTATTGGCTTCGGTCAGGCCCCAGGCCCCGATCCATTCGGCCGATGCCAGTTTGGGCAGCCATTTCAGCTTCTGCTCTTCATTTCCGAAAGCAAGGAGATGACCCGTGCAGAGGGAATTATGCGCCGCCAGGCTCAACCCGACAGAACCGCATACTTTGGCGATCTCTTCAATAATTGTTTTGTATTCCATATAACCGAGTCCTGCCCCACCGTATTCAGGCGGCACGAGTACCCCCATCATCCCCAGTTTTCCCATTTCCTTAAATACCTGCACGGGGAAGACCTGGCCTTCGTCCCATTCCATTACATGAGGTTTGATATATTGTTTGGCAAAAGCCCGGGCGGTCTGGGCGACCTGTTGCGTAAGTTCTGAGGTTTGAAAGTTCATATAAAAGAAATCGTTCTTATTTTTTAATAACTGTGCCACTCCGGTTCGGGGTGGCACAGCATCTCGGCTTAGAGATTACAGCAAGCATCGTTAAAGGCAATGCAAGGTTAAGAAACTTCTGCAAGACTAACAAGTGTTAGCCTGAAATAAATTTCCATTACCTGAATTCCAACTGCAGTCCGTCCCAGGCCAGGTGGATATGGTCCGGCAGTTCGGCCTCGATATCGGCGTGCAACCCAATCTGGTGCGACAAATGGGTTAGCCAGCCCCCGGGGATCTGCAGTTCCTGTATCATGTCCACCGCCTCAGCCAGGGTAAAATGAGAAATATGATGCTGTTTCCGGAGGGCATTCAGGGTCAGCACTTCGCTGCCCCGGATCTTTTCCTTTTCTGTTTCCTCGATCCGGTTGGCATCGGTGATATAGGTAAATTTTCCAAAGCGAAAACCCAGCACCGGCATTTTCAGGTGCCATACCTGCACGGGGATCACGGGAATATCACCGACCATAAAGGGGGCATCGGAAATGGTGTTCAGGTTCAGTTCGGGAATACCCGGGTATTTGTTATCGGCAAACGCATAATAGAAATCCCGCCGTAATGCTTCTTCTGTCAGTGAATCCGCAAATACATCAATATGTTTCCGTGTAAAAAAATTAAAGGCGCGCACATCATCCAGACCGGCCATATGGTCTTTGTGCGGATGTGTAAAGACGACCGCATCCAGGTGTTTTACTTTTTGCCGCAGCATCTGGTAACGGAAATCCGGTCCTGTATCCACCACCAGGGTTGTTGCAGCGGATTGCACGAGTATGCTTGACCGTAAGCGGTTGTCTCTCTTATCAGCCGAAGTGCACACTTCACAATCGCAGCCGATCATGGGCACCCCGCTGCTGGTACCGGTACCCAGGAATGTTATTTTGAGCGGAGGACAGGTCACGGGGTAAAGTTAACAGGTTAACCGGGTATAAAGTTAACCGGGAAGCCGAAAAACGCTGAAGAAGGAAAAAGAGAAGCGTAAATAAATAATAAACAGATGGAATTAAATAGCCCGGCTCCCCAACCAATTCTCTATTCTTTACCCCTCTTCCGTTTCCAGTTTGGCGAGGACATTGGCATACAGTTTGGCCGATTCCCCGGATAAGAGCCCCGGATCGATCTCCAGTTGGGGAATCAGGTCGAGCAGTGTATTGATACGTCCCTCGATCTGCAGGAATTTATTCAGCACCACCACTTTCTTCTGTTCCAGGATACAATAACCGCTCTGGAAAGTTCCTCTTTCATACCGCAGTACATAACCCGCCTGTTCGGGTATCGCCTCCAATTTATCAAGTGAGCCCTGGTTATACTTCATCCTACAAATTTATAAAGCCGGGTGACGGAAATCAATGCTTTTTATCAAATCTTATCCACAACAGTTTTATATATTTGGAAGACCTGATTTTATGAAAAGATTCCTCCTTGCCGCTTTACTCAGCCCTACCGTATGGATGGCGCCTGCACAGAAACCCCTTCCCGCTTTCGGGGAAATAGACCTGGCCGACCTGCAACTCAGTTCCTGCCCGTTTGAAAAACCGGCCAGTGCCATGAAACTGCTGGATCTGCAGGAAACCAGTTTCGAATATGATTATTATGCCACCCGCCTGGTAACCGAAAAAAGGGTCCGCATCAAGGTATTTAATGAAAAGGGCTATAAATACGCCAGTATCAGGATCCCTTATTACAGCAAAAAAAGAGTGATGAAGATCAAGGACCTGGAGGGCATCATTTATAACCTGGATGCCTCCGGTAAGATCGTAATACAGAAACTCGAAAAGAAGGATTTTTTTAAGGAAAAGGCGGAAGACAAAATCGGGATCATCAACTTTACCTTCCCCAACCTGAAACCGGGCAGCGTGGTGGAATTCCGGTACCGGAAAATCGAGAAAGACATCATCCAGGTTGATCCCTGGCTGATTCAGGATGAAATACCCGTGGGCTATACGGGCTGTATTATCACCACCCCGAGCACGTCCCGGATAAAAGAAAAAATATTTGGCGCGGATAGCCTGCAACAGCAAACCGAAATGTACACATCGGGCAGCGCGCGGTATGTAAAGCATACTTATTTCAGGGAAAATATTCCCGCCTTCCGTCATGAACCTTTTATGAGTTCGGTAAAAGACAACCTGCTCAAAGTCACATTTCTGCTTATCCCGCGGGCTTCCCTTTTCACTGATCTTATGGGTGCGGAAAAACGTTGGGAGGAATTCGGGGACTACTTTATGTCATCCCCGGTACTGGAAGGGCAATTGAAAAAGAAGATCCGTGGTACCGGGTCCATCATTGATTCGGCTAAGAAAATCTCCCCGCTCTCAGACCGGATCCGGTTTGTTTACCAGCGGGTCCGGCAGCAACTGCCGGATAAAGGGGAGCAAACCGCTTACCCGGAAGACATTGGGGAAGCCTGGGACAATCATTTTGGCAGTACGGCGGAAATCAACCTGATCCTCCTGAACCTTTTGCAAAAATCGGGTATTGAAGCCTATCCGCTGTTATTCAGTACCCGCGATAACGGGAAAGTCAATATCCAGTTTCCCAGTCCCGGTCAGCTGAACGGGCTGGATGTTCTGGCAAAAGACAGTGCTGAGTATTTTGTCATTGATGCCAGTCTCAAATACCAGTCTCCCTTTATTCCCCCTTTCAATATCCTGAACCGGGATGCTCTTTTGCTGAAAAAGGATGCCGTTAAATGGCTGTCCGTTGTTGATTCCCGGCCCTTACTAAAAAACAAAGTCCATATAAACGCATTGTTTACCGACAGCGGCTACCTGAAAGGATCGGCCTACAATATTTTCTATGATTACGCGAAATCCGGCCTGCTGGACAGCACGTCGGACGCTGATACAAAAGATTATTTCAACAGGAAAGCCGAGGGCCTGAAGATCAATTCCATCTCCTATGAGAATACGGAGAACGACAATGAGCCCCTGATCCAGAAAGTCGATTTTGATTATACCGGTTCCAGTACCGGCGACTATTATTTTATCAATCCGCAGTTGCTTTCGGGCGAAAACAGCAACCCGTTTATCCTGACTACCCGGCAAACCGATATTGACCTGGGGTGTAACCAGGAACTGGTGATGAAACTGAATATTGAAATCCCTGAATCCTTCAGCATTGACCATATCCCTTCCAATATCCAGGTAAGGGCCCCGGATACCAGTTTTCTTTACAAACGGATTGTAAGCACCGATTCCATCCGCGTATTCTACTACCAGCAATTTGAAATCAAGTACCCGCTTTTTAACAAGGAGCAGTATGAAGGTGTCAAAGAATTTTTTGACCGGGTATATGCCCTGATGGCAGAGGAGATTGTGCTGAAGAAGCGGAAATGATTCCGCCTGCAAACTGCGAACTACAAACTTTAGTCCCCTTCCTCAGCGGCTCTGCATCTTGATCACGGGTACAATCATTTCCTCCAGGCTCACGCCTCCGTGCTGGAACGTATTCCGGTAATAATTCACGTAGTAATTATAATTATTGGGGTAACAGAGGAAACTGTCTTCCTTGGCAAAGATGAAGGAGGAATTGATCGTGGGTACCGGCAATCCTGCTTCACGGGGATCCCGGAATGCCAGCACTTCCCGGGGCTCATAATTCAGGTTACGACCGTGTTTGTACCGGAGGTTAGCCGTGGTCTGTTTGTCCCCTACCACTTTATACGGTGTTTTCACCCGTACACTGCCATGATCGGTGGCCAGCACCAGCCGGATATTTTTATCCGCGACCCGCTTCAGTGCCTGGTGCAGCGGCGAATGTTCAAACCAGCTGGCCGTGATGCTGCGGTAGCTCATCTCATCCCCTGCCAGTTCTTTCAATACTTCCATTTCGGTGCGGGCATGACTGAGCATGTCCACAAAATTGTAAACGATCACATTGATATCATTGTTCAGCAGGTTATGGACATTGTTCAGCAGGTCCAGGCCCGCCTGGTTGTTCACCACTTTGGTATAGGATACTTTCAGGTCGCCCCGGCCCAGTCTTTTCAGCTGTGCCCGGAAAAATTCTTCCTCGTGCAGGTTCTTTCCTCCTTCCTCATCATCATTTTTCCATTGTACGGGAAATTGTTTTTCGATGTCCACCGGGAGCATCCCGGCAAAAATGGCATTTCGTGCATATTGCGTGGCCGTGGGCAGGATGCTGTAAAAACTGTCTTCTTCCAGTATCCGGAAACTTTCCGCGAAAATGGGCTGGATAGCTTTCCACTGGTCAAACCGCAGGTTATCGATCAGTACAAAGAAAAGCGGGGTTCCCTTCTCCGCATGTGGTAATACTTTAAATTTAAAAAGGTTGTGGCTCATCACCGGTCCGTCAGTACTCCGGGGAGAAACCCAGCCGGTATAGTTCCTCGAAATGAATTTAAAAAATTCGGTATTGGCCTCACTCTTCTGGCTTTGCAATACTTCCTGCATTTCGGGGCTGCCGCTTTTCTGCATTTCCAGTTCCCAGTACACCAGTTTCCTGTAAATATCCATCCACTCATTGTAGTCGGGACTGCTGTTGAGCGCGGTAAAGAGGTGGCGAAACTGTTGCTGGTAGGCGAAAGTGGTTTTTTCCGCCACCAGGCGCCGGTTATCGATGATCTTCTTCAGGCTCAGCCAGACCTGGTTGGGGTTCACCGGTTTGATCAGGTAATCGCTGATCTGGGAACCAATGGCATCATCCATCAGGTTCTCGGTCTCGTTCTTGGTGATCAGCACCACCGGCAGGGACTGGTTGATCTCCTTGATCTTGGCCAGGGTTTCCAGCCCGGTGATCCCGGGCATGCTTTCATCAATCAGTACCACATCCACCGGGTTTTCCTTCACATAGTCAATCGCGTCAAAACCATTGGTAAAGGTCTGGACCTCGTATCCTTTGTTTTCCAGGAATAATTTCTGGGACTGCAGGCTTTCAATTTCATCATCCACCCAAATTATCTTAGCAATGGCCATTCGGTTTCAGTTTTAAGATTTGATGATATCCGGTCAACTGTCAAATTTAGCTTATTAACCGCTGTGGTTGTACTTTTGCCTGCCCCTCCGGGGCCTTTAACAAAAAAGCAACAATGCCCACCGTCCGCAAAATCATCAACGATCCTGTCTATGGGTTTATTACCATTGACCACCCGTTGATCCTGGATATCATTTCCCATCCCGTGTACCAGCGGCTGCGCAATATACACCAGATGGCTTTTGCCCACCTGGTATATCCCGGCGCGGTACATTCCCGGCTGCACCATTCCTTAGGGGCCTATCACCTGATGGGTATGGCCCTGGGCGAATTAAAAAGCAAGGGGATCGATATTACAGCCGGCGAAGAACTGGGCGCCAAAGCTGCTATCCTGCTGCATGATGTGGGCCATGGCCCTTTTTCCCATGCCCTGGAAAATGAGCTGATCGAAGACATGCACCACGAGACCCTTTCCCTGCTGCTGATGCAAGAGCTGAACCGGGAACTGGGAGGAGCGTTGGACACGGCCATTGCGATATTCACCAACCAGCATCCGAAAAAATTCCTGTACCAGCTGGTATCGGGGCAACTGGATGTGGACCGGATGGATTATCTGAACCGGGACAGTTTTTTTACCGGCGTGGCGGAAGGGGTGATCGGGTATGACCGGATCATCAAGATGCTGACGGTAAAAGACGGACAGCTTATGGTGGAAGAAAAAGCCATTTATTCCATCGAAAAATTCCTGGTCAGCCGCCGCCTGATGTACTGGCAGGTGTACCTGCACAAAACCGTGGTGAGCGCGGAGCAGATGCTGGTCCGGATCATCCGCCGGGCCAAAGAACTGATCGCCCGGGGCGAACCGGCAAGGGCGGTTTCGGACGAACTGGATTTCTTTTTACGGAAAACCGGTCCGGGCCTTTCTATGGCTTCACACCTTGCTACTTTTTGCCGGCTGGATGACCATGATGTAATGGCCACGATTAAACAGTGGTGCAACCACCCGGATAAAATACTGGCCCTGCTCTGCCGTTTCTTAGTGGAACGGAAATTGCTGAAAGTAAAACTGCAGGCCGTTCCGGCAGCCCCCGCTTTCGTGGACGAAAAAAAGAGGGAGGTTATCCAAAAACTGGGTATAACCGAAAAGGAAGTGGAGTATTTTGTATTTACCGGCGAAGCGAGCAATACGACCTACAATCCCGGTGATGAGCGAATCAATATCCTGTTCAAGGATGGCTCCATAAAAGATATTTCACAGGTGGACAATGCCCTGATCCAGCACAACCTGAGCGACACTGTTAAAAAACATTACATTTGTTACCCGGGGAGTTGGTAAAGTCCGGAAGACCGAGGCCTGAACATCTATGGAATTTAATTCTTTCTGATTTATTTGAAAATAAACCCAACTCCCGGATTAACCAATACCTGATTATTCCATCTGAAACTTATGCAATTCCCCGCCGCACAAATAGCCCTGCTGGTCAACGGAAAAACCGAGGGTGATCCGACTGTTATGGTACACTCATTTGGCAAGATTGAAGAAGCCAGGGAAGGGCAACTCAGTTTTTTAGCCAATCCCAAATACGAAGAGTTTTTATACAGCACCAAAGCGTCCGTGATCATCGTCAATGAAGATTATATACTCCGGCAGCCGGTAACCGCCACGCTGATCCGTGTCAGGGATGCCTACTCCGCTTTTGCCACTTTGCTGAGCAGGTACCAGGAGATCAAACAGCAATCGCTGACCGGCGTACAGCAACCGGTTTTCATTGCCCCCACTGCCAGGTACGGGCAAAATGTTTTTATCGGCGCCTTCGCCTACTTAGGGGAAAATGTAACGGTGGGCAATAACAGCAAGATCTACCCCAATGCCTTTCTCGGGGACAATGTGACCGTTGGCGACAACTGTATCATTCATCCCGGGGTGAAGATCTATAACGATTGCAGGATCGGCAACCAGGTCATTATCCATGCGGGTACGATCATCGGCAGCGACGGTTTCGGGTTTGCCCCGCAGGCCGACGGCAGCTTCAAAAAAGTGCCGCAGATCGGGAATGTGGTGATTGAAGACAATGTGGAAATTGGTTCCAATACGACCATTGACCGCGCCACCATCGGGTCCACCCTTATTAAAAGCGGCGCCAAACTGGACAACCTGATCCAGGTAGCCCACAATGTGGAAATAGGGCACAGTACCGTGATCGCCGCCCAGGCCGGGATCAGTGGCAGTACCAAGATCGGGAAGGGTGTGATGATCGGCGGGCAGGCCGGTATTGTGGGACATATCCAGCTGGGTGACGGATCAAAAGTGAATGCGCAAAGCGGGGTGAGCAAATCGGTAGAACCAGGGAAAGCCGTTACCGGTTCGCCTGCGTACGATTATACCGCCGCATTGAGAAGCCAGGCCGTCAGCCGTAAACTGCCCGACCTGGAAAAAAGGATCAACGAACTGGAGGCCATCATCAAACAGCTGCTGGCAGAAAAAGTCAGTTAAAGAACCGCCCCCCTGATCAGCAATAAAGTTTCCTTTATTTCCTAATTTGTAGCCATGAAAAAGTTCTTCCTGGCATTGCTAATGCCCCTCCTGGCCCTTTCCGTTTTTGCCCAGCAGAAACCGGCCTACCTCATTTACAACAGTAAGGGGAAAAAAGTATCGTATAAAAAGATGCTGAAATCACTCAGCCAAAAAGACATTGTATTGTTTGGCGAGCTGCACAATAATGCCATCGCGCACTGGCTGCAACTGGAACTGACAAAGGATTGTGATCAGACCCGCGACCTGGTACTGGGAGCGGAGATGTTTGAACAGGACAACCAGGCCGCCCTGGATCTTTACCTGCAGGGAAAGATCAATGCAAAGCAACTGGATTCAATGGCCCGTCTCTGGAAGAATTACCCGACCGATTATGCACCGCTTGTAAACTATGCCAGGGAAAACAAGATCGTCTTTGCGGCCACGAATATCCCCCGCCGTTATGCCTCCCTGGTAGCCAAAGGCGGGTTTGCGGTGCTCGATACCCTGCCGGCATCCGCGAAAGCCTGGATGGCTCCGCTGCCGATGGCTTATGACGCGGAGCTGCCCGGGTATAAAAAAATGAAAGAGATGATGGGAGGACATGGCGGGGATAATTTACCCCGGGCCCAGGCCAGCAAGGATGCCACGATGGCCTGGTTCATTCTGCAGTATTTCAAAGCCGGCAGCCTTTTTATTCACTTTAACGGGTCTTACCATTCGGAGAATTACGAAGGCATCCTCTGGTACCTGAAACAGCAGCAACCCGGGCTGCACTATGGCACCCTGACCACCGTGCAGCAAAAAGACATTCACCACCTGCTGGCGGAGAATAAAGGAAAGGCTGATTTCATCATTTGTGTGGATGAAGATATGACCAATACGTACTGAGTACGGGCGGCCTTCAAAAATTGGCGGCCCTGTCAATAATCCTATCTTTGCCCCGCTTAATCAAAAACGCATGAATCCGAATTTCAATCCTGATAAACAGCATACCTTAAAATCATCCGTACGGATCTCCGGCACAGGGCTGCATACCGGTGTGATGGCTGACCTGACCCTGAATCCCGCAAATGCCGGTTTTGGGCTACAGTTCAAACGCATTGACCTCCCCAATCAGCCGGTGATCAAGGCCGACTGTGACCTGGTAACCGATGTGAGCCGGGGCACCACCCTTGAATCAAACGGCGCTAAAGTGAGCACGGTGGAACACGTACTGGCCGCCCTGGTAGGCATGGGGATTGATAATTGCCTGCTGGAGATCAACGGACCGGAAATGCCGATCATGGACGGGAGTTCACAACCCTTTGTGGAACTGATCGAGGAAGCCGGGATACATGAGCAGGATGCCGCCAAAGTCTGGTACAGTATTGATGAAAATATTTTCCATTACGACGAAGATAAAAGGGTGGAGATGGTGGCCATGCCGGCCATGGAATACCAGGTCACTACCTTAATTGATTTCAATTCCCCGGTACTGGGGACCCAGCATGCGGGACTGAAACATCTCCGGGATTTCAAGGAAGAGATCGCGCCCTGCCGTACGTTTTGTTTTTTACATGAGCTGGAAATGCTGCTGGAACATAACCTGATCAAGGGCGGCGATGTGAACAATGCCATTGTGATCGTGGACAAGCGGGTAGATGACCATGAAATGGACCGCCTGAAAAAAATATTCAAGAAAGATAAGATTGAGGTAAAGAGTGAAGGGTACCTCAACAACCTTGAACTGCGTTTCCCCAATGAGCCGGCCCGTCATAAATTACTGGACGTGGTGGGCGACCTGGCGCTGATCGGTTTTCCCATCAAGGCAAGGATCATTGCCAACCGCCCCGGTCATAGCAGCAATGTGGATTTTGCCAAGAAGATCAAACAGTATATAAAAAAAAACAAACACACACAGGGCGTGCCTGTGTATGACCCTTCCCAGCCGCCGGTTTACGACCAGCAGTATATTGAGCGGAAGCTGCCCCATCGTTTTCCCTTTGCCCTGGTCGATAAAGTGATCGAGCTCAGCGATTCCCATATCGTGGGGGTGAAAAACGTAACCTTCAATGAGTGGTTTT
>JACPUV010000043.1 GCA_016192105.1 Sphingobacteriales bacterium | reverse complement strand
TTTTGGCCTTTTCCTTAAAAACTGCAATGTATAAACGCTCAAGAATATTCATATTCATACCGGGTTTCCGGCGGCTTCAAATGTAACTATTTTGCAGGTTAACGGGGGAGGAATCCGCCCGGGCGATTAACCAAAATGTATTACCTTGCCTGCCACATTCCCCGGCTGTAAAGGGCCGGTTTCAACTCAGTTTTACATGTTCAGGAAGCTCCAATTAGTGTTTTATTACCTGTTCAGCTACCCTGTCTATAAAGGGCAACTGGGCAGTTTAGGAGCCCGCGCCCGCCTCCTGCAAACCAAATTGGAAGGAGCCGGAAATATCCATATTGGTCCCCGGGTCTATATAAACAGCCGGGGATGGCTGGCCTGTCTGCCGCTGACCGGGAATGCACAGTGCAGCCTTCGTATCGGGGAAGGCACCTATGTGGGCCGCTTCTGCCATTTCTACGCCACTTCCCGGATTGAGATCGGGAAAAAAGTGCTGATCGCGGATAAAGTTTACCTGAGCGATAATCTCCACGGTTATAAGGATATCCATGTACCGGTCATTGATCAGGCGGTGGAACAATTAGCTCCCGTTATTATCAAAGACGGGGCCTGGCTGGGAGAGAATGTATGTGTAGTGGGTGCTTCCGTAGGAAAAAATAGCGTGATTGGCGCCAACAGCGTGGTGACCCGCGATATCCCGGATTACTGTGTGGCCGCCGGGGCGCCCGCCCGGATCATTAAACGATTTGATCACGATAAAAAGGAATGGAGAAAAACGGATAAAGAAGGAAATTTTATCTGAAAACTGAAATCATGAGCTACCAGAACGTATTGATCACCGGCGGGGCCGGGTTTATCGGATCAGGACTGGCCCTGTACCTGGCCGGGAAAGGGATCCGAGTTACTGTACTTGATAATTTATCCGAACAGATCCACGGAGCAGATCCTGAACACAGTTCTCCGCTCTATAATTCCATAAAGGATAAAGTCAGTTTTATTAAAGGGACTGTAACTTCCCGGGCTGATTGGGAAAAAGCGATCGGGGAGAACGAAGTGATTGTACACCTGGCCGCGGAAACCGGTACGGGACAATCCATGTACCAGATCAGTCACTATACAACAGTAAATATTGGGGGTACGGCCATCCTGCTGGATATCCTCGCCAATAAAAAAACAGCGGTACGGAAAGTGGTGATCGCATCCTCCCGCGCTATCTATGGGGAAGGTAAGTACAGTTCGGAAGAACTGGGCATTGTTTACCCGGAGCACCGTAAGGCAGCCGCACTGGATGCCGGTCAGTTTGAAGTGACGTATCCCGGTACGACTAAACCATTGAAACTGCTGGCCACCGATGAGGAGTCAATGATCCATCCTTCCTCGGTATATGGAATCACCAAGCAAAACCAGGAGCAGATGGTGATGACTGTTTGCCCGACCCTCGGCATTGCCCCGGTCGCTTTCCGTTACCAGAATGTATATGGTCCCGGGCAGTCACTGAGCAACCCCTACACCGGCATCCTGTCCATATTCTCCACCCTGATCCGAAACAACAAACCCATCAATATTTTTGAAGACGGGAAAGAAAGCCGTGATTTTGTTTTTATCAGTGATGTGATCCGGGCGACTTTCCTGGGTATCGAAAAGGAAGAAGCCAACGGGCAGGTCTTTAATGTTGGAACCGGAGTGGCGGTTCCCGTACTGGAAGTGGCCACCCTGCTCAAGGAATTTTATAAATCGGAGGTGCCGCTTACCGTGACAGGCAATTACCGCCTTGGTGATATCCGGCACAATTTTGCCGATATGCGGAAAATTGAACGAATACTGGGCTTCAAACCGGCCGTGTCTTTCCGGGACGGTCTCTCGTTATTTACGGACTGGGTGACCGGTCAGCAGGTACAGGCCAGCCGCTATGAAGCGTCCATCGCCGAAATGAAATCAAAGGGATTGATGAAATAATGCAATATGGCCAGGATCGGATTGGTAACTGTTTTATATAAATCGGATGAACTGCTTCCGGGCTTTTTCAAAAGTATCTCCGGGCAGCAGCACAAGGACTATATTTTATACCTGGTCGATAATTCGGAATCGGAGGCTACTGATACGATGATCGCACGGTGCCTGGAAAAGTACCCGGTGACGGCTTACCGGCATATAAAGACCGGCGGGAATACCGGTGTGGCGGCGGGCAACAATACCGGGATCCGCCGTTCCCTCGAAGACGGTTGCACACATGTGCTGCTCCTCAATAATGATATTGAGTTTGAACAGGCGGAACTGTTCAGCCGGCTGTGCACCCTTGCTGAGGAAAAAGGGGAGGCCATCATTGTTCCCAAGATCTATTATTACGGGGAAAAGAAATTGTGGATGGCGGGGGGGTATATGGATGAATGGAGGGCCCTGGGGGTGCATTACGGTTATAATAAGGAAGATAGCCCGGCCTATAACCAACCCGGATATGTTACCTACTCACCCACCTGCTTTATGCTGGTAAAGAATGAAGTGTTTGTAAAAGTGGGGATGATGGATGAACAATACTTCGCCTATTACGACGATACGGATTTTGTGCTGCGGGCCACGAGGAAAGGCTACCGGTTATTTTATGATCCTTCGTTGCTGGTACTTCACAAAGTGTCTTCCTCGGCCGGTACCAATTCGCCTTTTTACGTGTATTATTCCAACCGCAACAAGATCTATTTTATCCGGAAAAATTTCAGGGGGATCCGCCGGTATTTTGCCCTCGGCTATACGCTTTTGTCCAGGGTCGCTTTCTGGCTTGGTTTTGATAAAGAAAGAAAGCAAAAGCTGGTGCAGGGACTGAGAGAGGGGTTCCGGATGAAACCGGGCGGATGATCAGAGGCCGGCCGCGATTCTACGGGCTACCTGCTGCCGGTAATAATAGGCATAATAAGCGGCCGGGGTTATGGTGGCAGTATTACGGTGATCAATAATCGCTTTTGCAAAATCCTCCCAGTTGTTGTCGGGAACGGTCAGTAGTTTTTCCCCGCAGACCTCCTTTTTGATCCCTGTGGCGCCTGTTTCGGTGGCCACCACGGTGGCTCCGTACGCAATCGCTTCCACCATCTTGGTCTTGATACCGCCCCCGCTTTGCACCGGGTTGAGGAAGATGTCTGCGGCCTTAAAGTAGGACTCAATATCATCCACAAACCCTGCATAGATGATCTTCCTGTCCCGGTACCGGTTAAGTTCTTCCACGGTATCCGGGCCTGCTTTCCCGCATACAATGATTGTATAGTTCAGCCCCGTTGCCGCCAGTAAGAGGGGATTGATCTTTTGCAGGATCACCAGCAGCGCATCCAGGTTGGGTTTATAACTCAGCAGCCCGTTAAACAGGATCAGGAGATCTTCTTTTCCGATCCCGTGCTGATCCCCGATCTTCATCCGGTGGATGGCTTTGTCGGCCGGGTATTCGCGGGTATTGACAATGAATGGCAGATCGGCACAGCGGGATTCAGGGATTGCCCATTTCG
Organism: Sphingobacteriales bacterium; assembly: GCA_016192105.1. Taxonomy (GTDB): domain Bacteria; phylum Bacteroidota; class Bacteroidia; order Chitinophagales; family Chitinophagaceae; genus JJ008. Next base: position 3,578 of record JACPUV010000043.1, on the reverse strand, counting down.
TTTTGGCAAACTCCTTATCCTCCGGGGTAATAAAATAGATCCGGTCCGCCTTCCGGAAGGCCCACCGTTCATACCATTTAAGCAGGGGCCACCACCATTTGCCCATGGAGCGAAACCGCTCGTGTTCGATATTGTGCGTATGCAGCAGGAAGGGGACGCCGGTTCTTCTCCTGACCATAACAGCCAGCCAGGCAAAATAAGGATGTTCCCAGATCACCGCATGGTAGCCGCCTGTCTTTACTTCCCGGCTAACGCGGCTGATCAGCCGCAGGTCCATATACCGGGTAAAGGATTTTTTTAACCAGGGCAGCAAACGGTAATTGGTTACCGTGGCCGGGTCATTTGTTTCCACCCCGATCACGGTCAGTTCAGTTTCTTCTGCCAGGCTTTCCAGGAACTGCGCGATAAACTTCTGTCCCCCTGAGAAAAATGGCAGGTAAGGGTAGGGGGCTAAAAGCAGTATTTTTTTCATGCAGGCGTTCCGCTGGTTTTTTTGCTTTCTCTCCAGGCCATGAATAACCCGCCCAGGAAGATCAGGGTAATCAGGATGGAAGCAATAAACATGATGGAGCGTCCCTGCTTTACGGAGACAGGTTCAAATACAAACCGGATACTGTGTTTGCCGGCCGGCAGCGAAATACCACGTAAAATATAGTTGGTATTGATATACGGCGATTGCTTTCCATCCACATAAGCATTCCATCCCTTCGGGTAATAGATCTCGCTGAATACGGCAAACTGGGGACTGTTGGCGTTGAATTCATACTCCACCGTATCATTGTCAAATTTCGTCATTTTGATAGCGGACAATGAATCCCGCTGCGGTTGTACCAGTCCTTTGGCATCATCGCGCAACACAATTGCCGTATCCTTCAGGTTGGTATTCCCAAGCGCATGAATGGCTTCTACCCGGTTGTTTACTAATTTAACATGACCCACCAGCCAGCAGGGACCAAAGGCATCCGGGTTGCGGATCAGGCCGGGCTGGCCATTTTGCGGATCGGCCACCACAATATATTTTGTATTCAGCATATTGATCACCCCGGGATGAGGGCGGCCAGACAGGTACTTCTCGATAATATCCTGGTAGATCCGGAGTTTGGCAGGGTGATAACCACCTGCTGATTTATGGAAATAGGAGGTCTTTGATTCGCTGAATGTACTGCCGGAAGAAGTGCCTGTCATATTCAATACCCGGAAATTGGGATCCTTGTCTTTCAGGATTTCCTGGTCAATGGGACCGGCGGCAAAATTCGTATTGGCATATTCGTCGGGAGTTACAAACAGGTCATCGTTGAAATAGGTCTTGCTGACCACCGCTATTTCAAGTGTGCTTACAACCAGCAAAACCGCCGCACCGGTCAGGGCATTGATCTTGTTCTTTGCATAGAGCCAGAGTATCCCCAGTGTCAGCAGGGCCAGCCCAAGCGCTCTCAGTAACTGCCCGCCAAAAAGTGACTTCCGGTCTTCTTTCAGCCCGGAAACGATTAAGCGCCCCATTTCGTCCGAGCCGCTCTTATCTGTATAACCCGCAATGATCTGGGCATCGAAGGGAGACGTATAATCGAGAGCTATGTACAGCATGGCTAATAACGCAAACAACCCACCCACGGCATAGAGGATCTTTCTGAATTGGGCATTCAGCAATTCCCGGCTTCTATCGGCAAAAAATAACTGTTGCAGCGTTAGTACTGCCATGATCCCGACCGCGAATTGCGGGATCACCTGTGCGAATGCGGGTGAACGGAATTTATTATACAGGGGAAGCTGCTCAAACAGGAACGTATTAAACCCGGCAAAATATTTTCCCCAGGCCATAAAAATACCGAACAGGGTGGCCGCGAGTAAACTCCACCTCAAAGGCGATTTCACCAGCACAAAGCCAATCAGCCCGAACAGGCAAATGATCACGCCAAGATAAGCGGGACCTGATGTGTACAATTGCCCCCAGTACCTCGGCATATTCTGAGTGACCTGCCAGGCATCTGTTTCGGGTATGCCCCTCGAAGTCAGTTTGCTGATCACGGCTGATCCTTCACCGGACATACTGCTGCTGGAGCCTCCAAAGGCATTCGGCATGATGAACGTAACGGCTTCCGCTTTGCCAAGACTGTATTCAAACGCGTAACTGGTATCCAGCCCGGATGTTTTTGCTGCTTTTACTGAATCTCCTTCAATGGCAATATCCTTACCTCCCCGCATCGTGAACTGGCTGTACTCAGAAGTGGTTTTCAGTACAAGCGCATTACCCGCCACACCAATCAGGGCGGATACAATGGTTAAAGTCCCGGCGACACCAATATGTTTCCAGTCTTTTTCTTTGATCCATTTCACCAGGTAACCCAGCGTTACCAGCGCGGCAATCAGGAAGAAATAATAACTCACCTGCAGGTGGTTCACGCTGATTTGCTGATAAGTGCCGAACGTGGTCAGGGCAATCCCCAGCCAGTATTTTTTATGATAAATGCTGAGCAGGCCGGCCATCAGCAGGGGCATAAAGGCAGTGGCCAGCATTTGGGTATCATGACCTGCCGCCACGATCACAGGGTTATAGGTCGAAAACGAATAGGCCAGGGCGCCCAGCATCCCCACTACGGGCTTTACCCCGAGTACCAGGGCCAGGATATAAAAACAAAGACAGGCCAAAAAGAAAAAATTCATGGGTTTGGGCAGTCCCAGGGAAAATATTTTCACGGTGTCCGGGAGAATCGTTTTTCCCTCCATAGCTACCTGGTAATTGGGCATTCCGCTGAAAAGGTTCGGGTTCCACAACGGGAAATGCCCGTTTTTTTCCTTGTATTCAAAGGCGTTCTGGGCCATGCCTTTCCATCCCACATTGTCATGCTGGTTCATCACATTGCCCTCAAGGGCCGGTTTACAGAACAGGGCGGAAACGATAAGAAACAGGAGAACGGCGATGGCATGGGGCAGCCATTTCTTCAGCAGGGGATGGTTCATACACCTTCAATATTTAGCTGACAAAATAATGCTATTTTAGACGAAAATTGCTGATGCGCTGGCTTTTATTTTTATCCCGACTGGCTTTTATCTGCGGCCTTTTTTTCCTGCTGTCATTGTCCCTTTTATTCAGGGACTGGCTGAAAGATGAAAACATGGTTTCGACCGTGATCACGATCGGCTTTTTTTTGGGAATGATCATTGTTCCGGTCACCCTGCTCTGCTACCTGGTCACCTGGATCGCCCGGAAGAAACCGGCTTCCGTGGTGCCGCGCTGGCTGATCCTGGCCAACATACTCGTGTTTATGTTATTGTTAGGCTATATCGTTTATATAAATTATTTATACGCACAGGTTAAACTATGATCCGGACAATTATCAAAAACAAACCTGTCAGGCTCTTTATTATCCTGGCCGGTATCTTTATCGCCAATGCGCTGATCGCCGAGATCATCGGGGTGAAGATCTTTTCGCTGGAGAAAACGCTCGGGTTTCAGCCCCTCCGGATCCGGTTATTCGGGAATGACCTGTCCGTAAACCTGACTGCCGGGGTACTGTTATGGCCCGTGGTCTTTATCATGACCGATATTATCAATGAGTATTATGGAATGAAGGGAGTCC
>JACPUV010000042.1 GCA_016192105.1 Sphingobacteriales bacterium | reverse complement strand
TGCCAATGCCGGAGCAAATCAAACTATTACTTTACCGGTAAGCACCGTTACATTAACTGGTTCAGGTACGGATGCAGATGGTACGATCGCTTCTTACCAGTGGAGCAAGATTGCGGGACCTGCACAGTTTACCATTACTACTCCTTCGGCTGCCCAGACAAGCGTAACCGGGCTGGTACAGGGAGTCTATCAATTTGTATTAACCGTAACAGATAATAGTGGTGCGACAGGCCGTGATACCGTACAGGTGACTGTAAACGCGGCAGCTCCTCCTCCGAACCAGGCACCGACTGCCAATGCCGGAGCAAATCAAACTATTACTTTGCCGGTAAGCACTGCTACATTAACTGGTTCAGGTACGGATCCGGATGGTACGATCGCTTCTTACCAATGGAGTAAGATCGCCGGACCTGCACAGTTTACCATTACCACTCCTTCGGCTGCCCAGACAAGCGTGACCGGGTTGGTGCAGGGCGTCTATCAATTTGTATTAACCGTAACGGATAATAGTGGGGCTACCGGTCGTGATACCGTACAGGTAACTGTAAATGCGGCGGCTCCTCCTCCGAACCAGGTACCGACTGCCAATGCCGGAGCAAATCAAACTATTACTTTACCGGTAAGCACCGTTACATTAACTGGTTCAGGTACGGATGCAGATGGTACGATCGCTTCTTACCAATGGAGCAAGATCGCCGGACCCGCACAGTTTACCATTACTACTCCTTCGGCTGCCCAGACAAGCGTAACCGGGCTGGTACAGGGAGTCTATCAGTTTGTATTAACCGTAACGGACAATAGTGGGGCTACCGGTCGTGATACCGTACAGGTGACTGTAAATGCGGCGGCTCCTCCTCCGAACCAGGCACCGACTGCCAATGCCGGAGCAAATCAAACCATTACCCTGCCGGTCAATCAGGTAACCCTGAGCGGTTCCGGTACAGACCCCGATGGCAGTATTGCCAGCTACCAGTGGAGTAAGATCTCCGGACCCAACCAGTTCTCGATTAGTTCTCCGGGCCTGGCCATAAGTGATATTACCAATTTAAAAGAGGGCGTGTACCTGTTCGAATTAAAGCTGACCGATGACAGGGGTGCCATTGCAAGAGATACCGTAACGGTAACCGTATTGGCAGATCCGCGCAGGGCTTCTACCGTGTCTATTTATCCGAACCCGGTCACCACCACACTGATCATTGAACTCAATGCAGTTACGAATGTGAATAAAACACCGGTAACGATCTATAATATGGCAGGAATGATCGTGTATCAGAATGAAGTTTTAAGAACCCAGCAGATCACCATTTTACAGGTGGATGTCAGCAACTATGTCAAGGGTACTTATATTGTGAAAGTCGGATTGGATATTAATCACTCAGGTGTACTGAAATTTATAAAGCATTAGGATCGTCCTTACCAGTATTCAGTGATGCCGCTTCATTGTTGGAGCGGCATCGCTTTTAAATAGCTCCCATTGAAGCCAGTTTTATTAACAGCGGCGGGCCTGCGAATATTCTTTAAGGGGGAAAGGCCCCCGGGTGTACGGTGATTGAATGCTGCATACGGGTTAGCCTGCAGGGGAGAATGGCCGCAGGTGCCGGATCTTTCGCAGGGGGGTAAAGATAGGGTTCATTAAATCGTTGGCAGTCACCTTGTAGGACAACGCTATCCGACACTAAGCCTGCCCACCACCCCGGCATTTTAAAAAAAAATCACGAAAAAATTTTCAGGTTTGAAAAACAGGTGTAATTTTACAAACGAAATAAAATGTTTATGTAGTTATGGCGTATTCACTTTCATATTCTAAGGCAATACTTGTGTTGGCTTTCATCTCCGACAAAATCAGGCGTGAAGAAACCGAATACATTTCTGCCAAAGTCATTTCGGACTTACTGAACATTCCAAAACCAACCTTGTCGCTCATCTTCAATAATTTGGGTCGTGCAGGAATTTTGGAATCCAAAGAAGGCATAAATGGCGGTGTGAAATTTGCGAAAAGCGAAGACAAAATTTCGTTGCTTGACATTCTAATGGCTATTGAAAGTCCGAAACCTTTGTTTCAGACAAGTTTTGAAATGAAAGCACAGGCGAAACGCCCCGCTTCTTTGAAAAAACAAGTGGTGCAGATACTTAACAATGCCGAACAAACAATGAAAAACGAACTTCAAAAAACAACCTTGAAAGACATTTTGAACGCAAGTTAATTTTTTTTGATACAAACTAACTAAACGATTTATGAAGTATATTTTAATAATAGGACTAATCATTTTGGTTTCATTAAAACTATCAGCTATGTCCATCTTTTTACAAGCAACAAAAAGCGGTTGGTATCCCGAATTTCTACAATCGGTTGTAATCACGATTACAAGCAACAACAAACCACAGAAAATTTTAGACATCGGCACGGGACCGGGAACGCTACCGCAAATGCTCATTCAAAAAAATGAAGCGTTGCAGATTACAGGCATAGACATTGACAAGTCAATGATTGCGGAAGCCAAGCGACGGCTGACACACCAAAACGTTTCGTTTCGACATCAAATCGCAAACGAGCCTTTGCCATTTGCAGACAGCGAATTTGACATAGTAACATTTTGTTCAGCCCTGTTTTTATTGGACGACAGCGCGAAAAAAAGTTTGTTAGACGAAGCAAAACGAGTGCTGAAACCAAACGGAAAGATTATTGCGCTTACGCCATCGGGAAAAAAATCAATCATTTCATCGTTTGCGGGAGTGTGGAAATATCCGTTTTCATCAAGAAATTACACATTTATGGTTTGGAAAACTGCGACAACAAACAGCGGGCGAAAATGGCAAAAACAAAAATGGCTTTTTGACTACGCAACTCAAAGCAAATTGCAATATAGCAGTTCACTGACATTTAATGACAACGCTTCATTGGAAATTCTAACAAAACAAGTAAACAAGTAAAAAACAAATAAAAATGAACACAACACTTTGGGTAATTCAAGGCATAGTTGCCACAGCTTTAACAGCTTCGGGAGTAATCATTATGGCTCTTCCAAAAGAAAAATTAGCGAAAAAACTTTTGTGGGTAAACGAGTATTCGGACGGAATGCGATATTTCATTTGCATTTCAAAAATCTTGGGAGCAATCGGTTTGATACTTCCAATGTATCTGAACATTCTGCCAATCTTGACACCCATTTCCGCTTGTTTCATCGCTTTGTTTATGGTGTTCGCAATGCGTTACCATTTCATAAAAAAGGAATACAAAGACGTACCTGCAACGATAGTATTTTTTATCTTAGCGGTGTTTATCGCTTACAACAGGTTTTGATAAAAAAGGCGAACTGCCAACAAGGGTTTGGCGTCAGGGGGGGGTAGTTGCACGAATGAAATTTAGTGCTAAAAATCCCGCGCGAACGCCAAGCCACGAACCGATAGACGGGGGGATCAAACTGTCATACAGAAGATCAGTGGACTCCTCATTCACCTGCGTGGAAATGAATAAAAGAACAGGCATAAAAAAAAGGAGAGAACGACAGGCGTCCTCTCCTTTTTTATGTAAGGCCAATCTGTTTACTGCTTCATTATCTTTTGTGTTTCAATCAGCTTGTCATTCTGGAAAACAACGAGCTGGTACATACCCGGAGCCAACTGGGACATATTCAGTTCATGGTTGCCCGGCTGAAGGTTCCTGGTCTCAATGGTTCTTCCGGAAAGATCGGTAAGTACCACCCGGATATGGTCTGCCTGTACGGATAACTGTAAACGATCCCGTACCGGGTTGGGCAGGGCGGTCACGGCTACCAGGCCAGCCTTGCCGAATTTCACGAGGCGTACGGCAGAAATTGCGGATTTGCCGTCCATATCGGTTTGGCGGATGCGGTAGTAGTTGGTTCTTTGTACATCCGGCAGGTTATGCGTGTACTGGTACTGCTGCACACTGCTGGAATTGCCAGCGGCTGCTACCGTGGTCAACGGGGAGAAATCGCGGCCGTTTGTTGAATATTCCACAACGAAATCTGATACATTGTTTTCCTGCAGGGTCTTCCAGGTCAGGTTTACCTGGTTGTTCCGGGCGATCGCAGTAAAATCACCCCATACAGCGGGAAGCGTAACGGCGAGCTTGGTTACTACAACCGTGGTGGATACGCCCGGGGTATAGGTGATTGAATAACCGAGGGGAATGGTAACGGCGGCAAAATTGCCCGTAATCACACCCCCGCCCGTATTTTCAATAATCGTGTAGGCCTGCAGGGGGCTGGAGGTATTTTCCGTAACAATCAGGGAAGTACCGCTTACATCAACATTGGTGGCGGCTGTATTAAAATCTAATTTATCATGACCTGTGCCGGGACCGGAGCCGTCGAGAATTTCAATCCGAATAGTCGGGCTTTCGGTTGTAACCATATAGGCGGAGGTGGTCATCAGGCCCGGGGAATTACCCGGGGCAATATTCCCCACATTGGTGACAGTAAAATTATTCAGGTTATAGGTACCAATACCTTTTAAAGTCCCGCTGGCGCTGTTGGTAAAGGAAACCGTATTATTAAAGAAGGTGCGGACGGTTGTTTTGTTAAAGATCCCGTTATTTACAAAGGAACCGGTACCAGCCGGTAGTGTAAAGCCGGCGTTGATGCCAAAAAGTTCATTGATGGTCCCGTTGTTGATGAAAGACCCGTTGTTAAAAGCAATACTTCCGCTGGAAGTAATCGTTGTCCAGTTCACGGTGCCATTGTTGGTAAGCGTTGTCTGTAAATTCTTATCAAACGCCAGGTCCAGGTTTAATATACCTCCGTTGGCGATGCTGGTGGCTACCTGGAGCGTTCCGCTAAACCAGTCAAAGGTCCCGTTTACCAGGACGGAAGGGGCAACCCCGGAACCGACCAATGTATTCAGGGCTCTTAATAAGTAAGTACCGTTTACAGTCAGATCATCCCCTGCTCCGTCATTGAGGGTTAGATTGGCACTGACCGTGTTATTATTAAGTGTACCACCGGCATCCACAACAACCTGGTCGGCTGTTACAGCCGCCGCAATGGTGACCGTATGTCCTGCCCTGATTGTAATAACGCCATCTGCAGAAGTAGGCGCGCTGGGTGCAGCAAGCCAACTGGAGCTGCCTCCGTCATATCTTTCCCAGGTCGCTAAAGTTCCCCAGTTTCCGGTTGCTGCACTCCGGTAGTCCCCGTCTGCTTGTCCAAATAATAAGGCCGGAAACAAAAGCGCAGCAATCACTGTTTTCAGGTAGGTAAATGTCTGATTCATATTTAAGGGTTTAATTAATTTAATAAATAATATGATTGCCCAAAAGAGCATTCATTGAAATGGTATGTTACCGGCAATGCAAAGATTCCGGTAGCTTGATAGACTCTTCGAAAGGATATGGGGAATTGTTTTCAGCCTGGTGGATAAGCTGGTGGTAAATCTAATAAATAAAACCTAATTCAGGCAAAAGCCGTTGTATTATTTTTTTAATACACTAATAGTCAATAGGGTATAAAATTTTTTTTACGTATTTATGTCAGCGGAAAGGCTTGTAAAATGCATGCCTGGCTAAAGCGAGCATGGGGCGGTCGCCCGAACTGTCTCCATATGCGTATATTTCATCATAAGCGGACAGGTCAAATTGTTCCCGGATACGCCTTACTTTTTCTTCTCCATGGCAATTAAATCCCTCAATCATCCCTGTTACCTTATCATCCGTTTCCACGAGCCGGGTACTGATCAGTGTCAGGCCCTGTGAATGGGTCCAGTCGGTCAGCCAGTTTTCCGGAGACGCGGAAACGACGACAATCTCGATATTGTTTTCTTTCAGTTTTTTGATTTCCCGCAGGGCGCCCGGCCGGATGATCGAAGGAATTACGGTACCGGCAAATTGCCTTCCTGTTTCATTAAAACGGCCTACGGGGGTACCGTTGAAAAAATACCGCAATACTTTTTCTTTTGCCCGCTGGTTGCTGATGAGACGAAACTTTAATGCGAGCAGCCAGGGAGAGAGCAGCAGGAAGCCAAAGAAAAACCGGAAATTTCCTTTACTGAATTTAATAAACTCCAGCAAACTGTCTTTGCTGCTGAGGGTTCCGTCAAAATCAAAAAAGGCGATTCCTTTCTTCACAGCTTTTTCTTTTTGAAAATGGATTCGGGAATATGCCGGATGATAAACATGATCCATTTCCAGAACCACTTGATATAAATGGTATTCTTTTTCTTCAGAATACCCCGGTAGATGGCATCCGCCACCCTGGCCGGTTGCGCTGTCAGCAGCCTGGGAAGTTTCAGGTGGGCGGTCATTTTTGTATCCATGAATCCGGGCAGCACGGTCAGTACATGTACCCCGTGGGAATACATCCTGTTTCTTAACCCGGATAAATAAGCGGTGAATCCCGCTTTGGCGCTCCCATAAATATAATTGCTTTGCCGACCCCTCAGCCCGGCCACCGAGCTGATACCCGCAATGATGCCCTTTCCTTTTTCCGCATAGTCAGCCGCAATGATATTCAGCAGGGCAACGGGACCGGTAAAATTGGTGGCAATTGTTTTCAGCGTTTCCGCCGTATCCTTTATCACCCGTTCGTTCTCATTCATATAACCGGCCACACAGATCGTTATCCCCGGTTTCTCCTGCAGCTTGTCCCAGGTTGCCTGGTGTGTATCCGTATGCGTTATATCGAATTCAAGGACCTCACAACCGGTTCCGTATTTTATTTCCAGGTCGGACTGCAGGGGAGCCAGTCGTTGACTATTCCGGGCGGCTAATACCAGCGGGTAACCATTTTGTGCAAATTTTTCGGCAAGGGCCATTCCGATATCAGATGTGGCGCCTAGAATGAGTACTGAGGGGTTCATATAAGTAACTTACCGGGAAGTGATGTGCAGCCGCTCAGACTGTAAAGAACTGAACGCCGACTGCGGGTTATATTTACTGATTATTTCTTTGAATGCGGAAAGGTGCGGGTAACTGTTTTCCAGTATCTCCGGTTTCATCCGGGCATCTTTGGAGAGATAGAGCCGGCCACCGTATTTTAAAACAAGCGCATCCAGTTCATCCAGGAAGGGGAATAACCCGTTGCGGACCGGGATATCCAATGCCAGCGTATAGCCTTCCCGGGGAAAAGAGATCAGGTCGTCCTGCCGGCCGAATACTTTCAGTACCGCCAGGAAAGAACCAATTCCCTTGTCACTGATCCGGTGAAGGATTTCAATGAGACCGGCCTTGCTTTCCAGCGGCAGCACAAACTGGTATTGAATAAATCCTTTTTTCCCATAGCCCCTGTTCCAGAGCTGTATGGCGTCTAAGGGGTAAAAGAAAGGTTCATAGGAAACCACATTGTTGATTTCTCTTTTCAGGTTTTTCCCGTAATACAGGAAATTAAAGGCTTTAACCGTCAGCTTGTTCAATACAAAAGAAGGGAGGTTAAACGGGAACAGGATCTGTTTTTGCGGAGGAAGTTTCAACGGGTTCTCCCGGAATTTAGCAGGGATATCCTCTTTCTTAGCGTGTTCACCAAGGATCAGGATACTCCGGCCAAATCCTTTTCCTTTTTTCAGGCAGTCGATCCAGGCAACGGAATAGGTATAATGGTTGTTTTCTTCAAACAGGCGCAGGATATCTTCCAGGTTTTTTGCTTTCAGTTGCTTTTGTTTGATATAGGAGGTCTCAATTTTCTTGAGATCAAATTTCACCCGGCTGATTACCCCGGTCAGTCCCATGCCTCCGCAGGTGGCCCGGAAAAGGTCACTGTGCAGGGTTGGCGAACAGGTATAAAGTGTACCATCGGTTCCGATCACATCCATTTCAATCACATGAGCGGAAAAAGAACCATCCACATGGTGATTTTTCCCGTGCACATCGCTGGCTACCGCGCCGCCGATGGTTATAAACTTGGTACCCGGGGTAACCGGGAGGAACCAGCCCCTGGGTACAATGATGGCCAGTACCTTGTCCAGTGTCAGTCCCGACTGGCATTCAAAAATGCCCTTTTCGGTATCGAAGGAAAGGACTTTATTGTAACGAAGTGTGGAAATAGTGTTGGGAGCCAGGGAGGCGTCGCCATAGCAACGGCCATACCCCCGCGCAATGAAGGGTTCCTTTTTTTTTACATAGGTCTGCAATTCCTCGGTAAAACTAAATGTCTGTTCATCGCTTTCTATCCGGGGGTAATTTCCCCAATTGGCAATTTGCTTTTTCATTAGTTAAACAGGGTTAAATCCTTCATGTAAATAATGCCGGCAAAACTGGCCATCCAGCAAAGCAGGGTTATCTGAATAAAGGGGTCTTTGTACAAGATCCGCGTAGGCGAGCCGGAGTCCGCCAATACAAAAATGATCTGCAGGTAACGCATGATCCCCGCAATTACAAACAGGCAGGTATAATAAAGCCGGTGTGTTCCCAGGCGGGCCATTGTTTCGGGTGACATGGTGTACATAAAATACGCAACGATAATGATGGCACATACCAGGGATAACAGTACGTTCAGGAATTCGAGGTTATACCCCCGTACGGACTTTCTCATTTCCGTACCGGAACTGATCTTCAGTAACACATCATCCCTCCGTTTGCCAATGGCCATAAAGAGTGCCAGCAGGAAAACCATGATAACGATCCATTCCGAAAGCGGGATAAAGGTGATCACGGAGCCCGCCTTGATCCGGAGGATAAAACCCGCCGCCAGGATCAGGATATCGAGAACAGGGATGGCTTTTAATCCATAGGAATAACCCAGGTTCAGCAGGAAATAGATGCCCAATACAAACAGGAATTTGTCCCGTATCAACCAGGCGATCCCGAAACCGGCGATCAGCAGGATGACCAGCAGCAGCAGGGCAATGGTTTTAGGTACGGTTCCGCTGGCCAGGGGCCTGTTCTTTTTTACCGGGTGTTTCCTGTCATCTTCGATATCCCGGTAGTCGTTGATAATATAAATACAGCTGGCGACACAGGAAAATGCAAGGAATCCGGAGAGGAGGGGAACAATCTTGTCAGTGTTGAGTATTTCTCCTGCAAAAAAAAGCGGAAGAAACAGGAACATATTTTTTGCCCAGTCTTTGGGACGTACTAATTGAAGGAGGGCTTTTACCATAAAATTGGATACAAATTACTCACTAATCAGCACATTTAATAGTGTTTTTAGTGCGGATTTTTTTTTTTATGTTTACCACTATATTTTTCTCCGATGAACCAGTCCCGTTTCCCTGCTAAATATTATTTTTCTGTTATTGAAACACTGATCATTGTTTTATTAGCCTGTGTTCCCCTTTTTGTATCATTTCCTTACCGGGTTAATATTTTTCTTTCCTGGGAAGGAGCTTACCGGATCAGTGAAGGGCAGCTGCCTTTCCGGGATTTTGGTACCCCGCTGGGAGGAATGTATTGGGTAATTCCCGGGATTTTCTTTAAGCTGTTTGGTACTCAACTGATTACCCTTGTCAAAGCACAGGTGTTTATCAATATCATCTCCGGGCTGGCATTTCGTTCAATAATGAAAAGTTTGGGATTGCCTCCATCTTTACGGGTGGTGACGCTCCTGCTGTATTGTGTTTCCTTTTCTTTTTTCAATTTCTGGCCCTGGTATAATCATACGGTGATCGTGTATGAGTTCGCGGGATTGTCATTTTTATGTAAAGCGGTAACGGGGGAACGTAGTTTTCCGAAAACAACCGGGTGGTTAGTTTTAGCCGCTTTTTTTACTGTTTGTTCTTTCCTGACCAAGCAGGATGCCGGCGCCATGGCTTTCTTATTAGCGGCACTGATTTTAGCCTATCCCTTACTGGCATTCCGGGACTGGAAACCCCTGCTGGTTTTTTCAGTGGCATTTGTGGTATTGCTTGGTTTATTTATTCTCCCGTTTTTGAACAGTGGATTTGGCTACTGGTTCAATCACGGGCAGGCACCGCATTCCGCCCGGATCTCACTGAGAGAGATCGCCATTGAGTTTTTGGAAAATTCGCAATGGATCAAGTTTTATTTCTTTCTCATTTTCGTATTGTTATTTTTCAGGTTCCGGTCCTTTCCGGAATTGTGGAAGAATAAAAAGGAAATGCTGTTTCTCCTGCTCACGCTGGGTGTACTCGGGGAGGCGGCCGTGTTCCAGGTAACCAGTTATACCCCGCCGGATAACAATATCTTTTTTCATTCGTTCGCGGTTGCATTTATTCTTTATCAGCTTGCAGCCCTGTTTCCTGCCGCCTCCGGAAAAAAATGGCTGCCGGCCGTTTTATCGGTTGGTATTTTACTTTGGTGGAGCGGGGTATTTTCAAAATATATCCAGCGGGTCGCCGCTAAGTTTTTACCCGAAGAAACGGCCACTGTTTCACCCACCGGGGAGAACCTGATCAACCGGAAAACCTATATGATCCGGCCGGTGGACAGCTCCGAAACGGAAATGTCGTCCTGGGTGTATTGCGGGTTAAAATCTTTTGAGAAAATTTCCATGCCGGCTTCTACCGCGGAAGGAATAAAGCGATTGATGGCGATGGATATTGTACGGCAGAAGAAAGATATCCGGATGCTGAATATGTCTGAACTGACCCCGCTGGCAGCGGAGATTCCTTACCAGACGGAACGGGGATCGTACTACCCGCTCTGGAATCACCTGGGCGTAGGGATGTTCAATAAGCAGGCGGAGCTGTTTGAAAAAAGGATCGTGGCAAATGAGTACGATATGGTGTTGTTTGAATATATCCCTTCCCTGAATAATTTTTTCCCCTTCCGTGTCAGGGATACCTTGCTGACCCATTACCAGAAAGTGGATTCATTTGCCGCACCCCGGAGAGGGGATACCAAGGGAATGATTGAAGTATTTGTAAAGCCCGCGGTGAAATAAGCGGACCTGCGGCCGCTGGCAGCCTGGTGGGGATAATTGTAAAATGAGTTTTCAATATCACCGGCATCCGGGTTCCTGGTTGCGAAATTACTTTGCCGACAGGAAATGGATTATGCTGGCGGCAGCAGTAGCGGAAGCATCACCCCCCTGTTTCAGCAAATTTTTTAACTGTGCATAGTCCTCCCGTATCTGCCGGATCCGCTCCCCGTTCTCCAGCAGATCCTTCAGTTCTGTCCGGAGATTGGAAACCGTGAACTCATCCTGTATCAGTTCTTTGACCACCGGTTTATCCATGATCAGGTTTACCAGTGAAATATACTTCACTTTGATCACCCGTTTGGCGATCTGGTAGGAGAGGGGGGATCCTTTGTAGCAAACCACTTCGGGAATCCCCAGCAGGGCGGTTTCAAGGGTGGCTGTTCCGGAAGTGACCAGTGCGGCTTTTGACTGTAAAAGTAAATCGTAAGTCTGCTGTTGCACATAAAACACATCGGGGTATTTATTCAGCAGGGTATTATAAAATGTTTCATCGGCGCCTGGCGCTTTGGCCACGATAAACTGGTAACCGGGGAAGGAGCGGCTCACTTCGAGCATGACCGGTAATTTCTTACTGATTTCCTGCTTCCGGCTACCCGGCAATACGGCCACGATGGGTTTGGCCGATAAGGAGCTGGCGGGTGTCCGGGCTATGGCGGATGCTGTTTCCTCTACAAGCGGATGTCCCACATACTCCACGTTCCAGTTCCATTTATTTTTAAAATAATCCTTTTCAAACGGAAGGATCACCAGCATCAGGTCAATACACTGTTTCATGGATTTGACCCGGTTTTCCTTCCAGGCCCATACCTGCGGGGCAATATAATAAACCACCCGGAATCCCATTTGCTTTGCCCACCGGGCTATCCGCAGGTTAAAGCCGGGATAATCGATCAGGATCAGCACATCGGGTTGCCAGGCGCGGATATCAGTCCGGCAAAAAGCGAGGTTCCTGAAAATCGTCCGCAGGTTCATCAGCACTTCAGCGAATCCCATAAAGGCCAGTTCCCGGTAGTGTTTGACCAGTTCCCCTCCCTGCTCCTGCATTTTATCACCGCCCCAGCAGCGGATGGAAGCAGCGGGATCTGCTTTCCGGATTTCCCGGATCAGGTTGCTGCCGTGCAGGTCACCCGATGCTTCCCCTGCGATGATGTAATATTTCATGACCGTAACCGTGAATTAATTAAAGATCTTCAATACAAGGATGCCGATACCATATACCAGGGTAACGATGAAAATACCCCTGGCAGTTTTGTCGCGGTTCGTGTTTACATACAGGGTAAAAAGCACCGCGTTGGCCAGCAGGCTCATGGAACCGATCGAGGTGATCAGTTTGTTTTCGTGTATGAAATTATCCAGGAATTCCAGGAAGCCGAAGGAAGAGAACCTGGCAAAATAAACGGCGACCAGTCCGAGCAGGGGACCTACGAGCCCTAACAGTAATCCGAGTTTGAGGTTGTCTTTGGTAAGGATCATTTTTCCCAGGGTTTTAATTTTTCTTTAAGCGCATAATTGGTCAGGTCAAACTGCACGGGCACCACGCTGACATAATTATTGGCCAGGGCCCATACATCGGTATCTTTTCCTTTATCAAAATTTACAAACTCACCGGTCAGCCAGTAATAGTGACGGCCATGCGGGTCATTCCGTTCTATGAAATCCTCTTCGTATTTCGCATAAGCCTGGCGGCAGATCCGGATGCCTTTCAGCAGGTCCGCCTGCGCGAGGGGAACATTTACATTCAGTACGGTATGTTTATCCAGTTTGCCACTGAGCATTTTTTCCACGATGATCCGGGCGTATTTCTTTGCCCCGGTGAAGTCCGCTTCAATACTATAATCCAGCAGGGAAAAACCGGCTGAAGGAATACTTTCAATAGCGGCTTCGACTGCGGCGGACATGGTACCGGAATAAATGACATTGATACTGTGATTGGCCCCATGGTTGATCCCGCTGAGGCAGAGATCCGGTTTACGGTGCAATACCTTGTCCACGGCCAGTTTCACACAATCCACCGGAGTGCCGGTGCAGGCCCAGGATTCCACGCCATCAAATACCTGGGCCTTGTGCAGGCGCAGGGGTTGCCCGATGGTAATCGCGTGCCCCATACCCGATTGGGGTTTATCCGGCGCCACGACTACGATCTTGCCGATATCGCGGACCGCTTCCACCAGGTTCCGGATACCCGGGGCCGTTATGCCGTCATCATTGGTAATCAGGATGACCGGTTTTTCTTTGACATGTGCTTTTGCGGGCCGCTTTGTAACCTTGCTCCTTTTCTTAGGAGTCTGGGGCGTCTTATTTTTCATACCCGGCAAAAATCCTTGTTTTTTCCGGGTTCACCAAGCCGGCCGGAAGAAAGGATTTGGAAAATCTAAAATAATTAGTATTTTGCAGCTAAATAAATTAGAAACCATGGCGGTCTCCAATCAAAACCTGAAATACCTCCGTAAGCTGCGTGGCTGGACGCAGGAGGAGTTTGCAAACAAACTGCATATCAAGCGTTCCCTGCTCGGGGCTTACGAAGAAGAGCGGGCGGAGCCGAGGATAGATGTCCTCGAAGCTGTTTGTGATATGTTCAAGTTAACCCTGGATGAAATTTTACGGAAAGACCTGAGTGATAACAAGGCGAATTACCTGGCAAAGCGAAGGGCGATGAAAATGTCATCCGGCAAATCAGAGATCCAGTTTGTACCCGTTAAGGCAGCGGCTGGTTACCTGGCTGGTTACGCGGATCCTGAATTCATTGATGAATTAAACACGTTTACACTTCCCATGCTCACCGGCGGTAATTACCGGGCTTTTGAGATCATTGGCGATTCCATGCTGCCGACTCCCAGTGGTTCCGTTATTGTGGGGGAAAAAGTAGAAAACCTGGAAGAAGTAAAAAACAATTCGGCCTGTATCGTTATTTCCCGGAATGAGGGAATCGTCTATAAGCGGGTGCAGAAGCACAACCGGTACAAGAATAAACTTACCCTTGTAAGTGATAACCCTACCTTCCATCCCTATACCGTGAACGCGGAAGAAGTATTGGAAATGTGGCAGGCACAGGTGGTTATTTCAAGAACCAGTACCCAGAACCGCTGGGATATGAACCAGCTGGCCAACGTGGTCTCCGATCTTCAGCAACAGGTAACTTCCCTGAAGAAACGTATTAACTGAGTACCAACCAGTCAGTTATTGGGGTTTTTTCTCTTTGCGGGGCAGCCTTTGATCCTGCTGTTTTGTCATTATATTTGTAGAAGGTTACCTGCTGATGAGGCAAAAAAATTATACCTGCATATTTCTTTTACTCCTTTGTTTTCAATCGGTTGCACAGGTTAAAACAACCCAGGCTGTAAAGACATCGCTTGCCCTCCGGATCGACGGGGCGCTGGATGATGCTGCCTGGAAAGAGGCACCGGTCTTAACCGATTTTATTCAGAATTCCCCGGCCTTTGGGTTGCCCGGTTCGCGAAAGACCGAGGTAAGGATCCTGTACGATAATGACGCCATTTATGTAGGCGCTTATCTTTTTGATGACCCGGCCCTGATCCGTAAACAATTTACGGCCCGGGACGGAGAACAGTTAAAGGATGTGGATTATTTCTCTGTTTTTTTTGATACCTATAACGATAAGCAAAACGGATTTCAGTTCCTGGTAACCACCGCCAATGTGCAATCAGATGCCCGGGTTTCTACCAGCTATTCCGGCGAATTTGGCAGCTATGGCGATAAAACCTGGGATGCCGTTTGGGAAAGCAGGGTCAGCTTCCGGCCCGATGGATGGATTGCCGAGATGCGGATACCCTATGTATCCCTGCGCTTTTCCAAAAAAGAAGTACAGGACTGGGGATTGCAATTGCTCCGCTTTATCCGGCGGGATAATGAAACTGCTTTCTGGCGTCCGGTTAATCCGCAGGTAAACGGATTTGTCAACCAGTTTGGTGAACTTCGCGGTATTCAGAACATTGAACCTCCGCTGCGACTCAGTTTCTCGCCTTATATCACAACCGGTTTCCGCTCCTCGCCTGTAGGCAACAGCCACCTCAATGAATGGCTGCGCAACGGCGGAATGGATCTTAAATACGGGATAAATGAAAGTTTTACCCTCGATGCCACCCTGGTACCTGATTTTGGCCAGGTTATTTCCGATAATGTGGTGAATAACCTGACGCCTTATGAAGTGCAGTTCCAGGAGAACCGGCAGTTCTTTACAGAAGGCACAGAGATCTTTAACAAGGCAAAGCTTTTTTATTCAAGAAGGGTGGGGGCGCTGCCGGGGGGATATTATTCAATATTGAGCCTGGCCGAATCAGATCCCAACCTGGAAGTGCTGAAAAACCCCATGAGCACTCAGTTGTACAATGCGGTGAAATTTTCCGGCCGGACCCGGAACAAACTGGGAATTGGCATCTTTAATGCCGTGACCGCCCCGGCGAAAGCGGTATTGCGTAACCGGACCACCGGCCGGGATACCTCCATTGAAACGGAGCCACTGGCGAATTACAATATTATCGTGCTGGACCAGGCATTCAGGGGCCGCTCTTCCCTGACCTTCACCAATACCAATGTAATGCGCAACGGGGCTGCCCGGGATGCGAATGTAACTGCCGTGGATTTTTCTTTGTATGATAAACGGAACCTGTATGCCCTCCAGGGGACGGCCCGCTACAGTAAGATCTGGGCGCCTTATTCGTATGACGGCTATAACAGTACCCTCAAATACGGGAAAGTAAGCGGCAACTGGCAATACTACCTGCTGGGAAATATTGAATCAAAAAACTACGATCCTAATGATCTTGGAATTCTGCAGGCAGCCAATGAGGTCAGTTACCGGGGAAGTGTTTCCTATAGAAAATTCAAACCTACCCGCAGTTTTATTGATTACAGTTATACCCTCACATCCCGGCTTCAATACCTCTACCAGCCTTATGCATACAGCCGGCTGGATATAGAGGCCCGCGGCTTCTGGTTATTCAAAAATTTCTGGGACCTTACCTTTATATCCGGGATTATAGCCGGCTGGGAACGCAACTATTTTGAACTGCGTACAGATAATCGTCCGCTCCGGTACCCCGCCAACTATTCATTTGAACTGGTAGGAAGTACCGATAGCCGGAAGAAAACCTATGTCAGCTTTGATTTGATCTATGCCCTGGCGCCGGAATTCCGGAATACCTTCAGCGGGATTTCCCTGGGACTCCGGTACCGTTTTGGCAACCGGTTCTCGCTTGACCTGCAGACCGGTTCTCACTTCGAAGATAACCAGCTGGGTTATGCATTTATGCGGGAAAACAATGGAGAGCCGATTGTTGGTTTCCGGGCCAACCGGGATTTCACAACGGTGCTTTCCGGCATCTACAATTTTGCCTACCGGCTTAATCTTACCCTGCGGGCCAGGCACTACTGGAATAAGGTCAGCTATACGAGTTTTCATAATGTGGACAGCAAAGGCTACCTGCTGGACCGTCCTTTCATCAACAACCAGGATGAAAACTTTAATGTATTCAATGTGGATGCGTTCCTGACCTGGGATTTCCGTTTGGGAAGCCGGCTGATTCTCGGGTACAAGAACTGGCTGGGCAATGATGAACAGGTTGTGCTCAATTCCGGGCGGAACAACTATGTACGGAACCTCGGAAAAACATTTGACCTCCGGCACGGGAATGAAGTGACCGTCCGCTTTATTTATTTCCTCGATTATAATCAGCTGCGCAGGAAACCTTAGGGGAGCAGCAGCAGACCGTCTTCCACCAATGCATATACCTGCTCATCTTTTGCCGGTTGTACTTTATACCCTCCGGTAAAACGGCTGAAAGCCGGTAATACCGCATATTCTTTTGTAAAATAGAAACAGGGGAAGCGAAGCGATTGCCTTCCTTTTCCTTTCAGTGAGATGGCCGGGTGCATATGACCGGTAAAGAGATAGGATTTTCTTTCTTCTTCGGACAGACCCGCCGTGGCTTTCAGGTCGTGTAAGAAAAGAAAGGGGCCGGCCTGGAGTTTCCAGGGACTGACATGAACACCCGCAGCTTCATACCAACTGTCTGCCAGTATATCATGGTTTCCTTTGACCAGGTCAATCTGCAGGAGGGAAAAATCCTTCCTCCATTTTAAGAACAGGTCCAGTTCCTTATTGACGGTGCTATGGGTGAAATCACCGGCAATGATCAGCCGGTCTGCCTTGTATAAATATAGCTGGGCCATCAGCCGCTGGAGATCCGCTTTATAAATACTCTGCGGTACACCGATCCCTTCTTTCCGGAAATGCCCTGACTTACCCAGGTGCAGGTCAGCCACGATCAGGGTATTTTCCTCCTCCCACAATAAACAGCGCTCCGGGGATACCCAGAAAGTCTGCTCACGAATGATATGCGGGACCGGATTTTTCATTTACCAGGAGTTCAAATCTATTGAAAATTGAGCGATCCTATTCCAGTTGCTGCTGCATTTTTCTGACCCGGTCTTCCAGTTTCTCCGAAGACAGGTCTTCCCGCATACTATCCACTTTAATTGGGAAGCAAAATGGCGTCAGTTGCCGGGGAAATGTGATCACAATACGGGATTGCTGAATACGCTGCAGCATATCCCGCAAACGGGCTTCTTCCATTTGCTGATCGAGCACTTCCTGGTAGCACTGGCGGAGCAGCAGGTTGCCCGGGTCATACTCGCTGAATACATTAAACAGCAGGGAGGCGGAAGACTGCAGGTGACGGGCTTTCTTTTTTTCACCCGGCATCCCCTGGAAAATAAGTCCCCCGATCACCGCCACATCCCTGAACTTACGACGGGCCATTTCCGTGCTGTTGACACTGCGCTGGATATCGGTCAGTAAATTTTCCGTTGAAAATAATTCATACACATTCGTGTCATCAACCGGGATGGGCTGGTCACTCAGCAACTCAAACCCGTAATCATTCATGGCGAATGAAAATGTGATAGGCCGGATCCGGCTGATGCGCCAGGCCAGTATCGCTGCCATCGCTTCATGCACCAACCGGCCTTCAAACGGATAGACAAACAGATGATGCCCGTCTTTTGTCTCAATCTGTTCGATCAGCAATTCATTTTCAGCGGGTACATGAGAATGAAGCGCCTGCAGTTCAAAAAGAGGTTCCAGGGCTTTTAATTCAACCATGCCTTCACTGTTGCCATTGTGCATCCGGTTCAGGGTGGCCCTCAGTTTTTTCCCGAGGTTGGCGCTGAGCGGCATGCGTCCGCCATTCCAACTGGGTACGATCGATTTCTTCCGGGTGGATTTACGGACCAGTACCGTCATGTCTTTGATCAGGACAAATTCCAGGTTCCTGCCGGCCAGGGTGAATACATCACCGGGAGCCAGCCGGGAAATAAAATATTCCTCGATGACCCCAATATAGCCACCACTGATGAATTTGACTTTCAGCATGGCATCACTTACAATGGTCCCGATATGCAGGCGGTGCCGCATGGCGATCCTGCGGCTGTTAATTTTATACAGCCCGTTCTCAACTTCCACTTTTTTAAAATCATCATACTGGTGCATAGCCTGCCCGCCTTCGGTAATAAAATGGATGAGCTGTGTCCACTCTTCCGGGGACAGCGAACGGTAACAATGCGTGGATATGACTTCCGCATAAAGCTGATCCGTTGTAAACCCTTCCGATATGGCCAGGGTATTCAGGTATTGCAGCAAAACATCGTAGCAAAGTGTGAACGGAACCCGGCTCTCGATCATCTTTTCTTCAATGGCCGATTTCAGGGCAGCTGCTTCCATCAGTTCAAGTGAATGGGTGGGAAGGAAATAGATTTTACTGACGGCGCCGGGATGATGACCACTTCGGCCGGCTCTTTGAAGAAAACGGGCGACTCCCTTGGGAGAGCCAACCTGTATAACGGTCTCCACGGGTCTGAAATCCACCCCCAGGTCCAGGCTGGCGGTACAGACCACGGCTTTCAGGTTGCCGGAATGCAGGTTGTCTTCAATCCAGTTGCGGAGTTCCATATCGATGGAACCGTGGTGCAGGGCGATGGTACCCGCGAGGTCCGGGCAAAGATCCAGCAGGGTCTGATACCAGGTCTCACTCATTCCCCTTGTATTGATGAAAATAAGTGTGGTCCCGCTGTTTTGTATGATCGGGATAATCTTATGCGCCAGCCGGATACCCAGGTGACCGGCCCAGGGATATTTTTCTATTTCATCCGGAAAAATGGATTCAATGGCTATTTGTTTTTGCAGCTCCGCTTTTACGATCACCCCTTTTTTTTTCAGGGGGGAAAGCAGCACGTCGCGGGCTTCTTCCAGGTTCCCGATGGTGGCGGATATGCCCCATACCATGGGGGGCGGATCCTTTTTATTTTCTCTGCTGTTCACCAGGCGTGAAATGGCGAGTTCCACCTGTACCCCTCGTTTACTGCCCAGCAGTTCGTGCCATTCATCCACGGCGATCAGGGAAAGGGATTGAAAAAGGGAGGGATACCCTTTCTGTGCCAGTAACAGGTGCAGGCTTTCGGGGGTGATGATCAGGATCTCCGGCATATTCTTTTTTTGCCGGGCTCTTTCCGCTACCGGGGTATCTCCGTTACGAATACCAATTTTCCAGGGAATATCCAATTCCTGTACTACTTCTTCCATCGCACGGCCGATATCTTTGGCCAGCGCCCGTAAAGGGGTGATCCAGACCATTTGCAAACCCGCATCCTTTTTCCTTTTATAACAATCCGGGTTAAGGTTGATATAACGGATCAGGCAGCCCAGGAAAACCGAATAGGTCTTGCCGCAGCCGGTGGGGGCATTGACCAGCCCGCTTTCTCCTGCTCCTATATGACGCCAGGTTTCTTGCTGGAATAAAAAGGGCCTGAACCTTTTTGTTTCAAGCCAATTGAATACGGTTGTATATCCTGTTGAAGGCGGCACTGCAGGCAGGTGATTGTATGAAAAGGCCGGGGGCTGATATTTCAGTTTAATTAACTGATTTGATCAGGCCATCCTGCCATTTCAGGAAATACAGTTTTTTATTTTCAAAATAATCGAGGGTCATGGTTTGTTTATTCAGCACGGGCTGGATATCAATATCCCTGAACAGGTTAAACTCTTTCCGGGTCAGGTTGGAAGCCAGGTCGTTTTTATACAGGAGCAACAGTTTTACAAAACGCCATACGGTTTCATAGCCCCTCATGACCATATCGCTGGGACGGGCAAACATCTTCGTGTTAAAGGTATTGGTGATGCTGAGACTTACCTTATCGGTCCGGGGACTGTAAAAAGGCGTACTGTAAATAATTTCAAGGTCCCTATAGTCCGGTTTGGTAAAATCCTTTATGGCATCCCAGGTGGGCATACCCATAACCGCGGCTTTGTAATTTTGTTTTTTAAGGGAAGCCAGCTGGGAAGCCAGTCGTTTGCCAAAATTTTCATCCAGGCTGCCGGCCACACATAAGGATTGACGGGTGGTATCCAGGTAAGGTGTCAGTTGGTTAAGGGTGAAACTATCCGTCAGATCAACAAAGGTCAGTTTGAGCGGAACCCCGGCTGTATTTTTCCCATACTCCTCAAAATAGGAACGGATCCGGTCTTCCAGCATCCCTTTTTTCCGGAATACAATCAGCCGGTTAAGTGCATAATATTTCTGGATATGACGGTAAATACCTTCACACTGGGTCTTGAGGGTGGGGTTCAGCATCACAAAAAAGGGATTCCCGGTAACGCCGCCGTCATTGGGCAGGTTCACATTGATCACCGGGATATTATTCCGGAGCCCGGCATCTGCAAATATTTTCACCTCTGCGGAGCTGCAGTAGGCGATCAGCAGGCTGGCATTCCGGGCAGCAGGGCCGGAGAGTTGCTGCTGGATACTCTCTTTGTCAGACCGCGTATCAAACACATGAACTTCCAGGTTTATTTTTTCCTTGTTTAATGAATCCAGTGCCAGTTGGGCGCCTTCATAAAATTCAAGACCCGGGTTGATGAATTTGGGAAAGACATTTTTGGCGTAACGGTATTCAGACTGGTCATCAAATGCTGAATCCAGGAACAGGGGGGCGAAAATGGCAATCTTAAAAGCGGGTGCCGGCTCCTGCGCCCTGGTTGTATGGGCCAGGAAGGACAGGGTGATCAGCACTAAAAGACGAATCCTCATATTTCTGTTTTATTCATTCAGTTATTCCCATTCGATTGTGGCCGGGGGCTTACTACTGATATCATAGACCACCCGGTTGATGCCCCGCACGTTATTGATGATCTCGTTCGACACATTGGCCAGGAACCCGTAAGGCAGGTGCGCCCAGTCAGCCGTCATGCCATCCACACTGGTTACCGCCCTTAACGCCACGGTATATTCGTAAGTCCGTTCATCACCCATTACACCCACACTTTTAACCGGGAGTAAGATAGCGCCGGCCTGCCATACCGTTGCATAGAGATTGTTATCTTTCAGTGCCTTTATATAAAGCTGGTCGGCCTGTTGCAATAACCGTACCTTTTCTTCCGTGATCTCGCCCAGGATCCGGATCGCCAAACCCGGGCCGGGGAAGGGGTGGCGGTCAATCATTTCGGCCGGGATTCCCAGTTCACGACCCACTTTGCGGACCTCATCCTTGAACAGGGAACGCAGCGGTTCCACCAGTTCCAGGTGCAGGTGATCCGGGAGTCCGCCCACATTATGGTGCGACTTTATCGTAACAGAGGGGCCGTGTACGGACATACTTTCAATTACATCCGGGTAAATCGTTCCCTGTCCCAGCAGCCCGACACCCTCCACTTTTTTCGCTTCTTCCTGGAAGATATCAATGAACAGGCTGCCGATGATTTTTCTTTTTTCCTCGGGATCCGTTTTGCCGGCCAGTTTGGTATAGAAATGTTCTTTGGCATCAATGCCTTTTACATTCAGTCCCAGGCGTCCGTAGGTCTCCAAAACAGATTCAAATTCATCTTTCCTTAATACACCGTTGTCCACGAAAATTCCCGAGAGCCGGTCGCCGATGGCTTTATGAATCAGCGTGGCTGCGACGGTGGAATCCACCCCACCGCTCAGGGCCATGATCACTTTCCGGTTGCCGATTTGCTGCTGCAGCGCCTTTACGGTATCGGTGATAAAATGCGCCGGCGTCCAGTCCTGGCTGCATCCGCAGGTCTGCACTAAAAAGTTGCGCAATATTTTTTTCCCTTCTGTAGAATGGTAAACTTCAGGGTGAAACTGCACCCCATACAGTGGGTTTGTTTCATTTCCCGTTTTCCGGAAAGCCGCTACCGGGATACTTTCCGTATCAGCTAATAATTCGAAACCCTCCGGCAATTGTTTGATCGTATCACTGTGGCTCATCCAGACCTGGCTGAGGGGGGAGACCTCCCGGAAAAGGGGGTCTTCTTTTTTCTGTTGCAGTATCGCCCGGCCGTACTCCCTTTTATCACTTTTGGCCACCAGGCCGCCAAAGCGCTTAGCGGTCAGCTGGGCCCCGTAACAAATACCCAGTACCGGCACTTTCCTGACCAGTTCCAGTATATCCGTATCCGGCGCTTTTTCTTCGTTGACAGAGAAGGGGGAACCGGAAAGAATGATTCCTTTCAGGCCGGGTTCAAACACAACGGATTGGTGATAAGGAATGATCTCGCAGTACACATGGGCTTCCCGGACGGCCCGGGCGATCAGTTGGGTGTACTGTGATCCATAATCCAGGATGAGTATCTTTTCTGTCATAGTGCTGCGAAGGTAAAGAAAACCGGGCTGGCCGGCCCCGGAAGGAGGGGGAGACTGAGGGAAAAACAGGGAAGCTGTAACGCAGGTAGTACCCCCGGCGTCAAAGGGAGGGAAAACCTGTAAAAGGGTAGTATATTCGGTATCGGAAAAAATCAGATTTTTATGAAACGTACAGTTGTTTTTCTTTTGGCATGCGTGATGGTCCTGGGTTCCTGCCGGGATTTTTTTGGCCGTAAGGTCCGCGGAAATGGAAATATTAAGACGGAGAGCAGAACTGTGGATGCTTTCAACGGGGTCCGGGTGAGCGGGGCCATTGATATTTATGTCCGGCAGGATTCTGTGCGGTCGGTAAGAGTGGAAGCCGATGAAAACCTGCAGCAATATGTGGAAGTGGGTACGGATGGGAATATGCTGGAAATCCATCCCCGGAGCGGGGTCAACCTGCGCCCGACCCGTTCCATACGGGTCTATGTCGGCGGACCGGATTTATCCCGTTTCAATGCTTCAGGTGCCTGTGATATTATCAGTGAAAACAAAATAACAAGCCCGGGGAACCTGAAAGTCAGTCTCAGCGGTGCCTGCGATACTAAATTAGAGATCAATGCCCCCGATGTGGAGGTTTCCGTCAGTGGAGCGGGGTCGGTAACACTGAAAGGAGAGACCAGGAATCTCCGGGTGGATGGTTCCGGCAGTACGGATATAAAATGTTTTGACCTGATGGCGGAAAATGTGAACGTGGATATTTCCGGGGCCGGCAATGCGGAGGTATTTGCCAGTGTAAAGCTCGATGTGGATGTATCGGGCGCGGCGGATGTACGGTATAAAGGGAATGCCACGGTTAATCAGCGTATTTCCGGTGCGGGGACGGTCCGGAAAAAGGAGTAGGGCATATTGACAATTGTTTTTTGCCAGCGGCTATAGTGTAATATGTACTACTGCATATGCTGCACAGGCTAAATTGATATTAGCGTATTACTATCGGGTAAGCCGGATCATTCGTGTCCGTAAATCAGAATCTGTGGATAGGCAGCTTCAGGCCCGCTCCGGGCCGTATTTAGATTGCCGAACAAAGGAGTATAAAACTATATATCTTGATTAGCACTCTCATGTTATTTTCTTGTGCATCAAGGAAAGCAGGAGAACAAATTAATGGGGATTGTATATTGTTAGAATTTGCAAATGAGAGAGCAAGTTGCGGAATACACTCTGTGTGGATAGGAATGAAGCTCAAAGAGGTAAACAGTAGTCTCACATTTATTGGTTTAGTAAATTGCCCAGACTTTTATTCAGTGCCCGATCCGATCTTTTTCAAGACCGGAAAAATCTATAAAATTATTGCCAAAAGACCTCTTAACACTCGCGAAGGCGACGTTATTATCAATGAGTATGATAGTACAGGTTTAATCGTATTTAGAATTGATGAGCTAAAGAAAAAGTAAGGATGTATTTAGTTCTTTGTGTAAATAGTTTTATGTAACTGTATTAGGGTTATACTCCCGTTGTCCGAAGTGTTCAATGAGTAAACAAATTTTTGATCGGTTATGCCGAGATCGCATCTCAGCGACAGCCTCAACGAGGCTGTCCAACCTGATAAGGTACAGAACGGTTTCTCGGAATGACCCGTTGCGGAACTGCCCGGAAAAAACAACTCCTTCAAACGGTCCGCCCGTATAAATAAAAAAAAGTCCGGTCAAACGACCAGACTTTCAATTTATTCAAAGGCTGATTTTTTAATAATCGTTGCTGTATCCGCCACGGTCACGGTTGAATCCGCCACCGCCTTTTTTGAATCCGCCGCCGCTGCCACCTTTGTAGCCGCCGCCACCATTGCCAAAGCTTCTTTTCTTGAATCCGCCGCCGCCGCTGCCTTCAGGTTTCGGACGGCTTTCGTTTACCACAATATTACGGCCATCGACTTCCGTGCCGTTCAGCGCTGCAATAGCGGCCTGGGCCTGGTCATCATTCGGCATTTCAACAAATCCAAAACCTTTGCTGCGGTTGGTGAATTTGTCGGTAACAATCTTGGCAGAAGATACTTCGCCATGTGTTGCAAAAAGGTTAGATAAATCCTGATCTTTCAGGTTCCAACTGAGGTTTCCTACGTAAATGTTCATTTTGAGATTTTTTAAAAATAAAAGTGTCAACAGTAACAGTACCCAATGAACATTCTACCGTTTTTCGAATCGTTCAGGACTTGTAAAACTGAAAGAGCACCAAAAGCAAGACAAAATAACGGATTTTTTCATGTCCCGGTAATATTTTTTCTTTAGACGGGGTGCCAATAAACTAATGCATTGATAATGAACTATTAATGTGATTTTAACGAAAAAGCCCTCCGGAGAGGGCTTTTTTACAGAAATCAGGTGGGGATTATTCAGCGATTACTTCAATTTCGACTTCGGTGGATTTGCCGTTGCCAAAATCAATCGTTGCCTTATAGGTTCCGAGTTCTTTTACATCTTCCGGGATGGTAATCTTTTTCCGGTCGATCGTATAACCTCTTTGTTCCCGGATCGCACGGCTCAGTTGCAGGGAGGTAATGCTTCCGAAAATTTTACCGCTGGTACCGGTCTTGGCACCCAGCTTAACAGGCGCTTCGTTCAGTTTGGCGATTACGCTGTTGATCTCGGCCAGCATTTTTTCTTCTTTCTTACGCACCTGCTTTAAACGTTCTTCCAGTTGCTTTTTGTTGGCAGGACTGTTTTCCACAGCCAGCTGGCGGGGCAGTAAGAAGTTACGGGCATAGCCGTTCTTTACTTTCACTACTTCATTCACACCACCCAGGTTATCTACGTCTTGAATTAATATTACTTCCATTTTTTTCTTTTTGTTCACCAACCCAGTCCTTTAGCAGGACTGTCTCCCGGTGTACGGGGTTAGGGTGAGGTTATTTTAAAAGATCTGTTACATAAGGCAATAAGGCCATCTGGCGGGCTTTTTTCACCGCGTCGGAAACTTTGCGCTGGTATTTCAGGCTGTTACCGGACAGGCGGCGGGGCAGTAATTTACCCTGCTCGTTCAGGAATTTTTTCAGGAACTCCACATCTTTATAATCGATGTAGCGGATGCCATATTTTTTAAAGCGGCAGAATTTCTTAACGCGTTTGTCGCTTTTAATGGCGGTCAGGTATTTTATTTCATTCTTTGCCATGTGATTAAGCCTCCACTGCTTTTTCGGTTCCTGTTTTTACACCACTTTTCTTTTTGGCATTGTACTCGACGGCGTATTTATCGAGTTTAGTGCATAAATGACGGAGCACGCTCTCGTCACGCAGAAGCTGGATCTTCAGCTTCTCATTGAAGTCGGATTGCGCAGTGTACTCCAATACCCAGTAAAGGCCGGTTGTCTTTTTCTGGATCGGATACGCAAGTGATTTCAGTCCCCAGGGGTTTTCAGCCACGATTGAGCCACCGGCATCGGTTACCAGCTTCGCATATTTCTTCTGCTCGGCTTTGAACTCATCATCGCTCAAAACAGGGGTAAAAATCACCATCAATTCGTAATTGTTCATTTACCTGTTTTTTTGGTTATTAAATTCGATTTATCCCATTGGACAGTCCGCCGGGGCGGAAAGAATCTGCGAACACAGATTTGGGGCGGCAAAGATAGGAGTTTCCAGCCAGAATCCTTGAAGCGGGCCGTTGTAAATTTTACAGGCGGCTATTTCATCATTCCTTGGGCAAGGGAATGATTATGAGCTGTTTATATTTAGTGCTTATTTAGCCGGCTGCACTTCCTTTAAAAAAAACAGATAAGTAGGGAAGTGATCACTGTATCCGCCCCGGTAGGTATTCCCGTCCCAGGTGCGCATCGGGTAGCCTTTATAACGGCCCTGGTTTTCGACCAGGTATTCTTTATTAAAGATATGTTGCTGGTAATAAAAGAAACCGGGCTGGTTCTTATTCAGCCAGGCCTGTGAAATAAGGATCTGGTCAAACAGTCCCCAGGCATCCTGGTAAGCCAGGGTACCAATCCCTTTTTTATAAAGTTCCACCCAGGGATTGAACATGCCACCCGGGCGTACATCCTTTATTTTCCCCTTTGCATTGATAATACCCGCCACACTCTCATTGACCGGGTCATCGTTCAGGTCGCCCATCACAATCACCTTGGCCCCGGGTTCCACTTTGGCGATGGAATCCATGTGGTGCCGGCATACCGCTGCCGCTGCATTGCGGGCCGGCGCACTACGGGCCTCCCCGCCACTGCGGCTGGGCCAGTGGTTGACATAGATATGAATCGTCTCTCCCCCCAGTTTGCCTTTTACCCAAAGAATATCCCGCGTGAAAAAAGCGTCTTTGGAACCTCCGGGCAACTGCACAAATAGCTTATCACTTGCTTCTACTGTAAAATAAAGCGGGTTGTACAAAAGCCCCACATCCACCCCCCGGATGTCTTTTGAATCGTAATGAACGATTTTATAATTTCTTTTGACAAGCAGGGGTTGATGCACCAGGTCATTGAGTACCGTGTCGTTTTCCACTTCCGCCACCCCGAGGATGGCCGGCCCGTCCGGGTTGAGTTCCGTGCCGATTTGTGAGATGACCGTGGCAAGTTTAGCCAGTTTGCTGAAATAAACCGCCGTTCCGTAATTCCGGACGCCCTTCGGGAGAAATTCCTCATCGTTGGTCATCGTATTGTCCACCGTGTCATAGAGGTTTTCCAGGTTATAAAAAGCGATGACCGCGCTTTTATATTCCTTTTTCTGGGCTGACAGGGAAGCGCAACTTATCAACAGGAAAAATACGATGATGATTCTGTTCATATCATGGGTATAACGAATACAAACATACTGAAACATTGCATGCGGGGTATGACAAAAAAGACAGTACTGCCTGTTAATAAATTATTAGGGGCTTATTTTTTTTTACAGGGACAGGCAGATACTCACTAATTTTGTTCTTTGTTTAAAAAATATATCATGCTTAAAACCAAACTGCTACTGCTCCTGCTCTGCGCCACATTCGTGGCTGCCGCACAGGTTGATTCCACAGCAAAGAACGACACCACGAGCCTGGATGAGGTAAAAGACGGGGTACTGGATAATATTCCCACAGTTTCCCTGGATGAAAATGATCTCGGGGATGGCGGCAACCAGAATATCTCTTCCCTGCTGACAGCCGGAAGGGACCCTTTTTATTCCGCCGCTTCTTTTAATTTCAGCGCGGTCCGTTTCCGGATCCGCGGGTACGACAATGATCTTTTCAGCACTTACATGAACGGCATCCCCATGGATAACCTTGACAACGGGTTTACTCCATTCGGTTTATGGGGCGGCCTGAATGATGTGATGCGCAACCGGGATGTTTCCTGGGGACTGCGAAACAACACATTTACATTCGGTGATATCGGAAGCAATACCAATATTGATTCGAGGGCCAGCAAACAAAGGGCGCAAACCAGCATCAGCTATGCGGCATCCAACCGGAATTACAATAACCGGATCATGCTGACCCATTCCACGGGGATCAGCAAAAAAGGCTGGGCTTTTTCCCTGAGCGGCAGCCGTCGCTGGGCCGGGGAAGGCTATGTACCCGGTACCTATTATGAGGGCTGGGGTTATTTCGCGGCGGTGGACAAACGCATTAATCAAAAGCACCTCTTGTCCCTGACTGCATTTGGCGCACCAACAGAAAATGGGCGCCAGGGGGCAGCCGTGCAGGAAATGCTGGACCTGGCCGGCACCAATTATTACAACCCGAACTGGGGCTACCAGAATGGGAAAAAAAGAAATGCCAGCATCGGTAAAACCCATCAGCCTGTAATCATACTTACCCATGATTACCGCATCAATAATAAAACCACACTGACCACCGCAGCCGGTTATTCTTTTGGCAACCGGAGTGTAACGGCTTTTGACTGGTACAATGCGGCGGACCCACGCCCGGATTATTACCGTTACCTGCCGAGCTATACTTCCACCTGGGCCAGTGCCACCGACCCGTCACAGGGACAACTGCTTTATGACCTGATGAAGAATGATATCAGCTACCGGCAGATCAACTGGCAGAACCTCTATAATGTGAACCGGGCCAGCTATGCCACGATTGCCGATGCCAACGGGATACCCGGCAACAATGTGAGCGGTCTCCGTTCCCGTTATATCATTGAAGAAAGGGTGATCAATACGACCCGCTTCAATGTGAACTCCGTGCTCAATACCAAATTCGCTGAAAATATTGATTTCACGGCCGGGGCTTCCTACCAGCAACAAAACAATCATTACTACAAAAAAGTGGATGACCTGCTCGGCGGACAATTTTATGTGAATGTGAACCAGTTCGCGGAAAGGGATTACCCGGTGGATAATACAGCCAACCAGTATGATCTTGACCAGCCCAACCGGATCCTGTACAAAGGGGATAAGTTCGGGTATGACTATACGATCAATGTATCCCGCATCGCCGGATGGGCCCAGGGCCTGTTCCGGTTCAGTAAAGTGGATTTCTTCCTGGCCGGTAACCTGTCCTATACGCAATTCCACCGGGATGGTAACACCCGCAATGGCCTGTTCCCCGACAACTCAAAAGGAAAAGGAACGGTTAATACGTTTACCGATTATGCCGTGAAAGGCGGTGTGACCTATAAGATAGACGGCCGGAATTATGTTTTTGTCAATGGCGCTTACCTGACCCGCGCTCCTTATTTCGAGAATGTATATGTCTCTCCCCGTACCCGGAACAGCCAGCAGGACAATGTGAAGAGTGAGACCATCCAGACTGTGGAAGGCGGCTATCTCATGAATGCGCCCAAATTCAAAATCAGGCTGAGTGGTTATTATACCCGGTTCCGGGATGGACTGGATGTGATGTCTTTCTACCATGACGAGAAGCAGAATTTTGTAAACTATGCGATCAACGGGATCGATAAACTGCATTTCGGCGGGGAATTCGGCATCGAGGCCAAACTGAGCTCCACGCTCACTGTAAATGCGGCGGCTGCCCTTGGCCGTTATTACTACGACAGTAAGCAAAATGCGACCGTAACCGTGGATAACAGCGCTTCCGTTTTGGGAAGGCAGGTTATTTACGCGGAAAACTTCAGGCTGCCGTCCACCCCGATGGAAGCCTATAGCCTGGGCCTTAATTACCGTTCTCCCAAATTCTGGTTTATCAGCCTTACCGGTAGCTATTTCGATAAATCCTACCTCAGTATGAATCCCCTGCGCCGCACCTGGGATGCCCTGCAATTTGTGGCACCGAAGAGTGATGCCTGGAATGAGATTTTCAACCAGACAAAGTTTGATGCGCAATACACCCTTGATTTTTTTGGTGGGTATTCCTGGAAACTGCCGAAAGACTTTGAAGTGAATAAAAAGCCGACCTACCTGGTATTTAATGTAGGGGTCAATAATATCCTGAACAACCAGGATATCGTTACCGGCGGGTATGAGCAATTGCGTTATGCGGCGCAACTGTCCTCCGCAGACCCGGTACAGGTTGGCAAGTTTCCCCCGAAATTATATTATGCCTACGGGGTGAATTTCTTTGCCAGCATGACCTTACGTTTTTAATAACCGAACTTAACTGAGTTTAAAAATAATTTTATGATAGTCAGAAAAATAAAACATACACTCTCCGTACTGGTCTTTGCCGTACTGTTTGTTTCCTGTGAGAAGGAGCCCATCGGGCCCACCGGACCCGATCCCCTGGGCCCCGGCGACTATATGAGCTTTGCGGATTTCAGGGCCCTGTATCCCGGCAGCGGGGAATTCCTGATCCCGGTTGGTACCCGGCGTATCCGGGGAGTGGTCATTTCCAATAATACCAATGAAGCTTCGGGTGTTTACCGGCTGCAGGATGAAAGCGGCGCCGGTATTTATCTCTACACCGTTATCGGCTCGCCGGTATATCCCATGGGAGCCGTGCTAGATATCATTCCTTCGGGTGGCGGAAAATTCACGCTTTACAATGGTGACCTGGAACTGATGAGTATCCCCCAGGCCAATATTACCCAGGTAAGCGGTGCCATTCCCATTACGCCGAGAACCGCCACGGTGGCAGAAATTACAGCGAATAAGAACACCTGGGCTTCTTCCCTGGTGAAGATCGTAAACCTGACTTCCATTACACAGGCTTCTTCCAATACGACGGGAGTGACCTATAATGTAACGGATGCAACAGGTACACTGTCCATGTTTGTGCGGAACGTTTCCGGCATTACGGTAAACACCGGCGGTACATCGGTTACCGGTTATGTGTCCATTTATAATACCGCCACGCAGATCGGTATCCGGACTGCGGCAGATATTCAATAGTTAGTAAAAGAAAGAATGATCAAAAATATTTTTATGCAACTGAACCTTAAAAATAAACGGATAAACCCGGCCGCCCTGCTGCTGACTGCCGGTTTGTTTATTATCTCCTGCCAGAAAAAATTTACCGAGCCCCCTGTCCTCGGGGAGCCGGGTATCGTGGCCAATATCAGCATCAAGGATGTGAAAGCACGTTATACCTCCGGGGTACCGGTGGCCATTACGGATGATGCCGTGATCGAAGGCGTAGTATCCTGTGATGATAAAAGCGGAAATTATTACCAGCAGATCGCGATCCAGGATTCCACCGGCGGTGTATTGCTTCGCCTGGCAGGCAGCAACCATTTTAATAATTACCCGGTGGGCCGCAAATTGTATGTAAAACTGAAAGGGCTCTACCTGGGACAATACAACGGCACCCTGCAGTTCGGCGGTGGGGTGGACACACCCTATATCAACCAGGGCGGGGTGACCCTGCTTGCAGCGAATCTCCAGGGCCAGCATATCATCAAGGGCGCACTCAATCAGCCCCTGGTTCCCAGGCTGGTTACGGTAGCGCAGCTGACAACGAATTTGCAGGACAAATATGTGAGTACCCTGATCAAACTGGCGGGATACGAATTTTCGTCAGCAGACCGCTCCAAAGCATATGCGGATGATGCGACTTCCGGCAACCGCATTATACAGGACTGCTCCAACCTGGCGGCAAACAAGATTACTTTGCGCAGCAGCAATTACAGCAATTTTGCCACGTTGCCCGTTTCCCAGGGAAATGGAGAGATCATTGCCGTCTATTCATTCTTTGGCTCCACCAAACAGCTGACCATCCGGGATACCACCGATATCCGGTTCACCAATCCGCGTTGCCCTACGGCCTCCGGCGATGGCCAGATCAGTCTTAGCGGCAGTTCACCCTTCCTGATTAATTTCGACAATATCGGAACTGCAGGTCTTCCGGCCGGTGTTTATGTAAAACAGGAGGCCAGCAGCGGCTTTATCGGGAATGAAGCCACCGTTTACAATACCAATTTCAATAACCCCACGGCCTGGAACCAGACCAGTCTTGGCTTCAAGAACTATGCTTCCGCCACGGGGCTGGCTTTCAATTCAAACAGTACGGTACAAAATGCTTCCACCAACAGGGCATTGGGTGCCCGGCAAACAGGTACCGCAGCTGTAGGAGGTGATCCGGGCTATGCATTTGCTTTCCAACTGGCCAATACCAGCGGCAAGAGTAACCTGCAACTGGAATTCCTGCTGCAGTCACTGGACGGGGCGGGTTCATCCGCAGGGCGTACCACAACCTGGAAAGTGGATTATGCGATCGGGGATAACCCGGTAAGCTTTACCACCCTTACTACAAGCCCCGCAGCGCTTACTACCGCCTATGGCCCCGGGATGTTTGCCAGCACCCCGGTTACGGTGAATTTCGGATCCTCGCTGAATAATATCAGCCAGAAAATATGGATCCGGATCGTGGCGCTGAACAACACGAGCGGCAGTGGCAACCGGCCTTCAACGGGGATTGATGATGTGAAATTTAGCTGGAATTAAAATAAATGAGATGGCCATGCCAATGGCAGTCTATCAAACAAAATAAACCGAAATGAAACGCTTCTATTTTTTTCTTGTCCTTTTGTTTGCAGTTCAAATTGCCAACAGTCAATTACTCACGGAGAACTTTAGTTATACAGTGGGACAAGCATTAACTGCAAACGGATGGACAGCCCATTCTGGTGCCGGAACAAATGCAATTACTGTTACTGCGCCTGGTCTCACTTATTCTGGCCACCCCGGTTCAGGGGTGGGCAATGCGGTGACAATGACCGTAAACGGCGAGGACGTCAATAAGGCTTTCACCTCCACAAATACCGGTGCAGTTTATGTATCATTTCTTGTGAATCTTAGTGCTGCACAAACTGGTGATTATTTTGCAGGTCTCTTTCAAACCACCAGTATTTTCCCGCTAAGGGTATATGCCAAATCAGACGGGGCAGGTGGATATTTTTTCGGAGCCAGCAAGAGCAACTCAGCTGTTGTGTACGAAACAAATGCCAGAGTATTCGGTACAACGTATTTGTTTGTTGCAAAATATACTTTTAATACCGGTACAACAACCGATGACCAGATCGATATATGGATCAATCCTGCATTGGGTGGAACTGAATCAACACCTACCATTCCCGGAATAACCGGCACCAGTACAGATGCCACCTCGATTTCAGCGTTCTACTTAAGACAAGGTTCAGCCACCGCCGCCGCAACTCCACGGGTGGACGCCATATTGGTTGGCACCACCTGGGCTTCTGTAACCCCCTCTTCCGTGGTTCCTCCTTCTTTAAGTATCTCCTCCCCGCTGGCTGCATTCGGTAATGTTTGTATCAATACTACAGCCGGCCCGAATTCATTTACCATCGCCGGTTCCAACCTGAGCACCGCGGATGTAACAGTGGGCGCTTTAACGGGATTCACGTATTCAACCACGTTGGGAGGTTCTTATACCCCCACGCTGACGCTGACACAGCCGGGTGGTACTTTTTCACAGGATGTATTTGTGAAATTTGACCCATTGGCGGTCCAGTCTTATGATGGCGATATTGCGGTGGCAGGCGGTGGTGCCGCCACGGGTGTCAATGCTGCCGCCACTGGCGCCGGTGTATATACAGCCCCGGCAGTTACCAGCGGTGCCGCCAGCGCTATTACCCAGACAACGGCTACCGTTGCGGGTACGATTACCGCGGAGGGTTGCGCTGCAGTGACCGCTTATGGAATTGAATACAGTACTACGGCCGGTTTTCCCAATGGAACCGGAACGGCAGTGGCTTCAGCGAATAACTCAGGGGGTAATTTCAGTTCGGACCTGACCGGGCTTACCCTGGCCACTGTATATTACTATCATGCCTATGCGACCAGCGCGGCCGGGACCAGTTACGGAGCAGAGCAATCTTTTACGACTGCCAGCCCCGATCCCACGATTACCGTTACCCCCCTGGCCGCTTTCGGGGCTATTTGTATCAATACGACAGCAGGTCCCGGTTCCTTTACCATCAGCGGAGCCAATCTTACAACTGCTGATGTTACCGTCGGCGCCCTGTCAGGGTTTACCTACAGTACAACAGCAGGAGGAACCTATACAACCACGCTTACCCTGGCACAGACCGGGGGGACTTTTTCCCAGGAGGTATTTGTGAAATTTGCGCCGACCGCGGTCCAGGTATATGACGGGACGATCCAGGTAAATGGGGGTGGTGTCGCAGCTCCTGTTGATGTGGCGGCTTCCGGTGAGGGTGTTGACAGCCCGGCCAGTGTAACAACCGGCGCTGCTTCCGCCATTACCTATAACAGTGCCACTGCAGCCGGCAGCATACCCTCCACAGGTTGTTCAGCGGTTACAGCTTACGGTATTGAATACAGTACCAGCAATGGCTTCCCCGATGGCACCGGTACGCAGGTGGCTGCCTCCAACCTGGGTGGCGGTAATTTCTCTGCCGGTCTCAGCGGACTCGCCGCCAGCACGGTGTACTATTACAAAGCCTGGGCAACCAACAGCGGGGGTACCGCTTATGGGGCGCAGCAAAGCTTTAGCACACCGGCTGTTCCCATTTTATTAACGGCAACGGCCCTGCCGGCTTTCGGCCCTGCCTGTATCAATAGTACGGCCGGCCCGGTCTCCTTTACGATCAACGGGGAATTACTGACGAACGCGGATATTAATGTGGGTCCCCTGGCCGGATATAGTTTCTCTGTCACTTCCGGGGGCGCTTATACCAGCTCGCTGAGCCTGACACAGGCAGGTGGTACTTACAGTCAGCAGGTATTTGTGAAATTCAGTCCTGCCGCTGTGCAATCTTATAACGGAAATATCCCGGTGGCAGGAGGTGGATTTGCCGGCACGGTAAACGTGGCAGCCAGTGGTTCCGGGGTAAATACGCCGGCATCCGTGGCAACCGGAACGGCCGCCAACCTGACCACAGAGTCTGCCCTGGTCGCCGGCCAGGTCATTGCTGATGGTTGTTCCCCTGTAACCGGGTACGGAATTGAGTTCAGCGGGGTGAACGGATTTGCCAATGGTACGGGTACACCGGTGGCCGGAACAGGAATAAGCGCCGGCAGTTATACCATACCGTTAAACGGGCTGGTACAGGGCGCCACCTATTATTATAAAGCGTATGCGGTGAATAGCGGGGGCGTAAGTTATGGCACACAGCAGACCTTTACAATGCCGTCTGTAGGGGAGGGCTTCCGTTTGTATCCCAACCCTGTTGCCCGGGGAGCAGCCATGCGGATTACCGTGAAGGAGGTGAAACCGGGGTATTACGGATTACTCTTATTCAACAGCCAGGGCGAAAGAGTGTACCAGTGGAATATGAATATCCAGTCCGGCTTCATCAACCAGACCTTCAGCATACCGGCCACTCTCCCCAAAGGAGTGTACAGGGCCTACCTGGTAAACCAGGAGAAAGAAATGGGTGTGATAACGATCCTTGTGCTGTAAATAAAAGAGCAGCAAATAAAAAGTCCCGGCGCCAGTAGGCCGGGACTTTTTATTTATCGGTTCTGTTTAAAATGCCCCTTTCAGGTGTTTCAGCGCTTTTCTGCCTGTGGATAGCCATTGAGGTATCGGTCCCGCAGCCCGAAACGCATAGCCCGCAGCCCGAACCTCGTAGCTCGCAAGTCATAGCTCGCAGCTAATAAACATATATCAGACGATAATTAAAATGTCATCCGTTGCTTCGTAGCCGGGTCTCCCGAAGGGGACCCGGCGTAAACCGATGACAAGTAAGCAGAATCTCAAAAGTATTTTTTCGCCGGGAAGACGATAAGATGGTAAGTAAATAGTTGTTGAAATCAATACTTCCCGGCTATTCCTTAATAGTGACTTTTTCTTCGTAGCGGGGTCTCCCGAAGGGGACCCGGCGTAAACCGATGACAAGTAAGCAGAAGCTCAAAAGTACTTTTTCGCCGGGAAGACGATAAGATGGTAAGTAAATAGTAATTGACATCTATACTTCCCGGCTATTCCTAAATAGTGACTTTTGGGATAGCTTGCATTGAGCTATCGGTCCTGCAGCCCGCAACTCATAGCTCGCAACTCTCAACTCATAGCTTGCAGCTAATAAACATATATCAGAAGATAATTAAACCGTCATCCGTTTATCCCTTTCACAAGTGTGTAAGTTTAATCACGGTCCGTTGTTGCCTCGTTTCCACCTGTAAAAAATAAATACCTCTTTGTAAAGCGGGTAATTTGGGTGTGTAAATCATTCCCGCACTTATCAAACCAATGGGTTGCTGATAAATAACCCCGCCCTGCATATTAAGTAACCGGATGGTGGTATTGGTCAGCGATTTCGTGGCCCTGATCCGCAATGTTGTGCCAAAAGGATTGGGACTTACCTGTATCCCGAATGCAGCAGGATTCAGTACCGGCACTCCCGTGATCAGCCCCTCCAGGCTGTAATTGGAAAAAACGGGGTAGTGGTCGGAGGTAGTATGAGCGGTGGCATAGTCGGGCACCACTGCGGTTATATCATTTCTTATTTTGGCGGAACTCAGCACATAAAAAGGTGTGGCTTCATTCGAGATCACATGGTTGTCCACCACATTGGGAAAGTTGATCATACTGCTTTGCCCGGCCACCCCCAGGGGCAGGGTGATGGATTTATAATGATCCGCATCGGTGCTGTCCAGGATGATCGGCTGGTAAGAAGATTCAGGTCCTGATCCGGTGGAGATCGTGCCGTTCAGCGCATCGTTGTAGTCACCGATAATAATATTGATCGTTGATGCAAACTGGGCATCCAGGGTATCTTTTAATTCCTGGGCACCTGCTCTTCTCCGGTCATAATCACTGGCCGTGCTGCCCGCTTTTCCGTGAATGACGATGAAATTGATATCCTTGCTTACGCTATTAATGGTAGCAGTTGCCGATAACATATACGGGAAGCGCCCGGAAGCCCAACTGGTATAGGCCGCTGAACTGGTGCGCAGCAGCCCCCGGGTCCTGACATTTGTGAAGATGGACTTTCGGTAAATGAAACCAAGTTTCTGGCCGGAGAGCCAGCTGTTTCCCGTGCCGGTGGTATTGTTGCTGCAAAACGGGGAGATAAAATACCCGTATTCAGCATTGCCCAGTGAATCCACCAGGCGTCGAAAACGCATCGTATCCACCACTTCCACCACTCCATAGAGGTCAGCATCGAGGTAACGCATGATTTTTTTTGCATTCGATTCCTGCAGGTCCTCATTGGCAGGGCCGCCGGATGCAGCGCCAAACCACTCCAGGTTCCAGCTGACCACATCCAGGGTGGAGGTACTACTTTGTGCCCGGGTAGTCAATGAGATGAACAGCAGCACACACAGGGGCAGGAAGGGTAACGATCTTCTCATATAAATAGTTTCAGGAGCAAAGGTAAGCCGGAAAAGACAACGACAGGATGCCGGGGTTATTGAGATAAACGGAAATCGATCACCCGGAGCTGAAGTGATTTCGTGTCCTTCCATTCATTTTCATCAATGGTAAACACGATATCCAGCGGGGTTGACTGGAGCAGCAGGGGAAATTTATCCGCCATCCCAAAGCCGATACCGGTGATACTTACATTGTCCTGTTTTACTGAAAAGCGGATATGCTCTTCTTTGACAATTTTTGAGTAGCCCGTGTTCTGCAACCGGCGGGCCAGGAAAACAGGGCGCAGGTTTTCGGGTCCATAGGGTTCCATCTGGCAGAGGATATCATAGATCGGCTGCCGGATATCCTTTAAAGATATTTCCGCGTCGATAATAATTTCAGGGATCAGTAAACGGGGTTCGATACTGGCAGACACGATGGATTCAAATTTTTCCCGGAATGCATCAACCTGTTCCAGTTCAAGTGTCATCCCCGCTGCCGCAAAATGCCCGCCATAACCCAGCAGGTGTTCCCGGCAGGCATGGATGGCTTCGTAGAGATTGAAGCCGGGCACGCTGCGGGCGCTGCCGGCGGCATAATCTCCGGACCGGGTCAGTACGATCGTAGGCCGGTAAAAATGTTCGATCAGGCGGGATGCCACAATGCCCACCACACCTTTGTGCCAGTGCGGCTGAAATACCAGGGTGGATTTCCGGCCGATCCATTCTTCATTGGACCGGATGCTGGCCAGGGCTTCTTCGGTAATAGACTTATCGGCTTCTTTACGGTCCGTATTATCATTGTGCAGCTGTTCCGCATAGTGCAATGCTTCCGGCGCTGTTTCTGCGATAAACAGCTGCACGGCTTTCCGGGCATCATCCATTCTGCCGGCTGCATTCACCCGCGGGGCAATCATAAAAACGAGGTTGGTGATATGCAGTTCTTTGACCAGGCCACTGAGTGTAGCCAGCGCTTTTATTCCGTAGTTCGGATTTTTATTGGCTTTGATAAGTCCATGATGGGCCAGGACGCGGTTTTCCCCGTTCATAGGGACAATGTCTGCCGCGATTGCAGTAGCCAGCAGGTCCAGGTATTCATAAGCGGCACCGGCGGGCAGGTCCATTCGTTCCGCCAGGGCACACATCAGTTTAAAGCCGACCCCGCATCCGCACAATTCCTTAAACGGGTAAGTGCAATCTTTTTGTTTGGGATTCAGGATCGCCACGGCATCGGGAACGGTCTCATCCGGCAGGTGGTGATCGCAGACAATGAAATCAATACCCAGTTCCGCTGCATAACGAACAAGATCAACCGATTTAATGCCGCAATCGAGTGAGATGATAAGCGTAAAGCCGTTCTCCTTTGCAAAATCAATACCGGCTTTACTGATGCCATATCCTTCCCGATAGCGGTGGGGGATATAAAACTCAAGCCGGGTATGAAATTTTTTCAGGAACCGGTACATACTGGCAACAGCCGTAGTTCCGTCCACATCATAATCACCGAATACCAGTATTTTTTCCTGCTGACCGGTCGCGCGGAGGATCCGGTTCACGGCCTTGTCCATATCCTTCATCAGCCAGGGGCTGTGCAGGGTTTCCAGCC
The DNA here is from genome assembly GCA_016192105.1 of Sphingobacteriales bacterium. Classification (GTDB taxonomy): domain Bacteria; phylum Bacteroidota; class Bacteroidia; order Chitinophagales; family Chitinophagaceae; genus JJ008. Next base: position 47,579 of record JACPUV010000042.1, on the reverse strand, counting down.
GGGGCCGGAAATACTCCCGGGCCTGTTCATAAGTCTCAATTCCCCGTTGCACGAGGATCCGGCAGAGGACGGGGTGGATTTTAAGAGTTTGCTGTAAAGAAGAAACTTTACCCGCATCCGCTTCCAGTATGTTCCATCTTTTTTGCATGGGGAGTTATCAGTCTGTTTACAGGCCACCGGGGTCAATACTTCCGGTCGGTCACAAAGAGCACCATATCTTCCAGTCCTTTGCGGGCGGCATTTTCCGGGAAACTGTGCAGGATATCGAGCGCTTCTTTTTTATAGGCGATCATTTTCTCCGTAGCATAGCGGATCCCGCCGGTTTCGGTCACTTTATCGATCACCCACTTCACTTTTGCTTTATCCTGGTTATTATTTTTTACGATATAAATAATTTTTCTGCGGGTCTCTTTATCTGTGTTATTCAGGGTAAAGATCAGGGGCAGGGTCAATTTTTTTTCCTTGATATCATTGCCGGTGGGTTTGCCCACATTTTCACTGGCATAATCGAAAAGGTCGTCTTTTATCTGGAAAGCCATACCGGTTTTTTCCCCGAATTGGCGCATTTTTTCGGTTATGCCTTCGTCCTGGCTCGATGACCAGGCGCCCGCTGCACAGGCTGAAGCCAGTAAAGAGGCCGTTTTATTACGTATAATCTCGTAGTAGATCTCTTCTTTCATGTTCAGGCTCCTGGCTTTTTCCAGTTGCAGCAATTCGCCTTCACTCATTTTACGGACCGCATCCGACAAAATATGTAGAATACGGTAGTCCTTATTGTCAAGGGATAAAAGTAGTCCTTTGGCTAAAAGGTAATCGCCGATCAGTACATTGGCCTTTGCTTTCCAGAGTGCGTAAGTGGAGAAAAAGCCCCTTCTTTCCATGGAGTCGTCCACCACATCATCATGCACAAGTGTCGCAGTATGAAGGATTTCAACGAGGGAAGCGGCCCGGTAGGCATCTTCGTTTACGGGTCCGCAAAGCTTGGCGGAAAGCAACACGAACATCGGTCGCAGCTGCTTACCTTTTCTTTTCACCACATACCGCATGATGCGGTCAAGCAGCGGGGCATTACTGCGAACAGCTTCTTTGAAGCGGTGTTCAAAAATCTTCAGCTCGTCCTGGATGAGTTCGATGGGTAGTTGCATTACCAAAAAAGCAGCAATTTACGGGCAAAAAAATAATTGTTTGCTGATGCAACAAAATAAGCCCGAAAATTGACTAAGTAATTGAAAAATAAAGCCCAAAAGGGCAAATAAATGATTTAAAAATTTGTTATTTAATCCCCATTTAATATTTTTGCGTATTATTTAGGACATTGTTCACAAATCTTAATCCTTAGTTATGGCAAGCAAAAAGTACTTATTACTGGCAGTCAGTTTCTGTCTGCTGGCGTCTTACGGTTTCTCACAAAGGGTGGGTACCAGTTATGACGTTAAAGATTCTTCCCTTGTTCCCGCGAAAAGGATGCCGCAGCATACCGAATTTCTGAATGGGACTTATAATTTTCCTTCCAAACCCCGCAACCAGTGGGAAATTGGTATTAAAGGTGGATTGTTTCAGGTAAGTGGTGATATTCCTGCCCAGTTTGTTTCTCCGGGTTTTGGAGCGCACGTACGGAAAGCCTTTGGGTATATTTTCTCACTGCGGTTAGAGTACCTGTATGGTATTGGTAAAGGATACAGTTTCCGGCAGGCTGAAAACTTTGCTAAGAACCCCGCCTGGGGAGCTAACCTCGGTTCTGCCGCCCAGATGTATTCTGCTCCTTTTAACCAGACATCCGGACCGAACGGTACCGTTACCCAGTATTCCAGTGTGTACCATTGGACCGGTAACCTGGCTGACAGGGACAGGGCTTATGAGAAAGTGTTCTACAACTACAAGACAAAGGTCCAGGACCTGAGCCTGGAAGGGGTGATCACCCTGAACAATGTACGGTTCCACAAATCCAAGACCGGTTTCAATGTATATGGATTTGCCGGTATCGGTGGTTCAGTTTACGATACAAAAGTGAATGCACTGAACGGGGATCGTAACAACACGAAATATGATTTCAACGCGATCGACCAGGCGGCCTATAAAAACCGCAGGGATTTCATCAAGAATATGAAGAAAGTACTGGACGGCAGTTTTGAAACGGACGCTGAAAACCAGGGTGACCGCCGCCCGAAATTATTCGGCAATACGTTCAAACCCTCCGGTACGGTTGGTGCCGGTATCGCATTCAAGCTCAGCAACAGGCTGAACCTGGCCCTGGAAGACCGCTGGACATTCGTAAAGGATGACCTGCTGGATGGTCAGCGCTGGCAGGAAAGTGCGGTAGGTGATGCCGTCCTGACCCGTGACTTCGATTCCTATAACTATTTATCACTGGGTCTGAATATTAACCTGGGTGCGAAATCTGTGGAACCCCTGTGGTGGCTGAATCCCCTGGATTATGCCTACAGCGAAATCCGCAACCCCCGCCTGATGCGCCTGCCCAAACCCGTATTACCCGATACAGATGGCGATGGTGTAACGGACCAGTTTGACCGCGAACAAACCCCTGCCGGTTGCCCGGTTGACTCTCACGGGGTAAGCCTTGATACAGATGGTGATGGCGTTCCTGATTGTAAGGATAAAGAACTGATCACTCCGACCTATTGCCAGCCGGTTGATGCGGATGGTGTTGGTAAGTGCCCTGTTGCCTGCCCGGATCCGGAAAAATGCCCCGGTTTATTCAAAAAAGAAACCACTGATTGCGCTACTTTAATGGGTGTTTTACCGAGCGTTTCCTTCAAAGCCGGTTCCAACAAACTGAGCGATGATGCAAAAGCTGTACTGGCAACTGTAGCTGCTAAATTGCGCAACAACCCCAGCTGTAAAGTGGTGGTAGTTGGCTATTGCTCTTCCAATAAGAAAGAACAGCAGCTGAGCTGGGATCATGTTAATTCCGTGATCAACTATTTCGTGGACAAAGAAGGCATCAGCCAGGATCGTTTTATCTTTAACTACGGCCAGGAAGGCGGCGACTGTAATACCGTTGACCTGCGTGCCGCTGCTGAAGGTGAAGACGGACCGAACAGGGTAGAGCCTCCTCACCCCAACCTCCGCAAGAACTAATCGATTTTACTTTTTGCTTATAAATACCCTCCCGGATTATTCCGGGAGGGTTGTTTTTTTCCGTAACTGCCTAAATGCTTCAGTTACAGCTTTATATTAACCTTAACGGTCCGTTTTTGGCGGCTCATCTTTTTTATGTAAGTTTTGCTGCTATCAGTTAACTTTGCACTCCTTTTATGAAGTACACCATAAACCGTGTCAGCCGTTTAAAAAACGTATTCCTTTTTCTATTGACCGGAATAGTAGCGGCCGGCATCCTGCTGAGCAGTTGCGGAAAGAGCATGACCAAGCTGCTCAAAAACCCCGATCCGGCCTATAAGCTACGGATGGCGGAGCAGTTCTTTGTAAAGAAACAGTACACCAAGGCCCAGCAGGTTTACGAGGACATTATGCCTTATTATAAGACCACGCCTGAGTTCCAGGACATTTATTATAAGTATGCCTATTGTGCCTATAACCTGGCGGATTATATGAACGCCGAAAACTTATTCAAGAGTTTCCTGGAGATCTTTCCCAACAGCCCCAAGGCAGAGGAGATGGATTTCATGCGGGCCTATTCTTTTTATAAGCAGTCGCCCAAAGCGGAACTGGACCAGACCAATACCGTGAAGGCCATGGGGATGCTGCAGACCTTTATCAACACGCATCCGGGGTCGGCCCGTATTAAAGAAGCGAATGAGATTATTGATATCTGCCGGGCTAAAATGGAGCTGAAGGACCTGCGGAGCGCCCAATTGTACTACGACCTGGGTCAGTACAGGGCGGCCGGTGTGGCTTTTTCCGTGCTGTTGAATAATTACCCGGAGTCCATGAAGGCGGACGAGTACAAGCTGATGATCATTAAATCCTATTACCGGTATGCGGAAATGAGCGTGGAGGAGAAAAAAGTAGAGCGGTTTGAACAGGTGATCAACGAGTGTTATGAGTTTTCCGACCGTTTCCCGGACAGCAAACTGAAAAAAGAAGCAGAATCTTTTTTAAATTTATCACAGTCAACTATTAAAAATCTGAACAATGAGCAAATTAAGACGCCAGCTTAGTGCCGGGATCACCAACAATGTGGAAACCCGCAACCTTGATGATATCAAGGCTAAAACAGGCAATTTATATGAATCGATTTCCATTGTCGGCAAGCGGGCCAACCAGATCAATATTTCCCTGAAAGAAGAACTGCACAATAAACTGGAAGAATTTGCCAGTCATACAGACAGCCTGGAAGAGATCCACGAGAACAAGGAGCAGATTGAAATTTCCCGGGCCTATGAAAGGATGCCGAACCCGGCCCTGCTGGCTACCCAGGAATTTATGGAGGACAAAGTGTATTTCCGCAAAGGAGACGACGAATTGTTCAGCTGATCCCGGACTGAATTCATTAAGAGGGCTGTATCGGTTATGTGATACAGCCCTTTTTTTAACAGCTATTTACTGTACAGGTTATGTCCTTTTGCAAGTAAATGGTAATTTTGAAAAGCATGCCGCAAGGGAAAAAAATAATCGTCGGGATTACGGGCAGTATTGCCGCTTACAAGACTGTATTACTGGTCAGGGAACTGGTGAAGCAGGGGGCGGAAGTAAAAGTGATCATGACGCCCGCCGCCAGGGATTTTGTTTCCCCCCTTACATTGGCCACCCTCAGCCGCAACCCGGTACTGAGCGGTTTGTTTGATGAACAGGGCTGGTCCAATCATGTGATGCTGGGCCGCTGGGCCGATCTGTTCCTCGTTGCCCCCCTTAGTTGCAATACGATGGCTAAAATGGCCCGGGGAGGCTGTGATAATCTCCTGCTGGCCGTTTATCTTTCTGCTACCTGCCCGGTGGTACTGGCCCCGGCCATGGACGAAGACATGTGGCGCCATCCGTCCACCCGGGCGAACCTGGAACTACTGGAGTCATTTGGCAATAAGATCATACCGGTAGGTACAGGTGATCTCGCCAGTGGATTAACAGGAGAAGGAAGAATGGCTGAACCGGAACAAATTATCGGTTACCTCCGGCACTATATTTTTAAACAGGGCCCCCTGCAGGGAAAAAAAGCGCTTGTTACAGCCGGACCTACATACGAACCGATTGACCCGGTTCGTTTTATCGGCAATCATTCCTCCGGAAAAATGGGGATAGCTGTTGCAAAAGAATTACAGCAGCGGGGTGCATCCGTTACCCTGGTGCTGGGTCCCTCCGCAGCGGATCTTTCTTTGCCGGGTATTGATATCATCCGGGTTCAGACAGCTGAGCAGATGTTTACAGCCTGCCGGGAACGGTTCCCTGCTTCGGATATCGGGGTGATGGCTGCCGCGGTGGCCGATTATACTCCGGTTGTTACAGCTGACCGGAAGATCAAGAAGACAGGAGCTGCACTCAGCATTGATTTAAAAAGGACAACAGATATCCTGAAAAGCCTGGGAGAGACCAAAAGAGAAGGCCAGGTACTGCTGGGGTTTGCCCTGGAAACGGATCAGGAAAAGATGAATGCCCTGGAAAAACTGGAGAAAAAGAATGCGGATCTTATCGTATTGAATTCATTGAATGACCCGGGAGCCGGCTTTGGGAAAGACACGAATAAAATAACCATTTTTGCAAGGGATGGCCGGGAATTCCCTTTTGAAACCAAATCAAAAAATGAAGTGGCCGCTGATATTGTTGATACCCTAATCCGCCTGCATTATGCGTAAAAAATTATTGCTGATCCTGCCAGTTATCTTTTTCGCCTGCTCCGGGCAGAGCCAGGAGATACTGGCCCGTCTTTCGGTCATTACCAGTAAGGTAAGCACCCAGGTGGATAAAAAAATATTTCAGACCCTGCAAACCGGGCTGACCAATTTCCTGAACAGCCGCAAATGGACCAATGATGTGTTTCAGCCATCAGAGAAAATCCAGTGCAGTTTCCTGATCACGATCGAGCAGGACCTCGGGGGCAATGTATTCAAAGGGAAAATGACGGTACAGGCCGCCCGGCCCGCTTATAATACCACGTATGATTCACCGCTGTTGAATTTCCAGGATGATAATATTGTTTTTAAGTACCAGGAATTTCAGCCCATCGAATTCAATGAGAACCGGGTGCAGGGGAATGACCCGATGGCTGCCAACCTCACCGCCATCCTGGCCTACTACGTGAATATCATCCTGGGGTTTGATTATGATTCCTATTCACTCCGGGGCGGCGACCTGTTTTTCCAGAAAGCCTGGAATATCGTGAACAATGCGCCGGACAGCCGGGATATCACCGGCTGGAAATCCTTTGAAGGGCTGCGGAACCGCTACTGGCTGGCCGAAAATATGAACAACAGCCGCTTCGCGCTGATGCATGATGTGTTCTATTCGTACTACCGTTCAGGCATAGATGTTTTTTTTGAGAACGAGGAAGCCGGGCGCAGCGGGATCATCAACAGCCTTAATTTTCTGAATACGATTAATACGGAGAACCCGAATTCCATGATCCTGCAGCTTTTTTTCCAGGGGAAGGGCAATGAACTGGTAAAAATTTTCAGCAAAGCCGGGAATGAACAGAAAAGCAGGGCCAAAGACCTGCTGGTCCGCCTGGATATCACCAACTCAAATTTGTATAAAGACCTGAAATGAGAAAAGGCCTGTTCCTGGTTTTTGTTATTGCGGTCTTCTTTTCAGCCTGTAAGAAAAAAGAAGCGGTACCGGCAAAACTGCTCAGCCGGCAGCAGATGGAGGATGTGCTCTGGGACCTCATACGGGCTGATCTGTTCATCAACAATTACCTGGTGGTAAAAGATACCGCACTGGATAAAAAAAAGCAGGAGATCGAGCTGTACAGCCAGGTGCTGAAACTGCATAAGGTCTCCCAGGACCAGTTCCGGGAAAGTTTCCGGTATTACCGCTCGCACCCCCTGCTGCTGAAAGACCTGATGGATACACTGAACCGCCGTTCAGACACGAATAAACTCAAAAAGAACAGCCGGCTCATTCCCCGGATCGATTCGGCAAACTAACGGGGCAGCCTGTTTTACTTTCCTGTAATCATCCTGGCTGGTATCCGTTCAAGTTGTTACTTTTACCTTCTAATCATTTACCAATGAACAAAGTTGTGAACGGGGCTGATGAAGCCATTCGTGATATACCGGATGGAGCCACCCTGATGCTGGGAGGGTTTGGATTATGCGGAATTCCCGAGAACTGCATAGCGGCCCTGGTAAGGAAGGGCGTCCGTCAGCTCACCTGTATTTCCAACAACGCCGGTGTGGATGATTTTGGCATCGGGCTGCTGCTGAAACAAAAACAGGTAAAGAAAATGATCGCTTCCTATGTGGGGGAGAATGCGGAATTTGAACGACAACTGCTCAGTGGCGAACTGGAAGTGGAACTGATTCCCCAGGGAACGCTGGCCACCCGTTGCCTGGCCGCGGGATACGGCATGCCGGCTGTTTTTACACCGGCAGGTGTGGGCACCGAAGTGGCCGAAGGAAAAGAGACCCGGCAGTTTAACGGGAAAGCGTATTTGCTGGAAATGGCATTTGAAGCGGATTTTGCAATCGTAAAAGCCTGGAAAGCCGATACGGAGGGCAACCTGGTCTTTAGGGAAACAGCCCGGAATTTCAATCCGCTGATGGCCATGGCCGGGAAGATCACGATTGCGGAAGTGGAAGAACTGGTTCCTGCCGGAGAACTGAACCCCGATCATGTTCATACACCGGGTATCTATGTGCACCGGGTATTCAGGGGAACATCGTTTGAAAAAAGGATTGAGCAACGGACGGTAAGAAAGAAAGCCTGATCTCATAGCTGCAGCTGCTTTTTTATCATCAAATTTTACCAGTATGTCACTTACAAAAGAACAGATCGCCCAACGGATCGCCCGGGAATTGCGGGAAGGGTATTATGTAAACCTGGGGATTGGCATTCCCACCCTGGTGGCTAATTATATTCCGGTTGGAATGAATGTGGTCCTGCAAAGTGAGAACGGTTTGTTGGGTATGGGGCCCTTCCCTTTCGAAGGGGAGGAAGACCCGGACCTGATCAATGCCGGCAAGCAGACCATTACCACGGTACCCGGTTCCGTATTTTTTGATTCCGCCATGAGCTTTGGAATGATCCGGGCCGGGAAAGTAAACCTGACCGTGCTTGGCGCCATGGAAGTAAGTGAGCGCGGGGATATTGCCAACTGGAAAATACCCGGTAAGATGGTGAAAGGAATGGGTGGGGCCATGGACCTGGTGGCCAGTGCGCGCAATATCATCGTGGCCATGATGCATACCAATCCCAGGGGGGAATCCAAATTATTACCCTCCTGCACCCTGCCGCTGACCGGTGTGGGCTGTGTGAAAAAAATTGTATCCGATTTAGCGGTGCTGGATATTACGCCGGCCGGATTTAAATTACTGGAAAGGGCTCCCGGGGTATCGGTGGAAGAGATCCAGTCAAAAACAGCCGGTAAACTGCTGGTGGAAGGGGAAATACCGGAGATTGTTTTCTATGATTGACGGGCTTATTCGATCAGGTTGTTCTTTACGGCGAAGAATACCAGTCCGGCCGTGTTCTTGCTGCCAAAGCGCTCCATCAGCCGGTCTTTGATCGCCTCTACGGTCCGCGGGCTGATCTCCATTTTCTGGGCGATTTCAGCGGCCGTGAATTCCATACAGATAAAACGAAGCACATCTTTTTCCTTATCGCTGAGGGTGATCTCGCTGTTGAGGGAGGGGACCACTTTTTGCCGGGAATGAGATTTTTTGAGCAGGATGCGGTTCACGAAATTGTTGAGGTAATAGCCTTTTTCGTGTACTTCCATGATGGCGCGGCGGATCTCCTGGGGCTCGGCGCTTTTTAATAAATAGCCGTTGGCGCCGTTTTCCATCAGGTGATAAACAAAACGCTCATCCTCGTACATACTCAGGATAAGCACTTTGATCTGGGGATATTGCCTGCTCACCGCCTTGGTGGCTTCAATGCCATCCTTGCCGGGCATCCGCAGGTCCATGAGGATCACATCGGGTTCGGAGGCCGCCAGCCCGTTCAGCAGGTCTTCCCCGTTTTCCGCTTCCTGGACAAATTTAATATTGGAATAAGGGCGCAGGGAAAGGATGACGCCCTTCCGGAAGATCTTATGATCGTCTGCTATTGCTACCTTGATGATTCCCATAGTATCAGATGATTTGTAAAAATAATAAATATCAGGGTATAAACCATACCGCTGTGTTTATTCGTACGGTTCATCTTTGGGGAGTTCGATGGTGACCTTGTAATAGGTTTGTGAAATATCCTTCTCAAAATTGATATTGCCGTCCACCACCCGGAGGCGGCTCGTGATATTTTTCAGGCCCAGGCCCACATTGCTTTTATTCAACTTTTCAAAATCGGCCTGTACCAGCCCCCGGCCATCGTGGTGGATGCGGAGGTAAAACTTACCGGCATGTACATTCTGGGTAAGGTGGATAAAACTGGAATTACTGTGCTTGAGGATATTATTGATCAGTTCCTGCACCACGCGGAAGATGATCAGCTCTTTTTCTTCTTTCAGCCGCTCCTTGTATTCGTGGAAACGGCTGCTCGCATTGATGGTGCCGGAGCCGCTGATCTTCTGGAAAAGGTCGTTGATGGCCGATTCCAGCCCGAAATTCTTAAGGGTGGGGGGCATCAGGCTGTGACTGATGTTCCGGACCAGTTGGATGGTATCATCGATGATCTGGCGGGCCTGGAAGATCGATTGCAGTTGGGTGGCTTTATCCTGGTTCACCAGGTTCTCATTCAGGTAGAGGCGGGCCGTGGCCAGCAGGGGACCGGCATCATCGTGCAGGTCGGCCGCGAGCCGCTGGCGTTCTTCTTCCTGGAGTTTGATTGAGGCATTGAGGAGCAGGCGCTGCTGCGCTTTCTCCATTTCCTGGATCTTCTCATTGAACCGTTTTACCCTTTTCTGGTGGAGGATGATAAATATGATAAGGCCCACCGTAAGCACCAGCATACCCAGGGTGCCCAGTAAGAGCACGAAGGATACTCCGGAATTGTTGGTGGTTTGCAATAAGAACATAATGGTAGGTTAGTAATGGTGGGGGTTAAATCATGTCTAAGTTTGGGATTGAATTAATAGCATCCCTTTTATTATTCGAGATAAAGAAAATCGAAATTGAAAAAAGGATGTTCTTAAAGATGTCACCAAGAAAGGAATAGTAGTAGTATCTGCGAAAATGATCAGGGTTTAAATTATTTACTAAGATGTTGAAGAAGAATGTAAATCCAATATAAAATAGGATTCCTAACACAATCCAAAATGAAAAGAGTTCATAAATGCCTTGGTTTGAAACATTTTTCAGGTGAAAATAGAAGTAGTAAATAATAAATACCATTAAGAATATGGACTCTACGCCTATTGGTATTGAGTCAAGTCGTATAATGATAATTGAAGAATAAAAAACAATTAAGAAAATCGTAAAGAGAAGGCTCAATATTAAAAAGAAATATTTGAATTTTTCATTTGGAATGCAAAACCAAATAAGTAGTGATAGGGAGTAATACTCGAGAAGTGTATAAAGAAAGTAATAGTATTTTTTCCCAAGTAATGTTTTTGATTCCGCAAAGTAATAGTTAAGTAAGAAAAAAAGTACCAAATACGAAACTAATACTATAATAATCTTATCTACCTTGATCTTTTTAAAAAAAAGAAAGATAAAGAGTATAGGGAGTAGAAACGAAAAATTTAGTATATATAATAAAAGCTCTTCTATAATATTGGAATTTACTCCAAATATAGAAAAGCTTTTATTAAATTAAAACTTGGGATAGGAAAATTACTTTTCCTCTAGAATGGATTCTTATTCTTCCCAAATAAGACAGGAAACTTCTTCAAGTGCGATTTGCCTTTTCATAACAGTAACATTTTAAGCCTTTCCTCTAATAAATTGACCCTCAAATATTGTAATACCCCCGCTCCCATACAATCCATTGGAATTCCGGTAAATACCCCTAAAATCGCCTGAAAAGCAGTGTGGAAAAGGGTTTCAGCCGATTTAATACGTAGGTTTCCGGTAAAAAATATGGTAAAACCACCGAGTAAAATTAGTATTTTTACGGTAGAAAGAATCGTAAATTTTCCGGGGGATTTTCCGGTTATCAACAGCTGTGGATAAACTGGGCAGGAGGAAGAATATATGGGGGAGGGGTAGATCCCGCCGGGCCCTCGCCAGGGAAGCAGGGACTAAAAAAAGGAGTTGATTGACATTGGACTTCGCATGGCATTCAAAGGATTTGGAAATTTCATTCAGGACGGTCTCTAAGGACATTGGACGAAAAATAGGGGCTCCATCTTCTGTCAATCAACTGAGTCAAAAGTATATCCACATTGCCATGTGAACAAGAGGGTTAGCCCGGAATTTATACCCTTCGGTATTTACGGAGCCGATCGTAGTTCTCCGGGCATAGACTGAAAATATACCTGCCTGAGTCCGAAAATTTACGTTTTCCCGGGGTCTGAACTCTCCGGGGACAGTTTTATACCCATTTTTAGATCGGGAATACCCGTAATACCATATTTAAAATGTCGCTATCAGGGGTTACAAACGTTGGGGACCTGGAATCAGCTATTGATCTGTCGGTACAGCAGCCCGGAACTCGCAGCTCACCACTCTTAGCTTGTGCTTAAAACCAACCTGATAAGCTGTAAACTAAATCGTCACCACCCCGTGCCGGACGGCCAGCAGGGCCAGGCCCACCCTGCTTTTTACATCCAGTTTTACAAAAAGCTGGTCACGCAGGCTGTCCACCGACCGGGGATTGAGCCCCATCCGCTGGGCGATCTCCTTATAGGTCATGTCGCTGCAGGCCAGTTTCAGGAACCGGACTTCCTGGTCCGAAAGCAGGGAACGCTGGAGCAGGTTATTGCCATCGGATTGCTGGCGGATCAGGTTGACCAGTTTCCCGGTGGTATGATTAGAATAATAATACCCGTTCCGGACCACCGACTGGATCGCGAATTTCAGTTCGGCGGGGTGGATATCCTTTTTCAGGAACCCTTTTACCCCCGCCTGCAGCAAACGGATCAGGGATAGTTCGGAATCATACATGGTCAGCATCAGGACGGCCACCTGGGGGTAATGCCGCTGGAGCCAGGCTGCTGTTTCAAAGCCATCCATTTCGGGCATGTTCAGGTCCAGGATCACCACATCGGGGATCACTCCCTTCCCGATCTGGCCGGTTAATTCTTTTCCATTGCCGGACTGGAGGATTACCTGGCAGTCCTCAAAACTGTCGATCAGGGAAGCCAGGGCGTTCCGGAGCAGGACATGATCGTCGGCCATGGCAATTTTTAAAGGATTGGTCTCTTTCATTTTTATTTATTCAATGGGTATTGTAAAAATCAGGCAGGTACCGGCATGGGGGCTGCTGTCGATCTGCATCTCCCCCATCAGTATTTTGGCCCGGGTCTCCATATTTTTAAGTCCCGCATGCCCGTTACCACGGATCCGTTCCGGATCAAAACCCCGGCCGTTATCGCTGATCCGGATCTCGAGCCGGTTGGGATGGTAGTCAAGGGTCAGTACCACTTCTTTGGCCCCGGCATGTTTGATCACGTTATTGAGGGCTTCCTGGATGATCCGGAAAATGATCAGTTCCCGCTGGCTGTCCATATATACAGGGCTGCCGGTTAATTCATAACGGATGCCGAAAAGCCCGGTTTGCCGGATCCGTTCCAGTTCTTCCTCGATGGCTCTCAATAGCCCGTTTTGGGCGATAATATCCGCGTTCAGGCTTTTGGAGATATCGCTGAGTTCGGCAATGGAATTGCCGATCAGGCTGATCGAGGATTCTAATTTCAGGCCCGATCTCTCCCGGTCATTCCAGTCAAAGGTATTAAGCTGGAGTTTGGCAAGGGTTAACGACAAACTGATATTATCATGGATCTCGCGTGAGATATGCTGGAAGGTTTGTTCCTGGATTTCAAGTTGTGTCTGGATCAGATTTTTCTCATAATCATCTTGAACTTTTTTGAATGATTCATGAAACACCATTTGCCTTTTTTGATAATTATATACCATAAGCAAAATAAAACTGGCCATTAGTAAAATCAAAAAAGTGACGGCAATTAAAAATTCACTCATAGTGGTAATAATCTTTTTTGTGATTTTATAGCATAGAGTAACGAGGTGAAAACGAGTGCGATTGTCAAATAATGGGCAAAATACATTATAATGTAAAGGGGGTAATTCTTATGTCGTATGGTTTCTGATACAATAAGTAATGGTAAGGCTAATGAGATGTAAATGAAAAGAGAATTTACGATTCTAAGGGTGCAACTGCTTATTGGCGGCGCATTTATCGGTTTTTTCATTGCGGAATAGAAGAAAAAGAGGCAACAAGTGAAAAGAATTAGAAACTCAAAAACATTAAGATAAACAGCGAGTGCGGTGACCTGGGGGATAGCTAATTTTAAAGTGCTAAGAGAAAGCAGATAAAATAAAAGGGCAGTAAAGTATAATATTATGAAGTATCGTATCAGGTTTTTTTGTTTAGGAGAATTTAAAATGATTTTAAAGAATTGATTGAACGCAATTAATTCACATGTGCTGTAGAAGCAATTTCCTATTTCAAAAATTGTCCTTTGAATTATAGGGGTAGAAATGTATAGAGATATGAATTCTAACTTTCCGAATGTGAAAAGAATAATGCCTGATGCAGTGTATAGTAAGAATGAAAGATTAAGAGTTTTTTTTTGAAAATTTCGTAGAAGGGAAAAAGTCGTCGTTACGAATGTCATTAAAAGTAGAAATTCCAGGTAACTTCTACCGCGATGAAAGTCGAAGAATTCCTTTAGTAGCAAATTGTGCATACCTAAAAGTATATGATGGGTGGTTTTATTTATGAAAAAGCCACCTGTTTTTTTCCCATTTTTTCCCGTTTTTTTCCCCTCCAATTCTGTTAAAATACCCCGAGTTTTGAAAAACTGATATTCAGAACCTGTTTGAATTGCAGCAGCAATTATTGATTAACAGGGAAAAAAATCAGGAAAACTCTTTCAATTTCTGGTGAATCTCTCATGGTTATACAGCAGGACCGGTGATAGTTTTGGTACTGCGAGGGCCCTTGCCCGGGTATGCCGAAAACCGGTACCAGAGTAGGCGATTATATAAAACTAAAGCCATGAAAAAATGTCTTTTCTTATTGGGAGTTCTTTTTATTTCAGCAACGAGTTTCTCCCAGGGTACTAAAACGATTGAGTCAGATGCCTTCGGGGAGAATGTAGCTATAACGGCTTCATTTACCCGCAACCTGGATGCAAAGACTTTTGTGAAAGAAATCAAACTCGTGAGTTTTTCAGCAAGTTATGCATTGCCTTTGGGTTTTGGGTTAAAGGAGATCAACTATTCAGATAATGGTAAGCTGTATGACCTGGTGGCCGGCGATGGTATCTATACCTCTGTAGATAGGTACGAAATTACAGATAAGCAGGCGTCCAACCCGGTGGGGGTCAGCGTTCCGGTTTTGCAGCAAATCGTGGTGGATGCTTCATTCAAGCATGATGATCAACTGGCAAAAGGAGAGTATTCCGGGAAAATTAAGATTAAATGCCGGGTCTATAAATGCGGTTGCCCCTGTAACACTTTTACCTGTGGTGCCTGCATACTGTTTGGCTGGAGTTGTATTGCAGTCGAATGGTGCGAAATTGATTTTGAATTGTAAATTTAAGTTCAGATTTCCGGCGGACTATTGAACGTCTGCCGGAAATCTTAATCAACTGCAAATGAATCGAAAACATCTGCTATTTCCATTTTTGGTCATCGGTGCAATGACAATGCTGATCTGGGTCCCTTTCCAGGATCTTTTTCCCGGGGTGACGGAGGAGACGGGACTCCTGCTGAAACGGCTGATCAATGGCGCACTGGTTTGCCTGTTCGGTTTTTGGCTGATCGCCCGTTTTCAGCTTACCCGGCAAAACTATCTGCATGTACGGACGGTACAGAATGTCAAAACACTGCTCCCGGCTCTTTTACTATTCATCGCCTATATGCTGCTCACCCGGCGCTCTTTTCAAAATGCGGAAGTGGGGGCCGGCTTTTTCCTTTTCATCCTGCTGACTGTTTTTATAAAGACCAGCTCCGAGGAGCTTATTTTCAGGGCGGTGCTGCAATCCTGGCTGATAAAAAAAGCTATACTCCCCGGAAAAGCATCCTGTATGCCAGTATCCTGTTTTCACTGGTGCATGCCCTGAATTTTTTTTCCCACGGCGATTGGGTAACCCTGGTTACCCAAATGATCTTCGCCTTTTTTATGGGATTGCTGCTGGGTTCCGTGAATATCATTTCCGGCAATATCCTGGTCTGTTGTATTCTCCATTGCATGGTCAATCTTCCGGCGGCCATGAAAAAATTCGCTGTTCCTGAACCCGCTGTTACGGAAAATATACTGCCTTCCACGGTGGGGGAGGACCTTCTTTCCATCTTCCTGTATTGGCTGCTCTACAGTCCCCTGATCGGTTTCGCGATCTATTATTACCGCCACAAGAAGACTGACCCGGTTTAAGCAGCAGGAAAAGTGATTGCAGCCCGGATAGACTGTATCTATCCCGGCTGTTATATTCTAAGCCGGCTGTCTCCTAAAAGAAATTTCCCCATTTTGCGGTTTCTACTAAAATTTGCGTAGTTTTACTCGTGTCGGTATCCAATCAGAAAAATTTCAAATCAATACCTCATGACGGCTCAGCAAATCAAAGTAGCGATCGCTGACGACCATAAGATATTCCGGGACGGGATTCGGATGGCGTTAAAGGAGAAAGATTACCTGAAGATCATCTGGGAAGCCGAGGACGGCAAGGACCTGATGCACAAGCTGGTGCTCAAGCAACCGGATGTGATCCTGATGGATATCCGCATGCCCCATGTGGACGGAATCAATGCCATTGGTATGATCCGGAAGGAATACGAGAATATCAAGATCATTGTCCTGACCATGTACGATGACCAGGAAATGATCACCCGGATGATGGAGATGGGTGCAAATGCCTACCTGACCAAGACCACGGATCCCGAAGAGATCTACCAGGCCATCCTGACCTGTATGAATGATGACTTCTATTTTAATGAACTGGTGAATAAGGCGGTATTACTAAAGCTGCAGCATAAGAAGACCGTCCGCCAGTTTTACCCCAACCCGGTCAAATTATCCGAAAAGGAACTGCGTATCCTGAAACTGATTGCCGACGATAAGACCACGGAAGAAATATCCAAAGAAGTATTCCTGAGCCCCCGTACGATTGAAACGATCCGGCAGAACATGAAACAGAAAGTGGGGGCCAAGACCATTGCCGGACTGGTAATGTATGCCACCCGGAATAAATTACTGGAATAAATGAAATGCCGGGTAACCCCCGGTATTTTTAGTAAACCCTCCGGATTTTGTTATTATCATGGCGAATATTAACGACGATTTTTTTAATGGTCACTACAAAGAGATCTGGAAAACCCTGATCCCTGCGGAGCTGACTGTGAGAGAAGTGGATTTTATGGTTCCCCATTTTGGCCTGCAGCCCGGCAGCAGGGTGCTGGACCTGATGTGCGGTTACGGGCGTCATGCCCTGGCCCTGGGCCGCAAAGGAATAGCTGTTACAGCGGTAGATAACCTCAGGGATTATACAGATGAGATCAGGGAGACCGTCCTGGCAGAGGCCCTGCCGGTAGAAGTTATTTGTACAGATGTACTCGGGTTCAGGAGCAGTCAGCAGTTTGACCTGGCTATCTGTATGGGGAACAGCCTGAATTTTTTTACTGCAACCGAAATAGCAGCATTGCTGGCTGCTGTTGGAAATCAACTGAAACCCGGGGGACACCTGCTGATCAACAGTTGGTCCATCACGGAGATACAGTTTAATAAAACCCTCAATAACAGTTGGAGCCGGATCGGGGAATATACCTTCCTTTCGTCCGCCCGCCTGCTGTTTCAACCCACCCGCCTCGAAGTGGAAACCATTACCCTCCGGGGCGACGGGATTTCTGAAACCAAAAAAGGAATCGATTATATCTACTCCCTGAATGAGTTGGAAGCCTTACTGCAGGAGGCCGGGCTCCGGCTGACAGAAGCTTACAGTATTCCCGGCAAAAAGAAGTTTACACTTGGCGAGCCCAGGGTTTACCTGGTTGCCGAAAAAGCCTGAACCGGAACGGACAGGAATAAAAAACCCCGGCGTTATGAGGACCGGGGCTGATGTTACTGTTATGAAAAGGAAAAACTTTTTATCGATCAGAATATTTCAAAAGGACAGGTTTAATGGCATTCAGGTTTGGATCTTTTCAATAGGTTTGGATCGGTAAAAACGGGACCATATTTCAAAAAGAGAAAGTTGATTGCCGGCGAAGTGTCTTCCCGTTAAGACGGGATCGGTTTTTCAAGGGTATTGGAAAAAACTTTCTGGACGGTTATGGACATTGGATGAGAAGGTAAAGACAGATCATCCGTATCAATCAACTTTCTGCAACAAAAGTATATCCACATCCCAATGTGGACAAGAGCACAACTGCCCTTTTTACTTTCTTCGGTATTTACTGCCGGATTCGTAGTTTTTCCCGGCCCGGCTCGTAAAGATTCGTAAAGGGTCTTTCCGGCCGGTAGTTTCCGCATTTTTTAAATCAAGTACTTTCACTATGGTATATGTTGCAGGAATTCTCCAACTTGCACTACAGAATAAATACTTTAATCCAATAATTATTTTACTAATTCTCTAAATCATGAAAAACCCCGATTCTAACTCCGTTATTAAGGTAGCGATTGCTGACGATCATGCGTTATTCCGCACCGGCATTAAAACAGCTTTACAGGCAAGAAAAGATATCCAGATGGTGGCTGAAGCAGAAAATGGAATGCAGCTGCTGAACCTGTTGCGTCATATCCAGCCTGATGTGGTACTGCTTGATATACAGATGCCGATCATGGATGGTCTCACCGCTTTACCCGAAATCAAGAAACTGTACCCCGATATCAAAGTGATCATGCTGTCTTTCCTGAATGACCATTCGGTTATTTCGAAGATGATGGAACTGGGTGCCAATTCCTATATCACCAAGGAATCCGGCGCTGAACTGATCTACGAAGCCATCCGGGGTGTATATGAAAACGACTTCCATTTCAATGACCTGACCAATAAAGCCCTGCTGAGCGGGCTGCGTACCAAACGCAACCACGAATCCTCCATGCCGCAGGATGTGCAGCTCACTGAAAAAGAGATCACCATCCTGAAGCTGATGTGCGATGAGAAAAGCACTAAGGAAATTGCGGATATCGTGGACCTGAGTCCCCGTACCGTGGAAGCAATCCGGGACAAACTTAAAACCAAGACCGGCACCAAGTCCATGGCCGGCCTGGTAATGTATGCCGTGAAAGCAGGACTGGTGGAACAAGCCTGAATAAGCTGAACTTCTGCAAAAAGAAAACCGCCTGATAATTGACAGGGCTGTATCCAAACGATGCAGCCCTTTTTTGCTTATTTTGCCTCATGTTCGTTTCGCTCAATGGAAAAACGGAACCGGCTGATCAGCCGGTCTTGCTGGCTTCCAACCGGGGTTACCGGTATGGAGACGGGTTGTTTGAAACCATGAAGCTCGACCAGGGCCGGATCCTGCTGGAGGATCTTCATTTTAAAAGGCTGATGAAGGGACTGCGGGTAATGCAGTTTGAAATACCCAACCTGTTCTCCACCGGAAAACTCGCGGAGGAAATCCTGCAGCTGGCGGAAAAAAACAAGGTACTGGGAAAGGGCCGGGTACGTTTATCCCTGTTTCGCGGCAACGGCGGGCTCAATGAGGGGGGCAAAGACCTGCAGTACCTTATTGAATGCTGGCCCTTGCCGGATGAGACCGGCCGGTTCAATGAAAACGGGCTGCTTATTGATATTTACCCGGATGCCCGGAAGAGCTGCGATATGTTTTCCGGTCTGAAAACGGCCAATTTCCTTCCTTACAGCATGGCGGCACTCTATGCCAAAGCACATGATCTGAATGACTGCCTGGTCCTGAATACGGCAGGTGATCTGGCCGACACTACCATTGCCAACCTCTTTATTATCCGGGAAAACCGGCTTATTACCCCGGGAGAAGACCAGGCTGCGGTGGATGGGGTGATGCGGAAATACCTACTGATGGAACTGAGAAAAGCCGGCTACCCGGTGGAAGAGCGGGCTGTTTCAATTGCGGATCTTGAGGGAGCCACTGAAGTCTTTCTGACCAACGCCATCCAGGGAATCCGGTGGGTCAGGCAATTCCGGGATATGGTATATCAAAACAGTCAAACACTGGAAATTTATAACCGGTTCATTAAAACAGCCGTGGGCTGATCCCGGCGGGAAGATCCTGCTTAGCCGCCCCCGGCCTGTAAACAGGGCGTCCTGCTAATTACTGTTGCCCTCAAAACGCGGGTTTACAAAATTATTCAGTTTGGAACCAAACCGGTAATTGATTCCCAGGTTGACATAATAGTTATATCCTGAAGCCAGTTGCCGCTGTCTTGTCAGTACTTCCTGTGCCGTTGCCAATTCTTTCTTGATGGAAAGCTGGTCCCTTGTTAATCCTCCGAACAGGTACACTGAAAAAGAAAGTCCCCCCGTAATCCTGACATTGGTGGAAGCGCTGAAACCAAGATCGAAGAATTTCCAGTTATGGAAGAAGTTGTGATACATGATTCCAAGATTGGATGTGCCCCATTTCTGGTTATAGGTCAGGTTGACGTCTGCACGATGGCCAAACAGGACTTCATTTGTTTTATTATAGATCGTCGTGTCATAATACCGGTTTTGGCGGGCGGTGAAGCCATAACTAACAGTGAAAAACTTATTGCTGGATATTTTGTAGGGGAAGATATTATATTCAATCCCGGTTCTGAAATAGGTTCGTCCTTTATAATTGGAAAAGGTATTCTGGGAATAGCTCAGCTCATATCCGAGGCTCCAGTGATCGTTCAGGCTTTTAACCAGGAAGTGGTTTAAATTAATGTTATGGTTTTTGTTAACTTCCTTCACCGTGCCGGTACTGTCTTCATAGTCGTATGAGAATTTACTTTTATCCGCATTTCCGGTAAATCCGATTTTCCATTCCTCCGTTACCCGGTTAGCTGAAAAAAAGCCATTCAGGCGAAGGTCCTTGTACACTTTCTCCGCGTTGATAAATCCACTGGCGCCAATCCGGAATACCCAGTAATTCCAGGGATCTTGTGTGGGTTGGGTTTCCTTCTTTTTTACCGAATCTGCCTGGACCGTTTTAAGACTGATGCTGATCTCTTTTGCGGCGGTTGTCCGGGCAATAAAGGGAGTCAGCCCCAGTTTGATATACCGGACCAGCAATTCTCTTTCTTCAAACTCAGTCATATCTGGATCCGTATGGAAGCGAAGTGTATCGGGTTGCCGGCTGAACCAGTTTTGCCCGAAGAAGATCAGCTGGTACTGGTCTCCGCCGCCACCGGTATCCTGGCTGGTGATCAGCAGGTGTACATCTGCCGCTTTATTATCCAGTAAAAAATCCACCAGGTTGATCTCGGTGCGGATATAGGTCATGTCGCACCAAGTACTGCTGCAGTCCACAAAAACTTTTAGACGGTCGGGTATGGCTGTACCCGGCTGGGCCCTGCCGGCAGCGATAAAAATAAAGGATAACAGGAATAAGGCAAATCCTTTTCTCATGGTAAATGGTTATGTGATAATGAGCGGAAGGTTTTCCAGGGAATATAAAGCTAAGCAGTAAAACCGTGTTTCTGTTGTTTTTGCGGTTAGAACCCTGCCAGGCTGACTATCTTTTAACATATGCTCAGTTGGCCGTTAGCTGTTAGCTGCGCGGGGCGGAACCGGGCGTTCAACCGATTGCCCGGGTTTCAGGGTTCAGGGCAATCGGTGAATCAAAATTTTTAAACGGGATATAATTTCAGAAAACAGGGTGGTCCTATGAACCGGTTTCTTTCAGAAATAACGGGTTGCCTGTTCCGGCTTCACCGGGATTAACCTGCAGGGTAGTAAAAACATTGTATAATTCCCTGATGGCTTTTTTCCCTTCCCTTCCCAGGTCAAGGGAGTAGTTGTTTACATAGAGTTCAATATGCTGCCGCATCACCTGTTCACTCAGGGTCTGTGCATATTCTTTTACATAACCGGTGATCTGCGGATAGGCGGCAAAAGCAAATTCCAGGCTTTTGCGGATCAGCGCATTTACCCGTATAATTGTTTCAGTCCCGAGGGAACGCCGTGCGGCAATGCCTCCCAGCGGGATGGGGACTTTCATTTTTTCTTCCCAGTATTCACCCAGGTCCGTCACTTTCACCAATCCTTTTTCCTGGTAGGTAAAACGGTTTTCATGGATGATGACTCCCAGGTCGGTTTTCCCGGTGAGTACCGCGTCTTCAACCGCGGAGAACAGCATGGGCATTTTACGGGTGGCATCCGGGTATGCGAAACTCAGCAGCAGGTTGGCGGTTGTATGTGTTCCCGGGATGGCAATCCTTTCCTCGCTGAGATCCTGCAGGCGGTGGTTCTTGTTTTTTATAAGCAGGGGACCCACGCCTTTGCCTAAGGCGCTGCCGGCATCGAGCAACACATAGGCGGAGGCAGCCTGGAAAAATGCCGGGAAACTGAGTTTGGTAATATCCAGCTTACCCCGGAGGGCCCATTGATTCAGGGTTTCCACATCGTCCAGTACCACATCAATTTCAAGATCACCGGTGTCAATTTTCTTATTGACCAGCGCATCGAAGATGAAGGTATCATTGGGGCAGGGTGAAAAACCCAGTGTCAGTTTCATAAACTATTTAATAAGCGGATGAGTTCAGTATTCAGGTTGATAACCGATTCTTTCATATTCCAGTTTTTCTTATTGCGCTCGGCAATATAATTGGAAACAGCCCGAAGCTGCACAAAGGGAATCTTTTCCATCAAACAAACATAGTGCAGGGCTGCCCCTTCCATGGATTCAACCACGGGAGAAAAATGCTCCCGGTAGAATTTTATTTTTTGTGCATTCGTGGTGATCTCATTTACGGATATGCCATTGACCTTCCGGAGTTTTATTTTTTTCAGGATCCCGTGTTTATTCACCAGCCAGCCTTTTGTAAAGGGATATTGGTTTTGCGGTACCAGGGCCAGGTCAAACAGGGTCTTTAGTTTATTAAGCTCGATCACACTCTGATCGGCAATGGTTTCCTGCCGGATGGCCAGTACAGATCCTGTCGGGATGGAACGGTCAAAGCAGCCCCCGACACCGGCCTGTATGACCAGGTCCGGTTTTTTCAGCAGCAGTTGCCGGCTGAGGGAATAGGTTGTGGCGGTGAGGCCGATCCCGGTAACGAGAATGTCTGTTTCGACGGGCAGATGCTGAAGGCTCCCCTTCCTGAATTGTTCAAGGAAGGGGCTGATCTCAATGGGTGTTGCGGCAATGATCAAACAATTCATGCGATGGGTTTATTGAAAGGAACGGCCACCCATGTTCTCATCCGTGGTCATGGTCTTGTTGATCTTATCTTCCACGGTGATCCGCTGGTAAACCAGTTTGATCTCATCGTAAAGGATCGTATTGACCGGGTTGAACTTTTCATTTTCCAGCGGACCGGTAAATTGTTTATACCCGGAGATACTGGCATTTTCCAGGGTCACTGTAAAATAGTTTATTTCCATTCCGGAAGGGTCAGGCCTGTAAAAATCAATCACCACTTTTTTCAGGAGTTCGTTGGTGGAAAGGGCCTGCAGGAATTGCGGGCTGGAAGCACCGGTTGCTTTTAACAGCAGTACAGGCTGAAAAGTCCTGCGGCCTGATGCCTGGCCCGAAGCAACATCCCGGGGAGATGTGATTTCCAGCAGGTAGCCGGCCAGTTCCGATTTGTCCGCGAATTTACCTTTCTGGCTTTCTCCTTTGAATTTTCCCTGCTTCGTGCCTTCCACGCTGATGGTGATCGTCTGGCCAAAGCCGGAAAGCGGGAGGAAGAATACCAGGAGCAGGATCGGTAAGCTGATTTTTTTCATCTGGTTTATTTTATACAAAGGTGCTTATTTGTTGCTAACCGTCATCATAAACTATCAAGTTTCTCGTACCTTTGCGGGCTCCTGCTCCCCCGTTGTGAAGCGGGCCGGATGGCAGGTTTACAACGCTCCGCCCAGTTGCTGGAGGAAACTAAATAAAGTAAAGCATGGTTTACTTAACCCGGATCGAACATTTTAATTCCGCCCACAAACTGTACAATCCCCACTGGACCAAAGAGAAGAACGATGCGGTTTTTGGCCGTTGTGCCAATGAACACTGGCATGGTCATAATTTCGAACTGCATGTCACGATCAAGGGGGACCCGGATCCGGATACCGGGTTTATTTACGATGCCAAGAAACTGGGAAACCTGGTACAGGAAAAAGTCATCGGGAAACTGGATCACCGCAACCTGAATATGGATGTGGATTTTATGCAGGGGAAAATGTGTTCCATCGAAAACCTGGTCATTGGTATCTGGAATGAACTGGAGCCTTTTTTGCCCCTGCCCGCCCGGCTGCATTGCCTGAAACTGGTGGAAACGGAAAAGATCTACGTGGAATATTACGGTGAAAAATAATGCTGAACTTTTTGAAGGGTCTTTTGTTGTACCCTGTTCAGCAGGAGAAATTGTTTCCTTAACTTGTAGTATGAGTAATAAAGTAGCAGTATTCAGGAGGGAAAGTTTTAATGCAGCTCACCGGTTGTATAACCCCGCCTGGGACGAGGAGACGAATGACAGGGTATTCGGAAAATGCGCCTTTCCGCATTACCACGGGCACAACTATGACCTGGTGGTAAAAGTGGTGGGAGTGCCTGACCCCGGGACCGGTTATGTGATGGATATGAAAATACTGAGTGAATTGATCCAACAGGAGATCATTGAACGGTTTGATCACCGGAACCTGAACCTGGATACCGTGGAGTTCAGAGAACTGAACCCCACTGCGGAAAATATTGCGCTTGTGATCTACCGGATCCTGCGGCCGCTGATCGATGAAAAAATGGAATTGCAGGTCCGGTTATATGAAACTGCAAGAAACTTTGTTGAATACCCGGCTTAATCCAAAAATCAACGGAATGGCATATAATAAAACAGAACAGTACGATGAACGGTCCACCGGCGGACTCATCAAATCATACAGGGAAATAATCGGTTTGGTAGGAGAAGACCCGGACCGTGAGGGTTTATTAAAAACACCCGAGCGGGTGGCCAAGGCGATGCAGTACCTGACGCAGGGCTATCACCAGGATGCGCAGGCGATTCTCAATTCCGCCAAATTTCACGAGGATGTCAGTGAGATGATCGTGGTGAAGGATATCGAGTTGTATTCCATGTGTGAACATCATATGCTGCCTTTCTTTGGAAAGGCCCATGTGGCCTATATCCCGAATGGCTGGATCACCGGCCTCAGTAAAATTGCCCGGGTGGTGGATGTGTATGCACGCCGGATGCAGGTGCAGGAACGCCTGACGATCCAGATCAAAGACGCGATCAAACATAGCCTGAACCCACTGGGAGTAGCCGTGGTGATTGAAGCCCGGCACCTGTGCATGATGATGCGGGGTGTACAAAAACAAAATTCAGTAACCACTACTTCCGCCTTTGACGGGGAGTTTCACAAAAATTCAACCCGGAGCGAGTTTATGAAGCTGATCAGTACCCGTTTAAGCTGATTCTGAGCAATATTTGATGAAATGCCACAAAGATTTTTCTAATCAAAACCTTTATGGCATTTTTGTTTGTATAACTACCAGCTACCATGAAGCATGCGTTTATATTCCCCGGGCAGGGTTCTCAGTTTCCGGGAATGGGAAAGGAGCATTATGACAACAGTGCATTTGCCAAAAAATTATTTGAACAGGCCAACGAGATCCTGGGTTTCCGGATATCCGATATCATGTTCGAAGGGACCGCAGAGGACATCAAACAAACCCGGGTTACCCAACCGGCTATTTTCCTGCATTCCATCATTGCATTCAGGAGCATTGAAAATGCCCGTCCCGATATGGTAGCCGGTCATTCACTCGGCGAGTTTACCGGTTTGGTGGCCAATGGTACGTTGAGTTTTGAAGACGCCCTGCAATTAGTGGCGGTACGGGCAGATGCCATGCAGAAAGCCTGTGAAATTAACCCGTCCACTATGGCGGCAGTCCTGAACCTGGCGGATAACAAAGTGGAAATGATCTGTGCGGAAGTGCAGCAGGAAACGGGCGAGATCGTGGTGCCGGCCAATTATAATTGCCCCGGGCAGCTGGTGATCAGCGGATCCCAAAAGGGAATTGATATCGCCTGCGAACGGATGAAGGCGGCGGGTGCCAAGAGGGCCCTCGTATTACCGGTTGGGGGAGCTTTTCATTCTCCTCTGATGCTGCCGGCCAAAGAAGAACTGCAGGCAAAAATACTTTCTACAAAATTTCATACACCCACCTGTGCCATCTACCAGAATATAGCAGCCCGGGCGGTGATGGATAATGACGAGATCAAGCAAAACCTGATTGAACAGTTAACCGGCGCAGTAAGATGGACCCAGAGTGTTCAGTCCATGATCGCTGATGGCGCCACCTGGTTTACAGAGGCCGGACCCGGTAAAGTATTGCAGGGACTGGTGCTGAAGATCAATAAAGATATGCAGGTGGAAGGCGTGAGCTGATGCTGCGATAACCATCATCTGGAAAGAGGCGGTCATAATAAAATAGTGACCGCTTCTTTTGTATCCTGCCGGATCAGAGACTAATGGAGACATTCAGCCATTCCCCGTCAAAATCCGCCTGGTATTTTTTATAGAAATGAATAGCCGGTTCATTCCATTCCAGCACCTGCCAGGTGATCCGCTTAAATCCTTTTTCTTTTGCTTCTTCAACCAGGCGGCCGAATAATAACTGACCGATCCCTTTCCCCCTGGCTGTTTCCGTAACCAGGATGTCTTCCAGGTACATGACCTGCCCTTTCCAGGTGGAATAGCGGATATAATAAAGAGCGAAGCCCCGGATCATATCTTCTTCTTCCGCAACAAAAGCCCACCAGACCGGGTGGGGACCGAAACCGCTTTCGATAAAATGGTCCATGGTTACGGTTACCTGTTCCGGCGCTTTTTCATATACAGCCAGTTCCTTTACTAATTCCAGCAACCGGGGACAATCTTCCCGGGCCGCTCTTCTGATCGTTATTGCCATGGGGGTCCTTTCAAATGAATTTTTTTGTTTGTTCTGTCCTTGTTATTTCTTTTTCGCCTTAAATGTGCCATTGGGCTGAATAAAAGAAACCGCTATGATTTCTCCTTTTTCATTTTCCTCAAACAGCGCACTGTAGCCCTGGAGTACTTTCAGGTCGAATTTGTTTTTATCCACTGCTACCAGCTCGTATTCCGGCTGTCCTTCAATAAAGGCAAACAGGGTCCTGTCTCCTTTCAGGTAAAACTTTACTCCTCTCCCCGGGGCAAATTCAAATTCACCGGTAAACCGGGTGAGTTCGTCTTTACTGAGTTCTTTGGCATTTGCTTTCCGGGTGAATTCGAGGTCTTTCAGGCCGGGTTGCAGGGGCAGGAAGACGGACCCGATATCCCCGGCCGTGTTCACCTGGAACCGGGCTTTCAGGTTGTCCTTTCCCGTTGTATCAATGCCTTCTTTTTTATCAATCGGGAGTACTTCAAATACATCGTAATGATAATGACGCAGCCAGGCTTCCCCGTTTTGGGTAAGCATTACCAGGGAATCCTTCCGGCCGATGATCTCAATGGTTCCGTAACCCGGGTGGTTGAAAAGACCCGTATAGTCCGGCAGGGCATGTGAGGGACGGGTGCCGGTTTTCCGGTTGCTGACCATTGTTTTTTCCGCTTCTTTTGCCGCGGTCTTTGCCTTCTGTTGGGCGAGGTTCGCCCTTCCGTTCCAGTCGATATTTTTCAGTTGTAACAGGCGATCCGCAATTGTGTTACGGACAATGCCGGGCACCGCAGAGCCATTCTGGTTGACCAGTACAACGATACCAATGCTGTCGGCCGGGAAAAAACAGGTGCTGGCGGAAAACCCGTCAATATTCCCGCCATGCTCCACCCGGTAATGACCGCGGTAGGAACTGATCATCCAGCCAAACCCGTAGTTTGCCAAATAGGCATCCGGGATCTCCGGGTCAGGCAAACCCGCGCTGATCACCATTTGCGAACTCATCGCTTCTTTGGCATAGGCGGAGGGTACTACTTCTTTACCGTTGAATTTTCCCCCGTTGATCCAGGTGATCACCCAGTTACTCATTTCAGCTACATTGCTGTTTATACTGCCGGCGGGTCCCATGGCATTGATGTCATAATAATCCGATTTCCGGATCAGGCTGTCTTTATACAGGGAATAACCCAAAGCGGCATCCGGGCTTTTGGCCAGGTCGTGTATTGAAAAATTGGAGGTCTTCATGCCAAGAGGCGCGAAGATCTTTTCTTTCACATTATTCTCCCAGGAACGCCCGGTCAGTTTTTCAGCGATCATACCCTGGGCCAGGAACATAAAATTATTGTATTGCCAGGTCTGCCGCAGCGGGGCAGTCGGCTCCTGGTACTGGATCCGTTGCAGTAAGCTGTCCCTGGAAACGGTATTGAACAGGTACCAGGAGAAATCATGCCGGGGCAGCCCGGTGCGGTGGCACATCATATCCCTTACGGTTACCCCGTTGTTCAGTTCCGTATTAAAAAAATGAAGTGCAGGCAGGTAGTCACGGGCCGGTTTATCGTAGTCCAGTTTGTTCTCTTTATTTAACAGCCCGATCAGCGAAGCGGTAAAAGCCTTGGTACAGGAACCGATCGCAAACAATGTATTGGCCGTAACCGGAAGTTTGTTTTCATAATCGCGATAGCCGAATCCTTTTGCGTAGAGTACTTTGTCCCTGCTGACCACGGCCACGGCAAAACCAGCCGCTTTGCGGTCAGTTAATATCCTCTGAAAAACAGTATCGATTCCCGCCAGCGGGTCAGTGTGTTTTAGGACTTTCTTTTGTGAAAAACAAAGGTTCAGGCAAAGCAGGGCCGGCAAAAAAAGTATATTTTTCATCGCGGTAGTTTTTAAACGTGATCAATCGGCGGGTAAAGCCTGGCCGAGGTCGTGGATGATATCGGCCAGGTTTTCGATCCCTACATTCATTCTTATCAATCCATCCGTGATACCGTACTTTTCTTTTTCTTCCTTTGGCACACTGTAATGCGTCATGGAAGCAGGGTGGGAGAGCAGGGTATCACAGGTGCCGAGCGAAACGGTCCGTACGCACATTTGCAGTTTGTTCATAAAATCAATTCCGGACTGCAGTCCTCCTTTCAGCTCAAAACTCAGCATGGCACCGGGATGCCGCATTTGTTTAAGCGCAGTGTGGTGATCCGGGTGACTGGCAAGCCCGGTATAATTTACACGGGCCACGGACGGCTGTGCTTCCAGGAAAGCGGCCACTTCCATGGCATTCCGGCAATGCCGGTCCATCCGGATCTCCAGCGTTTTCATTCCCTGGATCAGCAGGAACGCATCAAAGGGGTTGGCGTTTCCGCCGAGCAGCCGGTGCAGTTTGGTGCAGGGACCGTTCATGAAGGAGAGGTCTGTTCCCAGCAGTATGCCACCGATGGCCGTGCCATGCCCGTTCAGGAATTTAGTGGTGGAGTGCACAATGAAATCAATCCCGTAGCGAAAGGGTTGCTGCAGATAAGGTGTGGCAAATGTATTGTCGCAGGCGGTAACGAGATTGTATTTTTTCGCCAGCCGCCCCAGTTCCTCCAGGTCCACACATTGAATCGTTGGATTGGCCGGGGTTTCCAGGTACATCATTTTGATGGCCGGATCCGCTTTCAGTATATCTTCTGTTTTAGTAAGATCACGGAGATCTGAAATCACCGGACTGATCTGCAGGCCGGGCAGCACTTTTCCCAGGATATCATTGGTGCCTCCATAAAGTGAATAATGACTGATTATTTTATCCCCGGGTTTTAAATGGGCCAGCAGCAGGGTGGTAATAGCAGCCATCCCCGAAGCATGCAGGATGCCTTTGGCCTCCATGTCCAGCTGAAAGGTTTCCAGGGCGGCGATCTTTTCTTCCGCTTCTGTCAGGGTGGGATTTCCCCAGCGGCTGTAGATATAGCCTTCTTCTTTTCCGTCGAACCGGCGCATGCCCTGTTCGGCGGTATCAAACACATAGGAACTGCTGGCATAGATGGGAACCTGGTGAGCGTACAGCGGGTCTTTTTTATGCCCGCCATGTACAGCCAGCGACCCCCATCCGGTAAGTGGAAAACTTTTATTCATTTTAATGATTTGTGTCCGAATTTTATCGGGACCGGGAAGAAATAATAAGGGTTGAATGCCGTATCAAAAGTAGATGATTTCACTCTTTAAAGACCGTTACGATGAAAGAACTCCTGCAGCAAATGGCCGCTTATAATAACTGGGCGAATCAGCGGATCGTGGAGGCCGTGCTGTCCTTACCCGAAGAAAAATGTCTCCGGGAGCTGCCTTCCAGTTTTAAAACCCTCCAGGCGACCTTGCTGCACATCTGGGATGCGGAATCGGCCTGGTGGCAGCGGTTGCGTTTACAGGAGCGGGTGGAGATGCCCGGTAAAAATTTTTCCGGCAGCACCCGGGAAGCGGGAGAAGGGTTGGTTCGGCAATCCGGGCAATGGGAGAATTGGGTGAAACAGGCTTCGGTCATTTCATTGGATCATGTGATCCAGTATTACAACAATAAGCGGGAACCCGTGAAAATACAGACCAGCCAGTTACTGTTGCACGTATTCAACCACAGCAATTACCACAGGGGGCAGCTCATTACATTGTTTCACCAGTTGGGGCATACAAAGTTGCCGGCGACCGATTTTTTTCTGTGGTCCAAAAGCAAAAAATAGCAGTTACCATTCTCTCAATTCGGGATCCCGTTGCCCCCAGAAGCTGATAACAAGGGATATGCCCAATGCAATGCCGGTAATTTTCAGGATAAACAGGAAGGGGCCCGATTTGATTTCCGTAATCAGGCTGGAATGATCCAGTAAAAAGTAGATCAACGGGACTACAATAAGATAAATGAGGAAGAGCCGGAATACTTTATTCCGGAATTTTCGGTTGGTACGGTGCCTGCTTGACATAACGGTTTGTGCTAATCAGGGGATTAAATAGGTAGCGCTCCTAACAGC
Organism: Sphingobacteriales bacterium; assembly: GCA_016192105.1. Lineage (GTDB taxonomy): Bacteria > Bacteroidota > Bacteroidia > Chitinophagales > Chitinophagaceae > JJ008. Next base: position 17,401 of record JACPUV010000042.1, on the reverse strand, counting down.
AGCAAGGTACAGTATTTTGTGTAGAATTAATTCTACGGCCAGGCTGCCTATCGGGCAACAGGGTCATAGGCCCATTTTACCAGGGTGGCACCCCAGGTAAATCCCCCGCCAAAGGCAGACAGCACGATATTATCTCCTTTTTTTAACTGGCTTTCCCATTCCCAGAGGCAAAGGGGAATGGTACCGGCCGTGGTATTGCCATAGCGCTGGATATTGATCATTACTTTTTCTTTCGGCAATCCCATCCGGTTAGCCGTTGCATCAATAATCCGCAGGTTGGCCTGGTGCGGCACCAGCCAGGCAATATCTTCCCCGGTCAGGTTGTTTCGTTCCAGCAATTCGGCACTGACATCGGCCATCCCTTTTACCGCGAATTTGAATACAGCCTGTCCTTCCTGGTAGGCGAAATGTTCTTTGGCCATTACGGTTTCAATCGTAGCCGGCTTTAATGAGCCCCCGGCTTTCATGTGGAGGTAAGGCGCTCCGCTGCCATCGGCTCTCAGGATACTGTCCAGTATGCCGTACCCTTCTTCTGAGGGTTCCAGCAATACAGCCCCGGCCCCGTCACCGAAGATGATACAGGTGGCCCTGTCACTGTAATCAATAATGGCACTCATCTTATCGGCCCCGCAAACCACCACTTTTTTGTACCGGCCGCTTTCGATCAGCGCGGCGCCCTGGGTCAGGGAGAATAAAAAACCGGAGCAGGCCGCCGCCACATCAAAACTCCAGGCATTTTTAGCGCCCAGTTTATCACAGACGATATTCGCTGTCGAGGGGAATACCATATCCGGGGTAACCGTACCCACGATCAGGCAGTCGATCTCATCGGGGGAAATGCCTCTTTTCTTACAGAGCTCCTGCACGGCAGGTACCACCATATCGGAAGTGGCTTTGCCTTCTCCTTTCAGGATCCTTCTTTCCGAAATTCCGGTCCGGGTACGGATCCATTCATCGTTGGTGTCCACCATCTTTTCCAGGTCAAAATTCGTAAGCCGGTCTTCCGGAACATAGCCGCCAACAGCCGTAATAGCGGCGGTGATTTTTTTACTCATGCCGATTTGGTTTGTACAAAAATTGGGCAAATTTACGGGATATTAATTTAGTTGTCAGTTGTCAGGTGTCAGTTGTCAGGTGTCAGTTTTCAGGTATTGGGGGCATGAATGGGGCATTGGAATACTTTGGCACCCGGAATTTGTAGTTTATTTGCCTGCCTGTCCGGTAGGCGGGGTTCTCTGCATCTCTGGTTCCCGGTATTTTTCCTTCAGTATTTCGCTATTTTCGCAACCATGATAGCTTATCTGAAAGGTGATTTCGTACATAAGACCCCGGCAGTGGTACAGGTGGAAGTAAACGGGCTGGGGTATGAAGTACAGATCAGCCTGAATACCTATTCCAGGATCAGCCCGCTTGAGAAGGGGGTCCTGCATACCTGCCTCCTGATCCGTGAAGATGCCCACCTGCTCTACGGCTTTTTTGACCTTGCTGAAAAAGAGATGTTCCTGCAGCTGATCGGGGTATCCGGGATCGGGGCTTCCACAGCCCGTGTCATGTTATCGTACATGAAACCGGAGGAACTGGCCAACGCCATTGTACAGGGGGATACCCGCAGCCTGGAAGGTATCAAAGGAATCGGGAAAAAAACGGCTGAACGGATGGTATTGGAACTCAGGGATAAATTGGCCAAACAATCGCTGGAATCAAATATTTCTCCACTGAAAAACAATACTTTGCATCAGGATGCGTTAAATGCTTTAACTGCCTTGGGCATTAGCAGGCCGGCCGCCGGTCAGGCCATTGAAAAGACCCTTGCAGCCAATCCAAATCTATCCGTTGAGGAGCTGATAAAAATGGCACTTCGCACCCTCTGAGCCAAATTTCTGAAAACTAATTGACGAGAAACATTGAACCTTAGAACTGCTCATATCTTCCGTACACTGGGAATTACCGTCCTGGTGTTTTCATTTGTTATCCCGGCTTATGCCGGTGGTTTTATTCCGGGCGGCACCGGCCCCCGCTTTATGCCTGCGGATACCGGCCGTTATCCTTTATTGCAGGACCGCCATGGAGATCCTTATTCCAATCCCAACCGGAATACTTTCGACCTGCGGGATACTTCCTTTATCAAAAGAACCATTGAATACGATCCCAAAACAAAGCAGTATTATGTCATTGAAAAAATAGGGAATCAGTATTACCGGACCCCGACTTCCTTCAGCATGGATGAGTTTTTACGCATGCAGGGAAAGAAAGATGAGGAAGATTATTTCAAAAAAAGAGCCTCCCTCCTGGCCAATATGAACCGGAGACTGGCCCGGCCCAAATTCAAAGTGTCCAACGACTGGTTCAACCGGATCATGGGAGTGGGGCCGGATGGCAAGGTGAAGATCGATATCAAACCTTCGGGGTATGTGGACTTTCTTGCAGGATACCAGGGACAGAATATCAAGAACCCGACGTTGCCGGAAAGGGCCAGGAAGAATGGCGGGTTTGATTTTAATATGAATTCCGCCCTGCAGATGGATGCACAGATCGGGGAAAAACTGAAACTGCCGATCAACTACAATACACTGGCCAATTTTAATTTTGAGAACCAACTGAAGCTGGATTTCAAAGGCAAGGACGATGATATTGTAAAATTATTCCAGGCCGGGAATACCAATTTTGCTTCCAAGGGAACCCTGATCCCCGGCGCGCAATCCCTGTTCGGGGTCAAAGCACAATTGCAGTTTGGGAAATTATTTGTGACCACGGTACTGGCTAACCAGCAATCGCAGCGGCAAACCATGGGACTCCAGGGGGGTACATCGGCGCAGCGCTTCGCAGTGAAAGCCGATGAATACGATGAGAACCGGCACTTCCTCCTGGCACATTATTTCCGTAACAATTACAATACGGCAATGAAACAACTGCCGATTGTCAACTCCAAAGTGCAGGTATTGCGGGTGGAAGTATGGGTGACCAACCGCAACGGCAGTACGACCGATACCCGTGATGTGGTGGCTTTCATGGATCTTGGGGAGCGCAATCCCTACCGGGCACCGCTGCTCACCGGCAGTGGGGACAACCTGCCCCGCAATGACGCCAACAACCTGTATGCCGACCTGCGGAACAACCCCAGCTTCCGCAATTCCTCACTGGTGCAGAACGCGCTTACCAGTTACGGTTTGCTCCCCGTGCAGGATTTTGAAAAAACATTTGCCCGCAAACTGCAGCCCTCTGATTACTATTTTAACCCGCAGATCGGGTTTTTGTCATTAAACCAGCCCCTGCAGCCGGATGAAGTGCTGGGGGTTGCATTCCAGTACACTTACAATGGACGGGTATTCCAGGTAGGTGAATTTTCCCAGGATGTACCGCCGGATACCACCGGTAATACACAGCGGATCCTTTTCCTGAAATTATTAAAAGCCACATCCCAGCGTACCAATCTTCCGATCTGGGACCTGATGATGAAGAATGTGTATTCCGTGGGTTTCGGGCAACTGGAAAGGCAGGACTTTGCCCTGGACATGCTGTATGAAGAGCCCAGTTTCGGGGAGAAGAGGTACTTGCCCCCCGCCGATGTGGCGGATCCGTATAAAGGTGCACCGATCATTTCGCTGGTGAACCTGGACCGGCTCAATAACCAGAATGACCCGCAGCCGGATGGGGTGTTCGACTTTATCGAGGGCTATACCGTCATCTCTTCCCAGAGCCGGATCATATTCCCGGTGCTGGAACCCTTTGGTCATGACCTGGATTATCTCTATGCCACGCAGGCCCTGCGGGATAAATATTTGTATTACCCCTTGTATGATACCATCCGGGCCATTGCCCAAACCTATGCCAACCTGAACCGGTTCAGGATCACCGGTAAATCCAAGACCTCCGGTTATGGGGGTGCCGGGGGAGGCAGTGAATACCAGTTAGGATATAATATTCCGCGCGGGTCCGTTACCGTTACTGCCGGCGGGCAGGTGCTGGTGGAAAATGTGGATTATGAGATCAATTACGACCTGGGCACCCTGCGCGTGGTGAACCAGGCCATTGTGAACGCGGGGATACCGGTCAATATCAATTATGAGAATAACCAGGCCTTCGGTTTCCAGCAGAAGAATTTCCTCGGATTGCGGCTGGACTACCTGGCGAATAAAAAATTATCACTCGGGGCCACTGTTGTACGGCTGGGTGAGCGGCCTTTCTTTATTAAACAATCCTACGGTGAAGACCCGATCCGCAATACCATGTACGGGTTTGACCTGGATTACCGAAACAATCTCCCCCGGCTGACCAAATTTCTGGATAAACTGCCTTTTTATTCCACCAAAGCCATGTCATCGGTGACGGCTTATGCAGAGGCGGCTGTATTGCAACCCGGTCATGCCAAACAGATCAACAGCACCAATTCGCAAGGGCAGGTGGACAAAAGCGGCCAGGTATATATTGATAATTTTGAAGGCACCCGCGCCGGGATCGACCTGCGTTTCCCGCTGATCAGCTGGACCCTGGCTTCTATTCCGCAGGGTAATGGTTTATTCCCGGAAGCCGGGCTGAACAATGACCTTCGCAGCGGGTACAACCGGGGCAAACTGGCCTGGTATAATATTGAGCCCGTCCTGCAGGAAAGAAGAAACTCCAATAACCCACTGGCGGGTAACCTGGATGAATTATCCCGCCCGGAAACCCGGCAGGTACTGCAAAAAGAAATTTTCCCCCGGCGCAGTACCCAGTTCGGCGAAGGGTTGCTGACTACTTTTGATATTGCTTTTTACCCGAAAGACAAGGGCCCGTATAATTTTGAAGCAGACGTGAACCGGGTCGGGGCAGACGGGCGTTTAAAAAACCCGAAACAGGCCTGGGGCGGTTTGATGCGGAATATTGATCAGACCGATTTTGAAACCGGGAATATCGAATACATCGAATTCTGGTTACAGGATCCCTTTATCATAAACTCGGCCAATCCCAATGGCGGCCAGTTGTATTTTAACCTCGGTAATATTTCGGAGGATGTACTGCGGGATGGGAAACGCCAGTATGAAAACGGGTTACCCACTCCTACGAATAATGCCCGGGTAGATGAGAGTTCGGTCTGGGGGAGGGTTCCGGCCATACCGCTGCAGGTAACCAATGCGTTCAGCAATACCCCGTCCGACCGTGCCTTGCAGGATGTTGGATTCGACGGGTTGCAGGATACCGCTGAGCGGCGCCAGTTCCAGCCCTACCTGGACAATCTCGCCGCGGCTTATGGAACCGGTTCCCCGGCCTACCAGCAGGCAGAGGCTGACCCTTCCGGCGATAATTTCAAGGCTTACCGGGACGCCGCTTTTGACCGCCAGCCGGTTGCGGGTATCCTGCAACGTTATAAAAATATCAATAACCCCCATGGTAACTCACCGGTGGCGGATAACAATACCCAGTTTGTCAATGCCTTTACCCAGTATCCCGATGCGGAAGAACTGAACCGCGATAATACCATGAATGAGGTGGAAGAATACTTCCAGTACAAAGTGGATATTAAGCCCGGTATGCTGCAGGGGTCTAATTTTATTACCGACGTCAGGGAAACTGAAGTAAAACTGGCCAATGGGCAGTCCAGGAATGAGAAATGGTACCTGTTCCGCATTCCCGTGGAGCAATACCAGCAGAAGGTGGGGAATATCCCTGATTTCAAATCCATCCGTTTTATCCGGATGTTTGTGACCGGTTTTGATGATTCCGTGGTGATGCGTTTTGGTAAACTCGAACTGATCCGCAACCAGTGGAGGAAGTACAGGAATACCATTGATTCCACCGGTAACTATACCCCGCTGCCGTCACCGGATTATGCCAAAGTGAATGTGCTGGCAGTGAATATTGAGGAGAATGACCAGCGGGATCCCATTGTGTACCGGATCCCTCCCGGGATTGAACGCCAGCAGCAGCTTAGTAATAATAATGTGGCCCTGTACATGAATGAACAATCGATCAGCATGCAGGTTTGCGGACTCCCGCAGTATGAGGCCCGGGGTGTTTTCAAAACCATGAACCTGGATATGCGCCAGTACCGGAAACTGTCGATGTTTATCCATGCCGAATCCGTTAAAAATGCCTTCCCGGTCAATGACGGGGACCTGAATGCGGTGGTGCGGATCGGGAATGATTTTTCCGGGAACTATTATGAAGTAAGGATCCCGTTAAAGATCACCCAGTTTGGAGAAACGGACAGTGCCAAAATATGGCCGTCCGAGAATTACCTGGATTTCGCGCTGGATGCGCTTACCGATCTGAAGACAAAACGGAACAAGCTGAATATTTCGCCGGCAACCCGTTATAAAGAAACCCTGCCCGATGGCAGGTCCTATGCCATCCTGGGAAATCCGAACCTGGGTGAAGTCAGGGGCGTCCTGCTGGGTGTGGAAAATACAAAGCAGGAGACCATCTGTACGGAGGTCTGGTTTAATGAACTCCGGTTACAGCAGCTCGATGAGAAAGGAGGCTTTGCGGCCCTGGCCCGGGCGGATTTCAAACTGGCCGATCTGGGCACGCTCTCTATCTCCGGTACGGCGAAATCCCGCGGCTTTGGTACCCTGGAACAACGGGTGAATGAACGAAGCCGCGAAGACGTGTACACCATCGATGCTTCTGCCACGATTGAAGCCGGTAAATTATTCCCGAAGAAACTGGGATTGCAGATACCGGTTTATGGCAGCATTACCCGCCGTACCAGTACCCCGGAATATGATCCGTATGACCTGGACCTGAAACTCCGGGAAAAGATCAAAGCGGCGGATGCGGATAAAAGGGACTCGATCAAAAATGATGCGCAGGATGTAACCACGATCAAGACTATCACGTTTACCAATGTACGTAAACTGAAAACAGACGGGAAGCGGCCCAAACCCTGGAGTGTCACCAACTTTGATTTTAATTATTCCTATATCCAGACCCTCAGTCACAACCCGCTGATTGAAAATGATGAGTTACGGCGTACCCGGGGTGCGATCGGGTACAGCTATGCACCGCAGAGCAGGACGGTTGAACCTTTCCGGAAACTGATCAAATCCAAATCACCCTGGTTTGCGCTGATCCGGGATTTTAATTTTAATTATGCCCCTTCCCAGTTGTCGTTCCGGGCTGATGTATTCAGGCAGTTTGGGGCGATCCGGCCAAGAAATGTCGGGGGTGGCCCGTACCAGATACCCGAGACCTACAATAAATATTTCACGTTTGACCGGTATTATATTCTGCAATGGAACCTGACCCGTTCCCTGTCACTGGATTTTTCGGCAACCAATAATGCGAGGGTGGATGAACCCCTTGGCCGGATTAATACGAAAGTGAAAAAAGATTCGGTCCGCAGCAACCTGTTCAAGGGCGGACGGAATACCAATTACGGGCAGGAGCTTACCCTGAATTATAATGTACCGACCAATAAGATACCCCTGCTGGACTGGACCTCACTGCGGGCCAGCTATAACGCCAAATACAACTGGCTGGCGGCTTCCTTACTGGCCCGGAACCTGGGGAATACATTGTCCAATACACAGACAAGATCACTCAACGGGGAAATGAAATTTGAGGAATTGTATAATAAATGGCGTTTCCTGCGGGCGGTCGGCACAGACAATGGAGGTAACCGGACCCCCGGTGGCGGCAAGAACCAGAAAGGCGGGAAAAGCGGCGACAATAAGAGCGGGGACAATAAGAGTGGCGGTAAGCGTGATGAAAAGAGCGGGAATACCGGCGCGGATAAAGGCGGCGACCTGATCAGTCCGAATAATAACAAGGGCCTGCTTACTGTACCTGCCGGTTACCGCATTGATACGATCCGGAATAAAAAAGGCAAGATCATCCGTATCAAAAAAAGGAAGATCAAATTGCCCAAAGAGCAGAAACCCATGCCTGAAATAGCAGGGGTACCTAAATTCTTCCTGCGCCTGGCTACTTCTCTCAAACGGGCGGGCATCCAGTACACCGAGGATTACGGAACCACCCTGCCGGGCTATATGGACAGCACGCAATTGCTGGGGACCAATCTGAAGACCGGTCAGCCCGGCTTCCGGTATATATTCGGTTACCAGCCGGATACGAACTGGATCAATAATTTTGGAGCCAAAGGACTTTTATCGAGGGATTCCCTGATCAGCGCCATGATCCAGCAACGCTATAACCAGCGGCTGAACCTGACGGCACAGTTAAGTCCCTTCCGTGATTTTACCATTGATGTCAACCTGGACAAGACCTTCGATAAACAGTATTCAGAATTATATAAGGATACAACAGGAACTGCCGGGCTTACGCGGCTAAACCCCTATGCATTAGGGAGCTTCAGTGTGAGTTATATTTCTTACCAGACCCTGTTCCAGAAATTCGATCCGAATGTGGTATCAGCCACCTTTAAACAATTTGAAGCAAACCGGAAATTATTATCAGGTAAACTGGCAGGACTGAATCCCTACCAGTCCGGGGCGGTGGATGCCGATGGGTATGCAAAGGGCTATGGCCGTTACGCACAGGATGTGGTGATCCCGGCCTTTATCGCGGCTTACACCAATAAAGATCCGTTGAGTGTGAAACTGATCCGGAACAGCAACCCGAATATCAGGGCAAATCCGTTCTCCGGTATTATTCCAAAGCCGAACTGGAGCCTTACTTATACCGGCTTATCGAGGTTGCCCGGCCTGGATAAAATATTCAGCAATGTGACGTTGCGCCATGCGTACCGGAGTACATTCAGCATGAACAGTTTCAACACGGCCCTTTTGTTTACCGATCCGCTGCGCGTGGGATATCCCAAATTCACCGATACGCTGACGGGTAATTTTATTCCCTACTTCCTGGTGCCGAATATCACGATCCAGGAAAGTTTTGATCCGCTGGTCCAGGTGGAACTGACCTTTACAAACCAGCTGACTACCGGTTTTGAATTCAAGAAAACACGTACTCTGAGTCTTAGCCTGATTGATTACCAGCTGGCAGAAAACCGTTCTACGGAAGTGACCTTTAACTTTAACTGGAGGAAAAAAGGAATGCCGCTGATCAAAAAGATCGGCAAAATGAAACTGGATAATGATGTAACCTTCCGGATTGACTTCAGCCTGCGGGATGATGCCACGGCCAATAGCAAACTGGACCAGGGAACAGCTTTTGGTACAGGCGGGCAGAAAGTGATCCGGATTGCCCCTTCAATCGATTATACATTGAATAACCGGATCAGTCTGAAGCTGTACTTTGAGCAGAACCGGAATATTCCCAAGATCAGCAGTGCTTTCCCGATCACCAATACAAGGGGGAATCTGCAGATACGGGTATCGCTGGCGCAATAGTAGTTTGGCCTTCTTAGAGAGGCTTTGCCAGGGAATGAATGTCGGGGATCCGTTGGGAGTTAGAAGCCAGTAGTCGGTAGTCGCTGTTCTCCATTGACATTATAACTAAGTCAGCAAGCTCAGGAAGCTGCCTTTCGCAGGTGTATTGCCTGCAGCTCACAACTCATAACCTGCAGCTTTTTTGAACGACCTGCTTTTATGCAATCAACAACAATGAAATAATCAACGCACACCCATAAGTGCTGTAAATAAAAACCACCTCGCGGTGGTTCTTTTGTAAAGGGTTTTTCGGAGTGATCAGGGTTGGTCCGGTGTGGCATTCGCGACCGGGGCCCCGGTGCGTTTAAACAGCATCACATAACCGCAAAGGTTTTTCCGTTTCTGTTTATTAACCTGTACCGGTTTCATCATGTGGAATTCGGAGAACTGGGGTACATAGGAATACACAATTACGTTTCCATCCACATCACCCCATTTCTTCTGGCGATAGACCACCTGTCTTTCCTGCCAGTCATACATCCGTACTTCATACAGCCGTGAACTGTAATCGCCGATAAAAACAAACTGGTACCAGCTGCCCTGGGTCAGGGGAACGATCACAGGCATTTCAAACTCACTTTCCATACTGATTGAAGCTTCCTTGAGCAGGATATAGCCGTCATTCCCGTATAAATTTTTTAAGCTGTCGGCCTGCCGGCTGATCGATTCATTTGAACAGGCCTGCTGGCGGATCACTTCCTGTGATAAGCAGGAAAAACTGAGTGAAAGAAAGAAAAGTCCAAACAGGTAAGGCTTTTTCATAACAGGTTTTATCATGTATCGGAGCACTGGCATAAAGTTACTGCGTGTTTTTCCTCATCTGTAATTTTAGAAACGTAAACTTCGCGGTTTAAGTATTTTTCCCCTCTTAAATACGGGGATACACGGGCGGAAGTCCGGACAGGGGAACTCCCACATAAATAAAATCGCGTAACACCGGGTTTTCAGGTACGATCAACTGTTCGTGTCCCGGTTAAAATAAACCGTATTGGCCTGTTGCAGGCAGGTGATGGTCAGGTCATTGATACAGACATGCGGAGGGAGGGAGGCACAGTAAAAAATGACTTCTGCCACATCTTGCCCGCTGAGCGGAATCATCCCTTCATATGTTTTTTTGGCAGTGGCCTGGTCCCCTTTAAAGCGCACTAAGGAGAATTCGGTTTCCGCCGCGCCGGGATTGATCGAAGTCACTTTAATATTATGTCGTAGCAGGTCGATCCGCATTCCCTGGCTGATGGCATCCACGGCAAATTTGCTGGCGCAGTAAACATTTCCCTTTTCATACACTTCTTTACCCGCAATGGAGCTCATATTGATGATATGCCCCTGTTTGCGCCGGGCCATCAGTTGTGCCACGGCTTTTCCCACATAGAGCAGTCCTTTTACATTGGTATCGATCATGGTATTCCAGTCTTCCAGGGAAGCTTCTTCAAAGAAATCACGGCCAAGGGCCAAACCAGCATTGTTCACCAGCACGTCAATGGCTTTCCAGTTATCCGGCAGGTTGCCGATGGAGGCAAACACTTTTTTTTCATCCCTTACATCGAAGGGCAGCTGGAGCACCGCTACATTGTATTTACTTCCGATTTCAGCGGCCAGTTGTTCTAATCGTTCCGTTCTTCTTCCGTTGATGATCAGGTCATAGCCCTGTGCTCCGAATTTATAAGCTGCCGCTTTTCCAAAACCCGAAGTAGCGCCGGTGATCAGTACAATTTTTCCCATAGTGAGTAGTTGAAAACGGGTACAAGTTTACGTGTTTCCGCGGTATGCCCGGTTTTTTTTAGCGGATCAGGGTTACGGTCCCTTTCTGGAAATAGGGCCTCCCCGTATAATCTTCGGCACTGACCATCCACACAAAGACACCGGTTCCCTGGAGGATACCCCGGATCCGTCCGTCCCAGCCATGGCCGTTTATAGGGGTGGTAAAAACCAGTTGTCCCCAGCGGTTATACACGCTGAAATAATTTATTTTCTTCATCCCGACGGCAATGGGTTTCACCACATCATTCAATCCGTCATTATTGGGGGTGAATGCAGTGGGTACAAACACGGAAGGTGCCGTCTTAAAAATCCGCACCGTAACAAAGGCTGAGTCGGCACAACCGGCTGCATCAGTTACGAGTAGTTTATAACGGATACTATCAAAATTTCCGTTATAAACTCCTACCGGGCCGGCAATAAGGGTGTTGTTTAAACCGGTGCCGGGGCTCCATACATAGTTTGTGCCGCCGGTACCATTGAACTGCAGGGTCTGTCCGATAACCACCGTGGTATCAGGCCCTGCATCGGCTATTACCCTGGGCAATACGGTTACGACAAGTGTATCCCTTCCGGGTTTGGGACAGCCCCTGGTATCAAAGGCGGAAAGAATATATTGAGTGGTTCTGGGCGGTGTGGCAACGGGATTCAAAACAGTGGGATCATCCAGGAAGTTTGACGGCGTCCAGGTAAAAGAGTTGCCGGTTATACTGGCATTCAGTTGTACAGCTGTATTGTAACAGATAACGGGAGAATTGCCCGCATTGGCAACCGGGTAGGGGATCGTGGTGACCAGTACCTGGTCGCTGTTATTACATCCGCCTACTGTTGCGGTAACGGTAAAAACGGTGCTGGTATTGACAACGGCTCTTGGGTTGATGATCGTTGCATTGTCCAGCCCGGCTGCCGGGGACCAGTTATAGGTTAAGCCGTTCGAGACAGCCCTTAAACGGATCGTATCACCCTGGCAGATCGTGGTATCATTCATGGCAGCAAGCGTTACGGCACTGATCACCCGGACCTGTACGGAATCCTGGTTTAAACACCCATTGTCATTAAGGGCCACATAATACCAGGTGGTAACGGGTGGCGATACGGTGGGGGAACTTGTATTGGCATTGACGATATTGACCAGCGGGGTCCAGCTGAAACTACCGGTGCCTGCTGCCTGTAGCTGCAGGGCATCGTTGATACAGATCAGGGTATCCCGGAAAGCCAGGGTGAGCAGCGGTTTGTCCAGTACATTCACGGTCATACTGGCGGTATCCCTGCAACCTTTATTGCTGGTTACGATCAGTGAAACAAGATGATTACCGGGTGCGGGGTAGGTCCATTGCGGGTTATTGATATGAGCCGTGTCCGCCAGGGTACCCAGGTCCCCGAAATTCCAGCTCCAGCTATTTACAAATCCATAGCGTGTATTGGTGGTGTCTGTAAACCGGAAAGGGTTGATGAAACAATTCCCGGTTACAACAAAGCCCGGAGAGAACCCGGGATATACGCCTACTTTTCTAATTGCGGAATCAGAACAGCTGCTGCCCCGGTTGATCACAAACTTTACATTGTACAGTCCAGTATCGGGGTAGGTGAAGGAAGGGTTATTGATGTTAGCGGTGTCATTGCTTTGGGTAGTAACCCCGAAATCCCAGAAAACGCTGCTGGCGCCGGTACTGGTATGGGAGAATTGTACATCAAAACCATCACAGGTAACAAAGTCCGGAAGCGGGTTGGCGATGGTTAAAATACAATCGGATACCTGTACGATCAGGTCTTTCCGGTGCGACCCGATCGGGACCCCGTTTCTGAATACGGTTATACATACGCTGATAACATACCGGCCGAAATCAGGAGCTAAGCCGGATATAACACCGGTCTGGCTGTTGATCGTGGCTCCTGTACCAAATGGGTTACCGCTGGTATAAGGAGGGGTGTAGTTTACCGAACCATACGGCGGTCCGGCCGGATCATCAAACCCGGCATTGACAGAAGCGCCCCCGTTAAAGGCATTACACAAGCTATACTCCAGGGAATCTGAGTCCGGATCACTTGCAGAAAAATTCAGCGTAAAAGGAGCGTTTTTACAGATCACATTGATCGGTGCAAAAAAACGGGGGGAGGAATCGTTACCGGTATTTAAATTATTGGTGCCGGGAATTCTGCAACTGTACGTGGATCCCGTACTGTTCCCGATATTCATGAGCCCGTTAATCCGGCAGCAGGTTTGATAAGCAGCCGTGTAACCGCTCATGTTTACGGGCAACTCAATTGTCAAGGAATAACTTGCGTAGGTATAATTTAAGCTGGGGGCGCCCTGGATACAGGTGGGTAAGACGATCGGAACATCCTGGATGCCCGGTGGAATTTCCTGGGTCACCAACCAGTTATTGTTCGCGGCTGTACCGGTTATCTTCGAACCATTGTCATTATTGAAGATCCCGATCACATAGGTCGGGGCGAACTGGGCGCCCGTTGGGTCGTCCCCCCGGTATAAGATCAGGGTAATGCGGTATATTTTTGAATTAGGTGAAACGCCGGCACTTACATACGTGTACCTCATTTCCCCGCCGATAATATGAGCAGCCTTCGCCGGCATCATACCGGTAAGCACGAATAAAAATGCAAGTACAAATCGATTCATGAATACTTTTCGTCGGTTATTGTTTCCCGGGTATCCCGCAAAAACTCTTCCAAAATCTCCGTGCATCGCTCCGGTTCTTCCAGCATACCCATATGGCCGGATTTATCCAACTGGTGAATATAGGAAATTTCCGGGAGCTGACTTTGCCGGAAACTGTCGGCCGGGGGAACGGCATTATCATGTTTCCCGATAATAAAAAGGACCGGCACAGCTAGTTGCCCCAACAGGTCCCGGCGGTCCGGCCGGTTGATCATGGCCATATAGTAAGCCACCAGGGCCTCCGTGGTAAAGCGGGTGAGACCGGCAATTTGTTTTTCAACCAGCCCTGCATTTTCTTCCCGGGTCCGGGGAGAAAAAAGATTGGGGGTGGATGCTTTCAGGAAAACAAAAGCGCCGTGTTCCCGTATAAATTCAATGCCTTTACGCCGGATGGCTTTTTTTTCTTCACTGTCCGCATAAGCCGTGGAGTGGAATAATCCGAAACCGGATAAATGATCCCGGTATTTCTCTGCAAATGCCAGCGCGATATAACCGCCCATACTATGGCCGATCAGCACACAGCGGGACAGGTTTTCTTCCCGGAGGATGGTATGGAGCACTGTTGCCATTCCTTCAACACTCATATCCCCGACCTGTTCCGAATGGCCCGACCCGGGCAGTTCCGGGATGATCAGCAGGTATTTTTCTTTTAAGGAATCCACGATCTCATTCCACACATCCGCTTCTTCACCAAATCCATGTACCAGCATGACCGGGTTGCCGCTACCGGTAAGCCGGTAATGAATGCTCCGTCCTTCTATGGTGATCGTTTTATTCATTCCTTGATTTCCAGGGCCGGGAATTTCTTTTTGAAGAATTTGTTTCGGGCTTTTAATCCCATTACCCAACCCAGCAGGAGAATGCTGATACCGGTCATGAGTTTTGAAAGCAGGTCTCCATAACGGGTATAAAAAGTTTTGATCGTCCCGTTTACCGGCACCGTCAGCTGAATAGCAGCGGCTGTATTATAGGGCTGGGGATTGATCACATTGCCATAAGGGTCAATAAAACAACTGATCCCTGTGTTGGCACTCCGGACCACCCAGGTGCGGGTTTCAATGGCCCGTAACCTGGCGTAGTTCATATGCTGTTTGTGACCGGGTGTTTTTTTCCACCAGCCATCATTGGTGATGATGCAGACCAGGTTGGCGCCGTGCTGTACATAATTGCGCATGAATTCCCCGTAGATACTTTCGTAACAGATCGAGGGGGCGATCCGGTAACCGTTTTTTTCAATCAATACATTCCGGTCTTCCTGTTTCGCATACCCGGCCGTGGTGCCGCCGAATTTTTCAAACCAGCTGTCAATGAATTTAAGGAACCAGGGGAGTGTTTCCACACCCGGGACCAGCATGGATTTATGGTAAAAGGCATAGGCCCCGTTGCTGTCGAGCAGGGCCGAACCATTATAGGACTCAAAAAAATGGCCCTCGAAGGCTTTGGTATATTTTGTCGGGTGATCCAGTTGCCGGTAACTCTCGATACCGGTAAACAATGTCAGTTTGGGATGCCGTTTCAAAAAATCCCAAAGCGGATTGAGGAAAAAATTGCCTTTCATATTTTGTTCATCAATCCCACTGCCCATATAGAGTGCGGTTTCCGGCCAGACCAGTAAGGCCGCCTGTTCATTTAGTTGTGATTCGCTGATAGCGATCAGTTTTTGCAATTGGGCTTCAAAGGAGCCGGTTGCATCCGATACTTTTTGGTACGGATCAATATTGGGCTGAACAATCACAACGGGCTGGAGGGAGGCCTGGCTTTTTTTCAACGGGGGCTGGAAGGCGAATTTTGAAAGCAGCACCGGCAGTGCCAGGGATAGTACGGCGATGAACAGCCGCTTATAATTCCGGCCTGCATTCCCGGTCATTGTTTCTTTGATATAGAGAAAGAGCAGCATATTGACCAGCAATACCCACAGGGTTCCGCCGCTGGTGCCGGTGTATTCATACCACTGGACCCATTCCGGGTGCGTGGCAAAAGCATTGCCCAGGGTCAGCCAGGGCCAGCTTAGTCCCCAGTCCTGCAGGTGAATATGTTCAAAACACATCCAGAAAGCGGCCAGTGCCATCAATCCCCCGGAGGTACCGAGCCATTTCTTTGCGATCTTATAACCCAGCCAGGGAAGACACATCAGCAGGCTATTGGCCAAAAAAGCGGCCACCGCACCCGGAGCAGAAGCATTCCATATCCACCAGGTAGTAGCTACATTCCAGGTAAACATGGTGATATAGGTAAGTCCGAAGAATTTTTTCCGGCTTTCTACTTTCGCTTCCAGCCAGAGCAGGGGTACAAAGGCCACAAACAGTAAAAAGGTCAGGGGTGAGACCGGCCAGGCGGTCCAGAACAGGAGCCCTCCGGCGAATGCGATCAGGGGATTGATAAATCGGTTCAAGCGTTTCTTTTCGTAAAAATAGAAGTTGTTGGCGGTGATGCCAACAGGAATCATTTCCATAAAAAAAATTTACACAGGATAAAGGATAACTATGGATCGGGTTTGCGCTATTTTTTTATGGAAACAATTTCGCCGGTCATCTTCTTGGAAATTGTAAACCATGCAAACCAACCAGATCCTGCAGTCAGCGCTGATCGATATCATCTTTGACGGCCGTAACAAAGAGTATGGCGCCTATGAGCTGCGCCGCCAGTATTCCAAACGTATCCGCAATGCATTACTGATCACCGGGCTGATGGCCCTTATTGGTATTGGATCTATCGTGCTGGCCAACTCGTCCAGGCGGAATCCTGTAATCAGCGATGACAATGGTGGGGTACGGCTAACCGAAATTGAGGAAAAAAGGGTACCGGAACCCTTG
Organism: Sphingobacteriales bacterium; assembly: GCA_016192105.1. Lineage (GTDB taxonomy): Bacteria > Bacteroidota > Bacteroidia > Chitinophagales > Chitinophagaceae > JJ008. The sequence goes on along the minus strand of JACPUV010000042.1, from coordinate 827 downwards.
CCGGAACCCCAAAAATTACCGGAGGAGGTCAGGGTTAAAACAGAGATTTTTACAGCTCCCCGGATTCTCGAGGATGATCAGGTCATAACCCCTCCCCCGGCTATGGCCGACCTGGACAGTGCGCAGATCGGTGTGGTGAAGCAGGAAGGAGTGCCGGATGACGGGATACAAAAACTCAAGGAGGCGGACGGAAATAAAGGGATATTAGAGGTGAAACACACCGATGAACCGGGAGCTCCGCTTGTAACAGTTGACCTGGATGCCAAATTCACCGGCAACTGGAAAGTTTTCCTGGAAAGAAACCTGGTGGCGGAAGTACCCGTCAGCAATGAGGCGCCTCCGGGCCGTTATCCCGTGCTGGTTAAGTTTGTGGTGGACCTGGAGGGTCATGTCAGTGATATAGTGGCCATGACCCGGCATGGGTACGGGATGGAGGAAGAGGCGATGCGGGTGATCCGTAAATCAGCCAGGTGGGAGCCTGCCATATTTAATGGTCACCCGGTGAAAGCGTATAAAAAGCAGCTGGTTACGTTTGTGGTGGATTCGGAGGAATAGGGAGCTGGGAGTCGGGAGTTGGGAGTCTGGAGTAGGGAGTTGGGAGTCGGGAGTTGGGAGTCTGGAGTAGGGAGCTGGGAGTCGGGAGTTGGGAGTCGGAAAGGTAAGAGTACAGGATAAGCAGCCCATGGGTACATCTGTTTATATGTATTAGCTAAGACTTAATCTGACAGTTAGGGTTAACTTTAGAGTAACAACAAACCAAAGTTTAACCCCAAAAACTGTCAGAAATGAAAGTGGAAACTAAGTTAATCAAAACCAAGTTAGGTTTA
>JACPUV010000044.1 GCA_016192105.1 Sphingobacteriales bacterium | reverse complement strand
GGCTGATTGTTGTTAAAGAGCTAATCTAAGCCATAAATTGAAAGCAAATCACAACGGCTGGGTTGATATTACCGGGCACCCGCATGTTGTTAAAGAGCTAATCTAAGCCATAAATTGAAAGCAAATCACAACTTCGTAAAGCTCGGGGAATTGCCTTGCAGCGTTGTTAAAGAGCTAATCTAAGCCATAAATTGAAAGCAAATCACAACTTACAAGATCGTCCCCCTTTGGATTGCCCCGTTGTAAAAGAGCTAATCTAAGCCATAAATTGAAAGCAAATCACAACTACCGCTTCATGGTTGTACCATCTGAAGCGGTTGTAAAAGAGCTAATCTAAGCCATAAATTGAAAGCAAATCACAACGTGAAATCGCTTCTATATATCGATCCATCTACGAACTACTTACTTGTTTTTTCTTTCAAAAATGAAATCGTTTCGCTTTTATTAAAGCCACAGGCTTCTTCCATTTTTTTTCGGAACTCCGGCAGGTCGGCAAGTGCATCTGCAGCAAGCGCGTAGTCGTATGCCGTTTTTCCTTTTTTGTCTTTCAGTAAAGGATCCGCCCCTTTTTGTATCAGCAGTTTTACCAGACGAAGTTTGGCGCTTTGTGCTGCCAGCATCAGGGGAGTAGCACCGTCATGGGTTCTGGCATTAATATCCGCCCCTGCATTTAATAAAGCAGTACAAAGTGTTTCACAGGCATAATAGGCGGCCGCCACATGCAGGGCGGTACGTCCGGCGGCGGAACGCAGGGTATCGGGTTTAGCCCCGTTACTCAGCAGAAAGAACGCGATCGGATCATTCTCGGCATACCGGCAGTACCGGATCAGCAGGGAGCCATCCCCGCTGCTGACTTGCTGATTCGGGTTTTCTCCCTGTCGGATCAGCTGCAGGGCTGTTACGGTATCATTGGCGGAGAGGGCTTTTTCCAGGGGAGTCTGAGCCTGTACAAAAAGGGAGAAGATAAAGCAGGCGAAAAAAAGTAAGCAGGTCCGGCTTCTTGCCTGTTTGATACTATTCATAGCGACTTTTTTTTAAAAATAGATTAAATTGTTTTCGGAAACAATACCCACTGGCCGCCACTCCTCTGCCGTCCTGATTCAGGAAACAAGTTTCAGTTGCCTGCTGCTAATCACACTTGCCCTGCAGGCCTACCCAAAGCCGGTATTCAGCACGGGCCTGGTACTGCTTTCCCTGATGACTCTTCAACTATAAACAACTGTCTGTTGACAGTGGGGATCCCCTGACCCAAATCATTGTCTCCCCCTCCCACTCCCGCTACCTTCACTGACTGACCAATGCGTTTCCACATGAAACTAAAACTGCTTTTCCTCAGCAGCCTTCTGCTGACCGTATCTGTGTTTGCCCAGAATTCCCGCGAGATCATCGCCATACGCTGGCTTACCAGGACCCTGATCCGGATGGGAGAGCCCGGGATCGCGAAACGGCTCAGTGAGGATTATTACAAGAATAGGACTGTACGTTTTGGTTTCATTAAAACAGCTGACGGCAATGCAGAGACCGGTCCGGGGCTCAACGGAAAGAACTATATCACCTTATCCGAAAATATGCTGACAGCGGCTGAACTGGATAATTTCCTTAAGGACCGGCCTTATGGTGATAAATCCAACCTGATCGGTGATGCCATGACGGTGATGCATGAGTATATCCATATGGACCAGACCGTACCTATGAATTATCCCCGCTGGGAAGATCCGGCCTGGCAAAAAACGGACAAGACCCTCAACAACTGGGTAAAGAAGATTGAAGCGGAGTACAACGTCCTGCGTAAAACGCCTGAATCAAAAGAGAAGACCGCTAAACTCAATGAACTGATCGATATCATTAAAAAGCTCAATGCCGAAGCCGTGAGTGTACGCAGTTCGATTGAGGCCAATGTAAAAAACAAAACCCTCTCCCCCAATCAGCGCTGGCTGATCGATGATACGGACAAGCGGATAAAAGCGATGCTGGAGTCGCAGAAAAAGTATGTGGATGTCGGCAAAATGATTCCGGAAAGTCCCTCGGCTAAAAAGGAGAAAGGCCATTGGGAAGTGGTACAGGTAGTGGCTTATGACAAACTCGCCACCGGTGATAATAATTACAGTCTTAGTGCAGGAGATGGTACCTTAAAAGCGAAATGGTCATTGGCCAATGATGTTTTTGATATCACCGCCTCCTATACCGTACCCCCGAAGAAGATCTATCCCTCCGATAAGATCCCCGTCACGATCAGTGTGACCGTCAATAACAGCGGGGACCAGTATTCCGCCAATGGCGACTTTGCCCTGTTCTTTGACCGCCCGGAGATCGAGCCCGGATCCGTTATTTCACCGGTCTCCCTGACCGGCAAAATAGGTAAGAAGGAGATCACCGGTTATATCGCGTTTACACATAAAGCCGGCATACCGCCCAATCCTGCTTCTTCAGTGGATGTGATGATCAATGGGGCCAGCCTGCCCACCGGCAGCAAGGGCGCCAGGATCGCCCTGATCGCGGTATTGTATAACGGACGTGCTGCGGGATATAAATATGTGTATGAGTGGAAGGATAGTTGGTAAGGGGGCTTAGCAGCTCAGTCCTTCCGAAGCATCGGGATTCTCTTCATTGTCACCCTTCGATGCGATGCAGTAAGCATATCTGCAACCCTGAAGCTTTTATTTGGCATCTACTCTGTATGACAACGTCATTTCGTTTCTTACCAGGCTCCGTTGAAGTGCTATCTCAACCCCCTATTGACATTGAAAGAAATACCCCGTACCCGCCCGGGCACAAAAAAGCCGTATCGCGGGGATACGGCTTTTCATTAATCCCTTTATTTATGGTTTTTGGGTCGGACAGGTGTTCAGACCCACAATCGTATAAAGCGGACAAAAACTTACCAGGCTGGTGAGGACGAATACCCCTCCCAGGATCACGAGGATGAGTCCCAGGGTACCGGTTACGGTGCCACTGAAATAGAGGTAAGCAAATACTGCGGCGAGTAATACGCGGATAATGCGGTCGGCTGTTCCCATGTTTGGTTTCATAATAAGAAAGTTTTAGTGTCTCCCCGTCCGCTCAGAACGAGCGGGCCGGCAAGGCGGTTTAAAAATGTTTTACCATCCATACGATACCGGATACAAGGGCCAGGCAAAAAAGGCAAACCAGCAATAACCTGAACCCTTTATTTTTCATGTACCAGATTTGAGCGTAAAACTATATTTTCCCTTCCGGGTGTCCCGGTGACCGATGTCACCAGTTCAAATGATTTGTATGCCTTCCGGTAATTGCCGCAATTTTCCCTCCTGTTCCAGCCTTTTCATCACCCGGGTAATCACTTCACGGGCCGTACCCAGTTCCCCCGCAATCTGTTTGTGGCGAAGGGAAAGGACCTTCTCCCCTTTCAGCCTGCTTTTCTCCAGCAGGTAATTGTATAAACGCTGGTCCATCCGGTCAAACAACAGCGAATTGATCGTGTCCAGCATTTCCGTATAACGGAGATTGTATTGCTGGAAAAAAAGTTCATTGACCTGCGGGTATTGCTTTACCCATTGGCCCAGTTTACCCGAAGGCAGTAATAAAAGCACAGAAGTATCTTCCGTGAAGGCAAAAATCCGGCTCGGTACATTCGATAAACCGGCCGAAAATGACATGATACAGCTTTGCGCCGGGCCGATATAGTAAAGTAATAATTCTTTTTCTTCCACCCGGGTAAATACCTTGACCAGTCCTTCGAGTACAATCGGAATGGCTTTCACATATTGCCCCTCTTTGAGAATCTCAACCCCCTCCGGCACTTCTTTGATGAGCCCGTGCACAGCAATCTCATCCAGGAGTTCTGTTGAAAAACCAGGCAGGTATTTTTTTATTTCAGCAATTTCAAGCGGCATATCCACGGATCGGGTATTAAATCTACATAGAAATTTACAACCCCGGGATCGGATCAGCCAGACAGACAATACCTCAGCTTGAAATTTCGCTCCTCTTTTTTTAATAGCTCTTTTTACTTTAGCAACCATGTTCAAACATTACCCAACCTAATGGCATTTTTCACGACTTACCCTATTGATATGCACATCTGCAATCCGGGGGCTTAAACATCAGCAATAGCTCTCAACTTTGCCAGTCAAACTAATCGCTTTCTCACCTTGAGGAAAGCGGCTCGTAATACTATAAAAATAATTCACCTTACGACACAAGTATTTACATAAAACTTCGACATAAAAATAACAATAAATTCAAATATTTTATCTTAATTTTCTCTATTTCAATAAATTACCAAATAAATATTCAAGACAAAATAAATACAAATAAATGGCCTATTTTTGTCAAAATAGTTGCCCATGTACAGAGATTACCCACACCTCGAGTTTAAAAAAAAATGGGAACTTACAAAAAGGGGGCTTATAGCGATGGGACAATGCATCGCATTAATTAAGGTGTTTCATAATACACCTATTATGCCTCACTATTATGCTGAATTAATGGGGGTGGCTTTACAAAAAGGGGCGCAATCTACAACCGCAATAGAAGGAAATACGCTCAGTGATGAGGATATTTTCAATTTATTAGCCGGTAAAAAACTACCCGAAAGTATAGAATACCAGGGTATTGAAATACGGAATATTATAGACGCCTTCAACGAGCTTTTAAAAGAAACAATTTATGAAAACAAAGAACAATTGATTACACCGGAACTGCTCTTACGGTTTCATAAAATGATTGGGAAAAACCTGGGAGAACATTTTGCTGCCATACCGGGTCAGTTTAGAAACAGTGACGTAATTGTGGGGAGCTATCGCTGTCCTGATTACAGAGATGTTCCCGAACTGATAAGTAAATACTGCTCTTTTCTGCGTGAGGAGTTCAGCTATGGAGATAACAACCAGTTATTCAGTGATATTTTTATTGAAGCCATCGTTGCCCACGTTTATCTTGAATGGATTCACCCTTTTGGGGATGGGAATGGAAGGACGGGGAGGTTATTAGAGTTTTATATTTTATCAAGAGGTGGAAACCCGGATATCACATTACACCTCCTGTCAAATTATTATAATGCAACAAGACCCGAATATTACAGGCAGATAGAAAAAGCTCACCAGGAAAGAGACTTATCGGGATTTATTGAATATGCGCTTATCGGGTTCAGGGATGGACTTCAGCAAACTTTGGAAAAAATTCAGCACAGCCAATTAAAAATGACATGGCAAAAATATGTTTATGAAAAATTCGCTTCCGTCGAGATTGGCCAGAGAGAGGTGTTTAAAAGAAAACGGAAATTTGCTTTAGAAATGCCGATTGACAAAAAATTTTCCTTAAAGGAGGTTCCCAGTCTCAATATCGAGTTGGCAGGATTATATTCAAATATTAATGAAAGAACCGTATTAAGGGATATAGAAGAATTAGTTTCTTTGGAAATATTAAATAAAGAAAATGGGAAATATTTTGCAAACATTTCCTCATTGAACAAAATGATGGCTAAGCGGAAAGGACTTTTAGCATAAAAACCCGTTAGATCTTCGGCTATAACATTGCAAGAAAAATATTAGCACTGCTGCTTTCTCAACGATTGATTCACTCCCATTATTGGGGCCGGCAGGCACCTTAATTTCAATGCGATGAAGGCATTATTTTAAATACATTACTTTCCCGGTCAGTCATCAAAATTCAACCCGTCGCACTACCAGTGTGCCGCTGATAAGCCGCGAAATTCCGGAAAGAAGAAGGCCTGTGAGTAAGACAACCCGCCGAATGATCGTACCTTACCTACATGAAAAATCTGCTGCTCCTATTCCTTATTCCGGCGGTCCTCCGGGCACAACCCTTTCTGCCAGCCGAAGTTTCCCGCTGGGAAAAACAGGCAAAGCAGGTCCGTATTATCCGCGACAACTATGGTATTCCGCATATTTATGGCAGGACCGATGCCGATGCCGTATTCGGTTTGCTCTATGCCCAGTGTGAGGACGATTTCAGGCGGGTGGAGATGAACTATATCGAAAAGCTGGGGCGGATGGCGGAAGTAAAAGGAGAATCCGAATTATACAATGACCTCCTGGTACGACTGGTTATTGACCAGGAAGCCGCTAAAAGAGATTTTACAAAAGCACCGGGCTGGCTGAAAAAACTCTGTACTGCATTTGCGGATGCGGTTAATTATTATCGCTGGAAACACCCGGATCGTAAACCCGCCTTATTAAACCGGTTTGAGCCCTGGTTCCCCCTGTTATGGACCGATGGCAGTATCGGGGTCATCAGTACCGCGGATATCACGGTAAATGAACTCAGGAATTTTTATTCCGGGGAACCACCGGTGGCGATCACCCGAAAAACAGCAGACCCGGAGTCGGATCTTAAAATGACCGGCTCCAATGGTTTTGCCTTTTCCCCGAAGATCACCGAATCGGGAAACGCTATTCTTTATATCAACCCGCATGTCACTTTTTATTTCCGTCCCGAAGTGCATATGACCAGCGAAGAAGGCCTGAATGCCTATGGCGCCGTTACCTGGGGACAGTTTTTTATTTACCAGGGTTTCAATGAACATTGCGGGTGGATGCATACCAGCAGTGGGGTGGACGCGGCCGATGCCTATATCGAAAAGATCAGTAAGCGGGGAACAGGCTGGAACTACCTGTATAACGGTAAGCAAAAACCCGTCCGGGAGCAACGGATTGTATTAAACTATACAAAGGGAACAACCCTTGAAACTAAAACAATCAGGGCCCTCTTTACCCATCATGGACCCATTATGGCCAGCCGCGATAACCAGTGGCTGAGTGTACGCGCGGATAACCGGCTCCTGAACGGGCTGGTGCAGTGCTGGCAGCGAACCAAGGCAACAGGTTTGGCGGACTTCAGAAAAACACTGGAGCTGAAAGGAAATATTTCCAATAACACGGTATATGCCGACGCGGAGGGTAATATTGCTTACTGGCATGGCAACCGTATTCCTGTCCGGGATCCAAAATATGACTGGAGCAAAGCCGTGGATGGCAGTATTTCCTCCACTGAATGGAAGGGGTATCATTCCGTGGAGGAAACGGTGCATTGTATCAACCCCGCCAACGGTTGGTTACAGAATTGCAACTCCACCCCTTTTACCGTAGCAGGAGAAAACAGTCCGCGTAAAGAAAGCTATCCCGCCTATATGGCACCCGATGTGGAAAATTTCCGGGGTATCAATGCCGTCCGGGTTTTAAGCGAAACAAGCCGGTACAATATGGATAAAGTAATCAGGGCCGGTTATGATACCCGCCTTCCCGCGTTTGAACTGCTGGTGCCCGCCCTGGTTAATGCTTTTGAGAAATATGTGCCATACACAGATTCATTCTACGCGTACTTAGCCGGACCGGTGATGGTATTAAAAAACTGGGATTACCGGTGCAGTGAAAATTCAGTAGCCACTACGCTGGCGGTGGAATGGGGACAAAAAATACTGCCCGCCCTGCTGCAAACAAAAGTTACAGGCGAGGAGGGAGCCGGCCCTGTAGAAAAAGCAAGGTATTATGCAGCACATGCTTCCGCCCATGACCTGCTGACTCCTTTGTTCGCCGCGATCAATGACCTGCAAAGCCGCTTTGGCCGCTGGCAGGTTCCCTGGGGTGAACTGAACCGCTTCCAGCGGATTTCAACGGATACAGACAATGTCTTTGATGACAATAAGCCCAGCATCCCTGTAGGCTTTGTTTCCTCCGCCTGGGGCATGCTGCCTTCCTATAGCAGCCGGGTTTACCCGGGAACCAATAAACGCTATGGCGTAAACGGGAACAGTTTTGTCTGTGCCGTGGAATTTGGCAAAAGGATCAAAGCGCGCTCCTTACTGGCCGGTGGTGAAAGTGGTGACCCTGCTTCTCCGCATTTCTCCGATCAGGCCCTGATGTACAGCAAGGGGGAATTTAAGGAGGTATTATTTTACAGGGAAGATGTACTCCGGCATGTTGAACGGTCCTATCACCCGGGGGAATAGGATCGTTGGATACAGGGGTATGGGTAGTATTACATAAACTGTGTCAGTTGGATTTATTGTACTCATCAGCGAATGATATTTTTTTGAACTCCAGGCAGAAAACCTGCTACGTAACTTGCACCATTTTACTATGTCTGACTGGTTTACTACGAATGATCCGGCTTACCCGATAGTAATACGGTAATATCAATTTAGCCAGTGTAGAAAAGGACAGCATTCGTACAAAAAAGTATAAAAATGACTGTTTTGACAGGGGCAAATTTTCGGAACAAATACGTCATAACAACCTGTTTACCAAATTTTTGAGTTGCCTTATTTTAGATTTCTTCGAGACTTGTTCGAGGATTGTTCGAGGCTGCTTCAGTAATTTGCGAAGAAAGGTCGAACAGGTATCGAATCAGTATCGAACAAACTGGCTCCTTGTCAGCTGTCTTGTCCTGAAAAACTTTACAGTGTCTTATACTGAAAAAGTTTGACAGTAAGCGATAGTGGATGAGAACCCTGAGCCTGACCAGGTTTAAATAACCTGGACTGTACGATCATTACGGCCACCCGGGCCTGCCACGCGCTGCCGAAGTTACAGGATGGTGCCGGCGCGGGTATAAACATCCCCTGCCGGCTACCCCAGCCGAACAAAGCTCTTCTGATCAAAAAAGGCGGAGGGCCTTATTCAAACTTTGCTCAAGCCCGATTTTTGCAAAATGGCTTATTTGCCCAAAATCAGCAAATTCTGTTACCACGACTTCCGTTTGATTTTCCCCCAACGTGGTAAATGTCACTACCGTGAGAATGTCTTCCGGGAAATCAGGCGGCATACCGACTTCCACTGGTTTTCTTTTGTTACCTTCCGCATCAGCCATATTCTGGAGGTATTCAATTCTCTTATACGGCTCAATTTTAGTGTAAGTCCACAGGTTATAAGATACCCTGCCGCCCAGCTCCCCGGGAGCCTCCATGGCTACCAGCGAATTTTTCCCCACTTCAAAATGTATATCCGCAAGCGGGCAGGTAAATTGATCCGGACCCCACCATTGCTTCACATAGTCAGGTTCCGACCAAAGCTTCCACGCGAGTTCCGCGGAACAATTGAATACACGTTTGACAATAACGGATGCTGCCATGGTTAGAGGCTTTTTAGTTGTTGAATGTCGATTTTCTTCATTTTCAAAAAGGCTTCAATTATTTTGCTTCCCTTTCCGGGCTGTGATAACAGTTCTCCCAGCATTGCGGGAATGACCTGCCACGAAATCCCGAATTTATCGGCACACCATCCACAGCAATTTTCCCGGCCTCCGTTTGCCGTTAAAGAGGCCCAGTAATAATCAATTTCCGCCTGATCCTCACAGGGTATTACAAATGAAAAGGCTTCGCTGAAGGCATGCGGGGGGCGCCTGTCATTGAGTGCCATTATATGCCTCCCGTTCAGTTCAAAATTCACCACGAGTCCGGATTCATTTATGATACGGGAATTGGGAAAAATGCCGCAATAATATTCTGCTGCAGGCTTTGCCTCCTTTTCAAACCAAAGGCAGGGGTAAATTTGTTTTGCCATACTATAGATGTTTTAAAGTTTCGAAAGCTTATATCCGAGGAATGTAGTAAGGGGTGTCAGCATGATCAGTGATAGCGGGTACCAGTGAGGCGGAATATGCCACTGCACCACCGTCCCGACTATTCCGACAATTATTCCGATCGTCCCCAGTACCAGCGCGTGCTTGAGTGGCGCAGCCGGCGCTAAACGGGCTGTGACAAAAGTGCCGGCTATCCCGTATAAGGCCCGGTAGAATACCATGAAAAGTATCACCCGGTCAGGATTTTCCCGGAAAGGTCTTGCAATCGCGAAACCGGTCTTCTCCAACAGGGTGTCTGTTAATACGGAAAGTACGGCCCCGGTCAGAAGGCCGGCCAAAATCGCCGCCGCTGATCTTATTAAATTCTTCATAAGGCGCCGGATTTTCCCCTGATTATTTTTTCCATCCGGTCAAAACGCCCTTCCCATAATTCCCGGAACTGCTCTGCCCAGTCAAATACTTCTTTCATCCTTTTCGGGTTAAAAGAGTAGTGCACTTCTCTTCCTTTCTGCTTAGCGGTAACGAGCCTGCACTCCGTGAGAATTTGTAAATGTTTGGAAATAGTTTGTCTCGTTGTGTCAAAATTTTCAGCAATTGCATTGGGCGTATAAGTCCCCAGGGCCAGCAGTCCCAGTATGGCCCTGCGGGTCGGATCAGCGATTGCCTGAAATACATCCCTGCGTAAATTCATAATAATGCAGCTATTTGACTGCAAAATACATGCAATCATTTAACTGCGCAAATTTTTTTTTGGTCAATCCGCCCGGTGAAACAAGATGAGCTGTGCAGTTCCCGTTCATCTGTTCCCGGAAATTCAAAAAACGCTTTACGGGTTTGCGCAGCCCGGTCATTTTCGCTGCTGGTCCTATTATTCATTTCAGCAACCCAGCCCCGAGGCCCCGGCCGGAAATCACCAATGGGGTTTTCCGGATGATCAATAACAGCATTATCTGTATGTATGCCTTTCATAAGCGGCAGGGCAGGCTTTTTCCGCTTAACCGGGCCCTTCATAGAATAATGGTACGCCCGGGAAAGAACTGCACTATTTTTATTTCCGTTCCTGAAAAATCAGGTGCAGGAATAAAATTTCCCCGTTACGCTTGCAGAACCCGGTTGTAAATTTTCATTTTCCCCGGCTTACGTCATAGAGGAAATCTGGCGCGGGCCGGCTCAATAATAAAATACTGTATGAAGCGAATTCCCAGCATTGACAGTACCAGGGGTATCGTAATGATAATAATGGCGCTCGACCATGTAAGGGATTTAATACATACCACATCCATCACCCAGTCACCCACCGACCTGGCGACAACCAGCCCGTTGTTATTTTTTACAAGGTGGGTCACTTATTTGTGCGCCCCGGTTTTCGTGTTCCTTTCCGGTACATCCGCCTTTCTTTCCTTTACCCGGAGCAATGATGCAGGCGCCAGCAGGCAATTCTTATGGACAAGGGGTGCCTGGCTGATCCTGCTGGATTTAACGGTTATCAATTTTGCACTCTGGTTTGATATCCATTTCAATGTTTTTCTTTTCAATGTGGTATCGGCCATTGGTTTCGGGTATATTATTTTAGGCTTTGTTTTAAAATTTTCTTACAAAGCCATCGCTATTACCGGGCTGCTGATTGTTTTCCTGCATAACCTCGCCCCTCTTATTCCCCTGGCCGAAACCTCCACTTTTAAAAAGGTATTAATGCCTTTCTTTGGCCCCGGGGCCATTCCGCTCGGGGGAGGCAAAACATTTGTGATGGGGTATCCGCCCATACCCTGGCTGGCAGTTATGCTGCTGGGCTTTGCAAGCGGGAAATTATTTGAACTGGAGCGTAGTGTGCGGAAAAAAGCGTTTTTCAAAATCGGGTTGCTGGCTATCCTGTTGTCTGTCCTGGTACGATTCGTAAATATTTATGGCGACGCCGCTCCCTGGAGCACGCAGAAAAACAACTTCTACACGTTTCTTTCTTTTTTGGATATCACCAAGTATCCACCCTCCCTTGTATATTGTCTCCTGTTCCTGGGAATCATGTTCCTGATCCTTTCTGCGACAGAAGGACTGCAAAATAAATTTACCGGGATTGCAATCGTATATGGCAAAGTGCCTCTTTTCTATTTCCTGCTTCATTTCTTTCTGATACATATACTGATGTTCCTGGTCCTGTTTTGGCAGGGGTATGGGGTGGCTGATTTCGTGTTTGGCTTCAATTTTGGCAGACCTGCCGGAATAAGCGGGCTTTCCCTGCCGGGTGTTTACCTGGCCTGGATCGGGGTGGTCGGTCTGCTTTACCCGCTCTGCCGGTGGTATGGAAAGTATAAACAAACCCATCCTGAAAAAAAGTGGCTGCGGTATTTATAAGCGGGTCATTGACATAACCTTTTTCAAATACAAATCAGTCAGCATGAAAAAGAGCTACAAAAGCGGCTGCGCAGTTTTATTGCTGTTAACCTCCTTATTCAGCAAAACAGGAATGGCGCAGGCTGAAAGTCAGGCAGCGGCGAAACCCGACTATACTAAGGTATATAGATACTGCCTGGACGGAGATGTAATGTCCGCATTAAGGGTCCTCGGCGAAGGGGGCTATAAACTGAGCCGGCAGGATTCCATTTTCAAGACCCGGTTTGAAAGCCGGTTTAAAGGGGCAACTGATCATAGTGACTACATAGGCAGTAGAAGATCTCCCATAGATGGCCTGCTGGGCATCTTTCAGTCGTACTGGAGAAAGTCGTTGCTGGACAATTCCGGTAACTATGATACCGCTTTACTCAATAACTTATTTGGCTTCCTGCAAACAACCTATTCCCCGGGGAAACAACTGTTTTTTAACAATGATTCCCTGGACCGCTACCTGGGCCGGTATATCAGCTCACTTGGTTTGCATACAACCGGTTTGGGTAAAACAGGCAGGCTCTACGACCTGCTGGTCTGGGGATCGGAAAAGGATACGACTTATTCCTTTACCTTAAACAGGGAAAAAATAAGTTCCCGGGTGATGCTGATGGACAAATTCGTCACACTGGGCTGGGAGGAATATGCCACCCTGGATAAGTACTACCCGGGTGGCTGGGCTACGGACACGGCACTTTACTGTGTAAAAAAAGGGTATGATTTAAGCAGCGAAGCCTTTCTTATAAGTTATCTCGCCCACGAAAGCAGGCATTTTGCCGATTATAAATTATTCGCCAAGCTGTCAAGTGCGGACCTGGAATACCGGGCCAAGCTTACCGAATTAAGTATGGCAAAAGAAACGCTTTTCAAGCTCCTTTCCTCCTTCATCAATAACGCCAATGCCAAAAGCAATAATGGTCATTCAATAGCCAATTTTTGCGTAATCAGGGACTTGTCGGGCCGGCTGTTTAAGACAGGTTTTGAGGCGGATATTTCGAAATGGAAAAAACTCCGGATCAAAAAAGTAAATAGGGTGGCCAGTAAGTTATTACGATCTACTACAAAACAGCTGCTTCGCATTGGCAGAACGGTTGAAAAATATATTAGCGTGCTCTGTGGCTTTTATGACAGCCCCTTCGTAATATTGAAAACCAAAACCACTCAAAAAAATGTTCGGAATTCAGCACATCAAATTTGACTCCATGACTTATGTTCTTCATTACAAAAATGGAAGCATAAAACGAGAGGGACGCGGCCTTTCATTTTTCTACTTTACGCCAAACAGTTCAATTGTAGCGATTCCGATGGGCAGTAATGACTTGCCGTTTATTTTCAGTGAGACAACAAATGATTATCAGACGGTTTCAATACAAGGACAAATAAGTTACAAAGTGGGAAACCCGAAAACGCTTGCTGACAATTTAGATTTTACAGTTAACGACGGCGGGCAATACAAAAAGAGTGACATTGAAAAACTCAATCAAAGAATTGTAAATGAAGCGCAAACTGCAACTTCATCTTTTATTCACGGTTTATCGTTAAAAGAAGCTATTCGTTCTGCAAAGAAAATCGAGGCGAATATTTCAGAAGGTTTAACATCTTCATCTGCAATTAATTTATTAGGCATAGAAATTTTAGGTGCAAGCATTTTAGCTATTCAACCTACCCCGGAAATGACAAGGGCTTTGGAAACAGAAACAAGGGAGAAACTCCAACAAGAAGCAGACCAGGCAATTTATGAGCGCAGGAATTTTGCAGTTGAACAAGAACGAAAAATCAAAGAATCGGAATTGAACACTGAAATCGCCGTTGAAGAAAAGCAGAAGCAAATTGCGGAAAAGAAAATGGAATCAGAAGTTCAAAAAGCTGAAAACGACAGGAAATTGAGAGAGATGAAATTGGCGGCTGATATTGCTGTGGAAAATCAAAGAAAACAACTTATTGAACAAAAAACGGCAAACGATAAAAAAGAAGCTGAAACGCAGGGTTTTGTGATTGAAACAACCTTAAAGCCTTACAGGGATATTGACTGGAAAACATTGACAGCTTTAAATAACAACCCTGATCCAAAATTCAATATTTCCTTAGCCTTTAGGCAAATTGCTGAAAATGCAGATAAAATTGGCAACCTCAACATAAGCCCAGAACTTTTAGATTCAATATTGAACGAGAAGAGCAATAAAAAATGAGCATAGAATATGCAATCATTGTCAAGAATAAAACAAGGCTTGAAACTTTAATTGAGCGGTTCAATACAAAAGCACAAGCACAATTTTACATTGAGCGACTTGGCGGAAATTTTGAAGATTATGTCATAGAACACGAAACATTCCAAAAATCTCTTCACAGTTTACAGACCCAATTATCAAAGGTTGTAAAGAATAAAATTGTTGAGCGAATTTTTGTCCCTAATTACATCTTCACCGAGAAAAATTTAATCGTGGTAATTGGACAAGACGGGCTTGTAGCAAACACGGCAAAATATTCCAAAGGGGTTCCAATTGTTGCTGTTAACCCTGACAAAAAAAGGTATGACGGCGTCCTGCTCCCATTTGATACTTCAAATTTTATTTACGGGGTTGACAAGGTGCTTACTAATTCTTTTCAGCAGCGGGTTATGAGATTTGCGGAAGCCAAACTGAATGACGGACAAAGATTATTAGCCTTTAACGATTTATTCATCGGAGCTTCATCACACATTTCTGCACGCTACAGAATTTCATTCAATGAAAACACGGAAGAACAGTCGTCAAGCGGGCTTATTGTTTCAACACAAGCCGGCTCGACAGGTTGGCTAAGTTCAATATTTAATATGGCGTATGGCGTTACAGGAATGTTTGAGAAAAACTTAAAGTTGAAGCGACCCAAATTAAAGGGCAATGATTTATTGTTTGCCGTAAGAGAACCTTTTCAAAGTATAAGGACAGAAATTGGCATAACAGCTGGAATTTTAAAAGGACAAAACAGTTTGACAATTGAATCATTAATGCCAAGTAATGGGGTGATTTTTAGTGACGGAATTGAAACAGACTTTTTAAAATTCAATAGCGGGACAATTGCTAAGATTGGACTCGCTAAAGAAACTGCAGCATTGGTAATAAATGAGCAGATTAAAAACGCCATATAACAGGCGGAGTATCCATGCCCGGGTAATTTTACCAGCAATTAAAACGGACGGCAAGCGCAGTCATTGGAAATAAACAAAAAAGGCCGGCAATGCACCGGCCCTTTCGATCCGGACCCCGGATCATTATTGATATTAGTTTTTCAGGTTAAGGCTTCTGTTGATGGTGAAGCCCAGTGACATATTTCCCAGTTTCAGGTTGTTGCTGTTCCGGGCTAACTGGTCCACATTGGAGGAATTCATGGTATTCCCGATATAGAACTGGAACAGGTGACCGCCGGTATTAAATTCCATACCCAGCGACAGGAGGTCGGGTTTATAATTGATGATATTACCCCCCTTGTCAATCAGGTTTTCAAACATATTGAACTGGCGGGCGTATTCAAAGGTGATATTCTTATTGGAAGTCAGTTTGTACTTACCACCCAGTCCCAGTGACCATACAAAATTGCTGTTATTGATCCCATAAGGCACCACGTTGAAGTAAACCAGGGTGGGCATTAACTGGAGGGAGAGTTTATCCGACATTTTGCGGCCGATCTGCAACTGGTGCAGGTAAGAATATTTGTTCCAGCCCAACTGAACGGATGCATCTTTTGCCGCGTTCACATTGAACAGGGAGTACCAGCCCAGTGTTACCGGGATGTTTTTGGCGCCTGTCTGCTGGCGAAGGATCCTGAACTTGGCAAACCCTTCGAACCGGTTCCTTCCTGCGGCGGCAAGACCCAGGTTCATCCATTTGACGGGAGAATAATCCAAAGAAATATAGGTATGCGCCAGCCCGGAGTTCAATCCCAGTAACCCGGCCAGGTTATCCTGGGTAGAGCCGCCTTCGGGCCAGAGCGGACTGAAGTGGTGGGAAATCAGGATCTGTAAACTTCCGGGGCTGCCCAGTTCCACACTTTGCATATTGATAATGCGGGTGGAATTGAAGGTAGCCCGGGTGAATTTTTGTTTCGGCGCTTCTTTGGCGGGTTCAGTGGTTTCCTGTGCCATGGAACCAACCCCAAAACCCAAACCGAGTATAATTGCGAATATCTTTTTCATGAGATTAATTTTTTTGATTGAAACTTATTGAGGCTGTCCCTGGTTGATCCATTCCTTGAATTTATTAATGGTGCAGGTGGTGAGGCTCAGCGTACCACCGGGATGTCCCTGTGCGCCGTTGCTGTTCATCATGGCAGTGATCGTGGCTTTTTCCGCAACCATTTTATTATAATCCAGCACGATGGCTATCCCGCCGTGGCAGGTAGATCCCTTACAGGTAACATTATAAATGGGGAGGATATCCGTAGTGTACCGGAGATTACCGCTGATCGTACAGCCGGATCCGTCATCATAGGGATCGCCCTGTGCCAGCCATCTTTTAATGATATTCTTTTCATTCGGCGCAAAATCAATAGCGCCGCCGCCGGGGTGGGTTCCGCCATTTACCCATGTGTTAAAGAGACCCACACGACCCAGGATCGCATCATAGAAAATTGTATCAAGATGGGAAAACTGGATCGCCCGGGTAGTTCCGTTATTGTGACACCCGCAGGGGCCGGCCGTAACAATGGGAACCACCTCAGACCGGAAGGAAACCCGGGGCAGGGCGGTAATATCTTCTTTATTTCTGTAACAGGATGACAACGCATAGATAAGCATGGAAGTGATCATAGCTGTTAAAAATATTTTCTTTCTCATATTCCTGGAATTTTGAATGAAGTAATGAATTAGTGCCTGATAATCGTTCCGGTTTTCCGGTATTTGTAAATACCCGCGTTGTTCTGACCGTATTTCCATACGTCCGGAATATTGGGGTCCGCGAAGTACCAGGCTTTGATGAGCGCCACTTCATTGGGTTTTAATCCACCATCCCCGTATGCCATATCTCCCTGGTGACTGCCCGCAAATACCCCGGTAAACGGATTCGCGAGCAACAGGGTGGAGTCGATGCGGCTGACCAGTGAACTGGTGGCGTTCAGGTTATTTCCCTTTACATAATATTGTTTCAGGGTAACGGGATCCGTGTACTGAACGGAAGAATTACTTCTTACACTCTTCGGGTACCTGATATCCATAAGGATGTCATCATAATTCTGCAGGGGGCCACGGGTACTGAGCGAGGAAACGGGAGTGCTGAGGGTTTTATAGGGCCGGAAGCTGGCAAAGGCCAGGGTATCCGAATAGAATTTTTTTACACTGTCCTTATAAGCAATCCACACCTGGTCGCGCAGCGTTTTGTTGGACAACTGGCAATAGACCGTAACGGCGCCTGTAACGGGGTTGATATATGTATATTGAGTAGTATCTGAACTGGTCAGTGCACCAAGTAACCCTTTCCGGGCCCATCCGCCGGTGGCCGTGGCCTGGTTGTGGCAGTTGGCAGATCCGCAGCCATTATTAATCAGGTGTATCGCGGCCGGCCTGAAATCGGCCAGATCGGGCCTTTCTTTCGCGCCGTTCCGGATCCAGTTATAAATAAGTCCCTTGTCTGACTCGCTCAGTTCATGACCGGATGCAACTGGAGGCATGGCTTTATCAAAGTCATTGGTCGTAATGTATTCCCACAATTTGCTGCTTTCCGGATGACCGGCCGTTACAAATTTCATGACCTGCGCATAGCTGTCAAATTTGGGGGAAATCGGCCCCCCATGGCAATTGGAGGTGCCACAATACTCATGGATCACTGTTTTCACCCCCCTGAATTTAATAAGGTCATTCACATCCGGGGTGCCATCGGCGGGAACCACGGTGTTCGTTTCATAAAAGGAAGCATATACGGAGGAGTCGGCGCTGCCGGTATAGGTCCGGTCGAGCTGCTGCACCAGGTCGCCGGCTTTCCGGCATTGTAGTAAAGAGGTGGCGAGAAATACCCCTCCCAGGATGAGGGTGGCCGTCTGAACAAGGAATACCCTTTTCATAAAATTAATGTTTAATGGTTTTGAAATAGAGGCTTAAAAGATATAAATATATTTTATGGTAGCAGCCGGCACGCCTGCAAAAAATTCTCCACAGGATCTTTATAACACATCCATTCCCCGTTTCAAATTGAGAGTACCCATAACATTATTCAGCACAAAACTGATATTCGTCACAATATTGTCATTATCCTATTCGCGGCTTTCAAGCTCAATCGTTTATGCTGTTACCCAGGACTGACCTTTCTCAACAGACTGCTTGATAAATGTCATACATCTGTCAGCCGATCTGTGAATAGCTTGCAGTCTTAATCGTTTAGCTTTCATGCAATTTTTTTCCAATTTAAAAACCGTTTATATGAAACACGTTAAAACAAAGTATGCCTGGGTGATCGCGACTTTTTTACTGGCCATTGGTTATTTCGTCAGTTGTACAAAGGATGACCAGGTGTTAGACACACCAATAGTATTAAATGGAACCGAACTTTTTTCTGCAAAGACTACTACTGCCCCGACTATTGACGGAACCGTTGATGCCATGTGGGAGAATGCAGCCAAACTTAGCGTGGTCCCCGCCATGCCCGACCCGGGTAATGGTATGTTTGGCGGCTACCAGGGTGTTACCATCCCGGTAACGCTCCGTTCCATGTATGACGACCAGTATATTTATTTTTTAGCGGAAGTGCAGGATGCGGACAAAAGCCATAACGTATCTCCCTGGTATTTTGATCCGGCCACACAACGCTGGAACAAGGAGCCCGGATCAAGGTCCCTCGATGCGAATGGTAATTTGTTAAGGGAAGGTTTTGGTAAAGACCAGTTGGCTTTTCTGTGGAATATCGACAATTCAACTCCCAAGTTTGTAACGCAGACCTGCTATGCCAGTTGCCATATCTTCACTCCCTATATGGACTATTCCGTTACACCGCCTGTCATGAAGTCAAATGCCGGCAGTGGTAACCACTATACTAATAACCTGAATGAAAAAATAGATATGTGGTGGGCCCACCCGCAAAGAGGCCTGATCTATGGATACATGGATGATAATTACCAGGACTGGGCCGGTGGTCCTTCCATCACCAACCTGGTAGGCGGAAATGGCAATGGCCGTCACTTTGATGACCTGGTTCCCAATGGCACCAGTTCAACTACCTGGCCTTATCGCCCCAATTATACTTCCGATGCCACCCAGGGAAGTGCAAACAATACGCAGAACCTGAAATTAGACGGAACCGGCGCAACAGTAGCCGTTCCTTTATGGGTTATTCCCAGTTCTGTCAGCGGCTATCTTAAGGTAGAAGATACATTAGCCGGTGGTACAGCGGTTAAAATTACCGGTGTTAGTTCAACCGGCGTGTTATCCTATGCCGGCGGCAGCATTGATCCCAATACAGGGACCGATTACCAGCGGCTGGGCACCAGCCCCACCAGCCCGATCGGCGCAAAATGTATTCCCAGTGTAATTCTCTCCACCGTTAAAAACGGCCGCGCGGACATCAGCATGTCAGCCGTATTTACCGGTACCGGTTGGGTATATGAATTCAAGCGTTTACTGAAAACAGGAGATGTGTTGAAACAGGATGTGGATTTTTCCAGTCTGGCGGATCAACCCTTTGGTGTAGCCGTATTTGACAAGGCCAATTACCAGCATGCGATCAAACCGAACCTGGTATTAAAATTCAAAAAATAAAGAGGCCCTTTCCTGAAAACCTAAAATACCTATCATGTTACACAAAAAAATAATTGGGTTTTTGGCCAGCCTTGCCCTGATCCTGCTGGCAGGGTGTTATAAAGATAAAACCGTCTTCTCCGACACCGGGGCCGAGATCACAAGACCGGTCAGTTTCGCCGCTGATATCACCCCCCTGTTTGACAAAAGCTGTGCAGTCAGCGGTTGTCATATCGCAGGTGGTATTAAGCCTGACCTGTCCGCCTCCAATGCCCACAATTCATTAACCGTGGGAGGCTACTACAGTACATCCAGCCCGGAGAGCAGTGTGCTGTACCTATGGATGACCGGGAAAAAAGGCACACCAATGCCCACTTCCGGTGTCAATAAAGATTATAACGCCCTTATTATCGCCTGGATCAAACAAGGTGCCCAAAACAATTAAATATTGAATTATGAAAAAATATAAGAATATACTTCTGCTTTTAGCTGCCTGCTTCCTCGCAGGGGGCCTGCTTGCCCAGGATACCCCGGATGCAGCCGCTCCTAAAAAAGCAAAACCGGTCAAAAACACTTTTGGCAGTGTTTTCCTGATGGACAACCAGACGGTTATGGTGCCTATTAAAGGAACCCTCGAATTCGATATCCAACACCGGTTCGGAACCGTTGATAAAGGAAAAAAAGATGTCTGGGGCCTTTTCGCCCCCTCTAATATCCGCCTGGGCCTCTCTTATTCTCCCGTAAAAAAACTGTTTCTCGGCGCCGGCTTAACCAAGGAAAGAATGATGATCGACCTGAATGCCAAATACGCCCTGCTGCAGCAAACCACGGATAACAAAATACCCGTCAGTCTGAGCTATTTTGCCAATATGGTGATCGATGCCCGCGACAAAAGCAATTTCCGCTACAGTGTTCACCGGTTTTCCTATTTCAATCAACTCATCATTGCACGTAAAATAACGGATAAGTTTTCCGCGCAGGTGGCGCCCAGCTTCTCCTGGTTTAATAATGTAGAAGCTTATGTTGACAGCAAGGGCGATATCCGGAAAAAAATGGAAAACGGGCACCTGGCTATTTCCGTACTGGGCCGCTATAAAGTAACCGAGAAGTCTTCCATCATGGCCGGTTATGACCAGCCCCTGACCCAGCACCCCACCAACAACCCTCATCCCAATATCTGTTTCGGCTTTGAGACCACCACCAGCTCACATGCCTTCCAGGTATTCTTTGGTAATTATTATAACATCGTACCGCAGAGCAACAATGTCCTGAACAGGAATAATTACAGGGACGGACAGTTCCTCCTCGGTTTTAATATTACAAGGTTGTGGAATTTCTAGTCCGGACAATTTAACCGCATTTTTTCATGTACTTACAAGCCAGCCCGTTGGGGCTGGCTTTTTTGTGAATTGAAAGCAGGTACGCTTTATCCCCTGCTTCCTGGGCATTCCCTCCGGCAATCACTACCCTACCTGCGGCCACCCGGTAATCAAAGCGCCAATCCTGTTCCGGATCCTCCCACTGAAATTCCTGCAGATTCGTTCCGGGCAATTCATTTATCGACACGGCGTTGCAAGAAACATGATTAGAATTCACCTCAAATGTGACAATTATCACTCTAAGTTTTGATAACGGTCATTCAAGTGTCAGCAAGCCACTTCTACTTTTACGTGCGTTTAAAAATTAAACAACCAAAAATAGTTTTATGAAACAAGTAAACAATAGATTCCTGATGGCCTTGCTGGTCCTGGCCAGTTTCGGAGGTTATATTATCAGTTGCTCCCATGATAATGAGATTCCTCCTCCTCCCGCATCCAGTGCTCCTGTTATTACGAGGGGTACGAACATACACCTGCCAGGGAACCTGACACCCGGGAACAGCAATGAATGGAAGATGGATAAAGTGCACTCCAGTTGCCTTTGGAGCACTGCTTATGTAGGTGCCGCCGGCCTGCTGACCGGTCGTTTTGATATATTCGGCGCTTACGATATTACACCGGCCAAGTTTGGGAACTACCCTTATACCGATCTGAACCGTCCTTCCCAGCCCTTCCCCGACAGTTCCTGGGCATTTTATGAGAACGAGCCCGAGAAATCCTATCTCAACGGGTATGTACTGATCAATACCAGCAATACCGGTGAACCCGGCAGAGACGGAACCTTCACCTATGTAGGTTGTAACCTGGCCGCAATGGGAACCACCCAGAAAGTGGCTTACCAGCACAACATCAATGTTACCAATGTCGCCCAGATCAAAACTTCAAAAATAGAGTTCGACAAAACCAGCGCAGACTATATTGTCACCATCAAGCTGACCTGGCAGGGTAAATTAGCCGCCCCGATCACCAAAGAAATTATCGGTCGGTTGAAATATGTACCGAAAGCGACAATCGCCGCTGCTTCACCCTATGACGTATTTGGTCTCCAGTTGAAGTTCCAGCTCAATTGCCGCGATTTTGGTGTCACCAGTACCAGTATCGCCGATAAGATCGATGTAGAGTGCAATATGAACTTCAACAATAAATAATCTTTTAAACCGAATACAATGAAAAAGTCATTGCTATATACCTTCCTGCTGCTTTTGATGGGGGCCGGTCTCTCCAGTTGTTATAAGGATGTGATCTATCCCGCCGTAGCGGTCGACCCGGACGGTCCGCCCCAGGCGGTAAGTTTTAAAACGGATCTGGCCCCGATTTTTAATTCAAATTGCGCGCTTGCAGGATGTCATGCTTCCGGTGCACACAAGCCCTATATGGTAACAGAAATTTCCTATAACCAGATCGTGGGTGGCGGATTTGTAAACCTCGTGGTCCCGAAGGAAAGTATCGTTTACAAAGAGATCAACGGGGGTATGCGGGAATATATTTCTTCCTCCGCGGACCGGCAAAAAGTGTACGACTGGATCAGGACAGGAGCATTAAATAATTAAGCGATCAAAAAATTATAACATGAAATCTTTTATAAATAAAATAATCGCCCTGTCTGCCAGCCTGGCTGTTTGCCTGCTGGCGGTTCATGGTCCTGTTTTCGCACAGGATGAAAAACCGGAGGCCGAAAAAGAAGCCCCAAAAGAGGTAAAGGCCAGACCTGTCAAAAACACATTTCAGAGTGTTTGGATCATCGATAACCAAACCGTACTGGTGCCTGTAAAAGGTACCCTTGAAATGGATATTATGCACCGTTTTGGCACCTGGAACAAAGGATACGAAGATTTTTGGGGGTTCTTTGCGCCTTCCAATATCCGCCTGGGGCTTAGCTATGCCCCGATCAATAAACTGAACCTGGGATTTGGCGTTACCAAAGAGAAAATGCTCTGGGATGTAAATGCCAAATACTCCGTCATCACACAAACAAAGGGGGTTTACCCGGTAAGCATTTCCTTTTACAGTAACCTGGCCTATATAGGCACCAAAAACAAATATACGATCGCGAAAGTGGACAGCACCGGGGCGGAATACCTCGATGAAAAACACAAGACCGACAGGCTGCTGTATTTCCACCAACTGATTGTTGCCCGTAAACTGACCGATAAATTGTCCGTACAGGTTGCTCCCAGCTGGACTCATCAGAATGCCGTGGGCGGCTATTATACCAAAAATGACAGTACCGGCAAGGAAGTCTTCAAATCCATGAAGCATGATCACCTGGCTGTCGCAGTTTCCGCCCGGTATAAACTCACACCGGTTACATCGGTCATGTTCAACTATGACCAGCCGATTACCAAGCACCCTACCAGTAATCCGCATCCGAATATTTCTTTCGGGGTGGAATTCAACACCAGTAGTCACAGTTTCCAGTTGTTCTTTGGTAATTATTTCAGCCTGAGCCCCCAGCGCAATAACCTGTTCAACCAGAACAATCCGTTCACCTATACAGATAATGCGACAAAGAAGGAAGTGAAAGGCGGTCGTTTCCTGATAGGATTTAATATAACCAGGTTGTGGAATTATTAACGCATGAAAGCCCCTTCTGACTAACAGGAGCCGGGAACCGCAGCGAACCCTGTATTGAATTTCACTACAGGGTTCCTATTTTTAGTGAAGATTGGGCAACCCGGCCCGGTACGTTTGTGAACTATAAAGTAACCGAAATGAAATCCTTCTATCTTTCCGGGGGGGCAAGACAACTGGTTGTTTTCCTGCTGGTAACTGCCCTGTTAACCGGTTGTACTAGCCGGCAGGAAAATAAAACAAAGGCAGCCGGAAAAGCGGTGGACAGTGTGCCTGCCCCGGTCATTACACGGGGACCCGCTGCCGACACCCTGGTAATTGACCGGCTTGCGGCGGTATTTTTTACACCGGGTAGCCTCCACCGCCGGCAATTAAAAGAACAGTTCACTGAAGCGCAGTTTGACGGTATTGATCACGAGTGCTTTTACCAGATGAAAAACGCCCGGACTTCCCTAAGGGAACACTGGCCGCAGATCCGGATCTATGAAGTGACGGATACCCTGTACCTGCAGTTTGTGAAAGAAGATGGCCGCCGGTCGGGGATTGATCTTACCAAAAAAACCGATATGTGCGGATTGTATATTTTCAACAGGAAAAAGGACCCTGAACCGGCCGATATGATGAGTATCGGCACTTCGCTCGAGAATTATTTTATCCATTGAGCCTTTTGCCGGTTACGCCCCTATAAACTCAGTCAGCAGCTTAACCGGTATCAGTTGCGCCGCTGACCGAACTCATTCCCGAAACCAGGGGTAAACGGTTACTTTATGGAGTTAAAAAATCTACAAAAACCAGCAAATCCCCAATCATGAAATTAACAATACCGGTAAACTGGGAGGATGATTATTTTGACAAGATCGACTTCTCTCAAACAGAAGAACTGTATGGCAAACTGAATGTTGGGCTCATCGGTGGCGGAAGACCCGCCCTCACCCTGCCGGAAGTAAAAAAGGAAAAAGTAAAAGACTTTGTGGAGGAAGCGCACCGGCGCGGTCTGAAGTTTAACTACCTCATGAACGGTACCTGCTTTGATAATCTCGAAATCACCAAAACGGGTTATAAGGATATCCGTAAAACACTCGACTGGTTATCCGAAATGAATGTGGACGGCATTTCCGTATCCCTGCCCATGGTTATGGAAATCATCAAAAAGAATTACCCGCATTTCTCCATTTCTGTTTCTGTACAGGTCAGGATTGACAGCTTTGAAAAAGCCCGCTACTGGGAGAGCCTGGGAGCCGACAAACTCAACATCTCCTATGTTGATATCAATAAGAACTTCGACGAGATCCGGAAAATCAAGGAAAAGACCTCCTGCAAGATACAGACCATCGCCAACCTGATGTGCATGAATAAATGCCCGATGGTGACCCTGCATGCCAACTACAATGCCCATGCTTCCCAGAAAAATCATGTTTCCGGCAATTTCAGTTTTGACTATTATCTTTTTTCCTGCGCCGAACGGCTTTTATCCAACCCGGTTGAAATTCTGCGATCCGCTTTTATCCGGCCGGAAGACCTGCATTATTACGAAGCGGCGGGGGTTGATAATATAAAGCTGGTGGAACGGATCATGACCACCGACGCCCTGGCCCGGATCGTATCCGCTTATACGAAACGCTCCTATGACGGAAACATGATGGACCTGATTCACGGGCTTTCCAAATACCTGATCTATAACAAAGACCAATATTACTGGAAAGGGATTAAGTACGTGCTGCAACCTTCCAAAATAAATCTTTTTAAAGCGTATAAACTGGTTAATAAGCTCGATGCCATCCGGAAAGAAAAAGCATTCAATGAAAGTTTTGACCTTTATATCGACAATAAAAAGCTCGATGGCTTTCTTGATTTTTTTCATAAGGGACATTGCAAAAGGGACTGCACCCAGTGCAGCTATTGTGACCAATTCGCGGAGAAAGCGATTCGGTACCTGGTCCCCGTTGAACAGCATGAACATACCATGAACTCCCTCCGGGAGGCCCGGAATATGATGATCAAAGGGGAATTGTTCTGATTTTTCTCTATTTTCAATTACCCGAAATTCACCTCAAAAATGTATGAAAAAAGAAGCTGGGCCGGCTTTTACCTGATTGTACTGCTTACAGGATTAAGCTTTATCCCGCTCCGGTCTTTGCGATTTGATTTTAACAGTGAAAATTTTTTCCCCGACGGGGACCCGGACCTGGTTTTTTTCCAGGAATTCCGGGAACAATTCAGTTCCCATATTGATGACGAATTCATCTTCATCGGCCTTAAGAACCGGGAAGGCCTATTTGACCGGGAATTCCTGGTAAAGGCTGACAGCCTGTCCCGGTTTATCTCCCGGCAGGAACATATTCTTAAACTGTATTCACTCACTTCGGCCAACCTGATCTACTTTAACGGGCAGGAGGTCAATGCGCGTCCCCTTATCCATACCGGTGATCCTTCGCAATACGCGGCGGATTCTGCCTACCTGTTTGCGTCACCGGAGTACCGGAACCTGCTGGTATCGAAGGATGGACGTTCCATTGCCATTGCCGCTTTTAACCAGCCACATCTCAGCAACGGACAAAAAGACCGTTTGCTGGGGAGTATCCGTCAAAAAACCGATGAACTTGGTTTTGATGAAACCCATATCACGGCCAAGATCCGGGTGGAACGGATTTATATCATTGAAATTGAAAAGAACCTGCGGAAATACCTGGTCATCTCCCTTAGCCTGATCGCGCTGGCCCTGTATATCCTGTTCCGTTCGGTAAAAGCCATCCTGATCCCCCTGCTGATCATCGGCGTTTCCATTACCTGGACCCTTTCCCTGATCGCGCTGACCGGCCATTCACTCGATATCATTTCAAGTCTTCTTCCGCCGATCCTAGCAGCCATCTGCATGTCGGATATTATTCATATTACCACCCATTATATTGAACAATTACGGCAGGGACTTCCCAAGCAGCAGGCCCTGCATAAAACTTACCGGGAGATCGGGCTGGCCACTTTTTATACCTGTTGTACCATTGCCACCGGTTTTGTTACACTGGGAATAACCGATATTATCCCGATCCGGAATTTCGGGTTCTTTGCCGCCGCCGGCATCCTGCTTTCCTTTGGCCTTACACTGGTAGCTCTTTACGCCTATTATACCCTTACCCCGGTTCCTTCTGTGGTAAAGGCTGTTCATGCTGATCATCGCTGGAACAGGTTCCTGGCCGGTTGCTTCCGGTTCCTGCTCGGGAATAAGCGGCTCCTGTTTCTGCTGATGTCCGTCCTAACCGGCCTGGCTTTTTTTTATACCGCTAAAATCGAAGTTGACTCCAGTTTGTTACAGGAAATTCCCCGGAATAACCCCATGCTGGATGATTACCGTTTTATGGAAAAGGATTTTTCCGGGACCCGGACTTTTGAAATGGCGCTGACGATACAAAAGCAACCAGGTTCTTTTTTTGACACGAAGACCATGAAGGAAGTGGAAGAAGTGGAACAATTCCTGAAAGACAGTTGCGGCATTGGTTATATTATTTCTCCCTTATCGCTTTTCAGGGGCGCCAACAAGGCTTTTCACGGTGGTGATACCGGCTACCTGCGATTACCGGGCAGCCCGGAAGAAGTATCCCGGTATTATGAAGCCATTGCGCAAACCGAATATGCCGATGAGCTGCAGCATTACCTGTTGCCGGATGGCAGCCGCATACGGATCAGCGGCCGGCAACCCAACCTGAGCGTAAAGGAATTCGAACCCGTGAAAGAAAAAATTGACCGTTTCATGCGGGAGAAAAAATATGCTTTCTCCCACCGGATCACCGGATCAGCGCTGCTGCTGGATAAAATGACCTATTCGCTCACCCAAAACCTTTTTACCGGGATCTTTTTCGATGCCCTCGTCATTTGTATTATTGCCCTCCTCCTGTTGCGCAACTGGGCCGTACTCCTGATTATTTTACTTCCCAATCTATTACCTCTTTTTTTTATGGCCGGGATGATGGGCTTACTGGGAATTAACCTCAAAGCAGATACTTCTGTCATTTTTGCCATCGCTCTCGGCCTGGCCGTGGACGACTCGATCCATTTTCTCAGCAGACTCCGGCTTGAGCTTTCCCGGGGGCTTTCCCTGGCCTATGCGGTAAAAAGAACTTATCTTTCTACAGGAAAAGCCATCGTGATCACTACCCTGGTATTATTATCCGGGTTTATGACCTTGCTCGCGTCAAGTTTCGGGGGAACTTTTTACGTGGGAATGCTCATCAGCCTCTGCCTTTTTTGCGCCATGCTGATGGAACTCACCCTGACCCCGCTGCTGATTTTACTGCTCTTGAAACGGAAACAGCGCAAGCATTCCAACGCCTTAAACAATAATGAGATAGACAGCGTAAAACGACTTTGATAGTACTCAACAACCTATATGATTAAAATCACATAAGCCTGCTTATTCTGTCATCCGATGGTCACGGCACACTCTTTACTTTAGCTCGTTGACTTTAATGAATTTTTTATCATCATTTTGTCAAAACACTTATTATGGGTAACAACAAAAAACCAGGGACTAAAACAAGACGGGGCTTCTTTACTGAGCTCCTTCAGGGCTCCGCTAACACCAGTAAGCCGGAAATGATTAAAATGCTGACCCCCGATGGACAGTTGGTGGAAGTGGACAAAGCCATTTATGAAAAAGCAGTTCAAAAGAAAAAAGCCAGTAACAAGGAAATTTTCGACTGGATGAATAATCCCTCCAAGAAAAACAGCTGAATCCCTTAACTCACTTTATTATACCAGTAATGAAACAAGAAGAAATAACTGACAAAAGCCGGCGGGAGTTCCTGAAAACTGCTGCCGTGGCTACCATTGCCGCTACCGCCTGCGGCAGTCTCGCCTGCTCCTGCACCTCCAAACACCCGGTTACGGATAAAGTAAAACTGCTTTCCCCCGAGGGTGAAATTGTGGAGATCGACTC
Organism: Sphingobacteriales bacterium; assembly: GCA_016192105.1. Classification (GTDB taxonomy): domain Bacteria; phylum Bacteroidota; class Bacteroidia; order Chitinophagales; family Chitinophagaceae; genus JJ008. Next base: position 37,263 of record JACPUV010000044.1, on the reverse strand, counting down.
TGCCTATCTCAATCACCAGGAGCATATGGCCATCCTGTCCAAGCTGGAACAGCGCCAGGGAATTGCGGGTAAGAAATTTGTAATGGTGGTGGATCTTTCCCGCTGTAAAAATGCCCGCAAGTGTATCGCCGCCTGCCAGAAATGGCATTACCGGCCGGAAGAAACGGAATGGCTGACCGTAAAACTGCTCAAAGACAGTGATAAGGCCGCCCCTTACTGGTTTCCCAAACAGTGTTTCCACTGCGACAACCCGCCCTGTGTGAAAGTATGCCCGGTGGATGCCACATTTAAAAGACAGGATGGATTGGTGCTGATCGATAATGACCGTTGCATCGGTTGTAAATTCTGCATGGCCGCCTGCCCCTACTCAACCCGTGTATTCAACTGGGATGAGCCGGAAATGCCGATGGATATCCGAAACCTGGCCAGCAATGCCGAAACCAATCTTCCCGCCAAAGTGGGTACCGTTGAAAAATGTGATTTCTGTCCTGACCGTTCCCGCGAGGGACTGCTCCCGCCCTGCGTGGAAGCCTGTCCTAACGGTGTATTCTATTTCGGGGATGAAAACGAAGACACCGTTACCAACGGAGACGAGACCGTCAGTTTCTCCCAACTGATAAAAGACCGTGCCGCCTACCGCTATATGGAAGAGCTGGGTACCAAACCGCGGGTTTATTACCTGCCGCCGAAAGAAAGGCAGTTCCCGGTTGAAAGGGGATACGAGAACCTCCCGGATAAACTGAAGGAACGATTCAAAGATGTGATGGAAGGATCCCCGAAGGAGAAATAATATGCAGCAGTGCAATTGGTCATTAAAATGAATACTAACTATTATGGAACTTAATAAATACCAGCAGGAGATTTTCGAAAAACAGCGGCCTACGATTGAAACCTTTACCAAAAAGACCTGGGCCTGGACCATTTTCTTTCTGTTATGGATTCTGTTAGGCGGATACGCCCTCTATTTACAGATCGCCAAAGGCCACTCCGTTACCGGGATGAGGGACAATGTGGTTTGGGGGCTTTATATTGCCAATTTTATCTTTTTTATCGGTATCAGTTACGCAGGCGCGGTTATTTCCGGTATCCTGCATATCCTGAATGTGGAGTGGCGTAAACCGATTATCCGGATCGCCGAAATGATCACAGTAGTGGCTACCATTATCGGCCCTGTCTTTATCCTCCTCTGCGTAGGCCGTTTAGACAGGCTGCACCATCTTTTCCTGTATCCCCGCCTGCAATCCCCGATCACCTGGGACGTTCTCGCCATCGGTACTTACTTTACCGGAAGTGTGATCTTTCTATACCTCGCACTGATAAAAGATTTCGCCGTCTATCGGGATGCGAAACTGAATATCCCGAAGTGGAGACAAAAATTGTACAGGATATTAGCCATCGGCTACCGGGGTACGCCGAGCCAGAAAAAGCATATCCGGGTTTCAACCAACCTGATGGCCATTATGATCATCCCGCTGGCAATCATTGTACACTCCGTGCTTTCCTGGATTTTTGGCATGACCCTCCGCCCCGGCTGGCACAGCACCATCTTCGGCCCTTATTTTGTGCTGGCCGCCATTTATTCAGGTACCGGCGTACTGATCATGGCCATGTGGGTGTACCGGAAGATCTATAAACTGCACAGCTATCTTACTGATAAACATTTTATCTACCTCGGTTATATCATGATGGTCCTGGGAGCCGCCTACGGGTACTTTACTTTTTCAGAATATTTAACCGATTGGTTTGCCTCTGAAAAATGGGACAGTGAAGTGATTGAAAAAATATTTAACCCGGCGAAATACGGCTGGTGGTTCCTGTTTACCAATGTCGCGGGAATCCTGCTTCCCATCCTGGTTGTCGCTATTCCCAAAACCCGGAAGCCGACCCCGATTGCCATTGTGTCCTTCTTTATGGTAATAGCCCTCTGGGTAAAGCGCTACCTGATCATTGTGCCCACCCTGGAGTCTCCCTTGCTTCCCATGCAGGATATCCGTCCGGAGTATGTAAAATATTCAGCCACCTGGGTTGAATGGGCGCTGACATTTGCCGGCATCGCCACTTTCTTCCTGTTTTTTACCATTATTTCAAAATTCGTAACCGTGATTCCCATTTCAGAATTTGGTGATGAAGAAAAAAAATAGCACAACCCGAAATTGAAATTGCCCTGCCTAAAATAAATAATTTATGAAACTAGGATTAAACGCAACCGGACTTAGAAAGATTTTTCATCAATTGCTGATACAGGCTGCTTTATTTTCATTGCTGGTTCCCGTAAAGCTTTCCGCCCAGGCTGACAGTACTGCCGCAACCGTGCCGGCGGCCGAAGAGCCGTCCCTGATCGCTCCTGCACTGGAGTTTGTATGTACTCAGAAGAATGACAGTACGGTGAGCCTGGTAGCCAACTTAAAAGCAAAGATTAAAACTTCCTTTATAAAATTACCCTTGCTCAAGGTCAGTTTTGTACAGGTAACCGACACAGCGGAAACAGCCCTTGGCTTTGCGATTAGCAACCGGGAAGGGGTGGCGGTTCTGAATGTAAGGGCCGACCAACTGGTAGCCGGTCCCGATGGAACCATTCATATCAAGTCCCAGTTTGCGGGAAATAAGGCCATGGAAGCTGCGGAAGGAGAAGTTACGATCAAGAAAGCCCGTCTTGAAATTACCCCCGTAGTGGAAGATTCCCTGTATTCTGTCAAGGTCAGACTTGTGGATCTTTCCACTGGAGCAGAAACCCCCGTTCCGGAAACAACAGTTGGCATCTTTGTCAACCGGTCTTTTAAACCGTTAAAGATCGGGGAAGGGACAACAGACGAAAACGGAGAACTGTCCCTGGAAATTCCCGCCACACTGCCGGGCGATGCGAAAGGGAATATCACCCTGCTGGCCAAACTGGATGAAAATGAATCCTATGGAAACCTGGAAGCAGCCGTGACCCAGCCCTGGGGAGTTGCTGTTTCTGATAAAGACCAGAAATTGCCCCGCGCTTTATGGAGCTCACATCCCCCTTTATGGATGCTGATAACCTTTATTGTTTTGATGACTGCGGTATGGGGGCATTATATCGTAATCATTTATGAACTGTTCCGGCTAAGAAAGGAGGAACCTCATAACCCGGACAATGCAACTATTTCGTAAATTCAACAATCTATTAAATATATAAAAACCTAAAAAAATGAAATCTAAAGTACTTGTTTTTGCTGGCAGCCTTATCGCATTTGGACTCCTGTCCTTTATTCCCAGAACAACGACAGTGCAGCAACCCTGGCCTGTTCCGGATGCCTATAAAAATAAAGCTAATCCGTTAAAGGGTAACGCGGAATCAGTTACAGAAGGGAAAGCGCTGTATAACCAGCACTGCAAATCCTGCCATGGTACAAAAGGTAAAGGAGATGGCCCCAAAGCGTCACAACTGGATACAGAATGCGGCGATTTCACCAAAGCTGCTTTCCAGTCACAAACAGACGGAACCCTGTTTTACAAGACCTCCGAAGGACGCAAGGATATGCCTTCCTTCAAAAAGAAAATTCCCGATGCAAATGATATCTGGTCTGTGATAAACTATATGAGGACCCTGAAATAAGCAGCTGTCTTTAACATATTTTTGGCCATCCGCCGTAGCGGATGGCCTTTTTAATTCCTGCCTGCCTTCGTTAATCAGCTTTCGGTGTTTCGAGCAGCTTAAAAAACTGGTCCAGCTGTGGCAGGATCAGGATTCTTGTTCTCCGGTTAGCCGCCCTTCCCTCTTTTGTACTATTATCGGCCAGCGGTTTGTATTCACCGCGACCGGCAGCAGCCATCTTAGCGGGTTCCAGCCCATACTGCTGCTGCAGGATCCTTACTACGGCAGTTGCTCTTTTCACACTCAGGTCCCAGTTATCGGTAAGTACACTCCCTTTATACGGAACATTATCGGTATGTCCTTCCACCATAAACTCCATATCCGGCTGGCCTTTCAGCACCTGGGCCACTTTACCCAGCACCATTTTGGCTTTTTCCGTTACCACATAACTACCGCTTTTGAACAGCAGTTTGTCTGAGATATCAATATAAACAACTCCCTTGTCCACCTTGATATTGATGTCCTCATCCTCCAGGTTACCGATCGCGCCTTTCAGGTTCATCACGAGGGCCATGTTCAGGGAATCCTTATGGGCCATCTGCTGCTGCAGGGTTTGAATATAAGCGTCCTTTGCACCGATATTTTCCATGGATTTCCGGATACTTTCCGCCTGCTGGCCGCTGATCACGGACAGGTTTTCCAGCTGCTTTAATGCCTGGTTATTGTTTTGCTTTAAAAAATCAACCTGGTTCACCAAATCGCCTACCCGCGTATTCAATAATGCTTTTTCCCGTTCCAGGGCTTCTTTCTGACGGGCCAGGGTGGCTTTTTCGGTACTGCATTCCGATAAATCGCTCTCTGTCGTTTTGTACTTTGTTTCAAGCCGGGCATAATCCGCCTGTGCCGCTTTAAATTTTTTACTGCTTACACAGGAAAACAAGAGGAGGGAAACTGCCGCTACCGGGATCAGCTGATAGATACGCATAAAATAAAATTTGAAGAATTTAAAAAATGATACCAGCCGGCTCAGCACCATAATTGGCCGGTACAGCAAAGATAGCTACCCTGTCCCCGCAGGATAAACGCGGTCACCGGTTTACTTTCTTTTCCGGATCAGTTCCAAGACCCCGTTAATAAAGCTAAGCGGATGAATGGGGTTTCCGGGGATATAAAGATCCACTGTGTAGCGCTCCAGGAAACTCCGGTTTATGGCAGGACTATCTGCAAATATGCCCCCGCTGATCGCATCGGTGCCGGCCAGGATAATGATCTTCGGTTCGGGGATCGCATCGTAACAGATTTGCAGGGGCTTCGCCATATTCTCCGTTATCGGGCCCGTAATAACGATCCCGTCCGCATGCCGGGGGGATGCCACAAATTCTATCCCAAACCGGCCCATATCAAAATTTACATTTCCGCAGGCATTCAGTTCCATTTCACAACTGTTGTCCCCGCCGGCCGATACCTGTCTTAATTTTAATGAACCGCTGAAAAAAGAGCTGATCTCTTTCCTTATCCGCTCCGGGTTTAATTGCAGTACCGGGTCATCCGCTTCCCGGATAACAAGTTTGTCCCGCTCATTAACCGCCATTTTATAATCGGCGGTAAACCTTATTTTACCGGGAAAGATCCGGGCGCACTCGCCACAAAACGTACATTTTCCCAAATCAATACCCGCGGGACTGGCAGATAGCGCACCGGTCGGGCAGAGTGCGGTCCATTCAGCTTCCGGAATGTTTTCCGTACTGATGACGGGCCGGCCCCGGAATATACCCGGTACCCCGGCTGTAGTTACATCGGGAATATATTGCTTCCCCTGGTGAAACAGTATTTTCAGATTGTCCAGCATTTTTTTTCAGCTTTATTTATTACAAATCATGACCGCAATACGAAAGGTCAAAACTTTTATTACAAACCGGGAAATCGGATATCTCGTTATTCCTGACTGCGAGGGCTATGGCCAGCCAGTTGTGAAAGGAAGGGTCCTTTATCTTATAGCAGACCAGCTCTCCATTTTCACCGGTAACCGCACAGTGACAAATTTCGCCCCTCCAGCCTTCCACCAGGGATACGGCAAAGGAATGGGCCCGCGGCCCTGCCAGTGAAGCCGGCTCCGGCCGGGCGACATGCAGGGTTTGGATCAGCTCCCTGATATACTCAATGGATTGATTGATCTCTTTTTTCCGGAGCCGGGCTCTCGAGTGAACATCCCCGTGATTTTTAATCAATGGCTGATGCTGTAACTCGCCATACAGATCATGCGGGTGTGACGACCGGATGTCTCTTTTTACCGCACTCATGCGGGCCGAGATTCCTACAGTTCCCAGTGTCAGCGCCTGTTCATGGGTGATCACTCCGGTTTTCTCAAACCGGGCCAGCGCGCTCGGGAGACTGAATAATTCTTCGGAAATCTCTTCAAAATCCTTCTCGTATTCTGCTAATAACCTTAACAATTCATCCGTCAGTGTTTTGGTAAGCGGATAATCCGACTTCCCCGGCCGGATCAGGCCCTTGGCCAGGCGGTTGCCGCACCATTGCTGGAAATAATTGATCAGCGGCGTGCGCAATCTTCCGTAAACCGAACTGCCTAACTGGTATCCGATATCCATGCAGATGGCGCCCAGGTCACCGGTATGTACGGCAAGCCGTTCCAGTTCCAGCGCAATCGTCCGGGATAATTTCAATTCCCGGTCGGGCTGAAAATGGCACAAACTTTCCCAGCTGTTTACAAAAGCCAGGCTGTGCCCGACAACAGAATCCCCCGCAATATTTTCGGCCAGGGTGCTGCGCTGGAGTAATTTCTTTTTTTCCAGGAACAGGGGTTCAATGCCCCGGTGCTGGTAACCCAATTGAATTTCCAGGTGCAGGATCTGTTCCCCGTTGCATATAAACCGGAAATGACCCGGCTCAATGATACCTGCATGGATGGGACCCACGCCTACTTCGTGCAGTTCCTCGCTTTCAATTTTGAAAAAGGGATACCCCTCAACCGACTGTTTCTTATCAGCCCGGTTAAACGGGTAACGAACCGGTTTCAGCCAGGGATGATCGGAATACTGAATCCCGTGATTTTCGTGAATTTCCCGTTCAAATTTTTCAAATACCAGGTTCTGCCTTGAAAATGAAGGCAGGGGGCCGGACCCATCGACCACGGCAGAAGATACATAAATGATATGCTGGTCGTCGTTGGCGATGCAGCAGATCAGCCGGGTTTTGCCATTGTCCGGGTACCCGAAATAACTGACACAATGCGCTGACGCTTTTTTAATCAGGCTCATCGCATTCAGTTCCAGGAAAGCAGCATACCCCAGCTCCGGGATCGCGGAGAGGGGAATGGTTTCATTATTTCTTATGCTTATATAATTCATATCACTGCGGCAGGTTTTTAATGGCCTCTCTGATAAGATGTAAGAATTCCTGTGGCGGGTTCAGCCCCAGGTAAACAACCAGTCCCAATAATATAAACTGGGACAGGGATTCAACCGGTTTGATCTTTTCGACCCCTTCTTCCTTAAACGCAACAGGCGCGGAGAACAACAGTTTAAAAATATTTTTTCCGAAAGCCCAGATAATGACTGTTAATAAAAGCATCACCACGACCAGTACCCACAAATAGCCGGCTTCAAACAGGGAACGGAACATCATGAATTCGGTGATAAATAAACCCGATGGGGGCATGGCGGTGGCAAAAAAGAAACCCAGCAGCATCACCATGGATCCGGTAAGATTGTACTTGAAATAATTGCCCACATCGTACATGCTCTTGCTCTGATAGACACGGTAAATCTGGCCCTGCTGAAAGAAGAGGCTGGCTTTGATAAAAGCATGCAGGATGATGTGCAGCACTGCGGCAAAGTACCCGACGCCCCCGGCCACCAGTCCCAGCATGACAAGCCCGGCATGCTCAATACTGGAATAAGCGAACATGCGCTTGATATTTTTTACTTTGGTCATATAGACCGTAGCCACAAAAATGGAAAGGAGTGCCGCAATCAGTATAATATGGTTGGCCCAGCTGTGTACTGTTGTATGGGAGACCACTGTATAAAAACGGAAGATACCCACGAAGCCCACATTCATCAGCACACTGGACATTAAAGCCCCGGCCGGTGAAGGCGCTTTATCTTTTGCATCGATCCCGGCTGTGTACATGGGAACCAGCCCCAGTTTGGCGGTGAACCCCGTAAAAATAAAGATGAAGGCCAGCCGTAACCAGAACTGGTTCAGCTCCGGTGCTTTCCGCAGCAGGTTTGAAAAGGACAGGTCATCGGCCCCGGCCTGGGACAGGGAAAAGCTTAAAAACAAAATACCGATAAATACAAGCGTAATGCTGATTGCACAAACAAATACATATTTCCAAGTACCCTCCAGGGAACGGTTATTTCTCCGGTGATAGATCAGGGCAGATGCACTCAGGGTGGTTAGTTCCACAAAGATCCAGGTCACCGCAATATGGTTCGACAGGTAGGCTGCGCTGACCGAAGTAAGCAGCGCCACCATGGCCGCAAAATAAATGGCGGTATGCCCGGGATTATCCTGCTTGCTGCCCAGGTACATATAACTGTGATACATGGCGGGAATACTGATAATGGTCAGCGTGACCAGCAGCAGGATGCCCAATGCATCCGGGGTGAAATAAGTCAGTTCCGGTTTGTTTATATGCAGGTATTCGTAAATGGTAAAACCCAGTTGCAAAACAAGAAAAGCGCTAACCAGGAGGTAATTGATTACCCTGGACCTGTTGAAAAACAGAAACCCGCTTATTCCGAATGCGCCTGCCAGGTAAATTCCAGTCATGCTCGCTTGGTATTTATGATTAATCTTTTAAACTTTTTAACTGGTCCACATCCGCGTCTTTCAGCACATCCCCGATCCGGTTCACAAAAATGCCCAATAAGAAAACGCTGGCAAAGATGTCGAGCAAAATGCCCAGGTTAACCAGCACCGGCATTTCATTGCCCACGGCCAGGGATAAAATAAACACCCCGTTTTCAATAACAAGGTATCCCATGACATGGGTGATCAGCTTATGACGGGTTACGATAATGTACAGCCCTGTAAACAGGGTGGAAATGGCCACCACAAAATAAATTTTACTGATCCGGGCATCATTGATGGCATTCGAGAGGATAAAGGTCGTAATAACGATCAATGTGATCAGGATCAGGGAAACAAAATTGGGTAAAAATGGTTCCGCATCCCGGGTGATCCGGTTCCGCTTCATCACGTAATTCAAAAACAGCGGAATGGCAATCGCCTTGATGACGATCGTCTCCAGCAGTACAAAAGTCAGGTTGACCGCATTGATCTCTATCAGTTCAATAAAGGCAATCCCAAACAGCAGCACCCCCTGGATCGTCAGAATTTTAATATAGGTGAGCAGGCGGTGTGCGATACCGAGGTATAGCAGGGAGATGGTAAATATGATCAGCAGTACATTGGTCATCTTTCACATTGTTTTATTGATTAACTGAACTGGCCTAACATCAGCAATACCCCCAGGAAAATCAACAGGGAAACCGATGACAGTGCCAGGATATACTGGGCATTGTGGTTCATCCGGAAGCGGGCGGTAAAGGATTCAAGCAGGCCGATCGAAACCGCAAAGAGCAGCTGGATCCCCAGGAAGATCGGGATGGTCAGGTACAGGGGGAAACTGCCCATAAACAGGTTAGCAATCAGGGCGCCGTACATGCCGAATTTCAGGTTGGTGGCATGAAGGATCAACCCCAGGTCAAAGCCGCTGTTGTCCAGTATCATGACCTCATGAACCATGGTGAGTTCCAGGTGTGTTTTGGGATCGTCGAAAGGCATCCGGCTGTTTTCCACCATCGCAATCATCGCGAGCACCAGGGTGGCCAGTACCCCCAGTATATAAGAGATGTAAGACCCGAAATGGAGCGATGCAAATATTTCCTGGAAGGAAGTATGCCCGGTGAGCAGCGCAAAAGAACCCATCAGTATAAAAAAAGCGGGTTCCGCGAACATGGAAAACAGGGCTTCCCGGCTGGCGCCCATGCCCTCAAAACTGCTGCCGGTGTCCAGCGCGGCAAGGATCATAAAGAATTTCCCCACCCCCAGCAAATAGGCAAAGAACACAAAATCCCCTTCAAAAGAAATGATGCCCCGGTATTCCCCCAATGGAATAACCATGATGGCCATCAGGATGGAAGCATAATAAATGCTGGGTGCGGCCTGGAAAATAAAGCTGGTGGTTTTACTGTAAACCGCTCCTTTTTTAAACAAACGGATTATGTCCTTCACCGGCTGGAAAAGGCCGGGGCCCTTACGGCCCGAAGTCCGGCTCTTCGTCCGGATGATAATGCCGGAGAAGAACAAACTGGTCAGGATAATTAAAATGAAACTGATCATTCTTATAATTTATTTAAAAATTTAACCAATGATAACAGGTAGTCAGCTACAAGCGGCACAATCAGCACCAGTGTAATAAACACCACCCCGTACAGGATATAGAACTGCAGGTTGCCGTTCTGTAAAAAGGTAAACCGGTTGAAGAACCCCTTTAAACGCTGCAGGGGATAATCGATCAGCCAGGCTTCCGCTTTGTCATACGGATGCGTCTCCTGCCCCCCATCCCCGGGAAACACTTCTTTTATTTCCTTTTTCTTTTTATGAATTAACAGCAGGGGCTCTGCCAGTTTACGGTAGGAGCGGATAAAGGAACTGGCGGTATATTGCATTTTTTCTACCGGCCCGGTATAGCCGCAGCCCCAGGTGTTGCCCGGGGTGACGGGTTTGAGCGCGGTTATTTTTTTCCGGATCCAAAAAACCAGTCCCGCCAGGAGCAGGAACAGCAAGGCCCAGGTACCCACCTGAGAGATGGTATTCCCGGCAGACCCTGCTTCCGGCAGCAACCCTGCGGTACTGTTTATCCCGGTGAATAAAGCAAGCGGCCGGTCAAGCGCCGTGATAAAAATCTGGGGAAATAAACCGATCCCGATAATGAGCAGCAGTACCGCGTACATCGGAATCAATTTCCCTGCACCGGCTTCCCGGGGCAGCTGGTCAGGCGCATGACGGGCCCTGCCTAAAAAAACAGTTCCATAAGCTTTGGTAAAACAGAGCATGGCCAGTCCGCCGATCAGGGGAAGGCCGAAAAGGGCGCCTACGATACCGGACAATAATAATTTATCCGAACCCTGTAAACCGGAAAACACCCCTTTGTAAATAAGAAATTCAGATACAAACCCGTTGAAAGGAGGTAACCCGCAAATTGCCAGTGAAGCAACCAGGAATAAAACAGAACTGTGGGGCATCCGTTTTCCCAGGCCTCCCAGTTTTTCAATATCCATGGTATGGGCGGACTGATACACATTTCCCGCGCCATAAAATAAAAGTGATTTAAAAAGGGAGTGATTGAGGGTATGAAGCAGGGCGCCTGCAAAACCCAAAAAAGTCAACACATTATTTTCTTTCCCGATACCGATACAACCCAGGCCGATACCGATGCCGATGATGCCGATATTTTCAATACTGTGGTAGGCCAGCAGTCTTTTCAGGTTGTGCTGAACAATTGCCAGCATCACCCCGTAAATGCCGGTAATCACAGCTACAAACAGGATGATATACCCCACCAGCAGGTAATCGCATCTGATCAGCAACAGCATTCTCAGTATTCCGTAAATGCCGATTTTAATGATCACGCCCGACATAATCCCCGAAATATGTGCGGGCGCTGCCGGGTGCGCATACGGCAGCCAGGTATGAAAAGGAACAAAACCGGCCTTTATAGCAAACCCCATGAAGAAACAGAGGAATAAAGCAACTCCTGTCAGCAGGGAGCCGGATGCAGTGAAAAGAGTAATCGCCCGGAAATCATAGGAATCCTTTTTCATCGCCACCCAGATAAAAGCCAGGGTCAGCAGCATGATACAGATATGCGACTGAATCAGGAAATTGATCCCCGCTTTTATCGTCTCCCTTTTACCATGTTCGAAAATGATCAGTATAAAGGATGACAGGGCCATGATCTCCCAGGCAATGAGAAAAGCGATTGAATTTTGCAGGACGCAAATGGCCAGGAGGCTGGCCTGCGCCAGTATAAAGCTGATCCCGTGAAGGGAAATATCCGTTGATTGCTTCCGGTATGCTTTCATGTACTGCAGCCCGTAAAAAGCGCCGGTTATAAAAGTGAAATTGATGATCAGCATAAAAAAGCCGGACAAGGCATCCACCCGGACCGGGATGGGTCCTGTTATGGCTGATCCCCGGAACAGCTGTTCAAAATGGTTTCCCGACAAAGCGCCCGCCGCGATGATGCTGCTGAGCAGGGCCAGTACACATACGGCAGCGACTGTAATGACCCCCTTCCACAGTACATTCATCCATGGAATAAGCGCCACGGCTAACAGGATAACAACTATGAACGCTGCGATAATAGCCATCAGATCAGCTTTAATGCGGTTCCCAGGAAAACAAGGACAATAAAAAATATACCATACAGGATATACATCTGGATCTTACCATTTTGAATAAACTGAAAATAATTCATCGAATACAGCAGCCGGTCCACCAGCCCGTCAAAAACCCGCGTCACAAAAAAATCATTGTAATGGGAAGTATATTTTCGTTCCGGCGGGAAGACCTCGTTCGTCCTGATCTCCCTGTATTTTTTCTTCTCCAGCAACATAAAATTCATCAGTTTCCCCAATGATTTGGAAAATGATTTCCCCGTGTATTGCATACCGGCTGTGGGAGCGGTGTATCCGCAGCCCCAGGTCGGGCCCGTGGCAACCCGGTGACGGCGGGTGAACCGCTTCCGGATAAAGTAGATCAGTACAGGTAATGCCAGGAAGATCAGCGAAAATTTTCCTATGGAAGATAGGCTGTTGGTCAGTGCCGCGGGAACCGAAAAGCTTCCTCCCGCCGTAGCCGGCACAAAGGCGGATACAATGGAGCCCGTTACCGAAAAATAAAACGATGGGAGCAACCCAACAGACAACATAATGAGTATAATAAAATATTGCGGCAACCGCATACCCCTGGATACTTCCTTCGGTTCCTGCGGTAATGGAGAACGGGGCGTACCGAGAAATACCGTTCCAAAACTTTTTGTAAAGGTAAGCAGGGAAACGCCCCCGATAAAGGCCAGGCCGGCCAGGGAAGAGATCATCAGGGTATTGCTGGCGATTCCGATTGATTTTATTCCCAGCAATATCCCCGCATAGATAAGAAATTCTGATACGAACCCGTTGAATGGCGGCAGTCCCCCGATGGCCATGGCCCCGACCAGGAAGAATACAGCTGACTGGGGCATCCGGTGTATCAGTCCGCCCAGTTTTTCCATATCCCTTGTATGGGTTTGCTGGTACACAGCGCCGGCGGTAAAGAACAGGAGCGATTTAAAAAGAGAATGATTTAATGTATGGAGCAGGGCGCCGGTAAATCCCAAAACAACCAATAACCCGTTACCACTTCCCATACCCAGTAAGCCCAGCCCGATCCCGAGTCCGATGATCCCGATATTTTCAATCGTACAATAGGCCAGCATTTTCTTGATATCGCGGTGGACCGAAGCATTTAAAATGCCATAGAGACCCGTGAGTACCGAGAGGATTACCACGATTTCCCCGATCAGGATATAATCCTGCTTCAGGAAAAAAACCATGCGGAAAATTCCATAAATACCCAGTTTAACAATAACGCCGGACATCACACCCGAGATATGCGACGGGGCGGCCGGGTGTGCCTGGGGCAGCCAGGAATGCAGTGGGATGAACCCGGCCTTAATACCAAAACCCGTAAAAAACAGGAGAAATAACCAAAAATTGGAATGGGTGGAAAAAAATCTTTCAATGGCCGAAAACTCCAGGGAGCCTTCCGAATAATACACCCAGATAAAGGCAGCCGCCAGGAAAAGCACCCCAATATGCATCTGCACCAGGTAATTGATACCCGCCTGCAGCGTGGTTTTATTCTGGTGATCGAATAACACCAGCAGGAAAGAAGAGATGGACATTAACTCCCATACAATTAAAAACACCAGTCCGTTCTGCGCCATACAAACCCATAACATGGAGGCCTGGAACAGCAGGAACAGTACCCAGTGCAGGGAAAGATTGGCACGCTGCGCATCATACTGTTTCATATAACCCATTCCGTAAAATGCGCCGTTGATACAGGTCAGGTTGATGATCAGTATAAACCAGGCAGAGAGGCGGTCAACATGAAAGGACCAGTTTCCGGCCAGCAAGCTGTTATCGAACAGGCTATCAATTTCCTCTCCGCCGAGGGCCTTTATAGCCGGAACCGTGGTAACCATGGCCACTAAACAAACGATAATAAAACTCAGCCTGGCCCTGAAAGGATGGGGAATAAAAGGGATCGTTATCATGCCCGCTACAGGCACTAACAAGGCAAATAATAATAGTATAGATTCATTCATAGATACCGGGTGGGGTGGTCCCCTCTTCTCATTCAGTTGCTGAAAACGCCGGAGTTATACCGGTACCGGTCCCGAACCAAATCCTGGCTGGGCGGGCCGTTCTTCAGCGCTTTATAAAAAATGGCAGGCAAATAATAAGTTGTTGCCCGGGAAATAAGGTTCCGGAGCCTGGATCAACTTAACAGCTAATGACCTGTTCTGTTTCTGTCCCTGGAAAAAAACCTGCTTTGTATGGATCAGGCAGTCGCGCATCTTCTTTGTTTTATTTCGTTGAAGTGCCTGCCCGCTGTTTGAATATTAATCCATTGGCGCACATTCTTACTTCTTGGGTTAAAACTTTCAAAGTCCGTTATCAGTTTATCAACAAACCGGATGATGATATGACCATTCACATTGTTTTGCTCCAGGCTTTTAATGGCCGTATCACAAAACCTTTTCACATCATCTTCAGAACTGGCTAACAGGACCTTATTCACCAGCTTATTCCTGTATTCATCTATTGACAGTGGCATAACACTATAATTTACTACTAAAATGGGTTTCAAACAAATTGAATACGGTACAACCGGGTGCCCGATCCTCCGTACCTGTTCTTTCCCGCCTTAAACCAACTATAAAAAAGAACAATCCTTCCCTTCCTACACCTTGATCCAGAATTTCAGCAGGTTATCAAATTCCGATCCTACCTCGTGGTAATTCTGCGGAATTTCCTCTTCCAGGCTGTGAAAAGTAGCCAGCCGGGTGCCGCCCGGTTTTTGTTCCAATTGCCGGAACAAATACCGGTTATAGTAATTGTACAACTCTCCCGAATAATCAATACTGTCATCTATTTTGTCCGTACCGGTCAGGTTTTCGTAAAAAGCATTGTAGAAATAGAAATGGTCAAAATTCTTCAGCTCCAGCTGGGTAAAATTTCCATGTATAAAACTGACCTGGTCCGCCTGGAGGATCTCCCTTGCCGCTTCTGCATGACCGATCAGGCTTTTGCGTTGCTCCACCCCGTAATAAAAGGCGCCGGGATAGTAATAGGATGCACTCAAACAAAACTTTCCCACCCCGCTTCCGATATCCAGTATCCTTGCCTTATTTTCTGCAGCCAGGAATTTGGCGGCTTTCCGCGCAACACCCAGTGGCGTCCAGTGCCGGCGGGCAAGCGCCTGTATTGACACAGGATAAAGCTGGTTAAACTGATCATCCGTATCAAACCATTTCTCCGCGTTCTTTCTTTTATCAGCCTGGGGCATACAGTTCTACTTATCTAATGATGATTTTCCCGCGGATTCACTTTTTACCAGTGATCCGGTATTGTTTGGGTAATAACAGGTCTTTTTTTCATACGGCAGTGACAGGACAATCAGGGCGATTCAGCCATTGTTTCCGGGTTGCTGCAGCAGGTTCCGGTTGCCGGATCATAGGTCTCATTGATACGCAGGATCTTACCATCAACCGGCCCATGGGCCTCAATCTCTTAATCATTGTACTCTATCGCAGCTTTTACAACCCCTTTTTTCTTTAAACCCGGGGCTTGCTGAAGCCGATATGCTGTATTTCCTTAAACCCGGCGGGCTGGAACCGCAGTGCCTGTATTGCCACAATACCTGATAATCAATTCATTCAGAACCCTTTGTGTAATACGGATCCCCATGGATTGATCGTCCCTGCCCATTCTGCAAAGCTATCGTTCACGGGTCTTCCAAACCGTAAATTTTATCAATGGGAAAAGTGAGTTTTGTCAGTTTTTAAAAAAGTAAATTTGCCCGGATGAGTATTAAAGGCATATTTCCGATTGATAAATGGGATTTTGAAACCGATTCTATCCTGACAGATTTGCCTGCTGAAGACCTGGCCCTGCTGATGGCCAATAAAACGGAAAGGAATTATAAGAAGGGGGAAATCATCTTTTGGGAAGGCACCTATCCTGCCGGTATATTTTTTATACTGAACGGGAAGGTTAAAAAATACAAATTAGATAAAGACGGGCGGGAGCAAATCATCTATGTAGCCAATACCGGGGAGTTGCTGGGCTATCATGCCCTGCTGGCGGAGGACCGTTATCCCGATTCGGCGGCTGTGCTGGAGGAAAGCAAGATCGCCTTTATACCCAAAACCGATTTCCTTCACAGTTTACAGCATTCCGTTGTCCTGAACCGGAAGCTGTTAAAAACCCTGAGTCATGAGTTTGCCGTACTGGCCAACAGCCTTTCCCTGTTTGCCCGGAAATCAGTACGGGAAAGACTGGCCCTGCAGTTAATTGTTATCCGCGAAAAATACAAAACCAATTTCCAGGCCGGCATGCCTGTGGAAATAAATATGAGCCGCGAGGACCTGGCCAGTCTCGTGGGTACAGCCCGGGAGAATGTAGTGCGGGTGCTGACAGAATTTAAACAGGATGGCATCCTCGAAACAAAAGGAAGAAAAATCATTGTACATGAGGTCAGCCGGCTGATAGAAATTGCCAATTACAAATAAACCGGCGGCTGTTTTACTCACACTTGTTTGTATAAACTGTTTTCCCGGCCATTCATCCTGTTTTCTTTTTCATCTAAATTTTACGGGTTGCAGACAAAAGCTGAACTTAGCGACCCATTGAAACAAAATGAAGGATAAACGCCAGGCGGCTGTTGGTTTTATTTTCATAACCCTGATTATTGACGTAATGGGCTGGGGGCTGATCATACCGGTGATGCCCCGCCTGATTGCGGAATTAAAAGGGATTGCCATTAACGAAGCCAGCTCTTATGGTGCCTGGCTGATCTCGGCCTATGCCATCACCCAATTCCTTTTTGCCCCCTTTATTGGTAACCTGAGTGACCGGTATGGCCGCAGACCCGTACTGCTGGCCTCCTTACTGGGTTTCGGTCTGGATTATATTATCCTTGCACTCGCCCCTTCCTATGGATGGTTATTTGCCGGAAGGATCATCGCCGGATTTACCGGGGCCAGTTTTACCACGGCTGCCGCTTATATTGCGGATATCAGTACCGCCGAAACAAGAGCGAAGAATTTCGGCCTGATCGGAGCGGCTTTCGGACTTGGCTTTGTTATCGGGCCTGCCCTCGGTGGTTTATTGGCCGGATGGGGAATCCGTGCTCCTTTTTATGCCGCCGCCGCTTTATGCCTGCTGAATGCCCTTTATGGTTTTTTTGTTTTACCGGAATCTCTCCGCATTGAAAACCGGCGTCCATTTGAATGGAAAAAAGCAAACCCGCTTGGCGCCCTCCGCTTATTAAAAAAATACCCCGGTATTGACGGACTGGCTCTTTGTTTTTTCCTGATCTACCTGGCGGCCCAGGCCGTACAGGGCAACTGGAATTTTTTTACCATCTACCGCTTTCACTGGAGCGAAAGCACCGTAGGACTTTCGCTGGCAGTCGTGGGTTTACTGGTAGGAATTGTACAGGCCGGGCTGACCCGGGTAGTGAATCCCTTGTTCGGGAACGAAAAATCGGTTTATACCGGCCTGCTGCTTTATACCCTGGGTCTTGTATTATTCGCGTTTGCCACTGCGGGCTGGATGATGTTCCTGTTCCTCGTGCCATACTGCCTCGGTGGTATAGCCGGTCCGGCCCTGCAGTCTATCCTGGCGGGGCATGTACCCTCCAATGAGCAGGGTGCTTTACAGGGTACCCTGACCAGCCTGATGAGCCTGACCACAATTGTGGGTCCGCTCGTTATGAACAACCTGTTCCGGTATTTTACCTCTCCCGGGGCACCTGTTTATTTCCCCGGGATTCCTTTTTTACTGGCTGCTGTATTTATGCTCTGCAGCGCCTTTATAGCCTGGTCTGTACTCAGCCGTGAAAAAAACAGGGTGGCCGGCCATCCTGCCTGACCTAATTAAACTCATGCTCTTTTATGATAAATAGCAATAACCATTTTCGTGAATTTCTTGATTTTTACAATGCTGAAATAAATTCTTCGTTTCAGCGCTCCGATTGCCTGCCTTTTTATAAATTCCTCTAAATTTTCTGTTTATGTCACAACACTCCAATTTTTTTGCCATGGAAACAGCCCCGGCAAGGGCAGAACTGGAAACATGGGTAAAGCAAATGGCTTCTTTCTGTGAAGCCAGCCAGGTACACTGGTGCGATGGCTCCAAAGAAGAATACGACAACCTTTGCCAGTTGCTGGTAACAAAGGGTACGTTCATTAAACTGAACCCTGAGAAACGCCCCAACAGCTTTGCCTGTTTCAGCGACCCGAGTGATGTGGCACGCGTGGAAGACAAGACCTTTATCTGCAGTCTGCGCAAGGAGGATGCCGGTCCCACCAATAACTGGATGGCACCGGTTGTAATGAAAAAGAAACTGCAGGACCTGATGCAGGGATGTATGAAAGGCCGCACACTTTATGTGATCCCGTTCTGCATGGGTCCCATCGGTTCTCCCTTATCCCGTTACGGGGTGCAGATCACTGACTCGGAATATGTGGTAGTGAATATGCGGATCATGACCCGTATGGGCCATGAAGTACTGCCCTACCTGCAAAAGAAAAGTTATGTAAAATGCCTTCATACCGTGGGAGCGCCCCTGGAAGGAAACGAGAAGGACAGTTCCTGGCCCTGTAACCCGGATGTAAAATATATTTCTCATTTCCCCGAAGAACGGCTGATCATTTCCTATGGCAGCGGTTACGGCGGAAATGCCCTGATGGGTAAAAAATGTTTCGCCCTCCGCATTGCTTCCACCATGGGTCGTGAAGAAGGCTGGCTGGCTGAACATATGCTGATCATGGGAGTGGAATCACCGGACAAGAAAAAAACCTATGTAGGTGCCGCTTTCCCGAGTGCCTGCGGCAAAACGAATTTTGCCATGATGATCCCTCCCAAAGAGTTTGAGGGATGGAAAGTGACCACAGTGGGAGATGATATTGCCTGGATCCATAAAGGCAATGACGGCAGCTTATATGCCATCAACCCCGAAGCCGGTTATTTTGGCGTGGCGCCGGGTACTAACCACAAGACCAATCCCAATGCGATGGAAAGCATCAGCGCCAATACCATCTTTACCAATGTGGCCATCACAGCAGATAAAGATGTATGGTGGGAAGGGCTGACCAAGGAAGTTCCCGAAGGAATGACCGACTGGCATGGCAAGCCGTATGATCCCTCCAGCGGCAAACCGGCTGCACACCCTAACTCCCGTTTTACCGCGCCCGCTTACCAGAACCCGGCAATCGATGCTGACTGGGAAAACCCGAATGGGGTGCATATTGAAGGCTTTATTTTCGGCGGAAGAAGAAGTACCGGTATTCCCCTGGTGTACCAGTCCTTTAACTGGAACTTTGGGGTGTACCTCGCCACTACGATGGGCAGTGAAATGACCGCCGCCGCCTTTGGCGAGATCGGGAAAGTGCGCCGTGACCCCTTTGCGATGCTGCCTTTTATGGGTTATCATATCGGCGACTATGTAAACCACTGGTTACAGTTTGGCCGCGACCTCCCCAACGCCCCTCGTATATTTGGTGTGAACTGGTTCCGCAAAGACGATAACGGACAGTTTATATGGCCTGGATTCGGCAACAATATCCGCCCGCTGAAATGGATCGTGGAGCGGATCCGGGGCAATGCTTCTTCTGTGGAAAGTCCCATTGGCTGGATGCCCCGTTACGAGGATATTGACTGGAGCGGGCTGGAAAATTTCAGCAAGGAAGATTTTGCGAGAATTATGACGGTGGACCGCGAACCGGGTAAGCAGGAGCTCCTGTCACACGAAGAATTGTTTGAAAAGATGTATGATAAACTGCCTAAAGAGTTTCTCTTTATGCGTGAATTGCTTCTCTCTGCATTATGGCGTTCTCCTGAACACTGGAGTCTGCAACCCGAGAGAGGTTGACCTCTGGCTGATTGCTTCCACATTTACCACTATAAACAAGGTGGCTGGAATTTTCCGACCACCTGTTTATAGCCTTTATTCATTGAAATCATTTTTATGCCAGCCTGGTTACATGATCTGTTTACCAAGACCTCCATTGCGCAGTCCGTAATTATTTACGGCCTGGTTATCGCCGTGGGTATCTGGATGGGCCGTATTAAGATTGCGGGTATTTCCCTCGGTATTACCTGGGTGCTTTTTGCCGGGCTTCTTTTCTCTTACCTCGGTGTGGAGATCGATTCCTCCACCGAACATTTTATCAAGGAATTCGGCCTGATCTTATTTGTTTACTCCATCGGTCTGCAGGTGGGCCCCGGTTTCTGGGCCTCCCTGAAGAAAAATGCGATGACCAATAACCTGCTGGCCCTGGGCATTGTGGCCCTCGGTGTGATCATAACCGTAATCCTGTTTTCGCTGAGCAGCAACAGCATTGCCGTCATGGCGGGGGTGATGAGTGGCGCGGTGACCAACACACCGGGCCTCGCGGCCGCGCAGGCAGCAGTAAGCGATATGCATGCTGCCGTGGCAGATAAATCGCTGATCACCCTGGCTTATGCCGTCAGCTACCCCCTGGGGGTGTTCGGAATCATTGGCTCCCTGCTTTTATTAAAGCGGATATTCCGCGTGAACATTGAAGATGAACAGGAGCTGCACCGTAAACTGGGAGTATTGAGGGCCAACCGGCCTGTGTCCCTGGACCTGAACCTGGAGAACAAGCAACTGGTCGGGCAACCGCTGCGAAAACTATTTGAATTGCTGAAAGAACCGGTAGTGGTATCCCGAATGTTCCATGACGGGGAAATTATTACTCCCACCCCGGACCTGATCCTGAAGGAGAATGATGTATTGCTGGTCGTTGCCTCCAAGCAGGAAATGGAGCAACTGAAATTACTGATCGGTCCGCCCAGTACCATGAACCTGAAAACGGCCACGGAAAGCGACCTGATCTCCCGGATGATCGTGGTCACCCGTGCAGCCGTTACGCACAAAAGACTGGGCGATATCCCGGAATTGCACCAGCAGGATTTTACCCTGACCCGTCTGAGCCGTGCAGGAATTGAAATGGTGCCGCATGGTGATATATTTCTACAACTCGGAGATACCATCAAAGTAGTGGGAACCGAAGAAGGCGTGCAGGTGGTTACTTCCGCATTGGGTAATTCACTAAAGAAACTGGAAGTGCCCGACCTGGCGCCCATTTTTATGGGTATCGTGCTGGGGGTGATCCTGGGAAGTATCCCCATCCATTTTCCCAATATGCCGGTTGCGGTTAAAATCGGTATGGCCGGGGGGCCGCTGATCATTGCCCTGACCTTAAGCCGGTTTGGAAATTTATTTTACCTGAATAATTATACAACGAACAGCGCCAACCTGATGATCCGCGAACTGGGTATCAGCCTGTTCCTGGCCAGTGTGGGGTTGAGCAGCGGGAAGAACCTGTCGGTGGCTTTTGCCGATGGCCGGGGCTGGGGCTGGATCGGGATGGGTGTCATCATTACCATTGTCCCGCTCCTGGTGGTTGGTTTTATTGCACGCAAATACTTTAAGAAAACCTATTTCGAAGTATGCGGTTTGCTGGCCGGTGCCTCTACGGATCCTCCCGCCCTTGCTTTTGCCACAAAACTGGCTGGTAACGATATTCCTTCTGTAACCTATGCCACGGTTTACCCCCTGACCATGATCCTCCGGATCGTGGCGGCGCAATTGCTGATCCTGCTGCTGATGTAGTGCTGAGTTGTAAGCTACGAGGTCTGAAAGCAGTTTACGAACGATGGGTCTCCCGGCCCGGCGCTCGAAACTCGCAGCTATTCCACCCCTACCGCCTCTTTCAAAGCAGCCACGGTTTTCTTCTCACTGCCCACGAAGATCTGCTGGCCCGCAATAACCACCGGTCTTTTCAAAAACGTGTATTCTTCAAGAATATAATTCCGGTATTCTCTTTCTGTCAGGTTTTTGTCCTTCAGGCCAAGGGCTTTGTATTTCAGCGCCCTCCGGCTGAAAAGCGCTTCATAGGATCCGGCCATTTTCTTCATTTCATCCAGTTGGGCGGGGGTGATTTTTTCGGATTTGATCTCCTGCAGCGTAAATCCCTTTTTATCCAGCTTTGTTTCACTGAGAATGGCCTGGCAGGTAGTGCAGTTTCCAAGGTGGTATGCTTTTTTCATATCCTGTTTAGATTGAGCTCACCGGTTGGCGCAGTCCCGGCTAAAAATGCTTTACTTTGTGGCCTTAATTCTCCTTTATTATGGGCAAAGATGAAGTTTTTAAGGACGAAATTGAAAAGGCCAGCGATTTTAAATTCGGCGCCAATGTAGCCAAGGTTTTTGATGATATGGTGAACCGCTCGGTGCCGTTTTACGGGGAAATGCAGCGGATGATGGCGGAACTGGCAGCTGACCATGCCCGGGAAGAGACTTTTGTCTATGATCTGGGTTGCTCCACCGGCACCACGATGATCGGGATGGATACCATGGTGGACCAGAATATCCGCTTTATCGGGGTGGATGACTCCCAGGAGATGCTGGATAAATGCAAATCCAAGCTGATGGAACTGGGGTTTTCAAGGCCTTATGAATTGCGTTGCGCAGACCTGGGGCAGGGGGTACGGATTGAAAACGCTTCCGTGGCGGTACTCTGCCTGACCCTTCAGTTTGTCCGCCCGATCTACCGCGAAAGATTGCTCAAAGACATTTACGACGGGCTGAATCCCGGCGGGGTACTGATCCTGGTGGAAAAAATACTGGCCGAGGAAAGCAATTTCAACCGCGATTTTATCAAGTATTATTATAACTACAAACGCCGTAATAATTACAGCGAACTGGAAATATCGCAGAAAAGGGAAGCCCTGGAAAATGTACTGGTCCCGTATAAACTGAGTGAGAATATTTCCCTGCTCCGCGACCAGGGATTCAGTCACTGCGAAGTATTCTTTAAATGGTTCAATTTTGCGGGATTAGTGGCAGTAAAAAAATAAATTCTTTTAAAGGAACCGAAGCAGCTGTGCAGGTGGTGGTTTTTGGGTTCTTGTAATTTTCTCTCTATGGTATCAATAGGAAATTTCTTTTTCAAATATCGTAACTGGATCTTCATCCTTTTTTATGCCGCCCTCTTTATTCCCTCCCGGCCCTTGTTTTCCAACGAACAGTTCGGGGAACATTATTACCTGTTTCCCATTCTTACCGGCCTCTTCATTACCTGTCTCGGCCAGCTGATCCGCGGACTCACAATCGGGCTCGCCTATATCGTTCGCGGTGGTAAAGAAGGGAAGCCCTATGCCGAAGGCCTGGTTACAGAAGGTATTTTCAATCATTGCCGGAACCCGTTGTATGTGGGGAATATCCTGATGCTGCTGGGTGTAGGGATCCTGGCGAATTCCCTGTTCTATGTGGGGATCATGATCCCGGTTTTCCTGTTCATTTACCAGGCCATTGTGCTGGCGGAGGAAAATTTCCTTCGGGGAAAATTCGGGGCGGGCTTTGATGCGTATTGCAAAAAAGTTAACCGCTGGATCCCCCGCCTCAAAGGGATTGGCAAAACCTTTGCCAGCATGTCTTTTAACTGGAAGCGCTGGATCCTGAAAGAGCATACCACCCAGTTTATCTGGCTGATCGGTATCACCCTGCTTTTATTGCTGAACTACCCCGGTCTGACCGGGCATGATGTAAAATTCAGGAACCTGCTGCTGGG
Source organism: Sphingobacteriales bacterium (assembly GCA_016192105.1). Lineage (GTDB taxonomy): Bacteria > Bacteroidota > Bacteroidia > Chitinophagales > Chitinophagaceae > JJ008. The sequence goes on along the minus strand of JACPUV010000044.1, from coordinate 13,739 downwards.
GATCGTGCCGGGGGCTTTGTTGCTGGTTTATGTCTTGATCCGGTATCTCAAAAAAACCGGCAGGTTCAGGGAATAAGGGGACTTTTTATTAATAGCGGCCGGGACAGTTTTAATCCGTAATTCAACGGGTGATCCTTCCCGCAGCCGGATACTGCGGCAACCGCTCCCGTTTACCAGGGCCTCCGGAATCAATATCCTGCTGAAACCCGCTGTTTCCGGCCTTCGTAAACATCCTCCCGGAAATCTCATTATTTTTACATTTCAACCCGTGAGTATGATCAAAACAGGCAACCCGATTATCAGCATTTATACCGAGATGACCCCGAACCCGGAGACCATGAAGTTCGTGGCTAACAAGCTTTTATATCCCGGAAAAAGCATTGATTTCCCGGATGCGGAGAGCGCCAAACCCTCCCCGCTGGCAACCGAATTATTTGGTTTCCCCTTTATCCGGGCTGTCTTTATTGCCAGCAATTTTGTGACCCTGTCCCGGACAACTGATACCGACTGGAACGATGTGATCCCCTCGATCCGCCAGTTCCTGAAAGACTACCTCGAAGAAGGAAAAGCCATTGTTAATGAGGATGAACTGGCTGCTGTAAAACAGGTCAGCAGCAACGAAGTGGCCGCCGATGACGATGATGTCGTAAAACGGATTAAAGAACTACTCGATAATTATGTTCGTCCCGCAGTGGAAATGGACGGCGGTGCTATCCAGTTCAAAAGTTATGAGGCCGGAACCGTAAACCTGGCCATGCAGGGAAGCTGCAGCGGTTGTCCCTCTTCAATGATCACGTTAAAAGCAGGTATCGAGGGCATGATGAAGCGGATGATCCCGGAAGTAAAGGAAGTAGTGGCCGAGGCCGAATAAAGACATTGAATAAATACCAGCGATACAGCCCCTGGCACCCGTCAGGGGTTTTTCTTTTGTGCCTGGTCCGCCCGGATCAGTTCCATTACCGTTTCAATTTTGAAATCAGCATTCCGGCGTATCGCTTCAATACTGGGAAAGGACATGATCTCCGGCTGCACACCCCGGCCGTTCTGAATAGCCTCTTTATCAATGACCAATCGGAACAAAGGCAGGCGGAAACGAACCCCGGTTTCCGGTAAGGTCACATCGGGAATCAGCCAGGCCGTATTTCCATAGGCGCCGCCACCGGTTTCCTCGCCCACCACCAACACGTTTTCCTGCTTCAGCAGGGCTGAGGCGAACAGGGTTGTGGCGGAAAATGAATTCCCGCCGGTTACGATATAGGTCTTCCCGTTGAAATGATGCTGCTGTTTGGGTTTGAAATAATGCCGTTCGAAATAGCCGAAATGATAGTAGCCGTCTTTCTGCTTATGGGTAAAAAAGGAAATAAAGAGTTTATTCCAATGGTGATTCTGTATGTACCTGTAATACGGGCTTTGTTTCCGAATGGCATAAAGAGAATCCGCAAGTTTGAAGGGCTTGTCTGTAATGTATTTGGTCAGCAGGGTTGAAGTATTCACATTGCCGCCGCCATTGCCTCTTACATCCACGATCAGGTGGGTGATCCGGTTATCCCGGAGGGCGCGGAACGACTGCCGGAAAAATTTACGCAGTCCATAGCCCCGGCTGAAAGTGGAAAGCGTCATCATAGCCGAATGGTTTACCGTATCGATCTTTAACAACCGGATCGTGCTGATCGCCTGTCTTTTTCTTTCCCTCCTGGAAGGTCGCGGTATTTTGGCCGGCGGTCGCAGCGCTAATCTTCCTGCCGTATCCGCCGCCGGATTATAGGCCGGTATTGTTACCTGCCGGGTAATCCCGGTACTATCGGTGTATTCCAGCTCATATTTTTCCGAGGGACCGTAAAGCAATGTGTACAGGGCGCCAAAATAACCACGGTTACTCAGGGTCTGGTATTTGTGCGTCCTGTTGTACCCGTCGGTCGATATATAACGGAAAAGTGTATCCGTAAGCTCGGGTACGGTTTTCCCGTTCAGCCGGGTAACCTGGGTCCCCCTCCGGAGAATACTGTCTTTCCGGTTGAGGTTGGCGGTAACCAGCATGGTATCATTCCACAATTTCATACTGAGGGGAAACATTTTTCCCACCCGGACCGTATCGCTGTATTTCGACCAGGCTTTGGAACTCCGTATGGACGTATGGCCACAGTTGATCCTGGCGGTTACATAGCTCAGTATCTTCCGGAAGGCCGGCTCTGTCAGGGAATCATTCAGTTGCTTTCGCCCGTACTCAAAATAATAATCCATGCTGTCTTTCGGGGTAAACCAGTAAAGGCTCGGATGGTGCCGCTCCAGGATATCCCGGTACAGGTCATAGTCCCGCTGCAATTGTTCCGGCGCGTATTTTTTTACAGGAGAAAAGGAGGACCTGTTTACCCCGCAGGCAGCAAACAATATCGAACACCCTAAAATCAATATTCTCCTCATAGGACCGTAGTTCCGGTTTAATAGCTTACTTCAGGTGATTCCATCCCTGCGCGGTGATGGCATGCCTGCTGCCCCCCCGCGTGATGAGCTGCGCGCCCTCTTCCGGCTCCGTCATATATCCCACCACACTGATCTGTTCATTCAGCACCAGCTTATCGTAATCCGCCTGGGGAAGGGTGAAGAGCAGTTCATAATCTTCCCCGCCACTTAACGCACAGGCCGTGGGGTCTATTTCAAATTTGAACGCTGCTTTTTTCATTTCTTCCGATACGGGGATCTTGTCCTCGTACACTACACAGCCCAGGTTGCTGTCTTTACAGAGATGCAGGATCTCGGAACTCAGGCCATCGCTGATATCCATCATAGCGGTCGGGACAATCTCATTGGCCGTAAAGAACTCAATAATATCTTTCCGGGCTTCGGGTTTGAGCAGCCGCCCGATCACATAGGATTCATTTTCGAGATCGGGCTGTACCCCGGGGCTTTCGACAAAAATTTTCTTTTCTCTTTCCAGGAAGAGCAATCCCACATAAGCCGCACCCAGGTCGCCGCTGACACAGAGCAGGTCTCCCTTTTGGGCTGTACTTCTTTTCACATATTTATCGGGAGCCACTTCACCCACCGCGGTCAGGGAGATAATAAATCCCTTTTGTGAGGAACTGGTATCACCACCTACCAGGTCCACCCCGTATTTTTCACAAGCCGCATATACGCCCTCATAAAATTCTTCCAGGGCTTCAATGCTGAAGCGGTTACTGATCCCGATACTGAGGATGACCTGGGTGGGTATTGCGTTCATCGCATATACATCACTTAGGTTCACCACCACCGATTTATAACCCAGGTGCTTGAGTGGCGTATAGATCAGGTCAAAATGCACCCCTTCCACCAGCAGGTCCGTGGTCAGTACGGTTTGCTTGCCGAAATGATCGATCACGGCCGCATCGTCTCCCACACCCAGTACCGAGGACGCGTTTTGTAATTCAATATTCCTGGTCAGCTGTTCAATTAAGCCAAACTCACCCAGGCTGCTGATCTCTGTTCTTTCTGTACTCATAGTTCTTTCTGATTATTAATGACCGCCAGCATCTCTTCATGGATCTTTCCATTGGTTGCCAGCAGCCGGTGCTGATAGACTGAAAAGGGTTTCCCGGTAAAGTCGGTGACCTTGCCCCCGGCTTCTTCCACGATCAGGAAACCGGCTGCACTGTCCCAGGGCTCCAGCTTGTGTTCATAGAACCCATCGAAGCGCCCTGCAGCCACCCAGCAAAGATCGATCGCGGCCGAACCCAGTCTCCGGACCGGTACGCCTTTGCGGATAAAACGTTCAAACACTTCCAGCGGCCCGTTGGGCATATTGATATACGTATATGGAAAACCGGTTACCAGGCAGGCTTTTACAGCCTGTGTTTCGCTGCTTACCCGGATGGGCTGATCATTCAGCGTGGCGCCTTTCCCTTTTTCCGCGAAAAAAAACTCATTGAAGTGTGGGTTGTAAACGGCTGCCATCACCATCACGCCCTCGTGTTCAACACCGATCGACACACAATTCAGCGGAATGCCGTGGGCAAAGTTGACCGTACCATCAATCGGGTCAATGATCCATTTATAACTGGAATCCTGCCGGATCTCCCCCGTTTCCTCGGCCAGCACCTGGTGATCGGGAAAATGGGATTTTATCACCGAGAGGATGGCTTTTTCAGCAGCATGATCCGCTTCGGTTACCAGGTTATTGACTCCTTCTTTATTACTTACCTTGAACTCCCCGTTGAAAAACCGGAGAATCTCTGCTGCACCGGCTTTGGCAGCAGCTGTCAGGGTGGTTTTAAGCATGGGCAAAGATAGACCGCGGGCCGCTTTGCGGAAAATGAATTTATACCAGCAGTGGCAAGGCTTATTTTGCTCTCCACGAAAAAACTTCGTACTTCGCGGGAATAAGAAGATCCCGTTTGGAATTGTCAGTTATCATAGTGAATTATAATGTAAAGCACTTTCTTGAACAGTGTCTTTATTCGGTCCGGCAGGCCCTGAAAAAAACAAGCGGTGAGATCATCGTGATCGACAATTGTTCCGCAGATAACAGTCTGTCCTACCTGCGACCGGCATTCCCGGACGTACGTTTTATCGCCAACCGGGAAAACAGCGGCTTCGCCCGGGCCTGCAACCAGGGATGGAAAGAAAGCAGGGGCCGTTATATTTTATTCCTGAACCCCGATACGATCCTTCCGGAAGATTGTTTCGAAACCTGTATTCGTTTCCTGGACCAGCATCCGGAAGCGGGTGCCCTGGGTATAAAAATGCTGGATGGCAGCGGCCATTTTCTCAAAGAATCCAAAAGGGCTTTCCCTTCGCCCCTGACATCCCTGTACAAGCTCTTCGGGTTATCAAGGCTATTCCCCGCCTCCCCGCATTTTTCCCGGTACCACCTGGGTCACCTCGATGAAAATAAAAACAATGAAGTGGATGTGCTGGCCGGCGCTTTTATGATGATCCGGAAAGACGTGCTGGACCAGGTAGGTGGATTCGACGAACGCTTCTTTATGTATGGAGAGGATGTGGACCTGAGTTACCGGATCCAGGAAGCCGGGTTTAAAAACTATTATTTTGCCGGCAGCTCCATCATCCACTTCAAAGGAGAAAGTACCCGTAAGGGAAGTATGAATTATGTGCGGATGTTCTATACCGCTATGAGCCTTTTTGTGCGTAAACATTACGGGGGCGGGAAAGCCGGCTTGTTCAACGGGCTTATACATATGGCGATCTGGTTCAGGGCCGCGCTCACCGCGCTCGGGCAGTTTATCCGCCGGATCGGCTTACCGCTGATCGATGCGGTAGTGATCCTTTGCTCATTTTGGCTGATGAAAGAGATCTGGTCGCAGTATGTACGCCCGGGTATTGAATATGAGAACCGGCTTTTATGGATCGCGATCCCCGGTTATACCATTATCTACCTGCTCACCGCCTATTATGCGGGGTTGTATGATAAATGGTATAAATGGAGTGAACTGATCCGTTCTTCCGCTATCGCTACCATCACCCTGCTTGCTGCCTATTCCCTGTTACCGGAACAATTCCGTTTCTCCAGGGCAATCGTGCTGTTTGGTGCCGTACTGGCTTTTTTACTGATCAGTTTATTACGCCTCCTGCTTGTCCGTACGAATGTGATCAGCAGTGACCGGCAAAAAGAGGAACATTCCGCTTTTGTCATTGCCGGGACTGCTGCAGAATACGAACAGGTCCTGCGGTTGCTGGAAGAAGCGGGTTTTCACCAGCCGGTAATGGGAAGGCTTGCAGTGGACCCCGCGGATGGATCGGCCCTGGGTCATTATAAAAACCTGCCGGCTTTAACCCGGATGCTTCCCTTCCGCGAAGTGATCTTCTGCCAGGGTCACCTGTCTTTTGCCGCGATCATTGAAAGCATCCGGCAATTACCGCCCGGCCTCACAGCGAGAATACATGCGGCAGGCAGTCACAGCGTGATCGGCAGCGATTCAAAAGACAGTTCCGGTGAAGCGGTGTCAAAGGAAAGCAGCTACCAGCTGGCAGATCCTTATAACCGGCGGCTAAAAAGATTACTGGATGTTTTGTTTTCTCTTGTTGGGCTCCTCAGTTTCCCGGTACAGTTGTTTTTGGTTACTAAGCCATTTTCATTTTTCCGGAATTGCTTCAGCGTACTGTTCGCCAAAAAGACATGGGTCGGTTATGCGGGTTCCGCTGATGCGTTGCCGGCCTTGTTACCGGCTGTACTTGCCTGTAATGGTTTGCCGGCCGGCAATCCGTCTTCACTTACGGAAGAGAGTATTCAATTGACAGATGACTGGTATGCCCGGGAATACAAACCATGGCTGGACCTGAAACTGATCGGCCGGGCTTACCGGAGACTGGGCGGATGATCCGTGTATAACCTGCACATGCCTTATATTCGCCCTTTTATACGGGTAACAATCTGTAACTTTAATCCTAACCGATCAGCAACGAATGGCCACTATCATCGATATTAAACTGCCCAGGGCAATTGCCGCCGCGCTCCGTATCCCGCCCAATGACCCGCGCCGCCAGCAGCTCCGGGTATTAAAAAAATTACTGAAAAAAGCCCGGTTTACGGAGTTCGGCCAGCAGTATCATTTTGATGAGGTCCTGCTCAGTAAGCACCCGGGTAAAAAATTCCAGGAACTGGTGCCGGTTCATGATTACAATAAGATCTATGAAGAATGGTGGAAAAAAACCCTGGACGGGGTGCCGGATGTGACCTGGCCGGGCAAAATAAAATACTATGCACTCAGTTCGGGTACTTCGGAAGCCGCCAGCAAGTATATCCCGGTAACCAAAGAATTATTACGGAGCAATACGATCAATTATGTCCGCCAGTTTATCAGCCTGATCAGGTACGAAGAGGCGAATAAAAAAGCCATGACCAAGGGATTCCTGATGCTGGGTGGCGCCACGGATCTGAAAAAAGGAAAAGCCGGCTGGTTTGCCGGCGACCTGAGCGGTATCCTGGCCAAGAAAAGGCCATTCTGGTTCCAGACTTTTTATAAACCGGGTGGCCGTATTGCCGCCCTGAGTGACTGGAACCAGAAACTGAATGAAATTGTGGAGCATGCGAAAGACTGGGATATTGGTTATATCGTGGGTGTGCCGGCCTGGTGCCAGATGTGTATGGAAATGGTGATCGAGCATTACAAAGTGAATAATATTCACGAGATCTGGCCCAACTTCAGCTTTTTTGTACATGGCGGCGTGGCGTTCGAACCCTATAAAAAAGGATTTGAGAAACTACTGGGTAAACCTATTGTATATATTGAAAACTATTTATCCAGCGAAGGTTTTATCGGCTATAAGACCCGGGAACACGCCAGGGGTATGCAGCTGATCCTGAATAATAATATCTTCTTTGAATTTGTACCCTTTGATGACAGGAATTTTGATCACGAAGGGAAGATCGTCCCCAACCCGGAAGCCAAAATGATCCACGAAGTGGAGGAAGGCCGGGAATACGCCCTGCTGATGAGTACCAACGCCGGTTCCTGGCGATACCTGATCGGCGACACTGTCAAATTCACGGACCTGGAAAGATGTGAACTGGTGATCACGGGCCGGACCAAGCATTTTCTCAGTCTTACCGGGGAACACCTCAGCGTGGACAATATGAACAAAGCGGTGGAACTGGCAAGCGACGAACTCAATGTATGTATCCCGGAATATACGGTGCTGGGTTTCCCGTACCAGAACTTCTTTGCCCATCGCTGGTATATCGGCACCAATGATAAAGTGGACCCGGAACAGTTGCGCAAAAAAATTGACGAACACCTGCGGATCCTCAATGATGACTATGCCACGGAGCGCGGCAGCGCGCTGAAAGAAGTGTTCCTTGAAGTTTTACCCGAAGAAAAATTCATGAAATTCATGGAACTCAAGGGTAAACTGGGCAGCCAGCATAAATTTCCCCGGGTGATGAAAGGACAGATGCTGGAAGAATGGGAACGGTTTCTGAAGACAGGAGGGCTTTGAAAGTACGAGGTAGGTAGTACGAGGTAAGAGGTACGAAGTAAGAAGTACGAAGTAAGAAGTACGAGGCAAGAAGTACGAAGTAAGAAGTACGAGGCAAGAAGTACGAAGTAAGAGGTACGAGGCAAGAAGTACGAAGTAAGAGGTACGAAGTGCTTACAGCAGAGGGGTTCTTAACGAAAGTAACTAACTGAGGATTGATGGTTTTTAAAACTAAAGGCGGCGACAGGTAACTATTACTATAAAAATCTTATATAAGTTGCGGGTCTAAACCTAAGACTATGCAGGATTTAAAAGAACGGACATTTGCTTTTGCAGTTGCAACAGGAAAACTGATCCGGGAGTTGCCTTACAATACAGTAAACAAAGCTTATACCGGTCAATTGATCAGAAGCTCCTCTTCTGTTGGTGCCAATTACAGGGCAGCAAGAAGGGCTAAATCAGGTGCAGACTTTATTTATAAGCTCAAAATAGTGGAGGAGGAAGCGGATGAATCCGTTTATTTTTTGGAGCTTTTGATGGTTTTTAACCCGGATTTTAAAGAAAAGATCTCCCTGCTGGCAGCAGACGGTGTATCTATCCTTAAAATAATCGTGGCTTCAATTATTACGGCCCGGTCCGGGATTATCAAAACCCGGGAATAATAACCGTACATCGTAATTCACAGTTCGTACCTCGTACTTCTTACTTTAATATGATTGATGCAATCGCAAAAGGAATCACGATCGGACTGCTGCTGAGTATTTCAGTGGGACCGGTCCTGTTTTCGGTGATCAAGCAAAGCCTGAACAACGGGCACAAAGGCGGCCTGGCTTTCGCGTTTGGCGTTTCCGCCAGCGATATCACCCTGGTGCTGCTGGCCAATGTGTTCACCGGGTTATTCCTCCGTCTCCGTTTATACGAAAAACCCATTGGGATTGCCGGGAGCCTCCTGCTGATCGCCATTGGTATTTATTTCCTTTTTTTCAAGAAGATAAAAGTGAATGAAGACGGTAAGATCGTTTTCAAACAGCGGGCGCGGGACCTGTTGAAAATTTCCCTGTCCGGGTATTTCATGAACCTGATGAACCCCGGGATGATCCTTCTCTGGATCACCATTTCAGGTTCGCTGATCGGGTTCAGCACCCGGAATAAGGTCATAATCTATGTTACGGCCCTGGCGATCGTATTGCTGGCCGACCTGCTCAAGGTTTTCCTGGCGGGCCGGATCCGGAACAAACTTACGCCCCATAATATTCATATCCTGAACCGGGTGAATGGCATTATCCTTATTATTTTCGGGCTGGTATTAATCGGTGGTTTATTTTTCTATGTCAACAGCTAAAGCAAATAAAAGTAAGGGCAACTCCTTTTTAAAAAAAGCCTGGAAATGGACCAGACGGATCTTCCTGCTGGTATTTATCTTCCAGTTTATCTATATCATCCTGCTCCGCTGGGTGGACCCGCCTGTCACCATCACCCAACTGGTCAGTTGGATCAGCGGGCATGGCCTGAAACGGGATTATGTCAGCAGCCGCGAAATGTCGCCCAATGCGAAACTGGCCGTTATTTCTTCGGAAGACCAGCTCTTCCCCGATCACAGCGGGTTTGACTGGAAGAGTATCAGCAAGGCCATGAAGTACAATGAAAAAAAACCGGGACGCATCCGCGGGGCCAGCACCATCAGCCAGCAGGTAGCCAAGAATGTTTTTCTCTGGCAGGGAAGAAGCTGGATCCGGAAAGGGCTTGAAACCTATTTCACTTTTATGATTGAAACCTTCTGGGGCAAGAAACGCATCCTGGAAGTGTACCTGAATGTGATCGAAACCGGGGATGGTGTTTTTGGCATTGAAGCCGCCGCGCAGCAATATTTCAATAAGCCCGCCCGAAACCTCAGCCGACAGGAAGCCGCGATGATCGCCGCCTGCCTGCCCAATCCCAAAAGATACCCCGTTAAACCTCCTTCTTCTTTTATTTTAAGCAGGGCGGCCTATATACAGCGGCAGATGAATAACCTGGAAACCGATCCGGATATACAGGAAGTGATCGGAACAGGCGTTACAAAACCAGCTAAGCTCAATAAATAATTAACGGGATCTTTTTGCTGTTGGCCGTAGGCGGATAAAAACCACAGTTCAGGGCAAACATCAATTCATACCGACCCGGTGGCAGGGCCGGGTCAATATTCAGCTGAAAAGACTGGGCAGCAAATACCTCTTTCACCCGGGCTGGGGTCATAATGTCTTTCACCCATCCTTTCTTATTGAACACAGCGATCCGCAATGTATCCTTCAGCTCCGCTTTCGTGTCCCCGATAAATAAACCATACCTGTATGGCATCCGTACGGTTCCATTCAGTGAAAGGCTTTGCCCTGCCCTGGCCCGCCAGGAAGATGCCGAAGGAATAAATTCAATCTTCGGGAAGCTTACAAAAAAAGAATCATACCGGTAACCAAAATTGCCCGCCGGGGTATGAATGGTATCGCGGAAATCAGGCAGGTTATAGGAATCAAAATAATAGACCGGCTGACCCAGCAGGAATATTTCCAGCGGGATAAAGTTGAACTGGTTTTTCCGGCCGCGGTAATAATTGAGGGAGTAAGCCACCTGGCCGCTGCTAAATCCATATTGGGAAGCCTGCTGATAAGAGCTGTTGAACACAACCGGTATCCCCCCGGTCTTTTCCCTCATTTGCCGGGGCCAGTCCTTCCAGGCATGAAATTCTTTCTTTACCGGTTTCCAGGGAACAATATCCCCGATCATGATGACCCGGGTAACCGTTACCAGCAGCAGCGTAACAGGTACAAGACGGAACAGGATCTTTCTCCATTTATCGTTCTCCGCGAGGTAGGAAAAGGACAAAACAATCACCGGGACAAAGGCATGAAAAGGCCAGTTGGCTTCTACTTTTCCCCGGAATGAACTGAGCAGGAAGAACAGGTAGGTGCCGGCCATGGTATAATACAGGGCCCATTCCACTCGTCGCTGCGGTTTATACGAAAAGGCAGCCGGCAATAAAATGAACCCGGCCAGCGGCCCGGCCAGCAGCAGTTGCCCCAGCAGGTAATTTAAACTGTAACTGATCTTATACGGGTTCACATTGCTTTCAAATAAATGATAGCGGAAGCTGACCCAGTCATGCTGGTATTGCCAGTACAGATGGGGCATATAAAGTCCCAGTGCCAGTAAACCGGCCACATACACTTTGTAGTTCCTGAATAAATACCGGTCGGATAAAAGAGTGAACAGCAGGACCAGCACGCCATGGTATTTGCTGTATATAAGTGCGGCGGCGGCAAAGCCCAGGTTTATCGTATTCAGCCAGTTTGCCTTTTGGGTAAAAAGTTTATAGAGATAAAAAAACAGGGCCGTAAAAAAAATAAGCAGGGTGTCGGGGGCTGCCATAAACCCCCCGAGCTGGATAAGCGCCATGGAAACCAGGATGGCGTAAAACAGGAAGGGGTTTTTTACCGGGAGCAGTTTCTCCAGGAAATACACGGTCAGTATATGAAAGAGCAGGAAAAAAAACCGGATTCCAAATGCCCCGGGGAAAAGATACATACCGGCTTTCACGAACATGGCCACGAAAGGCGGGTGATCAAAATAACCGCGGGCGGGGAAAAAAGAATAGATCCTGTAATACGCTTCATCATCCCGCAGCCCGGTCAGCCCGGCCTGGAGGATACCCAGCAGTATCCAGGCTCCGTAAAAAAGCAGGCGGTGGTTTATGGAAATACTTTTCTTCATGGGCTGGAAGGGTTAGAGCAGCTTAACGAGCCACTGTTTTTTCAGGGTTTTCTCCCGGGTCTTATGATTGATAAATTTCAGGGTGGGCGTGGTAATATGATATTCAGGAAACGCTTTGACAAGCTCATAGGGAGACCCCGTTTGCTGCAACAGGATTAATTCTTTCTCTGAAATAAAGACCACAGAAGGCCGGACAAATTCCTTTTTACAGATCGTATCAATGGGCAGGATCCGTACCGGGCGGTCGAGATAAAACTGCCCGCAGGGAATATAGAGATCCCCACTGGCCGCCGGCAAACCCGGCAGGTTTCTGTTGAGGTAATACGCCATCTGGCTGCCTGACTGGTATTGCAGGGCGTCGGGATAGAATAGTCCATTGAGAAACTGGGCAATGATCAGCGTTGCAAGGCCGGACCGAAGCAGGGTCTGCTGCAATAACCCGGTTTTAATGATCCACGGAAAGAGCAGCAGGAGCAGCAGGAGCCCGCAGAGCACAACAAAGGCAAAAACCGCATTGATAGCAGGGCGGTATAAAATATACAGGGCCAGCAAACCGGCCAGAACTATCCCGGTAATCAAACCCTGGACCAGTGCGGTTCGCTTCACGCCTTTTTCCTTCAGCTCCATTACAAAAGCTGCGGTCAGGATGGCCAGGAACGGGAAGATGATATTGGTATAATAAGGCAACTGGAATCCGGATAAGGAAAACATCAGGATCGTGGGCAAGCTGCCGCTGATGCTGTACCATTCGGAATGGGCCCGTCCTGTTTTACTGAAGGCAGATTTTATTTTTAAATACAGTGCCGCATACATCAGCAATGCCCAGGGGAGAAAGGCCCATAGAAGTGTATGCAGGAAGAAGAAGGGGTCTCCTTTTCCTTTGATAGGACCGGTATTAAAAAAACGTCCAAACTGGCTGTCCCATAAAAAGAAGCGGATCCCCGATACATTTGTTTTATCAAAAATTATTTTTTCCGGGTGACTGTCGAACTGGTACCAGAGGCTGTACAGTTCGGGGGATATGAACAAAGTCAGCAATACAAAAGCGATCAGCCAGCGGGGGTGAAACAATTGCTTCCAGTTTCTTTTGAGGATTAGTTCGCCCGCCAGCGCCCCGCCAATGGGTACGAGGCTGAAGGGGCCCTTGGTCATCAGCGCGGCCGCCGTAAACACACAGGCTGCCAGCAGGTGCCAGCTGATGAGTTTATTGAATGAATTGGAAAAATGATACACAGCCGCTATGATCAGCCCGGTCAGGAAGGGCTCGGCCCGTACATCATTATTGGAAGCCAGGAAATGCAGGGAACAAAGCAGGATAAAGCTGGCCCATAAACCGGTGGTCTTATTATATTGTTGTCTGGCAAACAAATAAGTATAACCTGCACCTGTCAGCGCTAATAAAATACCCGGCAGTTTGTACGACCAGGTGCTGATCCCGAAAATTTTAAAAAAAAAGGCGGTGAGCCAGAAAGGGAAATGCGGTTTATCCAGCCAGTCCTTCCCCTGAAAATGAAGGTTGAGGTAATCCCCGCTCTGCACCATCTGTTTGGAAATACTGGCATAGATCCCCGCATCCGGATCGAGCAGCGGAACAAATAGTCCGCTGAAATTCATCCCTGCTGCCAGGCTGATAAAAAGATACAGCCACTTGTTTTCCTTCGATGCTGTCATGCTGTCTGGTAAACGTCAAAATTAGCGGACGCCTGCTGAATAAACTAATTAAGCTATTTGCTATGAGCTTTGAGACGCGAGCTACGAGGTACGAGCTATGAGTTACGAGCTATGAGTTACGAGCTACGAGTTACGAGCAGCGAGCTACGAGATGAATAGTGAGGTATCCCGCTTTAGGTCTCGCAACTCATCGCTCACTCCTCGCAGCTTATTGCAAGCCTCGAGCTACGAGCTTTGAGCGGCGAGCCGTATAGTACGGTAACTCACTTTAGGTGTAATAGATAGTACTTTATCTGACAATCAAGGTTTTTTTAGTTTTATAGGGTAAGGATAAAATTAAGCTGGTTCATGGTTTTGGATCAGCTTTTCTTTAGCTAAAGGTAGTGATTCTAAAAAAGTCTGCATTGGCGTCT
>JACPUV010000040.1 GCA_016192105.1 Sphingobacteriales bacterium | reverse complement strand
GGCAAACAAAATAACTGGAGGGAAAGCTGCATGTAAAATCAGCTGAGCCGCGGAGGCGCAGAGGGCGCAAAGGAATCCAGCCCTAGGGCAGAATATAAAATAACTGGGGGGAAAGCTGCGTGTAAAATCAGCTGAGCCGCGGAGGCGCAGAGGGCGCAAAGAAATTCAATTCAACACTGCGCCTTAGCGTCTCGTGGTAAAAGAAAATTGTAGCTCTCGCACCTTTTCGTCTCCGTGGCAAACAAAATAACTGGAGGGAAAGCTGCATGTAAAATCAGCTGAGCCGCGGAGGCGCAGAGGGCGCAAAGGAATCCAACCCTAGGGCAGAATATAAAATAATTGGGGGGAAAGCTGCGTGTAAAATCAGCTGAACTGCGGAGATGCAGAGGGCGCAAAGAAATTCAATTCAACTCTGCGCCTTAGTGCCTCCGCGGTATAAGAAATTTGTATCTCTTGCGTCTCCGCGCCTCTGCGGCAAACAAAAAATTGCAGCTCTCGCATCTTATCGTCTCCGCGGTAAAAGAAAGTTGTAGCTCTCGTGTCTTAGCGTCTTCGCGATAAAAAATTCAATATTAGATCAGTATTTCATCCCTGTTTCTTCTGTTGGAGGATGCTCCAGTCGGTCTCTTCAGCTACAATCGTATTACGGAGTGCCCCCAGTCCGTCGATTTCCATTTCCACTTCGTCCCCCGGTTTTAGCCATTGTGCCGGGTAGTTGGGATCATTCAGTTTACCGGTACCATTCAGTTCCAGGAAACAACCTGTCCCCACAGTGCCACTACCAATCACATCGCCGGCATAGAGGTCTGCTCCATAAGAAGCGCGTTCTATAATCTCAGCGAAGGTCCAGTCCATATCGCCCACATTGCCATTGCTCACCTGTTTGCCGTTTACTGTACATTTCATCCGCAGGTTCCAGCTTTTGCCGGTATGGTTTTCTTTGGCGGGGATTTCAAACGATTCCAGTTCATCCATTGTCACCAGCCAGGGGCCAATGACGGTAGAGAAGTCCTTGCCCTTCGCCGGGCCGAGGTTCAGCAGCATTTCTTCCATCTGCAGACGCCGGGCGCTCACATCGTTCATGATCATCAGGCCACCAATGTATTCATCGGCTTCTGCGGCTTTGATATTTCTTCCGTGTTTGCAGATTACAATCGCCACTTCCAGTTCGAAATCCAGTTGCTCCAGGTGATCGGGCATACAGCGGACAGCGCCGGGTCCCTGTATGCTGTGGTGATTGGTAAAATAAAAGATCGGGTACTGGTCAAACTCGGGGATCATATCCACTTTGCGGTTACGCCGGGCCGCGGCCACATGTTGCCGGAACGCATAGCCATCCCGGCAGGAAGTGGGGAAGGGCACAGGGGCCAATAGCTGCACTTCACTGACGGGAATTCCTTTGTTGCTGGTCCGGGAGCCTTCACGCAGCATCAGTTCTCCGGCCTGGGCTACGGGAAAATAATCTTCCCAATAATTCAGCAGCAGGCTCATGCTGCTGGGCAGGTCGGGGTGCAGCACTTCCATATCATAGACCATACCATCAATCAGTACAGCTAATTGTTCTCTTTCTTCCTTGACATAGGTGATTAATTTCATCTCGGGGGTTTAAGTGCGCTAAGTTATACCAAATAGATGTTTCTATTTCGCGGGGGCATTCGCCCGTAGTTTGTAAATTGCTGTGATGAAAAAAGCCTGGTTTGTTCTGCTGCTGCCCCTGCTTTCGTTTTCCCAGGAACAGGATCCGCAAAGCTGGATCCGGGTCAACCTGCTGGGATATAAGCCGGACGGAGTGAAAATAGCGGTCTGGTGCGGAAAGGGACATGGGGGGCCGGAAAAGACTGGTTGGGAATTGGTTAATCCGGAGACGGGTATTGTCGTAATGAAAGGCAGGCCAGGAAAAGATTTTGGGGAATACGGACCATTTACCAGGACATATCGTCTCGATTTTTCAGCCTGCAAAAAACCCGGCCTTTATTTTCTGCGGGCCGGCGGGGTGCAGTCGCCTGAATTCAGTATCGGGCAGGATGTGTACAAAGGGGCTGCCGATTTCTGCCTGCGCTATATGCGGCAACAGCGCTCCGGGTTCAATCCCTTTTTAAAAGACAGTTGCCATACTCATGACGGATATGTCCTGTATGGTGAAAAGGCCGGGATCAAAGACAGTACCCATATTGATGTGACGGGCGGCTGGCACGACGCATCGGATTATTTGCAGTACAGTAGTACTTCTGCCAATGCCACCTATCATTTGCTGATGGCCTACCGCGATTTTCCGCAGGTGTTTACGGATGAAAAACAAGCCAATGGAATGGATGGCAAAAACGGCAGGGCCGATGTGCTGGACGAAGCGAAATGGGGACTGGACTGGTTATTGAAAATGCATCCGAAAGATGACTGGATGTTTAACCAGGTCGGTGATGACCGCGATCACCAGGGAATGCGTATTCCGAAAGAGGATACGAATTATTACGGTAAAGGACTGGAACGCCCGGTGTATTTTATCAATGGCGAGCCGCAGCAGCGGGGAAAATTTTTAAATGCGACGACTGGTACGGGTTCGACGGCGGGAAAGTTTGCAAGTGCATTTGCGCTGGGGACCATAATTTTCGATACACTTGATACTGATTATTCCCGGCTCCTTGATGAAAAATCAACCAGCGCCAAATTCTACATGCTTAAGAAAAAGGGTACGACGCAAACGGTTTCTGTTAAATCGCCTTATATATATGCGGAAGAAAATTGGGTTGATGACCTGGAACTGGCCTGCGCCGTATATCAGCAGAACATTCGCTATTTTACAGAAAAATCAATAAAGCAAGGCGGGGATCTTTTCTCCGTTTTTGACGACACGTCTTTTCTGTCGAATTCATATAGGTATGCAAAGATGGAACCCCTTACTCCCTGGCTGGGTTCCGATACGGCCAATCATTACCAGTGGTATCCTTTTATTAATATCGGGCATTATGAACTGGCCAAACAGGTAAAGGATAACCGAAGGGACAGCCTTATTGATTTCTATAAACAGGGAATTGAAAAAGTCTGGGACAAAGCCAAACTGAATGCCTTCTGCCGCGGCATTCCCTATATCTGGTGCAGTAATAACCTCACTGCCTCCTTTGCCATTCAATGCTATTGGTACAAAGAACTTACCGGGGATAAACAGTTCGGCGAACTGGAGCAGGCTAATTTCGACTGGCTCTTTGGTTGCAATCCCTGGGGTACCTCCATGGTCTATGGATTGCCTTCCGGGGGCGATACCCCGGTGGATCCGCATTCGGCATTTACGCATTTAAAGAATTATCCCATCGACGGCGGGCTGGTGGATGGACCGGTTTATGGCAGTATTTACAAAAACCTGATCGGAATACAACTGAAAGACGCCGATGAATATGCTGCATTCCAGAGTAACCTGGCTGTTTACCACGACGATTACGGGGATTACAGTACCAATGAGCCTACCATGGATGGCACAGCTTCACTGGTGTACCTGCTGGCCGCCAGGGAGGCGGAAAGCGAATCAACGGCCAGAGTAAAAAAAAACTTCAGCCTTGACCATGGAGCCATTGTCCGGGGCGACAGTACCCGAAAAGAAATAGCGCTTGTTTTTACAGGTCATCAATATGCCGAAGGCGGATCTTTTATTTTACAAACACTGCAACAGGAAAGAATAAAAGGTTCTTTCTTTTTTACCGGGCAGTTTTACCGGACGGATTCTTTTCAACAGCTGATCCGTCAAATCCGGAAAGCCGGGCATTATCTCGGGGCGCATTCCGATCAGCATTTGCTTTATTGCGACTGGTCCGACAGGGATCGCCTGCTGCTGACGGTGGGGGAATTCAGTTTTGACCTGGGCGATAATTATACAGCCATGGCTCAACAGGGAGTAGCTGTAAAGAAT
This sequence comes from Sphingobacteriales bacterium, assembly GCA_016192105.1. Lineage (GTDB taxonomy): Bacteria > Bacteroidota > Bacteroidia > Chitinophagales > Chitinophagaceae > JJ008. The sequence goes on along the minus strand of JACPUV010000040.1, from coordinate 45,121 downwards.
GCCCGGTTTTTTTTGCCTCCCTATGAATGGTACAATGATTCCATCGCGGTCTGGACCCGGTCACTGGGGCTGCAACTGGTGAATTATACTCCCGGTACCCTCAGTCATGCCGATTATACTACCGATCCGGATAAGAATTACCGCGCCGCTCAGCTGATCATGGAGTCCATACTGGATTACGAGCAGTCCCGGCCGGCGGGATTGAACGGATTTATCCTGCTGATGCATACCGGTGCAGGGCCCAACCGGACGGATAAATTTTATTACCGCCTGCCAGTCTTAATAAAATATTTAAAAGCAAGAGGTTATCGTTTTGTAAGGATCGATGAACTGCTGTCCCGGTAACCGTCTTTTCCGGAGTAAAAATCAAATTCCGGCCTGAAAATATCAGCAGTTCCGTTATTATCTTTGCGGAATGCAATTCGAAAAAATTCATAATAAAGGACAGGCCCGCTTATTTAAAAATGATTTTTTAGAAGCGCTCACTAAGGCCAACCCCTTAGTTATCTGGGGTATGTATATCCCCATCCTGAGCTATATCATTTACCTGGCGGCCACCCGTTATGATTACAGCACCAAAACCATCCTGCTCTTATTCTTCTCCGGGATGTTTTTCTGGACTTTTTTTGAATACCTGGCTCACCGGTTCATTTTCCATTGGGTGCCCAAAGGAAAGACCACGGCCAAAATTGTGTACACCCTGCACGGGAATCACCATCATTATCCCCGCGACCGGCAACGTTTGTTCATGCCACCGGTCCCCAGCCTCATCATCTCTTCTTCCCTTTTCGGGCTGAGTTGGCTGGCCATGGGATCCTATGCGCTTATGTTCTTCCCCGGTTTCCTGATCGGTTACCTGATGTATGGAACCATGCATTATGCCATTCATGCCTGGAACCCGCCTTTCAGGTGGATGAAAGGTTTGTGGCGGAATCACCACCTGCATCATTATAAGAACGAACACCAGGGTTTTGGTGTCAGCTCCACGATCTGGGACCATGTATTCGGCACCATGTTCGACCTGAAAGGTGAAAAAGAAGACAAAGAAAAGGTCAGGGAACTGATGTTTGAGAAAAAGAAAGGATGAGAGGGGCCTGGTCAGCAGGGAGCTGCCCGGATTTTTCAACTTTAGTAAAGAGTGCCTGGTTTGAGCTTTTGCCCGGATCAATCCCGTACCGGTAGGTGCGGTGTACCTTATCCTTTACAGCACCGGTGGCCTCATGCAGGGCCCTCATCTTCTGATTGAAATCTCCCACCCAGGCCAGTTCCACACCTTTGATGCTCTTGCGGGGAATGACTTCCTGTTGCAGGCAACGGATCAGGGCCGATTCAATGCCATGATTCTGGTATTTCTTTTTACATCCCATTACAATAATCCGGATGCGGTCGATCGTAGTTGTTTTTTTGTACCAGAGGAATTTCAGTTTACCCCACCAGTTCAGTTTTCCGTCCAGGTGTTTTAGTACCTGGTTAATATCCGGCATGCAAAGAATAAAGGAAATGGGTTCGTCATGGTGGTAGGCAAACCAGATGATTTTTTCATCCATCACCGGTTTCAGTTGCCGGAACGTTTCCCGGATGGTCTCCATTTCCAGGGGGCTAAAGGCGGGAAAATCGCTCCAGGCATCATTGTATATCTCCCGGAAGGCCATGGCAAAATGAGCAAAATTCATTTTATCAAAGGGACGAAACCGGTATTCCGGTTTTTTCATCACCCGCTCCGCAATTTTTATAAATCGGTCCGGTAAGGGCACCGATACATCCAGAAAATTGGTCAGCTGGTCATAACTTTTTTTGAAACCATAGGCTTCAAAAAATTCCTGGTAATACGGCGGGTTATAGTTCATTCCCATGCTGGGCGGCTTGAAACCTTCCACAAGCAGGCCCCAGTATTTATCGTTCTCGCCAAAATTAACCGGCCCCTCAATGACCTGCATCCCTTTTTCAGCTAACCATTGTTTTGCCGTATCAAAGAGTGCGAAAGCAGCCCGGCGGTCGTTGATGCATTCAAAAAAGCCGATCCCACCGGTGGGCTGTTCCTGCGCATACGCTTTATGGTTGTTGATAAAAGCCGCAATACGGCCGATGGTCCTGCCGGCATCATTTTTCAGGATCCAGCGGGCACAGGCCCCGTGCCTGAAAAAATTATTCCGTTTCGGGTTAAATACGGAGCGGATATCCTGGTCAGGCGGACAGATCCAGTTCGGATCATCTTTATAAATTTTCCGTGGAAGGTCAAGAAAGGCTTTGGCCGTTTTGTTGTCATGAACGGATGTGACAAACATAGCTCAAAACTACTATAAAGAACCAGAACAGGGACTGGAACGTCACCATTTTTCATGCTCATCCCCGGGAGAGGGTTGTTTGAACTGTTTCCGGGTTTCTAATTTCTGCAACTGTCGTTCAATGATCAGGTCGGCGATCAGGCCGGCCGCATTTTCGCCTTCTTTTTGGGCCAGCAGGGCTCTCATCCTGGCCTCACTTACGTCAATACGGTAAAGGTGGAATACCAGCTTTTCAAAATCATTATTGATCAGGTCATTGATGCGGGCGGATAACTTTTCCCGAAGTTGTTCCAGTGTGCCGGTTGCCGGAAGTTCAATATCCATCGACTGGCTGATCGCGGGAGCCAGTTCCACGGGGATAATGGTCATATATTAATATTTTTCTGTGACGCCCAGGCTAAACAGGGCAAAATCATATTTCACGGGGTCCTGCGGATCCAAAGTTCGTAAGTATCCGGTAAGTTCCAGCGCGGTCAGCCAGTCTGTTTGTTTGCGTTTGATAATCCCCAGCCGGCGGGCTACCCTGGCCACATGGAGATCAACGGGGCAGATCAGATCGGCGGGTGCAATCTTTTTCCAGAGTCCAAAATCAATACCCTTATCATCCCGGCGCACCATCCAGCGCAGGTACATGTTCAGGCGCTTGCAGGTAGAACCCCTTTCGGGGCTGGCAATATGTTTTTTTGTACGGGGCGGTGCCTCCTCCAGCGAAAAAAAATACTGGTGAAACCCGGCCAGCCGCTCCTCCATGCTGGCACCACGCAGGGTAAAAGCAGTCTCGAGACTCTGGTGCCGGCTGTAATGCAGGCGGAAGAATGCAATAAAATACAGGAGATCCGTGGCATTGAATGTACGGTGCTTAAAATGCAGCAGCCTTTCCAGGTCCCTGTCCGTATGCCCGGTGCAGAATGCAAAAGGGGACTGGTCCATCAGGGCCATCAGCTCATTGGATTTATTGATAATCGTTGTCCGGTTGCCCCAGGCAAAAATGGCTGAGAAAAAACCAGCGATCTCGATATCCTGCTTTTTGGAAAAGCGATGCGGCACCGAAACAGGATCTGCGGCAATAAAAGAAGCCTGGTTATATTCTTTTACTTTGGCATCGAGCCATTGCTTTAATTTTTCTGCCGAACTGTTGCGCATCCTCAGCAATTACGATAATTTTAGCGACAAAACCGGCGATATGGGAAAAAACAGGCTGGAAGCATTCAGCGATGGCGTACTGGCTATCATCATCACGATCATGGTATTGGAATTAAAGGCACCAGAAGGTACGGAATGGGGAGAAATAAAGAAACTCCTGCCGGACCTGGTCAGTTATATGATGAGTTTTTTGTTTATCGGTGTTTACTGGGCCAATCACCACCACCTGCTTCACCTCGTGAAAAAAGTTTCCGCCGGTATTATGCTGGCCAACCTCAACCTGTTATTCTGGCTCTCTCTCGTGCCCTTTGCTACCGGCTGGGTGGGGGAAACTCATTTTGACTCGTTGCCCGTGGCGATCTATGCCGCATTGCTGATCCTCAATGCGGTCTCCTATACCATTTTGCAGGAAACCATCGCTGCCTGCCACAAACAAAACCCTGAACTGGCAGTTATCATGAAAGCACAAAGCCGTAAGGGAATCGTTTCGAGCATCCTCTATGCAGTGGCCATACCCCTGGCCTTCCTGGAACCGTACAGTTCGGTAGTCCTGTTCTTCCTGGTGACCATTATGTGGCTGATCCCGGATAAGAAAATTGAAAAAGTAACCGCCGGGGATTGATTACCCGATCGCTTTTGCCAGGTCTTCCACCAGGTCATCCGGATCCTCAATACCCACACTCAGGCGGATCAGGGAATCAGATAAACCATTTTTTATTCTTTCTTCTCTTGGGATCGAAGCATGCGTCATACTGGCCGGGTGATTGATCAGGGATTCCACGCCGCCGAGGCTTTCCGCAAGAGAGAACAGGTGAGTAGAGGACAATACCCGTTTGGCTTCTTCCACGCTGTCATTCTTTAATTCAAAAGAGATCATGCCGCCGAAATCCTTCATTTGCTTTTTGGCAACGGCATAACCGGGATGGTCCTCAAATCCGGGCCAGTAAACCCGGGCTACTTTGGGGTGTTTACGTAACCAGTTGGCAATAATCTTCCCGTTTTCACAATGCGCTTTCATCCGCACGCCCAGTGTTTTGATCCCTCTTAATACCAGGAAACAATCCATGGGGCCCGGCACAGCGCCGCAGCTTTTCTGGATGAAGTAAAGCTTTTCACGCAGCTCGGGGTCATTCATTACCAGGGCACCCTGGATCACATCACTGTGACCACCGAGATATTTAGTGACGGAATGCATCACGATATCCGCCCCCAGGTCCAGCGGGTTTTGTAAAGCCGGTGAGGCGAACGTATTATCAACAACCAGTAGGATCTTTTTGGTTTTTGTAACCGCAGCTACGGCCGCGATATCCGTAATATTCATTAGCGGGTTGGTGGGTGTTTCCAGCCAGACCAGTTTTGTTCTGGCGGTAACTGCCGCCTGCACATTAGCCGCATTGGTTGTATCCACATAGCGGAACACGATACCAAAACGCTCAAACACCTTGGTGAAAAGACGGTAAGTGCCGCCATACATATCATTGGCGCAGATCACTTCATCGCCGGGCGACAGGAGTTTGATCACTGCATCGGTGGCGGCTACCCCGCTGCTGAATGCGAGCCCGTATTTCCCATTCTCAATCACGGCAAGGGCCTCTTCCAGCGCTGTACGCGTGGGATTCTGGCTGCGGGCGTATTCATATCCTTTATTAACACCAGGGGCTTCCTGTACATAAGTGGAGGTTTGATATACGGGAGTCATAATGGCGCCGGTGGACGGATCGGGATGAGCCCCGGCATGGATGTATTTTGTGGCAGACTTCATATGTAGTAATTAAAGTAATTGTTCAGGTACAAAGATGCGGAATTAAACCAAAGGAATCAGGGTGAAAACGTTAAACCGTTGGGAAGCAGGCTATTACCGGAAGCTGAATGGTAAGCGTACTTCCACATCATCCCAGGCCATCAGCAGTATCGCTTCCCGTTCTTTTTCTTCGAACAGCATAGTAAAATATTCGAGAGAATTCTGTGTTTTGAGCACCGGTACGGTAAAACGGGCCACATCCCGGGTGGTATCCTGTTCCAACCCCCAGGTATCAATATTGGAATTGAATGCAAGGGTCCAGTTATCAGGATGCGGAATGCAATACAGGGTGTAACGCCCGGCTTTGATTTTTTGGCCCTGCACCATTGCGTCCCTGTAAAGGTCCAGTTCGGTGGCTTCATTGGCGCCGAGCCGCCAGGGTTCATCGTATTTGAGTACTTCATGAAAAATACGCCGGCCCTGGAGGTGGGGACGGCTGTAGATTACACGGGCCAGGGGAGCTGTGCTCACGGAATGGGCCATTTTCAATTTCGGGTAATCAACCGGGAAATAGCACATGTCCATGGGAGATACGTCCACGATTACGTAAGGGTTAATAGCTGATTTTTCCGGTCGGGTGAGCGGTGAGCTGTTGCTGTCTTTTTTACCAGCAGTTGTTTGGTTTTCCTCTGTGCCTTCATTACAGGAAAGGAAAAGAAACACAAAGGCGGCCAGGTAAAGAGGTTTTCTCATAATGCGGTAAATTATAAACTGATGGGCAAGGCAACTTTAACGGTATCCCAGGCCACGACCAGGTTAAAGCCGGTGGTTGTTTTTTCAAAGCCCATGGCCAGCGTCTCAAGCGCTGGATCCGTTTTTTGTACCGGTACCGTGCTGCGGAGCAGGTCTTTTTTAGCATCGTATTTAAAGGAACCCCAGGTATCCGTATCCTTATTGAGGATAAAGGTCCAGTTCCCTTCATTGACGATCGCGTATAAAGTATAACGCCCTTTGGCTATTTTTTTTCCTTCGATCTTTACCGGTTTGAAAAATTCTATTTCAGTGGCTTCATTGGCCCCGAGCCGCCATACTTCCCCATATTTGACCAGTCCGCCGAAAATAACCCTGCCCGTTTTCTGGGGCCGGCTGTACACGATACGGGCTGCCAGGGGTTCGGTGACCTTATCCTGGATCCGGAGCACCGGGTAATTGGCGGGGTAATAACTCATATCCATCGGGGACTTATCCACCGGGGGAAGGGTTTGCGCTACCAGGCCGGTAAAAATGACCTGGAAGAAGAATAAGAAGCAGAAATTTTTTTTCATTGGACGATTTTTTAGGTTTCCCGGCCAGCTTACCAGTTCAGACGCGGGGAAGGGCAAATGTAAAACGAATTGTTTGTTCCGGTATTGGACTCAGGATGACAATTTTCCTTTATCAGCCAGTTCCTCAAAAGTCCGGGTGGCGAAAGGTTTGGCGGCGGCCCAAAAATGACGATAACATTCCGCTAATGGTTGGTAGTTTTCTTCAAAAAGACGGAAGGCGGTCTCCGTTTCGGTGAGGTAGCGGGCCCGGCGGACCAATCCCCCGAGGCTTTTACCGGCTCCCCAGCGGCTGCGGTAATGGAAAAGCCAGTTTTGTTCCTTCATATAGGGGAGCATACCGGCAAATTGACCGGGCAGCCAGTGGCTGTTCCGGTGCAGGGTCTGATATACTTCCTGTGAAAAATCGTGCAGCCTGTTTTCGGAGAATTCGTTTTCATCTGCGGCCAGGAAATGATCATAGACCACATCCACGATGGCTCCGCTGTAAAGACGGTAATCCGGGCGGAATATCTCTTTGGCTTCCCGGGTGGCTTCGTGTGTATCCGTGAATTCGTCAATCGCCCGGTGCAGGGCAATTCCCTTCTGTATGCCTGCCGGGTAGTCCAGTTTCTGCTTTCCCTTCACGAAATCGCTGATCATATTCCCCACGAGGATCCCGGGGTGATTAAAGGAAAGATATGCGTGAGCGAGGTAATTAATACGGGAGGTTTTTGAACCCTAAAGTTACTGAACGGGATTATTGTTTTTTTGTTGCCGGTAATAGCGGTAGGAATAGACACAGGGAATAAGGACCAGCACCAGCATCACAGCAAAGAAAAAGATCATGGCGGCTTTGGCGGATAAAAAAATACAGGAGATGGCCAGTAATAAGCCACCTGCAAACCAGAGCTTTCCGGCCAGGGCATGGGTCTTCCTCCAGTTCTCGGGATTTTCCAGGGTCCAGGGCAGGCGCATCCCGGCAAAATAATTGGGTTTTAAATTGGGCAGGTAATTCCCGATCACGGCAAAAAGCAAGCCCACGCCGCTCAGGACCAGGTTAAGATCAAAGCGGGAACCACCCCGGGATACACTGTAAATAATGAAACAGGTCAGGGCGGACAGGAATACAGCCAGGGAAAAACCGATCCGCTGCAGACGCAGTTTATTTTCCGCCGCATATTTCTTGGGATCGATCCGGTAAATATTTATCACCAGTAAATAAACCAGGAGGCTGGCAGCAGAAAGGGTGATCACCATGACCAGCAATTCATTTTTACTGCCAAGGCGGTCCGGGTTCCCGTTGATATCAAAATGCAGGGGGACTTCCGCGGGAAGCCTGTTCCAGTAAAGGGCCAGGAAAACGCCGGGTATAAGTATAACCAGGGGCAGGAGACGGTTCAATATTTTATTCATCTTATTTCTTTTTTGTTTTGAATTGCAAAAACCATTTCATGATCTCATCCACCACGGTGGTGTTGAGTGAATAATAAATAAACTGCCCTTCTTTTTCCGCAGTGACCAGGCCGGCCTGTTTCAGCAGGTCAAGGTGGTGAGAAATACTGGGACCGGATATGCGGAATTGCTCTACGATCTCCCCGGCCGTCAGGTCCCCCCGTTGCAGTAGCTCCAGGATCTCCCGGCGGGTGGGATCATTCAGGGCTTTGAAAACAATATTCATACAGAGTAATTATACATTTAGACAAATATCTAAATATATTTTTTTATATGCAAATTTTTCTACCGGTTTACCATAGCACCGGGAAAGAGCGGATAACCGGTTATTGCAACGGGTGAACGGTTAAGCCGGATGAGCGCCTGTTAACAGCTATTAACAAGCCATTCCGTTAATCATAATTAGCTTGGGGAGGGCTGTAACCCACGCTACCTTTATTCCGTCACACAGGTAAAGTAGTCCGGCCCAAATCTCAAATCAAAAAATAATTTGTATGAAAAAGATGATGTTGGTCCTGGTGGTGCTGGTAAGTTCCCTGGTGACCCTTGCGACAGAAGAAAATGTAAATGAAAAAGTGCTGAGTGCCTTTAAATCAGATTTTACGGCAGCCAGCCAGGTGGAATGGACAGCAGGCCCCGGTTATTACAAAGCCGCTTTCCTGTTCAATGAACGGCATGTATTTGCCTTTTATACGGCCGAAGGGAAATTGCTGGGACTGACCCGCTATATCACAACGGCGGAGCTCCCGCTTAAACGGCAGGCCGATCTGAAAAAAAATTACGGTCAATACTGGATCAGCGACCTGTTTGAAGCGGCCCGTGAAGAAGGTACGTTCTATTATATCACGCTGGAGAATACAGATACCCGGATCGTGCTCAAAGCCTCCGCGGATAACAGCTGGACAGTGTACGAAAAAGTAAAAAAAGCCTGAAGATTCTTAGTTTTGGTGTGTGGTAAAACGACCCTGGTTTGCTCCGGCAGCCAGGGTTTTGTTTTATACTATTTTCAGCAAAACTGTACTTTTGCGCATCCCGCAATGTCTCACCGTATTGTGATCTGAAGGCGGATCCAAAACACTATTTCAATGAACAAAGGTCCGGTTTCTCAATTTATTCAGCATCATTACCGTCACTTCAACGCGGCTGCCCTGGTGGACGCCGCCAAAGGCTATGAACAGCATGTACTGGAAGGGGGTAAAATGATGATCACCCTGGCCGGTGCCATGAGCACGGCCGAACTGGGTATTTCACTGGCCGAAATGATCCGCCAGGGAAAAGTGGATATTATCAGCTGTACAGGCGCCAACCTGGAAGAAGATGTCATGAACCTGGTAGCCCATTCCCATTACAAAAGAGTTCCCAATTACCGGGACCTTACACCCCAGGAAGAATGGGACTTGCTGGAGAACCATTATAACCGGGTGACCGACACCTGTATCCCCGAAGAAGAGGCCTTTCGCCGCCTGCAAAAGCACCTGGTGAAGCAATGGAAGGAAGCCGAAACGAAAGGAGAGCGCTATTTTCCGCATGAGTTTTTATACAAAACAGTATTGAGCGGGGAGCTAAAACAGTATTACGAGATTGATCCGAAGGACAGCTGGATCATCGCCGCGGCGGAAAAAAATATTCCAATCATTGTTCCGGGATGGGAAGACAGTACCACCGGGAATATCTTCGCCAGCTACGTCATTAAAGGGGAGCTCAAAGCCAGTACCGTAAAAAGCGGAATTGAATACATGGTATTCCTTACCGAATGGTACCGTAATAACTCTTCCGGCAAGGGTGTTGGATTCTTCCAGGTAGGTGGCGGTATTGCGGGCGACTTCCCGATCTGCGTGGTGCCGATGATGTACCAGGATCTGGAATGGCATGATGTGCCGTTCTGGAGCTATTTCTGCCAGATCAGTGATTCTACTACCTCTTATGGTTCTTATTCAGGGGCTGTGCCCAATGAAAAAATCACCTGGGGCAAACTGGATGTGAATACACCCAAATTTATCGTGGAAAGCGATGCCACCATTGTGGCTCCGCTGATCTTTGCCTGGGTACTGGGCTGGTAAAAAAGAAAAACGATACAAATGAAAGAACCCCGGAACAGGAAACTGCTGCGGGGTTCTGACTATAAAGAAGGTAGGGATCAAAATCTCCAATTATCTTTCGTACATCGTACAAATATGACAGAAGAAAGACCCCGGAAGTTGCAAAAGGTTTAAAAAAATACTTTTGCCGGCTGCTTTTTTATCAGCCTTTCAGCTCCTTTTTAATTTTTTGTGCTTCCACCGCACTCTGGAAACCGGCGATGACCAGGTAAACAATGATGGCCTTGATCAGCCACCCGCTGATAGCGGCCATGCCACCGGTTACAATCGCGGCATATACCCAGATGCCCGCGATCACAACAGCGGCAATGATCATGGACAACAGGGGTTCTTTACCTGCGAGAAAGCCTAAGCCCAATAACAGGGCCGGAATAACCAGGATCACGATCAGGGTGGAAATATTCAGGGTATCGGTGGATACCAGGGCAAGCAGGTCAGATCCAAAGACAACCGCTGACAGGGTGAACAGTTTAGTACGTGTTTTGCGGAGTTCAATTTCAAGAATCTCCTTTTGCGTTTCCTGGTAGTTGTCGTAGAGCCCGGAAACAATATTCTCGTCCTGCGAATTTTGTTGCATAGAAATTACTTTATCACTAAAGATAGGCAATAAACCGGCCCGGAAGGGGAAGACCATGATTTCCTCTTTCCTCAGGGCCCGTTGCGGCGCCGCCGGATCCGTTAGAATCCCCGGCTGGGGATTTCAAGCTTTATATCCCGTTTTAGCAGTGCATCCCGGTTCGCCATTTCCCATGCTGTATGAAAGATCAGCCTGGCTCTTTTGGCAAAAAGTTCATACTGGATCTTGTCAGGGGTATCTGTGGGCCGGTGGTAATCCGCACCCAGCATGCCATCGTAGTAGAAAATGATCGGAATCCCTTTTTGGGCGAAATTATAATGATCGCTCCGGAAATAAATCCGGTTCGGATCCTTCGGGTCATTGAATTTGTAATCGAGTTCCATCTTGCTGTACAGTTTATTCACTGTCTCACTGATGGGTTTCAGGTCGCTGCTGATCTTATCATCTCCCACTACATACACATAATTGGTGGAATCACCCTGTTTGCGGCTGGCATCACTGCGGCCGATCATATCAATATTCAGGTCCACCGTGGTTTTATCCTGTGGAAAGAGCGGGTGATTATTATAATACCCCGAACCCCACAATCCTTTTTCTTCCCCGCTGACGGTCATAAAGACAATGGTCCGGCGTGGTCCATGCCCGGCCTGTTTGGCTTTTACAAAGGCCTCGGCAATTTCCAGGACCCCGGTGGTCCCGGAACCATCATCATCGGCTCCATAGTAAATCACGGTGTCCCGCATACCCAGGTGATCGTAGTGAGCGGTGATAAATACGTATTCATCTTTCAGGTCGGTGCCTTCCAGTACGCCAATGACATTCCCGGCTTTTGAGGTTTTGGTGGTCCTGGCATATTCCATATCTATCTCAGCGGGGTAGCTTTTGTAAGCCAGGGTGCCGCTTTTTATTTTATCAACCAGGGTCTTCGCATCTTCTCCCAGGATTTTTCCGGCCGCTTCCGCCGAAATGCTGAAAGTAAAAGGAGCTTGCGCTGCCTTGTACCCGTTGAGGCTCCAGTTGCTGGCGGTATTCATTGCCCTGCGGGGAAAACTGGTATTGATGATCAGCAAGCCGGCAACCCCCTTGTTCATGGCGGCATTTATTTTACCAAAAGAACTGGCGGGAGAGGAAAAGCCGCTTTGGGCAGGTTTATAATCGGCCGGGGTTCCATCGAGGATCAGTACCAGTTTGCCGCCTACTTTCAGGTCCCTGTAATCATCCCTTTTATCCCCGTCACTGATCCCGTAACCTGCGAATACTACTTCAGAGAAGCGCATGGAGGCCGCGTAATTACTGGCCTGGGCCTGAAAATCCTTGTTCGGCTCCAGGGCTGTGCCATTGATCTTTAAGGAAGCGCTGACCATGGAGTCCCTGTACAGGGGATAGTATTGACGGTAACTGCCGTTATTACCGGGGGTCAGTCCCAGTGATTTAAAATGGGCTTCGATATAATCGGCGGCCTTCTCAAGTCCCGGGGAAGGCGTATTCCGCCCTTCCATTTCTTTGCCGGCGATCACATACAGGTGTTTTTTAAGATCTTCCACCGTAATGGAGCTGGCAGCTTTCACTGCATTCTTATCTTTTTTTTGTGCAGGGGCCAGCAGGGGGAGGCTGAGCAAGGCACAGGCAAATAATTTCTTAAGCATAATAGAGTTGTTGATGTGCGGCGGTAAAAATAATCCCTTCCGGTAATGGAAGGGATAAAATATGGATGACCGGCAGGAATCAGGCGCAGGAGATTTTATTTACCCTTGCGGCGTGACGGCCGCCCTCGAATTCAGTGGTCATAAAATGGGCCACCATTTTCTCCGCGTCGCCTTCACGTACAAAACGGGCCGGGATACAAATAATATTGGCATTATTATGTGCCCGGGCCAGCTGCGACAATTCTTCTCCCCAGCAAATCGCGGCCCGGATACCCTGGTGTTTGTTGGCGGTGATCGCTACTCCGTTGGCACTGCCGCAAATGAGGATACCGAACGCGGCCTCGCCTTTTTCAACAGCGGAGGCAACCGGGTGGGCAAAATCGGGATAATCCACAGATTCGGTACTATGGGTTCCGAAATCAGTGAAAGACAATCCTTTCCCTTCCAGGAAAGAAATCAGTTGTTCCTTATACTTAAATCCGGCATGGTCGCTGCCGATCGCAATGGGCTTTTGGAGATCGAAAGGGGAATGCATGAATGGACGTTTAAATGATTGATACAAAACAGGGCCGGAACAAAGTTACTGAACTCCGGTTTTCGGCTTATGACTTACAACAGAAAAGCCCCGACTTTTATCAGCTCCATTCTTTGGCTTCTTTCTCCTGCTGCTGGTTAATCCGGGCTGCCACCATAATGCTGGCTTCAAAAAGCAGGTAAAGCGGGATGGTCACGATCGTGAGACTGAAGGGGTCCGTGGAGGGGGTGATAATGGCGGCCGCAATGACAATGATAACAAAGGCGTGACGGCGGTATTTGCGAAGGAACTTAGCGGTTACGATCCCGATCCGGGCCAGGACCATGACCAGCAGGGGCATCTGGAAAAGGACCCCGATCCCTACCGTGGTATAGATCAGGTTTTCCAGGTAATCGGAAAACGAGGGCATGATCACAATCTGGGAACTCAGCTTGAAATTGAAATAGAAATTAACCATGAAGGGGGTCAGGATAAAATACCCGAAAGCCACCCCGGTAAAAAATAGTAGCGAAACCCAGAAAATGACCCCACGGGTTTTTTTCAGCTCTTTTTCAGAGAGGGCCGGTTTGACAAATTTCCAAAACTCCCAGAAGATATAAGGAAAAGCTATAATAAAGCCGCCTATAAAACCGACGGTGAAATAAGAGATGAACTGCCCGGTCATGGTATTTTCGAGGAATTGGGCATTCACGGGGGGGAAACAGAGGGTTTGCCCAATGCCGATATGCTGCCCCAGGCTGCAAAGCCAGCGGGCTGAAATAAAATTGGACCGGGTGGGAGCCATCAGGATATCATCCACGATTTCCCGGGAAAAGATCAGTACGATCACGGCCCCGATCAGTACCGCAATTACGGAGCGGACGAGGTGCCAGCGCAGCGCCTCCAGGTGGTCAATAAAGGTCATTTCCCCCTGGGGATCCGTGTTCCGCCTGTTGAAAAAATCGAATAGGGCCATTTTTTGTTTTACGAAGGGCAAAGATAAGGGGAAGAACAATTAGGCAATTGATGTTCTGAGGAGCCGGGTTCTACGTTCAGAGTCCGGGATACTGAGTTATTCCCCGTAATCGCTCCGAAACTTTTAATAATTGGATTAAGAGCAAAGAAGAAGAGTTAATTCGGCGATAACAGCCCCCCATCGGCTAATCGATACATCGGCAAATCGGTACATTACTTCAGCTTCTTCATCTTCACTGTTTCAATCCTTGTGTCCGTTACATGGATGATATCGAACTCGTAATCGTCGATAATGATGCGTTCTTTTTGCCGCGGGATGGTCTCGTAGTAGTTGATAATATAACCGGACAATGTTTCTGCTTCTTCCAGCCCAAAGGAAAGCCCGTATTTTTTTTCCAGGTAATCGAGTTCAAGCCGGCCGGAAAAAATATATTCATTTTCCGCCAGCTGTTTTTCCACGAATTCTTCGGTATCATATTCATCGTGTATTTCGCCGAACAATTCTTCCAGTACATCTTCCATCGTGATAATGCCGGCCGTGCCGCCGAATTCATCCACCACCCAGGCAATGCTTTTTCTTTCCCTGCTGAATTTCCCGATCAGGTCCGTGGCACTCATGCTCTCCGGTACAGCTGGGATAGGGAGTAATACGGATTTAATCTCCGTGGGTTTTTTGAACATATCCAACTGGTGTACATAACCGATGATATGATCAATATTATTCTCATAGACCAGGAGCTTACTCAGTTTGGTGTCCACAAATTTCCGGGTAAGTTCTTCAACGGTGGCCCTGCTCTCGATGCCCACAATTTCTTTCCGGGGGACCAGGCATTGCCTGATCTTGACCCGGGGCAGCTCCTGTGCATTTTCCATCAGCTGGGTATTCCGCTCCTGGCGTTCATCCCCGGCATTGGGCTGAAACAGGTGCCGGAGGTCACTTCGTTTCAGGGCTTCCTTATTGTTTTTATCCATGCGGATATTGAAAACATATTTCAGTATCCACTCAGAGAGATCGATAAAAGAGGCGGCAATGGGGAACAATGCCTGGTAAAACATATTGGTGATCTGGGCCAGCTTCTGCAGCATCCAGGTACTCCTGGCCCGGAAAATAGCCCGGGGGATGAACTCGGCAAAAATGAGAACGATAAAAGTAGCAAGGATGATCTCCACGAGAATATGCACGGTATCGGAGCCAATCCGGAAATATTGCCAGATCGGTTGCATCACGGTGCTGATCTGCAACCCGAGAAAAACCAGGAAAATATTAAAACCCAGCAGGGTGGTGCCCAGGAAGCGGGCGGGTGACTCCAGGAATACGGACAGGATCTCCATATTGCTGTCATCCTGTTTTTTTTTGATTTCCAGGCTAAGGCGGTTGGCGCTGTAAAAAGCCATTTCAATTCCTGCAAAAAAACCCATTAGCAGGAGGGTGAGGATAAAAAACACTACAGAGTACCAATCGATCATAGGGCAAAGATAATGAATGGGAAATAGTGATCCGGTAACTGCCGGTGCTGAACAGGCCCGGGCAAGAGGATGCTTACAACACGGTGAAACAAAAGGGAATAGGCGGCGAGGGTGGGATAATCCCTCAGTTTCCCAAAAAGACCCGCACGAGGGCTTCCGCTTCGGCACAGGCCCTTTCCAGTTTGTCGTTGAGAATCACATAATCAAACCGGTCTTTAAAAGAAAGTTCATAAGCCGCTTTGCTGAGCCGGGCTTTCAGGGATTCTTCTGTTTCCGTACCACGGGAGCGCAGGCGTTGTTCCAGTACATCAATGGAAGGGGGCTCAATAAACAGGGAAAGCGTTCGCCCCGGAAATTTTTCCTGCACATGGATTCCGCCCCTGACATCCACGTCCAGCAGGGGCAATTTCCCCTCATTCCAGATCCGCTCTACTTCCTGTTTTAGTGTGCCGTAATATTTTCCTTCATATACCATCTCCCATTCCACAAAAGCATCTTCCGCGATCTTTTGTTCAAATTCCGGTACACTGATGAAATAATAGTCCACCCCGTCTTTTTCATTCTCCCGGGCTTTCCGCGTGGCGGCAGAAATGGAAAACGAAAGCCGGTCCGGCAGCCGCTTTAACAGGTGGCGTACCACAGAGGTCTTTCCCGCCCCGGAAGGAGCAGCAATGATGATGATTTTGTTTTTTTTGCCCGGCATATAAAGTGGGCAAAGGTAAAGATATTCGCTGCAAACTTATCGTTGCCTCCGGGTGAAGTAACCGTACAAGATACCGCCTGGGTGCTGAATACCGTTCAACCGGACCCCGCCTGCAGAACCGGCCGGATAATAGAGCCGGAACTCTGCTCAACTTGTTATGCCGGGATAGCGTAAAGCCAGATCAGCGAGGACAACTATCTTTAGCGTTGACTGAATCCGAATTGTACAAGGCAAAGCAGCCCATTTATTTGCCGGACCTCATGGCTTTGATAACAGTCAGGGATTTATCGCGGATCAACTTTTTGTATTCGGCTGTTTCGCAGCCATAGATGGCGATTTTCCCGTTTTTATCATGATGAACACCCCATCCGTACCGTTTTGTCAATGGGGAGGCCCTTAAGCAAGGCTGTCCCCTGGAGAAGAATGCTTCCCGGGCCGCTTTATATTCACTTTTTGTCAGTTCATTCCGTTCGGCAAAAACCTGGAAGAGTATATCGTCTGATGTAAAACGGTAAGGGTTTTGCCGGATCAGGTCAAACTGAATGCCGGCAACTGTCCTGGTCTCCCCTTTTGCCGGGGGTACCTGACCGCTTGTTACGGGACAATCATCGGCGATGCTGATAAATGTATCCAAGTAGTTGGTCGAATGAATTTTCATACTATGGCCGGTTAGGAACAGGAATATTGCTCTTCAGGATTCAGACAGATGCCCGGGTCCGCTTTTTTCGGGAACCGGGCTTCAATTTACTAAATTACCCTGGCAATGATCTGTTTTCAGTTGAGGGCCGGGAAATAAAAGGCGGGAGGCTGATTCACCGGATAAGATCCGGATCAATGCGGTTACCGCTTCCTTACCGGTCTGGGTTGTTTTACATGGAAGAGTTCTAAACGGTTTGGGGAGATCAAAAAGATATTGGTAGGTATAAATGATGAAATGCTGACGCAGGTACTGAGGGACCTGGAGGCGAAGGGAGTTGTCAGCAGGAGGGTCTATGATGTTATACCGCCCAAAGTGGAATACTCACTGACCCGGGAAGGGAAAAAGCTCTTGCCGGTGATGGCCCGGATGTCGGATTGGGGCGGGAAATACGAGGTTTAAAACGGAGATTATCTGGTCCGGCATACTATTGCAGCAACTGTTATCCCTGCCTGTTGCAACACATGTTGAGGATGGTCGGGCAGTCAAAAAACCGTCATTGCCACGGCGGGGTAATTGCCGATTGAAGATTTATTCCTGTCAGCCCTTCCTGCTTTCTTTTGGTTCCGGCCGGCCTTTGCCTGTGTCGATCAGGCTCTTTAAACTTTGCTGTATATACTGACCCCAGGCGTTGGAGCAGTCGCCGAAACACTCAATCCCGGGAACCAATCCCTGGTGGGTAAAGCGGATCTGTGTTTGGTTATCTTTCTCCGTGATTTCGAACAGGATCTTTGTACCGTTCCATTCCTGTTTGTCTTTGAGAAAATTGAGCCGGCTGCCGGTCACGAGCCATACTATTTTTTTCCCGGGAACCAGTTCCACCAATTTTTGCGCAGAGAGATGGACATCGCCAAAACGAACGGTAAACTCATCATTCAGATTTTGTGAATGACCCTCCAGGTTTTCGGTCCACCAGGCCGTAACCCTGTTAATGCTATTATAAGCTTCCAGTGCCGTGGCCTTGACCATAATACTAATTGTATAATCCTGTGTTTTCATTTTTTGATTTTTATAAATGACAGCAAGTTTCTGTACAGCTGCTCTCTTCACTTTACCCGGCAGTACTGAGTCTTTTTTCATCTGCTGTGCTCGGGTTACCCTTGCTGTTCGGGCGGCCTTTGCCGGTGATGATCAGGTCCCGTAAACTTTGCTGGATATAATGACTCCAGGCGTTGGAACAGATCCCGTAGCATTCAAATTCGGGTAGTAGTCCCTGGTGGGTGAACTGAACGGCTGTTTTATTATCCTTTTCAGCAATTTCAAAACAGATTTTTGTACCGGTCCATTCGCTTTTGTCTTTTGTAAACTTAAAATAGTTGTACTTCACCAGCCAGGTGATTTTTTTATCCGGAATAAGTGTTATTATTTTCAGCTTGCAGTAATGGAGGTCTTCGTAATGGTAGGTAAACTCAGCATTGAGCTGGTCTGTGGGCCCTTCGATTTCTGCTGACCACCAGCCACGTACATTGTTGATGGCGTTAAAAACTTCCCCGGCAGTTTTGTCTGTCAGCAGGGTGCAGGTAAAATCTTGTGAACTCATTTTCATACTGGTCCTTTTATTCCACAAATGTATTGTCCGGAAGATACTTACGCAGGGGGCTAAAAAGACTTTTTAACGGGTTGATCCGGACAGGCGGAATTTCTACCTTTATAAAAAACCGGCAATGAAACATCTTACGATCGTCGTCCCGGAAGGGCAGAATAATCTGAGCAGTATTGTAGGGACTTACAAATTATTTACAAGGGCCAATGCGTACTGGAAGGAAAACGGGAGAAAGGAATTGTTTAAGGTTGTATTGGCCGGCGTTTCAACGGAAGTGGAATTTTACGGGGGCTTATTTACCGTGAAACCGCAGGCCCATATTTCCAGTATTGCCAAAACGGACCTTATCATTATCCCTTCCCTGAATCATAATTACCAGGAGGCGGTGAAGGGAAACAAACAGCTTGTGGACTGGTTGGAAAAGCAATATAAGGGTGGGGCCGAAGTGGCCAGTATCTGCACCGGTGCTTTTATGCTGGCGGCATCCGGGTTGCTGGATGGGAAGCGCTGTTCCACCCATTGGGCCGCGGCTGACCATTTCAGAATGATGTTTCCGGAAGTAAACGTGCAGGCAGACCGGCTGATTACAGATGAAAAAGGGATTTATACAAACGGGGGGGCCTATTCATTCCTGAACCTCCTGATCTATCTGATCGAGAAATATTATGACCGGCAAACGGCTATTTATTGTTCCAAAGTATTCCAGATTGAAATGGACCGGCAAAGTCAGTCTGCGTTTACGATATTTTCGGGTCAGAAGCTGCACGGGGATGAAATGGTGAGAAAGGCGCAGGCATTTATTGAAAATAACCTGCAGGAAAAAATAGCTGTGGAGCAGCTGTCTTCCATGCTTTCTGTTGGCCGGCGGAACTTTGACAGGCGGTTTTTCAAGGCCACCGGGAATACACCGCTGGAATACTCGCAGCGGGCGAAGATTGAGTCGGCAAAAAAGTCCCTCGAAACCAGCCGGAAAACCATTAACGAAGTTATGTATGAGGTTGGCTATTCGGATGTAAAAGCATTTCGGGAAGTATTCAGGAAAATTACCGGTATGTCGCCATTGGAATACAGGGGACGATATAATAAGGAAGCGGCTGCTTAAAGGGATAGTAGAATGAAATAAACCGGGCCTTTACCGTTGTATAAGCAGCTGTGGTAAGAAAGGGTTGGCGCAATAGCTGCGCAGGGATAGGTGGAGCCGGGCTGGAGATGAGGACGGCTAAACTGTAAATGCGGTGTGGGTGCAATGCTATCAGTTCCTTTCGAGAGTTGTTGAATGGAGGAGCCTGATCTTCCAGCCATCATTTTCCAGTACCAGGACCGCGCTTTCAAGCCATTTAACCCGGAAGGGTTTTCCATTGGCCATGCCGGATGCTTCATTGTAATAATAAGTCCAGGCCGTATTCCCCCGGATATTGGTTTCGATAAAATCGATTTTATTTACACGCGTAAAACCAGGAATGGATTTTTTTGAAGTGATTTTTGCCAGCAGGGAATCGGAGTTCCAGGTCACCCCATTTTCCAAAATGATTAAGCCGGTGGCGCAGTAAGATTTAACTTTTTCAGGATTCAGTTCCGCAATCCCGTCAAACATTTTTGTGAGGGTGGATTCAATAAGTTCTTTCTGTGTCTGTGCTTCTCCCCAAAAAGATACCAGGGACAGCAAAAAGAAAAGGGTGATTTTTTTCATAAACTTAAATTAGGCGGGCAGATGCAGGGCATAAAGCTCAGTGGATCCCGTTCAGGACCCTGCCCGTTCTGTTCTCAGGGTTTAAATATTCCTTCAAATACAATAATGGCCTCCCCATATATCAATACTTTATCCTGCAGCAGTTCGGTCATCATTCTGCCGGTTCTCCGGGAAGACTGAAAGGCATTCAATTTTGTCTTATTGAGTTTGGTTGCCCAGTACTTTGTAAGGAAGGTTTGAACACCACCGGTTACGGGATCTTCGTTTGTTCCCGCCCAGGGCCAGAAATACCGGTAATGAAAATCAAAACCGGGGTCAGCAGAGCGGGCCGTTACCAAAACACCATTGATGCCACTATATGAATTCAGCAATGCCTGGAAGTCAGGTTTCAGGGCGGCTAATGCAGCGGAGTCCTGTATCTCGATTAAAATGATTTTATTCTTTGGGCTGAATCCGGTGTAAACTGTTTCCTCTATGCCGAGGGCAATGAGCAGTGCCGCTGGAACATCCATCCCGGATAATTCGTAAACCGGGAACTGCATAACAATTTTGCCGGCTGCTTTCCCGGCCTTTAATTCGACATTTTCGCCGTTTATAAAACTGATATTATCAAGTGAGGTCGTATCAAAAATTATTTTGGAAGCAGCTAACGTAGCATGTCCGCAAAGGGGGATTTCTTTTTTCGGCGTGAAAAACCTGATATGATAAGTTGCCTCAGTTATCTTTTTGATAAACGCGGTTTCTGAAAATCCTATTTCAGTGGCGATCTGTTGCAGGGTGGTGTTGTCCAGGTCGCTTTCGGCAATACAAACGGCTGCCGGGTTCCCTTTGAATTTTTGATGGGTGAAGGAGTCGATAAAATAGGTCTTCATTGTTTGTGCAGTCTTGTTTTTGCGATGAAAATAACCCGGCAGTTGCTGGAGTTCACCGGGGAGGGTAAAGATAAAGAGAGAAAATGGCTGTAAAGCCGGTGCCTGCTGAAGATACCGCGTTGGATTCCCTGAATAGTTGCCGGGAACGCGGTTCAATCTGTCTCCGAGCTGTTAAATTCTTTCCTGAACACGTAGTGATATACGGGTGGATTATTTCCAATGTTAATCGGGAATGCGTTTACCAGTTTCCAGCCCTCTTTGCCCAAAAAATTCATGGCATCGATGACCGAGTTGAATTTTTTGAGTTTTCCTTCATCGGTTCTTAACCTGTGGTCCTTCCAGATGCTACGTTCCTCGCCATAGTCAATATCGATTGTAACTTTGTTGCTGAGCAGCCGGCCGGTAGCGACTACTTCACAGTATTGTTCAACCTTTGTGCTGTCCTGGGCCAGTACCGGCAATGTGGCTAATAAGAGCAGGGTGATGAGAACTGATTTCATGGTTTTTGGTATTTAGTTTAATAATGGAATTCCGAATTTGTACCGGGGAGCTGTCCACTGGCGACCCGGACCCGTTTTATATCTGCAATTGCCCGGTTATTTCATTATTTAAAGTGCTGGCCTAACCGGCTCTTACCCGGATCAAATGGATTGGCTGCCCGTACCTGATCGCTGGCATTCCCAGGGTGAATGAGGTAAATGTAAGTCACCTGTTTTCTGATTGGAGGCAGCCGTAAAATTTAAAGGTTTATTTAACGCCTTGTTTGATCTGAGCATTTTTCAACCAGGGCAACCGGGTTTACGGCTATTGCCCCCTGTTTGCATTCAGACATATAGGTTGCCGGCAAACGATTTAGTAAGGAAGAAAATATCCGGGCAGTCGCAATTGCCTATTGGTTTATCTGCTGCGGCTTGTCCGATATTGCCTGATAGAACCTTCGTCAGACGCTGAGCAAGGTACGGAAACCCCTTGCGGCATAATAGGATTCCGCACCGTTATGGTAAACGAACACGGTATCATAACGCCGGTCGCAGAACAGGGCACCCCCCAGTTTGCGGATGGCCACAGGGGTTTGTATCCAGCTGGATGTTTTCTGGTCAAATTTTCCCAATTGCTGCAGAGCCCGGTATTGATCCGCTGTCAGCAGTTCCGCGCCCATGGCCTTGGCCATTTCCAGGGCAGCTCCTCCGGGTTTATTTTCTTTCCGGGAGTCGAGGGCGGCCTGGTCATAACAAAGAGAGCGGCGGCCGGCCGGGCTTTCCGCCGAACAGTCACAGAACAGGAAGGTTCCGGTCTTCTTATCATACCCGATGACATCGGGTTCCCCACCTGTTCTTTCCATTTTGGAAAGGGTTCGGAGCTGTTGCGGACTGCCTTTCAGTTTTGCTTCCACCTCATTCCAGCTGATCCCTTTGTGCCGGGAAGGGTTTTGTGAAAACCGATCCTGTAACAGGAGCAACAGGCTTTTTTGCAGCTCCGCACCGGGTTTATTTTTTGCCATAAGAAAAATATTCATGGAAAAGTATGCCGGCATGAAAATCCGCCGTACCGGCATACGCCGCAAAGGGGTAAAACAGATAAGGGGGCAGGCATGGTCAATGGTTTTTGTTTCGGGAGAATGGAATTCTCCTCTATGAATATACATTTTTTCAACAAAATTCCCCGGAATGCTGAAACCTAACGTGATTTATTCCAGTCCAGGTACAAGCTGGCTACAGAAGGGTGCACTTCCCGTTGCAGCATTTGTACAAATTCGGCGTCCGTCATTTCCTGCTGATGTATTTTCAGCGCTTTCCAGAGTTTTGGCAATACCGTTTTTCCCCCGGCATTATAGATATCTTTTGCTCCTGCATGCAGTTTGCTCTGGTACCATCCATAGTTTTTGGGACCCATACCCAGGGTGGAATACAGTTTTTCAAAATCTTCCAGGCTGGTATAGGAATAACCAGCGGTACCGGCCCCTACCACCATATCCGGGAATGTTTCGAGGGCGGGCAGGAGTTCCGGTCTCTTTTCCGCGACAAAGCTGTGCAGCATGATATTGACAAAAAGCTCACCCATCCAGTGCCGGTGCATCTTTAACCCGGCCTGGGTAGTATAGGAATGACCCATTTCATGCAGGGCCAGCAGGTCAAAAAACGGCATCATACTGAGCTGGCCATCTGGCTTCCCGTAGGCTTTTTTGACCCGGCTGGCTAAAGCGGGAGGAAGCTGATCGGGTGGCGGTAAAAAACTTTGCCAGAACGCATTGTCTTCCGCGGCAACAGCGAGCTGTTTGCTGTCAATATTATGGGGGAATCCGTACACTTCCCGCAGCGGCGGCGCGGCTACGGCTTTCCAGTCTGCCGGTGCAAGGATATAGAGGAGGGTCCGGGGCCTGAATTGTATTTCCTCCTGGAAATAATCCCCGGCTTCTTCCATAAACCGGGCAATTTGCGTGGCCCTTGTTTCCTGGCCGGGACTGTAATAATAGGTCTGGCTGTAACCGCTGAGGGTAGGCAGGGAAGCAGCGGCAGCCTGCCTGCTTGTATCCTGTGCCTGGAGCCGGTTTCCGGTAACCAGTAAAAGAAAACAAACGGGGACTAAATTATAACGCCGCTTGAAGAATGAAATTTTTGCCATGATTTTTTGCAGCAAATCTATACGCGGTCATGGCTCCGGACATAGTAAAAAAAAGACAATTTAACCGGGCAGGTCTTTTTGCATCCGGATGGGGGTGGAGAGCAGTTCCTGGCTGATCAGGCTGGGATTGACGCCCGCGAAGGTCTTAAAATCGCGGATCATATGCATCTGGTCAAAGTAACCGGCTTCATAGGCGATCTTTATCCAGCTGAGCTGCGGATTGGCCTCATGCAGCCGGTAGGCTTTCGAGAAGCGCAGGATTCGGGAATAGGTTTTCGGATTCATCCCGATATAGTCCCGGCATTTTCTTTCAAATTGTTTCAGGCTCAGGCAGGAAAGGGAAGCGGTCTTTTCAATGGGCATGTTTCCGTTTGCTTCCAGCAATAACCGCAGCGCCTGGTCCAGGGGACGGGGAGAACGGAGTTTATTGGATTGGCTCAGCAGGAAATTTTCTACCAGGGTTTTCCCCTGCTCCAGTGAAGTCAGTTGCTGTAAGGATTCCTGCAGTTCTTTCATGGCGGGGCCAAAAATGTCCCGGGCATCAAAGCCCCCATCGAAAAGTTCGTGCAGGGGGATACCGAGCAGCCGGTATAATCCGCCCGGTAAAAGATCCACCCGGATAGCGGTCAGCTGTTCCCGGACCCGGATATTTACCCGGGAATACTGGGGGCCCACCAGCATAACCGGTGCCTGTTGCGTGAAGGGGTCGATGTCATCGCGCCGCATGGATACCGGGTGATTCCCATAGAACATGAGGGAAGGGAAGGGGGTAGGGGGATAGGGACTGACAACCGGTCCGCTGCCTGCCGGCAGTAGGGCTTTCACTGTGGAGATTTGCAGGACGGAATCCTGCAAAGCCGGGTGTGGTATGTAGCTGTGGACTTCCAAACAAGTTCCGGGTTGAAAGGGTGAATGATTAAAGGCAGGAGGCTTTATTGTTTTTTCCTGTTTCCCCGGTAACGGATCAGGGTCAGGTCAATGAGTTCTCCCGGTATGGCCCCCGCTGCATGCATGCGTAAATCCAGGGGTCAAAAGTTTTTCCAAGGAAAGCGGCCCTGTAATACTGCAATATTTCAGTGAAAACTCCAAAAGAAAATACAAAGAGAGCGGCGGCCGGCCGGGCTTTCCGCCGAACAGTCACAGAACAGGAAGGCCCCGGTCTTTTTATCATACCCAATAACATCCGGTTCTCCGCCTGTTTTTCCCATTTCATAAAGTGACCAAAGCTTTTCTGATCTGTCCTGGCTGCCGGAAAAGCAGGCTCTCAGTTTTGCTTGTACATTCTCCCATTCAAGCCCTTTATGCCGGGTCATATTCTTCTCAAACCGGATGCTCAGGA
Organism: Sphingobacteriales bacterium; assembly: GCA_016192105.1. Taxonomy (GTDB): domain Bacteria; phylum Bacteroidota; class Bacteroidia; order Chitinophagales; family Chitinophagaceae; genus JJ008. The sequence continues at coordinate 20,452 of JACPUV010000040.1, read as the reverse complement.
TTTTGAGTAGCTAATCATATTGCTGTGCTGATAACTTTTTTTGGATTCTCTTTGTCATGGCGTTTTATTTATATGCCCTGGAAACGGAGTGTGTTATATAGTCAGGCCCAGGGTAAGGATGAATCACTTTCAGCCAGTTATTAGCAGACCGGGGGGGTAGATTCATTATAGCTGTTTTCCGTAATCCCGGGGCTTTTTAAAATAGGGTAAATCCCGCGCGGGGAAACAGATCTTTTTTAAAGTTATTCATTTTGCCGAAATTTTACCCGCCTTCAGGGTGCGCTGAAAATTTCTTTCCCGGGGTACAAATTTTCGATAGCGGGGTTAAATTCCCAGCCGCATTTCTACTAAATTCGGCTTGAACCCAGCTTTCAGATAGGCATTTTGGGCCGATGTGTTTTCAGCATAAACCTCTAACCGGGCTTCTGTTAGCTTTTGGCTTCTGGCCCAGTCTAAAAGCCCGTTTAAGATCAGTTGATTTATACCTTGTCCCCGGAATTCCGGTTTTACATACATGAACCCCAAATGAGCGTATTCGGAATACTTTTGATAGGGCTCGGCGGGTAAAATTTTGACGTAGCCTGAACCTATTATTTCCTGCTCCGCCACGGCTACCAGTACAGCAGCTTTTTCGGACCGGATAAGGCTGGCTAAATCATAATAATGTATTTCACCCTCTTTTAAAGTGTTGTCAAAAGGCCGTTCCGTTTCAATAATACCCTTTTCGAATGTTAGCAGGGTCTCGATTTCAGCAGCCAGGGCTTCGCGAATTTCTACATTCATTTTTTATAAAGTATTTCGGTGAAAAATTAGCCGGACTGCCTGTTGAGAGTCAATGCCGGAGCGCGGTTTTTTTCGGAATGCCGGCCCTATTCATGGAGCCGGGCAATTTTTTTAAGGTTAATTGCTTTCATAAGGGAAGCAGGTATAGCCTGGCACAGGTTTCCGCGGTCCTGTTGTTGATAAACAAGCGGGAGCAGCATCGTCCTGAAACCCGGTAAACAGCAGGAATAAGTTACAATGATGCCATATACTGAAATGTAATGGCATGTTGCCTGAAGCTCCCACCGGATGCTAAAAAGACGGCGTCGTTAGGTCCGGGCGCTATCGTACTGCCAGCCTGGTAATAGGGGATGTATAGTCCAAAGGAGTATTTAAGTTTAGCGATAGCTCCACTTAGGGTTTTTGTCTTACTATCATAGGCGATTTGGAGAGAACAGGTATCAGCCTTCGCATAATTGGAAAATACTGCGGAGGTTTCTGAGGTGGACTGTACCCAGTTAAAAAAGATATCGTCGTTTTGTGACAAATAATTACCTGAAATTGTGGAAAGAGTTTTGTTTGGGATCTTTATAGAGAGTTTTGAGCCTAAGTTTGCGACTGATGTGTCTTCAAAAACCAGGATAATATCCGGACCTTCCACTTTAAAATAAGATTTTACCTTACTGGTTTCCCGGGCATAGGTCTTATCAGTGTATTTGCTATGAAAATCCGGGTAATTACTTATTACAACTGCAGATAAGTGCATGGAGTCGTTTACGGAATAATTTACCTGGGAAGCTGGTACTATAAGCTTTTCGGGGCTCTTCCTGCAGGAGGCAAAGACAAGGAGTATAACTGGAAAGAAGGGTACTATTTTTTTCATAAAAGGTTTTTTGGTATAGCAAAAATATAACAAGACCTGTTAAGTGCATGCAAATTTGGTTTTGTTTTCATGGAATTTCACTGAGTTGGCACCCCTGATTTTGAGTAACCGTGAGGCGGGGAGCTTACAACGACCCGAAAATTGATTAAGTTGTTTCTTTACCGTGAATTTGTTTGACTTATAAATTTGGCATTGCCGGCAAGTGGGCGGACTTTATGTCGGCAGGGTAATAGTATTTCGTCTGTCCATAGCCGCTGCCGGTCGAAAATATATCATTGAATTTATATATAAAAGATGATTGTTATTGTCTGTTTTTTTCAGGGCATTATTAACCTGAAAGTAGCCGGGCACTGTAATAACGTATAAATATGTTTTGGTCTTGCCGAAGTTTGGCGGGAATGTGTCTGTAACCTTTTCAGCAGCCTGCGTAAATGCGCTTACACTGATAAGAAAGCCGATAATAGAAGAAATAATTTTTTCATTTTGGATAGGTTTGAGTTTTATAAATAGCGTCTTATATATTTGCGAATAAACTTTTCAACATCACATTGGGTTGACTGAATTTTTTGGAAAAGCCTTCAGTTTTTGTCGTTGTTTCTGCAGCGACTCAAAGCAGCTGTTGTAAATTGTTACCCGCCTGGTCTTTTTCCACAATAATTCAAGTGGGTTTAACCCCGGAGCATAAGTTGGTAAGAATCGTGAATAACTAAGCATGCTCATTTGAGTTCTGAAAGAACCAATTTTTTCTGAGTCAGTGTTTTTTTCAGCGCTTTTTCCCTTACTGTTGGGTTGCCGCTATGTATTAATTCAAAATATTCTGTTGGTACAACTTGCCACGATAACCCATATTTATCTTTACACCATCCACAAGAACCTTCTTCACCACCATTAGCGGTAAGGGCCTCCCAATAATAATCCGTTTCAGCCTGATCTTTTGTATTGATAACAAAAGAAACCGATTCATTAAATTTGAATAGCGGGCCTGCTGCTAATATGCTGAACTCTATTCCTGCTATTTCAATTACTGCAGTTTCTAAACCAGCATTATTTCCACTCTCAGCCGCATTGAACTGGTGAAAATCTTTAAGCTTGCCATCTTTGAAAATGGACAAATAGTAATTTGCCACAGCTTTTGCATCTTTCTCCACCCACAAACTGGGGGTAATTTTTTGAATCGTAGCGGTCACTTTTTTGTCTTTTTTATTGTTAAAACAAGATGTTGCCAGGAGTGATAGTGCAACAATAGCTGCAGCCCCAAAGATAATTTTACGATTTTTCATTTTCATTTATTTGAGGTTCTTGAAAAGCCGCCAGGAAAAAACTTTCGTTCAGGGTCATCCTGGAATTGCCCATAACGGCCAGGGCCTGACGCAGTCCGGTATTCTGTGTTCCGTTTGCCCGGTGCTGCTGCTGACTAAAGATACAAAACCCCATTGTTTGTTCTGCCGCTTGGCCTTATCCGGCTGCAAAAACAGAAGATGAGCGGCGGTCTTAAAGCCGGGAATACATTCAAGGCGCCGCCATATACGCCATTGCAATGTTGACGGTACGTGTCTTTGTCGAACCTAATCAGCTTGTTTATAAAGTAGTTTTGTTGCCACGGCAATTCTGTTCCAGGAGTTAATCAGAACGATCTGCATAATTAATTGTGCTGTGTTTCTTTCGCCGAAATGAGTTACAACGGCATTATAGGTCTCATCCCTTACCCCATCAGCGCTAATGAACGTTATTTCGTCGGTCAATTGTAGCACAACTCTTTCTTCTTCGGAAAAGAGATGAGACTCTTTCCAAACAGATAAGGCAAAAATCTTTCTTGTGCCTTCGCCTAATTTAATTGCATATTCAGTGTGCATATCTACACAATATGCACATCCGTTTATTTGCGACGCTCTTATTTTTATCAATTCTTTCAACCCCTGATTCAGCGGAGTGTTTTTTGCATAATTTTCCAGGACCATCATTGCTTTGTACGCCTCCGGATCAATATCCTTTATTGAAATTCGTTTGCTCATTTGAGGTTAATTTTTGTTCACTAATTTTTTTAAAATATCTGTCGTTATTTCATTCTCTGTAATAGAGGATAATCCTTCAGAATTCTTTAATTCCAATGCAAGAGTCTTCATTGCACGAATGGCAATTTTTAGAAAGGATGAACCAAGGCTTACCCTTGCTACTCCAATTTCGTTCAGGGTATATAAAGCGGGAACGCCGGGAATAGCTAAAATATTTACAGGCATTTGAACTGAGCTTATTAATTTTTGAATATCCTCCTGTTGCTTCATGGCAATGGGGAAAAGGCAATCGGCCCCTGCTTTTTTATAAGCCAGCCCCCGTGCTACAGTCTCATCAAGTTTTTGTTGAGGTGTTGAAAATGTTTCCCCATGAAGGAAAACATCTGTCCTTGCATTTATAAAAATTGGAACACCCATTTCGTCTGCTGCTTTCCTGATTGTGTTTATCCTTTGACATTGGATTTCTACAGGGAAAAAATGTTTTGTTTTACTATCTGTATCTTCAATATTGACCCCAACAATGCCTGTCCCGATCAGCCGCTGCACATTATGATAGAGTTCTGCATCATTATCCGCATACCCACTTTCGATATCGGCAGTAACAGGGATACCAACTGCGGCAGTTATTTTTTTTAAAATGCCTAGTACATTTTCAAAAGGAATTATTTCTCCGTCATCAAAGCCATTGCTAAAAGCTACTGCGGCGCTGGCTGTTGCAACAGCGGGATAACCGGAACTTTCCAGCAGCAATGCTCCTAAAGGGTCCCAAATATTTGGCAGCACAAGCAATTTGTCATTATGATGAAGTTGGTTAAATACTATTGCTTTTTCTTTTTGTGTCATATATTTAGTTCAATTTAAAGTATTCTGTAATGACTAAGGTAATTTCTTTCGGGTTTGGAATAATTAAAAACAGACATACTGAGTCCAATATATTTTGATTTTAACGAAACTGTAATGATGGGCTGTAGTATTTTTTGGTTTTAAGTGGTGTTGCACAGGTGCCGCTTATGCCCACCCTCGCAGCCGGCCTTAGTTTAGTTAGCCGGGTATCACCCATGAGCCAAAGCGGTGATTTGAATTTGAATGAAATCCGGAAAGGAAGCGAAATAAGCTGTAACTGAAATCGGCAGCGACCCACTGCCCGGAATATATTTTTCTGACACACGTGCACAAATCTCTAGTAGTGGTTCACTGATTTTTACTAAAAGGGTTCAGCGTATTATTTTCCCGTTGTTTTTTTGAATTTTTCAATATCCAAATACATTATCCCCCAGTGATGACCATCCAAATCTTCAATAGTTCTTACTAACATAAACCCTTCGTTAATCATAGCCGGGGATTCAGCACCTCCGGCCTTCAAGCCATTTTTTATAATTTCATTAACCCTGTTTATACTTTCTACCGGGAGAGTAAAAGTCGCAATGGCATTTTGTTTAGTATCCGGGAGATGTTTTTTATTTCCTGATTTGAACATTTCGTATGTCTGCAGCATCAAATAAACCTGATCAGTCCAAATCATACATTTTTGGTTGTCGAAGGTAAATAGGGGGTTGACTGTAAAGCCTAGCTGAGTATAAAAGTACATGGATGCTTCCAGATCCTTTGCCGGTAAATTGATAAAGATTTGTTTCATTGTCTATTTTGTTTCAAAGTATATTTTTTTTGAGTGCTTTACGGTGGTTAATGCGACAATTTAAGGGGCATTTGAGTCAGGTAATACTAAATCAACTAAGCTAAGAATTTCCGGTACCTCGTGATTTGCAAGGATCGCTAACGGCCATGGCATGCTGCTGTGTTGGTGTTCCGCGTTCCTTTGGCGCAGACAAAGGCCGATTAAAAAACTGGTATTGAAGCTGCGATATACAGTTGAGGGTTATTCGTTCAGCCCGTACCGCAGTTGACAAAGGAACGGCCGCTTGGTACATATTTGATAACCGGCATGGCGGGAGCTCCCTGCTAATGGTGATTTTTCTTTTTCAGCTTTTTTGCCAATTTTATTGAGTTTTTCAGGGAGTTTATGTCAGTCCAATTGTGATGCGAAACAACTATAAATTTGGGGTTAGGGTATTTTTTCTGCACTTTTTTAAGCGTTGTCTCATATTCTGTAATATTTGCATCACCCAAATAACCTAAATTTTCGGCTTCTGCACCTTTAATTAGGCAACCCCCATACAGTATTTTCTCTTTAGTAAACCAAACCACAATATTATCTTCCGTGTGCCCTCCGCCTGGATAATATATTTCAAAGGAATACTGTCCAATATTGAAAACGGTGTCTCTGGTCATCAGAAATTCAGCCCTTTTTTTACCATTTTTCCGGCTGAGTTCGTCTGTCTGCACGGTTGTGTAAGTGGGAATGCCCTGTTGCCGGTAATATTCCAGTCCGGCGGTTTTATCGCTGTGCCAGTGTGTGGCAAAGCACAGGATGACTCTTTTGTTATGCCGCAGCCGGATACTGTCGAGCAGGGGCTGGAACTGGGTGGTATCCCAGGGCGTGTCAAACATTACCACCCCTTCACCGGTCACCAGGTACATGCCATGGGCCGGAACCCGGTCCCCTTCATATTCGTTATACGTGCTGTAAATATAAAAATCACCGGTCAGGCGGCTGATGGACAGTTTGTTTGTGTCTGCCTGGGCGTATCCGGTCGTAACGGTAAGCAGTAGGGCGGCTATTCCGGTCAAAATTTTCATAATGTAAATTTACAGGGAAGGTCCGGGTGGGTGCTGAAATCAGGCAGCTTCAGAGTTTCTCCGTCAAAGGGTTGGAACGGAATTTTATGCAGTTGGCTTGTAACACTTCTGCTTCCAGTTCCTGTGGTTTTATCTTTATTTAGACAGCCTGAAGCGCAGTTCAAGTGCTGAATAAATTCCGGGATAAGCAATTTCAACCTCTTCGTTGTGATCAGCAAATACTCTGTAATCCCGCCAGTAATAAAAATGGGTGTCCGGCGTCATATCATCCCCTTTGCTTTCATCTTCCTCCGGAACCAGGTGATCAAATACTGCGGTTATGGCGGCACTCAGTTTTTTTATAAAGGCTTCGCAATCCTTTTCGTTATCATCATAATCCCTAAAATCAAATAAAAGGCTGATTTCGTCATCGCCCTCTTTTTCAACTATCCCCTTCAGGCCGCAAAGGGAAAAATCGGTCGTCCATTTTTCCTCATAGTCCTTGCCCGTTTTTTGTTTTTTCCACTTTTCAAATAAAGGATAGGATTTTTTGATCTGTTGTAGTTTTCCCTTCAGTTCCGTACAGGCCAGGGGTAGTTTTTTTTGGGCAAACATGCCGGTCGGCAGGAAAAACAGGATAAGCAGCAGTAATCTCATGGCTAAATATTATGTGCCTAAAATAAAGAATATAACTGATATGCTCTTTATCCGTTTTCACCAATCAGCCTTTCAGGTGAATTAATTAACCCCGGGGGTTAATTTTTTGTCTTCGGTCTGACTAACCGGAGACTCCAGGTAATTTTTGTTTTCCCGTCGGGCATCGTTTTGGAGCCTGCCAGGGAGTCCCGGTTTTTGGGGCCTGTTTTACCGCTCACATCAAAGCCGGATGCGTCAATCTTTTGTTCCTCCATACTGATCGCATTTTTTTCCGGGGGCTTCTCCTCACTGCAGGCGGATTCGGACCGTTCCGTTTCAATTTTGCCCAGCATTACGCCACTGGGCGAACTGACAACAATTTTGTAGTTGCCTTCATTGTCAAAGGAGATATGCACCGGCAGGTTGTCTGCGCCACCGCCTGATTGTGTCATGGTTTCGGTATAGGTCAAGTTGTATCCCTTCCAGGTGGGATTCTGCCCTTTCAGGCGGCAATACACTTCCCCCACGGTCTCCTGTTTCTTTTCGGATACGGTTTTCATTCTCATCCATACCCGGGCAATCGTCTTGCTGGCGGAGACGGCGCTGCCCGGTTTAGGCGGCAGCAGCGTGGCTACAATACTGCTTTGGGCCGTGTAGGTTTCGGTAGTGCTGCGCTTGGTGTTCCGGGTACCGGCATGCATAGCGCCGGCATCCCTGGTTGTTTTGGTTTCGCTGGAGGAATACTGGTATTTCACTTCCCCCACCCAGTGCGGTTTGCAGTTGTCCGGCAGAGCGGCTCCCATTTGCCCCACAATATTATTGGCTATTTGTTTGGCGTCCGACCCGGTCTGGCGCGCAACGGTGCTTGCCGTCTTCGGATCCATCACAAACACCGTGTATGTAGTGTTTCCCCCCGGGCCGGGAGTGGCGGAAACGCTCATGACGTAGCTGGCGCCCATCAGGTTGGCGATATCGGTCAGTACCTGCTGCGGGTCGCCCCCTTCCAGCAGGTTTTTCTCCCGTTCACTTTCAATCACATTCCGGATATCCTCATCGTCCAGCAGGTCGGTACAGGGTTCATCCCGGTTCAGGGCGGATTCGATTTCCTTACGGAGATCCGCAGTGGCATTTTCCCCGCCGTTGGCCGGGCTGGTATTATCGTGGATAACGATAGACGTTCCGTTCTGTCCCAGGGCAATCCCGGAACACAGGAATAATACTGCGGTTATGCATGCGGCTGTGAATGTGAATACTTTCATTGTTTACCCTCCTTTTATTGCAGAAGGTGAAACAATACACTTGGGGCTGGCTGGTCCGGTAAAAAGCAGCCGGGTCAGTTCAGGATGTTTTCTTGTATAAAGTTCGGTAATTCAGCTGAAATCAGGTTTCCGGAGGAGACATTTTTAGTCCGTTTGCTGTGCAATCAGGCAGGGATAATACCGGGCAGGCTGCCGGCTCAGCCTTCCCCGGCCTGTTCTTTCAGGCTTTCATTTTCTGACTGTATATCCGTTCCCTGTTGTACGATTTTTTCAAAAACGGCCGCCATATTGGCAACCACAACAGCGATAAAAGCAGCCAGCAGGCAGAGGGCAATAAAACCGGCCGGGTCATCTCCCCTGGCATGAAATAGTCTTATATAAATGCCCGCCCCGATAATCAGGGCACTGAGCCAGTATGCGCAATATTTAATGCTCTTTAAAGTCCGGGCCGACCTGGGAGAGAATAGCTTGTTTTGCCGGATGTATCCGAGCAGCCGGAAGGCTTTGAACAGGGCGATGAAAAAAGGGATGGACGCTGCATATCCATACAGGATCAGCGGGTCCAGGTAAATGCTGAAGAGGTCCAGGTTTTCGGCTCTCCCTTCTGTCAGGGGGAACCGTATTAGGAGGACAAGGACAACCATGGCGCTAAGCACCAGTACTGCCTGAAGAAAAATGGTTGAACCTGGTTTCATGTGGGCGTATTCCGGTACAAGTTAATCTAAAATCGGGGTATGGGTATATGTTTCGGGCCGGGGAAATACCGTTAAAATTGAACCAGACTGATACGCAGCGGCTTATCCAAAACCTTGCTAACGCTACCCCTGCGGAAAATGCTGTTTTATTTTCCGCCGAAAAACTGTTCCGCGTTCAGGTAAAACAGTTTCTTTTTTTGCTCTGCCGATAAAAAATCAAGCCCTTCAACCGCCCCAATCACCTTTTCTATATCGCCATTGTCTGTGCCAAACATCAGGCGGTCTTCCAATCCTGCTGTAATAAAGGACTGCATGATTAAGGAAAACCTGCTGGCGGGAACAATATCGGGGTTGGAGATAACAGATATGTCGGCGTAAACCTTTTTATTTTCCTGCATGATTCCGATGGTCTCCTTATAGTACTGATCGCCACTGTGCATGATCCATACTTTCAGTCCGGGAAAACGGGCAAGCATGGGTTTCAGCAGCAGGGGGCTGCCCATGTCCAGTTTAAAGTTGGGACTGCCATGATCAGGCCCGGCGCCTCCGGTGTGTATGCCAACCGGTAAATTGTATGCTTGCGCAAGCTGATAATACGAATACAGCAATGTATCGGAGGGAGAGATACCATAGTACTGGTTAAGCACCTCACCAATAAAATCAATCCTGCCTTTTTTTATTTCCTGTTCAACCCAGTCAAGCGGCGGCCAGTCTTCCCCCAACGCATAACAAGGCTGCAGGCTATACGGTACTTTCCCCTCCGGACAGGGAAGCATGAGCCCGTAAAGGAGATCCAGGACTTCTGTCTTTCTGTAACTATTCTGTAAATCCCAGGAGGAACTGATCGCGGCCTTATAAACCCCGGCATGTTGAAGTGTCTGCATTTGTGACAAAGGATCTTTGCTTCCATGCAGGTGAGTGTCCAATATTTTCCGGCTTGTCTTTTTCGGATTGAAAGTCGGGAGCCCGCAAATGAAAACCAGGATGATTAATAATGTCTTCATGCATCTAAATTTAAAAAATCTTGTTTAAAGGCGTTTACGATACTTGTCATCGGCTGAAAATACAGATTTTGTCCTGCTTATACCAGGCTGACAGAATCCGATGCCGGGATTTTAAATGTAATAATTAAATTGCTACGAAGGAACTGGCCGGCCGGTCAATAAACCCTGGGTGGCAGCTGGTTCCTGCTGTTTTTCCCTTGCCTGGAATAGTAAAACCCGCTGTTATGCCCGGATCACAACAACGGGTTTATTTATAACTAAATGGCAGGCTGTCGTTATGGTTTGCTTAAAAAACCAGCCCGGAACGGAAGCCCAATATTTTTCTGAATGTTGAAGTTAAGAACTAAATAAATTACTAATGCAGGGGCGAAACGGAGGCTGCGAGCAAACTACAGCCGGGGATAACAGCGTCCAGCCCTAATAGCGTTAAACTTCCTGTTGTGAAAAAAACAATTTGCCTATTGACGTTTTTAATTTTCTCTGATGAATCTGTTTTGCAGTCGTATAAAAAAAATAGGATACATCAATTGACTGGCTTTCGAATAATGCCCTGGTAACGGTTTGCAACGGAATCTAAATCAGTGAGATTATTTGCCAAAGCACCAGAAAAGAAAGCTGTTAAAATATCCACAGTCGCATTTTGCGTCTTTTTGGGGATATGACCAAATTGTAAAAAGCGGCCTGAAAAAAATCGGGCAGGAAGCGCCAGCAGCAGCGGCGCGTCCGTAAAACTATAATGATCGGCTTCAGGTATCTCATACCGATATCCTCCTCCAAATTGTTTAAAAAATTTTTGATTCCCATTTTCGTATCTCCGGTAGCGCTCACTTCCGTCCTTTTTACTTTCTATTAATAAAAAGGGATGTGCGCCATTGGGCTTTGGTAAGTCGCCATATAATGTGCCATCAATGTTTGCAGCAGCTTTAATTCGCGAATCAAAGGCCATTGCTGCGGCAGCGGAAGCGCCACCCAACGAATGGCCTGCAATAACGATACGGTTTTTGTCAAGAGCTAAAAAAAAATTGCCGTTAGGCCCATCTGGATGGTCTAATTGATCTAGTACAAACTGTATATCCGCTATTCGCGTTTCGAGGCGGCCTTCCATAAACTTAGTAAGGTCAGGGCCATCGTTTCTGTGATCTTCAATCGTAGTGACAATCTTACCATCTGCAAGTTGCGTGAGCATCGCCTCATAGGGATGATCGATCGCTAAAACCACATAGCCATGGCTGGCCAGCCCAGCTACAAGGCTTGTATAGAAGGCGCGGGAAGCCCCATTCCCTGTTAAAAAAAGGATGACAGGCCATTGGGCTTGTGCTTTAGATATTGGCGCATTCAAGACCCCATAGGTATTGATTTGGTCATAGTGATCAAGTATCCATCGGGGTAGTATTCCAACCTTTTCCGGCAAGCTACCCAGTCCGTCCAGGTAAGCGGAAGAAGAACCTTTTGCATTTTCTTCGGTAGGATACCAGGCCTGAACTACAACATTCCTTTTGTCAGTTAAGTCTGAAGTTAGCTGCTCTGCTCTGCTGGAATCTACCCACCGAAAAATTCTGGTACCTACTTTATAGTCACCTTGAGGTTTTGTCAATTCAGGAACAGGTAGAAAAATTGACCAGGGAAGTAATGCGGCTATAAGCAACAGCAGCAGGAAAAACTGCAGGAGTTTCAGTTTTAGTTTACCGATGCTATTAGTTGAGAAAACAGCCATTAGTGAAATGGATAATATCAGTAAATAACCTGGAAGGTAATGCCAGTAAAAGCCATAGATCAAAAATTGTGCAAGGGCGAGCAATATAATAACAACAGTAAGAAGTTTTAAGATACCGGGAATTCGCCTGGGCAGTAGGATTAGCCAGGAGGTTGTTGTTGTTAGTAGCACTAAAAAAATTACATCTATACCCTTCATTGGAGCAGTTTTACTTTTAGTTGATCAAAATTTGGAATGTTGGATATGCAGTCTCAACTATCGGCTAACACAATTATCCGCGAATTGTGCTTACTGGATTTTGGGTATCCTATTGTTGCTTCATTGCATTGGGGATAGGTCATCAGCGCCTGCTTTTTTATAGGCCTGCCCCCGTGCTACAATCTCATAAAGTTTTGTTGCGGGTCCTTGCCTTTCAGGTCATCAATGTGTCTGATCCTAATGTTGTATAAACTGTCGCAGCAGATATTCCAACTCCGGGTATTACTATCAATGTTTTTCTACCCGCGTTGTTGTCATTACAGTTTTACGTTGTCATTTTCGTCAAGTTCCCAAAACGGATTATAAGCAACTTCAAACAAATGCTCGTCCAAATCTTTGAAGTAACCGCTGTAACCACCCCAAATAAACTTTCTGTGCTGGTTTTACGATTGTCGCACCAAGATTTGCAACTTTTTCTAAAATCTCATCTACTTCTTTTTCCGATTTCGTATTGTGCGAAATTGTTAGTCCCGAAAATGTTGTCGGCTGATATGTCAATGTCGTGTCCTCCGCAAGTTCGCGTCGTGGGTGCAATGCTAGAATAATGCCGCCTAAGTCAAACAATGCCAAACCGTCCATACTTTTAGCTGATTTCTTCCAACCAAGACCGTTTTCGTAGAAGGCTAACGATTTTTCAAAGTTGTCGGTTCCAAGTGTTATTAAATTTAATTTTTGTCGCATTTTCTCTTGTTTCTGGCGCGTCCGTATAATAATACTTTTTGTCTTCCAAAATATATCATTCCAGGCAGCTCCGGCTGCTTCGTGATATCCTGACTTAAATGAGGATGCTATTTCAGTTAAGCCCTTGGTGAAATATTTTCCATAAAATACGTAAAAAATTTCCATTCTTTAAAGTGAATAGGGTTTTAAAGTTTCTGTGAGCAGTAGAAGCAAGTACAGTTTGCTGATTTCTCTCCGAACTCATCAATAAGGTCTTTACTATTCCTTTGCTTTGTATAGGCTTGAATTTAGGACTGTCTGCCGGCTGAAAGTGTATGAAAAAAATTTATTTGCCTTTGATGGGAGAAATGAAATCCATGTCAAATAGTGGGTTGTATATTGACTGAGCGTGAGGGGCCATTGATTTTTCAGCCCTCTCCGGTTTTCCAATTACCTGACAGGGTAAAATGATGTTTTTTTTGCGGGTTCAGCAATTGAGGGCTTTTGCTTTATTTGGAGCTAGCTTTTAATCATCGTTAGCATCATTTTAAATTTTTCGTTTGCCTTAACGGAATGAGGAATGTTTGCAGGGAGAATAATACATTCTCCAGTTTGCAGGATATACTGATGCTCTCCGATTGTAATTTCCGCTTTGCCATCTACTAGCTGAAGTAGTGCTTCGTAGGGAGTTGTATGCTCTGACAATCCCTCTCCCTGATCAAAAGCAAATAGCGTGATATTGCCGGTTGGTTTTTTTTGGATCGTTTTACTTACAACAGATTTGTCAGCATACGCAATACTGTCAACAAGAACAAATTTTTCTGAAGGCCCGGTTTTGTTGCTCATAAATTTGGGTTATTTTATTTTTTCCGGCTTACTTATTTGTTTCATCAGGTTGTCATCCCATGCTCCTTCAACTTTTACCTGAGCCACAGCTCCGAATGCCATCGCTTTTATTAAATTATGATCGAGATACGCATAAGTTCCGGGTTCTCTAAACTGGTAAATCATTGCAACTGCCCCACCGCCAACAACAGGCCAGGATTGATAATTTGTTACGGGTTTATCGTTAAATGAGCCCCCTATCCACAACAAATCTGCATGGCCCCCAATCAAATGAATACGGGCATCTATGTTTGCAGAAGAAGTAAGGAATAGCACTTTGTCACCAACTTTTGCAGTAAGCGCATTCTTTCCGGTCAGTGCACCTGTAACACCATTGAAAACGATATGTGAAGGGTTTAAAGTTTGAAACACTTTCAGCATATCACTAAAACTCTCAGCTGGCCTTGTATATTCTTTATAAAGTCCCTTGTCATCCTTTGGAACATAGTAGTCCTGCTCAGCTATGTAGTAAGCTTTGTCGTAGTGGACTGAATTTCCATTCTCATCTTTTAACCCTTCACGGGGCAACACCATGATTGCTCCGTTCATGCCGGATGTTACATGCAAAGGGACCATTACACCACCTGGGGCACAGTGATAAACGAACACCCCGGACTTAATAGCTTTGAAACGGATGGTGACCTGTTCACCGGGATTTACGGATGACAGATCTCCGCCTCCCATTGCACCAGTGGCAGCATGAAAATCTATATTGTGTGTCAGCGTATTAGTTGATGGGTTTACAAGAGTGAGCTGAACATAATCATTTTGATGAACTACAATCATTGGTCCGGGAACAGAACCGTTAAATGTCAGGGCCCAAATTTTAACCCCGGGAGCAATTTCTAATTTTTTTTCCTGAACGGTTAATTTAACCTCAACCACTACTGCGTCTCCGGATACAGCTTGCTCATATTTTGGCAGGTTAGGCGGTGCAACTAATTCTTCGGTTATGTGTTTTAAGTTGTCGGGGTTTTCAGTTGCAGGTGCTTCAAATACTGAAATTCTTTTTGAGGCTTCTTTTTTAGCAGAACTGGGTTCATTGCATGAACTCAGGATACAAATTAAAGCACAGGCGATTAGCTTTTTCATGCTATTGATTTTAGTTGATGATTGTCATTTCAGCATTGGCTCATACGGTTTCGGGCTTTACATGCGGGTAAGTTTCAGCGGACCCTGTTTCAATTTATTACTAATGTTTGTAGAATCACAAAGCTCCTTGTTAGCACTTCAGCCTGCCTTAACCAAAACTTGTGTTATGTTTAGCCCTTTTATTTATTGTCAGTTGATTTTACCGTCATTATTGGTGCAAGTGAATGATTTCTTTGCATTTCTGTCAGATTAACTATTTCCAAAATGTCAAGAATTTTTTCTTCAGTTATCTTAAGTTGTTCTGCAATTTCTATTGCTGTCATTTTGTTCTCTAAGCCGAGCAAAATCAAGTCAACTTGCGGTGCGGGCAATTCCAAATAGCTGACATATTTGTCTGTTACACCCGGAACCATATCGGGATTGGGAGTTCTGTTCAGTATTTTGGCGGGAATGCCAACATGTTGCCCAATTTGAAGCAGTTGACTTCGATAAAAATTCTTAAGAGGCATTAGGTCCGCACAATCGTCAATCCCAAATTTCGCAAATAGTCCAACGGAACGTTCTGTCTTATGAGTTGCACCAACCAGTAGCAAGTTGTTGTCTTCTGCATACTTGCAAGCGTAAAGTAGTCTTGCACGCTGTCTGCCGTTTATTTTAGAGGAATATTTCTGGAATGTTTCCACTCGTTCACCCCTTAACGTTTTTAGATATCCCTTGTAAACTTCATCTCCCCTTTTTCGTTTGATTTTCTCAATTCGATTTTTCCACAATTGTCTGCCGCCCAAAAATGTTAATAGAGGATCTGATATTTTCAAACTATGTATGATTGGGTTGATGTAAATTTTCTTTGACTTTATGCCGAGTTGCCGGATGATGAGTTTGCCATACAGATTGGCCGCTGGGTTGCCAAATCGTTCGGGCAACATGAGTGCCGTCACCCTGTCTTTGCCAATTGCTCTTGTTACAAGAGCAGCAGCAACACTTGAGTCCAGCCCGCCTGATACGGGTACTAAAATTCCATTCTTTTTGGATTCAATAAATTTAGTGCTGATAAAAGTCTCAATGTCTGAACACAGCTGTTGCGAGTCAATCTCAAATGATTTTTCATTTAGTATCTTCAGTCCAGCCATTACTTGATGTTTTATCGTCATCTTGGGTTATACATAACGGGTTGGGGTCTGGCATAGTGGCGGCAGTAGTGCATTGCCGTTGATACGAAGCACTATAGTCCAAATTTAGCAAAAATGTTGATGCGAACCACTTCGCCTGTCATTACGGCAAACCCATGTTGGCGATATGATGCATTGTTCATATGTAATTGTATGAGTATTAAAATGCTTCTTTTACAATGAAACTGTCTGTAATGCCTAAAGAAGACAGATGTCTTTCTACTGCCTGCATCATTGGTTCAGGTCCGCAGAGGTAGAAATATTGTGTATGTTCGGTTATTTTCTGCTTAATTAAGTCAGCCGAAATATAGCCGTGCTCAAAATTTGCGATTTTTTCGTCAGACAGTATATTAATGAAATTGTTGCCCAGGAGTTGACGAAATTTATCCCCAAGGATAATGTCTGATGCAGTCTTATTGGCAAAGATGAGCTTGTTATTCCCGATTTTATTTTCTTTTTCAAGCTGTTTTAGAATGGCAATAAAGGGGGTAACACCTGCTCCACCTGCAATAAAAATGCCTTCTCCTTTATAGGCTATATCTCCAAAAACATCGTGAACAAGCAATTCATCCCCTTTATTGAGCAAAAGCAACTGCTGCGTAACTCCGTTGTGCGAAGGATAGGTTTTAATTGTAAATTCTAAGTGCTTATCAGCAGGCAAAGAAGTAAATGTAAATGCCCTTAATTCTTGTTCCCATTTTGGCTTGTTGATGGATATATCAACTGCTTGCCCGGGGTGATAGCTTAGTGTTGCTGGTTTTTCGGTAACAATTTTAAGTACATCATGAGTAAGATGCTCTATAGTTAGTATTTTAACCCGCTCCATTGTAATTTATCTTTTGTTGTAAATGTGAGACAGAAACTCCTGTTTTACAGTTTCGTTTTCAAATTGACCTGAATAGTGGGAGGTCTGTGTTGTACTGGTCGTGTCTTTAACTCCTCGCGAGGCTACGCACAAATGGTCAGCTTCAATTATTACTGCTACATCATTATGATGCAAGACCTCCTTTAACCCTTCCGAAATTTGAATGGTTAAACGTTCCTGTACTTGCGGGCGTTTAGCATAATACTCTACCAAGCGGTTAATTTTTGACAATCCGATTACTTGTTTGCCGGGAATGTAAGCAACGTGTACTTTACCAATTATTGGTACAAAATGATGTTCACAAGTGGAATATAGTGTAATATCTTTTTCAATCAACATTTTCTTGTAGCCATATTTATTCTCAAAAAGGCTGACTTCGGGTTTGTTATCAGGGTTTAAGCCGCTAAAAATTTCATTTATATACATTTTAGCTACTCGTTTTGGCGTATCACGCAAGCTGTCATCATGAAGATTAAGCCGAGAATTTGCATTATTTGAGTAAAATGATGCTCGATTTTATTTATTTTTTCGCTGTCGCTTAGTTCAAATTCTTTATTGTGGACAGGTATTTCTGTTATGATTTTACCCAATTTAACAGCTAATAATTGTTTCATGCGGTTTTTACAGTTTATTAATTTTACTCATCACCCTTTCTGTAAAAGGGTTGCAATAACATAAATTAAATTCAAACAATTCTTCTGTTGTGTACGATTTTTCTATTTCGGTTCTCAATATAGATTTTGCCCTGCTCAATCGCACTTTCACATTTGCTTCACTGATGTCAAGCAGGGATGAAGTTTCAGATACGCTCAGGCCGTTTATTTCCCGTAAGGAGAATACCATCCGGTAATCTTCGGGCAGTTTTGAAAGCGATGTTTCAATAATATGCCCCAATTCACGGCTATGAATTTCCTTTTGTGCATTGTTAGTGGAATGGCTGAACATTGGGGTTATATTTTCATTAATAGTTCCATTTGATCGCTCATTTTTATAACTGGATTTTAATTTTTTTCGGTAACAGTTATTAAGCATTATCCTGATTATCCAGGTTTTGAAATTTGAACGGTGTTCAAAGTGAGGCAGATTTTTGAAAGCATCAATATAGGTGTCCTGCATTAAATCCTGCGTATCTTCGTGGTTGTAGTTGTAGGACCTTCCGATTTTATACAGATAAGGGTTGAACCGCCTTACAATAATTTCGTAAAGCGGTTTATCGCCATTTAAAATGCGGGTAATAATTTCAACCTCTGTTAACTGCTCAAATTGTTTCATTGTGGGGTGCTAGAAGTTTTGAAATTCTTGCCATTGAAAGTGCCGCAATAGCCATTACAAGGTCACGAACTGCTACATCTGCAAAGTTAAAGCCGAGTAGTAATGTAACTGCAATAACTGTCAACCAGGCTGCTACAATGTAACCGCCAAGCTCAGCTTTTTTTAGTACAATGATACCAGCAACAATCTCGATTGCGCCCACAATCATCATAAAGACGGAAACAGGAAGCGGCAGCAGCTTTGCAATTGACGGGTTAATATACTGCTCCCAATTTGTTAGCAAGTTCGTAAACTTGTCTGCACCCGCAACTATTGGCACAATTCCGAATGTGTATTTTAGCAGGTTGAATGTTTGTGTCAGCGACTGGCTGTTGATTTTATTTTCCATTTTTTGTCCTTTTAAGTGTTTTCGCCTATTAGAGTAAGCGAAGAATAAAAAAGTTACAAAAAAATGCCCGGGGCTTGGATTTGTATTTTTGTGTTCCCGGCTTAGCGATCAGCGCTATTCTTTGATTTTCTTTTGTTTGAATTTTTAAAAACTCGATGTTTAAGGTACTTTCAACCTTATAATATCTTTTGGACTTCTTAAATAGGCTGCTGTTACAACGGCAAGTTCTATTATCGCAATTAAGAGCATAGGAATACCGATACCTTTAAAAAATGCTTCTATTGCGGGTAACTAAATAGGAGCCCCAAAGGAACAGCAATAAATTTAACACCCAAAAATAGGCTTTTAAATTCAGGCCGAAAAATAAGCGGCTATAGATTTTATAGTAGTACTATTTAATCCCTTTTTCTACTTGACTGCTTACCATTTTTGTAAACCAGGAAAGTGGTAAGAGCCAACGCATAAATAATAAAAGCGGACCTCGTCCACCAACTGCGTAACGTAAACGATATGAGTTGTCGTTGACTGCCTGCCAAACTTTTTGGGCAACTATTTCACTTGTTGGTGCAGCTTTGTAGATGTCCAGCATATTTTTATGTGCCTGACGGGTGTATTTGTCGTAATCTTTTGTCGAAACAAAATCCAGGGCATTTTCAAATTCTGTTTTGATTGCACCCGGTTCAATGTTTTTAACTTTGATATTGAATTGTTTTAATTCAAATTGTAAACTTTCCATAAAGCCTTCCAAAGCCCATTTTGTGCTGTGATATACACTGTATAGCGGAAATGTTATAAGGCCACCCATAGAAGTCGTATTGATAATCATTCCGTTTTTCTTTGTTCTGTAATGTGGTAAAATCGCTTTCGTTACATTCATTACACCAAAAACATTCGTGTCAAACTGTTTTTTGATTTGCTCCTGGCTCATCGCTTCAAATGCCCCAACCAATGCATATCCTGCATTATTAAACAAAACATCAATATTCCCAAATGCAGAAATGGTATCGTCAATTGCTTGTTTGATGCTGGTTTCATTCAGTACGTCTAATGTGAATATTTTAAGATTTGGATAGTTTAATAAATCTTTCCCCTTTTCGGGGGTTCTCATTGTGGCAGAAACATTCCAGCCTTTTTCGGCAAAGTATATTGCCGTGGTTTTTCCAATACCTGTTGAGGCGCCTGTTATTAGAATTGTCTTACTCATTTTTATTTTTTTAAGGTGAACGCAAAAATAAGTACTACTTTTGAAACTATAAAGTATGAAGTATAGTTCATGGTATAAAAAATTTCAATAAATATGAAATTAATAAATCAACTATCCAAAGAAACTGGAATCCCAATAGCAACCATACGATTTTATGAAAAAACGGGTTTGTTTGCAGGTAAGAAAAAGGCTGATGTAAAAAGTAATAATTATACTTATTACGATGATGAAGTAGTGGGTAAATTGGACCTGATAAGAGATGCTAAGTCTATCGGTTTTACATTGTCTGAAATAAAGGAGCTGATCGATGCCTGGTATAGCAAGCAAATAAGCAAGGAGAAGAAGTTGGCTATTTTGGATAGTAAATTATCACAGATTGAGGAAAAAATTAAAGAATTGAAGTCTGTTAAAAAACAAATCGCTTTTTTCAAAAGCGAAGTTGAGAATTTTGATTGGTAAAGTGCCTGTCTGTCTTTGCAATTGACCTCCTCCCTATAACCTGTTCTTTTTAGTCAACCTATTTCAGGTTGAGACAATCCTATAGATCCTGTAAACAAATGTGATTTGATGGTTAGCGGGATGTTTAGACATGTAAAGTTGCAATAAAGAGTAGAACCCCGGTGCTTTTTTTTCACTTACTTTTAATCAGTAAGTAAAAAACGCAGTCAGGGCGTTTTGTTAATAAAAGAATATGTATCCGGGAATTAATACATCCAGAAAGGGATGAATAGTAATTACCTATTAGCAACAATTGGCAGAGCATGAAAAAATGTCGGGGATTTATTCTGAGTAGTTTTACTGTTTCTGTCAGAAAAAGTGAAAGAATGGCGTAGAACAACATTTTTTTATACCATTTATCGTGCAAGTAGAAATATAGCTGGATAATCCGGTGATATTGACCACCCATTTCCGGTGCAAACTGACCAGTCTTAGTTAACCACTTTTTGGGGCTTCATAAAGGTTGTTTCAGCTGTTTAAAATTAATAATTATTCGTTTTCTTTTTCTTTCTTTTTATCC
>JACPUV010000041.1 GCA_016192105.1 Sphingobacteriales bacterium | reverse complement strand
CTGGCAACTGGAAGAATCTGAGAAGAAGTTTCGTTTTAAAACGGCGTATAAGGGTACAGAAAAATATCTCCGGTTACCGGAAGCGGTCAATACCGGGTTGTTCCGGATTTTCCAGGAGGCCTTACTCATGGCCGGCCAATATTCCAGGGCTGACTATGTAACCGTCAACCTGAGCCGGGACAAGAGAGAAGTGGTTTTGCAGGTAGAAGATAATGGCCCGGGGCCGGAAAGCGCTGAATTAAAGTCCGCATCCAATATCAGGCTCCTCGAAATGAAAGAACGCTGTTACATGATACAGGGAACCCTTGATATTAAGCGGCTGCCGGGGAAAGGCAGCCTGTTAACCATCCGGGTTCCGGTGGAAGAAGAAGAATGAAATAAAAATTCGTCCTGAAAAAGAAAAGCCCGCCAGGTTCAATTCTGACGGGCTTCCTGATTTAATGTGATCCGGATTGGATCAAGACCCTGTAAATTTTAACCGATACTTATTTTCACTCAGTTTAAATTTAGCCGAACTTTTCCCCAATGAAAAAACAGGATTTTGGCCTGTAAAACTTAAAATGAGTAGTTATTGAAGCCAAAAAATAATTTCCCCCAAAACTTACCCCGAACCAAAAAAGATCCTTAGCTTAGCATACACAAAGACGTTATGCGAATAAAATTTTATCTGAAACGACCGGTCCCTGGTCCCAATGCCACAGCTAAGGCAAAGGCAGAATACAAGAAAAACAAAGACGCGCCGACCGCTATTTACGCCCTGGTAAATCATTCGGGCAATTCATTGAAAGTTTACACCGGCCTTTCCATCATCCCCGAGTATTGGGATAAGGAAAGGTGCAGACCGAAAAGCGTCGCGTTTTCTAAATTCCCTGATCGGCCGGAGTTCACCGAGCGGCTGGATCGAATCGAGGGTACTATAAAATCAGCTTTTCACAACTACAAAAACGACAACGGGCACGCGGACCCTTCCCCCGCTACGCTGCGCAGCATTATCGACGCCGCGCTGAATAAGAAAGTGCAAAAGCTGACTTTTCTCGAATACTTCGAGGACTTCGTGCAGCGATCCTTTGACGGGAAGCGAATAAACCCGAGGGATAAACATAAAAAGCCAGTAGGCGCCGGAGTTACGCGCGGTTATCAAACCACATTGAACCACCTAAAGGGCTATAATCAAGGGAGCCGCCGGAAACTGGATTTCGATACTATCGACCTGGACTTTCACGCAAAGTTCACAGAATATCTTACCACGGCTCCCGTGGGCGAAAATGGTAAGCCCTTAGCCCTTTCACTTAATACAGTGGGCAGTAATTTTCAGCGCATCAAAGCCGTACTGAGTGAAGCGACGGACAAGGGGATCAATAAAAACACGGCATTTAAGCAAAAGTATTTTGTTAAGCAGACTGAAGAGTCCGACAGCATTTATTTGACAGCCGAAGAGCTTATCGAAATGCTCCGGCTCGACCTTAGCGAAAACGAGCGCCTTGATAACGTCCGCGATCTTTTCCTGATCGGTTGCTTTACCGGCTTAAGGTTCTCCGATTTCTCAGCCCTGAAACCCGAAAACATAAAGGACGGTTTTATCCGGATCACACAGATAAAAACAGGCGATCCGGTCACTATCCCGGTGCACAGTATCGTTAGGAAAATACTCGACAAGCGCAACGGCGAAACGCCGCGGGCAATCTCAAACGAAAAGCTCAACTTCTATTTGAAGGAACTCGGGCGGATGGTCCCGGCGCTTAATAAAACAGAGTCGAAGCGTATAACGAAGGGCGGCAGTACCGTGATCCGCAACCTGCAAAAATGGGAACTGTTAACGACACACGCGGCCCGACGGTCCTTCGCTACAAATGAATATTTGCAGGGAACCCCTTCACTCACGATCATGGCGATCACCGGCCACAAAACCGAAAAAGCATTTATGAAGTACATAAGAGCTACACCGGACGAGCACGCGCATAAGATTAAAGCCCTTTGGGACAAGCGCGCCGGGAAAATGCAAGCAATCTAAAATTTCAATTATATGCCAAGATTAAAACAGTTCGTCGCGTTCGTGCGAACTAAAACAACACCGGACGAGCTAATCGAAATGGCCGGCATAATGAAAGCCGCCAGGATCAGCAAACCAGCAACCGCATTGCGCAATCTGTTTGCCGGTCCGCTGAAACAAACCGAAGCCCTCGCACCGGCAGACGCCGCAGCGGTTTTGAGTAAGAACTGGAAAAGTATTTTGGACCCGGAAGAGCGCTTTTATTTCGGGCTGCAGGTCAGCGGTGGGATCCAGCGCGCTGCCGATGCTGGCAGGATCGATCCGGTCAAAGCAAAAACCGCAATACGCGTTTTCACCCGTTTTATCTCAATGAAATAAATGAACCCCGACGGATGCAACCGCCGAGGCTCATTTTTTAACCTTGTAATACCTTACAAATTTATGAAATCTATCACAACCCCCGAAACGCTCACAGCGTTCAACCCCTCCGCCCTCCAGGCTTTTATCAATCATTGTTTCGAGGTTCTCGCCTCCGCTGAAAAGCCGGCCACAAAGACGCTGCGGCCTCTTCACCTGAGTTTATTATCGTCTTGCTTAGTTGTCCCGCTTTTTGAATATAAGGCCGAGAACAGCCGGAAAACAGCCGAGGCGCGACTGCTGGACTCGTTTAACGGAATGTTTGACGTGATCGACCCCCGCGAATTTTACGATGCAGCCGGTGAATTGCCCGCGTTCTGCCGGTCGATATCCTTACAACTGGACGCCGACGACATGATCGCCGAACTAGAATTGATCGCGAAACTGTACGCCCTCGCTCAGTCCGCATGGTTAAACAGCACCGTAAATAAAGCCGCATAAAATGAGCATTGAAACGAAGGAACTCCGGGCCGCGTTAGTCGACAGCTGGGACGAGCGGATTTTCGACCAGCTAATCGAGCGCGTTAAAATCGGGAATATAGCCGACCAGCTTCACCTAATCGCACGGGCTAAAGTCGATAAGATTATCGAAATAGCCTGCCCGGAGTTCGGACACAGGCTGGCAAAGACACACACCAGGCAGGAAAAAGAGGCTTTTTTAAAACGCGAGTTAGTGGAACTTGAAGGTTATCGGTTTTACTTTTCCAGCGGTGAGCCGGGAGGTTACGATCTGAATTTCTACCCGGAAAAATTCGCGCACAGCCCGTATAAAATCGAACTCCCTTTTATAACAGCGTATAAATTAGCGGAAAGGCGTTTCGATACGCGGATCATTTGCTCGACAATCTTTGAAAACTCATTATGGGCTATACTCTTCCCGAAATTAACCGCCGCTCAAATAGTCCGGAGGTTTGCCGAACAGGTCATGCACGGAATTGCCGTTAGTTTCGCTAAAAACCGAATTTCGGAGAATGTTTTCCCACAGCACGAGAAAAACGACTCCCTGAAATATGGCAACTTTTTTACGTCGGACGAAAAGGGCGACCAAGTGATCGACGTATTGAAAATCTGCGGTGTAATCGATGAAAACGGGAGCTATCAAAGACAAGTTTTGCCCTACAATCGGTTGAATTTGCTTTTATCTTATTTGGGCGATAAAAGTAACGGCTTCACATTAGACGCCGCGCCCACCGGCAAAGCAAAGCACGACCTTGCGGAGCGATTAGTAAACCAGGAAATTTCTTCGAGGACTTTCGAAGATTTAAAACCCGGAAAACGGGAAAAGGAGTACAGCGATAAAATAAAGGAGATAATCTCGCGCCTTCGTGATATTGAATAATACGACTTTGCGAAACTTCGCATTTTCATCGCATCGGATAATTAGCCCACCCCTTAAAGGTGGGCTACTTTTACATCATGCAAGATGTTTTACTCTCCCCGATACAAATTTCCGAACTACTGGAACGGATAAAACAGACGATCCGCGAAGAGTTAGCAGCGGCGCAGCCCGTAACACTTCCCGCCGATAAAAAGATCGAACCGCACCAATATTTGACCGGTAAGGAAGTATGCCGCCGGTTGAAAATAACCCCGCCAACGCTTAAAGTTCACGTGTCGTCCGGACTGATCCGCGCGTACCGTTTAGGCCGCCGGAAACTTTACAAGGTCGCAGAGATCGACGCAGCGCTGAACCCGGTTAACGTAGGCAAATGAGCAAACCGGTACACATAGCCGAGGGCGAAAATATCGACGACGTTTTATTCGAGATCGCAAAGATCGACGAAGCCGAGCCGGATATTTTGAACCTTCACCGGATCACCGCCGAGGGCCACTACCCGCAAGCGGAACCTGTTGTATTTATCGAAAGCGCGGCCTTTGCAGCCCGTGAAAATGTTTCTGCGGTATCAGGTCCGGCAAAGGGCGGGAAAACGGGAGCAATTAGCGCAATTTTAGCGCAAACGCTAACCCCCGACGGTTGGGAGTGCGACGGAATTGCAGGCGTAAAAGCGCTCCCTGCAAACGGGAAAGCAGTTATCTACCTCGACACCGAACAGGCCGCAGCCGATCAGCAATACCAGGTTAAGACAATCCACAGCCGCGCCGGTATTACCCGGACTCCGGATAACTTTTTCGCTCACAATATCCGGGAGCTGTCACCCAAAGACAAAATAAAGTTCACCGGCAGTTTATGTGAGGCCGCAGCCGCAGCGACCGGAGGGATCCACGTTATCGTTATCGACGGCGGCGCGGACTATCTGAAATCCGTTAACGACGAACAGGAAAGCACAGAGGCGGTGCTCTTTTTTATGCGCCTTTCGACGCTGTATAATTGCCCGGTTATTATCGTAGTGCACACGAACCCCGGCGGAGAAAAAGAGCGCGGCCACTTCGGCAGCGATCTGCAGCGTAAATGCTACGGGCTTATTAACGTGACCAGGGAGGGCGACGTTTCGACCCTTTCCCCGAAACTACTCCGTAAAGCTGGAATGAAGGACGCCCCGCTAATTCACTTCACCTATGACCAGTACAAAGGATATCACACGGCCTGCGACGATCCGAAAAGTAACGCAGTCCAGGCGAGGGAAAAAAGCATTGCGTTAACCTCCCTCACCCACCAAGTTTTTGAGGGCCACGACACACTCCCCCATGGGAAAATAATATTGAAAATACAGGCAATCCGGGACGTGAAGGAAACGACCGCAAAAGACGAGTTCCGGCGGATGATCGCTAACGAGTTAATCGAGAAAATCGGACCCGGTAAGACGGACCCGTACAGATTAGTAATAAAAAGGGCGGAAAGGGCGGAAAATGGGCGACCGCCCCTTTCGTAAAATGTAGGGCGCCCCTATATATGAAGGCGCCCTACGACCTACATTTTTTTGACCTATATGAGACACGACCTAAATTTTGAATGTTCGATATTCCCCGGCGCTCGACCAGCTCCGGACGGGAGCCTCGTTTTTCCATCTGCCCCGAAAGGCAGTTGCGTTTTTATCGAGACCGTCACATCCGAGAAAAATCGGACTAAAATTGAACGATTGAGGTCGGCCGGGACTCAGGCCGAAAAGGATAAGATCAAAACGCAGTTGCCATCCTTCACCCCCTCGGCCTTATTCAAGAAAGGCGAACGCCGCAGAAAGGGTTCGGAGTTTGAGCACACCGGTTTTTTGTGCGTGGATATCGACGCAAAGCATAACCCCGAAATATCAAATTTCGCCGAACTAAAAACCGAACTGGCAAAAGTCGTAAATGTTGCGGCCGTGTTCACCTCGGCGAGTGGAAACGGCTTTTTTGCCCTGATCCCTTTGGCCTATCCGGAAAAGCACCGCGAGCACTTCGACGCCATCGAAAAGTATTTTACCCTTCGCGGAATAACAATAGATCCGGCCTGCAAGGACGTGACCCGGTTGCGTTTTGCCACATTCGATCCGGCGCCGTATTTAAACCCGAAAGCCGTCCCGGTTTATGAAACTATCGAAGAGGTAAAGCGGCCCGCGAAAAGGGACGGCGAAGCGTCTGCGGACAATGTATTCGCCCGGTATAATACGACGGATCACTTTATCGAGGTACTGGAAAAACACGGCTGGTCCATTGACTCCGTAAAGGGAACCAAAACCTATTTCACGCGGCCCGGTAAAGACTCCGGAGTCTCCGCCGAATTTGATAGCCGGGAAGGCGTGTTTTACGTTTTCACCAGCAGCGCCGAACCCTTTAAAGAACACAAAGGATATAACCCTTTTCAAATATTCTGCTTACTGGAGCATGACGGCGACACAGCAAAAGCCGCCCGTTACCTGGAGCAGATCGACGGACCCGAAAACGATTTTAAAGAGCCGATATGAGCGCAAAACTTGACCGCCTGAAATGGGCGCCGATACAGTACGGTAAACAGTCCAGCTTATTGCGGATTGTAACGGTCCGGGAGGATTGGTACAAAGGCCGGGAGTGGCTGATCAGTGTCGACGACGTGTTTCGATTTTACCGGTTGATTAAGCCGCGCAAGCTGCGGCATAAGCTCGCCCTTTCAGAGTTCCGGGATATTCACGCCGGACTCGGTCGCCGCGAGCGGTTCGTCTCAGTCTCCGGGCTTTTATCGCTGGTCCCGCAGACGTCAGATGCCGCACAGATCCGCCGGTCCCTGGTCGAGTTTATTTACGACATCATGCGGCTGGAAAACGAGGCGTTAATCCTTACAGGATCAAAGGAGAACGGCGAAAATATTGATTGATAACAGATAACAAAAGCCTAAATCCCTCGGGGCTTATTTCGGGGGAAACTTCAACTTAAAAAGTAACAAAATGGCAAAAAAAGAAATCCTTATCGCGCAGGCTGAAGCCCTGGGATTTGAAACCGCGGGAGCAACAGCCGCCGAACTGGAGGCGCTTATCGAATCAGCCGGAGAAACACCGGGCGACTTCGTACCGGATGGAAAGAACAACGGCAGCGGTAAACCGAAAAAACAACTTATCGCCGAAGCTGAGAAACTCGGCTACAAAGTTTCGACGAAGTTCAGCGAAAGCGAGCTGGAAGAGTTGATTGCGCAGGGCGGTAAAGAGCCTGAGAACTATTATTTCCCGGACGACGCGATCCGCGAAAATACTCCCGAGGTTTTTCAGGAGGCGGATATCATGTTCGACGGAATTAAAACCATCGAAGGCAGACAGGCAAAAACATTTATCGTTTTCCAGGTAAAGCGGGAACGCGTGCTAATCACCGCACACCAGGCCGCGGTTTTGAATTTAGGGGTAAGGCAAAATGATAACCGCCGTTTTTCCCTGTACCTGAAACCCGGAACGACTAAGGTCGAGCCGTTTTTCCTTTAATAACACTCACTTTAAAAACCCTTTTATCTATGACAGTATATAACACCGTTTCTTTTGTGCCGGTAATTACTCCGGACAAAATCACTTTCGACCGTATCGGCAAAGTCGACGAGATCGAAATCACCGCCGAACAGGCCGCGCAATTAAACGCACTGAATTACCGCAATACGCTGGACGGTAAATGTGAGCCGACTTACTTTTTCCAGCTGGACAGCGAACCGGATCCCGAGCCGATCCATTTAAATCAGGTCCGTGAATTTAACCAGGTTACGTTCCGGCGCGAAGAGTACAGCAGAGAGGACGGCAGTATCGTCGTGGCCTTCGTAAAGACCGGCGAGGCTAAGCGCGTGAAGGTTACACCTGCCCAGGCAAAGACGCTGAACGCTGGTAAAATGGAGCACGCCGGGAATATCGTTTTCGACTATTTGACTTTTGATAATGAGCCGGGACCGAAACGGATCACGCTCGGCAAACCTGCGGCATAAAATGAAATACAATAAAGTAAAATTCGCAAGGCAGGAAACACCGCAGGAGGACGGGACGACAATAGTTTCATTCAGTCGGACCGGTGAAGCGGTAAAGGCAGTAAACCTGACAGCCGAACAGGTCGCAGCGCTTAACGCTGGCAGATTGACAAACCCCGGAAACCTGGTATTTGAGTACTACCTCGCCGAAGGTGAAGAGGATCCCGCCGATATTATTCTGCGGACTACTTCGTCCGGCGGAGGCGGCGGGCCTTTCCGTGAAAGTCGCCGTCGCGGTCCGCACGTGCCGCTAAAGGGATCCGGCAAAAGCCCGTTTTATTCCGGCATTTTCAAACCCTAATGAGTAACCGAAAAAATTCAAACCTATGGCAGACATTAAAGATCACGCCTACAACTTTTACAAAGCCATGCGAGCACCGGGAACCCGGCCGCATGACCTGGAAGCGCTGGAGAAAGCCGCTAAAGCCGACCGGATCAGCCCTAACGAACTCGGCAGCTACATAGTAACGAACGAGGCAACGCTCGCCGCTAACATGGCAACCGAGAAAAGCAATTTAACCCGGCAGCTGGATAACCTGCAGTCTATGGGCTTCGGCACCGGTGACCAGGCAAACGCTATCCGGGAGAAACTCAAACAGTTTGCACAATGACACCACAGGCCTACGTAAAACAGCACGCGCCGAAAATAGCGGCACTTGTCGGAGCCGTAAAGGATTGCCAGGACCGAGCAAACACAGCGGGCGCCCTTGTGGACCTCCTGCGCTCATTCAGGCGCGTACAGACGGCAACCGGCGCGACGCTAAGCTATTTCCTGCCATCGTCCCGGATAGCGGCCACACGCCGCGTATTATCGACGCTGACGGGCAATGCCGTGACCCTCGACGTATCTAAGCCCTTCGAGTTTTCCGAAGAGCTGGACCGCATCGAGGCGGATATCCAGCAGATCCGCGATGAAGCCGACACCAGGGAGGACAAGCTCCGCGAGTTCGTCGAAAAGAACCGCCCGCCGGTCCTCGAGTTGAAGCTGGAAAACGAGGCATTTTATAACCTTATACGCCGTTATTTATGAAATGGATTTTAGTATCGGAAACAGTGGCAGAACAGAGAACGCCGCCGGTTTTGATTCGACAGATTGACCGTTTAAACTTCGGGCAGCTTATGCTTTACCTGAAAGAGCCACAGTATTTAATCGAAAGCGGAGAACCTACTCCCGAGGAACTGGAGGCGGCACACCGCGAACTAATTCTCGACTTTGCCGAAAAGGCCGCTAACCTACTCGGCAAAACGGGTGACTTGTTAGCGTTAAGAGCGCAGGATCCGGATATCACGGAGCGCGAAAAGGGCGCAATTATGGACGAGGTTACCGTGATCCGTTCGCTCTATGGTTTTAGCTCGTTAGCCCCGGCATTGCCTTTCAATTATGTTCATCTTTGGGCGTATCGTTTGAAGAAGGCCGCAGGTATCGAACTAAGGCCCGACGACATTAGCGCGCTGGACCTGATCGCCTACTCTTCCGATCATGTTACAAACACTAACCCGAAAGACTTCATTTTATGGGGGGAATAGCAGCACCCGCCAGGTATTACGCGGACATTTACCGCTGCCCTTTGTCCCGGTTTATCGACGCCGTGATCGACGGAGACCTGCACGCGCTTACGATCAGCGGGGAGCCTACAAACGAGCAACTACTCGAAGCGCTGGAGAACCTGATCGGGCAATATAACGACGCAATGGGCGCCGACAATCCGCAGACGCAGCGGAAAATCGGACTACTCCGGTCGGTAAGTATGAACGAGGCAAAGCTCGCCGCGCTCGCTGAGCTGATCGACTTAATGCGACAGTATTACGTACCGCAGTTTGCCCAGGCGATCAACCGCGGGACAGGTGCGAACTTTAAATTCGACGTATCAAAGCCGGACGAGTACGAAAAGGAACTGGACCGCGCAGCTATGCGACTAAGAGCGCTCAAAATGCGGGCGAAGCTGGAATCCGAAAAGCTCACCGCGTTAATGACCGAAGAGGAAAAAGCCGGAGACGAAAGCACAGCGAACCGGGCTTTCTTTTCCCGCGTCCTGATCAATTTATCCGACCACTCAAAGACCAACCTAACCACGGACACACTCACCGTGTATGAGTTCACAGAAAGAGTGCACAGATACAACAAGCAGTTAAATAACCCTAAAACCCTATGAAAAATGGCAGAAGATAAAATCGACAGTTACATCGACCGCAGCGGCGTCGAGTCCGACACAAAGTTTATGCTGGAAAAGCTAAACACCGTCTACGACGGATTTAAGAAACTGGACAGCGTTACTATTTCCCTCAACGGCGTAAAAGGCCTAAAGGAAATGGAGGCCACGCTCCAAAATCTCAACGAACAATTAAAAAGCTATCAGGCTGCGAGCCGCGACGCGATCCGTGCAGCACGTGAGGACGCGAAGCTCCGCGCCGATAACGCAAAAGCTATGCGCGAAGAGGCCCGCGCGTCCGAATCTGTGACTAAAGCAAAGCAAAAAGAAGCTAACGCCTCGCAGCAAACAGAGGCAGCGCGGGTACGTGAAAAAAAGTTGACCGACGAAGCGATCAACGACTATTTGCAACTTTCCAAAGCCTACAACGAGGCCGCACTTAAAGCAAAAAATTACGCGCTCAGACTCGGCGAACAGCATCCGATTACAGTACAGGCCGTGAAGGACGCCAACGACCTGAGCACTATTTTAAAGAAGCTCGACGCATCGGTCGGGCAAAACCAGCGGAACGTCGGAAATTATAAATCCGCGTTCGACGGCCTCGGCATGAGTTTTACGCAGGTCGCCCGAGAATTGCCATCACTCACGGTCAGCGTGCAGCAGTTTGCGCTCGCAATATCGAATAACCTGCCAATGGTAGCGGACGAACTGAAAAAAGCGAAAGACGAGATCGCCGCGCTCAAAGCCGAAGGCAAGGACACGCCGAGTCTGTTTAAACGGATCACCGGCGCGATCTTTAGCTGGCAAATTGCGCTGAGCCTCGGTATTACCGCGCTCACTTACCTGGTCGGAATGTTCAGCAAAACCAAAAAGGAGACAAAGGAGGCAGCCGACGCGCAATTCGACTACGGCAAAGCCGTTGCGGAGTCTCGCAAAGAGGTCGCCGCCGAAGTGGCCGACGTTCGCGTGCTGGTTGAACAGTTAAAATCCGAAAACCTCACGAAGCGTGAGCGGGTCGCGACGATCAAAGAGCTGCAAAGGATATCCCCGCAGTATTTCGGACTATTGAACGAAGAGAAAGCCACGGTTGACCAGGTAACGCGCTCCTACGACGCGTTTATCAACTCAGTAAATAAGTCCGTCGAGGCTCGCGTCTTAAATAAGCAGCTCGACGACATTGTCGATCAGCGGCTGAAACTGGAAAAGGCGCTCGGCATAGGCGCAAAAACAGTCGAGACGGCAGTCGTCAACGGTCGGACCGTGATAACCGCCATTAATGCCACATACCGGGACCAGGCAGAACTCACAAAGGATCAGGAGAAATACAACAAGCTGAAAAAGGACGAAGAGGCCATCGTAAAACGCCTCGCTTTCCTGCAGCCGAAACAAGTCGGAGAAGCCACCAAGCCAAAGAAGGACGACGCCGCTCAAAAAGCAAAGGAGGAAGCGGATAAACGGCTGCAGGTTCAATTCGAGATACAAAAAATCGGATTGCAGCAAGCAATCGACTATAATAAAGCCATAGCCGACGACGAGTCGATCAACTACGAAAAAAGGCTGGAAGCGGCTCGCGTTTATGCTGATCGTTCCGCTGAGCTTTTTAACCTGGAGGCCACATTAAACAGAAAGATCGGCAACAAGACAAACGCCGAGATTGAACTGGTCAACGCGGAGTTAGCCGATAAACTGGAACGACTCACACTTGAAACAACGAAAATGCGCGGCAAAATCTGGAAGGATGGCGCCGAGGGAGTGACTAAAGACGAAAAGGAACTGCAAAAGCAAATTGAAAAACTCGCCGCCGATGGCGTGAAAAAATTCGAGGATAAGGAAAAGGAGCGGCTTAAGATACAGGAGGAGACCGGCAAAAAGATGATGGCAGACCGTAAAAAAATACTCGAGGAGGAAAAGCAGCTTTACCGCGAATTATACAACGAGCTTACCGGGTTAGGAACTGACTTTTTAACCGCACAGCAAGACCGTGAAATCTCACAAATCGAGGATCAAATCAACGCGCTGGAGCTTAAGAAAAACAAGGATATCGAGGTCGCAAACCAAACGATATCAGTTGCAGCGGATCGGGAAAAGGCTATATCTGAAATAGAAGCCCGTGCCGCCGCACAAAAAGCGCAGCTGGACCGGCAAAAACTGGATGCGGAGCGTAAAAAGAAAGACCTCGATAAAATCGGACAGGCGGCTAATATCATCGGGGACGTTGCTCAGGGTATTACAAACCTCACGATAAAAGCCGCAGAGGCAAAAGCGCAGGCATCTGTTTTGGCATCAAACCCTTTTACTGCACCCTTCGCAGCTGCGGCCCTGGCCAATGCTGGACTGATTGCGGCGCAGATCCCGCTCGTTGCTGGTATAGGTGCGGCACAACTTGCCCGCGTCCTGATCCCCCGCTACAAGCACGGAAAGGGCGCTGGCAATAACTACGAAGGTCCGGCCATCGTCGGGGACGGCGGACGTTCGGAGCTGATCGAACGCGAGGACGGATCGCTGGAAATTACACCGGACCGGCCGACGCTGACCTACGTTAAAAAGCGCGACATAGTTCACGCGGACGCCAGCAAGGCGATAACCGCCGCGGCTATGAAGGAAACCAGCAAAGCCCTGTTAGTGCACGGTAAGCCGGTTGCGACTAAAGGCGACAACGTGGAGCGGAAACTCGACGAAGTGGTCCAGGCAATCAAAAACCAAAAGCGGACCGAGATAAAAGCCGGTGAGGGAGCACTCACTCAGGTAGTGAAGTTTGGCGCGACGCAGCTGAATTACCTAAATGATAATGTTAATTGGTAACTACAAACTACTGATAAGCAAAAGAGGGCAAGAAATGAAAAAGAGCATAAATACGAGTAATTCCAGCGGCACGCTTTAATTAGATTTTAATACGATTTAGGGCAGAAATACGGCAAAGAAGGGCAAACCCCGCAGAAATGCCACCGAGGCGCTAAAATGAAAGTGAGGTAAAATGCCGGAAAGGTCGAGGGCGGTCATGTTAGTAAATGTTAAGGTTACGCGCGCGTATAGGGAAGCGGCCATGTTAATAAAAGCTAACTTTTCCCGCGCGTATAGAGAGCCGGTCGAATAGTCAAAACTTGATAAAACTTGACATCGCTCGCGCGTATAGGAAAGCACCGGACCGGGCAAATGTTGAGAAATGTTGAGAAAAGATGAGATTGCTCGCGCGTATAGGGGTAAGTCATTCGGGCGCCAGGGGTAGGCGTTCGATGTATTTATAGGTTATGAATAGATCAACCCGGCCGGGTTTCTACCCTATGCCGGTTTTCTTATTCGGGCCACTCAGGATCCGGATAAAAGCCGTCCGGCTCGTCTGCGGGCACGTCGCCCTCCCTGGTGACCTGTTTGCGCAACGGTCGCGCGGTGAGCCTGTACCAGTCCGCAACGGTCGGATAAAGCGCTCCGGTTGACGTGCGGAAATAGTGTTTGATCTCCCTCGTCTCTTCCAGTCGCATTTTGTAGGTTATGCCGTTTTCCTCTATTTCGTAAAAGCCAGATTTTGGATTGTACCGCAGCTCCCGGAGCGGGGGCGGCATCGGTTTTGCCGGTCGTCTCATATTCTTTTGCCTCCGGGGCAAAAATAGGGCGCCGGTAAACCTGCAGGAAAATTTATTTGTTTTTTCAGCCTGCAGAGCGTTATTTTACCTGCAGGGATTTAAAAAGGCCCCCGTGCCTATCAAAACATCGGAGGCCTTATGCCTGAATTTGCTCTCAGGCTTGATCCCTTTTAGAGTCGAAACACCGCTGTCTTATCAGCGGTTTTTCTTTTGCCTGAGTTCGTAGCAAAGAACTCCATCAACTATGCGTCCAACGGACAGCACGACTTTGATGCGCAAAAGTTTTCGACTTTCCTTTGATCTGAAAGCCATCGCTGGCAATATTCGTGATTTGTTACACTCGCGCGAAATATTCGGGCAAAAAGTTTTATGGCTGTGGATAAGTACGGTGGTTACTATACAGCTGAGACTCGCAAGGACTTTTCCACTCTTCAGGAAATCCCCGATTTTCTCAATGAAAAAGCCGAAGGGTAATCTCCGGCCTCGACCCGCAGGTCTGTGATATCACTAAGGCAAATGAAATAAAACCGGTTACGCATCCGCGGGAAAAACACCGGAGAAAACTGGTTTTTTCCTGATTATTTTATGGTCTCATTCCACCTCTTTTGATACTCTTCGACGGTAAGCTCCCCGGTTTCGTATTGCTTTTTTAGTTTGATCTGTTCCGGGGTCCAGTTCGGATCCTTTACATCCGGCGCCGTGTAGTTGTTCGGCTCCGGCTTTTTCTCGGGGGCATACGGAGCGTAAAGGATTGCGGCGATCAAAGGAGTAGTTATAAGTGAGGCAAAGAAAGCAGCCCCGAATGAGTGGCCCCGGTTATCAGCTACAAACGCAATGAAGAAAGCGGCAAAGAAGTAAGCCAGGCCGATAATTAATTCGATATTCTCAGTAGTCATAGTAAAAGGTTTTGGTGAGCCAGTAAGATAATAAAAAAGGCCCGAGCAAAAGCTCGAGCCGGAAAGCAAAAACATTTTATAGCTTAAAATTACTATTTATCGTGGCAGTGTTTGAACTTTTTACCGCTTCCACATGGGCAAGGGTCGTTCCTCTTTACTCCCGCGAATTCACTAGGGGGGCCAATATTCTTGACCGGGGTAATACCATAATTCAAATTTTTCACGTAGTCAATTTCGTGCGAAGAAGGCAACCGAAATGACATACATGTATCGCCATTGTGATTTGTAATTGAAAAGTCACCAAGAGTAATTATATCCATACCAATTAAGGCGTCGCATCCTCCGCTTAACCCGTCAACTTCGGTACAAATTATCCCTTCTATCCTTACACCGGTCGGAAAACTAACATCGATCGTATAGGTGTTTTGGTTCGCAATACCGTTAGCAGTATGAACTTGGGCAATGCCAGTAGGCACAAGACCAAGTTTTTGGGCTACTTTTTTTGTAATTGTTGTCCCACTCGCCCCAGTATCCCAAATACCAGTAATACTATGAGTACCCACACCTCCTGGTACATGAATAGTCAAAGGGGATCTGAGCACACGCATTAGACCCTTTTTCGCTTTTATTGTTAGTGCTGTAGGCTTAGGCAAGGGAGTGAATTATAACCTGAGAATGGAATGTTTGCGTATAGCTGTCTTTTCCGGGCAAACAATGCTGTATTAAGAATGTTCCCAGTTTTTCAGTCAGAACTGTCTTATTATACGCGTCAATGTGCGAGTCATACGACCCGATAACTTTTTCCCCCTTAAGTACAATGAATTTTCCATTGTACTTTTTCACCAATTCTGCTTGGTGATCGAGGTAATATTTGAATTCAATTTCTAACATGGGTGCAAAGGTATACATAAATATACGTAAACTAGTACCACTTAAGCAAGTACTGTAGCGGTGGAATATATGACTTAAGTCATAAAAAAGGCCCGAGCAAAAGCCCAGGCCGTAATAATACAAGACGTTAATACCTCAAAGTTATTCCTTTCCCTGAATTTCCCCCAAACTTACCCCCGAAAGGTTTAACTTATTGATAATCAAAGTCTAACTGTGATCCGGATTGGATTCAAACCAATGACCTACTGCTTAGAAGGCAGTTGCTCTATTCAACTGAGCTACCGGACCATTTTCTTTTAATAAATTCCTTTCCAACTCCTGATTTCAAATACACTTCCCGATTTCTTGCTTCCATCCTGCTTTCAAATTCTTCAGTAAAGAACAGTTTCCAGGGCCGGTATCCTTTTGTGGAAAACTTCATCCCTTTGTTATGCTGCCCAAGTCGCTTCTCCGGATTTTCAGAAATTCCAACGTAAAAGCGACCATCGACTTCACTCCGTATTACATATACATAATACATAAGTTATTACCGGAAGTTGCTCCCTGCCTGCCGGCAGGCAGGTATTCAACTGAGCTACCGGACCATTTTCTTTTAATAAATTCCTTATTCAACTGAGCTAGCGGACCAGTCTTTAAAAAGAACGAGCGGCAAAGGTAATTTTTTTTTAGCTTGCGGCCAAAGGGAAACCCATGGATGTAAAGATCGAAGCCTCCTGGAAAACAATACTTAAATCCGAATTCAACCAGCCCTGTTTTGAGCAGGCCGCTTTCCATATAAAGACCGAGAAAGCACAGGGTAAAACGATTTACCCGCCGGGAAACCTGATCTTTAACGCATTCAATACAACGCCCTTTGACAAAGTAAAAGTGGTGATCCTCGGGCAGGACCCCTATCATGGGCCCGGGCAGGCGCACGGTCTCTGCTTTTCCGTTCAGTTAGGAGTACCCCCACCCCCTTCACTGGTCAATATTTTTAAAGAATTGCAGAACGATACCGGTATTCCCGTTCCTCCGCATGGCAACCTGACTCATTGGGCTGAACAGGGTGTATTCTTATTGAACGCCTCCCTCACCGTGCGGGCCGGCGAACCGATGAGCCATTCAAAAATCGGCTGGGCTCCCTTCACCGATGCCGTTATCAAAACCATATCGGATAAAAAAGAACATGTGGTCTTTCTCCTGTGGGGAAAATTTGCACAGGAAAAAAGCGCGCTGATCAACCAGGCCAAACACCTGATCCTGCGGGCAGCCCATCCTTCCCCGCTCTCGGCCCATGCCGGTTTCCTGGGCTGCAAACATTTTTCCAAAACAAATGAATACCTTGTTAAACAGGGAATCGATCCGATTGACTGGCGGCTGTCCTGAAATGACGGGAAAATTGCTTTGGGTCACGAGCTAAGCGCTTTGTTCCCCGGGATACTTAAACAAAACACTTCGTATGGGTTTCATAAAAAATATAGCCGGGCGTTTACTGGCTCTTTGGGCGATACTGATCTTTATTATCACTTTCCTGATTTTCTATATTCCTTCCATGATCACCTGGCTGATCCCGGATCCCGTGGGACAGGACATTTTTATCCGTATCGCCCGCTTATGGATGAAGGTCTGGTTAACCCTGGTAGGCTGCCGCTATGAAATAAAAGGAAAGGAGCATTTCAAAAAAGGAGAAACCTATATTGTTACCTGCAACCACAATTCCCTGCTGGATGTACCGCTTTCCTCTCCCTTTATACAGGGACCTAATAAGACGATCGCGAAGTCTTCCTTTACCAAAGTGCCGCTTTTTGGTTTCTATTATATGAAAGGAGCCGTACTCGTGGACCGCAAAAATGAAAAAAGCCGCAAGGAGAGTTATGAAAAAATGAAAGCAGTACTTCGGGGACATATGCATATGTGCATCTACCCGGAAGGGACACGCAACCGCACACCCGAGCCCCTGAAGAAATTCCATGACGGCGCTTTTAAACTGGCCGTGGATACGGGTCATGCCATTTTACCGGCCGTTATTTTCAATACCCGGAAAGCGATGCCCCTGCACAAGGCCTTCTACTTCTGGCCTGCCAGGATCGGGATACATTTCCTGGAACCGGTGCCGGTCAACGGTAAGACCGCAGACCAGTTAAAGGAGGAAATCTTCCGCATCACCCGGGAGTACTACCTGGCCGGGTCCGGTCAATACCCATTGAAATAACGGGTCCGGTTGATTTTTAAGTCCTGGAGCAAAGACGACTTGGGACTGATGGAAAAATTAAAGGAACGGTTATAACCGACCGGTATAACGTTGATGGATAACTGCCAGCAATGCATGTCCCGGTTGATGGACATCGAAATATACTGCAGCTTCAGTGTTTCCAGGTCATAGCTGCCGCTGCCGGTCAGTTTCCATTTGGGAGTCAGGTTAAAGCCCCCGTTAAAGGACACGCCACCCAGGGTAAAATCCTTTTCAAACCCGCTGAAATCGGGTTTAATCCGGCTGACAAAGGACAGGGAGTAACTCAGGCTCAGGTTCCAGTCAATATTAAAATCCACAAACTGCGAAGGATTCTGCTGCATGTACTCAAGTAAGCGCTGCTGGTCCCCCTGCAGGGCGGGGTCATTCAGCCGTTCTTCGACCGCCTTCTTCCGGGCGGCGTCCTTTTTCGAATCCTTGGGCTTACTCTGGAAATTCGTACTCATTGATATACTGCCCGAAGTTAACCGGCCCAGGCGGAACTTACCACCCTGCCAGGCATACC
Source organism: Sphingobacteriales bacterium (assembly GCA_016192105.1). Lineage (GTDB taxonomy): Bacteria > Bacteroidota > Bacteroidia > Chitinophagales > Chitinophagaceae > JJ008. The sequence continues at coordinate 86,878 of JACPUV010000041.1, read as the reverse complement.
GGGGAATATCATAGCCGCGGCTATTGGTCTGGTAGGGATTCAGGTTGGCACTGGCATTGATATTTATTTTTTCAAACAGGGTGGTACGTAAATAAATAAGGATGGGGGTTAACCGGAAGGAATCCCGAATAAAATCATAGGCCCCGCTGAAGCCAAACCCTTCGATCAGTTTTACCCGTTTGATGGCCAGGTCACCGGTATCCTTCCGGGAGCGGATTTTCATTTCAATATTATTATCGACCCCGAAACTCATTGCGCCCGAACGACGGGATGAGGTATTGTAAAGGAACCCGCCGCCGATCTCGTTGTAATAAAGTATTTTCCCCGTGGTATCCACCTGCGAACTCCGGATATGCGCTTTATTGAGATCCGGTGTATAGCTGAACCCTACCATGGGCCGCACCGTATGCCGGAGGGCAATGATCCTGGATTTTTTAAACTGCACTGTACCAAAGAGGGCGGTATTAAAACTCAGTGATAAGGATCCCCGCTGATCAATAAAAACACCCTTCGAAGTGATCGTATCTACTTTTTTCAACGCGTCATTCCATTGATAACGGGTGGTTCGCTGTATCCATGACTGGCTGTAACTGATCCCCGGCGCCACCAGAACTTTGCCTCCCAGGATGGGTGGAAGTGAGAGGGTAATGGGAATATTATGCTGGGCCGACCACTGCGCGGTATCAAGCAGGTAGCGGAAAAAAGGTTTCACCCCGTTCTTTCCATACGAAATGGTATCATTAAAACTGATGGAATTACTGAATGTACCATTATAGGCGATCCCCAGGTTCTCGTACCATTTGGCAGCGCCGGCCCTGTTCTTATTCTGGAAAGGATAGACCGTACTTACCGTAAATGCCAGGTTGGGCAGGCTGAGATTGACCGTCCCCAGGTTATTATTCTGGGAGTGGTTGGCGCTGACAGAAAGGTTATAAGGTTTATTCTTCCAGGTCTTGCTGAACGTGATAGAGGAACCCAGCAGGTTCTGGTAATTCAGGTAAGCATTTCCCGGCACCAGCCGGTTGTAGCGGGTGGAACCGGCATTTACATTCGCGGAGAAATTGATCCCCGGCCGGGCCCGGCTGTCCATGGTATGATTCCAGGTAACGTTATAGATACGGCTCTTAAAAAAATCGGGGTCCCCTTTGAAATTCTGCTTGGAGGAACGCATCGTCAGGTTGAAACTACCGTTGTACTTATAAATCTTTCGATACGTCGTTCTTAAACCAGCCGCCCATTCCCCGTATGAAAAAATATCCCCGGATAGTTCCGCATCCCAGTAATCGTTCAGCACTTTATAATACCCCAGTCCCTGCAAACCCAGTCCCCTGATCTCATCCGTAATGAAATTCGGTCTTAATAAACCCGAATGCCGTCCCTGGCTCAGTGGGAAAAAACCAAAAGGCAGGTAAACAGGAACCGGCACGCCCTCAAATTCCGGGTGCGCAGGGCCCGATATAGCCAGCTTCTGGTTGATCACTTTCATTTTGGGTGTTACAAAGGCAAAATGGGGATCATCCAGCATACAGGTGGTAAACCGGGCTCCCCTGATAAACGTGGTATTCTGGTTTACCTTTTTGACGGCGTCCCCGATTACCAGGATCTCTCCCTGTTGGGTAAATGTATTTTTGGTGAGCCCTATCTGCGATTTAAAATTATACCGGATCGTATCGCTGGTAAATTCATTATCCGCACTTTTAAAATGCGCCGATTCGATCACTTTCCCGGTACTGTCTTTCCGGTTAAAAGCGGTAACCACCTGGGTGGCCTGGTCCATCTCCACTTTCGGTGCAGTGAGTGTGATATCCGTATAATCTGTCTTTGTCTTTCCGTAGAGGTAGATCTTCTTTGCCCTGATCATCACAATAACCGAATCCGCGGCCTCGTATTTCAGGGGGGCTTCCAACGAATCCTTTGACAACTTCAGATTGAAAGTATCCGTCTTTTGTTTCAGGGAAGTATCGGTACCGGGGAGACCGGTACTGTCGGCGCCGGGAATCCGGCTGGTATCTCCTTTCACCCGGTTGCTGTCTGTACCGGGGCGGGGCGGGATCGTATCGGCGATGGTTGTTAAAGGACTCCCAAAAAAACGATGCGGCACACTGTGCGCAGCTGTTATCCACGTTTGTGAGTAAATTATAACTGCAGTCAGTATCCCGTAAGAAAAATAATTTGACCTAAATTTGTACAGCGGCGTCATCAGCGGAAGCAAATGTAAATCATTATCTGACGGCTACCTATTGATAAGCCTAAACAATTTGTGAATTTTATACCGACCCTGTGATGCATCGTCCACCGGACGCAAAATGAAAAACTATGATCAAACGCATTTTCCTTGTTTTTTTATTCCTTTCCCTTTGCATCAGTTTTTTTTCGTTCACCCCTGAAACCGCCGGCTCCCCGCGGATTAAACAAAAAGTTATAAAGACCATCATCGTGGATGCCGGGCACGGCATCATGGAAAACGGGGGACATAACGGGGCCCGGGGGGCCTATTCATACGAAGACGAAATCTGCCTGGCCGTTTCAAAAGAGCTGGTAAAAAAACTGCAGGCGGAAATGCCGGAAATCCGGATCGTGGAAAGCCGCCCCACGGAAAAGATCACCCCCATTCACCGCCGCGCCGAAATTGCCAATGAAAACAAGGGGGACCTTTTTATCTGTATTCATGTGAATGCAGCTGTGCCGATCCGGCATTCGGAAGTGGTGGGACAAAAAACCGTCACGTATTATTCGGGTAAGGGGAAAAACAGGAAGAAGAAAACCAGGACCGTTCCCCGTTACCGTACCTATACGGTTCCCAACCCGGCCAAGGGCACGGAAACCTATATCTGGGGTGCCCATAAAAACGAAGACAAGGAAGTGGCCATGCGGGAAAACGCCCCCATGCTGATGGAGGATAATTACAAAGCAAACTACGGAGAAGTGGATCCCAATTCACCGGAATTCATTGCCCTTTCTTTACTAAAGACAAAACAGTTCTTCAAACGCAGCGCCACCCTGGCCGGTTTTGTACAGGACGAATTTGCCAAAGTGGGCCGGGTGGACCGGGATGTTCGCCAGCGGGGTGTGGGTATCTGGGTATTGCAGGCTACCGCCATGCCCAGTATCCTGGTAGAGACCGGGTATATCACCAACCGGGCCGAAGAAGATTACCTGAATAGTAAAGCAGGGCAAAAAGAACTGGCCGGCTGTATCACGAATGCCGTATTTTCCTATATTGCCTGGCTGGAAAAAAATCAGACCCCCGCAACGGATAATGGTAACGGCGGGAATAAAAACCGGCACAATACCCGCGATGTATCAGCCCTGCTGAACCGCATTGAGGAAAAAGAACGGCAGTTTTCCCGCTGATCCGGGTACCCATGAACCACCATTAAACAGGAACCGAATGAAACATGTACTGATCACTCTCCACCTGCTCCTCTGCTCCTGTTTCCTCAACGGGATCGGGGCACAATCCGGGAGCCGGAAACCCATACAGACGATCATCATTGATCCCGGCCACGGGGGACTCGATCCTGGTGCGATGGGAACCCATGAATCAGAGGCCAATATTTCCCTGCAGGTTTCCCTGAAACTGGGCGATACACTGGCAAAAGCCTGGCCCGATCTGAAACTTATATTTACCCGGACTACGGATATACTTCCGGGTAATAAACCCAATAAAGACGCGGCGCTGAAATACCGGGCCGACCTGGCCAACCAGTCGGGCGGTGATCTTTTTATCGCTATTCACTGTAATTCGGCCGGGCGGCATCCCGGGGGCTGGAATGAACGCCGGGTGGTCGGAAGGATCCCGCGTACCAAAATGGTTAAAAAGGGGAAAAAGACCTATAAAAAAACGTATTACGAATACCAGTACGAGACCGTATGGGTGGAGAACAAGGTCAAAGGCACCGAAACCTATGTATGGGCCATGAATAAGAATGATGATAAGATCCGGTCAGTAAGCAAGAACCCTGATTATACCGGTGAAATCGATTCCACGTCCACCCTCTCCCTGCCCGATCCTTCTGATCCCACGGAGAAAGCCCGGATGCTGATCTATGCGCAGAATTATTTCCGCAAAAGCCTGAACATCGCGGATATGGTACAACAGGAATTTACCGCTGCCGGCCGGGTTGACCGGGGGGTAAAGCAACGGAATGATAAAGGCATTTGGGTTTTGCAGGCGACCGGGATGCCCAGTATCCTGATCGAAATCGGCTTTATCTCCAATACCGAAGAAGAGGAATACCTGAGCAGTGAAAGCGGCCAGGCCGAGATCGTGGCCAATATCTTCACGGCGATCAAACGCTATAAGGAAAAGCTGGAAGCCAAATCAAAACCCGGTCCGGAAGAGGAAGAAACCAAAAAGGCTTTCTGAAGCGCTGAACGGTTTAAAAATAATTAGCTAATTTGGCCCCCGAATGGCCTTAATCCGCCGGATCGCAGCAGAATGAAAATCAGCAACGAAACCAAAGTTGGTATTTTAACCATTGTCGCCCTCACAATCCTGATCATCGGCTTCAATTTCCTGAAAGGAAAAGATGTGTTCAGCCGGACCAAAAAGATCTATGCCGTTTTCAATGAACTGGGTACGCTTGAAAAATCAAACGAGGTAAAGATCAACGGCCTGCCCATCGGCACGGTTTACGATAAGCAGGAAAGGGATAAGGATGTAAGCGCCATCGTGGTAACGATCAGCCTTACCCGCGATATCAATATCCCGAAAAATTCAGTAGCCTATATCTCTTCCAGCCTCGTAGGTCCTTCCTATATCGTTATTGAAAGAGGCAATTCCCCCGAAATGATGCGTTCGGGTGATACCCTGCAGACCCGTACCGAAACCGGTATCCTGGGAGATGTAAAAGCACAAATGAATCCCACCATGGCCAAGATCCGGGATGTACTGGATTCCCTCCAAAAAACATTAAGCGGGCTGAATGGGATACTCAGCGTGGAAAACAAAGGCTACCTGAAACAAACCCTGTCCAACCTGAGCCAGGCCAGCAATGCCCTGAACGGTTTACTCGATAACCAGAACGGCGCCCTGGCCAAAACACTGAACAATGCACAGGCCATTACCGAAAGCCTGAAAAATAACAACGCGGATATTACCGCCACGATCGGGAATGCGAAAAAAGCCAGTGAGAAACTGGCCGCCCTGGAATTACAGCCAACCATCGACTCGCTCAATAGTATGATCAGTACGCTGAAAACCACTGCCGCTAAATTAAACAGCAAGGACGGCACGATCGGCGCCCTGATGAATGACAAGACCCTCTACAATAAGCTGAACGATGCGATCCTGAGCGCAGAGATCCTGATCGATGACCTGCGTACACATCCAAAACGCTACGTTAATCTTTCCGTTTTTGGAAAGAAAGATAAAACAGGGCCATTAACTTCGCCTGCGAAAAAAGACACGGTCCCGGCAGGGGGTAACTAATGCAATATTTCAACTTCATTATCGGTATCATAGTAACCGGGCTGCTCGGCTCTCCCGCCCTGTTATCCGCCCAGGTGGTTAAAGAACCGGTGACCACGATCAACCCGCAGGCTACTGCGGATTCGCTGACCGATATTCAGATTCTCGGCTCCCGCCAGCTCACCATTTTAAAAGTGGATGATACCACCACCCTGCAGATCCTGGCGGGTAATGTGCGGCTGAAGCAGGGAAAAAGTTATTTCAACTGCGACAGCTGTGTGCTCAATAACGGGAATAAGGTCTTTGAAGCCTGGGGCAATGTTCATATCACTGATGTGGATACCGTCAATATTACCGCCAGCCACCTCCGTTACCTGATTAATAAAAAACTGGCCTACCTCGATGGCGGGGTAAAACTGACCGATGGAAAGGGCACCCTGACCACCCCCGACCTGGAATATGATATGTCCACCGAGATCGGCATCTATCGAAACGGAGGAAAAGTGGTCAACAAAAGTACCGTACTGACCAGCCGGGAAGGGTATTACTATGCCAACCTGAGGGATATTTATTTCAAGCAGAACGTGGAAATGAAGGACCCTGCCTATTTTATCAAAACGGACTCACTGCTCTACAATACACAGAGCCAGACCACCCGTTTCATTGCCGAAACTTTTATCAAAGACAGCAGCGGCCGTACCATCGAAACCAGGGATGGCTTTTACAATATGGCCACCGGCAAGGCGGAATTTGGCAAGCGACCCATCATTAAAGACGGCAAAACCACCATTACCGGTGATGTCGTGATTATTGACGACAGTACCCATACCTCCCAGGCCCGGGGCAATGTGGTGATCATCGATTCCGCGCAGGGAACAACCATCCTGGCGGGTGAAGTATTCCGGGATAACAAAAATGAACGCCTGCTCGCCACCCGGAAACCGCTGATGATCATAAAGCAGGAAAATGACTCCATTTATGTTACGGCGGATACCCTGTTTACGGCCAGGCTGAGCGATCTGTATGCTTCAAAGGACTCGCTGGTAAAGGACAGCATTAAGGGTGTGCGGGTGATCGATCTTGCGGATACAAAGGTAAAGGGACCTGCAGACAGCCTGACCGCATTCCGTCCCACACCGCCTGCCAGAGATAGCCTGGCAACGGACAGCGCACACCTTGTTGCGGTGGTACCAGCCGGGAAAGATCCGTTGAGTTCTGACAGTTTTAAAACAGTGAAGGCCGTCCCGCCTTTGCAGAAAGACGCTGTGGCAAAAGATTCGGTCGCCGGGTTAAATGCGGTTATTACGGATAAAAAGGACCCTGCAAAAAAAGACAGTACCGACCGGTATTTCGAAGCCTACCGGCATGTACGGATCTTCTCCGATTCCATGCAGGCCGCCAGCGACAGTATGTTTTATTCCTTTAAGGATTCCGTCTTCCGCCTGTTCCAGGACCCTGTTCTCTGGTCCAAGGAAAGCCAGATCACCGGTGACACCGTTTACCTTTTTACCAAAAACAAAAAAGCAGACCGGGTAAAAGTTTACGAGAATAGTTTTCTCGTGAACCGCACCGACCCGGAAGTCTATAACCAGGTTAAATCCATCCGGATGGAGGGCTGGTTCAAGGAAGGCAATATCGATTCGGTACGGGCCGAAGGTTATGCCGAATGTATTTATTATATCCAGGACGAGGACAGCGCCTACACCGGTATCAATGAATCCAAATGCGATATCATTGATATTTATTTTGCCGAAAAAGAACTGGAAAAAGTCGCTTTCCGCAGCAGTGTTACCGGTACGATCTGGCCGGTAAAAGAAAAAAATCCCTCAGAAATGCGCCTGCAGAATTTCCGCTGGCTGGATAACAGGAGGCCGAAGACGAAGTATGAGTTGTTTGAATAGGAAGTGGCGAGCTACGAGTTGCGAGTAGATCCCGTAAAACGAGTCAATTGAGGCTATTAAAATTCAGGATTCTTAGGAGGGGCTGTTTCCTGACAACTGACAACCGTCAACTGACACCCGACAGCTCTCACCTGTTTTAAGTACGAAGTACGAAGTAAGAAAGCATCATGTAAAGCGGGATTGGATTGGCCAATAAACAAAGAAGGTCCTAAGAACAGGCTGTTTACTGACATCTGGCAGCCGACATCCGACAACTTTTAAAGGGCTGTTTCCTGACAACTGACACCCGACAGCTCTCACCTGTTTTAAGTACGAAGTAAGAAAGCATCCCGTAAAGCAAGAAACTTTACGCCAGGTCAGATCCAACCACCTAAGGAGGTGTATTGACTACTAACTACGAACTACTATCTACAGACTAATTTCACATTTCCTTTAGACTTCACTGGCATCATTTTCGTTTCAGGATGAACAAATCAATTCATCATGAAGAAAATCATTGTCGCCCTCCTCGTTGTATGCACAGCCGGTCTTTTCCATACCGCTTCCGCCCAGCAATCGTATAAGACTGCCCTGGGGGTTCGCCTGAGCAGTTCCAATGCCATGGTCAGTAATGCAGTGTCACTAAAACACTTCATCAATGATAAGATGGCGGTGGAAGGATTGTTATCCTTTGGTGACCCGCTGGCCCTGGGGGCGCTGCTGGAATTGCACCAGCCGTTGAGTGCACAGGGACTGAGCTGGTTTTATGGAGGTGGCGCCTACCTGGCCTTTCTGAAAACGGTAAATACCAACACGCAAAAAACGAGTACCGATCCCAATTTCGGGGCGCAGGGGGTGATCGGGCTGGATTATAAATTCAACAATATTCCGCTCAATATTTCATTAGACTGGAAACCGGAGCTGAATATTGTAAACGATATCAATTTTGAACCGGCCGCAATCGGTTTTACTGCGCGGTTCACGTTTGGAAAATAATTATCCTTTGGATCGGGACGGTAAAGGGGCAGCGCTTAGCAGTAAGCGGCTGCCCTTTTTAATTCAAAAGTCAAAAGGAAAAAATAAAAATATCAGTCCGTGAGTAGTTGACTTCTGCTTACAGGGAGCCTGCTGATATTGTTTAGGGAAATATGAAAGTGAATTCAGCATAAGGTGTTGCCCGCCTTTGATGACATTAGCTGCTACAGCGTCTTTTTTACTTTTGAATTTTGACTTTTCAATTCAGCATCCTCCCCACCTTTACTATCCCCTTCCACGGAGTCGCATTTTTTACTTTTTACTTTTGACCTGCCCCCGGCTTCCCGCTTTAGCGTTCATTCTTTAGGGCTCATTTTTGCAAATTTTGTCAGGTTTCTGCGTTTTTTTGCAGGAATTACTTTATTTTAGTCAGGCTAAAACTAACGGATGCTTAAAAAGGAGCGGCAGGCCTATATCCTGCACCAGGTTAACCTGCATAATAAGGTCCTTTCTTCTTCTCTCTGCACGGAGATCAACGTGTCAGAAGATACCATTCGTCGTGACCTCCAGGAACTGGCCGAAGAAGGCAAGATCATCAAAGTTCACGGGGGTGCCCTCTCCCATTCTTTTAATGAGGTTTCTTTCCCGGTAAACGGGGTGTATTCGCAGCACCAGAAGCGGGTAATTGCTCAGAAAGCCGTTGGCCTGATCCAGAATGGCATGTTTGTGCTGACCAGCGGAGGGACCACCATTATGGAGCTGGCGCGTTGCCTGCCACCGCAACTCAGGGCTACCTTTATTTCGGGCAGTATCCCGGTGATCCTCGAATACATGCATCACCCGCATATTGAAGTGATCCTGATTGGCGATAAGATCTCCAAGAATTCCAAGATAACGGTTGGATCTGAAGCGATTGCTAAAATAAAGCAAATGAAACCGGATCTCTGTTTCCTGGGTACGAATGCCATCGATGCGGAACACGGTGTTACGGATAATGATTGGGAAGTGGTGCAGCTAAAGAAGGCCATGATAGAGTCTTCCAAGAAGGTGATTTGCCTGAGTATTGCTGAAAAGATCAATACCATACAGCCGATCCGGGTTTGCGGGCTCAGTGATATTGACGTTTTGATTACGGAATTGCCCCCCGGCAGCCCGTCGTTAAACGTTTTCGCGGCCGCAGGAATCCGGGTTTTGTAATTTAAAATAGTAAACTGCTTATTTAATAATTATATCAAAAAAAACAGCTATGAGAAAAATTCTCCACTTATTCCTGACTTTCTCAGTGATGCTGCTGTTGTTGCCGCAGACCATGCAGGCACAGGAGCGAACCGTCACAGGTACGATCGTGTCAGAGGATAATAAAACACCGTTGACCGGTGTAACTGTCAGGGTAAAAGGCACCCGGAAGATCACGCAGACGGATGCAAACGGGAAATTTACAATCAAAGTAAATCCCGGTGAAACCCTGCAGGTAACCTATGTGGGTTATGTAACCACCGAAGTAAAGCCCGGTGACGGCGCCACCGTAGGGATCAGTATGAAAACGGCTGATAATACGATGGGAGAAGTGGTGGTAACGGCGATGGATATAAAAAGGAGTCCCCGGGAATTGGGCTATTCTGTCCAGAAAGTATCCGGTGCGGATGTTGCTGAAACGCAGCGGGAGAACTTCCTGAATGGTTTAGGCGGCCGGGTGGCGGGGTTAACCCTGAACCCGACTAACGGACAGGCAGGAGCTTCCACGCAGATTGTATTGCGCGGGTTTAACTCGATGGCGCTGGACAACCAGCCGCTCTTTGTAATAGACGGGGTGATTATGGACAATTCCAGTATTAACGAAGCAGGTGGTGGAGCCTCCCTGGGCCTGGTTGAAAATTCGACCCGAAACATCAACCAAACTGCCAACCGGAATTCCGATTATTCCAACCGGATCGGGGACCTCAATCCAAACGATATTGAAACCATCACTGTACTGAAAGGCCCTGAAGCGACCGCATTGTATGGCAGCCAGGCCAGTTCAGGTGCAATAGTAATCACCACCAAGAAAGGGAAGACAGACGGGAAATTCTCTGTGAATTATGACAATTCGTTCCGTGTTTCAAAGTTGACCCGTTTCCCTGAATATACCACGAACTGGAGCCCGGGAACAAACGGCGTGGAAGAAAATTCCTTTGTCTATTTTGGGCCGGCATACGAAGCGAACACAAAGAAATACGACAACGTTGGCAATTTCTTCCAGACCGCTTTTACCCAAAACCACAACCTCACCGCTGAATACGGAAAGAAAAATGTTAGTTTCCGTTTTTCCGGATCATTCCTGGACCAGCAGGGTATTGTACCGGAAAACGCCTACAAAAGATATACCCTGCGGCTTACCAACAATACCAAGATCGGTAAGTACATTGAGGTTACCCCGTCCATTACATACATTCACAACACCAATGACAAACCCAAAAGAGGGGCCGGTGGATACCTGCTTAACCTGATGATCTGGCCCAGTACTGATGATGTGCGTGACTACCTGGATACAGACGGCAAGAAAAAGCTGCTTTATTCACTCTCTCCCAACTCAGAAATCGACAACCCTTATTTCAATGTAAAGTTTAACCGCGGGTACGATGCGACTGACCGGTATGTTGCCACAATGGCTATTAATATCAACCCCTTTAAATGGCTGAGTGTTGCAGGTCGTTTTGGGTATGATCATTTCGAATCAGAAGGCTGGTCATTTTTCCACCCGCTTTCATCCATTCTTTCCAAAGCGACAGGGGGACAACAAGATAATTATTATCGCAAGTTTGACGGGTATAATCATACTATTACCGCCACGGCAAAAAAATCAGTGGGCAAGTTTAACCTGCGCCTGATGGGCGGTACTACCTGGCAGGATAATAAAACCCAGATGTACTCCGTTTTCGGAACCAATATCGTGGACTCAGTGAACACACAGGGGCAGATGGTGAAAGACCTCCAGGTAATCAGCCAGGACCAGATCAATCAATGGATGGGCGACAGCAGTGCCACCAGGGCAACTATCCGCCAGCGGCTGAACAGGGGATTGTTACCTCCCGGCGGACTCTTTAACTATTCGCTGTCCCGCCAGTTAGCATTTTTCGGAGAGTTTTCCGCGAATTACAAGAACCTGGCCTTCTTCACTTATTCTCATCGCTTTGAAACATCCTCCATCTTCCCCAAGAATTACAGGAATTATAATTATCCTGCCGGAAGCGTGAGTTTCATCGTAAGTGATATCCTCCCCGTGCTGAAGAAAAACAGTATCCTTAACTATATGAAACTGCGTACCTCACTGGCCAGTACAGCGAGATCAAGTTCTCCCTATGCCAACCAATCTGTATTCAGTAATGTTTCTTCCAGTGGCGGTGGTTTTGCTTATGGGTTCAACAACAATAACTACTTCCTTGAACCGGAGATCCAGAGTACCCATGAAATGGGAACGGAACTAAGGTTATTCAACAGTAAAATCGGTCTAGATATCACCTATTACAAAACAACCAATAAGAAGCAAATTGCCGAAAATTTCAGGGCCAGTTATGGAACGGGCTATGTACTGAATACCCTGAACGTGGGGAGTACTGAGAATAAAGGGCTTGAAATCAGCGTTGACCTTAACCCCGTAACCGGAAAGAATTTCAACTGGAACATGCGTTTTAATTTCAACCGGATGCGGAATAAAGTGCTGGAACTGCCCGCCAACGTACCGGAATTCTATATATCCGATACCTGGACCTATGGAAATGCGCGTGGCGGTCTGGTTACCGGTGGCCCCACAACCGCAATTACAGCCTATGGCTATGCGAGAAATGCAGCCGGTGATATCCTGATTAATCCTGCCAACGGTTTACCGGTGCTGGATGCCAATTTTAAAGTACGCGGCGACCGTAACCCGGATTTCACATTGGGATGGATTAATAACTTTAAATACAAAAACTGGTCACTCAATTTTGTATGGGACCTGAAAGTGGGTGGCGACATTTTCAATGCCACAGACATGTACCTGACCCTGCAGGGAGTCAGCAAACGCACGGATGACCGGTACACCCCGAGAGTCGTTAAAGGAGTGCTGAATAATGGTCTCCAGAATTCAGCCACCCCGACACAAAATACAATAGTAGTAATCCCGGCCTACAACCAGTCCTATTATACAACCATGCCGGAAGAGGAATTCATCCAGAAGGATGTGAACTGGTTCCGTATGCGTGACATTACCCTGCGTTATACTTTCTCAGAAAGAATGATACGCAATCTCGGCTTCCTGAAAACTGCCAGTGTATTTATAACAGCCAACGACCTGATCTTAATGACCAACTACAACGGGGCTGACCCGGTGGTTAATGGTAACACTTCAGGTACACGTGGTGTCGGCGGATGGGGTTTTGATTACGGAAACATTCCGGCCCCGGTTAGTGTAAACTTTGGTTTCCGGGCCGGGTTCTAATTCAATACTACTTTGACCTTTTAAACTATTAATAAATGAAAAAAACAATATTTGCGATCTCGTCTGCCGCACTGCTGGCTGTTTCGATGAACAGCTGTACTAAAAAGATAGATGAGGCTTACGCGAATCCGAACGCGGATGTACGGGTTCCGATCGAAAGAATTCTGCCACCGATTATTTCTACCATGGCCGCCAATGCAGCCGGGCATGGCCCGCTGAATGATATCCGGTTTATCGGGAAATTTGTTCAGAATTTTCTTTTCTGCAATTCAGGCGGTGAATGGGATCGCATGGGAAACCGACCCGGAACCGATAATGCCGCTTCCATGTGGCGTATCCATTTTTTTGATATCGGGCAGAACTGCAATAATATGATCAAATGGGGTATTGAAGAGAAGAAATGGGATTATGCCGGTGTAGGCAAGGCTATTTTAGCCTGGAGTTGGCTGACACTTACAGATATTCATGGGGAAGTGATCAGCCCAAGGGAGGCATTCAATACCGGCGCACTTACTTTCGCTTATGGCACACAGGAAGAAGTATATGCTTATGTACGTACTTTATGCCACGAATCCCTGAATTACCTGAATACAACAGGTGATAATGCCAGTCAGCAAAACCTTGCCCTGGGTGACCAGTATTTTTATAATGGGGATGTGAACAAATGGAAGCTGTTTGTTTACGGCATCTTGGCCAGGTCCTTTCATCACCTGACCAACAAAGCCGAATACCAGCCGGATTCTGTTATTTACTATTGTAACCAGTCCATAACAACCAATGCAAATAACGCTACGGTTAAGTTTGCCAATACGGGCATAAGCGGCACTGCCAATTTCTTTGGCCCATTCAGGGGAAATCTCGGCAGTACCGGGCTGGCTACAGAAACGGCTATTCGACAATCAGCTTTTATTGCCAATCTCCTGAGCGGCAGCAACAGCGCCTTCCCCGGGGTGGCTGACCCCCGGGCCATCTACCTGATCCGGAGAAATACCAACGGAACATTTAAGGGGCTAACCCCTAACAAGGGACAAACAGTCATCACCGCGAATGACCGCCCGGAAAACTTCCATGGCGTCAGCCAGGCAGGTGGGGTGGTAAATACATCGCCCACTAATGATAACAACTGCCGTTATATATTCCGTAACGCTTCCGAGTTCCCCGTATTAACCGCTTCGGAAATCGCTTTTATTAAAGCGGAAGCCCTGTTCCGTAAGGAAGATAAAGCTGGTGCGCTGGCCGCATACAAGGATGGTATCCGCCTGAACTTAGAAATGCTGAAAGACTCGTATAGCGCTAATGTACCTCCGGGGGAATTGATCACTACCACTACCATTACCAATTTCCTGGACCCGGTACAAAACCCGACCGTTATTCCTTCCGATGCCAATGACATAACGCTTACGCATATCATGATGCAGAAATATATCGCCTTGTATGTTCACGGCGCCATGGAAACATGGGTGGATATGAGGAGATTCCATTATACAGATAATGACCCACAAACCGGCCTGCAGGTTTACCGGGATTTTACACCACCCTCCGGGTCGGATCTGTATCCCAACAACAATGGCAAACTAATCTACCGTCTCAGGCCAAGGTTTAATTCGGAATATGTATGGAACCTGAATGAACTGACACGCATCGGGGCAGTGGCCCTGGATTATCATACAAAAGAACAGTGGTTCTCTCAACAGTAATCTTCACTTTTAAAACAACTACTTATGAAGTCTATAAAGAAATATGCTGCTGGTATGGCCGGACTGTTTTTTTCGGGGGCGATGCTGGTTTCCTGCACAAAATCATTTGATGAGAAAGTCAGCCAGAGCACCGATTTTAGCGGAAGCACTGTTGTACAGGTATATGTGGCAACGGTTAATGCTTCCCGCAATTATGTTTACATTGACAGCAAACCGGTGAATGGCGCTTCCCTTATCTCCGGTAGTGTTTTCCCGGCCACTGGCCTTGGGTTCCAGGTACCTGGCGGGCTGAGATCATTCCTTGTAAGAGATACACTGACGACTACCACTCAAAAGCCGTTGTCATTTGCAAATAATATGCAGGCTGGTAAATCCTATACTATTTTCACCTATGATACGATTACAAATCCGTTGCAAAAAACAGTGGAAACAAATATCGTGGTCCCGGATGATACAACAGCCCGCATCCGTTTTGCCCATTTTCCCTACAGCCCCCTTCCGGTTCCGGCCGTGGACATTTATTCAAAAAACAGGGGTGCCAATATCTTCACCAACGTGGACCTGACTTCGGTTACGGAGTTTATCCCTTATGAATCCGGGGTATCCGATTCATTGTTCGTACGAGTAGCTGGTTCAGGAGTCAACCTTCAGAACTGGAGCCCGGCGCCTGCTTCCAAATATGTTGATGTAGCCATTGCGATTACCCCGACAGCCAAAAGAAGTTATACCGTGGTATTCCGCGGCGGTTACAGAGCCACCACTACAAACAATGCCACAGTAAGGACCTTGTCCACAATGGTTAACCGGTAAGACAAAAGTATCTCCTTAATAAAAAAACTGCTCCCCGGAGCAGTTTTTTTATTAACTGTAAAATCCCGGACTTTCAGGAGAAGAATAAATAAGCCATTGTAATCGCCGTCACAATCCCCACCAGGTCGGCCAGCAGCATGGAACTGATGGCATACCGGGTATTCCTGATATTGACGGCCCCAAAATAAACGGCGACCACATAAAAGGTTGTGTCCGATGATCCCTGGAGCACACTGGACAAACGTCCCTGGAAGGAATCCGGCCCGAAACTGGTCATCGTCGCCACCATCATCCCCCTGGCCGCACCTCCGCTGAACGGTCTTATCAGTGCCGTTGGCAGGCCATCCACAAAACGGGTATCGGAGCCGGACAGGACAAAAAGCTGCTTCATTCCCTCAATGATATAGTCAAAGGTTCCGCTGATCCGCAGCATGCTGATCGCTACCAGCATACCCACCAGGTAAGGGATGATCCGGACCGCCGTTTCAAATCCGCCCTTGGCGCCTTCAATAAAGGCACTGAAAATGTCGATTTTCTTATACAACCCTCCCAGCACGATCAGCAGCAGGATCAGCAGCAGCAACCCGTTCCCAAAAGCACCGGAGAAAAATTCAAGCGAGGTTTTGTCAAGCGAAGTCAGGTAGGTGATGAGCCCCGCCACCACCGCAGATAACCCGAATATCCATAAGAGAATGACGGGCTGCAGCAGGCTGATCTTTTGACGAAGTGAAACGATCAGCATAGCCGCAAGCGTTGCTGCAAATGTGACGATCATGCAGGGCACAAAAATATCTGTGGGATTCTTCGCTCCTGCCCCGGCCCGTATCGCAATGATACTTACCGGGATCAGGGTCAGCCCGGAAGCATGGAGGCATAAAAACATAATCTGGGCATTGGAAGCGGTTTCCTTACTGGGGTTCAGCTCCTGCAAACTCTCCATGGCCTTCAATCCAAAAGGTGTAGCCGCATTGTCCAGCCCCAGGAGATTCGCAGAAAAATTCATCATCATATGACCGTGCGCCGGATGCCCTTTCGGTACATCCGGGAAAATGCGGGAGAAAAATGGGGCAATGATCCGGGACAGCCAACGCACCCCGCCTGCTTTCTCCGCAATCTGCATAAAACCCATAAACAGGGTCATCACCCCGATCAGTCCAATACATAATTTCACGGCATCGTTACAGGTCTCAATAATCCCGTTTGCCGCCTGCGGTTTCACCGCCACCACTTTTACCCCTTCTTTTTTGTACACAAGATTACCCTGCTTTACCCGGGATTGCGAATCCAGGGCCTGTAAAAGAGCCGGAGCAATAGCAGAAGAATCCAGTTCTTTTACCGTAACGGAGTCTCCGCTCTTCCCAATGACCATTTGGGTAAAAATCTGCTTCTCCCCGTCCGTTGCCAGGAATTTGAAGCCCGCCACCGCAATGGCGATAATGATAAATGCTGACCATATTCTGCTTAAAGCCATACTTAAAGAGTTGTAAGTTTTAAGTTATAAGTTGTAAGTTAATACAGTGTGCTTACAAGATGTTGCTAACAAACCGTTTATAGCCAGATGAAGATAATGAGAATTAGCGGCTTTTGACGGATGCCATGACAGAGAATTCAGTTATCTTTGCACACTTTTAAGCAGACCGGACTCGCGGGCTTCCCGACTTGCGGACTCGACTTAAAACTTAAAACTTAAAACTTACAACTCCATCATGGCTTTACAGGCAGGTATCGTCGGTCTCCCCAATGTAGGAAAATCAACTTTGTTCAACGCGGTCAGCAACAGCGCCAAAGCACAGGCCAGCAATTACCGGTTTTGTACCATTGACCCCAATGTGGGACTGGTGGATGTACCCGACCCCCGGATGGACAAGCTGGCTGAACTGGTACTTCCCGTGCGTACGGTGCCGACCCAGATCGAAATAGTGGATATCGCGGGTCTCGTTCGCGGCGCGAGTAAAGGGGAAGGACTGGGCAATAAATTCCTCGGCAATATCCGGGAAGTGGATGCCATCATTCATGTGATCCGCTGCTTTGAAGACGAAAATATTCTCCGCGATGAAGGAGCCATCAATCCTGTAAGCGACAAGGAAATCATTGATACCGAACTCCAGCTGAAAGACCTGGAAAGCGTGGAAAAAAAGATCCAGCGCAATGAGAAGCTGGCCAAATCCGACCCCAAACTGAAGGCGGAACTGGAGGTACTGGTACAGTGCAAAGAACACCTGGAAAAAGGGAAAAGCATCCGGGAACTGAATCTTTCCAAAGAAGACCGAACGGCCATTGCCGATCTCTTCCTGCTGACAGAAAAGCCAGTGCTTTATGTGGCCAATGTGGACGAAGCCTCCATGCTGACCGGCAATAAATTTTCGGACACCCTGAAAGAAGCGGTGAAAAATGAGAAGGCCGAAGTCATCATTATGAACAATAATATCGAAGCGCAGATCTCGGAGATGGAAAACCCCGAAGACAAGCAATTGTTCATGGAAGAATATAAAATGGAAGAACCGGCCCTGGACCGGCTGATCCATTCCGCCTACCGCTTGCTGAATTTATTTACCTACTTCACCGCCGGTGTGCAGGAAGTCAGGGCCTGGACTATCCACCAGGGATGGAAAGCCCCGCAGGCTGCCAGCGTGATCCATACCGACTTCGAAAAAGGATTCATCAAGGCCGAAGTGATCGGCTATGAAGACTTCATCCAATACGGCTCAGAAGCCGCCTGCCGCGAAGCTGGCAAACTGAGGATCGAGGGAAAGGAATACGTGGTCAGGGACGGAGATGTGATGCATTTCCGGTTCAATGTGTAAAGGCGCCCCCCTAATCCCCAAAGGGAAACTTTAAAGAGTCAAAAACTTTATACATTTCTTACTTATTGTCTTGCGTAAAATTTCCCGCTGAGATGTATAAGAATTACCGTTTAGGTAAAGTCTTTTTTGGCTTTGCGGGAAACAAATACGCAAATCATAAGTAAAATGATTCTCCTTAATTCCGGAGCCTGAAGTCCACCTTTTGGGGATTAAGGGGGCCTCAGAACAAAGCCGTCACTCCCGCTTTCCCGAGGTGCACGGTTCGCGATATGCCTGATTTACGCCCGTCATACTGGAAATTCAGTTCCAGGTTATTGATCAGCCGTTTATTGAAACCCAGCGACCAGAGAAAGTTTTTACCGGGCAATAATCCGTCCAGCATGATATAACTGACCGTAGTATTGGCAGTGGAAGTATAATGGATATTATTGAACGTGAATTTTCCTGTCACCGAACTCCGCTGCAGGATATTATACTTCGTTTCGAAGTTAATGGAATGGGAGACTGATTTCTCGCCCCCATAGGATGGCAGGTTCTTCTTCCGGTCGAATTTATAGGCACTCAGCAACCTGAACCGGGTTCCCTGGATAAAGATCAGTGATGGTTCGATATTGAATACACTCAGCTGAAAATTGCGGTTGGCAAACTGGGGCGTGTACAGGGCATTAATGCCATTCTTGCTGCTGAGGGTGAATGACATTTTCCGGTTCATATTCCATCTTCCCTTTACCGACCAGTCGCTGATCTTGCGGCTTTCATACCCATAGGTAAGCAGGGATTTTCCGGTATTCCGGTAGTTGCTGAGATCAACCCCCCATTTTGAACTGAACCGGTTAAACGAAAGTGTATTGAGCAGGGTCGTATTCATTGTGATCAATACCGTATCGCTGACCCCGTATTTGAAGGGATTGAATTCAAAGCCCCCGTTCGCCACCGATTTCCGGGTGGTCTGGAACGAAGTGAGCAGGTTCAGTTTGGCCAGCATTTTTTTAATCCCCCTGAGCCCGGGGCCGTTCAGCACGGACCGGGGACTGATATCGAGCCGGTAATTAAACGTGATGTAATTCGCCTTTATAAAATCATTGGTGGGTGTAAAAACCCGGATGAATTTCGCCTGGTCCGGGAAAGCAGCCAGTTCAAATTCATTCAGCTGCTGGATACCGTCCGTGTTATAGTCATTCCAGGCATACTGACCCGTACCGGCCGGAACTTCCAGGTAGGCAAAATCCCTTCGCTGCTCCTGCCCCGCCCCCACTTCATACAAAATATTTCCCGCCAGCAGCCCCTTCCATTCATTCATCACATATTCGGCCCGGCCCAGGATGGTCTCGTCTTCTTTTTGCCGGGACAGCTCCTTGTTCAGCACTTTCAGTTTTCGGAATGTGGCATTTAAATAGAACTGTCTCCTCGCATTTCCCTCCAGCATGGTTTGCAGGTTGAGGTTAAGACTCCGGTCCCCCCGGATGAATGCTTTACCCGAAGCATATTTATCAGCCCTTGTAAAAAAAGTAAGTGCATAGCGGTTCTTTTTGGTATCATCCGACTTCAGGTAAGCGGAATACACATCAAAAAGGAAGGATGCCGGGGTCAGGGTATCTGATATTTTATAAGTAGTCGCGCTCCGTTCCAGTGAATAATTCAGCCCGGCCTTCCAGTTGTTCCATTTTTTCAGTTGTTTGCTGAGATCCAGTGTGGGGCGGATAAAATGACCTTTGTTTTGCTGGTAATCAAACCCGGTAGCGACAAACTGGTTATTGAAACGCCAGCCCTTCCACGCGGCAGTATGGGTGACCAGGTGCTGCAATCCTTTATAATCATCACTCCGGTTATAATGAATGACCTGGTATTGGATGGAATTTTCCTTTTTACTGCGCAGTCCCACTCCCGCTTTTAGGATGTTTTCATCCACCGGTACCGGCACAGCCAGCAATTGCAGTCCCCAGTCACGGGTAAACTCCACATTTCTCAGCCGTTCCAGCGGGCTGAATTTCCGTTGCACATATTCATAATCCAGGCTGGTCAGCAGTTCCAGTTTCTTTTCCGTATTAAGCAAACGGGTATTGTTCAGCTGGATTTTTGATGCCCAACCCCGGTCATCCCCGTTATTTTTGGTTGAAAAAGTATTTACATCATTGTTGCTGGTCGCCAGTTCCGCTTTCAGCAAGGTGTTTTTTCCCGGTGCATAATCCACCCCAAGGTTCAGGATCTGTTGCCGTTTCGGTGCCACCAGGGTCTGTACCGGTTCATATTGCCCCTGCTTTACTCCTGCTACCGGCGCCACATAGCTGTACACTTTTCCATTGGCCCCGTTAAAATCCGGAACATAATCCCCGTTACCGGCTTTCACATCAATAAAAGAAAGGCTATACCTTGCCAGCTGCGGATCGGTGGAATAGCGGTAAAAGGAATCCGGGCCCGCGTAGATCTTTTCATATAAGATCTTATCGGCCGCGAACGTATCGGTAACGGCAGTGGGATAAAAAGCACGCTGTACACTGTCGCCCAGGTCCGAAAGAAATTGCTTCTGCCTGTTATCCAGCACCTGGTTGATCTGTGAATTGCGGGCATCCGCATTATTAAAAACACCGAGCCGGATCTTCCACTTCCGTTTGATCTCAAATTCCTGTGACAGGTACAGGTTTGTGTTCAGGTAATTCCGTTCCGCGAATTCAAACTCCACCTGTATCCGGCTGTCTTTGGTGATCATTCGCTTAGGCGTAAACGTTATTTCGGCCGTGTTATAATTGATCACATAATCCTGGTCCTCCCCCCGTTGCAGCAACTGCCCGTCATAAAACACCCTTTCGGTATTGGCCAGCACCACGAAAAAAAGTTCATTGTTGGGTCCCCGCAGGCGGTAAGGGCCCTGGTTTCCCTCCAGGGGTTCCAGCAGCTGCCGGCTGAATTTTCCCTTGGCCACCGAGCCACTGACCAGGGTGTTGGACCGGACCGAACCGGAAACCCTGCTGTTGTTTTGAAAAGAGATTCCCTGCAGCCGTTTGTAAAAATTCAGGAAATAGGCCTGGTTCTGCCGGATATCAATATCCCCCAGGTTCAGTTGCCAGCCCTTCTTTTTAAACTGAAGGTAAACCTGGTCAAATTCGTTCAACTGCTGGGTATTCCCGTCGGGCTGTATCGGGATATTGTTATCGGTAATCGCCGCCTGGATCTCAATACTGTCTCCCAGCATCCCGCTCAGCTGCAGGTTGAGGGAAGAATTCACCACGGCATCCTGCCGGTTGCCAAAACCAATCTGCCGGCCCAGGCTTCCCTCCGCTTTTAGTGATCCGAAATCAAATACACCCCGCTGTTCACTGCTCAATCCCTGGTTGAATTCAAAGGGCTTCACATAAAAATTATTCATCACACTGTCATAATTCAGCCGCTGTGTTACCCTATTCAGTTTAAAGGGGAATACACGATACGTAACAGTGACTGTGTCCGGTTCCGGCTTGGTGATCCAGTATAAGATCGCATTAACCGGATCCAGGCGGTAAGCGGCTGAAGGCACAAATGAAATGGAAAAACTGCCTGGCAGGATACTGACCGTATCGAGCACGATACTATCACCCGACACTTTATAAGTTTTTAACCGGAGTGTGGAGCCGGAAACAGCGGGGGCAGGTACCTGTGTATAGCCCTGTAATGAAGACAATACAAATAATAAAAAAAGATATGGTTTTCCAAATTGCTTCAAAAGCAGCCGTTTAACACAAAGCGTAAAATGATTGATTTTATTGTTCTGGTGATTTTCTTCCTATAAATCTACTTATTTTTGATTATCAATCAGATAAGTATGGCCTTCTTTCCCGGGAAACCGACTATTTTCCGCCTGCTGACCGCCCTGGTCCTCGGTAGCCCGTTCTTATCTTTCGCGCAGCAAGATAGCTATTGGTACTTTGGGAAAAAAGCGGCCCTGGACTTTACTGTAAGCGGAAACCTGCCGGTGCCGCGGGTGGTAAATAACAGTTCGATGGAAACGAATGAAGCCGCGGCTGCGATTTCGGATAACTCCGGGAGCCTGCTTTTTTATACGAATGGGGTACAGGTTTATAACAGGAATCATGGAATGATGCCAAATGGCGATGGCCTGATGGGAGATAATTCTTCCTGCCAGATTGCAGTAGTACCCCAACCCGGCAGCGATTCCCTTTTCTACATATTTACCACGGATGCATTTGAAAATGATTTCATGAAGGGGTACTATTATTCGGTAGTGGATATGTCCGGGGATGGCGGACTGGGCGATGTCGTCATCAAAAACGTACCGCTCTGGCCTTCCTGCACGGAGCGGATTGCAGCGGTCCGTCATGCCAACGGTACGGATGTATGGGTCATCACCAATGACCAGAATTCGAATATCTTCCGCGCCTGGCTGGTCACCTGCACGGGGCTCCAGGCCGGTTTCAGTGTAGTCTCCACCGTGGGTGAAATAATGGACCAGAACCCCCTGATGAATGTGGGCGTTTTGAAAGCCAGTCCCGACGGGAAATTCCTTTGCCAGACCCATTTTCCGTTTAACGACGCCAATTCAACCGTGTCGAATTTTATCCAGCTCTTTGATTTTGATAATGCCTCCGGTGTGATCCGGAATCCCCGGAAGATCAGCCCCCCGGCCACACAGTACAACCATTGTGAATTCTCGCCTGATTCTAAACTGCTCTACCTCACAAGAAAGGGCAGTAAGCAGCTGGATCAGTTGGATATCACCCTGCCGGCTGTAGCTGATATCATCGCCTCAAGGGTTACCCTGCCGACCATCAACCCGTACTACGATATCCAGCTGGCCATGGACGAAAAGATCTATCTCTCCCAGGGTAATTCCCAACTGGCCGTGATCAATTTTCCAAATGTGCGGGGTACCGGTTGCAATTTTCAACGGAATGTAATCAACCTCAACCCGGGTACAGCATACGTAGGACTCCCTTCTCATATCAATGATATTGTAGCAGCGAATAACCAGGGCAATGGTTTTACTTTCACGATACTTGACAGCTGCACGGGAAAGGTACAGTTCAGCTCCAGTCCCACCCTGCCCGGAACCCTGACCTGGCACTGGGATTTTGGCGATAATACCAGTTCCGGTTTGCAGAATCCCCTGCATGATTTTCCCGATCCGTCTTTACTTTATACGGTTAAACTGACCATAACCTCGACCGCTTCCTGTGGAAAGCTGGTGCGTTCCCGGATCATCCGCCCTTCCGGTATGATTAAGCCGAAAGCCGGCTTCACTCCTGTTTTTATCTGCGATTCCAATTATATCCGCTTTACCAATACGAGTACGGATACTGCCCAGCCCGGTATCCGTTTTCTCTGGGATTTCGGGGATAACAGTGTCTCCGGCCAGGTGAATCCTGTTCATACTTACGCACTGGATGGAAACTACCCGGTGAAACTTAAAATCATTACCGGCAATCCCTGTAATGACGATTCAGTCAGTTACATGGTCAGTTTTTCCCAATTCAGCATTGATGTTACTACTGATCAGACCATTCATTTTGGAGAAACAGCCGGGCTCAACACAGATGTTGCAGCAGATAACTATGACTGGTCACCCGGAAAATGGCTCAGTGACAGTACCATCCGCAACCCAGTGGCCACTCCTTACGAGGATATTACCTATACACTGATCGCTACCCGGGGTACTTGTACCGCAACAGATACAGTCAGGATCACGGTAATTCAGAATGATTATATCTATATGCCCACCGGTTTTACGCCCAACAGTGACGGGAAGAATGACCGGGTCAGCCCCCTGATCAACGGAAGAATCACTTTGAAAGAGTTCAGCATTTTTAACCGGAACGGGGAAAGGGTGTTTACCAGTTCCCGGACCGGCGAAGGCTGGGACGGCCGGGTCGGGGGCGCCATTCAAAACGCCGGAGTTTATGTCTGGGTACTGAAGGCCATTGATTTTAACGGCAATCTCATCAGCCGGAAAGGCATCCTCACCCTGATCCGCTAAGCGTTAAAATCCCCCTGAATGAGAAAAAAACTCCTCCTTGTTTTCCTTCACTGCTTCCTGCTTTTATCCCTTTGTGCACAGCAACCGCTTGTTCAAAAATTAAAAATACCGGTGAAAAATAACAGGATCTTCGCGGGACCTTCTGTTCCGCTGGGTCAGTTTTCCTCCACTCATTACCCGGGTATAACGATCAGCTATATGCGAATGCCGTCCCGCCCGGTAGCCGAACAAGGCGCCCGGGGCCGGAAAACCGGCTTTGCATCCGGCGGCAGCCTGTCTCATTTTTGGGGTAAAAAAGAAAAGGCGGGAAGCCGTGATTTCAGGTACCCCGGCTATACGGTACTGGAGTTGCAGGGCGGATTGACCTGGACCCCGTTGAACCGTGGAATCCTCTTCCTGGCCATGGGGCCCGGGCTCGGTTATTACGAAGGCCGTTTCCGGTTCATAGCCGGTGCAGGCATCCAGGGCAGCTACCCGCTCAGTCCTATAATCAATATCTCCCCCGCCCTGTCCCTGATAAAAGAAAAAGGGAGTGATGCATTATGGATCGCTTCATTGAAAGCCGGTCTGAGGTTCTGAGCAGCTTTCTTTATTCAGTAATCCCTTCCAGGGCGGTAAGAAACGCGTATTGCAGCGCCACATCCTTTAAATAATCAAAGCGGCCGGAGGCCCCGCCATGTCCTGCTTCCATATTCGTCTTGAACAACAGCAGTTTTTTATCCGTCTTCATCGCCCTTAACCGGGCCACCCATTTGGACGGTTCAAAATACTGTACCTGGCTGTCGTGCAGGCCGGTTGTGATCAGCAGGTTCGGGTAATTCTTTTTCTCCACATTATCATAGGGAGAATAGGATTTCATATAAAAATAGGCTTCCTTATTTGCCGGGTTGCCCCATTCGTCATATTCATTGGTGGTTAACGGAATCGACGGATCCGACATGGTGGTGAGCACATCCACAAACGGAACCTGCGCAACCACACCGTTCCAGAGATCCGGGGCCATATTCACAATGGCACCCATCAGCAATCCGCCGGCACTGCCTCCCATGGCGTACAGGTGACCCTTCGACGTGTATTTTTCCTTCACCAGGAATTCACCGCAGTCTATGAAATCCGTAAACGTATTTTTCTTCTTAAGTAATTTGCCATCCTCATACCATTGCCGGCCCATTTCCTGCCCGCCGCGGATATGGGCAATGGCATAGATAAAACCCCGGTTCAGCAAACTCAGCCGGTTGCTGTTGAAACTGGCATCCATACTGGCTCCGTAAGAGCCGTACCCGTAGAGTAACAACGGGGCCGATCCGTCTTTTTTAGTACCCTTCTTATACACAATGGAAACCGGTACCCGGGCTCCGTCCCTTGCGGTGGCGAATACCCTTTCTGTAATGTATTCGTCTTTATTAAACCCACCGAGCACCGGCTGTTCCTTCATCAGTTTCCTGTTCTTTGTAAGCAGGTCGTAATCATATACGGAATTGGGGGTAGTGAGTGACGTATAGTTATAGCGGAACGTGCTGCTGTTAAACTCCGGGTTGGCGCCAACATAGGCCGCGTAAGCCGGCTCCCCGAAATCGAGGTAATGCTCCTTACCGGAAACTGCATCGCGGATACGCATCTGCAGCAATCCTTCCTTCCTCTCAGTGATCACCCAATGATCCCTGAACACTTCAATATCTTCGAGGAGGACATCGGGACGATGGGCAATCACTTCCTTCCAGTATTCCTTACCGGTATTATCCACCGGGGTTTCCATCAGCCTGAAATTCTTCGCATCCAGGTTGGTGCGGATCAGGAATTTATTTTTCCAGTGCTCAAAACTATACAACACGTCTTTTATCCGGGGCTGAAAGATACGGAAGCTGTTATCGGGTTTGTCCGCTTCCAGTATCCGGTATTCGCTGGATAAGGTGGCGCTGGAATAGATTACGATATAGGCCTTTGATTTGGTAGCATAGACCCCAATATAATTCGAAGGGTCCTTTTCTTCATATACTGCAGCATCAGCCGAGGCCTCCGTTCCCAGTTTATGTTTACGGATCTTCTCCGAAAGCAGGGTGACCGGGTTGTTGGAGGTATAAAACAGGGTTTTATTGTCGGCAGCCCAGACCGGGTTACCGGCAGTACCCGGAATTTCATCGCTCAGCACTTCCCCGGTTTCCAGGTTCTTAACATAGATTGTGTATTGCCGCCGCGATAGTTTATCAATCCCGTAAGCGATCAGTTTATTATCCGGGCTGACATTAAACCCCGCAACTGAGAAATACCCGGAACCCGCTGCCATCTGGTCAACATCCAGCAATACCTCCTCCGGGGCTTCCAGGTTTCCCTTCTTCCGGCAATACTTGTAATACTGCTGCCCTTCCTCGGTACGGGTATAATAATAATACCCGTTATTCAATACCGGCACCGATTCATCTTTCTCCCTGATCCGTCCCTTCATTTCGGCAAAAAGGGCCTGCTGAAATGGTTTGGTTCCCGACATCATGCTGTCCAGGTAAGCATTTTCCGCTTTCAGGTAATCCACCACCCGGGTGCTGTCAGGCCCCTTTTTGAAATAATCATTCATCCAGTAATATTCATCCGTACGGTTGTCTCCATGGGCAGTCAGTACCGTATCTTTCTTATCCGCCACCGGGGCATTCAACCCTGCGGGCCATTGAACGGGTTCTTTTTTCACTTGGTTATTTTTACAGGAAACAGCCAGTACAGAAAAGCTGATGGCTGCCATTAAATAGGTATATTTCATACAGCGGTTTAAGATACTGAATGTACGAATACCCCCTGAAACAGGAAAAGCCCCTGGGATAAAGGGCTTTCCGCTTATTTGAACTGTATTTTACTCTGCTACCAGCCCGGCCATGATGTATTCCCGGTTAAGGCGGGCAATATTCTCGATAGAAATACCTTTGGGACAAACGGCCTCACAGGCACCGGTATTTGTACAGGCGCCAAATCCTTCCTTGTCCATCTGGGCCACCATTTTAAGGGCCCGGCTTCTGCGTTCGGGATGTCCCTGCGGCAATAAGGCCAGGTGGGTGACTTTGGCGGAGAGGAACAGCATCGCGGAAGAATTCTTACAGGCGGCCACACAGGCCCCGCAACCGATACAGGCGGCGGCGGCAAAAGCAGCATCCGCCATATCTTTTTGTACCGGGATAGCATTGGCATCCACCGGGCTGCCGGTGTTTACGGATACATACCCTCCGGCCTGGATAATGCGGTCAAAGGAAGAACGGTCCACCATCAGGTCTTTGATCACCGGGAAGGCATTGGCCCTCCAGGGTTCAATCACGATCGTATCGCCGTCTTTATAGGCCCGCATGTGCAACTGGCAAACGGTATTCTTCTCCCAGGGGCCGTGGGGCCGGCCATTGATATACATGGAACACATTCCGCAGATCCCTTCGCGGCAGTCATGATCGAAGGCGATCGGGTCCTTCCCCTCGCGGATAATTTCTTCGTTCAGTACATCGATCATCTCCAGGAAAGACATCTCTGATGAAATATTCTTCACCGGGTAGGTATCAAAGCGACCGGGCTCGTTCCCGTTTTTCTGCCTCCATACTTTCAGCGTGAGATTCATTGAATATTGTTCCATAGTAAAAAATTTGACAACCTGACAATCCGGCAATCCGATAATTAACGAGCCTTACTTGTCGAAATTATTTTTGTTTTTATTTTCCCGATTTCATGCAATTTTAAACGCATGTATAAAATCTGCTTTACTTTCTGCATTCCGGCTTCCTGCGCATTTGCACCTATTGAAGCTGCAGACCTTAACGACTGCCCGGCAATAACCTGTTCTTTTAACGACCCCAGTAATTCAACCCATTCTATCGCGAGCAGTGAAAACTCAACTATCTTTCGTAAAAGAATATGCTCTTGCTGATCCTGCATTGTTCCATTTCCGAAATGCCGGATTCTATCTTACTTGTATGAACGTTGTGTCGGTTTGGCTATTTCAAAATTCAGCTCTTCTTTATGCAATTCCCAGTTACCCTCTCCCTTGAATTCCCAGGCAGCGACATAGGCGAAATTGGCATCATCCCGTTTAGCTTCCCCTTCTTCGGTCTGGCTTTCTTCGCGGAAATGACCGCCGCAGCTTTCCCTGCGGTTCAGCGCGTCGATACACATCAGCTCACCCAGTTCAAAAAAGTCAGCCACCCTTCCGGCCTTGTCCAGTTCGGGGTTCATTTCATTTATGGCTCCGGGGATCTTCAGGTCACTCCAGAATTCTTTTTTCAGTTGCCGGATCTCCGTAATGGCTTCTTTCAGTCCCTGTTCATTCCGGGCCATCCCGCATTTCTCCCACATGATCTTGCCCAACCGTTTATGAAAACTTTCCACTGTTTGTGTTCCTTTAATATTCATCAGGGTATGGATCCGGTCAGCCACGGCTTTCTCCGTTTCCACAAAGGCCGGGTGATCCGTAGGCAGGGGTTTGGTGGCAATATCATCGGCCAGGTAATTCCCGATTGTATAAGGGATCACAAAATACCCGTCCGCCAGCCCCTGCATTAATGCGGATGCGCCCAGGCGGTTGGCACCGTGGTCACTGAAATTGGCTTCACCCAGGCAATAGAGGCCTTTCACATTCGTCATCAGTTCATAATCCACCCAAAGACCACCCATTGTATAGTGTACAGCCGGGTATATCCGCATTGGGACTTCATAGGGATTTTCGCCGGTGATCTTCTCGTACATGTCAAACAGGTTGCCGTACTCTTCCTTCACCACTTCCTTGCCCAGCCGGATCAGGGTTTCCGTATCGGGATGATCAATACCTTGTTTATTGGCTTCCGCCCTGCCATATTTATTAATGAGATTATACTTAAAATCGAGATAAACAGCCTGGCCGGTCGTGCCAACGCCGTAACCCGCATCGCATCTTTCCTTGGCAGCACGGGAAGCTACGTCCCGGGGGACCAGGTTGCCGAATGCGGGGTACCTTCTTTCCAGGTAATAATCCCGCTCTTCTTCCGGAATATCATTGGCTTTTCGTTTATCGCCTTTTTGTTTGGGTACCCAGATCCGTCCGTCATTTCTCAATGACTCCGACATCAGGGTCAGTTTGCTCTGGTGGTCACCGCTCACCGGGATACAGGTGGGGTGGATCTGGGTAAAGCAGGGATTTCCAAAAAAAGCACCCTTCTTATGTGCTTTCCACGCTGCGGTTGCATTACTGCCCATGGCATTGGTGGAAAGATAGAATACGTTACCATAGCCGCCGGTGCAAAGCAATACGGCATGCCCGGCATGTTTTTCCAGTTCACCAGTGATCAGGTTGCGGCAAATGATCCCTTTTGCTTTCCCATCAACGATCACCAGGTCCAGCATTTCATGACGGGTGTACATTTTTACATTCCCGAGTGCCACCTGCCTTTCCAGGGCCTGGTAAGCGCCGATCAGTAATTGCTGGCCGGTCTGACCCGCAGCATAAAAAGTTCTTTTTACCTGGGTCCCGCCAAAAGAACGGTTATTCAGCATTCCACCATAGTCGCGGGCAAAGGGCACACCCTGCGCCACACACTGGTCAATGATATTCACACTCACTTCCGCCAGGCGGTGTACGTTGGATTCGCGGGCACGGTAATCGCCCCCTTTTATCGTATCATAAAACAAACGGAAAACGGAGTCCCCGTCGTTCTGGTAATTCTTGGCGGCATTGATCCCCCCCTGTGCCGCGATGGAGTGCGCCCGGCGGGGAGAATCCTGGAAGCAATACGCTTTTACCTGGTAACCCAGTTCACCCAGTGAAGCAGCAGCGGAAGCACCGGCCAGGCCCGTACCCACCACGATCACTTCTAATTTGCGCTTATTGGCCGGATTCACCAGTTTTGCATGCCCTTTATACTCAGCCCATTTTTGTTCTAAAGACCCGGATGGAATTTTTGAATCTAACATAACCAGTGATTACTTATTGATTAGAAATATAACTTAGAATACTCTCCACTCCCTACTCCCTACTCCCTACTCCCCACTCCCTACTCCCAGCCAAAATAAAAACTCAGCGGCATCATGGCAAAAGCCAGGGGAACGATAACGGAAAAACAAACCCCGATACCATTCAGGATTACCAGGTATTTTGAATTACTTACCCCCAGGGTCCTGAACGCACTCTGGAAGCCATGCAGCAGGTGCCAGGCCAGTGAAATACATCCAAGCAGGTATAAACCCACCACCCATTCCTGCTGGAATACAGCCTGCATTTTTTCGTAGAGATTGATCTCCTCTCCGAGTAAAAAGCCCTGGTTCGACCGGTTAGGTAACCAGAAATCAGAAATATGCACCACCAGGAAAAGCAGGACCAGGGTCCCCAGGATCCCCATGCTGCGGCTGTACCATTTGCTGCCCTTATTGCCCATTGCCACTGTATATCCCTGCTTCCGTTTACTGCGGTTCTGGAATTCCAGCATCAGTCCCTGTATGATATGCAGTAAAATACCGGCAAACAGGCCGATCTCGAGGATGCGGGGCACAATATTGGAACCCATAAAATGAGCCCCTTTATTAAACATTTCGCCGCCATCCATGGCCCATATACAGGCATTCAGGCCCACATGTACAATTAAAAACAGGATCAGGAAGATCCCCGTCAGCGCCATTATCCATTTTTTTCCTACAGAAGAAGTAAACAGTTCAGACCATTTCATAAGCAATGTACTTAGGGAGAGTAATCAAAATTTCGGCAAAAATACTACCCCGCAGTCAAAAAAGGGCAAAAGTTTTTCTGATACTGATCAGGTCGGGTACCGCAAATCATCAATTATTCAGCCGGGCGGATAATCCGGTATCAATTTTTTTAAATAAATGGTACGGTTTATAGGTACGCCAGTTGTCCAGTGCCATGAACTCCACATACCGGTTCAGGCGGGCCTGTTTGAAGTCATACTGGGTCTGTTCCGGCATGTTCAGGCAAACGATCCATCCGTTTTCGTCCGAAAGTTCTTCGTACAATTCTTCGTAATAATCCTTTCCGTCGCTGTGGTAATTCAGCACATTCTCCCCTACCAGGATAAATTTGTAAATGCCTTCAACCATGAATTTCTCCAGGACTTCCCGCTTGAGTTCCATGATATCGTTTTCAATGGCATCGTTCCACTCGCCAATCAATTCGATGATCGCATATTTTTCTTCGTAATCAGCCAGCAACACTTTGAGGTAAAGCGTCCGGCTGCCGAAATCATCCCACTGCGGGTGGATATAATAATTATAGACGGTCAGTGAAAATTCAAACTCGGAATAGGTCCGGCCAAAAAAAGGGGATCGCTGGTCTTCCTCGCTGATATAAATATGCCGCCAGTTATAAAAGGGTTCTATATTCTGCATATTCCTGTCCTCCCGGCAAAGATAAGCGGGGGAAATAAAACCGTAAAAGTGGATTATTGTAAGAGATAGGATTTCAGCTGATCATATTCAGGAGCAATGATCTTACTTTTTTTCTCCCGGTTCATGATCTCCCTCACCGTTTCCGGTACTGCTACCTGTTCCCCGGTTATCCGTTCCACGGCCTCCGGGAATTTTACCGGATGGGCGGTTTCCAGGAAGATCCCTTTTTGCTCCCGGTGTTCCTGCAGGTAACGTTCCAGGGCCAGGAATCCCACGGCCCCGTGCGGGTCAGCCAGGTACTGGTATTTTTCCCGGACCTCCCTGATTGTGTCTTCTGTTTCCCGGTCAGTAATCGTATAAGAGGACAAACGGCTTTTCAGTTCCGGGAACCGGTGCTGAAAGATCTCAAGGATGCGTACAAAATTGCTGGGATTCCCCACATCCATGGCATTGCTCAGGGTAGCCACCGCTTTTTTGGGCTTCAGTTCCTGCGTTTCCAGGTATTCACTCACAATGTCATTCACATTGCAGGCCGCGATAAAATGGCCGACCGGTAAACCGGATTGCATGGCCAGGATACCAGCACAGATATTACCGAAATTGCCGCTGGGCACTGAGATCACCGGCGGATTGTTCTTATCCTTCCACTGTTTATAAGCAAAAAAATAATAGAACTGCTGCGGCAGCCAGCGGGCTACATTTATGGAGTTGGCCGAAGTAAGAAATCGCTGCGATGTCAGTTCGGGGTCGGCGAAAGCTGCTTTCACCATTGCCTGGCAATCATCGAATGTACCCAATACTTCCAGGGCATGGATATTGCCTCCCAGGGTGGTAAGCTGCTTTTCCTGTACAGGGCTGACTTTCCCGGAGGGATAGAGGATCACCACTTCCACTCCTTCCACTCCATAAAAGCCGTTAGCCACGGCACCACCGGTGTCACCGGATGTGGCGACGAGGACGGTAACAGTAGCCCGGCCGCTTAGGGCGGACTGACCGGCAAGCGCCGCAGCCAGGCAGCGACTCATAAACCGCGCCCCGATATCTTTAAAAGCCAGGGTGGGGCCATGAAATAATTCGAGTGCTGAAATCCGCTCATTCACCGGTACCAGCGGGATGGGGAAA
Organism: Sphingobacteriales bacterium; assembly: GCA_016192105.1. Taxonomy (GTDB): domain Bacteria; phylum Bacteroidota; class Bacteroidia; order Chitinophagales; family Chitinophagaceae; genus JJ008. Next base: position 54,424 of record JACPUV010000041.1, on the reverse strand, counting down.
TGAACGGTTTCACTGACGATTTTCCGAAGGACAGCTTCCGGAATTTCGTCCCCCACATAGGGCTGTATGACCCGGTACGCAATTTCTTCATTGGAGAACTGGTCAATATGCTCAATCAAATCCCGGTCCACCTGCGGAATATATTCGGGAAAATACAAACCCTTATCCGGCGCCTGGCCTTTGATCGTGGCTGCTGTAAACGATACCGGTTCTGATTGTTTGTTGGTACTGTAATATTTCATCTGTTTTAAAATTTCACCCCTTCCGGGTTCTCCTGTTTTATCTGCTACCCCGGATAACACCCGGGTCAGTAAATGCAATTATATCACTCCCCCATTCCTCACTCCTCGCTCCTCACTCCCCACTCTCCACTCTCCACTCTCCTCACACCACCTCCACTCCCTTCTTGTTTATTGTCGTTACATATATATTAAAGTCAATCCCGATTTTCGTATATATCCCTTTCATTACAGCTTCCACAATGCGGGCATCCTCTTCATTCCGGCTCAGCATAAATACAGAAGGCCCGGAACCGGAAATACCTCCTCCCAGTGCGCCGGCTTCCTTGCATTGTTTTTTTACTTCATCGAAGCCGGGGATCAGGATACTGCGAACGGGTTCAATGATCACATCTTCCAGGGAACGCCCGATCAGGTCATAATCATTTTTCATAAACCCGGTGACCAGCCCCGCGATATTTCCCCATTGCCGGATCGCGTCTTTCAGTAATACCTGTTGTTTCAGGATCTGCCGGGCATCGGAGGTCCTGACTTCGATCTGCGGGTGCACCACGGTAACAAACAGATCCGGTGACGGTATGGAAACAATATCCAGGGGATGAATGGAGCGGATCAGGCTGACCCCCCCGAGAATACAGGGCGCAATATTATCTGCGTGTTTAACACCGGAGGCGAGTTTTTCCCCATTCATCGCAAACTGCACTACTTCATCGGTAGTAAAGGGATTTCCCAACAGGTGATTCGCAGCCACTGCCGCCCCTGCCGCGCTGGCCGCACTGGAACCAATACCACTACCGGGTTTTATATGTTTTTCAATAGTGACTTCAAACCCAACCGGCTTATCCAGTTTCTCCATTATGGATAACAGTACCACCCCGGCTACATTCCGCTCCGGTTCCGTGGGGAGATTATAATGATCCCGGTTATGAATGATCACCTCCGGTTTATCCAGCAGTTGCAGCTCCAAGATATCCGATGGTTCATTCAGGGCCAGGCCCAAAATATCAAATCCGCAAACGAGATTGGCCACAGTGCCCGGACATTTTACAATTATTTGTTTCATATATGATAAATCATCTTAAAAAAACAAGAACCAAGATGCCAAGAAACCAAAGAAAAATCAAGAAACAAGAATCAAATGAGCACTAATTATCAAATACTCCTAAGAACAATGGGCCTGAAATCTGATGCTTTTCTTCCTTAGTAAACTTCAGCGTAATTTCTTCTGACAAATGCTGACTACCGACTCCTGACTACCGACTACCGACTCCTGACTACCGACTACCGACTACCGACTCCTGACTACCGACTACCGACTACCGACTCCTGACTACCGACTCCTGACTACCGACTACCGACTCCTGACTACCGACTCCTGACTACCGACTCCTGACTACCGACTCCTGACTACCGACTACCGACTATTTCTTACTCGCCCGAATAATATCCGCAAACACCCCGCTCGCTGTTACTTCTGCCCCGGCGCCTGCGCCCTTAACCACCATAGGTTGCTCTTTATACCGGTCTGTATAGAACAGCACTACATTGTCTTTCCCGTATAAATGATAGAGGTCATGCTGGGGATCAATATGCTGCAGGCCGACTGATGCCTTCCCGTTTTCAAAAGAAGCAACAAATTTGAGCTTGCATCCTGCCGCATGGGCCTTTTTCACCAATTGCTGAAAATGGGCTTCTTCTTTAGCCATGGCTGCGTAAAAATCATCCACACTGCCTTTCATGCAGGATTCCGGCATAAAGGAATTATTTGAAATCTCTTCCATTTCTATTTTATGTCCGGCTTCCCGGGCCAGGATCATGATCTTCCGCATCACATCCTTCCCGCTCAAATCGAGACGGGGATCGGGCTCGGTGTACCCTTCGTCCTGCGCCTGTTTCACCACATCGGCGAATTTTCTTGTCCCGTCATAATTATTGAATACGAAATTCAGGGTCCCGCTCAGCACGGCCTGCATCCTGTGTATATTATCCCCGCTGCTGATCAGGTCATTCAGCGTAGCAATGATCGGCAACCCGGCCCCCACATTGGTTTCAAAGAGAAACTGGCAGTTGTATTCCCGGGCGAGGTCTTTCAGTTTTTTATAATTACTGTAGGCAGAGGAAGCGGCTACTTTATTACAGGCCACCACGGATATACTTTTCTGCAGCAATTGCTCATAAACAGCCGCCACATTTTCACTGGCAGTTACATCCACAAAAATAGAATTGCGCAGGTTGCGGCTGAGGGCTTCTTCCACAAACTGCTGCAGGTTGGCCGGTTGCCCTTTCTCCAGCTTTGCTTTCCAGTCCGCCAGTTCAATTCCCTCCTCACTGATCAGCATTTTCCGGCTGTTGCTCAGTCCGGCAATATTCACCTGGAGGTTCAGTTGCTGCTGAAGGAAACCGGCCTGTTGCTGTAGTTGCCCCAGTAATTTGGCGCCCACATTTCCGGTACCGGTTATAAAAAGGTTGACCTGTTTATAAGTGGTTTCAAAAAATTCTTCGTGTAATACGTTAATCGCCTTCCGCACATCCCGGGTGGCAATCACGGCGGATATATTCTTTTCAGAAGATCCCTGTGCGATGGCTCTTACATTTACCCCGTTCTTACCCATGGCACTGAACATCCGGCCACTGATGCCCGGGTGACTTTTCATATTTTCTCCTACCAGGGCCACGATTGACAAGTCCGCTTCAATCTGCAGCGGTTCCACTTTCTGTAATGAAATCTCGTTGGCAAATGCCGCATCCACCGCCTGTTTAGCCCTGGCTGCAGAAGCGGAATCAATGCCCACACAGATTGAATGTTCGGAAGAGCTTTGTGTAATCAGGATCACATTGATCTTTTCGCTGCTCAGTGATTCGAATAAACGCTTGGAAAAACCGGGGATACCGATCATCCCGCTGCCCTCCAGGCTGATCAGTGAAATATTGTTGATACTGGAAATACCCCTGACGATATCGCCCCCTTTCCGGGACACTGATTCGATAAGTGTGCCTTCATCCGCCGGCGCAAACGTGTTCTTGATCCATACCGGGATGCCCTTTCCCATTACCGGCTGGATGGTGGGCGGGTAAATAACTTTGGCCCCGAAATGCGATAGCTCCATAGCTTCCTGGTAAGAGATGCGGGGTATGATACGGGCATTGCTGGTCAGCCGGGGATCTGCCGTCATCATACCGCTCACATCGGTCCATATTTCCAGTACAGATGCCTCTACGGCAGCCGCCAGGATTGCGGCCGTAAAATCAGAACCACCCCGTCCCAGCGTCGTGGTTATACCCGCACTGTCGGTCGCGATAAAACCGGGGACGATATATAATGAGGCATCCGCTTTGCCGAAATAATCACGGAGTCTTTTATTGGTTTCAGCAAAGTCCACTTCAGCGGTGGTGAAACTGGAGTTGGTCCGGATCAGTTCCCGCGCATCCTGCCACCGGGCGGGAACACCGGCTGCATTGAAGGCTGCCGCGATGATCTGTGAAGACAGCCATTCACCGTAGCTGGCGATGCGGTCTTTGGAACGGTCCGTCAGTTCCCTTAATAAATAAATGCCATTGCAAATATCTTCGATCTCGTTGCAGGCTTTTTTTACCAGGCTCAGCAACTGGCTTTGCTGTGCCACGGGCAGCAGTTGCTTGACGGCATCCAGGTGCCGCTGCTCCACAACGGATAATTTTTCTTTAAAGGATTCATCACCGGCTGCCGCCAGCGACGCTGCACCCAGCAAAAGATCCGTCACACCACCCAGGGCGGACACCACCACCACCGTAGATTCCTTTTTAACTGCTTCCGTAACGATCTCAACGACCTTATTGATATTGACTGCATTCGCAACCGATGTGCCCCCGAATTTTAAAACCTGCATGACCTGTATAATGTTTTAGACTGAATAGAATGATTAAATAGAAAACCGTTTGTTTTCTTACAGCAAGCCGCCCATGTGGTAATATGATATTGTACAATCCCGTTACGGGATTGTAATAGTAATGGTAAATGTGGTGAAATGTACCACAGCAGGAGGAGTAATATGTGTATGATTGTTTACCACGGTTGTTGAACTGGGCTGCAAGATACAATTCAATTGCCAGAAAATGATTACCCGGCTAAAGAATCTGCGGCTTTTTTTACACTTCCGTGTTTCAGCAGGAGCGCTTTGGCTTTTTCATAGTCAGACAGCTTCACTCTTTCCATCAGCATACGGGTACCACGATCAACCAACTTATCGTTCGTTAGTTGCATGTTCACCATTTTATTGTCTTCCACCCTGCCGAGTTGAATCATGACCGTAGTCGAAATCATATTCAATACCAGCTTTTGTGCCGTACCGCTTTTCATACGGGTGCTGCCCGTTACAAATTCAGGACCCACCACCACTTCAATCGGGAAATCCGCAGCGGCACTTACCGGTGAATCCGGGTTACAGGAGATACTGCCTGTTACAATGCCCCGTTTCCGGCATTCTTCCAGTGCTCCGATCACATAAGGTGTGGTGCCACTGGCGGCAATACCAATCACAATATCTTTATCAGATACCTGATGTTCAAGAAGGTCTTTCCAGCCCTGTTCCCGGTCGTCTTCCGCAAATTCAACTGCGGCGGTGATCGCTTTCTCCCCTCCGGCAATTATTCCAATGACCAGCCCATAGGGTACACCATAGGTAGGCGGGCATTCACTGGCATCCACAATCCCCAGCCGGCCACTGGTGCCGGCCCCGATATAAAACATTCGTCCCCCCATCAGCATTTTATCCGCGGCCAGTTCCGCCAGTTTCTCAATCTGCGGGATGGCTTTTCCTACGGCTGAAGGAACCGTCTGGTCTTCCTGATTAATATTGATCAGCAGCTCCCCTACCGTCATTTTCTCCAACTGCCTGTAGTGACTGGGCTGCTCTGTAATTTTTTGAAATGCCATAGGTCCTCTCTTTTAGCGGTGGTAATCAATCAACCCTTCCATGGGACTCTTCATCACCTTGCCGAGTTTGAATTCATAACTGGCACAAAGTTGCTGCAAGACGTCCTTAAATCCAAATGCAACACTTCCAATAAAACTGACCGGTGTTGTCCAAACCTCCCTGTATTTACACAAGTGAAGAAAGAAAAAATCATTCAGGCCGTCTTCAATAATATTTTCAATCATATAATGGCCCCTGTTTTCTGCCAGGAACAGGGTAAAGGAAGCCAGGTAGCGGTTAGCCAGCGGCTTCCGGTAAACGTTCTCGAGCACTTCTACCGGGCTGGTGTGGTATTTCAGGTCAAACTTATACCGCAGTTCATCATCAAACGTATTGTACATAAAATACTGCAGCACTTTCCGGCCGAGGTAGGCGCCACTCCCCTCATCTCCCAGCACATACCCGATACCGGGTGTTTGCCTTGCAATTTTCTTCCCGTTATAATAACTACAAAATGAACCGGTTCCAAGATTACAGGCCAGCCCCTTTTGATGTCCGTTCAATGCCCGGGCAGCAGCAAGCATGTCATCATTTATTTCGGTCTTTGATTGGGTAAAGACCCGCTGAAAGGCACGCTTAACCATTTTCACATTATCCGGATTCCGCATCCCGGTACCATAATAAAAGACCTGCTCAGCCCTGGCAGCTCCCGGTACCAGCGGGAACAATTCATTTTCAAGAAGACTGATAATTTTTTCCTCATTAAAAAAATAGGGGCTGATTCCCTGGGTCATGACCTTTTTTTTCCGGCCTTTACTGATCAGGCACCACTCCGCCTTGGTGGCGCCGCTTTCCGCTATTAATTTGACCGTAGGCATATAAACATTTGTTGAATTGGATGAACGACAGTGCCTGTTCCGCTCAAATCCAGTATTTTGCGTCAAATTACTGAATAAAGGTTTATGATGGGAAATAAAAAATTACAGGTCTGGTTGCCCCTCCTTTTCTCCCTGGTGCTGATCGCAGGCATGTTCCTTGGATTTAAACTCGGCGGCCAGTCGGGTAACGGTAAAGGCTTATTTGCCACGAATAAACGCAGTTCCCTGCAGGAAGCCCTTGACCTGATAAGGAGACGGTATGTGGATTCAGTAAATATAGATTCACTGGAAGGACATGCCATCCAGGATATCATGAATGAACTGGATCCGCATTCGGTGTTCCTGCCCCCCGTTGATCTGAAAGAAGCCAACGAAGACCTGGCCGGAAATTTTGATGGCATCGGTGTCGAGTTCAACATTTTCAGTGATACCGTAAATGTGGTCTATGTTTTCCCGGGCGGTCCGAGCGAGAAAGCCGGATTACAGATCGGCGACAAACTGCTTAAAGTAAATGATTCTTCCCTGACGCGGAAAGGTTTCTCCGTAGCGAATATCAAGAACCTGATCCGGGGACCCAAAGGTTCGGAAGCCCTGCTGCAGGTACTCCGGGGAAAAACGCTCCAAACCCTGAAAGTGACCCGGGGAAAAATACCGGTTTCGGCGGTGGATGCGGCCTACATGATTGATCAGTCCACCGGATATATCAAGCTTACCAAATTCACCGAGAACAGCTATGAGGAGTTCATGCAATCCATGGAATCCCTGCAGAAACAGGGGTTGAAAAACCTGGTATTTGACCTGCGCGGCAATGGAGGCGGGTTTATGAATGAAGCCGTGGATATGGCGGACGAATTTCTTGACGGAGATAAACTGATCGTATATACCGAAGGAGTAAACAGCCGAAAAAAAGAATACCGGTGCAAACGCCCCGGGTTATTTGAAAACGGTAAACTGGTCTTGCTGATGGATGAACTCTCTGCCAGCGCCAGTGAAGTACTGGCCGGTGCATTGCAGGACTGGTGCCGTGCCACGATCATCGGCCGCCGGACCTTTGGGAAAGGCCTCGTGCAGGAACAATATCTGCTCCGGGACGGATCGGCCATCCGCCTGACGATTGCCCGGTATTATACGCCCCTTGGACGGAGCATCCAGCGTTCGTATCAAAAGGGAAAGAAAGTGTATATGGATGAATTATGGGAACGTTTCAGCAACGGGGAAATGGTATCGGCAGATTCTGTAAAAAACCATAACGGGAAAAGCTTTGAAACGGCTTGTAATGATACCCTCTACGGCGGAGGCGGAATCACCCCGGCTATCTTCATCCCGCTGGACACCAGCCTGGCTCAGCAAAAGGCCAACCGCCTGGCCGTATCCGCCACGATCAGCAACTTCGTTTACAATTATTACCTGGAGCATAAACCGGAAATAGACAAATACAGCAATGCCGCCGGTTTCGTAAATGGCTTTACCAATACAGAAGACCTTTGGCAGCGCCTGGTGAAATTTACGGCGGCTGATTCAATCCCCCTGAGCACCAAGGACGGGAGGGAAAAAGATTTGGTACTGCAACGGCTCAAGGCCCTCCTGGCCCGTTATCGCTGGAGAAATTCAGGGTTTTACCAGGTGCTGAACGGCGGGGATGCGATGGTGAATAAGGCATTGGAAACAATTGCGAAATAAATCCCCGGCTCCATTCCCTCTTCAACAGAATACCATCGTTCATAAAACACACAAACCCGATCTCTCCGAAATCAGGTTTGTGCAGGGTTAATGGTTATTGGCAGTCAGCTGCTTTTCATGGCTTTTGAATACAGACGGACTCAGACCTTGTCCTTATTCTCGTCCCACCATTGCTTTTCGATCTTGTAGGAACCGAACAGACCCAGTCCCCCGCCAATGGCGATCAGGGCAAAATAGATGGGTACATTCTGTCCATCGTGGTTAAAGTCATTCCGGGAAGAATGGTAGAGCACATAATTATCCAGCACATAGGCCAGGAACAGTCCCACACCGGCGCCGATCAGCAATAAGGCCCATTTCAGGTTTTTATACGGTGCCGGCCGGTTGGCAAATTCCTTCGGGTTCATATTCTTCTCGATCATGGCCAGGTTCTGGCGGGTTTTCAGGTAATAGATACCAAAGATCATGGCAAATCCACCTGCAAACATTGTTACGGGTATTAATACTTCTGCGCCGTCCATAATTATAAGTTTTATTGTTTTTAATCGCTTGCTCTTTATGACTACCGTATTTGCAGTACGGTTACAGCCCAAAGAACTTTTTCAAAACGGTTTACAGGAACTATGACTCCGGCTGAAAGAATCAGGTTACAGGGTTTCCGTAACTTTCTGCCGCCAACCTGCCGGGAATAGTTGTTACGCGTTTACTGTAACCTCGGTGGCCCGGGAGGAGTCATATGTGCAGATGTCAGCCGGATTTAATGATAGCGAACTCATTAGCAGGGTATTGCGTGGTGATCAGCAGGCTTATGCCGGGCTGGTCCACCGTTACCAGTACTATGTCTTTACCCTGACGCTTCGCCTGGTGAAGAACCGGGAAGAAGCGGAGGAAGTGGCCCAGGATGTATTTATTAAAGCTTATAAATACCTGGCTGATTTCCGGGGCGATGCCCGATTCAGCACCTGGCTCTATACGATCGTAAACAATACCTGTATCAGTTTTTTGCGCAGGAAAAAACTGACAGTTTATTCGTTAGATGATGAAAAGGTATTTAATACGGCTGCGAACCGGGAGGCCGGGTACAAGGCAGATACCGTGGAGCAAAAATCAAGGCAGGCGATGGTAAACGCCGCGATCAGCCACCTTAAACCGGATGATGCGGCCATTATTACACTGTTTTATAAAAATGAACAGACCCTGGATGAGATTGCGCGTGTACTGGGACTGGAAGCAAATACAGCCAAGGTAAGGTTACACCGGGCCAGGGCAAGACTGAAGGAACTGATGGAAACTCATTTTGCACAGGAAGTAAAAGATTTAAATTGAACCACTATGAATACGCAGCACAGTATGGAAGAACGTTTGTGGGAGTATATTGACGGAACCAGTGCCGCCGGGGAGAAACAACTGATCGAAGACCTGTTGCGGCAACATGCGGAATGGAGGGAGAAATACCGGGAATTACTGGAACTCAGCGAAGCCCTGAAATCCTCCGAACTGGAGGAACCTTCCCTGCGGTTCAGCAAGAATGTGATGGAAGAGATTGCCAAATTGCATATTGCCCCCGCCACCAAAAATTATATCAACAACAAGATCATCCTGGGTATCGGGATCTTCTTTATCAGTTTACTGCTGGCAATCCTGGTGTACGGGTTCAGCCAGATGGACTGGGCCAGTGCGGAAAGCAATTCCATTTCCGATAAACTCGGCAAGATTGACGTCAGTAAATTTTTCAATAACAGCCTGATCAATGTATTTATGATGATCAATGTGCTGTTAGGGCTGGTACTGGTTGACCATTACCTGAACAATAAACGGAAGCATTTCAGAAAAGTAGCTTGATGACCTTGTTGTCATTGAGTCCGGCCGGGGACTGTACCTGATTGGTGCAGTCCCCTTTTTCTTTCTTTTAACGCATTACAAAGAACCGTAAGGGGCTAAAAACCTACCTTTGCGGCAGAAAAAAAACCTGATGGATATCAAAAACAATATACTGGAAACGATCGGCAATACACCCCTGATCCGGCTGAATAAAGTGACCCGGGAACTCCCCTGCACCGTGCTGGCCAAAGTGGATTATTTCAATCCCGGCAATTCGATCAAGGACCGGATGGCCCTGAAGATGGTGGAAGTGGCCGAACAGGAGGGTAAACTGAAACCCGGTGGTACCATTATTGAAGGCACCAGTGGCAATACCGGTATGGGGCTTGCGCTGGCGGCGGTGGTGAAAGGGTACAAATGTATTTTTGTAACCACCGATAAACAATCCAAGGAAAAAGCGGATATCCTGAAAGCGGTTGGCGCCGAAGTGATCGTGTGCCCCACGAATGTATTACCCGAGGATCCCCGGAGTTATTACAGTGTAGCAGCCCGGCTGGCCCGGGAGGTACCCAACTCCTATCACATGAACCAGTATGATAACCTGGCCAACCGGCTGGCGCATTATGAAAGCACCGGCCCGGAGATCTGGAATCAGACCGACGGCAGGATCACACACCTGGTATGTACAGCCGGTACCGGTGGTACAATTACCGGGACGGCCATGTACCTGAAAGAAAAAAATCCAAACATACAGGTATGGGCGATCGACGTGTACGGCTCCCTGCTCACCAAATATTTCCGCACGGGAGAGACCGACATGAATGAAGTACATCCCTATATCAGCGAAGGTTTCGGGGAAGACTTTGTACCGAAGAACTATGAGATGAGCGTAATCGATCATTTCGAACAGGTAACAGACAAAGACGGCGCGGTCATAGCCCGCCGCTTAGCCAAAGAAGAAGGATTGTTCTGCGGCTACAGCGCCGGCAGTTGCATACAGGGGCTGATGCAGTTAAAAGACAAATTGAAGAAAGACGACCTGGTAGTCTGTATATTTCATGATCATGGCAGCCGCTATGTAGGCAAGATCTACAATGACCAGTGGATGATTGAAAGAGGATTCCTTGATGTAAAAACGTTCCGCGATGTGGTGAGTGCAAGGGGCGCCAAACGGCTGATCAGTGTGGAACCGGCGCAGACCGTTGCGGAAGCGGTGGAACTGATGAAGAAATATGATATAGAACAGATCCCGGTAATGAATGCGGACGGCCCCGTGGGCGCGATCAGCGAAGGAGGGTTGTTTCAGAAAATATTTGACAATGCCGAGATCAAGAATGCTTCAGTAGAACAGGTACTGGAACCGGCATTTCCCCTGGTATCCTTTGATACGCCGGTAGAACGGCTGAGTCACCTGATCAATAAAGAAAACGGAGCGGTACTGGCAAAAGACGAAGCAGGCAATTTCCACATCGTTACCAAGTACGATGTGATCCAGGCACTGGGGAACTGATACAATAAAATCAAAAACGACTTGCAATACCGGCCCCGGCACTCCCACCAGGGCCTTTTTCGTAAACTTACGTATGTATTCCGGGTAATAGTTCGTAAGTACTCCATGAAGATTTTACGATAAAAACCGTGAAAACCGTCGTAAAAAAGAGAAGTTATTTTGCTCTGTTTTCATAATGAAAAGCTAATTACTTTTGTTGCAGAAGTTGATTGATATCGTTTCAATCGTTTGTCGAAATTCAATATCCATATCTGAAAAACCGCCAACCCAATCCTTAGAAAAACCAGACAATTAAAAATCCAGTATCGGTCAACTTCTTCTTTTTTTAATAAAGAGTTTTTTGAAAATACCGTTTGAGATCCAACCCCGACTGAAAACTGAAAATCCAGATCCGACTAAAACCGTCCAAATCCAATCCGGTTTAAAAACCGAAAAATCCAGATCCAAAGAAAACCGTCCCCAATCAGCGAAATCCAAATCCGTAAAAAACCGTCCAAATCCATCCAATCCTGAAAACCGACCAAGCGTCACCGTGTCCAAATCCATGAAAGAAACTCAACATCCGGAACCCCTCCTGCTAAATTAACCGTTTAGCAGGAGGCGCGGTGAACGGAGCTTACAGAGAACCCGAAAGCCCAATAAATACAATTGGCAATTCCCCCCCAGCTATTCGTTTCAAACGGTAAATTCTGTACAACTGACAATTTGTATAGCCCGGGGCTATAGACCCTCGCTGCTATTACCGCCCGCTCCTTCCATTTCAGCGTCCCCCACTCTTTTGTTAACTTGCCTGCATGCGGTCTGCCATTGATCAATGCGGCCGGAGCATCAGGGTTCCGGATCTTCCCGAACGAATCATTTCGCTTGTTCCCTCACAGACAGAATTGCTGTATGACCTGGGGCTGCGGGAAGAAGTGTGCGGCATCACGAAATTCTGCATACACCCGGATGCCTGGTATCGTTCAAAAACAAAAGTGGGCGGCACCAAACAGGTAAAAACAGCGGCCATCCTGCAGTTGCAGCCCGACCTGATCATTGCCGGAAAGGAAGAAAACAGCAAAGAACAGGTGCTGGCGCTGGAGCATGAATTTCCTGTTTGGGTAAGCGATGTAAGCAACCTGTCCGGCGCTTTGGATATGATTCAGCAGGTCGGTTGGCTTACCGGGAAAACGGTAAAAGCGGCTGAACTGGTTGACGGTATCCGGGAAGCCTTTTCATCCCTTGTGATTGAAGGTGCAAGGCCGCGGGCGGCCTGCCTGATCTGGAAAGATCCGTATATGGCTGCAGGTGGCGGTACATTTATCCATTCCATGATGGAAGCCGCGGGGTTTGAGAATATTTTTAAACCGGCAACCCGTTACCCGGCTTTCCAGCTTCCTGAACTCCGTGCTTTACATTGTGAGATCGTATTCCTTTCTTCAGAGCCCTACCCCTTCAAAGAAAAACACAGGGCGGAGTTGCAGGCCCAATTACCCGGAACTAAAATAATCCGGGTCGATGGAGAACTATTTAGCTGGTACGGCAGCCGGTTGCTGAAAGCACCCGCTTATTTCCAAAAACTTCGTGATCAGGTTAAATAGTCCGAAATTGCAGCAAGCTCACAACTGACAACTGTCAACTGACAACTGACAACTGACAACTGACAACTAACAACTAACAACTAACAACTAACAACAACACTCCCCAATGCGCTTCATCGATAACCAGAACGGCCGGGAAACAAAGGAAGGCGATAAGCCCTCCCGGAAAAAGCCGATGTACCCGGTAAATAACAAGCTGAGGAGTTATTTAAAAGAACGGGGGCGAGAAGTAAAGTTGCCGGTCAGCTACCATGAGTTGCTCAAATTCACTTGGTCCACCCCGATACTGGACAAACACGGGAACCATACACACTGGGAAAAAACATCGTATGACAGCCGCGAATGGGATTATATCCGCGAGGGCCTGGTAAAAATATATGCGATCCTGAAAACGGAAGGCGATTTCAGTTTTATCACGCACCTCGATGTGGCCCGGATCGACTACTGTTCCTTCGGCAATTCCAATCCTTTCCGGATCCGGATCGTGAATAAATTCAATGACAACTACGATCATTATTATATCAAGATCGCCGACGCCTCCCGTATCTATGGCCTGGAACTGGAACATATCCTCTCCCCCAACCGGATCACTTTCTTTACCTGTGACAATACCCTGGTGGAAGAACATATTCCCGGAATACCCGGTGACGTATTCATTCAGCAGCTGATGGAAGCCCCCGAGACCAACAAGATCCGGCTGGCCAAAGAGTTTGTCAAATTCAATGAACGTTGTTTTGTCCGGTTGCTGGGAGATATGCGCAGCTATAATTTCGTGGTCGGCATTACACCGGATATCGAGGATTACCAGTACCGGATCCGCAGTATTGATTTCGATCAGCAATCCTATGAGGGCCGGAAAAATCTTTACCTGCCGCAGTTTTTCAAGGAAAATTATGCTTTTGTTCAACTGGCCCTCACCCATTTAAACAGGGAATCCATTGAACAATACCAGGCCGAGGAGCGAACGATGATCACGTTCCGGCTGGCCAGTTCCCGTTACCGGATCAAGGACCTGCTGGACATTATGACCCATGACAAGATTTCCAGCCCGGAAAAACTGAACCAGTTGAAAAAAGAGCTGGGAGAATACATGCATACAGGCGCTTATGAAAAATGCCAGTCAATGGGGCAGGTCGTTAAGGTTCATCTTAAACAAACCCTCCGCAAGAACCTGCTTCTCGTTCAGAAAAACCTGGGGAAAAGCAAGGGAAAATCACGCTGAAATGAACGGATGTTAGCGTTTTGAATTCGGGAAAAGCTCTATATTAGCGGGCCTTTAACGATTACCTGCCTGCTGAAAAGCATTTGCCACTTATTTAAAATTAAAAAATCAATGAAAAAGTACAGAGCAGGGGTGCTGTTCGGCGACGAACTGGAAGCACTCTACAATGATGCAAGAGACAACCAGTTTGCTTTACCGGCTGTGAATACCATTGGTACCAATACCATCAATGCCGTGCTGGAAACAGCTGCCAAAGTCAATTCGCCCGTTATCATCCAGTTTTCCAATGGCGGCGCCCAGTTTATCGCAGGAAAGGGAATGCCCAATGATAACCTGCAGGGAAATATTGCCGGCGGGGTATCCGGTGCCCTGCATATACACAACGTGGCAAAATATTACGGTGTACCCGTTGTACTGCATACAGACCATGCGGCTAAAAAATGGCTGCCCTGGATCAGCGGTTTACTGGATGCCGGCGAACAATTCCACAAAGAAAAAGGGCAACCCCTGTTCAGTTCCCACATGCTTGACCTGAGCGAAGAGCCCATCGCGGAAAATATTCAGACCTCCGTTGAATTCTTCAAGCGGATGAATCCCCTCGGCATGAGTATTGAAATCGAGCTGGGGGTAACCGGTGGTGAGGAAGACGGGGTGGATAACAGTGATGTGGAAAATTCCAAACTATATACGCAACCCGAAGATGTGGCATTCGCCTACCAGGAACTGGGCAAGGTCGGTAAACTCTTTACCATCGCCGCAGCGTTTGGAAATGTACACGGGGTGTATAAGCCCGGTAATGTGGAATTACGTCCCGCGATACTCAACAACAGCCAGGAATATATTCAGCAGAAGTTTAAGACCGCGGCCAAACCCGTCTATTTCGTATTCCACGGCGGCAGCGGTTCTCCGCAGCACCAGATCCGGGAAGCCATTGGGTATGGAGCCATAAAAATGAACCTGGATACCGACCTGCAATGGGCCTTCTGGGAAGGTGTGCTGAACAATTACAAAAAGAATGAGGGATACCTGCAGGCCCAGCTGGGCAATCCCGAAGGAGACGACAAACCCAACAAGAAATACTACGACCCGCGGGTTTGGTTGCGTAAGGGGGAAGAATCCTTTATCAAACGACTCGAAACCGCTTTTGAAGACCTGAATTGCATCAACCGGAACGCGTAAACAGCGCAGGAGGAAATAAGGAATCCGGCGGCAGGATGGGATCTGCCATCGGCGCATCCTTCGGCCAATTGTAAAATTACGAGTGGCTGAAGGCTGCGACCGCCCGGCTATATGACCTTCCCTGCAGGGAAGGTCATATAGCCCGCGGGCCGAAAATGGGGTCGCAACAATAACATTCGTCTCCTCATGGAAATTCTGAGGCTATTGTACAATCACTTTAAATTTGTACTCTTCATTTGTTTTATTATTGCTTACCTGTATTAGGTAAACACCAGCAGGTAAAGCACCCATCGACAAATAACGATAGCGACCCACACCCTGTACCGGCGCTGACATCAATTGTCCATTTGTATTCACCACCTTTATCAATGCATGGTCATAATTCTGAGGCAACTGCACTATTACCCCTCCTCTGGTAACGGTAGGGTAAACCACAACGGTCTGTCTACCGCCGCAATTAATAGTTACATGACGCACTTCGCTGTAAGTTGATCTTTCATCTGCATCTACCTGTTTAATGCGATAATAGTTGGTGCCAGGCGATACATTCCTGTCAACAGCCTGGTAATTTTTTGACTGGCCCGAATATCCCGCTGCTGTTACCCGTGTAATAGAATTGAAGTCCGTTCCATTGGTACTCTGCTGCACTTCAAAATAAGCAGTGTGTTCTTCCCTGCTTGTAATCCAGTCGAGCTGTACCACACAACCAGGTTTTATCACAGCAGTAAATGACTGCCATTGCAACGGCAAAACAAAATTGATGCTTCCGATAGCAAGGGCTGTGATGTTGACGCCGGCCGGGATAATTCCACTCAGCGTACTGTTCTCCGTGTTGCCACTGGCAGTAGCACTGCCGCTAAGGTCTATCCACACAGTCCCGTTCCAGCCCACCAGCCGCAAACTGGCTGTAGTAGCAAACGAGTTCATATCGGGAATGGAAACGGTAACACCCAGGTTGTCATCATCGCCTGATACAAGTATCCAATCCCAAAAGCCAAAGGGGCTGATTGATGTAACAGGGCTTTGTACTGCGTTGATGGGATGAGTTGCTCCATCCGAAGGATCGGAAATGCCGGAAGGATTGCCAACAAACCAGGCAGTACTGATTTCACTGGGAACTGCAGGTGCATTCATGCTCACCGTGCGTATATCAGTGCCACTGCCAACAGGAAATACAAAGGCACCATTACCTATCTTGCTCACGTATCCATTCACGTGCTGTGCATCACTGTTGCCACCAGTATAAACTGTACCGTTTTCAAAGCGAAGTGCTCCTGTTTGATGATTGCTACGAATCGTAGTAGTGATACCGTTGCTGAATGTAGCGGTATTTCTTACGTTAGCTCCATCAGTATTCGTAATATTGATTTGTTCAGTAGCGCCATTATTCAAAAGCAGGTTGAAAAAAAATGGTCTCATACTACCGCCAATTTCCTGTGCGCCGGTGGCCCCGAGAGGTCCGAGAAATTGGTCAGTATGACTGGTTGTAGCATTGTAAACACCGTTATTGATAAAGGTTTGTAACGAAGGGCCAAGATGCTCAAATACACCGCTGTTACTACCGTTAAAAATACCGTTGGCCGAATTGAACCATTGTGTTTGCCAATCGCTGATCAGGTCTCCATCGTTAGTCACCAGACCGTCGTTGTAGAACTGTGCCCGTATGGTGATGACCGATGAGAGGATTGTTGTGAAGGTGAATATTATTTTTTTCATGAGATTTATTTTTATGAAATCCGGTTAATTAATATGCCAGTTACAATCGAGTAATCTCCAGCCTTCGTCTTGTAGAATTCATGCCGGTACCACATCCGAGACACATGATCACATTAACGGTGATCTGATCACCAGCAGCAAGATTAACGATATGGGTTACTGCGCCACTGCTGAAGGGACCTGAGGATACAAAGAAATATTGGGTTGTTAGTGCGGCACCATTCTTTAATATAGAAAAACCGGCGTGGCTCTGATTGCCCGGAACAGTTGGAGAGCCCTGACCTTCCACATATATCCGGTATGTTCCGGTTTGCGGGCAGCTCCATACACTCGTGCCGAGGTTAAAATCTGCCCCCCCGTTGGTGCTGTATTCCAGTGCCGTAAAGTCCGATTGGGTATTAGATCCATCGGCAAAGTTCTGTGATCCGCCTGCAACTGCGAGGTAATAAGGAGATTGGGTTTTTGCTATCTGCACTACTTCCCAGGTGACGCCCGTAGCGCTGTTAACGCTGGTCTTTACCAGTAAGGCGGTTTCGCCCGGATGAACAATGAGGGCCTGACTATTGTCTATAAGTTCAATGCCGTCTGCATCAATGGTGAGCGAATACAGAACAGAAGTATTTTTTAAAAAGTATAACCTCCCAACCCTGTCGGGCCCGCTGGTAGAGGCCGGCAAATTGATGGCACCCGCAGCAGATCCATTCCACACTATATAAAAATCATTCTCTCCCGCGGTGTAAGTTGTAGCGGTAATCGTCGTATACGCTGCACCGAAAGATCCGTTTACAGTGAGTCTGCTTCCTGGTGTGGAAGTGCCAATTCCTGTATTGCCTGTCTGGGCATTAGCGAGGCCGCAGAATACTGCCATAAAAAGGAGTAGATAGCTTTGTTTCATTAAATTTGTTTTAGAATTTATCATGTTTTTGAAAGATTGGCACTTTGGTTTTAATAAATCGTGGTGGCAGTGATTGTGCTGCCAGCCTGGTTGATAGTATAACTGGCCAGGTTACTGAAAGATGATATAATATATCGCACTTCAATTGTATGACTGCCAGGAGCAAGCGAAACTGTACCGTTGATATTGCCTATGAAGTTGGAAGATGCTTCCGTGCCGCCACTAACCCTGGTTGGTTCTGATTCAATAAAGGTCCTGAAACTGGTGGCCACACCATCAACATAGATATAAGGGATCATATGTACATACATATTGACTGCACCATTCGTAGGTGTTGCTGCACCAGCATCGAATGCAATACTGCTGTTGATTAGATAATTGAGGGATTCCCCTGACGGGTTATTCACGGTCAGGCTCATGCCCGGTAATACTTCTGCCGTGCTGGTCGTACCGGTAAGAGTAGCAGAACCGCCGGCAGCAATTACGGAGGAAGTATGGAATTGAGGAATTGAGGCGTTCATGAATGAAACCACTTCCCAGGTTGTGCCACTGGTAGCACCGGTGTTTACAATATTCACTCCGTAACCCGAAGGGATGGAAATGCCGGGAGCCCCGTCAATCAATTCACTTCCGCTGGCGGCAAGCACCATGTTGAATGAAGCAGTGGTGTTTTTGATATAATAAAGACGGCCTTTGTAATTGCCGTTGCCAATGATAGCGGCCGGTAATGTGAGGGTGCTGTTAGCAGTACCATTCCATACTACGTAGAAGTCATTGGCTCCGATAGTGGCAGTGGTAGCTGTCTCTGACCGGTAATTGGCAGCCAGTGAGCCATTCACGGTGAGTTTTGATCCAGGTGTTGAAGTGCCAATACCAGTATTACCTGTTTGTGTATAGCCAGCGCAATACAGAGCTGTGATTAAGAAGATGGTTGGGATAAATTTTTTCATGGGGTAGTTTGATTTCTGTTCTGAGAATTAATCATCTCATCATTAATAGCACATTATGCGTGATCGTGATGTATCTAAAAACATGTCTAATTCTGAATCTTCACTACTGATACATATACAACCGGGTTACCAATATTACATTGTGTAGGAACAACAAGATTACTTTTGCCGGCTAAAATTGGATAAGAACCCGCGGTAAGAAATAGCATGCGGGATTGCTCCCGCGGAACATAAAGAGAATTAGCTGCAACCGAACAATAAACCCGCCAAATATCAGCAGCGCCAGCCGGTGTATTAATGTACATCCAATAATCATTGCAATCGGATCCGATGGTGAGCCCGGATTCAATATAATACCATCCATCAGAAGGAATAGCGATGTTCAAACCTGTAGCAAAACCAGTGCCTCCTGACCCTCCGTTGTAAGGGCAGGTAAAGGTACCGGTAGCAAATACTTTGGTATTGCCAAAATTATTACTCGCCAACCGCACCCATTTTGTACCATCGTTATAATACCAGCCGGGATATACGTTGAGGGGTGAAGTGCCCGTAGTAGCAGTATTATATACCAACATACCCTCTATATGTGCCGTCAGCGGAAGCGGGGAATTGGTGGCGGTTAGGGATACACGATTCGGCAAAAAGCCCTTGTTGGAGGCTGCCAGTTCAAGAGCAGCGTTACTGTTTGGTGCACTGGTGCCAATACCCACATTACCGCTTTGTGCAACAGAGATAATTGTTGCAAACAGTGCTGCAGTGATCAGGATTTCGTTTTTTAGCTTGGTTGGGAGTTTCATAATGGTTTTGTTTTTTTTATTGATAGAATTTTTGGATTATGAGATAACAGGGCAACCATGCCAGACGGGATACCTGAGCACTGGCACACCTGGTCATAACTTTTGCGTTGCCGGTAAAATATATATATCGGAGCGAACGGGTACGCTTTCATAGATATTTTTCTATTGCCAAAATGCTCTGTCGATGAGAATCATCAACAATGGGTCAGATGAAAATTCCGAATAACAGGAGCAGTACTTTATATTCTCCGCTCGAGTTCGAAAAACTTTTCTTCCGGGATAAGGTGCCACCCGATATTGATTGGAGGGTGAAACTGTACTAAGGTAAATATAAAAATCTCTTCGACAAACAGTCGGGGTTATTTTTTTATCATCTTTGGTGAATACATGCCGGAGTTTCCTTATAAATTAGTGTTTTAAAAGGCGGGACCGGCATCTGAAGGCTGCGACCACCGGACTCATCGACCCCTCCCAGCAGGAAAGGTCATATGCCGGCGGGCTGGTTTTCGGAGTGGCCGCGCAGAACTGACCTTATATGTAGCAACTACTAACAAATCAGTAGCCTTGGTTTTCTATTTACAGATACGTTGTACAAAAAAAAACTACAAGAAAAATTGTTAAGCAGAGAAACAAGATTATAGCCCGCTTCTGTTTAAATCGGCCTATTTGTTTTTCACAACCTCATTTATTGGACAGGTTATCATTTCATTTCTCAACAAATATTTCCAGGTATTTA
Source organism: Sphingobacteriales bacterium (assembly GCA_016192105.1). GTDB lineage: Bacteria > Bacteroidota > Bacteroidia > Chitinophagales > Chitinophagaceae > JJ008. The sequence goes on along the minus strand of JACPUV010000041.1, from coordinate 34,329 downwards.
TTTTCAATTTCCGCCATTTCCAACCCGGTTAACAAATTGAATTCTTTATACCGGGCTCTCTCCAATAGTTTGCCCTTCCCCTGTTCCAGGAAAAGGATGAGCAAGGCTACTGTTTTATCGGGCATCCTTCCCCCGCTGTCCGTAGTATTCCTTTACCTGCTTAAAAATAAGAAAATAACTAATTTATGACTGCTGGCCTGAGTCTGCGTCTCAGGTCCGTCAAAAACTGTACTTACAGGAAATTTACCCGCATCAATCCAACCCTTTCTGCAGCCTGGTAATCCCGGGCACTGCTGTATAAATAGTGTTCCGGCCTTTCCACGATTCCTGCTTCCACCGGGTTATTATGAACATGATTAAGCTTTTCCATAGCACGCCGGGTCGGCTGCGCCAGACCCGGCTTTGAAGGAAAATTTACCCGCAGCAATCCAACCCTTTCAGCAGCTGGTAATCCCGGGCACTGCTGTATAAATAGTGTTCCGGTCTTTCCACGATTCCTGCTTCCACCGGATTATTTTGAACATAATTGAGCTTTTCCATAGCACGCCGGGTCGGCTGCGCCAGACCCGGCTTTGAAGGAAAAACAGAGGCTGTCTCAAAAGAACCTGCCCGCTCAGAAAAATTCTTTCAACCCACATCGTGACTGCTTTTATTTTCCCTCAATATTGCTTCGGAGTTAAAGCGCATGGAGCGCTCTAACCCCGGACAAGGTCCGGGTCAGAACAGGAACAGTCACGAAGAAAACAGGGACAAAATGCGATATGTCTTATACTGTCTTATACTGTGTCTTATACTGAAAAGGGTTGACAAAAGCGAAGAAGATTACTGAATATGGTTGACAGTGTTCATGGATTTACGGATATAGGTTGACAGCATGTTTCAATTACTAAAATTGGGTGTCAGCCAGGTTTGAGCTGTCTTATACTGAAAATGGCTGACAGCCTGAGCAATGCGATGAACCGGCAGGCAAACAGTTTAGCTCCCGGTTTGTAATTCCCAACTCGGAGTTTTATATTTGCTAACGGTCGTTAGCCAACCTTATACCTTAAAAAAACGAATATGCCTGCTACCAACATTCAACAGCTCCTCGGCGATAAAGCCGCTTACTTATTAAACCACCAGTCCGCCACGATAAAAAAAGAGCAGCTGCACCTGCCGGGTCCCGATTTTGTCGATCGCATCTGGATGAACAGCGACCGGAATCCCCAGGTATTGCGAAACCTGCAGGGATTGTACAAAACCGGGAGACTGGCCGGTACGGGGTATCTTTCCATCCTGCCGGTGGACCAGGGCATTGAACACAGTGCCGGCGCTTCCTTTGCCCCGAACCCGATCTATTTTGACCCCGAAAATATTATTAAGCTGGCCATCGAAGGGGGATGCAACGCGGTGGCCACTACATTCGGCGGACTTGGATTTATGTCGCGCAGGTATGCGCATAAGATCCCTTTTATTGTAAAGATCAACCACAACGAATTCCTCAGCTATCCCAATAAATTCGACCAGGTGATGTTCGCATCCATCCGGGCCGGGTGGAACCTGGGAGCGGCTGCCGTAGGCGCAACGATTTATTTTGGCAGCGAGGAATCCACCCGCCAGGTCCGGGAAGTCAGCCAGGCTTTTGAAATGGCACATGAACTGGGAATGGCGACTATCCTCTGGTGTTACCTGCGCAACCCCGCTTTTAAAACAAAGGAAAAGGATTACCATGTATCGGCTGACCTGACCGGGCAGGCCAATCACCTCGGGGTAACGATTGAAGCGGATATCATCAAACAGAAACTGCCTGAGAACAATGGCGGCTACCTGGCCCTGAATACCAAAGAATCCGCCTATGGTAAAACAGATAAACGCGTTTACGATGAACTGACAACCGACCACCCGATCGACCTCTGCCGTTACCAGGTCGCCAATTGTTATATGGGCCGGGCCGGCCTGATCAATTCCGGCGGGGCCTCTTCCGGTGCCAGCGATATGGCCGAAGCCGTGACCACCGCGGTGATCAATAAAAGAGCCGGCGGGATGGGATTGATCAGCGGGCGTAAAGCTTTCCAGCGCCCGATGAAAGAGGGTGTGGAAATATTAAATGCGATACAGGATGTGTACCTGGATAAAAATGTGACTATTGCTTAACCCGGTTCCATTATTCCGGCCCCCCTTCATGCGCCCCGGATGAGAAATGGCGGCTAAATTATCCCGCCAGCAGCAACTTTTCGCCCCCTGCCCGCCAACCGCCGCTGGTCCCCCATCCCGGCCCGGATTTCCGGCAATTTCAATCAGACAACCCTGCCCCCTGGCTTTCAGCTCTGCAAATATTTAAAGTTTTTCAATCTATATTTATTGTTTTTCGATATATTTTTATTATATTTGCATGACTCTTTAAAAACAAATCCTGATGTCAACAACAAATAACTTCGTATTTAAAGCCCTGCTTATTGTAGCCTGGCTCATTTTTGTGGCTCTCAGTGTCGAAGCCGGTGGCCTGCTCGTGAATTTCTTCTTCAGCATGTTTAAGCCTGAATCCCTCCCGCATCTTTATCAAAAACTGGACTTAACTGAAACGTATAAAAAGAGCCAGATGGTTTTTTTCGGCGTTTACGGTTTTATTCTTACCATCGCCATTTTGAAAGCCTGCCTGTTTTACCTTGTTACCAGGCTCATGCACAAGATGGCTTTAGCAAAACCGTTCAGTGCTTTTGTGGCGAAACAAATTTCACGAATCAGTTATTTTACTCTTTTCATCGGGCTGTTAAGCTACCTGGCCAGGCAGATAACTGCCTCATTATTGCGTCAGGGTTTTGTTACCGAGGTTATAAACAAGTTCTGGGAAGACAGCCAGGCATTTATTTTAATGGGCGCCGTAATCTATATCATTGCGGCAATTTTCAATAAAGGAGTGGCAATTCAAAACGAAAACGATTTAACGGTATAACCCATGCCAATCATTGTAAACCTGGATGTAATGATGGCAAAGCGAAAAATGTCGCTTAATGAGCTGTCAGAAAAAGTGGAATTAACGCTTTCCAATCTCTCCATTTTAAAAACGGGAAAGGCAAAAGCCATACGTTTTAGCACATTAGAAGCTATTTGCCGGGCCCTAAATTGTCAGCCCGCAGATATTCTCGAATATGTGGAAAAAAATGAGCGCTGACCCGGCCATGAAAACAATAATCATCCCGTTCTTTTTTATGGCCGCTCCATTTTGCCCGGACGCCCAGGATAGCGAACGCATCACCTCGTTAAAAAGAAAGCGTCTATTCCTCTGTGTTAAGTGAAAATGGAAGAACCCTGGTTTATACACCCATACTTACTGCCCACGTCAAAAGCCTTTGAAAACGATACCGGTACTCTATTTAACAGATGGCAACGCCCATTTCTTTTCAGCGGTTGGCCTCATTCAGCCACATACCCAGGCCAGCGAAAATGGGGTATCACCGGAAATGAACCTGGTTACTATTTGAACGGATTAAAAGCAAGGCAAAACGCGGGATCTGTTCAGGCAGCCGGCTGCTTGTACTTCCGGCGAAATAGTTACGGGAAGGTATATTCGCTACGTAATTCCTTCTACTTTATCGGGTTTTATGCAATATGCAGCCGCGGGTTTTCGTTTTCCATTTGCTGTAAAATAATTCCATCCTATGGAATACCTATCCACCGCCAAGCCAGCAGGGTATTGATTTTCAGGATATTAAGTATTGGCACAGGGATAGCGGCCAGTAACCTGAAAATCGTACTTATGAAAACAAAATTCTACTTATCCTTTACCTTTTCCGCTATATTTTTCGGCCTGGTTCCCATCCGGGCCCAAACTCTTTGTAACGGAGAAACCATCCTTTCCAGGGAAACCTTCGGCGCCAGTGCTGGTATTGAGGCGCTTCCCGATGGGCGAACTACTTTTAAAATTATCAGCGGATCCACCCTGGAAGAAGGGGAATACATGCTACTGAACAATTCCCTGGGACGTCCGGAATGGCATAATACCACGGACCATACCGGAAATTCAAACGGGCTGATGATGCTTATAAATGCCGGTTTTGCCGATGGCGAATTTTACTCAGACACTATTGAAAGCCTGACCCCCGGTGGTTATTACAGTATATCCCTCTATGCCCTGAATGTGAATCAGCCCGGAAGTTGTGGCGGCACCGGGGTACTCCCCAAACTGCAGATTGAAGTGGAATATTTCTCGGCAATGAGTATTTATCAGCACCTGTCGGGCCTGGTCTCTGACTTTATTCAGCAAAGCGGCAGCCCCGCCTGGGTTAAGATCGTCAGCGGTTTTATTGTACCTCCCGGCGTCACCAGTATCCGGTACCGGATCATCAACAGTTCCTATGGATCCTGTGGCAACAGCCTTGCATTAGACGATATCACTTTTTCCAAATGTTCCAGTCTTACAACCTTACCGGTAAAGGGACTCAAAATAAATACAGTCGAGCAGGCCGGATCAGCCACCCGGATCCTCTTTTCCACCGAGAGTGAGTTTCAGACAGCCAGTATGGAAATGCAAAAAAGTACGGATGCCCAATACTGGAAAACCATTGCCACGCAACCGGCAGCAGGGAACAGCGATCAATACAGGGCCTATACGTCCACCGATCCCAATGCGACTGAGCCGGTGATCTATTACCGCATCCGGCAAACAGACCAGAAAGGAAATGAAACCTATTCCGCCGTGGTTAAATTTATACCCGGTGCGCAAATGGCCACATTGTCCGCCTACCCCAACCCTTTTACCAATAACCTGTCGGTAAATTTCAGCAGTGATAAGAATGAAACCTACCGCCTGTCCCTTTATACCAGTTCAGGAATTGCCTGTCAGACCCTACAGGTCAATGCACGGAGAGGAGCCAATATTGTTCAGTTCAATACCTCCACATTAAAACAGGGAACCTATCTTATTACAGCCGTAAACGCGGATGGCAGCACCCGGTTCACGCAAAAAACGGTGAAGAATCAGTGACACCATAGTTCGATTTTCGCCGCGGGGTATTCCCCGCGGTTTTTTTTGAACAGCCGCCCGCCGGTCAGCTTTTCTGATTAACTTAGGCAGGCTTACCATCCCCTCCTTATTGAAATACGGTAACGAACGCTGAAACAGCTGTATCTTTTAACCCTAAATAAATTATATATGCCACGACCGGATCTTTCCCGTGTACCCGAATGGTACCATCGCTATATCGCCCAGGTAGCAGGCGATGATCTTATGCACGTTTTAAAAAAGCAATCCATTTCCTTTTCCGAATTTCTGCAGCAACTGCCGGTGGAAAAAAGAGACTACCGTTACGGACCTGGTAAATGGACCGTCAAGGAAGTTTTGCAGCATATCCTGGACGCGGAAAGAGTTTTTGCGTACAGGGCGCTTTGTATCGCCCGGGGTGAGCAGCAACCCCTGCCGGGTTTTGACGAAAACAGTTATGCGGAGCGTTCCCGGGCAGCCACCCGGAAATGGGAAGATCTGCTGGAGGAATTCAGGGTTACCCGGCGGTCCACCGAGATCCTCTTTGCCTCATTTGATGAAACACAACTGGAAGCGGCCGGAACAGCCAGCGGTAAGCCGGTCTATGTACGGGGTCTTGGTTTTGTTATTGCGGGTCACCTGGAACATCATCTTAACATCCTGAAAGAACGGTATCTCTGACCGGGTTTGCTGCAGGATCTGCGCCTGCTGCTGAACAGTGACGGGTACTTCGGAGATTACCAGAAGCCATCTCAAAAGTATTTTTTTGCCGGGAAGGCGGTAAGTAAATAGTGGCTGGGGCCAATACTTCCCGTCTTACCGGCTATTACTTTATAGCGACTTTTGAGATAGCTTGTAAATAGCAAAGAGGCTGCCCAACAGCAGGACAGCCTCTTTGCTTGTATTTGTTCGCCGTTTAAAATGCTTTCTTAACCGGATCTTCTGTTTTTCCTTTTACCAGGTTTTGCTGACCGATCATATCCGTCATTACTTTTACTGCCTGGTCAAGGTAAATATCTTTCTGAAGGCTCTTGAGCCATAACTGGAAACGTTCCTGTTTGGGTTTATCATCCGACCAGCGGTTTTCTTCCGCCGGGAGGGCCGATACATCCAGCTGCCCTTTCAGTTTCAACAGGGATTCCAGTTGTTTTACACTGGCTTTTACTTTCTCCTGCTGCTTACGGTATTTATCCAGTTGCAGTGAATATTTCTTTTCGCTTTCTTTGGATAGCCATTCGGTTGTTTCGCCGATCAGCCGGAAAGTCGGATCATTTTCCAGCCGTTGTTTGCTCAGCTGCTTGATTGTTCCCAGGTCATAGCCCGGTTTCCAGCTTGTATAGTTTGCTTTGCTGATCTCGTCCCAGGGAAGTGCATCTTCATTGTCTTTCTCTCTTACTTTCAGGTATTCCAGGTTATCGGGCAGGATGATATCTGAATACACCCCTTTCAGCTGGGTGGAACCTCCGTTGATACGATAGAATTTCTGTAAGGTCAGTTTCACGGTGCCCAGTTCAGAGTTGGACATGGAGTAGCCATTCTCGGGGTCCAGGCCAATATTCCGCTGTACAGTCCCTTTTCCATAGGTGGATGTACTGCCAATCACTACCCCGCGTCCATAATCCTGGATGGCGGCAGCGAAGATCTCAGAGGCAGAAGCGCTGAATTCATTTACCATCACGGCCAGCGGGCCTGTGTACAATACGTTCCGGTCCTTATCTTTCAGTACACTGGGTTTTTTGTCCCGGTCCTGTACCTGTACAATGGGGCCATCTTCAATAAACAGGCCGGCCATCTGCACCACATCGTACAGGGAACCACCGCCGTTACCCCGCAGGTCAATGACAATCCCGTCCACTTTTTCCGTTTTCAGTTTCTTTACCTCATTCTCCACATCCCTGGAACAGCGGTTGCCATTGGGATCGTCGAAATTAGCATAGAATTCCGGCAGGAAAATATACCCGATCCGGGAACTGCCCTCTTTTACAATGGCGCTGCGGGCAAAGGATTCATCCTGGACGATTTTATCACGAATCAGGGAAATGGTTTTCACCGAGCCATCCAGCTTCTTCACCGTCAGCCGCACTTCAGTGCCTTTCTTACCGCGGATCACTTTCACGGCATCCGTCACCAGGTAACCCGTCAGGTCCACCGGTTCGTCTTTTCCCTGTGCCACTTTCTGAATAATATCCCCTACCTGTAATTCCCCGGATTTATACGCCGGGCTACCGGTCAGGATACTGGTAATTTTAATATTCCCGTCATCGTACTGGAGCGAAGCCCCGATGCCAAAGAAACTGCCGCTCATCTCCTCATCAAAATATCTTTTATCGACCGGCGGGAAAAACTCTGTATGCGGGTCCATCGTGGTGGTGATATCATTTACATACATATTGAATTTATCATCATCATTGAATTTGAAACGATACCGCTCAAAAGTTCTGTCCATGATACGTTTCACTCTTTCACGGGCGTCTTTTTCCAGTTCCTCATCCGTTTTGACCACAAAGCCTTCCTTGCCTTTGTTTTTCTCCCGGATTTCGAGGAGATCAGCATACCGTTCCAGGGTCATAAACTTCAGTTTCTTTCTCCAGCGGTCCTTTTGTTCCGTTGCATTGGCTGTGAATTCCAGCTTATCCGCATCCAGCATCACGTCCTCGTCCGTGTTAAACTCAAAAGGTTTGGAAAGGATCTCATTGTACATCACAGCTGCTTCTTCCAGCCTTGCGTTGAAAAGTTTTCCGGCCGCGAGGGGAAATTCAACGACAGCCCCTTTGATCTCATCATCCACCTTTGTTTCGTACTTCTTCAGCACGGCCAGGTCAGTCTGGAGCAGGATATTCTTGTCGGGATCCAGTTCCGATACAAATTTTCGGAAGACTTTCTTTGAAAAGCCGTCATCAATCGACTGGGGACTATAATGGCCCTCCGAGAGCATCTGCCCTACGAGCTTCATGATCTTTTCATAATTACCGGGAGGAAGGGAACGGTTAGTGGCTTTACCGATTGACTTGAAAGCCAGGAAAGAAGCGGCTATCAGCATCAGTACCACCAGGGGGAGTCTTTTCATATTGGTGAGATATTTTATCATATTGGACATAAGCCAAAAATAACGCAAAAACCCTGTTTTTCTTGTCTTTACAGCCTTTTAACAACTGTTTTTGATGAATGGCGGGGGAAGCGGGTCGTATTCTTTCGTTGAACAGGGCGTATATCGAAAGATTAGGTTCTTTTATTTTTTACAAAAACGCTTTTTTCCTATTTTTGCTGGCTCAAAATGGTGGTTGTAGCTCAGCTGGTTAGAGCATCAGATTGTGGTTCTGAGGGTCGCCGGTTCGAACCCGGTCAGCCACCCTTTTCAAGACCCCGTTTCAACAGAGACGGGGTCTCATTTTATACCTTTTTATGAATTACTGGCTGATATTGATTCCCCTGATCTCCGCCCTTGCCGGCTGGTTTACCATCTGGCTGTTTATAAAAATACTGTTCCATCCGCAGGAACCCAGGAAGATCCTGGGCATTCGCTTCCAGGGTATCCTTCCCAAACGACAAGTACAATTAGGAGAAAGCCTGGGCAAGCTGGTCCGTGAAGAATTCCTCTCTTTTGAGGAGTTGGAGAATAAGATCAACAGCCCGGAAAACAGTAAGAAGATCATGCCCCTGATAGAAAGCCATATTGACGATTTTCTGCGGAACCGGCTAAGTAAGGAAATGCCCATGATCAGTATGTTCATTGGTGATAAGACCATTGGTAAACTGAAAGGAGCTTTCCTGGCTGAAATAGAATTGCTGTTTCCCGCTGTAATGAAACAATATGCGGGTAACCTCAAAGCGGAACTCGACCCCGAACAATTGCTGAGCCGGAAACTGGCCGGTTTCTCATCCGCTAAACTGGAAAAAATACTTCACCGTTCCCTGTCCCGGGAACTCCGCTTAGCAGGACTTTTGGGTGCCGCAGTTGGCCTGCTGGCCGGACTGCTGCAGGTCCTCGTCATCTTTTTGACCCGCTGACCCGGGATCAATTTCCTGAAGCTACTTTCCTTTGATCATTGCCACAGGGCCGCTTATCCATTTATCTGTGATGCTGAGCAAGTTCGAACCCCGTTAACCGTCTAACCATCAAATCGCTTTAATGAGAAATTTTATTTTTGTATTGTCTTCATTACTAATTGTTTGTTCTGCAGGCGCCCAGATGCCACAGGGAAATGGGAACCGGGGCGGACAGGGCCGTTCACAGCTGACCGGTTCCTTTTACGGGAAGCTGATCGAAGCCAAATCTTCCAAACCCATCGAATACGCATCCGTACAGTTATTGCAAAACCGTTTTGATTCTGTTTCCAAAAAAAGAAAAGAAGTGGTGATCGCGGGTATGCTCTCTGATAACCACGGGGATTTCAGGCTGGAAAATATTCCCGCTTTTGGCCAGTTTAAACTGCAGGTTACCATTGTGGGTTTTAAACCGTATGAGCAAAGCATTTCCTTTAACCTGAAACCCGGCGGCAATAACGGGGATATGGGTTCGATGATGGCCGCACTGGACAAAGACCTCGGGAATATTAAAATAAATGTGGAAGAAAAATTACTGGACAATGTTACGGTCGTTTCCTCCAACCCCGGTCTCCGGTTGGGTATTGACCGCAAGGTCTTTAATGTGGATAAGAACCTCGTATCTGCCGGCGGCACCGCGGTGGATGTGATGCGCAATGTACCTTCCATCAGCGTGGATATTGACGGCAATGTAACCATGCGGAATAATACCCCGCAATTGTTTGTGGACGGGCGCCCCACCAATCTCAGCCTTGACCAGATCCCGGCCGATGCGATCGAATCGGTGGAGATCATTACCAACCCTTCCGCCAAGTTTGATGCATCCGGCGGCACTTCGGGTATCCTGAATGTGGTGCTGAAAAAGAATAAACGGGTGGGATACAGCGGCAGCCTCCGCAGCAATATTGATTCACGGGGCCGCCTGGGTTTGGGTGGTGATATCAATATCCGTAAGGAGAAAGTAAATTTTTTCCTGAACGCGAACCTGAACCAGCGTAAATCCATCAGCACCGGTACCACCGACCGCAGCACCCTGATCGGCACACCCAATACGTTTATGCACCAGGAAGACGAAAGCATTTCAAAGGGGAATTTCCTGTTCTTCCGCACCGGCTTTGATTTCTTCCTGGACAACCGGAACACATTGTCCGTTGCCGGAAATCTTGGCCAGGGGCGCTTTAAGCCCGGATCGGTGAGTGATATTATGATCGATTCCCTCTATAACCCCGTTACGTCTTCCTTCAATCAGCGGTTTTCCAACAGCAACAGTAAATTCAATCATAACGGGGCCCTGCTCAGTTTTAAACACCTGTTCCCGAAGCAGGGAGAAGAATGGACGGCGGATGTGAATTTTAACCGGAGTAAGAATACCAATATCAACCAGGTACTGACCGACTACTACAAAATGCCGGGTAACAGCTACCAGAGTTCCTATAACCAGCAGCAAAACGGCAGCGGTACCAACCAGAATATTGTACTGCAAACCGATTATACCAAACCCCTTACTGAAAAATCAAAACTCGAAATGGGCTTAAGGGCCCAGTTCCGGAAAGTAGATAATAAAAATGATTTTTATGTACTGGGCCCCGGCGGCTCATTGAACTACAACCCGGATCTTTCCGTAAATTATAACAGCCTTGATCATATTTTTGCGGCTTATACTACCTACTCCAACCAGGTAAAGAATTTCGGATACCAGCTTGGATTACGCCTGGAAAGTTCAGATTACGAAGGCAACCTGCCCGATAAAGACCAGGCTTTCCATATCAGGTTCCCGGTCAGTTTATTCCCCAGCATTTTCCTGAGCCAGAAATTAAAAAAGGAACAGGACCTGCAGCTGAACTATTCCCGGAAGATCAACCGGCCGAATTTTTTCCAGCTCTACCCTTTTACCGATTATTCCGATTCACTCAATATCAGCCGGGGCAATCCCGACCTGAGACCGGAATTCACCCATTCGCTGGAATTGTCCTACCAGAAAACATTTAAGAACAAGGATAATTTCATTGCTTCCGTCTATTACAAAAACACAACGGACCTGATCACCCGTTACCAGGACAGGGAGACCAATTCGGCTACCGGGAAAGACATGCTGATCAATACCTATATCAATGCCAGTTCCAGTTATGTAACGGGGTTTGAACTGGTTTCCAAAAACAAGATGGCCAAGTACTGGGATATGACCAGCAACCTGAACCTGTTCACCTCAAAGATCAACCTGGACGATCCGTCTCAGCCGGAACAGGACCCTTTTGCCAGCTGGTTCTTCAAACTCAACAATACCTTTAAACTGCCAAAGAATTTTATCCTGCAGTTGTCCGGTGAATACCAGTCCAAAACCATCCTGCCCCCCGGTGGAAGTGGCGGAGGAGGTCGTGGAGGATGGGGTGGTATGTTTGGCCAGTCCAGCGCCTCCCAGGGATATGTAAAAGCCAATTATTACGTGGATGCGGGACTGCGCTATGAATTCATGAAAAACAAACAGGCCTCTATTTCGTTAAATGTGAATGATATTTTCCGGACCCGCCGCCAGAATATTTATTCCCAATCTGCCTATTTCACACAGGAACTGTTCCGCCGCCGGGATCCGCAGATCTTCCGGCTGAACTTTAGCTGGCGGTTTGGCAAATTCGACCCGAACCTGTTCAAACGAAGAAATAACCGCAACCAGGGAGACGGTACAGAAGGAATGAATATGGGCCAGTAACAGGCCGGTCACCCGATAAGTGCTGAAGGTTTTGCATATTTGCAAAACCTTTTTCATTCAACCACCGGAATTGAAACGTATCTACTTCACAGTTACGAATGACCTGACCTACGACCAGCGGATGCACCGGATCTGTCATTCACTGGCTTCCGCCGGGTTTGATGTGGTGTTGACAGGACGCAGGCACCCGGGCTCCCGGCCCCTGGTTGAACAGCAGTTCCGGCAACGGAGGATCCGATGCTGGTTCAGTAAGGGTAAATTGTTTTACGCGGAATACAATATCCGCCTGTTCTTTTTCCTCCTGTTTAAACGCATGGACGGCATCTGTGCCATTGACCTCGATACGATCCTCCCCTGCCTGTATATCTCCCGGCTGAAGCGGATTCCCCGTGTATATGATGCACACGAATTGTTCACCGAACTAAAGGAAGTGATCAGCCGGCCGGGTGTACATCGTTTCTGGCTGGGTATCGAAAAGCGGGCCGTCCCCCGGTTCAAATGGGGTTATACCGTGAGCGAAAGCATCGCGGAAGTATTCCACCGGCGTTACGGGGTGGAATATAAAACCATCCGGAATGTTCCGGTCCTGCAGCCAATGGAGAAAATAACTGCAGGGGAAAAATTTATTGTTTACCAGGGGGCCGTCAACGAGGCCCGGGGGTTCGAATACCTTATACCCGCCATGAGATGGGTAAAAGCAAGGCTGGTTATTTGCGGGGACGGCAATTTTATGGAAGCATTGAAAAAATTGATAGCCGAATACCAGTTGCAGGATAAAGTGGAACTAAAGGGTATGCTGCCGCCGGCTGATCTCCGGACCATTGCCCGGCAGGCGCATATCGGCGTGGCTGTTCCGGAAAAAGACGGATTAAATCAATACCTCGCCCTCCCCAACAAATTTTTCGATTATGTGCATGCCGGTCTGCCCCAGGTAACCGTGGACTACCCGGAATACCGGAAAATGAACCGGAAATATGAAGTAGCGGTATTGATTGATAACCTGGCGCCCAAAAGAATCGCGGACGCGCTCAACAATTTACTGGAGGATGATGTTCTGCATAACAGGCTTCGTCAAAACTGCCTCAAAGCCAGGGAATCCATCCACTGGCAGGAAGAAGAAAAAAAATTGGTCATTTTCTACAAAACATTATTTGCCCATTGAGCCGGCACCTGCATATTGTTTGCCTTGACACACCCTGGCCCGCTGACTACGGGGGCGCGATTGATATGTTCTGCCGGATCAAAGCCCTGCAGGAAGCCGGCACCCGGATCCACCTTCATTATTTTTCTTACAACCACCGGGGCAATCCCAATGAGCTGAACCAGTATTGCGAAAGCATCCATGTATATAAAAGAAAGACCGGTTACAGGGGATTCTCCTTCCGCACCCCCTATATTGTTTCATCCCGCATCAATCAGGAGCTGATCCATAACCTGAACAGGGACCATCATCCTGTTTTGCTGGAGGGAGTGCATTGTACGGGGATGCTGGCACAACTGAACCGGGAGAACAGGAAGATCGTTGTACGGCTGCACAATAACGAAAGCGAGTATTACCGATTTCTTTCCGCCAGTACCCGGAATCTCCTGAAGAAAATCTATTACCGTTTCGAAAGCGCTTTACTGGCCCGTTATGAAAGATCTTTACCAAAGGAACTGCCCTATGCCTGTATCTCCGCGAAAGAAGAACGGTATTTCCGGGAAGAGTACGGGTTGAAACAGGCTTTCTTTCTTCCTGTATTCACTCCTTTCCGGGAAATAAATGCCCCTGAAGGCATGGGCTGCTTTTGTCTCTACCACGGAAACCTGGGGGTGGCCGAAAACGAGAAAGCAGCCACCTGGCTGCTGACAGAAGTATTTTTCAGGATAAAACTTCCTTTTGTAATTGCAGGAAAGAATCCTTCCCGGCGCCTGGATAAAATGGCCCATCTCTGCCAGCACACCTGCCTGGTGGCCAATCCTTCTGAAATGGAATTAAATGACCTGGTGCGGAAAGCACATGTCAACGTACTGCCCTCTTTCAGCTCCACCGGGATCAAGATCAAATTGCTGCATGCCTTATGCGAGGGAAGGCATTGCGTAACCAATGAAGCAATGGTCGCAGGTACGGGACTCGAAGCCGCCTGTCATATAGGTGCGAATGCAGGCGCCATTGCATCGATCCTGTTGCAATTGCATCATCAGCCATTTACAGAGGAAGAAATACGGTTAAGGAAAAGTCTGCCGGCCCTTTCGGGTGATAACAGTGCGCATACCCGTCTGCTTAGTCAATACTTATGGTAGCATTGTCCAGGACCCTGCCTCTTTCCGTACGGATCATCCGGGCGGGGAATTTCTGTACTACGATATAATCATGGGAGGCCATTACGACGGCAGTATTGTAATCTTTGGCGATCTGGAAGATCAGGTGCATGATCTCGTCCGAGGTTTCGGGATCCAGGTTACCGGTAGGCTCATCCGCTAAGATCAGTTTGGGTGAATTGAGCAGGGCCCGGGCGATATCAATCCGTTGCTGCTCTCCGCCACTCAGTTCAAAAGGCATTTTAAAGCCCTTGGACCGAAGTCCCACTTTATCCAGCACATCGGCGATCTTTTCATTCATCAGTTTTTCATCGGTCCAGCCAGTAGCGCGAAGTACGAACTTCAGGTTATCATTCACATTCCGGTCGGTAAGCAGTTGAAAATCCTGGAATACCACACCGAGGGTACGACGCAGGTAAGGAACTTTCTTCCAGTCCAGTCCTTTCAGGTTAAAGCCGGCTACGGTACCCTCCCCTTCTTTTAGTTCCAGTTCCCCGTACAGGGTTTTCAGGAGGCTCGATTTACCAGTACCGGTCTTGCCCACCAGGTACACGAATTCTCCTTTGTTAACCGTCAGGTTCACCTCCTGTAAGATCAGGTTCTGGCCCTGGTATATATTGGCATTTTTCAGTTCTATGATCGGCTCGGACATCTGCGAATGGGTTTCCTGCAAAATAAAGCAAACTATGCCTCAAAAAGCACAAAAATTTACTTTAACTAATATTTTAGTTGTTTAACTAAAAAATTAGTTTTAGTTTCGGTTCATCAAATTATGAACATGAAAGCACTGACGAAAGCAGAAGAACAGATCATGCAGGTATTATGGAGACTCGGGCCCGCCTTTCTGCGGGAGATCGTGGAAGAGATGCCTGTTCCCAAACCCCACCAGAATACCGTGGCCACTTTGCTGAAGATCCTCGTAGAAAAAGAATTTGTGGCGGTGGAAGTATTGGGCCGGCAGCACCGGTATTCATCCCTGGTCTCCAAAGAGGAGTATTCCGGCAAGAGCATTAAGCAACTGGCGAAAAACTATTTTGAAGGGTCCTTCAGTAATGTGGTTTCCTACCTCGTGAAGGAAAACAATATTTCGGTGGATGAACTGGAGCACTTGCTCAAACAAATCAAAAAACAGCAAAACCAGTCCAAATGAACCCATTGCTTAACTATGTGATCCAGGTGATCATTGTATCGGGCCTCCTGTACAGCTATTACCATTGGGTATTGCGGAATAAAAAATTCCACCATTATAACCGGTACTACCTGCTGGGAGCGGCCTTGTTAAGCATCCTTATCCCCTTGCTCAATATACCGGTCTATTTTACCGAGGAACAGACCTCCTCCTCTTTTGTATATTCCACACTTACGGTATTCTCCGGTGCCGGCGAAGAGGAAGGGGTCACCTTGTATGCCACTATTCCGGAAAAAGCAAATTGGTTCACCTGGAATCATATCCTGCCACTGATCTATCTAACGGTGGCGGCCATCGTCTTCCTGCGGATCGTTTTTTCGCTGCTGAAAATCAACCGGATCATCCGCCGGCATACGGTGGAGAAAATTGACCGGATCCGCTTTTTGAACACCGATGAACCCGGCACCCCCTACTCTTTTTTCCGCTGGTTGTTCTGGAACCGGAAGATCGAGCTGAATTCAGTAAAAGGGGAACAGATCTTCCGGCATGAACTGTTTCATATCGAACAAAAACACAGTCTCGACATCCTCTTTTTTGAACTCCTGACCATAGCCGGCTGGTTCAATCCCTTTTTCCACCTGATGAAACGGGAAACCAGGGCCATCCATGAATTCCTGGCCGACCAGTTTGCCGTAACGGAAAACAACCGCTGGGATTATGCCGAACTCCTGCTGATGCAGGTGCTGAATACCCATCAACGACTCGTTCACCCTTTTTTCCATAACCAGATAAAAAGACGTATAGCCATGATTATTTCTCCCCAAAAAACCTCCCTCCAGTACCTGCGTAAAATGATGGTGCTGCCGGTGGCCGCATTGGCGGTCATGCTATTTGCTTTTAGTTATAAGAAAAGCGTTACTGATCCTTTGCCTTTTCAGAACAACATTACACGTACTGAGAGACTGAGCAGTCAACCCGTGTTGGATACCACGGTTAAACCAGAAACAGATAAAGTATATACTAAAGTAGAAATCGAAGCAGCCTACCCCGGTGGCATGGATGCCTGGCGAAAATACCTGGAAAGAAACCTGAATGCAGAAGTGCCGATTTTTAGTAAAGCTCCCGCTGGTGTGTATACAGTCATAATACAGTTTATTGTAAACCTCGATGGCACAGTGAGTGATGCCAAAGCCCTCACTAATCATGGCTATGGCATGGAAGCTGAAGCGATCCGGGTCATAGAAAATGGAGGTAAATGGTTACCCGCTATTCAGAATGGCCGGCAGGTAGTGGCTTACCGGAAACAACCCATTACATTTGTGGTAAATAATGGACCCAAAAAAGAAGGGAAAGTGATGCAAGGAAAAGGGAAAGAGCTGAATGAAGTGGTGGTAGTAGGTTATTCCGCAAATACAGACCCGGCCTTTCCCGGAGGCGATTCTGCCTGGAAAAAGTATCTCGCAGTTAATGCAGATGTCCTGGTACCGGTAAATAACGGAGTTCCTGAAGGCATTTACAAAACAAGAACCCGGTTTATTGTTCACCCCGATGGAACCATCTCCGATATAACCGCATTGACCCATTTTGGATATGGTATGGAAGAAGAAGCGATCCGATTGATAAAGAAAGGTCCCCGTTGGATACCCGCCACCCGGGAAGGCACCAAAGTCAGCAGCTATAAAGAACAAACAATTTCTTTTTTAATAACGGGAGAGCCGGACAGACCGGATTACCCACCGGTTATCCAGGATAAACAACAATCAAATATCCTTACCGTAAATGAGTTAAAGAAAATTGATGTCTTTAATCTGTTGCAATTGCCGAAAGGAACAGAAATAATCAGCTATTTATTTTCAATTGACAGAGATAAGGAACTGATCCAAATTCCAAATAGGGGCAGCCAGATTAACCCACAAACCCAGGTACAACTCAATGAAGCAACTCCCGGAAGATTGATCACCATTGATTTGATTGTCACCCGGGCATTGGATGAGCAAAAAAATGAATACTACATTAAAAAAATACCCTCAAGGGTCTGGTATGTGAAAGATTAATACTTAAGTTCTCCATTGGGTGTAGAAATCACCAATTCCTTTTTCTCACCCGCTTCCACCCTCCCGATCACCTGGGCATCCACGCCAAAACTTTTGGAGACGCTGATAATACTATCCGCGTCTTTTTCATTGGTGTAGATCTCCAGCCGGGTACCCATATTAAAGACCTGGTACATTTCCCGGTCATCGGATTTACTGGCAGCCTGGATGATATTGAAGATAATGGGTGGTGTAAACAGGTTATCCTTTACGATCCGGACATTCTCCGGTACATACTTCATGCACTTGGTCTGTCCGCCCCCGCTGCAATGGATCAGCCCGTGGATGGCCTCAAAATGATTTTCCAGCAGGGCCTTCATCACCGGAGCAAATGTGCGGGTGGGTGACAAAAGCAATTTACCCACCTGGTGTACCCGGTCCCCGTCCTTCACTTCATCGGTCATGCGGTGCGGACCGATATAGACCACGGATTCATCCAGTGAGGTATCATAACTCTCCGGGAATCTTGCCCCGTATGTTTTATGCAACACATCATGGCGGGCGCTGGTGAGTCCGTTACTGGCCAGTCCGCTGTTGTATTCCGTTTCATAACTGGCCTGACCAAATCCGGCCAGACCCACAATTACGTCCCCGGCCTTGATTTTTTCATTGGTGATCAGTTTGCTTTTCGGCCAGCGGGCAGCCATCGTCCCATTCACCGCAATACTGCGCACCACATCCCCTACATCAGCCGTCTCCCCACCCATGAACGTAATGTTTACGCCGAACCCCTTCATGGTATCAAAGAAAGCCTGTGTGCCATTGATCACGGCTTCCAGTACTTCAGCCGGTATCACATTTTTATTCCGGTCAATAGTGGAAGAAAATAACAACTGGTCGTAAATACCCACGCAAAGCAGGTCGTCAAGGTTCATTACAATCGCATCCTGGGCAATGCCCTTCCACACCGACACATCCCCTGTTTCCTTCCAGTATAAATAAGCCAGGATACTCTTGGTCCCCGCCCCGTCGGCATGCATCAGGTTCACCCAGTCCTTGTCGCCGCAGAGCATATCGGGGTAGATTTTGCAAAAAGCATTTGCATAAAGACCCTTGTCCAGGTTTTTTGTCGCCGCATGCACTTCTTCTTTCTGGGCCGAAACACCTCTTTTGGAATATAATGACATGGGGATTTTTGCTGCAAACATAAATAAACTTGCGGGATTAAACCCGGCAGATCGAAAACCCCTGCAGCACACTCACCGACTCCCAACTCCCGACTCCCAACTCCCGACTCCGGACTCCCAACTCCCGACTCCCAACTCCGGACTCCCAACTCCCACTATCTACTTTTAATTATCTTTACGCTCATCTATGCAAGTACACCTCGACATTGAACAACTGCCTGTTTTCCGAAATGCGGTCATCACGATCGGGACCTTCGACGGCGTGCACATGGGACACCGGCAGATCATTGATAAGATGAAAGCCGAAGCAGGGGCCCATGACGGAGAGACCGTGATCATCACGTTTCACCCGCATCCCCGCAAAGTGGTTTCATCGGAATTCATGGGGATCCGCCTGCTCACCACCCTCGAAGAAAGGATCTGCCTGCTGGATAAGCTGGGTATTGACCACCTGGTAGTCGTACCTTTTACCGAGGTATTTGCGAACCAGTCCGCCGAAGAATATATCCGCGATTTCCTGGTAGCCCGGTTTCACCCGCATACGGTCATTATCGGGTATGATCACCGTTTTGGCCGCGATCGCCTGGGCAATTACCAGTTGCTGGAAGCACAGGCCCCGGTCTATGGCTACCGTCTGCTCGAAATCCCCAAGCATGTACTGGAGAATATCTCCATCAGTTCCACCAATATCCGCAAGGCCTTATTGCATAATGATACCATCACGGCCAACAAAGTGCTGGGCTATGATTTCTTCTTTTCCGGCGAAGTGGTACATGGTGACAAACTGGGCCGGAAGCTTGGTTACCCTACCGCCAATCTTAAAATTAAGGACGAGGATAAACTGATTCCCGGAAATGGAATCTATGCCGTATATGCACAACCCGAGGGCTATAAGGAAAAACTAAAAGGAATGATGAGCATTGGTTTCCGCCCCACCGTGGATGGAAAGAAACGGGTAGTGGAAGTAAATATTTTTGATTTCGACCAGGATATCTATGGCCAGACCCTCAAAGTCTTTGTCAGGAAATACCTGCGGCCTGAATTAAAATTTGACGGGCTGGAACCCCTTATCAAACAGATCGGCCAGGACAAAGTGGACAGCCTGTCGGTGCTATAAAAAATCATTACAACAAAAAAGAGGGGCTGCCCGGCATTGGGTTCAGCCCCTCTTCTTTTATACAAATTATACAAGCGAATTAATATTCAATCCTGAATTCCAGTTTGGAAGGATCTTCCAGGAAATCGTCCAGTTCCACGGCAATCGTGACCTGCTTTTTGTCCTCTGACAACGTGAGCCCCTTGCCCTCCGTGCTTTTAGCCGGGCGGGGCAGGTGTATAATATAATTGGCTTTATAGGCCAGTCCCATCGCGGCAGCCTCTTTCAGTCCCTTGAAATATTCGTCGTCTCCCACTTTGGCATATTTCTCTTTATTCAGGGTTTTGATCAGCAGACCGTTGGAATATTCCACCGTATAATAGTCATCAAAACTGCTGGCCTCCGGCATTTCGCCTTCACCGGTCATTCCCACTCCACCTGTTTTTCCTTTCAGGGTCTCACTGATCACTTTTTTGGATAGTGCGCTGCATTTGCCGATCTCACCCGGTGTGGCAAAGGGGAAACTAAGATGGGTGAGGAATTTGTCATTCGGCATATCCATATTGATCCGGAGATTGCCCTTCCGGACCAGTGCTTTTTCCTCTTCACTCAGGTTGGGGATGCTGTCTGCCTTGTCTTCCAGGGAAACAGTAGAATCAATGACCTCGTTATCTTCTTTCATGTCCCCGTTATTGCCCATTTGCTTAGCCATACTGATCAGGGCGCTCATGTCATTGGTCATTTTGACCGTACCGCTGCCATCTTCATTCAGGGTGATTTCCTCTGTGGTTTCCAGGCAACCGGCCAGGAACAGGGAAGTTGCAGTTAATAAGGAAAACAGGATCTTTTTCATGTGGTTATTTATTGTTGCTGAACAGATGAAACCGTCTTTTAAAAAGTTGCACAAAGAAAGGGAATTTAGGGGAACCGGCGCAGGATTGTTCAGGCCAGCATTTTCACCACCATTTCCTTCAGGAGAGAGGCATCTTCAGCCGAACCGGCCCCTA
The DNA here is from genome assembly GCA_016192105.1 of Sphingobacteriales bacterium. Lineage (GTDB taxonomy): Bacteria > Bacteroidota > Bacteroidia > Chitinophagales > Chitinophagaceae > JJ008. The sequence continues at coordinate 13,865 of JACPUV010000041.1, read as the reverse complement.
CCCCGATAATTTTGAGGTTATACTGGTGCAGGAGCAATAATACTTTTTCAATCCCGGGATAGCTGTACAGGCGGGCGGCCTGGGTATAATCTTTAACAAAATAGGGGTTCACCCCGATATGCGTGGCAATGGTTTTCTCGTCATGGGTGCCAGCACCAAAAACCATGAATACTTTACTGAAAAACCCATAAAGAGAGGGCAGGATCAACTGTGCCGGGCCCGCCTTGGGATTGGATTCAAAATACTGAATGATGCGGATGGCCCGGGACAGGTCTTTGGCCGCCAGGGCCGTCTGCAGTTCAAATACATTGTAATCCTTGCTCACCCCGATATACTGTTCGATATCATCTTCGGTAACCGAGGTCCTTTTTCCCAGGTTTACCGAGAGCTTGCTGATCTCGTTTTCGATCCGGGTCAGGTCGTTTCCGATATGATCGGCAATCAGGGCCAGGCCCCTGGGTGTGATGGTCAGGCCCTTTGACTGCAGCAGTTCCTGGGTCCAGCCGGGTACATCCCGGTCATACATTTTTTTGGTGCTGATCAGCACCCCGTTTTCCTTTACATATTTGGTAAATTTCTTACGGGCATCCAGCTTTTTGTCTTTGTAAGAAACCACCAGCACCGTTGAGGAAAGCGGGTTTTCCATATAGGGTTCCAGCTTTTCCACCTCTTTCATCTGCTGGGCTTCTTTCAGCAGGACCACCTGTCTTTCCGCAAACATGGGATACCGGCGACAGGCATTCAGGACATCGGCCCAGTTAGCATCCCTTCCATAAAAAATGGTTAAATTGAAAGCGGCATCGGCCTCTGAAAGGATATGGTGTTCGGCATAATTAACCGCTTTGTCAATAAAATATTCCTCCTCCCCTTCCAGCCAGTAAACGGGCCGGAACTGTTTTTTCTTCCACTCGGTGATGATCTTTTCCACACTCATAAGCTGCTAAGATACAGGCTTTCACGAAGCCTTTTTTCAAAAATATCAACCAAAAATCAATCCGTTTTTTATTCTGGCACGGTTTTCGGAAATTAGTGTCTCGAACGATTTAACAGAAATTAATTAAACCTGCTGCAACTTTGCAGCTGGTTTATGGAAAAAAAGCAAACAACCATCCATTAACAGTAAAAAAAATTCCATTTTATATGACAAACACGAATTATCCTTCGGCTACCCCTCAGAGCCAGCCGAACAAAAACAAAAATAGCAAGAACATTGTTATCGGATTACTTGCTGCCGGTTTATTAGGCACCTGGGGCTATTTGCTCTGGGATAAGAACAAATCCGGAGAAAAGATTTTACAGCAACAGACTCAGATAACCGCCCTGGATTCTGCAAAGGCCGATATCCAGATGGAGTTTGACAATGCGCTGGCCCGGCTGGATTCTGTAACCGGCGCCAATAACAACCTCCAGGGTCAGTTGTCCGACAAGCAAAAAGAAATCGAGTCCAAGAAATCCGAGATCCGCAAGATCCTGAATGACAAGAATGCGACAAAGGCGGAACTAGCCAAAGCCAAGGGTATGATCACCGATCTGAATGACAAGATCACCAGCCTGGAAGCAGAGGTAGCCCGGCTGACTGGTGAAAACCAGGAACTGACCGCGGCCAATACCTCCCTGAAGGATGAAAAAGCCACGCTGGAAACCAACCTGACCACCACAAAAACTGAAAAAGAAAGCCTGGAAAAAACGGTGGATGTGGGCTCCACTTTCAGCGCCTCCAATATACAGGTAACCCCGGTGGATGAAAGAAAGAGCGGAAAGGAAAAAGTATCTTCCACCGCAAAACGCGTGGACAAACTGGTGGTTTCTTTTGATGTGGAAAACCGCATTGCTAAATCAGGTCCCGCGGATATGTACCTGATCGTTACAGCTCCTGACGGCAAAGTAATTTCTGAAGCCGGAAATGTATTAAGTACCAGGGATGACGGCGAAAAGACATTTACCGCCCGTATCCCCGTAAATTACGATCAGGGCACCCGCAAACCGGTATCATTCCCCATCAAACAAAATGATTTTAAAACCGGGAATTACAAAGTCGAAATTTATCACAACGGATTTAAAATAGGCGAAGGCGTTAGAAGCCTTAAAAAAGGTGGTATCTTCGGTTAAAAGCAGCTAACTCCTGCAAAAAGAGCCGTCCTGTATCCCGGGACGGTTTTTTTATACCCTGACTTAACCACATTTTTTACACATTCATCAGACGGGAAAAATGAACTAAGTAAAACCGCGTGGTATTTTAGTATTTTTATCACTTAAGTAAAATAAGAACCATGCTGTTTACCATTTGCCGGCAGTTTACGCTATCCGCCACTTTTGTATTAATCACTTTAGTGGCTGTTGCTCAAAATACTGTACAGACTAAATACAATAATTCTTCCGTTTACACCGGGATTGAAGTAGGCTCGAAAGGTGTCAAAATGAGCATCATTGAGATCGGCAAAAACGCCCAAAGTTCCGGCGCTTTTAATATCCTGAAGGATTCCTCCGTTAATACTGACTTTATCAGTTTTTCCCGCCCTACTTTTAGTGCCACCCTGGAGGCATTCAGCGGCCTGTATTTCAAAGCCACCCGCGAACTGAAAATCCCCGGTAAAAAAATATTCACGGTCATCAGCAGCGGGGTAAAAATGCAGGCAGAAAAAGAAAACAAATCCCCCATGGTGCAGGAACTGATCGATTCATTCCGGGTCCGGATCAGCGAACCGGAAAAACAGGTGGAAGTGGTGGATGTAATGCAGGAAGCCCGCCTTTCCCATCTTGGAATCGTTCCGGATAAAAGACGTTTCACCACTTTCCTGATTGATATTGGCAGTGGAAATACCAAGGGTGGCTATTTTCCTGATGGAATCAAAACCTCGAATTTCCGGTTGTTCCAGCTGAACTGGGGAACCAAGAGCACTTTCAATGAAACAGAAAAACGGTGCGACGGCGATATGAGTCTTCCGAATTTCAGTAAGAATCTGTCCCGCACCCTGCTGAATGCCGAAAACGCAGATATCATTTACGCGGTGAATGCCAGCGGGGCCTATCCCCTGAGCGATAATATTGCTGTTAGTGGCGGTATTGCCTGGGCTACCGCCACCCTGCTCCATCCCGAACTGATCGACAACCCGGTTATTTCGATCACGTTTGATGAGCTGGTCAAATTCAATGAAAAACTGGTTAAGAACTTCACGGCGCTGAGCCCGGATTTTCTGGTTACCAATATCAATAACAAGGAGGACAAGGAAAGGATCCGCAAAGAAATCAGCCGGGTGCATAAAGTGTTTGATCAAAAATCCCTGATGTCGGGTGCCGGGTTATTGTGGAAAATCATGCGGCAATTTGAATCCGCATTTGAGACCAAACATTTTTACCTGGTAAAGAACGGCCAGGTGGGCTGGGTTTCTGCTTATGTGGATCAAACCTTATCCAACTGATCTGTAAACTGTGCAATGGGAAACGGCTCCTGTCAAAAATAACAGGGCTGCAAATCAAATGTTCCTATGAAGGATACAAAGACCCTCTTATTGGTAATGCTTTCCGTGGGACTGACAGGCACCTGGGTTTATCACCTCTATGATAAAACACAATACAGCAGCCGGCGCAAGGAAGTATTTATTAAGGACTCTACGGCCGTGGCCGAAGCGGTACAGGATTCCCTTCAAAAATTATATACCCGCTCCCTCCGGTCCCTTGACCAGGAACTGGATTCCACCCGCAGCGGGGCGGATTCCCTGAAATCCGCCTTACAACTCAAACTGGGGGAGATCAACCGGCTCCGGAATGAGATCAATTCCATCCTGAAAAACAGGGGCGCCAGCCAGTCCGACCTGCTGCTGGCCCGGAAAAAGATAAATGAACTGCAGGGGCTGGTGGAAGAAATGAAGGGGGAAAAACTGAATATGGAGGAGGAAAAGCAAAAACTGGCGGAGCGGATGACCCAACTGAACGGAGAGATCAGCGGGTTGCAGGAGAACATGAAAAAACTGGGGGATGAAAACAGGGTTCTTTCTGAAAAAATGAACCTCGCCTCTCTTTTTGTGGCATCTGAGATCCGGCTGTCACCCGTAACCCTGAAAAATGATAAAGAGATTGAAACCAGCCAGGCTAAAAAAACAAGCAAACTGGTGATCTCATTTACGGTGCAAAACAATGTGTATGATTATGAAGGGACAGAAGTTTTTATCATCATCACCCAGCCCGATGGAAAAGTACTGACCCCCGATGTATGGGAATCCGCCACACCCATGACCACCCACAGTGGCGACCGGAGGAGTTATACCCGTAAAGTCCGGTTTGAATATGCGAAAGGAGAAGCCAAACACCTGACTTTCGCGATCAATGCAGATGCCTACCAGCCCGGCAACTATGTATTGCAACTATACCACAAAGGGTATATGATCGGGCAAACCGGAAAGAACCTTTACTAGAAGTCCTCTCAAAAGTATTTTTGCCGGGAAGGCGGTAAGACGGTAAGTAAATAGTGAGTGGGAACCAATACCTCCCGTCTTACCGGCTACTACTTTATAGCGCTTTTTGAGATAGCCGTAAACAAGCACCCCGCTTTCCAGACCCGGTGCCACCCGTGCAACCCAACTGCTGCTGACCGGACTTTAATGCTGCGCTCCCGGAACAGGCTGAATCAGCTTGCTCTCATTTAAACAGGCTCCCGCACAAATGCACTTACACCCGGCCGGGGCATAAAAAAAGTCCCGCCTGAGCGGGACCTTGTACTTAAAACCCAATTATTTTCACTGATTAAAACAGGTTGTACCCATAGCTGATGTAGTAGAGACCACCTACAGACGGGCTGCCAAAACCGGTTCTCGCATAGTGGTTACCGATATTTGTACCCCCTGCCCGGAAGATACTCTTGGTACCAGCGGGGCGATAAGAAACCTGTGCATCCAGCCAGCCAAAATGGGGAAGGGTACCACTTACGAAAGTGCCTTCGTAGTAGTTATCATCCTGCCATTTGTAAATCACATTGAACCCGATATTATGGCAGACATTCTCATTACGCAAACCGATATTGAACCGGTATTTCGGCGCATTGAAGAAAGTCACCACGCTGGGATCCACGTCTTTCAGCTGATCGGAGAATACGTTCCCGTACAGCACATATTTCTTCACCAGCTGGTATTCCAGCCCGATACCCCATCCGATTGATTTTACTTTATCAGAAGAGTTCTGTACATAAGAAACGTTGGTGCTGCTGAAGGGAGAATACAATTCATATTTGTTACCGGCCCTGGACTGTACAACGGCAGTGCTGACCAGGAAATCCTGGTACTGGCTGTAATATACATAGCCATCGATCATCAGTTTTTTACCAATGATCCCCTTATAACCGACTTCATACGATTTTACGGTCTCGGGCTTTACATTCTTATACTCCGCCCTGACCAGCCTGGAGGAGTCAGCAAGCGTACCTGAACGGTAAGCCAGCACACTGGCAGCGTTATAACCAGGCAGTGTGGAATTCAGTTTGTAATAAGTCTGGAATTCCGGCAGGCAGCCCATCAGTACTCCTGAACCGGTTACCAGGCTGATATACTGATTCTGGTTGGTCGGGAAGCGATAAGCCGTCTGGTATGACAGGCGCAGGAAGTTTTCCCTGGCCACTTTGATCACAGCAGAAACACGGGGTGTGAATTTGCCGTCAAAATTGGTTTGCTTATCATAACGACCGGAGGCCGTCAGGGTCAGCGCATCGCCGATGAGTTTCTTCTTCAGTTGAAGATAACCGCCATATTCATTTACCCGGATGGTTTGAGATGTATCGGCAAAGATGGTACCCTGGGAGTTCATCGCCCATTGCTTCCAGCCCGTACCCAGCATAATCTCCAGTTTGTCAGAAAAACCGATCATATCAGAAAGGTTGAACTGGCCTTCTGCAGCATACAGGTCGGATTTATCAAGGAATAAGGCGCCGCCCTTGCGGATCGGGGTGCTTTTGAGTTTGCGTACGGCCGAATCAAAGGCAGCGGTTCCCGGATTCAGGCGGCCGGCATCCGCAGCCGCACGGGCAGCTGAATGCAGGGTAAAATCACTGGCAGCCGGTCCGTTCAGTCTCCTTCCTTCAGAGAAGGTACCGATATAGAGGGGGAACCAGGATGAACTGGCCCTGTAGGTCTCATTCAGGAAGGCGCCGAGCGCAGTTGAATTATAGGAATCACCGGCATTTTCCTGGGTAGTGTATCCGCGGACAAACCAGTTTTTATGTTTCAGTTCAAATTTATGCTGCGCCATTTTCAGGTTGCGCAGGGAATAACGGTCAGCCCCTGTATAAACGGTGGTGCCGGTTCCAAAATAAGTATTGAAGGAAGCTTCCAGTTTTTCGGAAAGTTTGTAATGGATCCCGGCTGTGAATTTCACATTGATGGTGTTGTAATCCACCAGGTCCTGTTCCGCATAACCGGTTCTGGACACACTGGCCTTATTGAAATAACCCCGGTTCATTCCGATATAAAATGGCATCATGTTCTGAACGGCAGTCTGGCCGTTTGGTCCCAGGAAGGCAAGTCCGCCGATAAAGGCGCCGATCTGCGCATTGGTCGGATAAGGGTTCATCCCGATCGCACCGGGGAATAAGGGATTACCAGGAACACCAAAGTAGGCATTGGCCGCATTGACCACATCAAAAGCACCGCCGGTAGCAGACAGGATGCTTCTCCTTGTCTGGTCCTGTACGAAATAAGAGAAACCGGCCATATCCGCACTGGTTTCATCCCCGTACATGTTAATCCCATTGAAATTGGGATCGTTCAGGCGGTTACCACCCACCACTTTACTGAGAATACCGATCTGCTGCTTGTTGCGGTAGTCTTCTGCTTCCCAGTCAGCACCCTTCACCAGTTGTGCAGCGAGTTTGATGCCCAGTTTGTTTTTGTAGGCTTTCGCCCAGCGGAATGACCAGTCATAAAACGGGGCTGTACCACGCTGTTTGCTGTCAACATGCATCATTCCCTGTTTGATATTATAGCTGAGTCCCTGGTATTTGAACGGGTTCTTGGTGGTGATCAGTACGGTACCGTTCATACCACCAGAGCCATATAAAGCCGAAGAAGCACCGGAAAGTACTTCCACATTGTCCACGTCGAGGTCGGAGGGCCCGATCACGCTGCCCACCGCGAAATTCAGACCGGGGGCCTGGTTATCCATCCCATCGATCAGCTGGTTTACCCGGGTATTACCACTGCTCACAAAACCACGGGTGGTGATGGTGCGGAAGGTAAGACTGGCCGTGTGTACATCCACCCCCTTCAGGTTACCGATCGCTTCGTAATAGTTGGGAGCCGCTGTGTTGCGCAGTACAGCGCTGCTCATTCTCTCCACAGTAACCGGGGATTCCAGTAACCGGGTCGGTGTGCGGGTGGCAGATACCACTACTTCCTGACCTAAAGCAGTACTTACTTTAAATTCAATGCTGACTGGCTTGGAAGCATCAGAAACAGTTATTTCCTGGTCTTCGTAACCAATTGAGCTAAAAACGAGTACAACGGGTAATTTGGGAACGTTGAGACTGAACTCACCTTCTGAATTGGTATAGGTACCCCTGGTGGTGCCTTTTACTGAAACAGAAACAGCCGGCACAGTTTCTTTTGATGAGCTGTTGCGGACAGTACCAGAAACAGTAACCGTCTGAGCATAAGCGGCAATCGAAAACAAAACAGCCATCAGCGAGGAAGCTAAATAGCGGTAGCTTTTTCTCATAATAGGGAAATTTTGGTTTTGGAATTTGGCGGAAAAATAAGCATTGTAAAGTTTATCTAAAAATTTAATTTTTAAGGGGAAAGCCCGCCTGGCCCCCGAAAAACAATTCTCAAAAATAGTCCCTGAGAGGGATAAATTGTTAAAATCTTCGCACAACCCTCATTGGTGGGTTTTGCAGGGCTTCATACTTTCGAAATATGGCAGTTTTTTCGTTCCCGGAACAGACCGGTTTTTACAAAGGCAAAGTCAGGGATGTTTATAGTATTTCCGGCGACTGGCTCGTAATGGTTGCTTCTGATCGTATTTCCGCATTCGATGTGGTGCTGCCCCGTCCTATTCCCTATAAGGGGCAGGTGCTGAATCAGATAGCCGCCTATATGCTGAATGCTACCCGGGATATCTGTCCCAACTGGCTGCGCACAGTTCCGGCTCCTCATGTTTCTATTGGCAAAAAATGTGATCCTTTCCGGATTGAGATGGTCGTCAGGGGCAACCTCACAGGTCATGCCTGGCGCACATACGCCTCCGGGAAAAAGGAACTTTGCGGGGTAGCTTTGCCGGGAGGAATGAAAGAAAATGATTATTTCCCCCGTCCCATCATCACACCCAGCACCAAGGCGGCTGAAGGACATGATGAGGATATCAGCCGGGAACAGATCATCGCGCAGGGGCTGGCCACAGCGGCTGAATGGAAGGTACTTGAAGACTATACCCTCCGGCTTTTTGCCCGTGGCCGTGAACTGGCTGCCCGGCAAGGACTAATCCTGGTGGACACCAAATATGAATTCGGCAAAGACGGTGATACGATCTGCCTGATGGATGAAATCCACACCCCCGACAGCTCCCGGTATTTTTATGCGGACGGGTTTGAAGAAAGACAGGCAAAAGGAGAACGGCAGAAACAACTGAGCAAGGAATTTGTAAGGGAATGGCTGATCGCAAATGATTTTATGGGGAAGGAAGGACAAACTGTCCCGGTGATGGAGGATGAATGGGTTGATACCATTTCAAAACGATACATTGAACTCTACGAAAAACTAACCGGCTCCGCTTTTCACCCCGAGGACCTGCCGGAGAACGAAGTGTATTCGAGGGTTGTAAAAGCCCTGGACTTGTTGAAAAATTAAAGGGAACAGGATCCTCATCCCGCCCCCTTTTATACCCGTCAGTTACCCGTCTATTTTTTGATCACGGTTGATTTTTTAAATTCCCGGATGGTTCCCTTGCCATAGGCAGGACAATAATAATCCAGTGCATACTGCGCATCGGTGTAACTCATCCAGTAGTCGGTTACCGTACCCGTAAAAACGATCCCGGAAGAACGGTTATACATATCACGGGTGCCGGTGCTGCTGAAGTTGCCGTACACAATGCTGCCCTCATAGGGCTTGTAACTGCCATAGGCCCGGACAATCGTGTATCCGTTATAGGTTTCCACCACATAGTAATTACAATACGCGTCGCTGTACACCACTTCCCCCATTTCTTTGGACAACCAGTAATCTTCGTTGTTATTGGGAAAAGACTCCCGGATACAGCCGGTGAATAAAACGACGGTGAGTAAAAACGAAACGGACAGTGTAAAAATTCTTTTCATGGTTGTTGATTTTAAGGATGAATAATTTGCGTTCAACCGATGTAATGATAAGACTGTGCCAGACTGAAAGAAGATTGATAACCGTTTGTTAAAGTGAAAAGTTTGGCTGAAATTCACCGGCAAATGATAACGATATGCGGATGCGTTTCCTGTGTTTTTTATTTTTATTAGCAAGCGGTGGCGCCCTGGCCCAGGACTTTTATCTGCTCGTTGGCACTTATGATTCCCCGAAAAGCGAAGGCATCTATGTGTACCGCTTCAGCAGCCGGAGCGGAACGGCGGCGCCCGTCAGTCATAGCAAAATAAGCAACCCTTCTTTCCTGGCCTTGTCACCCGCCCGGCCCTATGTTTACGCCGTACTTGAAAACGCGAAAGAGGGCAACGGAGGCGAAGTGGCCGCCTTTGAATTTAACAAAACCTCGGGTGAACTGACCTTCCTGAACCGGCAATTCACCGGGGGCGATCATCCCTGCTATGTGGAGACGGATAAAACCGGTAAATGGGTTTTTGCCGGTAATTACAGCAGCGGCAGCCTGGCCGTATTGCCTGTTGAAAACAATGGTGGTCTCTCCCCCGCTGCTTCGGTCATACAGCACCGGGGGTCGGGGTTAAACCCGCAACGGCAGCAAAGTCCGCATGTGCATTGCACCCTGATGGCTCCCGATAATCAATGGCTGCTGGTTCCCGACCTGGGTATAGACAAACTGATGATCTACCGGTTTGATGCATCCACGGGTAAATTAACAACCGGCCGGCAGCCTTTTGCCGCTTCGGAACCCGGCGCCGGCCCGCGGCATTTTACTTTTCATCCCAGCCAGAAGTATGGTTACCTGGTCGAGGAACTCAGTGGTACGGTTGTGGCGTACAAGTACAGAAAAGGAAGGCTGAAACCTTTCCAGCGTATCTCCACCCTGCCGGCCGGCGACAGCAGTTTTGCCGGCAGCGCGGATATCCATATCAGCGCAGATGGTAAGTTTTTATATGCCTCCAACCGGAGTGTATCGAATACCCTTGCTATCTATTCCATCCATAAAAAAGGGAAACTGTCCCTGGTGGGACACCAGTCCACCCTGGGCAAGGGGCCGAGGAATTTTTCCATTGACCCGACCGGCAAATTCCTGCTGGTGGGAAACCAGCAGAGCGATGAGATCGTCATCTTTGAACGCAATGAGCAAACGGGTTTACTGAAAGACACCGGCAATCGGATCCCGCTGGGAAAACCGGTTTGTCTCAAATGGATCCCGGCAAACTGATCTATTCTTTCAGCCGGGGACGCAGGCGCTGTTTTGATTTATTGAAAATATGCCGCCCCTTGTCCACTCCTTTGCGTAATTGCTTCCGGCGTTCTTCGGGCAGTTGCAGCGTATCCCGGCATTCGGGGCTGCAGCAACCTTGATAAGCAGCGGCACATTCCTCACACTGGATAAAGAGCAGGTGGCAACCCTCGTTCTTACAATTGGTATGGGTATCGGCCGGTTTGCCGCACTGGTGGCAATGGGCAATAATATCCGGCGTGATCCGCTCTCCCAGCCTTTCGTCAAATACAAAATTTTTTCCGATAAATTTACAGGGAAGGCCTTTCTCCTTTACCTGCTTTACATAGTTGATAATCCCTCCCTCCAGGTGGAATACATGCTGAAACCCCCGGTGCAGCATGTAGGCGGAAGCCTTTTCACAGCGGATGCCGCCGGTACAGTACATAATAATCGTAGCCTCTTTTTTATCCTTCATCATTTCCGCCGCCATGGGCAGTTGTTCCCGGAATGTATCGGAAGGTATCTCGACCGCGTTCCGGAAATGCCCGACCTCGTACTCATAATAATTCCGCATGTCAATCACCACGGTACCGGCCTCTTCGGTGAGTTGGTTGAACTGCTCTGCGTTTACATATTTTCCTTTATTGGCCATATCAAAGGAAGGATCCTCAATGCCGTCCGCCACAATCTTCTTCCGCACTTTGATATCCAGCACAAAAAAGGACTTGCCGTCATCGTCCACCGCGCTATTCAGGCGCAGGCCGTTCAGCGGCTCAATGGAATATAAATAATCCCGGAAAGTGTCCAGTTTTTCCGAGGGCATACTCACCTGGGCATTGATTCCTTCGCCGGCCACATAAATACGGCCCAATACGCCGATCGCCTTCATCTCCCGGTACAGGGTATCCCGGAATACAGCAGGTTCAGCAATTTTGAAATAACAGTAAAAGGAAAGGGTCGTCCGCGGAGTGGGGTCCTTCAATACAGCTTCTTTCAGCTCCTTTCGGGAGACAAGGTTGCGTAAGGTCATAAAAGTTGAAATCTGAATCCCGGCGGTCCGGGATAATTATTAAATAATTGGACAGTTGCAGGCTGAACCAAATCTCACAGCTGAAAAGCAGTCCCAAACAGGCGGGTCCGCTTTACAGCAACTGCAAAATTACAAAAATTCCGGGAAGGCCTGTTATATGCAGGCCGGCTTCGTATCATTTTACGGCCAGTCATCCTGCCCGCCCGGCAACAGCAGTTTGCTCAGCCCGATCCGGATTCCCCATTGCCGGGGTTTTCCCACCTGGTAGGATTGTACAACGTCAACCCGGATTTGTTTGAAGATATTATCAAAGCCGGCAAAAAATTCGTAATAGTATTTAGCAGGGCTGATGTAAAAACCATTCGCACCGGTAACCAGGTAAAGGTTCAGGTTCCGGATCAGCGGGAGTTTATTGGTCAGGAACCCTTTCAGGTTGTATTCAATATGCGCTTCCGTGTAAAACCGATCCGTATTACTGTATTGATACAAGTGGAGCAACTGAAAGCTTTTCAGGTATTCCTGGGCAACACTTGACTCATTCCCGTTAAAGTGGTTATAATCGGGGAGGAAAACGGAGCGATTATTCAGGAAGCCACCGGCACCCACCCTATAGCGAAAAAGCCCTTTTAATTTCAGACGGATCTCATCCGTCACCCATAATCTCCATTTGCTGAAACGGCTGTCTGAACCGAAAAGCCTTGGTATTCCCGCGGTATAACGGAATGCGAAAGAGGGGGATTTCGATCCCAGGCTGACCTTCCGGTCCGGGAACTCCATATAACGGGTACCGGGTTGCCACAGAACCCCCAGTACGGCCTGGAATGACTGGTGCGGCAGTATATTTTCCGTCACCAGTTCGGAAGGGTAATTCGGGGTATAGCTTCTTTTATCAGCATTCCGCCAGGTATAACCCGTCACATTGTTGAGGGGACGGCGATCCTGGTACTGAAAGCCGGTGACCAGCGTAAGTCCTGCGCCCAGCCCGGTACGATAGCTGCCCCGCAGGTAACCGGCCTCATAGGTCTTCCGGATATTCCGTTCAAAGATCAGTGAACTCAGGGTATTGTCGCGGTCACTGACCGGAAGTTCCGGGTTGAACTGAAAAACCCTTCGTCCCCCGGAGAGATAAAGAGACTGTGCATATTTTTTTCCATAGAAATACCGGAGCGATAACCAGGGATTCAAATGCCTGTTGGCAAAGCCATAACGAAGGGAAGGTGTAATACTGAACGTCCTCCTGCCCGGTAATAAAGTATCCAGCCGCCGGCTGATTGTAAATGAAGGGGTAACTACCAATCCCTCGGCCGGGTGAAAATTCACCATTTCAATGACAGGGGGAATAAAAATGGTTTTCCTCTTTTTTGAACGGGAAAAGGATTGTCCGAGCAAGAGCAGGTTCACCGGGACGATCTGATTGCGTTTGCGGTCGAGCGAATCCTGGTAATGCGGACTGCGCCGGACCTGTTCCAGGCTGTCCTTCTTCCGGTAATCCCTGATTTCATCGGCCATCAGGGGCACCGGCCTGGTCTTTTCCCAATAGGCGTCACTTCGTTTGGTGGCACTGTCGGTGTATTTTAATACCGTACTGCTGAAGGTCTTCCTGCCGGTTTCCGGGTTGCTGTTAAACCCGGAATAGATATTTACAAAACTGCCGTGCACATCAAAACCAAGCAACTTTAAAGCCGGGTAAAAAACCTGGCTGCTCACATACAAGGCGCCTTTTTCATCTGGCCGGTACAATTGTTCGATCTTCAGTGTATCCAGCAGTTCCATCTGGGAGGATTTGGTGAGCTCCAGTTTCAGGGAATGAATCTGCCAGTCCTCTTCGATGATGTCTATATAACCGCTGAACAGCGGTTCGAATTTCCGGCGTGGCGTCACTTTAATATGACTGATCTCCTTTCCATCTTCCGTATAACTTCCTTCCCATTTATATTTATAGAAATTAAGCGCATTATCTGCCACAGGAGAAATAAAGCCCCGGGGGTTCAGTCCTTCCCCGATTGAAACATTGTTCTCATAAAAGGATAAGAAACCCGGCGCGGCAAGTCCATATCCTCCTGTTTGGCCGCTGACTTTGGATGAAATGACTTCGACTTTTGTTTTACCGGGTTTATCAACCGTATAAACAGAAACTGTTTCGGAGAGGTAGATCATTTTTTTCTTACTGGTATCCCCGTCTTCAAAATCCACTTTCTGCCCCAATATTTTTTTGGGATAGTTCCGCAGCCGCAACTGGCCCTTGGTATAGACCTCGCACTGAAAGCGGTCCAGTTGTTCCAGG
>JACPUV010000037.1 GCA_016192105.1 Sphingobacteriales bacterium | reverse complement strand
CTTACCATCCGGGGACCTAAAGGTTTTTTCGATCAGTTCCGGTTTGCGGCCCATATGTCCGTAAGCGGCTGTTTCGCTGTAAATGGGATTGCGCAGTTTCAGGCGTTGTTCGATAAAATAAGGGCGCATATCAAATACGGATTCCACGATTTTACCGATTTCCCCGTCAGTCAGGTCCACGTTAGCCGTTCCAAACGTATTCACATTGATGCTGGTGGGTTTGGCCACACCGATCGCGTAAGATACCTGTACCAGGACTTCACGGGCCACCCCGGCTGCCACCAGGTTCTTGGCAATATGACGGGTGGCATAGGCAGCGGAACGGTCCACTTTGGAAGGGTCTTTACCACTGAAGGCACCGCCTCCGTGTGCTCCTTTACCACCGTAGGTATCCACAATGATCTTACGGCCGGTCAGTCCCGTATCACCATGGGGCCCCCCGATCACAAACTTGCCGGTGGGGTTAACATGATATTTGATATCTGTATTGAAGAGTTTTGCGTACTTCCTGTACCTGGACTTCACCCGGGGGATCAGGATGTTGATCACATCATTTTTGATCTTGGCCAGCATTTTTGCCTCGCTGTCAAAATCGTCGTGCTGGGTGGAGATCACGATCGCATCGATCCGCACAGGCTGGTTGTTGTCATCGTATTCCAGTGTAACCTGGCTCTTGGCATCGGGGCGCAGGTATGGCATTTTAGAATTCTTTTCCCGGCGGATAGCGGCCAGTTCGATCAGCAGGTTATGGGCCAGGTCAAGGGCCAGCGGCATATAATGCTCTGTCTCATTGGTGGCATAACCAAACATCATCCCCTGGTCACCGGCACCCTGGTCTTCTTTTTTCTTCCGGTCAACCCCCTGGTTGATATCAGCCGACTGTTCGTGGATCGCGGACAAAACCCCGCAGCTGCTGGCCTCGAACATATATTCACTCTTGGTATAGCCGATTTTACGAATTACCCCGCGGGCAATTTCCTGTACATCGAGGTAAGCCTTTGATTTCACTTCGCCGGCCAATACTACCTGCCCGGTGGTTACTAAAGTTTCACAGGCCACTTTTGACTGGGGGTCAAAGGCCAGAAAATTATCGATCAGCGCATCAGAAATCTGGTCGGCCACTTTATCAGGATGACCTTCACTTACGGATTCAGATGTAAATAAATAAGGCATGAGTTATTGATTTTAAGGACGCAAAGATAAGGGGGCTGTCATAATGAACAAAGTCCTTCCGGCGGACCAGAAGGACTTTTGAACATATCTTAATAACTCTTTCATCAGAGTTTGGAGTAAACGATCCGGAGCCGGAGCCGTTTGGCCGGGTTCAGGTAGCTGCCGCCGGCCAGTACCACCCTGCCGTAAGCCGGCTGGTCGGTGATGTACATCTGGTTAATGGCATTATAAGCCGGGGAGTAAACAAAAGTCCTGACCGGTGTATAAAGCCGGAGCGGGTAATTGGTATTTTTCCGGGTAACTATATGCTGTACATACCTGGAAATATTGAACCGGTAGGTGCTGTCCGTTTTAAGTAGTCCCCCAAAGGAAGTGATGTCGTAGGTAAAGTTGGTGTAGTTGTTGGACAGGTTCATATCGCTGTCAAAAGTAGATACCGTATCCCCTGCCGCATTTACCCGGTCAAGGAAAATGGCCTGGGGTTGCTTAAAGATATCATCCTGGGAAGAACGGATGGGTGTGGCAATGATCTCAGCCCGGTGGATCACCGAATTCCCGAATGTATCCAGACCGGGTATTTTCAGCAACGCATATGATCCCGGTACGCTTTGGAGGTAAACCTGGTCGTCATTGGACCCGGCATTGGCCAGGTACGTATTCCAGCCTCCCCCGGGGGTCCGGTTAATGATATTGGCCTGTCCGCCGGTGGCATGAACGAAATCCACCGAAGTGGTATCAATCAGCCCGTTTCGTTTGACCTGGTAATAGATGGTCAGTTTAGACTTGGCATTATCACTGGGATTGAAATAAACCAGTGCATTGCCTGACTGATCCGCTTTAACGGCCAGCCCCCGGAACAGGGTCTTGAAGATCGAATCGGAACGATAGGCCCCGTTGGCAGTATTCGTGGTATCATAATTTTTAAACCGGTCACCGAGCAGGTTAGTCAGCGGTATGCGGATAATATTGGCCAGTTTGGTAGTATCCCGTTTGCGGATATGCAGGATGCTGTCATCGATATTTTTAACCTGGAATGTCTTTGACCCCAGTTCCCCGCCCGTTGTAAGGAAATCAGCGTGCCCGTATTTAAAAAGTGTGGTATCGTCAAACCCCGCATTCTGGGCGATCTCGTACACCCGGACGGTCTGCAGGCTGTTGGTATCCCCGTAATAACCACCGTAGGAAAGCGACAGGATCACCGAGTCAATCGCCACTACCGAGTCGCTCTTGACAAAGGGGTTGATCATGTAGTTGGGATAACTGATATTGAAATACCCGTCTGCATGGGTACTGCCGAATTCAGGATCGCTGCCGATATAGCCAAGGGCCTGTGCATCCGAATAATAGACCTTATTGCTGTCATTAAAGAGCTTGTTATCGGTTTCAATCTCCAGGAATGTTTCGAAAGTTTTGATATTGTCGATAGGCGGGATCAGCCCTCCGCCCAGGTCGGTGGCTTCATTGATCTTACGGCACGCTGAAAACAGAATAGCAACCGTTGATACGATTGCTATCCCTATAAGTACATTTTTATTGTTCTTCACAAACTAATTTTAGGATCGGGGTTAGTGATTTTTATTTACCTGCAAGGTCGCTATAGAGTTGTAAATAGTCTGTTAAATCTCCATCCGGGTTATACGGGAGGGTTTTCTTACCCCTGACCTTGGTGAATTCTTCTGCCAGTTTCTTTTCGATCTTTTCGGCACCGAAAGTAATGGCATCGGCAAAACTGGCGCCACCGCGCTGCAGGGCTGTATTGGTTCCCTCTTTGTACACTTCAAGGTCTTTATCTTTTAAAGAAGCATGGATCAGCGCCTTTTTGATAAAACCGCCACCCAGTTTCTCTTTAAATGTATTCTGACCAATGGTATATACAATTTTGCTGTGGGCAAACACCGGTTCTTTTTTATAGACCGTCTTAAGATAGGCCGGGATCAGCCCGGTCATCCAGCCGCTGCAATGAATAATGTCCGGAGGCCATCCGAATTTTTTTACCGTTTCCAGGGCGCCCTTGCAGAAGAATACCGTGCGGAGATCGTTGTCATCAAACCATTTTTCTTCTTCATCATGAAAAATAAATTTCCGCTTGAAAAGCTCCTCGTTGTCCAGGAAATAGACCTGCAGACGTGCACTGGGCAGGGAAGCTACTTTGATCTGGAGCGGCATGTCATCATTGTCCACCGAAACATTGATCCCGGATAAGCGGACCACTTCGTGGAGGCGGTGCCGGCGTTCGTTGATAATGCCAAACCGCGGCATGATGCACCGGACTTCAAAATTGTTGTCATTGGCTTTAATCGCGAGTTTGTTCACAATCTCCGAAAACTCGGTCAACTCCAGGTAAGGAGACATTTCGTTCGCGATAAATAAAATTCTTTTCTTTGCTGACATGTTCGACCTTTTTTGTTACCCCGCTGAGGTTATGATTCCGGCAGCCGGCATTCTGTTTCTTCTGCCAAAGGCCTGCAAAGGTAACCATTTTCGGCCGAATTTGGTTTTTTAAACCTCATTAACCATCAAACAGTATGGCGGAATGATCTTATTTAAAAGAATAGCTGATCTGCATAAATATCTTGACGCTCAGCGGCAAACAGGAAAAAAAATTGGATTTGTTCCAACCATGGGCGCCCTTCATGAAGGACATTTATCACTGGTTCGCCAATCAAAATCCTGTACAGACCTTACCCTCTGCAGCATTTTTGTAAACCCTACCCAATTCAATGCCCCCCGTGATTTTGAAAAATATCCTGTTTCAACGGAACAGGATATTACCCTGCTGGTTTCGGCCGGCTGTGATCTTCTTTTCCTTCCGGCGGTTGCTGAAATATACCCGGAGGGCCAGCGGCCTGCTGTACACTACGATCTGGGTATGCTGGAATCGGTGCTGGAAGGAAAATTCAGACCCGGTCATTTCCAGGGTGTATGCCAGGTGGTACACCGCCTGCTCGACCTGGTGAGGCCGGATGATCTTTTCCTGGGCCAGAAAGATTACCAGCAGTGCATGGTGATTACCCGGCTGATTGAACAGACCGGGTATAGAGAGAAGACCCGGGTGCATATCTGCCCTACTTTGCGGGAAGAAGATGGCCTGGCCATGAGCAGCCGGAACCGGCGACTGGACAAAACCGAAAGAGCCACCGCAAAGGCTATCTACCAGTCCCTCTGTTTTATTAAAAACCAGTTAAGACCGGGTGAACTGGCAGAACTGACCGAAACCGCCGGGAAACAATTAACAGAAAAAGGGTTCCGGGTGGATTATATAGAAATCGCTGATGCGGCCAGTCTGGCTCCCTGCCCTTCCTGGGACGGGAAACAAAAACTGGTGGCACTGGCAGCCGCATTTTTGGGCGAAGTCCGCCTGATCGATAATCTCCCGCTGAATTAATCATCAACTTCAGCCAGCGTTTTGTTTTTCACCCGCATCGGGTTACTTTCGGGCTGGGATGAAAAAAAAATTCCGGACCATATTACAATACCTGCTCTTTCTTGGTGTGGGTATTTTCTTTGCCTGGCTTTCATTGAAAAACCTGGATAAAGAAAAAACAGAACAGATCAAACAGGCTTTCCGGAATGCCCGGTACTGGCTGGCGGTTCCGGTATTTTTTATCCTGTTATCCAGCCATGCCGTCCGTGCCCTCCGCTGGCGGCTGCTCATGGAGCCCATGGGTTACCGGCCCACCCGCCTGAATTCTTTTTTCGCGGTGATGATCGGTTACCTGGTCAATATGGGGGTACCCCGCCTGGGAGAAATTGTGAAATGCACGGTGCTGGCCCGTTATGAAAAGATACCGGCGGATAAACTGGTTGGAACCATCATTCTCGAACGGGTTATTGACAGCCTCACCCTCCTGCTGGTATTTGGTATCACCCTGCTGATCCAGCCGCACCTGTATGCGCAGATCATGGAAGCTTTTTTTAAGAGCGGGGAACAAAAAGAAGAGCCGGCTGTTTCTACCCTGTTCATCACCGTTATACTGATCGGTACCCTTCTCCTGCTGACCGGACTGTGGATGCTTATCAAAAAGAAAACCCTGAAAGACCTGCTGGCTGTTTTTAAAAAGATCTGGAAAAGTGTGATCCAGGGGATCAGCAGCATTCAGCACCTGAAAAAAAGGAAACAGTTCATTGGCTACACCCTCCTGCTGTGGGTACTTTACCTGTCCGGCGGGTATATCGGGTTCATGGCCTTCCGGGAAACCGAAATATACGGGGTCCGGGAAGCATTTACCATTCTGTCTGCCGGGAGCATCGGTATGATCGCGTCGCCGGGCGGGATCGGCGCTTATGCCTACCTGATCGAAAAGACCATGCAGTTGTACGGGCTCAATTATACGATTGCACTGGCCTTCGGCTGGATCCTCTGGCTGGCGCAAACATCCGTGATCCTGCTGGGAGGAATCCTTAGCTTTGGGGTCTTACCTTATTTTAATAAAAAGAATAAACGTGAACAGGGCTGATCTGATACCACAAAAAATACTAACCCGGGAGCAGGCGGCACAAAGAGCCGCCCAATGGAGGGCCCTGGGAAAGAAAATTGCCTTTACCAACGGGGTATTTGATATCCTGCACCCGGGACATATTTTCTCCCTTTCCGAAGCAGCAAAGGAAGGAGATTACCTGGTTGTAGGGCTGAATGCGGACACCTCGGTCAAACGGCTCAAAGGCGAAAGCCGCCCGGTCAACAGCCAGGACGGGCGTGCCCTTTTACTGGCCACCCTGCTGATGGTGGATGCCGTGGTGCTGTTTGAGGAAGACACCCCGCTGGACCTGATCAAAGCGATTATGCCGGATGTACTGGTAAAAGGCGGTGATTACACCGTGGAGCAGATTGCCGGCGCCAAAGAAGTGATCGCAAACGGGGGCCGCGTGGTCATCAACCCGATCCTGGAAGGATATTCCACCACAGCGCTGATCGCCAAAATGAAAGCGCACTGACCGGGTCAGTATTTCCGAAACTTAATATGCATGTCCTGGCTGCTTCGCTAATTTTATACCCGGTATGCGCTGTACATTAATCCCCATCTATGCCTGAAACCAGCAAACGAAGAACCATTGCCAGGGATATCAGCTGGCTATCATTCAATGCCCGTGTATTACAGGAAGCGGCGGATCCCACCGTACCCTTGCGGGAACGGATCCGTTTCCTCGGCATCTTTTCCAATAATATGGATGAATTCTTCCGGGTACGCGTAGCCACCCTGAAACGGATGATCCAGTTAGGCAGCAAAGCCCGGATGCACCTGGAGAATAACCCCCAGCAGATCATCGATGAAATACAGATGATGGTATTGAACCAGCAGGGCGAATTTAACCGGATCTGGGAAGAATTGCTGGCAGAACTGAACAAGCAAAAGATCTACCTGCGGAATGAAAAGGAACTGAGCCCGGCCCAGCAGCAGTTTGTCAGGAATTATTACGAGGAGGAAGTGAGTGCGGATATCATTCCCCTTATGATCGAGAATATCCCGGCATTTCCCATGCTGCGCGATAAATCCATTTATCTCGCCGTGGTCATGTGGAAAAAGGAGAATGCCTTCCGGAAAAAATATGCGCTGATCGAGATTCCCAGCCGGATCTATGGCCGGTTTAAGATTCTCCCCTCCACCAGGGAGGAACATGATATTATCCTGCTGGAAGATGTGATCCGCTTCAATCTTCCGGATATTTTCTCCTACTTCGGATATGATCATTACCAGTCCCATATTTTCAAAGTGACCCGCGATGCGGAAATTGACCTGGACGATGACCTGTCCACCAGCATCATCCAAAAGATCGAAAAGGGCGTGAAGAACCGCCGCAAGGGGAAACCCGTGCGCTTTGTGTACGACAAGGAAATGGACCCGGGCTTACTGGAATACCTGGTGATGCGACTCAACCTTGCAAGGAGAGACAACCTGATCCCCGGCGGGCGGATCCACAATTTCCGTCACTTCATGGATTTCCCGGATGAGGTTTTCAAAGAAAAGAAACACCGGAACAGACCCTTTGATCACCCCGGGCTGACGGATCGCCGGGTCTCCGATGTAATCCTTGAAAAGGATGTACTGCTGCATTTCCCCTACCACTCTTTCCTGCCGCTGGTTGACCTGTTGCGGGAAGCGGCCATTGATCCGGATGTTACCCTGATCAAAATCACCTGCTACCGGCTGGCCCAGCAATCCAAGATCATCAATGCGCTGATCAATGCTAAACGGAACGGGAAAGAAGTGGTGGTCATGATTGAGCTAAGGGCCCGGTTCGAGGAGGAAGCCAATATAGAATGGAAGAACCGGCTGGAGGAAGAAGGGGTGAAAGTGCTGATGGAAATTCCTCACATGAAAGTACATTCAAAACTCTGCCTGATCCGTAAAAGAGCAAAGGACAACAGCAACCTGCAGTACGGGTTTGTAAGCACCGGCAACCTGAATGAAAAAACGGCCAAAATCTACGGGGATCATTGCCTGCTCACTTCCAACCAGAAAATTATGGCCGATGTGAACCGGATCTTTCACTTCCTGGAACAACCCCGGGCTGGCCTCCATTTCCTGCGGGATTGCCGGTATGTACTCCCCAGCCCTCATTTTGTCAAGAAAGAAATGATCCGGCTGATTGATGAAGAGATCAAACAGGCCAAAAAGAAAAAGCCCGCCTCCATGATCCTGAAGATGAATTCCCTGTCGGATGAAACCATGATCGCCAAATTGGAAGAAGCCGCCCGGGCCGGTGTACAGATCAAACTCATTGTCCGTGGCATCTTTTGTATGCTGTCGGAGAATAAAAAACACCTGAAGCCCATCCGGGCCATCAGCATTATTGATGAATACCTGGAACACGCACGGGTGTGGGTATTTCACAACAAAGGCAAAGAGAAAGTTTACCTATCTTCGGCCGACTGGATGCTGAGAAACCTGGAACACCGCGTGGAAGCCACCTGCCCGGTCTGGAATAATGAACTGAAGCAGGAGCTGATCGACATCCTCAATATCCAGCTGGAAGATAATGTGAAAGCAAGATGGCTGGATAATGACCTGAACAATGAATATGTACGGACAAGCAAAAAGAAGATCCGGTCGCAGGTGGAGACCTATCACTACCTTTATAAAAAAACCCTGACCCAACTTGAGACTGGCAGCCATTGATATCGGCAGTAATGCAGCAAGACTTTTGATCACAGATGTAATCGCTGGCCCCCTGGGAAGCACTGAATTCATCAAGACCGTACTGGTTCGGGTTCCCCTTCGCCTGGGTTTTGATGTATTCGACAAAGGTGAAATTTCACCCGGAAAAGTGGAAAAGATCATCAAAACGATCAAATCCTACCGCCTGCTGCTTGATGTTTACGAAGTAAAACACGTTAAAGCCTGTGCTACATCCGCGATGCGGGATGCGTTGAATGCACCGGAGATCCTCAAAAAAGTAAAAGAAGAAACCGGCCTGGTGATCGATGTCATCAGCGGCGAGCAGGAAGCGTCCCTCATCTATGAAAACCATATTGCGGAAAATATGACGGGGGAAGAATCCTATCTCTACATCGATGTAGGCGGCGGCAGCACCGAACTGACTTTTTTCAGTGATGGAAAACTGGTCTTTAAAAAATCATTCAATATCGGTACCATCCGCCTGCTGAAGAACCAGGTGACAGAAGCGGGCTGGGATGAACTGAAGGAATTTATCCGCAGTAAGACAAAGGGGTACCATCATGTGACGGCCATCGGGACCGGCGGGAATATCAATAAGGTATTCTCCCTGTCAAAGCGGAAAGACGGCAAACCCCTGTCGCTGGACCTGCTCCGGGATTATTATAAGGAATTCAGCAACCTTTCCCTGTCACAGCGGATCAGCCTTCATAAACTAAGGGAAGACCGGGCTGATGTGATCGTACCGGCCCTGCTTATATATATTAATATCATGCGCTGGGCCGATGCGGAAGAAATTTTCGTTCCCAAGATTGGCCTGGCCGACGGATTGATCCATATCCTGCACGAGGAAATCCGGCTCCGTGAACTGGAAGTCTGACTCTTATCACTTTTAATGTTCTGCTATGTCAGTAAATAAAGAAGTAAAGCGGGTAACCACCCATACGTTGCAAAAGATGAAAGCAGCGGGTGAGAAAATTTCCATGCTGACAGCTTATGATTATTCATTTGCCCGGATCCTTGACGGCGCCGGCGTGGAGGTGATACTCGTTGGAGATTCCGCCTCCAATGTGATGGCCGGGCATGAGACCACGCTCCCCATCACACTGGACCAGATGATCTACCATGCTTCCTCCGTGATCCGGGGTATTGAACGCTGCTTCGTGGTGGTGGATATGCCCTTTGGTTCTTACCAGTCGAATTCAGAAATAGCGCTTGCTTCCGCGGTCCGCATCATGAAAGAAACCGGTGCACATGCGGTAAAAATGGAAGGCGGCGAGGAAGTGACCGACTCCATAAAAAAGATCGTATCGGCCGGTATCCCGGTGATGGGTCACCTGGGGCTGATTCCCCAATCCATCTATAAATTCGGAACCTATGAGGTCAGGGCAAAAGAGGAGAAAGAAGCGGTTAAACTAAGAAAGGATGCCCTCTTACTACAGGATGCCGGTTGTTTTGCCGTGGTACTGGAAAAGATTCCGGCGGGACTGGCCGCTGAAGTATCAGCTAAACTGGCTATTCCCACAATTGGTATCGGCGCCGGGAATGGGTGTGACGGGCAGGTGCTGGTTATGCACGATATGCTGGGCATCAATACTGAATTCAAACCCCGGTTCTTGCGGCAATACCTCAATATCCATGAACAGGCCACCCAGGCGGTACAGCAGTATATCCGGGATGTAAAATCGGGTGACTTCCCCAATCCACAGGAACAATACTGATTTTTGTAATGGTTCTGTCATACCCGCTGAGGGTAAATGACGGTTTACAGGGCCTCCCCTATTTTTGCGGCAAAACCAACGAATGAAATATTACACAGCGCTCCTGCTGCAGCTTGCAGTATCCCTTATTTCTTACCGGGTACCGGCGCAGGACAGTTCGCAGTTGCTCAGCAATATAACCGTAACGGCCACCCAGGCCGTTCAGCTGCAGAAGGAAAGCGGGCGGAATATTCTTTCCGTAAAAGGAGCTGTTTTTTCCGCATTACCGGTGCATTCCGTGGATGAGTTGCTTCGTTACCTGCCGGGAATCGAAGTACAGCAAAGAGGCCCGCAGGGTTCGCAAAGTGATATCACGGTCCGGGGCGGTACTTTTCAGCAGGTGCTGGTGATTATTGATGGGGTCAAACTGAATGACCCGCTGACAGGTCACTTCAATATGTATATACCGGTTCATCCTTCTGAAATTGACCGTGTGGAAATCTTAAAGGGGGCGGCTTCCGCCATCTGGGGTTCCGAAGCCGTGGGCGGGGTGGTGAATATTATCACCAAAACGTTTTCCGGTAAACTATTTAAGAATGAATACCGTTCCCGGGTCGTGGCGGGTGAATACGGGCTCTTCAATGCGGACGGGTATTTTCGCTGGTCAGATAAAAAAAACCAAATCAGTGGTGGTCTGCTGTCCAATAATGCCGGGGGACAGGCCCTGCGGGGAACGCGCAGCTTTTTTCACCTGCATACTGCCAACCTTTCCTATTCCAGGTTATTGACCGGTAGCTGGCGGCTTAGTATCCGGGCAGCAGCCGATTTCAGAACATTCAATGCACAGAACTATTATACCAGTTTTACCAGTGATACCGCCCGCGAGAAAGTAAACAGTGGCTGGATACAGGCGGGGTTACAGAAGAAATACCCGAAAGGTCAGTTGCAACTGGATGCTGCATATAAAAAACTCCGGGACCAGTACGGGTTCCGCCCGGCTGCTGCACCAAACGACAACCATACCAATTTTTATACGGCGCAGGTTTATTATACAGGAGAGATCAATAAGCAAACCGGCTTTACTTTCGGCACCCAGGCCACCCGGAAAGAAATTAAATCCAATGACCGGGGAAACCATGCACTGTGGCACGGTGCATTCTATGGCATTTTCCGCCATAAGCCCGGCGGGTCATTTTATATCAATGAAAGTCTGCGCCTCGACTACGATGAAAATTACGGCTGGGTGCTGGTGCCACAGGTCAATATGGCCTGGAGCCCTTCCCGGCTGACACTGCGGGCAGCAGCGGGCAGATCATTCAGGGATGCTGATTTTACCGAACGGTATAATAATTACAACAAGACCCTGGTGACCAGCGGCCGTATCGGCAATCCCGCACTGGACGCAGAACATTCCTGGAATGCGGAAGCGGGGGCTGACTATTATTTCTCTACCCGGTTCCGGGTTAGCGGCAGTTTATTTTACCGGGATTACCGCAACCTGATCGACTGGGCCAATACTGCCTATGCGGATATGCCCCGCAAAGAGAACCTGGTTCCCACCGGTACCTATGCCCTGGCCCGTAATACGGAACAGATCCGTACCAGCGGCCTGGAACTGGACCTTATCTACCATGAAAATACCGGGAAGCACAGCCAGTTACTGGCAATGGCGGGTCTGACCTGGCTGGATTCAAAGAACAATGACCCGGTTCCCTCCCTGTATATTTCATCCCATGCGCGGTTCCTGCTGAATTTTTCCACGGCAATGACCATACGCTCTTTTACTCTTTCCCTCACGGGTGTTTACAAATACCGGAATGAACAAAAAGATGCCGCACTGAATGCTGTTTTAACAGGTTCCTATACGGTATTGAATGCCCGGGCCGCCTACCGGTTTCCGGGTGACCAAGGAAAAATATTTTTTCAGGCCGATAACCTGTTCAATAAAAAGTACAGCGACCTCCTGGGATCCGCGATGCCCGGCCGATGGTTATCAGGCGGAATTGAAATAACTTTGTAGTCTTAATTAATTATATGGATTTTCTGAAGACCTTACAGATCGGATCAGCGAACCAGGGCGTCAGTACCGGGACCCGGTGGATCGCTGCTACGGGAGAAATCATTGACTCCTGCTCACCTGTTGACGGGAAAAAGATCGCGTCTGTAACCACTGCGGATAAAGACAGTTATGAAACAGTGATCCGGAAGGCGGAAGAAGCGTTTATGACCTGGCGGCTGGTTCCCGCGCCCAGGCGTGGCGAGATTGTCAGGCAGGTCGGTGAAGCATTGCGCAGATACAAAGAGCCCCTCGGTAAACTGGTCTCGTACGAAATGGGAAAAAGCCTGCAGGAAGGTTATGGAGAAGTACAGGAGATGATCGATATCTGTGATTTCGCGGTTGGCCTTTCCCGCCAGTTGCATGGCTTTACCATGCACAGTGAGCGTCCCGGTCACCGGATGTACGAACAATACCACCCGCTGGGCATTACCGGGATTATTTCCGCGTTCAATTTCCCGGTGGCGGTATGGAGCTGGAACAGTATGCTGGCCTGGGTCTGCGGTGATGTATGTGTATGGAAGCCTTCGGAAAAAGTACCGCTCTGCGCGATCGCCTGCCAGCACATCATTGCAGGTGTATTCCGGGAGAATAATATACCGGAAGGAGTTTCCGGCCTGGTGATCGGGGGCCGCGAAGTGGGTGAATGGATGGCTGCGGATACCCGCATACCCCTGGTATCGGCCACGGGTTCCACCCGGATGGGTAAAGCGGTGGGGACTGCTGTAGCAGCCCGGTTGGGCCGGTCTTTACTGGAACTGGGCGGGAACAATGCCATCATTATTTCCAGAGAAGCCGACCTGGATATTGCTATACTCGGGGCTTTATTTGGTGCCGTTGGTACAGCCGGGCAACGGTGTACCAGTACACGAAGGCTGATCATCCAGGAAGATGTTTATGAAACAGTAAAGAAAAAACTGATTGCGGCCTACCAGCAATTGCGTATCGGCGATCCGCTGGATCAGCAAAACCATGTAGGGCCCCTGATCGATAAGGCCGCAGTGCAGCTGTACACCGACGCCATTGAACAGTGTAAAAAAGAAGGCGGCCGGTTTATCGTTGAAGGCGCTGTGCTATCCGGCCCGGGTTATGAAAGCGGCTGTTATGTAAAGCCCTGTATCGCGGAGGCGGAACCCGGGCTACGGATCGTACAACATGAAACTTTTGCACCCATACTCTACCTCCTGAAATATAAAACAATAGAGGAAGCAATTGCAATTCAAAATGAAGTGCCGCAGGGCTTGTCCTCTGCGATTATGACCCTGAATTTACGGGAGGCTGAACAATTTCTTTCGCATGGAGGAAGCGATTGCGGTATTGCGAATGTAAATATTGGTACGAGCGGCGCGGAGATCGGAGGTGCTTTTGGCGGGGAAAAAGAAACCGGTGGCGGCAGGGAAAGTGGCAGCGATGCCTGGAAAGCCTATATGCGCCGGCAGACCAATACCATTAATTACAGCCAGTCACTCCCCCTGGCACAGGGAATTCGTTTTGACTTGTAAAGCCACTCTTCACACCTGTTGAAAGAATTGATAACCGGCATATTATGATATACCGGTTTTTTTATTGACTTTTGCAAATAAACCCATTTATTCTTCAATCAACGCCTATGAGAAAGATTGCCGCTTTCTTACTCCTCCTGCTTGGATACGGAGCGATCCCGTCTGCCCAGATCAGGGTAGCCATTGTAGCCGGTGGACACCAGTCCCGGGTCATCGAAGAAAATAATCTCCCAAACTGGAATGATATCAAAGACCATTATCAGGGCCGGATCGGTTTCCATACCGGTTTTGTGGCCGATATTCCTTTTTCTCCCAGGTCCAGTTTATTTTTCCAGCCGGGTGTGCTTTTTTATAATAAAGGGCGTAAGTATTCCCAGGTGTTTGAACCACCTGTGGGTACTACAGTCAGCCAGAAAAGCACCCAGTATATCAATTATGTGGATATACCCCTGAACCTGGTGCTGAAGTTCGGGAAGAAAACAAAATTCATTATCGGGGGTGGCCCCTATGGCTCCTTTTTCTACAGCGGGAAAGAAACCTCACAAACGGAACAGGAAAATGGCGTGGTGGTTTCGGAGGAAAACAATGATCTGTCCGTTGGCAACCAGTCCGGCCAGTACAGGACCTATAATTACGGGGTAAATGGTCTTATAGGTGTGGAGTTTCGTGGTTTTTTTATCACGGCGAATTACAGTCACGGGTTGAATGATTTCTACGAATCACCTTCGTACGAAGGCAGTTTCCGTCACCAGGTGTTCGGCGGAACCCTCGGTGTATTCCTCGGTAAAGGGGAAAAGATTGAAAAAAAGGTAAAAGACAACGACAAAGACGGCATCCCGGATGATAAAGACAGTTGCCCCGAAGAAGCCGGCACGGCAGCCACCAATGGTTGTCCGGATAAAGATGCGGACGGAATCGAGGATAAAACAGATAAATGTCCGGATGTGGCGGGCCTGGTTAAATACAATGGCTGCCCGGTGCCGGATACGGATAAAGACGGCATTAATGATGAAGCGGATAAATGTCCCGACCAGTTTGGAATGATCCGGTATGCAGGCTGCCCGGTTCCGGATACGGATAATGACGGGGTGAATGATGAAGAAGATAAATGCCCGTCTGTAAAAGGAACAAAGGAAAGAAATGGATGCCCGCCGGAGGAAATCAAAAAAGAGATCGTGGAAAAAGTGAATTATGCTGCCAAGCGGATCCAGTTTAAATCTGCGGAAGCGGTGCTCCTGCCCCAGTCCTTAACCGTACTGGATGAGGTTGCAAAAATCCTGGCCGATAACCCGGAACTCCACTTATCCATTGAAGGGCATACCAGTGGTGACGGTATCTTCGAAGCCAATATGCAGCTTTCCAAGGAAAGGGCCGCGAATGTAAAAGCCTACCTGGTGAAAAAAGGAATTGATGCTTCCCGCCTGGAGGCCAAAGGCTTTGGTCCCACCCAGCCGCTTAACAGCGGGAAAACCCCGGCTGATAAAGCCCTGAACAGGAGGGTTGAACTGAAACTGAGTAATTAGGCCCCCGGAACTCCCAAAAAAATGCTAAAGCCCCGCTGACCCGGGGCTTTATTTATGTAAAATGTATGAATGGTAATCATTATTTTTATGCCTTTATGATATTTGTAATATAAAATCTGACCAATGATGTTATTAGTGAAACGTACCTGTCTTTTTTTCTTCCTGGCCCTACTATCACTCAGCAGCTTTTCCCAAAAAGATGAAGTTCCCAAAGGATGGCATATGCTGGACAAAGCGTCCACCGGTTTTTACGGAATCAGTATTGATAAAGCCTACAAATTTGTCAAAGCAAAAAAACTGAAAAGTAATACAGTGATTGTGGCGGTAATTGATTCTGGAATTGATACCCTGCACGAGGACCTGAAACCGGTGCTCTGGAAAAACCCGAAAGAGATCCCGGGAAACGGGATTGATGATGACAAGAACGGGTATGTGGATGATATCCATGGCTGGAATTTTTTAGGCGGCCGTGACGGGAAAAGCGTGGAAAAAGATTCTTATGAAGCGGCCCGGGTCTATCACCTTTTAAAATCCAAATACAGCGGAAAGGAGATCAATGAAGCGGAACTTTCTCCCGCAGAAGTGGCGGAATATAAGATGTGGAAACGTTCCGAAACCGAAGTGGCCGGTAACAGCAAGGAAAGCGGCCTGGAGCTTCTTTTTATGAAAAGGGCCTATGCGAATTGTGTAAAAAGCGACAGTGTCCTGCGCAAGGCAATGGGAAAAGACAAGTACACCGGTAAAGAACTGGAGGCATTCACTCCCGAGGAGGCCGCAGTTAAAAAGGCCCGGAATGTCCTTTTCAGCCTGATGTCCGGTAATGATGCCCTGGAAACCACGAATGAAGATTTCCTGGATGGATTTGCGGAATATATTTCCGGGGAGGAAAGCAAGGCAGAAGCGGCCAGCACCCCTCCTCCCGCCTACCGTCAGGATGTGGTTAAAGACAACTATACTGATTTCAATGACCGGTTCTACGGGAACAATGATGTGATGGTCAGTAATAAATCCGCCCTGCATGGCACCCATGTATCCGGTATTATTGCGGCCGCCCGGAATAACGGGAAAGGAATGGATGGGATTGCCGACAATGTGCGGATCATGCCGCTGCGGGCCGTACCCGACGGAGATGAACACGATAAAGACATTGCACTCGCGATCCGTTACGCCGTGGATAACGGGGCCCGCGTGATCAATATGAGCTTTGGTAAAAGCTTTTCTCCCGAAAAAAAATGGGTGGATGAAGCTGTTAAATATGCAGAAAGCAAGGGGGTGCTGATGGTACATGCTGCAGGGAATGATGCCAAAAACCTCGATACCACTTTTAATTTCCCTACGCCGGATCTCCTGGATGGTACAAGACCCACAAACTGGATTACCGTAGGTGCCAGCGGCGATCCGAAAGCCGGGGGACTTACCGCCAACTTTTCCAATTATGGCAAAAAGGAAGTGGATGTATTTGCGCCGGGTGTAAAGATCTATGCCACCGTTCCCGGCGGGAACACTTACCAGAATCTGCAGGGAACCAGTATGGCATCCCCGGTTGTAGCCGGACTGGCCGCATTCATCCTGGAATACTATCCGAATTTAAGCGCCCGCCAGGTGAAGATGGTGATTGAGAAATCTGCCCGGAAACCGGAGGAAAAAGTAAAGAATCCCGGAACCGATGAAATGGCAGGACTGGATGAATTGTGTAAATCCGGCGGGATCATCAATGCGTATGATGCGGTTAAACTGGCATCTACCCTAAAAGGAGAACGCAAACCTGAACCGAAAAAAACTACCACCCGGCTAAAGACAAAAACAAAGAGCTGATCATTCACACTGAAAATTTTTTCTGAACGGGCTGCACCGGTTTACCGCTGCAGCCCGTTATTTTTGAAGAAATATTCCGGTATGATTTCTTACAACCCCAGGGACTGGTTCAGTTTCATCACCCGCTTTCACAAGGCTGATACTTTTCGCCAGCTGTTGCCCCTGATGTTCCTCATCAGTGTCTATGCGGGACTGATCGCCTGGCTGGAAGTGGATTACTGGAAACTGTCCGATAAAAGCTATATAAGAAATGTTTCGGTCATGCATACCCTCCTGGGCTTTGCCATCTCCATGCTGCTGGTATTCCGGACCAATACGGCTTATGACCGCTGGTGGGAAGGGCGTAAATTATGGGGCGGTCTGGTAAACAGCAGCCGGAACCTGGCCATGAAGCTGGATACGATGCTCCCGGAAGATGACCGGTCGAACCGTTCCTTCTTCAGAAAGGCCATCCCAGCTTTTGCCTATGCCCTGCACAATCATTTACACAAAGAACAGACCCGAACCGAATTATTTGAAGAAGAGGAGCACCGGCCTATCTTTCAGCGCATCGATAAGGAAAAGCACATCCCGAACCAGGTGGCCCTGCTGATCCACCGGCATATTCAACTGCTTTGCCGGGAAGGAAAAATCAATGGCGAGCAATTGCTGTTCCTGAATACTGAATTGCAATCCCTGACCGATGTATGCGGGGCCTGTGAACGGATCAAGAACACCCCGATCCCCTTTTCGTACAGTGTATTTATCAAGAAATTTATTTTCTTCTATATTCTGACCCTTCCGATCGGTTATGCACCCCAGCTTGGGTTTTATGTGGTACCGGTGGTAATTTTTATTTTCTATGTACTGGCGAGCCTTGAACTGATCGCAGAAGAAATTGAAGATCCCTTCAGTGGTGATTCCAACGATATCCCGACCGGCGTCCTGGCACAGAACATCCACCGGCATGTAGGGGAACTCCTGTAAATCAGTTCCGCGAACCCTGCGGTGACGGGCTCATGATCTTCTTCAGTTTGGAGCCGGCCGTTTCCAGCAGTTTGTCCGAGTTATTCATCAGCATTTTCATGACAAAAGAATTCCGCGAAGCTTCCTTTACATGAACAGCAATGGAATAAGTTCCCTGGCTGAAAGATCTTCCGACTGTGCCGTCCGGTTTTATATAGGAACCAAAGGACCGGGGCACAATAAAACTCCGTCCTTCCAGCTGTTTTCCTTTTAACCGCCTGTAATAATCCGCATAACCCGGGCTGTCTTTATCCACCGGGGCATTCCGCAGGAATAAATAGAATTTTCCCAGCGTCACATCATCGAACAGCATCCCCTGTTCATTCACGTAAGAAGTACTGAACGTGATCTCAATATCCATATTGAGGGTGCGGGGGCCTTTTTTCTCCAGTTTGGCCTTGGGGATGTTCAGTTCCAGGCTATTTAATTTCAGCCGGAAAGTATTGTT
Organism: Sphingobacteriales bacterium; assembly: GCA_016192105.1. Taxonomy (GTDB): domain Bacteria; phylum Bacteroidota; class Bacteroidia; order Chitinophagales; family Chitinophagaceae; genus JJ008. The sequence continues at coordinate 62,529 of JACPUV010000037.1, read as the reverse complement.
GTTTAAAATTTCATACAGGTTCGTATCGTCCAGTTCAAATGCAGCGATCATGGCAGTGTCTTCCTGTTCCTGCTGCTGCGGGAGTAACCGTAATAAAGTAAACCCGTTGAACTTCATCCCTACCGGGTCAAACGGATGCTGGGTGGACAACTGGTCATAGAAGACCAGGTCTTTTTGCCCGGTAATATATTCGGCTGTATAGCGGCTCCTGTCCTTTTTGATCATTTTTTTAACCGCGTTGGTGGCCAGTGAAATCAATCCGCCCGACATGGCAGTCAGTAATCCCCGGTTGCCATCTTTCAGGATAGCGGCCCTTTCCTCAAAACTGTAGATCTTCTGTTCTTTCAGCGCGGCAAAATCAAGTTTATAGGGATCTTCCTCCATCAGGAGCTCTGTTCGGTCCCTGTTGGCTGAACGGGATTCCCGGGCCGGCCGGCAGGATGCAAATAGCAGCAGGCCAATAAGCAGCAGTAATAAGTAGGATCGCATGGCTGTTTTTTTTCTAAGTTAGGAATAACCCGCTGGATTTAACAGGACCTTCTCACGGGTATTGGAAATTTTCGCGTTTTATGAAAAGGCAAGGCAACTTTTTTTCCCTCCTGCCGATTAGAAATAAAACAAAACCCAACGACTATGATCAGGCAAATGACCCTGCTGACAACTGTATGCTGTTTACTCTTCCTGTATTCCTGCAGCAAGGATGGCAGCAATAACAATAACAATAATAATTCCGGCGGGCTGGACTGCAGTACGGTAACCAACAAAGCCTTTGCTGCGGATGTAAATCCCATTATCCAGGGTACCTGTGCTTCTCAAACTGCTTGCCATGGCAGCGGCAGTGTAAACGGCCCCGGGGCGCTGACCACATATTCTGCGATCTTCAACAGCCGCAACAATATCCGTTCGGCAATTGCTTCCGGTACCATGCCGAAAACCGGTACCCTGAGTACCGCGCAGAAAAATTCCATCCTTTGCTGGATCGACGGCGGGGCTCCCAATAATTAACAGGGGTATTTCAACCAGAATGGGCTGACCGGTATGGCGTCAATCGCCAATCTATAATATATTTATAGCTAAATAACCGGTTTATGAAGCCTTACGCAGTCCTTTACCTGCTGCTGTTCCCATTGCTGGGAAACACGCAGGTCAGTTCAGGTCCACTAACGGTGGAAAAGATAATGAGGGATCCCAAATGGATGGGCAGCTCTCCCTCTTCCCCTTTCTGGAGCCAGGACGGGAAACGCCTGTATTTTATGTGGAACCCGGATAAAGCACCGGCCGACTCGCTTTATTATATCAGTCTGAACGACAGGAAACCGGTAAAAGCCACGCCCCTGCAAAAACAGGAACTCAATGCAACAGGAAACTATATCTATAACCTGGCCCGGACTGCTTACCTGTACACCCGGAACGGAGATATTTTTTATGCCGATAGTAAAACCGGCCGTACCCGGCAGATCACACAAACTACCGAGATTGAAAGCAATCCACAGTTTTGTTTCAATGAAACGAAGATTGTCTATACCCGCGGGCAAAATCTTTATGCCTGGGATCTGTCAGGTGGTGAAACCATACAACTGACCCAAATCAAATCGGGAGAGAATGCCGGCGGGTCACCTTCCGGCTTTCCGCAGCGGGCAGGCGGTGCCCCCCTTTCCGGGAAAACCGGCTCCAGTCCCCAGGAACAATGGCTGCAAAACGACCAGTTGGCTTATTTCCAGGTTTTAAAAGAACGAAAAGAAAAAAAGAAATTGGCGGATGCGTATAATAAAAGCCTGCCCAGGGAAAAGGAATTGCGCAGCATAGCCCTGGATGACAGAACCCTGCAAGGCTTGGCCATCAGTCCTGACGGGCGTTTTGTAAATTACCGGCTGTTCCGGGCAGCTTCGCCAAAACCGACTATTGTTCCCAGTTATGTAACCGAGACCGGGTTTACCACCGATATTCCCGGCCGCAGCAAAGTAGGCGCGGTACAGGGCAGCAATGAACTATTTATTTATGACCGGGAGAAGGACACGGTGTACAGTATTAAAACCGATTCCATTCCGGGGATCAAAGACCTGCCTGATTATGTAAAGGACTATCCCAAACAACTGGAAGACCGGACAAAGAAAGCGGTTAACCGTTCCGTGAATTTTGGCAGTTTATCCTGGTCGCCCCGGGGTACAAATGCCGTCCTGGAAATCCGCTCGCAGGATAACAAGGACCGGTGGCTGATGTGGTTTGACCGGACCGGCGGCGGGCTGAAACTGCTGGACCGGCAACGAGATGAAGCCTGGATCGGCGGTCCGGGCACTGGTGGGTTCGGTGGTTCTTCCACGGGGTGGATCGATGAGAATACTTTCTGGTTCCGTTCGGAAGCAACCGGCTATTCCCATCTTTACCTGGCCAATAGTACTACCGGTGAGAAAAAAGCATTAACCAGCGGGAATTACGAAGTGCAAAAAGTACAGCTATCGGCCGGCAAAAAATATTTTTATATCAGTACCAATGAAGCGGATCCCGGTGAACAGCATTTCTACCGGCTCAGCATCGCTGACGGGAAAAAAGAAAAGATCAGTATCCTCCCGGGCGCCCACCAGGTAACCGTTTCTCCTGATGAAAAGCTGCTGGCTGATTTATATTCTTCTTCTACCCGGCCCTGGGAACTCTATTTGCTGGAAAATAAAGCAGGAGGAAAATGGGAACAGCTTACGGATAAGGCCCGGAGTGATGAATTCAATTCTTATTCCTGGAGAGAACCGGAACTGATCCGTTTTACGGCCAGGGATGGCGCCGGTGTATATGCGAGAATTTATAAACCCGCTACCCCCCATCCCAATAAACCGGCGGTATTGTTTGTACACGGGGCCGGTTATTTGCAGAATGCGCATAAATGGTGGAGCAGTTATTTCAGGGAATATATGTTCAATAACCTGCTTGCCGATAATGGCTATTATGTGATGGATATCGACTACCGGGGCAGTGCGGGTTATGGGCGTGACTGGAGGACGGGTATCTACCGGCATATGGGGGGTAAAGACCTGGACGACCAGGTGGATGCTGTCCGCTATCTCGTAAAAAATTACGGGGTGAACCCGCAGCATGTGGGTTTATATGGCGGATCCTACGGTGGATTTATCACCCTGATGGGTATGTTCAATGAACCGGATGTTTTTGCCGCCGGGGCAGCACTGCGCCCGGTTACAGACTGGGCCAACTACAACCATGGATATACTTCCAATATACTGAACGAACCTTATACGGACAGCCTGGCCTACCGGCGGAGCTCGCCTTTTTATTTTGCGGAAGGACTGAAAGGGAATTTACTGATCTGTCACGGGATGGTGGATGTGAATGTACATTACCAGGATGCCGTCAAACTGGTTCAGCGGCTGATCGAACTGGGGAAGGACAACTGGGAACTGGCCTCTTATCCCATGGAAGACCACGGATTTGTGGAACCCAGCAGTTGGACCGATGAATACAAACGGATATTCCGGCTTTTTGAAACAGTCCTGAAGAAATAATCCGCTAAGGAAAACGGGTAAAATAACTGGCCTAAGCACTTAGTTTACCGTGAATTAGACACTAATTACAAAGTCCCTATATTTGTAGCTTAAGATTCGGTTATGGCCAAACAATTTGAAGATTTTGATGCAAACCTGGCTGGGGATGAAGGGAAGGCAGAGGAGGCAAGGTCCAGTTGGTTCAAGCGTATCAAGAAGGGGATAAATACCAAAACATCGGAGAAAAAAGAGACCCCAGAGGGACTCTGGGTGAAATGCCCGGACTGTAATTTTATCTGCACAGTCACTGAACTAAAGGAGAACTACTTCGTTTGCCCCAAATGCGGGTACCACCACCGGATCAACAGCCAGGAGTATTATGATCTCCTCTTTGATAATGGCGAATTCACGGAACTGTTTGAGAATATCCGGAGCAAGGATTTCCTGGAATTCACCGACCTGAAACCGTATAAGAAAAGGCTGGAAGAGATCTGGAATAAGACCGATCTCAAGGATTCGATGCGGGTGGCCGTTGGAAAAGTGGGGGGCAATGACCTGGTGATCGCCTGTATGGATTTTGAATTTATCGGCGGTTCCCTGGGCGGGGTGATGGGGGAAAAATTTTCCCGGGCAGTGGATTATTGTATCCGGCACCAAATACCGTATATGGTCATCAGTAAAAGCGGTGGAGCCCGGATGATGGAAAGCGCCTTCTCCCTGATGCAGCTGGCCAAAACCAGTGGCAAGTTATCCCAGCTCAGCGATGCGAAACTCCCGTATATTTCATTATTAACCGATCCTACATTCGGGGGCATATCCGCATCTTTCGGGATGCTGGGCGACCTGAATATCGCGGAACCCGGTGCCCTGATCGGGTTTGCCGGACCCCGGGTCATTAAAGAAACCATTAAGAAAGATCTGCCGGAGGGTTTCCAGCGGAGTGAATTTATCCTCGAACATGGTTTCCTCGATTTCATTGTTCCCCGGAAAGAGCTGAAAAATAAACTGGCCACGGTCCTGGGGCTATTTAAAAACTAAGCAGGATCCCTATTGAACCGCAGTAAGGGGTACTTTTGCCTGCCTTCGGGCGGATTCCTTATTTTGTATATTACCCATGGCAGAACTAAGAAACAGGCAGGCCTATCATGATTATTTCATAGATGTAAAATATGAAGCCGGGATGATCCTGCTCGGTACGGAAGTAAAATCACTCCGGGCCGGCAGGGCCAGTTTTAATGACAGTTATTGCCTGTTGCAAAAAGGCGAAATCTGGCTGAAATCATTGCATATTGCGGAATACTCACATGGTACGGTCAATAACCATGACCCCCTGCGCGACCGGAAATTGCTACTGGAAAAAAGAGAGATCCGGAAGATCGAAGCCAAACTGAAGGAGAAGGGATACACCCTCATACCCCTGCGGATCTACTTCAGCGAAAAGAACCTGGCCAAGATAGAGATCGGGCTGGCCCGGGGGAAGAAAATGCATGATAAACGGGAAAGCATCCGGCAAAAGGATGCTGAACGTGAAATGAAAAGACACTTCAAATAACCCTGTGTAAAACTTCGTTTTATCGGGGCACGCCTTTTGCCGATATTCACGACTATGAAGAAAGGATTTCTGCTTTGTCTCCTGTTTTTTTCGCTGTTTTCCCGTGCCCAGACTGTTTTTGGTTACTGGTACGGTTATGCCAATGTAAAAACCAGCGGGGCTGCCAGTAATTACCTGGTGGAAATGGTACTGCAACCGGAAAAAAATTATGTAAAAGGAATCCTGAACTATTATTTTAAAAATACTTTCCGCAGTCTCCAGGTCAAGGGGAGTTATAATGCCAGCACCCGCCAGCTGATCCTTTACGATGTGCCGGTGGTTTATTATGGCTCCACCGCCCGTTTAGAAGTGGACTGTATCATGGATATGACAGGCATCCTGCGGGTGTCCCAGGCCAAATCTGTTCTTTCCGGCAGCTTTACGGCCCGCCCGGATTATAAATACACCTGTACCGATATAGGTTTTAACCTTACCCTGAACGGGGACATCAGTAAAAAGGACTCCGTGCTCAGGGCCATCAGCGAATACAAGGAAAATTACCAGGTCTGGCAACCCGCGGCTGAGGATACGGTGGTGGCCGCCAATGTCATTCCGCGTAAAGTGGTGAATTATGTGATCGAAAAACAGTATTCCGAACGGGAAAGTGTGGTGACCAATGAGATCGAAGTGGAATCCGATTCACTCCGGGTGGATGTGTATGATAACGGAGAAATTGACGGGGATATCATCTCCCTGTTTTACAATCAGCAACTGATCCTTTTCAACCAGAAGCTCACCCACAAATCCATTCATATCAACCTGGCGCTGGACAGCAATAAGTCTTCTAATGAGATCAGCATGTTTGCCGAGAACCTGGGACTGATTCCGCCGAATACGGCCCTGCTGCGGATCCATGACGGGAAAAATGTCTATGATCTCCGGGTATCCAGTACCCTGGAACGGAATGCGATCATCCGCATAAAACGGAAGAAACAGTCCGCTCAATAGCCTGTTCAGAATAATTCAGGCTGACTGTCTTCTTCTTTTGGCTTCACCCATTCCAACTCCGTGGATTTACTGTAATCAGCCAGTTTGGTGCCAACGGTTCTCCAGCCGGTCACTTCCGCGATTTTGGTGATCTTGAGCTTTCCTTTCCGCAGCTGGGCTCCCCTGCCCTGCTGCATGGCCAATATGGGCTCATCCATCGTAGTTACCGCTTCCACATAATTCCCTTCCCCCTCTTTTATAAAGAAAAATTTATTCCGGAGAGTGGTTGTTTCAATCTTAAACCGCTTCACCATGAACTGCTTTTTGTCCATGTCCACATAGACAGCCGTTACGATTTTCCCCGGGTTAAATTTTTCGATGAAGATCACTTTGCCGGAATCCAGTTTCCGGTTCAGTTCCTGGTCGGTGATCTCATAGTTGCCATCATTGAACATGACCAGTATCTTATCCTCCGTGTCAAATACACCGAGATAGCTTCCTTTTTCTTCTGTATTCAGGCGGCCAAACTGGTCATCATACCAGAGTTTTTTGCCGGCAATGGTAGAACGGCCCGCTTCCTTGAACTTCACGGATTTGATCGGGTACTTGGTGACCTGGTTTCCCATGCTGTTCCGGCCCTTGATCTCCAGTTCCTCAAAATAATAATCAAAATCTTTTATGCGCGCTGTACAGTTTCCCAATACGATCTTTACCACTTCGGCCTCCCCGTTGGAGTTGGCGGTGAAATAATGGACCTTGGATTTTTCATGCCCCTTGGTCAGGTCGTATTCCTTATCCCGGGTTACACCGGTTACATTAAACCGTTTGGCATAACTGATCCCCGTGGCCCCGTCCATATAGATCATATTATAAGTGGTGCGCTCATCATTCTTCTGGAAAACAGCGGCGTGAAGAATATCCTTTCCGATAAAGGTCTTATCAGAGACCTTGACCACCTTCATGATCCCTCTTTTGGCAAATACGATGATATCATCCAGGTCGGAGCACTCAAACAGGAACTCATCTTTCTTCAGCCCGGTGCCAATGAACCCTTCCGCTTTGTTCACATAAAGCTTGGTATTGGCAATGACCACACTCTTGGCCTCGATTACTTCAAACTGCCGGATCTCGGTTTTCCGTTCACGGCCTTTGCCGTATTTCTTTAACAGGTTCTCGTAATAAGCCACCGCGAAATCCACGAGATTGGCCAGGTCGGATTTCACCTGCCGGATTTCGGCTTCCAGCCCCCTGATCTGTTCATTCAGTTCATCAATATCCAGCCGGTAGATACGACGGACCGGTTTCTCCGTCAGCTTAATGATATCTTCCCGTGATATATCCCGTTTCAGTTGTTTTTTGAAAGGGACAAAGGCCTTATCAATTGCTTCCAGTACTTTTTCCCAGGTCTCGTGTTTCTTCTCAAGTTCCTTGTATATTTTTTCTTCAAAGAAAATTTTCTCCAGCGAGGTATAATGCCATTTTTCCTGCAACTCCCCGAGTTTGATCTTCAGTTCCTGTTCCAGCAGGTCTTTTGTCTTATCCACCGATAAGCGCAGCAGTTCCTGTACACCCAGGAATTGCGGTTTCTGGTCCACGATCACGCAGGCATTGGGTGAAATGGACACTTCGCAATCCGTGAACTTATATAAAGCATCGATCGTAATATCCGGCGAAATCCCCGGTGCCAGGTCCACCTGGATCTCCACTTCTGCCGCCGTATTATCCGTTACTTTTTTGATCTTGATCTTGTTCTGGTCATTGGCTTTCACGATGGATTCCATCAGCTGGGTGGTGGTAACGCCATAGGGAACGCTCTTAATCGCCAGCGTTTTTTTATCCACTTCTTCGATATGCGCCCGCACTTTTACCTTTCCGCCCCTCTTTCCCTGGTTATAATCCGCCACATCGATCATCCCCCCGGTCAGGAAATCCGGGTACAATTCAAATCGTTTTCCCCGGAGGTATTTAACCGCGGCATCAATCAGTTCACCAAAATTATGCGGAAGGATTTTGGTGGAGAGTCCCACGGCGATCCCATCGGCCCCATGCGCCAGCAATAAGGGAAATTTCATGGGGAGGGTGACCGGTTCATTCTTACGGCCGTCATAACTAAGCTGCCATTCCGTGGTCTTGGCATTGAACGCCACTTCGAGGGCGAATTTACTCAGGCGCGCTTCGATATAACGGGCAGCCGCCGCATCATCCCCGGTGCGTACATCGCCCCAGTTACCCTGTGTATCTATCAGCAGGTCCTTCTGCCCCATATTCACCAGCGCATCACCAATGCTGGCATCCCCGTGCGGGTGATACTGCATGGCCTGGCCGATAATATTCGCCACTTTATTAAAACGCCCGTCATCCATTTCTTTCATGGCATGCAGGATACGGCGTTGAACGGGTTTTAACCCGTCTTCCACAGCCGGAACCGCCCGCTCCAGGATTACATAAGAAGCATAATCCAGGAACCAGGATTTGTACTGGCCATGCAATCCGCTGTCGTTGTTCTGTACCTCCGTTATTTTATTCTTAGCTGCACTCATTTCTTAGTTCTTTCCGATGATTCCTAAATGTGTGTACTTAAAGCCTTCGGTGGTTTTCAATCCATAACCCAGCATACGGTCCATGGAAGAATGACCGAATAATATTATACCCGTTAAAACCAACTCAACAGAAGGGAGCAACCACCCGGCCAGCAGGCAGGTTACTGCCACTCCTTTATGATGAAATAAATTATAACAGGCGGCCCCTGCCTTATTCCCCGCGGCATAGCCGGCCATGCTGATATCAGGACCGATTACCAGCAGGAGATACCACCACCACACCGCTTCCAGCCGGCCAAGCATAAATAAGCTCAGGGCCAGCATTCCAGCCTCTTCCAGTTTCAGTATATTCTTCATGCTTCCTTTGTTTCTTCTTCCGCCGGCGCCGGTATTGTTTGCACGGCCCCGGACAGTTTCACATCAAAATCCTTCCAGCCCTTATCCAGGTCCCCGGTAATCTCTATCTTTCCCTCCGCGATCAGCTGTTTCATCCTCCACATCAGGAAAAGATCGCCGGTCTTTATTTTCATCCGGTTCAGTGTATTGCTCAGTACCCGGGTGGCTTTCTGCCATTCCCCGGTACAATTTTTCAGGATCTCGCTGTCGTAGAAGCTCTCTTCTTTACCCGCGATCTTTTTCCCGCCTTCCAGGATTCGCACGAGGGCATTTTCTTCGGCGATCTTTCTCCATTCATCGGGGTCGATCTCAAATTCACTCAGGGTAACAGGCCGCGCCAGCTTCCTGGCCTTTGTAAATTCTTTCGGCTGGATCTCATGCAACCAGGAAGGATAAAAAATATGTCCCTTTTCATTGATAAAGGGCAGGTTGTTCAGGTAAAGGACCATCACCCGGCCCTGGTAGTCCCTGAAGCGGGGCATCAGCCAGTAGTAACCCATTACATCATGCTGGTTTTGTCCCATCCATATCCATAATTCCTCCGCGGGGTTTTCATCCAGTTTTTCTTTCAGTTGCTTTACTGTTTCGCGATCATCAAAACGGCCTACCCCTTCTTCGCCATAAGGGGAGTTCCGGGAAATTTCTCTCCACCAGTTCAGCCGGGCCTGCCAGCCTTCCTCCGTATCGGTGTTTTGCAGTGGACCAACGGCAAAATCATCCCGGACCAGTACCACTTCGCCGGACATGGATGCATCCAGTTCCATCACCTGCTGCATCAGGCTTACTTCGCTTTCATTAAATACAATATGAATCATACAACTTTATTATCGGGTTGAATAATATAATACACACAGGTTGTTAAAAAATTCCGGAAGAACGGAATAGCTTTGATCAGCCCGGCCTGCTTCCGGGGTTTCCAGCCAAATTTCCATTCGTAGATCGGGTTCAGCAGGTAGTGCCGGGTACCCAAAAAACGATACCCTTCCTGCCGGCATATTTTTTCAAACCGTTCGATGCTGATCCCGGTTTCGCGGATCTCCATCATCTCTTCTACATTCTCTTTACGGTTTTTCAGTATCCACCGGTAAAGGCTCTTTGGCAACAAGTGGATATAGGGCAATCTGGAGAGTTTCGATTTACAGATCTGCTGGTGACCGCCAAAGGGCATATACCAGGGCGGGAACCCGAAAAAGATGATCCCGCCGGGTTTCAGGAATTTCTTCATCCAGCCGATCAACCGGGCCTGGTCATGGATATGTTCGATCACATCCTTAAGTAAAATGATATCGAACAGCCCGTTGAAATCCTTTTCAATGTCAACGAGGTAAATATCTTTTACCACGAAATGCAGGTGCCCGGCAGCAATATCATCCGGCAGGAATTCCTTTGCATGTTCAACCCGGGGGGCATCCAGTTCCACGCCCACCGCTTCACAGCCCCGGTTAATAAATGCTTTCAGTACGCCCCCCTCGCCACAGCCGATCTCCAGTACCCGCATTCCCGGGCGCAGGAGAAAACTTTCCATGATAAATGGGAGCACATACTTTTCCGCATTCAGTACCTGAATGTCGAAATACCTTTTTCTATCCGCGTGAAATTCAAACATGATTATACCGCTTCTTCCACTTTGTCTGTCTCAATCCGAAGATTTCCAATAATAAATTCCTGCCGGTCGGGGGTGTTCTTTCCCATATAATATTCCAGCAGCTGCTGGATATGATCTCCTTCTTCCACCCGCATCAGCTGTTTGCGCATATCGGGTCCGATAAACTGGGCAAACTCATCGGGGCTGATCTCTCCCAGTCCTTTGAAACGGGTCACTTCCGGTTTGCCACCCAGTTTTCTCATGGCCGCCTGTTTCTCACTTTCCTCATAACAATAGATGGTTTCCTGTTTGTTCCGCACCCGGAATAAAGGGGTTTCCAGCACGTACACTTTTTCATGTTTTACCAGGTCGGGGAAAAATTGCAGGAAAAAGGTCATCAGCAGTAACCGGATATGCATGCCATCCACATCCGCATCGGTAGCAATCACCACATTGTTGAAGCGGAGGCCTTCGAGTCCTTCTTCAATGTTCAGGGCATGCTGCAGTAAATTGAATTCTTCATTTTCATACACCACTTTCTTGGTCAGGCCAAAACAGTTCAGGGGTTTACCGCGCAGGCTGAATACTGCCTGGATTTCCACATTCCGGGCCTTTGTAATGGAACCGCTGGCACTGTCCCCCTCAGTAATAAAGATGGTCGTTTCTTTTTGTTTCGCTACAAACTCCTCCCTGCCCTTTGCCGGCGCTTCTTCATCCAGGTGATAGCGGCAATCACGCAGTTTGCGGTTATGCAGGTTGGCTTTCTTTGCCCGTTCGTTGGCCAGTTTCTTGATACCGGCCAGTTCTTTGCGTTCCCGTTCGCTTTGTTCAATTCTTTTTTTAAGGGCTTCGGCGATCGCAGGATTCTTGTGCAGGAAATTATCCAGTTCTTTCGAGAAAAAGTCACCCACAAACTGCTTCATGCTGGGGCCGCCGATGTCCACATTCACTGACCCCAGTTTGGTCTTGGTTTGTGATTCGAAGACCGGTTCCACCACCCGCACCGAAACGGCCGCCACAATACCCGTGCGGATATCGGAGGCATCATAATCCTTTTTGAAAAAGTCGCGGATGGTTCTCACATAGGCTTCCCGGAAAGCCTGCTGGTGGGTGCCCCCCTGGGTGGTATGCTGCCCGTTTACAAAACTGTAGATATCCTCGCCATAATCATTATTATGCGTAATAGCCACTTCAATATCATCGCCGGAAATATGGATAATGGGGTAACGGATCTCGTCCTCATTCGTCTTGCGTTGCAGGAGATCCAGCAGTCCGTTTTTGCTGACAAAGGATTTACCGTTAAAAACGATCCGGAGCCCGGCGTTCAGGAAGCAGTAATTCCAGATCTGGTTTTCCAGGAATTCCGGGAGGAATTTAAAATTCTTAAATACGGTTTCATCAGGAATAAAGGTCACCAGGGTGCCATTCTGCTCATCGGTCCTGGCTTCCTTGTGTTCTTTTATTAAAACTCCCCTTTCAAACTCTGCCGTTTTTTCCTTTCCTTCACGGATGGCGGTTACTTTGAAATAATGGCTTAGTGCATTCACCGCTTTTGTACCCACCCCATTAAGTCCCACGGATTTCTGGAAGGCTTTGCTGTCATATTTGGCGCCGGTGTTGATCTTGCTTACCACATCCACCACTTTTCCCAGCGGGATGCCGCGGCCAAAGTCGCGGACGGTGACTGTTTTTCCGTCGATGGTCAGTTCCACTGTTTTTCCGTACCCCATCGTGTATTCATCGATACAGTTATCCATTACTTCTTTCACCAGCACATAGATACCGTCATCCGGGGAAGCGCCGTCACCCAGTTTACCAATATACATACCCGGCCGGAGGCGGATATGTTCTTTCCAGTCGAGCGACTTGATACTGTCTTCGGTATAATCAAACAGGTTCGTTGTGTCTTTGTCCTTTGCCATGGTCACAGTACATTCAATAGGTGTAATGATTGCATCCTGCCAGTATGCTGACAGGGCTTTCTCAAAATAAACCTGACAGACCTTATTCAGGTGCGGTCATTCCGGCAAATATACCAAAACAGGCTGGGCTGTAAGGATTTAGAGTTATCAACAGTTGGGGAAAACGAAGCAGTTATTTTATTGAGTTAACCGGTAATAATAACCCGCAGGGATTCCCCGCCTGCATCGGGGTTCCTGGAGGGAAAAAATAAACCCGGCTATTAAGCCGGGCTATCTTCATTTGTGACCCCGCAGGGACTCGAACCCTGGACCTATTGATTAAGAGTCAATAGCTCTACCAACTGAGCTACGGAGTCTGAATGGTTTTGAATAACGGGATGCAAATTTACGATTAATAAAAAGAAAATAGCCAGCTAATTGTATAAAAAACTGCGGATGAAGATCGTTTACCCATAACCTCGTCTAACTGACTCGACCGGGGATTCACAACAGCCATCGGTTGATCCAATGGATGCCTTAAGGAGCAACAGGAGCATAAATATAGGGGCCCAACCCCCTTTTCCCAAGCCGTTATGGTGAACATACTATATAAAAAGTGACCGGATGAAAATATTGCGCAAATATTCATATTGAACTGTTATTTAACAAGTTAGGGTCGTATAGTTTTAAGCATTTTGAGGTTTTGTTTTATTTTTGGCCGGCAAAATCTGCCAATAATCTTAATTTTGTATTGTCTGCTAACCCCCTAAATTCTTTCCAGGTATATAACGGATTGCTGCTCTTGCAGGAATGTTTTCTGTAAACCGAACTGTTCGTTTTATTTTAAATAGAGGAATTATGTACACGTATGATTTGCTGGAGACCGGGTGTTACTACCTGGTGAAAGAGAAGGAAGATTCCCCCGTTATTTTGATCCGGGTGGCCGTGGTCACGGATCATTGCCTGTTTGTTCAGCGGTATGATGAGCCGATGGAAACCACCTGGAAATTAAAAAAAGACAGCCTGTTTGATATAATTGAATGCCTTAGTGACGATGCGGTAAAAGCCTGGGAAGTGTATTACCGGAGTAACCAGGATGCTTTTTTTGAAGAAGATGATGAGGAGTAACCCGCTCGTGTAATTTACCCGGCCCGGTAGTTGGAAAAAAGTATTTTAGCTATTCAACTACAAATATATGCGCCGAATACATGTTTTCTACTGGCTGCCGGCCGTACTGGTCATCAGTTTCTCCCAGTTTCTTTTTGCACAGGATGATTTTTTGCCCACGGATTACCTGAGAAAAGATTTTTATGCCGGCCGGCGGGCGGCCCTGAGGGCCAGCATGCCTGATAGTTCGGTAGCTGTGATCTTTGCCTATCCCACCCGAAATTTTTCCAATGATGTGGACTATCTCTACCACCCCAACCCGGATATGTATTATTTCAGCGGGTATAAAGAACCACATTCCCTGTTACTGGTATTTAAAGAACCCCGGACTGATTCTGCCGGTAAAACATATACCGAACTGCTTTTTGTACAAAAAAGAAATGCCCAGGCGGAACAATGGACCGGGAAAAGACTGGGTGCGGAAGGGGCCCGGGAAAAACTCGGTATTGACCGGGTGTACAACGGGGAGGCTTTCAAGAATTACCCCGTTGATTTTTCCGGATTTAAAAAGATCATCGTTGATAAGTTGCCTGCTGATGTGCCAAACGGGTATGATAAAGCGGATCTATTTGACCTGCTGGAACAGTTCAGGCAAAATTCGGGGTATGTGACCAACAACCCCGGGCGTTTTGACAACCGCTTGTATTATGAGCTGACCGGAAAGCTCCGCCGGATCAAAACGCCGGATGAAATGATCCTCCTGCGAAAAGCTGTGGAGATATCCTGCCAGGCACATACCGAAGTAATGAAAGCCATTCACCCGGGTATGTCTGAACTGGAGATCCAGGGCCTGCAGGAATATGTACACAAAAAACAGGGAGCAGAGGGTGTCGGATATGGTTCGATTGTTGGTTCGGGGGAAAACGGTTGCGTACTGCATTATATGGAGAACACGAAAACCCGGATCGGCAATTCACTCCTGCTGATGGATGTGGGGGCTGAATATCATGGTTACACAGCTGATGTAACCCGGACCGTACCGGCAGACGGAAAATTTTCTCCCGAGGAAAAAGCCATCTATGAACTGGTCTATCAGGCCCAGGAAGCTGCCTTTAAAACACTGAGGGACGGTTCAAAATTTGCCGATGCCAGTAAGGCTGCAAGGGAAACCATTGCCGATGGACTGCTTAAACTGGGGATCATAAAGGAAAAAAAAGAAGTGAGTAAATATTACCCGCACGGGCTGGGGCATCATATCGGGCTGGATGTGCATGACCGGGGAGGAATGGAAATCCTGCTGAAAGACATGGTGATCACCATTGAACCCGGTATCTATATTCCTTCGGACAGTAACTGTGATAAAAAATGGTGGGGAATAGCGGTACGCATTGAAGATGATTTGCTGATCACGGAAAACGGGTACGAGATATTATCCCGTTTTGCGCCAAGAAAAGCGGAAGACATTGAGAAAATGATCAGCCAGAAAAGCGCCCTGGATGATTTCAAACTGACCCCGCCGGAACCGGGCCGGAAAAAAGCATTCTGATGAATAAAAAATGCCTCCGTACGAGGCATTTTTTAGTTGAATACAACATGAAATAATTACGGATATACACCGGTAAATGTACCATTCGTAATATTCACGGTGGCATTGGCACTGTTCTTTACCTGGCCGCTGAATGTTCCGCTAATGGTTTTGGTGGATGTATTATGACTCGTCACTTTAAAAGTCAGGTTCCGGGTAGCATCCGTAGAATAATCGTCAGTTCCTCCATTAATAATAAAAGTAAATACGCAGACATTATTCGTAGAGATTACAGTCGAATAGGTTTCATTGTTGTTGATCGTGCCACTCACATCCACCAGGTTAAACCCGATTTCGTTGAATGAGGCATCCATCCCGGTATATGCCAGGTTCAGATAGGGCGGCAGCACAGTTGTCAGCAGCACATCCGATACCGATCCCTGGTAAGTGGTTGTGCCTGCCGTGAACTTCCAGTCCACAGAAGGGGCCGCCGTACAGGTAACCGGGAACGTACAGGCTACTGTTCCGGGAACCGGGATATTAAAGGTACCCCCGGCAGCCGGTGTGCCGGAACCTGCCAGTTGTATATTGCTTGTTCCCGGAGCGGCAAATGTACCACTGGCACTGAATGTCATTCCGTTTGTTGCCGATGTACTGATCGTATAGGGTCCCGCTGTGAGTACATTCACTGATATATCCACTGTATTGGATGCGGTAAGGGCCGTGCCGGCCTGGTAGTCTCCATTTACGACAGCGCTGGCACAATCGATGGAGAAGGTGGCTCCGGTTACTGTTGTAACCTGGAAGTTACAACTGGAAGAACCCGCCGTAACCGGTATGGTTACCGCTCCCGGAGTGCCGCCTGGCGTACCGGACCCGGTAAGTACCAGTGGCTGTACACCGGTGGAAAGAAATGCACCGTTGCCCGAGAATGTCATACCATTTGTGGCGGTTGTGCTGACATTATAGGTTCCGATGGTAGTTACATTTACCGATAGCGTGACCTGATTACTGCTGTTGAGCGGGGTACCGATAATATAATTTCCGCTGGCGGTGGCGCCCGAACAGGAAGCGGGAGTACCTGTGCCCTCCAGTGTATATACAGCGGGTCCACCGGCGCCGGAGGGTAAGACGGTTACCTGGACATCACAATACGTGCTGTCGAAACTGACGACAAAATTTTTTGCCCCTGCGGCGAAAGGTGTACCATTAGCCCGGAGTGTTACCACATTATTCCCGGTGGTGGTGAAGATCCCGGAAGCGTTAAAATAAAAACCGTCAACTGTATCAGTAGTGATCAGGTAGTTCCCCGCCTCGATTACATTTACATTGATGGTAATGGTATTGTTTGCCGGGACCAACTGGGTGCCGGCTTCGTATGTACCATTCACTGTTTTGGGAAGGCAGTCGCCCGATACCTCACTCTGCAGGCTCCCCTGGGCCGGGGTGTCAGGCGCTTCATAACTTAATTCTTTCTGACAGGAAGTCAGTATCAAAATTGCCAGCCCTGAAATGCCAATAAATTTATTCATAAGTGTAAGATCCATTTAAACGCTAAAAATAATACTATTTTGAATACGCTCATCACCGGGAAGCAAACAGACTGCCGCCGGAGAAAATAATCCTTAAATTTGTGAAATTTCTCCAATGAAGAACGCATTATTTTCTTTTTTATTATTAACCGCGGTTTCCTGTAATTCACAACCAGGTACAACCGATATCCATGCGGGCCCTGATGAATTTGAAAAGGGGCTGTCGGGCCCCGGTGTCCAGTTACTGGATGTACGGAAATCGGCCGAATTTAAAGGCGGGCATTTGAAGAATGCCCTCCAGGCCGACTGGACCAATAAAGCAGAATTTTTTGAACGGATCAAATACGTGGAAAAGGACAAACCGGTCTATATCTATTGCCTCGGTGGGGGACGCAGTGCCGCCGCAGCCGGCTGGATGCGGGAGAACGGATTCAAACAGGTTGTAGAACTGACAGGTGGGATCAATGCGTGGAGAAATGCCGGTAAACCGGTGGAAGGCAGCAGCAATGAAAAACAGATCAGCCAGGAAGAGTACCTGGCTTCCATCCCGGCAGACAAAACGGTACTCGTGGATTTTGGTGCAGAATGGTGCCCTCCCTGTGTAAAAATGGAGCCGGTGATCCAAACGATCCGGGCGGATTCCAGCCTGCATTTTATTTTCCTGAAAATTGACGCAGGTATTCATACCGACCTGATGAAGGCGCTGCAAATCGAGTCCATCCCTGTTTTTATTGTGTATAAAGGCGGGAAAGAAACCTGGCGGAAACAAGGTTTGGTGGAGAAGGATGAAATAATCACTCAACTGAAATAAATCAAGCCTATGCCCCGACTGAAAATTGCAGGGCTCCTGTTCCTGTTTTTACCTGCCCTGCTTTCCGCACAATTACCGGTAGTGAAACTGCTTACTTCGGGTACGGCAACCAGTATCCGGGGCCTGAGCGTGGTGAATGAGCAGGTTATCTGGGTCAGTGGCAGCAATGGCACGATCGGCCGTTCAACAGATGGCGGGCAACAATGGAAATGGTCGGTAGTGAAAGGCTTTGAAAAAAACGATTTCCGCGATATTGAGGCCTTCGACGCCAGCACCGCTATCATCATGAGTGTGGATGCCCCGGCCTATATCTTAAAAACCACCAATGGCGGGGATACCTGGAAGATCGTATATGAAAACAATACAAAAGGCATGTTCCTGGATGCGATGGAATTCTGGAATGAGCAGGCAGGAATCGTGATCGGGGACCCGCTGGAAGGCAGGTTTTTTGTGGCCAGGACTTTTGACGGGGGACTGAGTTGGAATGAAGTACCGGCAGATAAACGGCCCCTGGCTGACAGCGGGGAAGCCTGTTTTGCCGCCAGTGGTACCAATATCCGTGTGCTGGACCGGGATGAGGCTGTATTTGTCACCGGAGGCCTCCGCTCGCGGCTGTTTTCCCGGAAACCCTCTTTCACGCTTCCCATCCTGCAGGGAAAAGAAAGTACCGGCGCCAACTCAGTTGCAGTATGGGACAATCACAAACTGCGGGGCGGAAAAAATATGATCATTGCCGGCGGGGATTTTAATGTCCCCTCATCCGTCGAAAAAAACTGTTTTTATACCCGTAACGGCGGAAAGACCTGGTCGGCCCCTGATATACCTCCGCATGGCTACCGGAGCTGTGTAGAATATATTTCCCGTAAAAAGGCCGTTACCTGTGGTTTGAATGGCGTGGATTATACAAGTGACGGGGGGCGGAACTGGACCTGGATCAGCCAGGAAGGTTTTCATGTATGCCGCAGGGCGAAAACAGGAAATGCACTATATTTTGCAGGAAATAACGGAAAAATCGCTAAGATTGCATGGTAGAAATACCAAGCAACCCTTAACCTGTGTTTAGAAAATTCTTCGAACAACTCCGTTGGAAAAAAATGGCACGGCAACTCCGAAAGCCGGCGGGCTCTTCCGGTATGGAAGTAGCCGAAAAAATGAATGCAGCCAATGAATTTCTCTATGATTTTACCCTGGATGAAATGATGATCCGGGAAAATCAGTCCATCCTGGAGATCGGGTTCGGAAATGGAAAATTTTTCCCCAAGCAATTCAGCCGGGCGGACAATCTGCGGATTACCGGGCTGGATTTTTCCCGTTCTATGGTAAAGGCCGCGCGGAAACAAAATAAAGAGCTGATAAGAGAAGGCGGCCTGTCACTGGTAAAGGGCCAGAGTGATAAAATGCCCTTCCCTTCCGCAAGCTTTGACAAAGTATTTTGTATTAATGTGGCCTATTTCTGGGATGATCCGCAGGAGCATTTACTGGAAATATACAGAGTGCTGAGACCGGGCGGCCGCTTGTACACCACGATCCGCAGTCGGGAAAACATGAAACTACTGCCATTTACCCGGTATGGATTCAAAACCTATACAGAAGAGGAATGGAAACTGCTTTGTCACCTGAATAACCTTCTATTTATCCGGTGTTCATCGGTACATGAACCCGATTTTACCGGTATGGGGGCCCCGACAGGGAACCGTTCTTTTTGTATGGTGGCCGAGAAAAGGGATTTATAACTGATCCAGCAAGTCCTTCACACTGGGGCGTTTTTTGTAATCCGTGTCAAAAAAACGGTAGGTGATCGTCGATTCCTGGTCAATAATATACACGGCGGGTACAGGAAGGTATTTTCCATTGGGCCCATTGTTCTTTTCAATATCCAGCCCACTGCTCCGGTAACGGGCAAGGGTATTTTCCTCCATTTCATATTCCACCTCGTACCCTTTCATGATCTTTAATCCCTCATCGTACAATACGGGGTAAGTGGCTTTGGTTTTCTCCACCGTTTGTCCCACGTTCTCCGGTTTTTCGGGGGAGACTGCCACTACCGTAGCGCCTTTTGCGGTAATCAGGGAGAGTGAATCCTGCAGCCGGGACAATTCCCTGTTGCAGTACGGGCACCAGTAACCACGGTAGAAGACCAGCACTACTTTACCATTTTTCAGGAGATCCTTTAACCGGACCTCCTTCCCTTCCTGGTCCTTTGCTTTAAAATCCGGGGCCTTGGATCCGATGAACAAGCCTTCCGGCTTTTCCTGGGCCTGCAGTCCGGCCAGCGCAAAAAGTAGCACTACTAAAAAAAATGTTTTTTTCATATTCCTGTTTAGATTCCTCAAAAATAGTAAGCAACATGGAAAGCCAGTCGTCCGTCCCAAGATTAACAAAAGATTATTTTTTCGTAAATTCGCCTGCCATTAACCCTGTTAAAAATACGCTGTATGCCAGGATCTCATCCCAATTCCCACTCCGAGAAGTATTATTCACAAATGCTGATTGGTTTTGTATCAATTATTGGCTTTGTTCTGATCACGTTTTATTCCATTTTTGAATTAAAAAAGGATAAACCCTGGTACTTCTGGGCGCTGGTCGCCGGTTTTTTGCTGATTGCCGGCATCTATTTTTGCCTGAGCGCTTTTGTGCATAAGATCAAATCCGATTTTAACCGCAGGGCAAAACAACGGGAACAGCACAAAACTTTTATGACCGATAATTAAGGAACCGGTCCTGCTTTCAGACTGCCGGTTTGCTGAACATAAAATATACGGCACCCAGCAGCAGTAAAAAACTGGCCAGGTATCTCCATTGGAAGGGTTCCTTCATGATCCAGACGGCAAAGGCCGAAAATACCAGCAGTGTGATCACTTCCTGGATCATTTTCAACTGAAACAGGTTAAATCCGTCCACTTTCCCGAACCGGTTCGCCGGCACCATCAGGCAATATTCCAGCAATGCAATGAGCCAGCTGACCAGGATCGCTTTCCACAATGGCCAGCCCTGTTGCTTCAGGTGATAGTACCAGGCGAAGGTCATGAAGATGTTAGAGGCGAATAAGAGTATGATTGTTCTCATAATTAATAATCAGAAAGGGCTGTACCGGATTGGATACAGCCCCGGTCAGATCAGGAGGCAAGATGACAAAATCCTGGAAATAATCAGGATACAATTTTAAAAAACAGGAACAGGTGCCAATAGCGAATCGTTACGTCCCGGATCAGGATAAAACATCCCCTGTCATTGTGTTACCATTAATTCTGGTTTGCCTGCAAATTCCTGAAATCCACACTGACCAGTTTGCTCACCCCCGGTTCCTGCATGGTCACCCCGTAAATCACATCCACGGTACTCATGGTCATTTTATTGTGGGTTACAATGATAAATTGTGAATTATCACTGAACTGGCGGATCATATTGGTGAACTTACCCACGTTGGCATCATCCAGCGGCGCATCCACCTCATCCAGAATACAGAATGGAGCGGGCTTGATCAGGTAGATCGCAAAGAGCAGGGCCGTCGCGGTCAGTGTTCTTTCTCCCCCGCTCAACTGGGTCAGTGAGGAAGGACGTTTCCCCTTAGGTTTGGCCACTACATCAATACCGGTATCGGCGAGATTTTCCGGGTTCTCCAGTACCAGGTCGGCCTGGTCGTCTTCGGTGAAAAGGGTCTTGAACACTTTCTGGAAATTTTCCCTTACCTGGTGAAACGTATCCAGGAATTTCTGGTTGGCCGTAGCTTCCACTTCTTCAATCGTTTTCAGCAGGCTGTCCTTCGCATTTACCAGGTCGGTCTTTTGTTCAACGATGAAATCATACCGCTTTTTCATTTCGGTAAATGCTTCGATGGCCGTCGGGTTCACTTCCCCGAGGTTCTCGAGGCGTTTCTTCATCCGGTCGGCTTTCTCCTGCAGTTCTTCCACGGGTACTTCACCGCTGCGGGCTTCTCCCAGGATATCTTCCAGGTTAATGCGGAACTCCACATTCAGGCGTTCCTTCATCCCGGCCAGTTGAAGTTTCAACTCATTTAATTTATCCTTGATCGCGGCCAGCAGGTATTCGCTTTGTTCTTTTTCCTTTACCTGGTGCCGGATGGCGCTTTCCTTTTCGCTCAGCTGGTTGCGGAAATTATAATACGCCTGGTCTGCTTCGTTGAGGTTCCGCTCCTCTTCTTCTTTCCGGCGGAGCAATTCCAGCAGGGATTGTTCGATATCGTGGAGGGACTGTGCAGATTGTTCAATATTGCTCCGGGTATCTGCGAGGTGACTGGTATTGCTTTCGATCTGCTGGCGCAGGTCTTTCAGCTGGTTGTTCTTAAATTCCAGTTCCTGCCGCAGCCCGTTGATCTTACTCTGCTGCCGGGTCACATTCAGGTTAAATTCATTGTACTGGCGGCTGGCTTCATTGTAATCGGATTCGGTTACTTTAAAGGCTTCATCCGCTTCGGCCAGTTTCGCGGAATTCGCCTGCAGGAGTTCCGTGTATTCAGCCAGCTGGCCGCGCACCGCTTCCACAGAGCTATGTGTTTGCTGCATCTGCAGGTTCAGTTCTTCCAGGCGGTGCTGGCTGCTTACCTGCATACCGTGCAGGTTTTCGAGTTTATTGTGCAGGGCGAATACTTCGTTGGTCAGTTGCTGGATCTCTTTTTCTGTTTCGCGGATAGCGGATTCCCGCAGGTCTTCATTGAAAGCGATCACTTCGTTGTACCTCGCCTGGATATCGGCGCGCAGGGCATCCACCACGGCATCCTGTGCCAGGATTTCCTCCTGCAGTTTCTCCAGGTTCTTGGCCCGGCCGATCTTCTTACCCTCGATCAGTCCAACGCTGCCGCCGGTCAGGGAATATTTTCCTTTTACGTACTTGCCATGTTTTTCGATGACCACGAATCCGTTGCTGTTCTGCAGGGCATCTTCGCTGTCGGCGATGAATACATTTCCCAGCAGGTGTTCGGCCAGTTTACGGTATTTCTCCTCCACTTCCACCACGCTGAGGGCGGGGATGGCCCCTTCTAACCGGTGAGCCTCCATTCCAGGAGCAGCTTCATTCACTTTATCCAGCAGGAAAAAGTTGGCCTTCCCTTTCTTGTTTTCATCCAGCAGGTGAACGGCCTGTAAGCCCTCCGGCAGGTTATTGACAACATAATAACTCAGGTAAGGTTCCAGTACATTTTCCAGTGCGGTTCGGTATTCTTCGTTAACATAGAGCACATCGGAAAGAATCGGGGCGCTGCAGTTCCACTGGTTATTGTTGTGGAGGAATTTAACCGAATCGGGGTACCCTTCCATTGAATCGATCATGCTCTTCAGCAGGTCATGTTCGTTCTTTTTGGCATCCAGTTTACGGGTTTCGCCGGCGAGGTTATTGCGCAGACCATCCAGGACGGCCTGTGTCTGCAGGATCTGTTCTTTGGTATTCTCCTGGTGTTGCTGCAGCTGCTCCAGGTCCACTTTTTTAATGTGCAGTTCCTTTTCCTTCAGCTGGCGGTCATTGTCCAGGTGATGCCGCTGCTCTTCCCGCTGTACCCGCTCATCTTCGATCTGTTGGATCACCCGTTGCAGGTTTTGAACAGAGGTATCTGCCACGGCCACTTTTTTCTCCGCCTCAAACTGCTGTCGCTGGACCTGCTGGTATTCATTGCGGAGACTATCCAGCATCCGGCGTTTTTCATCCAGTACTTCGCGTTTGGCATTTACTTCGTTATTCAGTTGCGCCAGTTGCTCGCTCAGCAGTTCCAGGCTGTTTTCTTCATCCACCACCTGCTGACTGGTAAAGCCGATGCTTTCTTCAATGCCTTTCAGCTGGCCTTCTGCCTTCTGGAGGAATTCCTGCAGGCTGCCTTCTTTTTCGTGCAGGTGTTCAAGCCGCTGTGCGGAAAGGTTCTTGTCATTCTCTTTGCTCCGCACGGTTTGCAGCATTTCGTTAAAGGAATGCTGCATGGCCTGTAGCTGTCTTTCCTTTTCCACAAAGGAAAGTTTCTCCTGTTCCAGATCGGCTTCCCGGGTTCCTATCTCGGCCTCGAGTTTATGCTTCTTATCGGTTTCCAGGTCATGCTGTTCATTCAGTTCTTTATAGCCCAGGTTGAATCCTTCCAGGCTGGCTTTGGCCAGTTCGATACTGATCTCCCGGTAGTCTTTTTTAATCTCGTGGTATTTCTCGGCTTTCTTCGCCTGGCTTTCCAGGGCTTTCAACTGGTTATTGATTTCAAAAAGCAGGTCCTCGATACGGGCCAGATCCTGTTCGGTGGCTTCGAGTTTTTGTTTGGCTTCTTTCTTCCGGGTCTTGTAAATGGATATCCCGGCGGCCTGTTCCAGCATTTTGCGGCGGCTGTTGTCCTTATCCTTAATCAGGTCATCCACCATGTCAAGGGCAATAATGGCATAACTGTCCGTACTCACACCGGTGTCCAGGAACAGGTTCTGGATATCTTTCAGCCGGCATTGCACATCGTTCAGCCGGTATTCGCTCTCGCCGCTTTTATAAAATTTTCGGGTAACCGTTACCGTGCTGAATTCGGTGGGCAGCAGGTTCCGGGTATTTTCAAAGGTGAGACTCACTTCGGCCAGTCCGCTGGCGCTGCGGGTTTTGGAACCATTGAACACCAGGCTGTCGAGGTTTTCGCTCCGGAGGTGACTGATCTTTTGTTCACCGATCACCCAACGGATGCTGTCCACAATATTCGATTTGCCACAACCGTTCGGTCCCACGATGCCGGTAATATTATCGTCAAAATTCACGACTGTTTTGTCGGCGAAGCTCTTAAAGCCCTTGATTTCTAAACTCTTTAATCTCACGGTTTACTTTTTAATTTAGGGTAAAGTCCGGCGGCGAATTTAATGCAAAGAAGCAGAAAAAGGGGAGCCGCCCGGGGGCAGTTATTCACAATAAAGTGGGAAAAATGTGGGAAGATTTTTTACGAGCTGCCTCAAAAGCAGGAATATGCGAATTGTGAATAACCCGGTTTGACTACCATAAAGCTAACTTTCCCGGGTTCATACAATTGGCTTGCTTCATAATCTTAATAAGAACCTGATTTTGGATGGCTTCCAGTATGTAAAAAACGACGCAATCTGTAAGGATGGTTGATGTTTTTGCCCGTAGCCCCGGGTGAAGCCGGGGCTACGGGGACCCGGAGATCCATCATACCGTGGAAGGGCTACTGACCCGGAGGGGGCTGGTTTACCCGTGGCTGGATTGGCTATAAAGCTTGGGTTCTGCTTTGTTCTTTTCCATATCCGTGGCAAGTATCAACCTTGTTTCGTAGCTTTAGAAAAAACCAGGCATATGAAGAAAATGGTTTTTTTTCTTCCCCTGTCCATCCTGTTTACCCAGGCCTGTCTCCAAAGCAGGACCGGCAGCAAACCCAAACAAAAAATTGTCTGGCAGCCCTCCCACCAAACCGATACCGGCAAGGATTTCAGTGAGGCGGCTACCTGCAATGCCATCGTGGAGGCAGCAATGCAAACGCAACCATCCCTGCGGGAATACAAGGTCTGGAGCCTGGGCAGGTCCGGGTACCACCATACTGATTCGGGCAGTAATACCAAAATTGCCCATACATCCGCGGTGATGGATGGCCTGATCTCGGGATATGCTTATGAATTAGCGGAATCCAATAAAAAGAAACCGCAGGTCTTTATCGCCGTACACAACAATGGCGGTACCAACCGGAATGCAGTCTGGGGGTATATCCATTATGGCGATCCCAACGAAATGCACAACCGGGAACTGGCCGGGCGGTTAGTAAAAGCAATATGTGTTGTTACGGATATGGAAAACCGGGGTGTGTTGCTGGACAGTACCACAGGCCGTAATGATTACCGCTGTGCAACCACCGGCAAACTGAGCTTTTACAGCCTTGACGAGAATGTCAATTCCGCCCCTTACCGGGTTTTGCTGGAGATCGGGGATAATGCCGCAAGCCGGGCATTATTGACCAACCCGATCCAGCAGAAAATAATCGGGACTGCTATCAAGAAAGAACTGGTTGCCTGGCTGAGGGAGAGGAAATGACGGGAGATAAACAAGGCATAGGCTTCTTACGAGTCAAACGAAAAGCTGTCCGTGTGCATCGTATTTTGTGCCAACAAAAGCCTAAAATAGTTTCCCGTTCCGTTCGCCCATTCCTTTTGTCCTACCTTCACCGCTTCCATGAAAAGAATCCTGTTTTTCTTCGTACTGACGCTGTTTATTCAATCCCTTTTTGCTCAGTCTGGCGAATGGGACACTTATATAGCCCGTTATGAGAAAGGGCCAGGCAGTACCCTGGTAAATATGTCTTTGAAGAATAACGCACCGGATACGCAATATCCTTACCTGTTCGCAGCCGGTGTGCAGTTTAAGAATTGTACGGCAGAGGGTCTCCCCGCCCCGCTTGCATTCAACAGCCTTACTAAAATTTCTGATTCAGTTGTTGCCCTATTGGCCCGGCTGAATAAGCCTGTACTGGCCGGCACTTTCACTTATCAGTGTGAACGCAAAGATTATTTCTATGTAACAGATACCACCGGGTTACGGGAGGCGGTCGCGAAGCTCCTGGCCAGGCAGTTTCCGGGTTACACACCTGCCTTCCTGGTAAAAGAAGACCGGCCCTGGGATGCCTACCTCCGGTTCTTATACCCGAATGAAACAACCCGGGAATATATGAGCAACCAGAAAGTAGTGATGCAATTGCAGAAAGCGGGAGACAAACTGGATCAGCCCCGTCCTGTGGAGCATTGGTTGTATTTTAAAACGGAGACCGACCGGGAATGTTTTATCTACACCGCGGTAAGCAAAAAATTTAAGGTGGAATCCAAAGAAACTATCACAACCCATTCTTTTCCCTACAAGGTCCGGGTATCCCGCACCGACCGTGTTGACCTGCGTTCTATCAACACACTCACCGGCTGGCTGAAAGAAGAAGCAGGAAAATGCAAAGGAGAATACGACGGATGGGAAACGGTGGTGATTAAATAAGAATGAACTGCAAACGCCGGCCTCTATCCCGATGAACTGAAATTCATTTCAACACCTTCTATAGACTACAAATCCAAAAACTAAGTAGAAATAGTTAGGTAAATGACTTCAATCAAATTAAACAAAAGAGCTAGACAGATGCAGTTTATATTTAATTTAATTTCATTACCTTACTAAAAAACAAGTTATGTCGCACCGTGGTAATACCGCTGGTGATGACGGTGGAGTCAGGCAGAATAACGAACCGGCCGTACTAATTACAGAACAGATACCACCCCTGCTGGCCGGCTGGAATAAAGAACAGGTCTGTGAGTTTGTGAATGCTGCAAGCCTTGACTGGTTCGGTAAAGACCGACAAACCGTGACCGGTAATATAAAACTACCCGATTTACTGGGACAGGTTCTGTTTACCCAACAATTACCATTTATTCAGTCGGTACTGGCGGGTAACCTGCATATGTTTGAAGCCATCTTCCCCGTTCCTGGCAAACCGCTTTGCCAGGCCCTTGTTTCCTATATCCCCAACCTGGAGCAGGACCAGGTGAAGGGCTTTTACCTGCATTTGGCGGATATCGGTTACCTGAAACAAAGCAGGAATAAGAACCTGGCTGTTGAAAAGGAATTATTGAGAGCCGTTATTGACATCCAGGAGAAGGAAAGAGCCGGTATCGCTGAATTGTTACGGGACAATGTGAACCAGTTACTCGTTTATGTGAACCTGATGCTGCAGGGTAAGATCGTGGATGAGGACAACCGGAAATTTACCGAGGATATGATGCACACGATCCAGCAGGCCATCCTCGAATTAAACAACCTGAGCAACCGCCTTTATCCTTCCGGTTTATCAATGCTTGGTTTAATCCCCAGTATAAAAACCCTGCTCAGTGGCTACCGGAAAGAATACGAAGCCGATATTCAGTTCAGCTGCAATGATGCGTCCATTGAGGAATTAAAGAATGATGATAAACTTTCAATATTCCGGATTATCCAGGATTTTGTGTCCCTGTTGCTAATAAACTATGGCCGGCTGATTCATATTGGTCTCTCCTTTCATGCTTTCTCCCTGATGATCCGGATCGTGTACAATAACAACGGCCAGGCGATTGATAAATCGGGCAGTGAATTCAGGGATATACAAAGCCGGATCAACTATTATGGCGGAAAAGTTGAGGAATTCCAGCGGGGCGAAAACCAGGTCTTTATCACGCAGCTGGTCTTCGGAAGGCGGGATTGACCGGATTCAATTTATTCACTGTTCCATTGACCTGTTCAGATTTTATTAATAATTTCCCCTATATTTCCCGATGCAATATTGGAAAACCCTGCTTTGGGTTCTCTGTCCGCTGAGCCTGGCAGCCCAGGATCATACAGACAGTATGACCCGTGAAAAAGTGTATGCCATAACCTTTCAGAAAGGTGCTGTGTTCATCCATAAGTCTGTTGTGGCCGGTGCCGGAACGGCCCGCCCGGAAACAATTGGCCTGGAATATGCAACTCAGCGGCTTGATTATAATTCCTACAGCATCTGTAAAACCTATCTGCGAACCGGTTTCAGTCTTGCCTTTACGGATTTTCACAGCCCTGTCGTTGGTAAAAGCCTGATCGGTTCCTTTTTTATTGAACCTGTTTACCGGATCGGCAACCGGTTCCAGTTTCAGTTCCGTTGCGAATCCGGGATCAGTTATTTTACCAGCCCGTACAATGTGGTCAGCAATAAAAGCAACCAGTCGTACAGTACGCACCTGAACACGTACCTGCATATCGGTGCGGGTGCGGGAATCCGTTTGTCCAGGCATTTCACTACTACTGTCAACGGGAATATTCATCATATTTCCAACGCTGATTTTAAGCAACCTAATTCCGGGCTGAACTGGCTTATGTTTTCCGGATCCCTGCTTTATTACCCGTATAGTAACCACCTGCCGAAATACAAAAACCCTCCTGCACAGAGAATCCACAGTAAGCCAACTGCCGATGTGGGTTTCATGGTCACACCCGGGCAGGGCTATCACCATTTGTGGTTAACCAAACGAAATTATATGCTGGGTCTTTTTGGGCAGGTTTCCATGACGGTCAGCAAAATCAATGCCCTTACCGGTGGGGCAGAAATGACGTATGACCGGTACAGGGATGACAGTATTGCGCCCCGGAACAACAGCCGGCCGGCTTTAAAGGCGGGTTTGAACCTGGGCAATGAATTCCTGCTGGGGAAGGTGATCGTCAGCCAGCAGCTGGGTATTTATATAAGCAGGCATCCTGCCTTCTATTCCACTTTATATCACCGCTGGGGTATCCGGTACCAGTTGGGACCTCATTGGTTTGCCGGTGTGTGCATGAAAGTACACAAGGAAGTGGCCGACCTGATCGACCTGCGGTTACAGTACCGTTTTTAATGGGAATTACCGGGTCAGAAATTGATCAGCTGTTTTACTTTTCGGGTCAGCAGGGCCATGCTGAGGTATTTAATATTCAGGAATTCAAAATCCCGGATCAGTAATAGGCTCAGCGCTGCCTCTTTTAAGGCCAGCGCATTGTTAAAACATTCAAGGGCTTTTTCCCGGGCACCTGCATGGGCATAGTCCTGCCCCATCCAGAACTGGGAAATATATTCACTCCGCTGGCGCAGGGAGGAATAATGTTCATCCACGGTTTTCTGCAGCAGGGAGAAATCCCCATCGGTATAGAATTTCAGCAGTCCCAGGTTTCCTGACTTTTTGGCGGCCGAGATGGCTTCCTTTTTTTCGTTAAAGGCCCAGTGCAGCCGGGACAGTTCCTCATACCTTTTTCGTTTGATTACACTGTCGTAGGATTTATCAATCAGTCCCTGCATACAATGAAGGGCTTCTTCCTTTCTATTCATGTTGACCAGCAGCATGGCCTTGTTCTTCTGCAGGTAATCCCACATCGGGTTGATCTCGGCCCCCATTTCATAAATCTTCAGGGCCTCTTCCTGTTCTCCTTTGGCTTGTAATAACACGGCCAGCCAGAGGTACACATTGGACTGGTTCTGGTTCAGGCTGATGGAACGGCGGTAAGTGATCTCCGCCGCATGCCAGTCAAAACTCTGGAAATACCAATACCCCAGTGAGGCCTGTGTTTCGCCGGAAAAGGAATCCAGTCCTGCAGCGGTATCAATATATTTCTTGGCCTGCCAGAGCATCATGACCGGGTCTTCGTAGCCGCGGAAGGAGGACAACAGGTAAGTATCGGCCAGCCCGGAATAGGCAATGGCGAATGTCTTATCCCTCGATACGGCCTGCATGAAATGTTCGCGGGCCAGGAGCAGGTCGGCTTTATTGCGGTTTTCGAGCAGCAGTTTTCCCCGCAGGTAATAATCATAGGCCTGCAGATCGGTCGTGGGAATATAGTCCAGTTCACGGGTTTCTTTATTGGAAAGCGAAGTATTCAGCACCGCGGCAATGGCGAGGGCCACTTCCCGCTGAATGGAAAAAATATCCAGCATGGGGCGGTCATACGAATCGGCCCATACATGTTCGTCGCTGACGGCATTGATCAGCTGAGCTGTGATGCGCACCTGGTCCCCGTGCCGCTGTACACTTCCTTCCAGTATCAGGGATACCCCCAGTTCCTTCCCGATCTCCTTTACTGTTTTGGGTGAGTTTTTGTACTGCATCACTGAAGTACGGGAGATCACTTTATACGCCCTGATCTTTGACAACTGTGTAATGATATCTTCGGTGAGCCCGTCACTGAAATAATCCTGCTGGGGGTCGCTGCTCAGGTTCGAAAAAGGCAGTACGGCGATATGACTGGGTCCGGTAGCCGGTGCCGCATTTTCGGTTACACTACCCGGTTGCACAAAGGGATGATCTCCTTCGGTGATCAGCTGGTAGATCCGGATGCTTTCTTTTACATTTTTCAGTTTCTCCTCGCGGACAAATACCGATTCCAGTTCTTTTTTATTGGCAATATTCCGGTACACCATTTCGGAGATATAGATACCACCCACCGGGGCCAGTGACTGGATGCGGGCCGCGATATTAACCACATCGCCAAAAATATTCCCGCTGTGCACCAGTACATCCCCCATATGAATCCCGATCCGGACCGGGATCCGGGGTTCATTTTGCAGGTCTTCCTGGAGCAGTTTGGCAAATTCGGCTGCATCCGTGGAGCTATGAAAAAGCAATAAAGACCCGTCCCCGTAATACTGGATGATCTTGCCGTTGAGTTCCTCGGCGATCAGTTCCACCACTTCCCGGAAACGGTTCACTTTTTCCACAGCGGTTTCCTCGTTTTCCTGCATCATCGCCGTATAGCCCACGATATCGGCAAACAGGATCGCCGCCAGTTGATGTGAATGCTCTGCCATTTGGTTGAAGTCAGGGCCGAAGTTAGTAAAACTGTCTTGTTTTCAACCAGCTTCCTGCTTGCCGGCTGCTTGCGCCCATATACGGCAGCGTTGTACCGGGAAAGCAGTTCAGTCCCCGAAATTTTCCACCCCTGGCATTCATTCCTGCGGGAACCGGGCTTACTTTTTTTTAAAAAAAAGATACCCGTTCGCAAAAGTGATACAGTGTAGCCGGGATGCTTTCCTGTATTCTCTGCCGTTCTTCTTCCGCCGGTTCTTACACGGCTCAAATCAGCTGAGCCGGGCTAACTGGTTAGTTTTACCCGGTTTTGGTTATGCAGTTTTCCGCAGCGCGACCTACGTAGATCTACTATTTACAGGTAAGTTATTCGTTCTTTAATAGGTAAATCTCCGTTTTAACAGTTATTTTAGTTATCCAATCCTAAAGAAAGAAACCAATGGATATTACGGCACAGCCACTCCTCCAGCAGAAAGAAGAAACAGCCCGGTTTCAACGCCGGTTTGTCCTACCCCCGAAGCCATTCCTGACTGTATTCGGATTGATTCAATCATTGGGGATCAGTTCTTCGATGGAGGAATATGACCAGCGGAAGCTGCGGATCTTTAACAAGATTAATTTTTTTCAGCTGATCATCGGTATCCTGTTTCCAATGACCGGGTTGCTGATGCAAACCTCGCTCCCGGCATCTGCCTGGGTAATCGCCGGCCTCCCCTCCCTGGTCAGTTTGCTGGTATTGTTCCTGAACCACGAGAAAAGGCCGGAAATGGCTCTGCTGGCCTATTTTATACTCTACCCGTTCTTTACCTGTGTGGTTTATCTCTACGGGTTCAATCCCGGGATCAGCCTTTCGTTCATCTTATTCGGGATATTAGCCGTTTTTTTCCTGAACTCAATCGGCTCAATTATTTTTTCGCTCAGTTTTTCCATGGTCAGCTATTTTTTACTGGCTGTGGTGATCCGGCATCAGCCTTATGAATTGCGGGAAGTCAGCAACGGGCTCTATCTCCTGAACCAGGGCCTGTCGCTCTTATTTATTTTTTATGGTTTATTCCTGATCAAAAAGGAAAACAGTATCTACCAGGGACGGATTCTGAGCAAGAACAGCATCCTGGAGGAAAAGAATACACAGATCCAGAAGCAGAGCCGGAAACTGGAAGAAAGCGCCGAACTGCTGAAGCAGCAGGCGACCCAGCTGGCGGAATTAAATTCTGTTAAAACCAAGCTCTTCAGCATTATTTCGCATGACCTGAAAGCCCCGATGTATGCCATGCGGAATCTTTTTAAAGAAGCGCATGAGCATCACTTGTCTGCCGAAGAACTCCGGAAAAATATTCCGGATGTGCTGAACGATATGAACTATGCCGTGGGGCTGATGGAAAACCTGTTGCAATGGGCCAAGGCCCAGATGCAGGCACATACAGTGAACCCGGAAGTGGTGGATATTGAAAACTCCATCAATGAAGTGTACCAGGGCCTGCTGCTGCCGGCCCGGAACAAGGGTGTCATCCTGCTGAATGATGCACCGCCCCGGGTTTACGGGTATTGCGACAAAGACATGATGAGCTTAGTGCTGCGTAACCTGTTGTCAAACGCGATTAAGTTTACCCCGGAAAAAGGCAAGATCTGCATTGGAGTGCATGAGCATCCCAGTTTCCTGGAAATCTATGTGCAGGACAGCGGGATGGGAATGAGCCACGATGCGCTGATGCGGATCCGTAATAACGATTACTTTACCACCAAAGGGACGGCCAGTGAATCCGGTACCGGTCTCGGCCTGATGCTTTGCAAGGAATTCCTGGTCCGAAACGGCGGACAGCTTTATATTGAAAGTGAACCCGGCGAAGGCAGTACCTTCTCTTTCTCGGTCCCCAAGCCCGAATAAATTCCCTGTTGTATGGTGAAATAAAAATTCCTGCACGGATGCAGTACTTCGCTGCCTGTATGCATTCAGGCGGGCTAAACAACTCCCGGCACAATCGGTTTAATTATCGATTTCCTGGTCAAAAAAACCAGTGGCGGCCAGGATCAGATCCGGAGAAGTATAATTCAGCAGGCTCCCGCAAATGCTGTTCTTCAGTTCCTCCCGGGTTGTGCAGAAAGATGCATTGATTAAGGATAGCTTATATGAATTAATCTTGAAGAAAGCCAGGCGGGATGACTGGAATGTAAAATCTTCATCCATGTTAAATGACTCGGCAATAAATGCCTGATCATTGAAGTATAGGTGTTTCATACAGACGGATATTGGTTTTTACAGAGATTGGATCCTACTAACAACGACAGAAACTCCTGAAAATTGCATCGGGACAACCCGTCCGCTCCTTCCCGTGGATAACCTGTGAAGGATAAAAGGAACTATCCCGGGTTACCTTTTCCGGATTTGGGTATTAAAGGCGACGATGTACCCCATTGAACCTTCTCTGATTGCTGTTTGCCAATGACTTATACATAGATTTATTAACCCAAAAACCGGCAAATGGTAACAAAAACTTATTACAAGACCAAGGACTATTGCAAAGTAAAATTTTCCTTCCAGACAGAAAATGCGGAAACGATTGAGATCCTGGGGCTGAACAGCAACTGGGAAGATGCTATTATAATGAGCAGGAAAAAGGACGGCAGCTTCAGTGCGGATGTAAACCTGCCCAAGGACTCAAAACATGAATTCAAATACCTGGTAAACGAAACCCAATGGATTAATGATCCGGAGGCAGACAGCCAGGAACCCAATATTTACGGCGGCACGAACAGTGTGGTCATCATCTGATCGTTTCATCCGTACTCAGCGATTGAAGAAACAGTGATCGCCCGGCCTGGTGCCGGGCGATCACTGTTGTTTTATTTTCCGGCCTCAACGACGGCCCTCACTCCTTCCTCATAACCCGTGGGCCGGAATGAAAAACGTTGTTCGAACCTGGATGAGTCGAAAAAATAATCCCGGTCATACTGGTACATCATCTCCGGCAATTCCCGCATCAGTGGTACAAAGATTCCCATCAGCTTAAGCATCCACAAAGGCAGGACACTGACACCGGCGGGTTTTTTCATTTCCCCGGCAAACAGGCCGACCAGTTGCCGGCCGGTAATTTTAGCCGGATCTGTGGGCAGGTGCCAGACCTCTCCGTACGCATCTTCCGTATTGCCCAGGATGGCGGTGGCTTTTGCAGCATCCGGTGTATAGGTAAATGAATGCACTTTATCTGCATTCATCACCCAATTGGCTTTTTTCCCTTTCAGCAGATTTTTGTAAACCGTCTCCGTAAGAATACTCCGTTCATTCCGCGGGCCGTAAAAATCAGCCGAACGGGCAATCAGGGCCTTTAATGTCCCGGCTTTTACCG
Organism: Sphingobacteriales bacterium; assembly: GCA_016192105.1. Classification (GTDB taxonomy): domain Bacteria; phylum Bacteroidota; class Bacteroidia; order Chitinophagales; family Chitinophagaceae; genus JJ008. Next base: position 28,508 of record JACPUV010000037.1, on the reverse strand, counting down.
CATCCGTCAGCATACCTGCAATCTCCCGGCGAACCGCTCCCTTCCGGCTGGGAGGATTTACGGGAGATTCCTCCGTCATATGCCCGATCGCATTTTTGTCATACAAGTACATATTGTCGAAAAAAACAAGCCGGGCCTGGTGCCGGGTACAGGCATCGATCACGGCCCGCATCAGCCGGGGCCATTTTTCCTGCCACACTTTCAGTTTATATTCAAAACCCACCAGCAGGTAAACAACCGATGATCCGGCCACCGCTTTATCCACCTGCCCCGGATCACTGAGATCAGCCGGGAACAGTTCATCCCCCTCATTTATTTTTACCGGGTTTCTGCTTACGAGGCGGATCCGGCTGGTATAGGCCGTGAGTTCCTTTGCCAGTATTGAACCGATCGTTCCATTTGCGCCAAGGATCGTCTGCATTAGTATGATTTTTCGGCAAGATAGGTAAAACAGGTTTGCCGGAGTTCCCCGCCGTTACAAGCAATACCCGGAATAAAAACAGGGACAACCTTGAAGCTGCCCCTGGCGATAATCAGAGCTACCTGTAAACAGGTATTAGCCAATATTAAAAATTAACGTTCACTTATTTGTAGAACTGCTGGGAAAGCGAGTTCGACACCACTTTGTATTCCCCGCTCTTTAGTACGATCTGGTAACTGTTGCTGATCGCACGGGTATTGGGGTTTGACAGGTGCTTTTCATTGTAGGGATTCAGGATATCGGTCTCGCCTACCACTTCCCCGGCCCCGTTAATGGTCTTTTTAAAAACCCGGTAGCTGAAGTGCCAGGGATTCAGTTCGCCTTCATCCCCGTTGGCGGTATAATCATCGTTAAATCCTTCAAAGATCAGTTCGCTGGTGTGCCCGGCATGGTCTTTCAGCGGGGAGGTAATATCAATAAAAGTGTTCAGGGCAGGGTCATCATGCACGATACCACTGTCCCAAATGGTTTCTCCGTTCAGGAAAATAACGAGGCGGTTGTCCACATGTTTTACGTTGATCCAGTATTCTTGTTTCATGTTTCTAAAATTAGACTTTTAAATAGGTTAAAAAATAACAGGAACGAAAATAGAATTTTCAGCCAAAACCGGGCCATGATAAAAATTAACTGCAGACCTGATACTTGTTAATCAGGGGAATGTTTTTTACTGACCTGCACCGGCTTCCGCCCGGAAATTCATTCCCGGACAGGCCGCTTCTTTTTTTTCTTAACCTGCTTCAGTCCCACACCTGTTATTCGTCATACGCCTCTATGATTTACAAACGGGGGTGATAATAATCACATGAACCCGGATGCACTGCTAATAGCTTTGCACCACTTTTTGGCGATATTCGCGCCGTTATCAAAATTTACGTTTATGAAAAAGATATTTTCTGCTTTTGCACTGGGTTTTGTTTCACTTTTTATGTCTGCCCAGACGGGCCATATCATGCAGGGCATTGGTGCCGTTAATACATCGATGGGCGGGGCTGCCACCGGTCAGCCACTGGATATCAATGGGGCCCTGCACTGGAACCCCGCAGGTATTTCTGTCTTTCAAACCAGGGTCTTTTCTGTGAATGCCGGTTTATTTTATTCCTCCCCCGAAGTCCGTTCCACCGTTCCCACCCCCGGAGGACCGATGTCGGGCGTAACCAAAGATGAAAGAGGCGTTTCCGTGATGCCGGCGCTGGCGATGGTATGGGGCAAAAAGAACAGCAAACATACCTTCGGGGTCTCCGCATTTGGTATCAGTGGTTTTGGGGTTACGTTCCCTGAAAGCGCTTCCAACCCGGTAACCATGCCGCAAAGCTCCGGTGGGTTTGGCAGGGTGCAGTCCGACTACCAGCTGATGCAGGTGGGTATTACCTATGCCTATAAGCTGAGCGACCAGGTTTCTGTTGGCCTCGCTCCCACCTTCAACTATTCCGCATTAAAATTATTACCAAACCCCATCGCCGCCCCCAGTCCGACCAAGGGTTACCCCGGCAGTGATAAAGCAACGGCCTTTGGTGTAGGCGGACAGGCCGGTATCTTCTTTAATTCCGGCCATGGATTCAAACTGGGTGCTTCATATAAATCACAGCAGTATTTCCAGGAATTCGATTTCCGGAATACTTATTCCGATGGCTCACTGGCCCCTAATGAAACATTCCGGATGAATTATCCCGCTATTATTTCTGTTGGTATGGGTTATTCCAACAAACTGTTTGACCTGGCGCTTGATTACCGGTTTGTGGATTATAAAAACACAAAAGGGTTTAAGGCCAAAGGATGGAACATGAACGGATCTGTTGCCGGATTCGGCTGGGAAAATATCTCTGTTGTTTCCGCCGGTGTGCAGTATAAGGCTTTAAAAAGAATGCCGTTCCGCCTGGGTTATACCTACAGCAGTAACCCCATCAGTTCCGAACTGGCCATGTTCTCCCTGCCTGCCACCGCTATTATCAAACATGCATTCCAGCTTGGTTTTGGTTATGAGATCGGCAGTCATTTTACCCTGAACGGAGTCTTCCATTTTGGTACCAGCGCCGGTTCCACGAGCGGCCCCCTGCTGAACCCGATGATGGCCAACCCGTCAAATCCCTATGGCGCCATCCCCGGAAGTGAAGTTTCCTATAAAATGAATACGAGTATGCTGATGTTTGGCGTCAATTACAGTTTCTGACCAATTCCCCTGAGCATATCTTACTAAAAGCGGCCGCCCCGGTATAAAGGACGGCCGCTTTTTTTATCTGATCCTGTGTATAAAGTCGAAATGCTGCTATCAAAAAGCTGCAAACGGTGAGCTTTGAGCTGCAGAACCGATGATTAGTTACCGTACTATTAATCCCGCAACTCCTGGCACGGGGCTTAAAACGAAAGCGCCGGGATTATCGTCAACCTGAGATTGCACAACTTATTTCAGTTCCAGTATGAGTGCTGATCTTGCGGGAACCGTGAGTTCCGTGCCCAGCGGGTAGGTATCACCCAGGATCACATCGGTAGCTGTTTTTTTGTCTTTTACGATCTCCGCAAAACGGGAGGTCTCCAGTTTTGCCGGTTTGTTATTCTTGTTAAGGATCACCATCACGGTTTCTTTCTCGTTGTACCGGAAGAAGATATAGGTTCCGCCGGCCGGGGCGAAATGCAGTGTATTTCCCTGGTGGATCACGGTTTTATTTTTCCGCCAGTTGAGCAGTTTTTTCAGAAAGGACTGGATGCGCAGCTGATCAGCGGAGAGACCGGCCCCGGTAAACCCATTCATCGTATCTTCTTTCCATCCGCCGGGAAAATCGGAGCGGATCAGTCCGTGGTCTCCGGGTTTGGCGGAATTTTCGAGCAGGATTTCCGTACCATAATAGAGTTGCGGGATACCCCGGATGGTCAGCAGGTAAGCCAGGGCCATCTGCATCAGACCGGGGTCTTTTTTCAGGAATGTGAAAAGACGATCCATATCATGGTTATCGCCGAATACCAACAGGTCTTTCGGATTGGCATATACGAAATCATTGGCGAGTGCTTCATATAATTTCACCAGGCCTTTATCCCAGGATTCCGGCTCCGTCAATGCCTGCACCAGGGCAGATTGCAACGGGAAGTCCATGGTGCTTTTCAGGCAACCCCGGTACCCGGTTGTATTTTGTTTTCCCTTTTGCCAGTAGGCGGCAATCAGCGGATTGGTAGTCCATTCCTCTCCCACAATACTGAAGCCGGGATATTCATTCATGATGCGGCAGGTCCATTGCTCCAGGAATTTTTTCTGGGAATAGGGATAGGTATCCTGGCGGATCCCGGCCAGTCCCAGGGTCTCAATCCACCAGATATTATTCTGAATAAGGTACTCAGCGAGAAAAGGATTTTCCTGGTTCAGATCGGGCATCTGCTCCACAAACCAGCCCCGGACCATCCTTTCTTTATCCGAGGCGGCGGCATACAGGTCCTGGTTTACCGTACGGCGGTGATTGGTGATCCGGATAGAATCGGCATAATTGACCCAGTTCCGGAACGGCAAATCTTTCATCCACCAGTAATAAGACCCCGTATGATTTAAGACGCCGTCAAAGATCAGTTTCAGTCCCTTTTGCCGGGCTTTATCAGCCAGTTCTTTGTAGTCATCCAGGTTTCCGTAGCGTGGATCCACTTTATAATAATCAGTGATGGCATACCCGTGATAAGATGCCTGGGGCATATCGTTTTCCAGCAGGGGCATGGGCCAGACAGCGGTAAACCCCATGGAGGAAATATAATCCAGGTTGTTAATGATCCCGCGGATATCGCCGCCGTGCCGGCCATAATCATCGGTGCGGTTCACAGCGGTCTCCCGCATACCTTCCACCTGGTCATTGGACGGATCCCCATTGGAAAAACGATCCGGGGTAACCAGGTAGATCACATCGGAAGATGAAAAGCCTTTCACTTTTGCGGTCGTTTTATTCCGCGCAGATAAACGGTATTGATAAGAAGCAGTTACCCTTCCCTCCTTTTTAAATTGTATAGGAAAGGTTCCCGGCCGGGTGGAAGGGGAAACCTGCAGGTCGATAAAGAGATAATCCGGGCTATCCGCTTTATGTACGTTGCGGATGCTCACTCCCTGGTACCGGAGAGAAACTGTGGTCGCTCCGATCCCTTCCCCGTACACCAGTAATTGCAGGGTACTGTTCTTCATTCCCACCCACCAGTTCATGGGCTCCACCCGCAAAGTTTGCGCGTTGAGTGGAATAGAAAACAAAAGGACAGGAAGTACCAGGATGTACAGGGTGTGTTGAATAGCAACCGGTATTGAGTTTTTCATGAAGCACTTATTAAGGCCCAAAGATATTTCAATCCCGGTACGCGGCATGAAGAAACGGGGTAACCCGGGTAAATACATTCAGCCTTTTTACTCTTAGTCGATTTTGAATACCGGGTTCTGGACACATACCTGTTTTTTTTCCTTATCACACCAGGTATGCCTTGCCTTATTGATGGTTTGGGCTTTAGCAGCGGCCACCAGTGTATTCCAGGTAGGTTTTTTGGTAAAGGAGCCCGGCGATTTTTCAAGTGATTCCCTGAAATTGAATGTGAAGATCCCCCCGTCGGCTGCATTCCCGGCGGATAATTCACCCTTCTGAGCCGCTGTCATCAGCAGGGACATGGGTCTTTGCGACAGGAAAGGGCCTGGCAATTCTCTTTGCTCCAGCCAATAGACGAAGTTCGTGTAGAAGCTCCTTCCGAGCTGACCAGGGCGCCGGAAGTCGGATCGCGGTTACAGCAATCACTCAGTACCAGGTTCAGTCTTCCGCCTTTTGCTTTCAGCTTCTGGTAAATGGATTCAATATTGAGGGTAAAAGGTCCCCCGTAATGCTGAAAGCCTTTGTCACGCAGGTCCAGGTAAGGAAACTGGTATCCTTCATCCACCTCATTGAACCCGTGGCCGGAATAATAAAACACCACAATATCATTCGGACCCGGCCGCACGGAACTGACCGCTTTGTCCACATTCACTTTTCTGAAATCAGTACCTGAAACAATGAACTTTCACTGACGGGGCCCGCCCCGAACTGCTTTATGGTTGTGGCGGTTTTACCCCGGTGGTCAGCAATTTGAAATAGGTCACTTTAAATCTTCCATTGATCAGTTTTCCCTGTACTTCCCCCTTGCGGATCGCATTGCAGAATCCATCGTCCGCATGGGCGTCCCCGTGCTCGTCGATGGATGTACCATCTACAAAATAAGCTTTGCCGTTGATCCGTACGGCCAGACTGCAGCCCTTTGCTTTCAAACCAAACTGGCATTGCCCACAGGCGGTTTCCACTACCTGTATTTTTTGAGTGGAATCCGGCACCGATAAGGGGCGGGTTGTTTGCTGGCTAAAAGCCGTCATACCGGTAAGGCAGCCAACCATCAGGAGGGTAAATAATTTCATAAAAAGTATTTTTAAGACTTCAACAAATTTAGACAAACCAGCCGTCTGCGGCCGATAAAGATAAGCCAACCCAATCACCCACTGCTGTTCTTTTGTTCATACGAACTATTATCTCCTGCTTTTCCGCCTGCATGCTTACCCTATAATGACTGCCGCAATAGGAAACAGCCGTGATCTGTGCATCCACCTGCCCCTCCCCCGGTTTGCCGGTCCTGAATTTTTCCGGCCGGACCATCCATTGTTTGCCCGGTACCGCCTTCCGGTTTTTTTCCAGGAATACAGCAGCCAGCCGGTCATCCAGCAGGTTGTACTCACCCAGCAGGCCCGCACAATAAACATCGGCCGGTTGTTCATAAATCATTTCGGGTTTTCCATCCTGTATAATGCGGCCATCCCGCATAACCAGTATCCGTTCGGCCCAGGATAAGGCATCCGCTGCATCATGCGAAACAAGGATACAGGTAATATGCAGCTTCTCCACCAGGTCCTTCAATACTTCTTTGATAATTTGTTTATGCAGCCGGTCCAGGTTGGAAAAGGGTTCATCCAGTAACAATAGTCCGGGAGAGGTGGTGAGCAGCCGGGCCAGTACGATCCGCTGTCTTTCCCCGCCCGATAACTGATCCGTGCGTCGCTTTTTCAAATGGCCGATCCGGCAGATATCATAGATCCTGTTTGCCGCTGTTTCCGGTAACAGGTTCTTTGATTCGAGTTCCTCTTCCACCCGGTAATTGTTCCGGAGTTCAAAATGCTGGCTGAGGTACGCGATCCCCGGATGCCCGGGCAGCAGTTTCTCCAGTGGACCCTTTACCCGCTCCCCCTGAAAGAGGATCGTTCCCTTATCAGGCTGCAACAGGCCCGCGATCATTTTCAGTAAACTGGTTTTTCCCGAACCGGTTTCGCCCACAATGGCGATGTTTTGGTAAATCTCCTGTGTAAATTGAATATCCCTGACAGCAAATCCCGTTGCTTCATTTTTTTCCAATCCTGATATGTCCAATAAAACCATGCCCGAAAATAGGCCATTTCGAGACCCCGGCAGCATTTGGTCAGACCGGTTTTTCCAGTATGATAAATTCCAGCTCCCGCAGGTGTTTACCGGTCAGTTCATCTTCAAAAAATGGTTTACGCTGACCGGTATCGGCATAACCATGCCGCTGGTACCAGCTGATGAGTTTGGAGCGAACAGAGATCACCGACATAAAAATCGAATGGCAATGAACTGAACGGGCATATTCCTCAGCGGCCTTTAATATTTTTTTTCCCACACCTTCTCCCTGGAGGGCAGGCGATACGCTGAACATTCCCAGGTAAATGCGGTCCGCATGTTTCTGCAGGTTAACACAACCTATGATCGTTCCTTCCGGTTCTGCATATTTCAGAAAAACACTGCCTTCCAGATTCATAATGTCCAGCAGGTTCTTCTCATCGGTTCTTACATCCCCTGCGATCAGGTCTGCTTCCGTGGTCCAGCCTTTACGGGAACTTTCACCCCGGTAGGCACTGTTCAGGAGCCGCATGATATCGGGGATATCATCCCGTACAGCAAACCGGATATGCGGATCAGAAAAGAGGAGCATACCACAAAAATAAAAGAAATGGGCGGAACTGTCCCGCCTGCTGTCACCGCTCTTAAAAAACAGGATGAGTAAAGGGGAATACCGCCAGCCGCCACCGGTCAATACCTGAATAGCAGGGCCGCTTTATGTACACGGATATCCAGTTTATCCGCTTCTCCGTATTCACCATCCAGGTGATACTGAATGCGTTTATCACTTTCGATGGTCGCAGTTTTTACCGCATAGTGCTGAATGAAGGAAAGAGACAGGTGCTTGCCCTTTTCGATGACCGGAAGATAGAAAAGGCGTTTCAGTGAGCCCAGTGCACCGGCAACCACCAGGTCTAAACAGCCGTCATCCGCACGGGCTACCGGCGCCACTTGAAAACCACCCCCCGCCCTCCTCCCATTGCAGATATCCACCAGCAGTTTTTTTCCTGTGATCACCTGGTTTCCCGACCGGATCCTGTATTCCTGTGAACGGTAGGAGAAGATTTTCTGCAAAATAGTAAGCAGGTAGGAGGAGTTCCCGGGTAATTTTTTCCGCGCTGTAAGTGCTTTGGCGACTTCTCCCTCAAAACCTGCTCCCACCCCGTTTATAAAATAACGCCCATTGCATTCCCCCGTATCAATGGGCCGGGCTGCAGTCTCCAGCACTTTTTCCAATTGTGATTCAGGAGTAATATCACCATAGAGCAACCAATGAAAATCATTTCCCGTTCCCCCTTTGAAAATAACCAGTGGCAGACGGGTGCCCGGGTAATGATTGATAAAATAATTCAGGGTACCATCCCCCCCAACCAGGAACAGGTCCGTAAAGCTGCTAAAATCCGACGGCCAGTTTCGGGTAAACTGCATATGCGGGATACCTTTTCCCGTTAACAACAGGTCAATGGTGGCCGCCAGTTGTACGGATCTTCCCGCCCCGGCCAGTTCATTACAAAGTACAGCGATGTTTTTTTCTGCAGCAGTTTCCGGCATCTGTTAACGTATAATAAATAAATGTAGCCAAATTTCCGGGGCAGGTAGCAGGCGGCGCCGCCTGTTATCAAACTATTGATGAGAACAGGATTGCCGCTACTGTTTCGGGGCCGCTGAATACCATTCTTCCGGCAACACCCGAAGGTGATTCCGGAGAAACAGGAACCAGGTCCGTTTTTCAGCTGCTGTGCAAAGAAGTAAATAGAAAGCACCTGGTAAAATTCAACCAATCATCTATTTACTTATCTTCCGCCATGCATCCGCAACTGCAAAACTTACTGACATGTGTGGAACTGGAAGAAAAGGAACAGGCCACCCGTTATTCGCTTGACCAGGCACATACGCTCCGGCAACTCAAGGCCGAGGGGCTGGCCCTGCATCCATTGATTGTAACACGCAAGAGCTTTGGATATGCAGATTACCCCGAGATCAGTTTCAAATTAGCCTTCCCTCCCGAAACAAACCTATTCAGGGACGGCGCCGCGATTGAATGTTTTACCACCGGAGAGGAACCGGTGAAGGGTGTGCTGATCAGCCTGGATGGAAGATCGGGTGAGTTCCGTTTGTTTGCACCCGATTTCCCGGACTGGATCGAGGACAATGGCACAGGAATCAAACTGGCACCTGATACCCGAACGACCCAGATCATGAAAAAAGCACTGAAGGAACTGGAGCAAAATAAACCCCTCTTCCGGCTTTTCGAGCAGTTGCATGGCATACCGGTTCCGGAACAGGCAGGTAAACCTGTATCCGATGAAACCATTTTATTTCATAATAAAAAGCTGAACCCAAGCCAGCAGGAAGCGGTGAAAGCCATTTGTGGCCATGAACCCTTCCTGATCGTGCATGGCCCGCCGGGAACCGGTAAGACCAGCACCCTTGCGGAAGCCATTTACCAGTTGGCCAGCAGGGGGGAAAAGTTATTGGTATCCGCCCCCAGTAATACGGCGGTTGACCATATTGCCAAAACCCTGCTGAAGTATAATATAAATCTGTTGCGGGTCGGGAACAGCAGCAAGGCGGATGCGGCCATTTTTGCTCATACACCCGAAGGGAAACTGGGCAACAGCAAATCACAGAAAGAAATCAGGCAATTAAAGATCCGTGCCGAGGAATTCAGGCGCATGGCCCTGAAATACAAACGGAGTTTTGGCAAGGCGGAACGGGAACAACGCAACCTGCTTTTCAAGGAGGTAAGATCGATCCGGGCGGAGATAAAAAAGTTGCAGGAATATAATGAGCAAAAACTGATTGATGAAGCATCGGTGATCGCGGGAACACCGATCGGTCTCTATGATGCCGGTGTGGGTCACCTGAAATTCAATACCCTTTTCATAGACGAAGCGGGGCAATGTATAGAGCCCCTGGCCTGGTGTATTTTCCCGATGGCCGAAAAGATCGTACTGGCAGGAGATCATTGGCAACTTCCGCCCACCGTGCTCAGCCAGGAAGCCGCTGCCCAGGGGTTCAACAACTCCATTCTCGAAGTGGCAATTCGTCATACCCGGCAGGTTTACCTGCTCAATATACAGTACCGGATGCGGGAGGCCATTGCCGGTTTCAGCAGCCGGCATTTCTATAACCGCTTGTTAAAAACTGCGACACACCTGGCCAATACCGGCACCCATCTTTGTTTTATTGATACGGCCGGTTCAGGTTACCAGGAAAAACAGGGGCCAGACGGGATCAGCCTGCAGAACGAAGGGGAACTGCGGATTTTGCAGCAACTCATAGAAAAGGAAGGCTGGGATCCTGCAAAGACCGCCTTTATCTCCCCGTATTCCGGGCAGGTGGCCGCAGCAAAAGAAATCCTGCCGGCTACACTGCGAATCAGTACCATTGACAGTTTCCAGGGGCAGGAAAAAGAAAATATCCTGTTATCGCTGGTACGCAGCAATGATGACGGTGACATCGGGTTCCTCAAAGATTACCGGCGGATGAATGTGGCGATTACCCGGGCGAAGGAGCAACTGGTCATTATCGGGGACAGCGCTACCATCGGGGCCGATAAATTTTACAGTGCGTTCCTGTCTTACGTGGAAGAACAGGGGCAATACCGGACTGTATGGGAATTTGACATGTAAAATACCGATAAAAGACGAGGGACTCTTTTTACAACTACCCCATTTTTTGATAAGAATCATTGCTAAAAGTGACTGGTATCAATTAAAAGGCGGGCTGGCAAAGCTACCTTTTGAAAAATACACGGCTATGAAAATATCAGCACTTTACTGCTTTGCGGCGATCCTGTTTTTTTCTTCGGTCAACCTGAATGCCCAGATCCTGAATCCCAAAAAATTACTGGAGCGGAAAGCCAACCGGGTCATTGAGAAAAAAACCGACCAGGCTGTTGATAGTATATTTGATAAAAAAGAAAAACCAAAGGAAGAAACAAAGGATGTAAAAAAAGAAGTGCCGAAAGAACAGCCCGCCGAAACACCGGTGAATACGGAAATCCCGGTGCAGAAGGATACAACTCCCACCCTGCAGACCTACTCCAAATATGATTTTGTACCGGGAGAGAAAGTGATCTTCTTTGATGATTTCAGCCAGGACAATGTGGGCGACTTCCCGGCTTTGTGGAATACCAACGGGTCTGCCGAAGTGGTTACCACCAACCTCTTCCCGGGGAAGTGGATGAATTTTTCAACCCGGAATTCTATCTGGACAGATCCGTTACTGAACCTGCCCGAAAACTATACGATGGAATTTGATATTATACCTGTTAAAGGAGAACAAGGCCGCATGCAGGGTTACCGATTCCGGCTGATGCAAAGCATCAATGCCAAATCCTGGGATGGAGGGTCTGTACCGGGCAAGGCCGGCTTCAGTTTCGGAGTGGAATATTTTGGCCGGCCGGGTTACAGGGTCTATATCAATGGAAACGAAGGCCAGGGCCTGGGACAGACCGGTTTTAAAGACGACCGCCAATTTTTCCAGAAAGAAGACCAGAAATACCATGTAGCGGTCTGGGTGCAAAAAGCAAGGGTTCGCCTTTATGTGGATGAAAACAAACTTTTTGATCTGCCTAAGGCCTTCCCGCTAACCAGTGTAAAGATGGACAGGATCCGCTTCGAAGACGGGGCGGCCATGGTCAGCAATGTCCGGGTTGCCATTGGCGCACCGGATATGCGGAATAAACTGATGACCGAAGGAAAGATCGTGAGCTATGGTATTTACTTTGACGTAAATAAGGACGTGGTGAAACCGCAGTCTTATGGTTCATTAAAAGAAATTGCCGCTATTCTTTCCGAAAATCCGGACGTGAAAATTAAAATAGTTGGTCATACCGATGCGGACGGAGCCGATGCGTCCAACCTGGATTTATCCAGGCGCCGGGCAGCTTCCGTTAAAAAGGAACTGGTCAACTCTTTCGGCATTGATGCGGCGAGGATGGAAACCGATGGCCTGGGAGAAAGTCAGCCGGTTGCTGCCAATGACAGCCCATCCAACAAAGCCCTTAACCGCCGGGTGGAATTTATAAAACTATAATTCATTTTTCATTCAGCAGGGTCACCGGCCGGTGATCCTGTTCCTGGATTTGTGCCGGCCTGGTTATTTTCTTTTGGGTGAAAGTCCCGAATGAGCATTGTACTGCATATCATTATCCGGGAGGAGGAATGTCCACCTTGCTGTGGAACCGGAAGGAAACCGTTCGAAGCAACCAATACCCCATGGATGGATTCCGCCGGGAAAACAGAATGACTACAGTAAACGACCACTGATGCAGCGGCGTCACCGAATTGTCAGTAACCGCATTATTATTTACTGGGCGGGTAAACGTTTTTTACAAGCCGTATTCATGTAAACCGGATGAGTAAACGCATAACTGCCGATGACCCCTATCATTGTTATTCCCGGGGAGCTGCGTTTAATTTTAAACGATGATTTTTTTTGATGATCCCCAAACACATTAACATGAAAAAGCTAATCTTACTGACCGGCATTATATTACTGGTTACAGCCGCCTTCGCTTTTATTTCTTACCAGGAAGACCCCTGGAAAGTTCCGGAAAAATATGAAAAGCTGAAGAACCCGGTACCCGCCGATGATGCATCGCTTGCTTCGGGAGAGGAATTGTATGATTATTTCTGCCTGTCCTGCCATGGGAATGACGGAAAAGGTTCGGGGAAACGGGCTTTAAAATTAAATAACACTCCCACTGATTTTACCCTGGATATTTTCCAGCAGCAATCTGACGGAGCATTATTGTATAAGATTTACTCAGGGCACAGAGAAATGCCCGGGTTTAAGAAAAGGATCCCTGGCAACCAGGATGCAATGGATGGCAGTTTCGGCAAAACAAGGATTCCCGGAGATATTGTGAATTATATCCGGAGTTTTGCAAAGAAAATACAGCAGCATTGAGCGCTGAACCGGAAACTACGCTGCAGAACTGATAAAAATGGTCTTGTCCGGGTTTTTAACCAGGGAGGCCATTTTTTTATTGGTAAAATACGCGATCCCCTATTGTTAAAAAAGAGGGTAAGCTACTTGACTATTTTCGTGTATTTCGTGGCCGATCCGTGTATAAAATTATCAGGCAGCCTATCTTGCCTTCCAGATAAACCAGGCATTGGTCAAAACGTAGATCACAAGAACCAGGAGCCCCACCCGGTTATCGAATTTCCTGGCATGATCAATCCTGTCCCTTTTTACCTGTTTCAGGGAATAGGCATTCGCCCCGATAATCGCCATAATGAAGAACAGGGTGACCCCGTGGAGCAAATCCACAAGGGTAAAAGAAGCCGATTCCGGGAGAGAAGAATCAATGATGTATTTATTCCCAATCACCGCGAAGATGGCACCCACACTCAAACCAAACCGGGAATCCATACTGTCCGCATGTATATAGAACCCAATATAAGAGATCAGGAAGGCAATATACATCCCGAGGAACATTTTCCAGAACAACCCACCTGCCTCCCGCGTAATGGATAAACGGACCCTGAAAGCGCTGTATTCAGACTGGGGAGTCTCCGCTTCATCGTCCCCGAAAGCGGTTTCATAAACTTTTGTTCCGGTACTGACAATGCAACTGTCAATATTCCAGCCCCGCAAGGCAAAGCGCGTATCATAATGCTGGCCCACTGTATCCGGTACAAAGACCAGGTCCGTTGCGTCAAACTGGGAGTTTTCGATCGACAGGCGTAGCTTTTGCTCATCAAAAGGAAAATTACTGATGCGCCAGGAATCTTTCATCACGCACTGCAGTTTCATCTGCAGGTACACTTTTCCGCCACTGGTATCGATCGTGGAAAATGATTTCTCCACCGTTTTGGCCTGTGGCACTTCCAGGTTATTGACAAAGTCAAAATCCTTATTGGTATATCTCATCCACAGCCAGAAGGTAATGGTATATTCCTTTTGTTTGAAATCGATATCGTGGATACTCGTGATATAAATACCGGTCCGGACCGTATCTTTCTTTTTTTCTTCTCCGGCTTGGCCTGTTGCCCAGGCAAGCACCAGCAGCAGGCAAAACAGGAGCCGGAGTTTACTAGTTTTCATACAATGATTCATTTTGCGAACTTAAAAAGAAGCGCTTCAGCAACAAAGGTAAGATTCACCGAAAAAATACGGGATCACTTTCCTGCCGGCAGTTTTTCCCCTTCCCTGCCATACACCGCGATCCGGTGTGTCCTTAACAGGTAAGAATACCGCTGCAGGGATCCCGAAAGTTTAAAACTGATCGCAGCTGACGGCTGGTTGGGCATATGGCAATCGATGCAATTTTCCGTCAGCAGTACACCGGCTGCCGGTTTGACCGTACAAAAAGACGGGCTTCCCTCCTTATGACAATTCATGCACTGAGCGGAATAATAAGACAGGCTGTTATCCGCATCGCGGTGCGGGTCATGGCAATTTTTACAGGTTAGTGTCGTGCTTTGGGTAAAACAACGGCTTTGCCGAAGAAGCCCATACTGGTTTCCATGCACATCCAATTCTGTTTTTATAAAGGTATCGGTGGGCGGACGGAAGAAGGCTGACAGGGTATCACCGGGTCTGAACAGGAACCGTGATTTCAGTTTAACCTGATCATTTCCCGAATGGCAAACCGCACAGGCATCCAGTTGTTCCTGCCTCCCGGTTCCCGCTATTGCTACCAGGAACCGCCCCTTCTTCTCAGCAGGATTTTGTTCATGGAAGCGCACATGCTCCGCTGCCGGCCCATGGCACCTTTCACAGTCTATCCCTGTTACCAGCGAGAGCCGGTCCATTTCCTCGCGGCCTGCGAGGGACATTATTCCCGTATCCGGTAATCCGCCTGCGATGGTATGCAGGTAATTAATATTTGAACTGTGACATTCAAAGCAATTTCTTCCGACCAGCCGGTTGAATTCAGGGAACTGGGACGTATAACCCGGACTCAGGCCCCAGCTGTGGACCGAGGTATAATAGGAAACGGGTAACTGGTAGGTATTGTTTCCGGTCCAGTAAAGCCAGCTCTGTGCCTTTTTTATACCAAAACTGATCTCAAATGGCTTTGAACCGGCTTCTTCTCCATTTATATAAAGCACCTGGAAAGGCCTTGAACCCCGCTGCTCCATTTTTACTTTGCTATTGTCTTCAAACGCAAACTCATTTTGTCCTTCCAGGAAACTACCCTGGATATTTCCCGGGGTTGCCGCCGCAGAAGCAGCATAATGTGCCGAAAGCAGGAATGAATCATAAACGGAAGGATGACAGGTCCGGCATTTGCCCGCACCGGCAAATGCAGGGCCCCGGGGATCTTTTTTCTCCCCCTGGCTATTTTTACATTGTGATAAAACAGACACACTGAATACCAACGCAGCCAGGATATAGATATATTTTTTCCCTCTCATTCTTATAAATATAGCAATTTGACCACATCCTGTTTTTATAGCTGGATAACCGGCTGGTATCCGGTATATCCGGGTTCCGGATACGGGGTGTTTTATCTTCCTTTTGAAGCGGAAAGGTTGAGAAGTATAATCCGGGGATTAATGCTGATCCTGTAAGCAGGGCATCCGGGTCCCGCGGGATTTCCGTCCTGCTGTAAGTGTACTACTAAAACAGTTCCCCGGAAAATAAGGCCAAAATTCCGGCCCGGTATCCCGGGGAGCTTCTTGTTTTAAACCATCCTATTTTATAAAACCGGCCGCCGTTCCCAACCTTACTGTTTTACAAACCGAAGTCGTGCTAACGGTCCGTTCAATTCGTTAAATTCAATAAAATAAAGTCCGGCCGGGAGTTTTGAAATATCCAGGCTTGTTTGCGGCTGCTGCAATGTCCGCCTGATGACCAGGGCCCGATCAGTCCGGGAAACCGGTTTAGCGAACAATCATTACGGCCCCTTGTTTTAGCGGATTACTTAGTTTTATACGTAAACGATCTCCAACATGAAACAACTCAAACCCCATGTGTTCTTGCTGGCCGGACCCTTTTTCTGCCTGTGCAGCTGTAATAATAATACATCCACTGCACAAAAAGGTGCAGAAAAGGGTCAGTTACCTTCTGTAGAAACCAGGAAACCGAATGCCAGCTATGCACCCGCTTTTGCCGGTCAGACACGAATCAACGGGGTGAGGACCAACACCCCTTATAAAGTGGAAAAGCTCGGTGAGAAGATCGGCCAGCCCTGGGCGATTGTACCATTACCGGACGGGCAATTGCTGATCACTTTCAAAACTGGTTATATGCAACTGCATACAACAGCCGGCACGCTGGTAAAAAAAATTACCGGTTTCCCGCAGGTAGATTTTAACGGGCAGGGCGGCTTGCTCGATGTGGCGCCTGATCCCGGCTACAGTACCAACAAAATCATTTACTGGTCTTTCTCCGAGCCCAATGGCAACGGCAACCTGACGGCAGTGGCGAAGGGCCGGCTCAATGAAGCAACCGGTACAGTTGAAAATCCTGTTATACTATTCCGGGCCACCCCTGCCCTGGAAAGTGTGCTGCATTTTGGTTCCCGGCTTTTATTCGACAAAGACGGCTACCTCTTTGTCACTACCGGCGAGCGTTCCATCCTTAAAGGAAGGGCGCAGGCGCAATTGCTCAGTTCGGGTTTGGGTAAAATTTTCCGGATCACCAGAGAAGGAAAGCCAGCGCCCGGGAATCCCTTCATCCATCAAAAAGATGCCATGCCGGAGATCTATGCATACGGGATCCGCAATTCGCAAAGCCTCGATTTTCATCCGGTCACCGGTGAACTCTGGGAGGCAGAATTCGGTCCGCGCGGAGGGGATGAGCTCAATATCATAAAAGCTGGAAAAAACTACGGCTGGCCTGTTATCACGTATGGTATCGAATACAGCGGGGAAGAGATCGGGGAAGCCATCCAGCAAAAGGCCGGGATGGAGCAACCAATCTATTATTGGGACCCCACCCTCTCCCCCAGCGGAATGACTTTTTACAATGGCAACGAAATTCCGGAATGGGAAAATAATCTCTTTATCGGGGGGCTCAGCGGCCAGCATATTGCCCGCCTGGTGATCGTGAACAATAAAGTAACCGGTGAAGAACGCCTGCTGGCAGATAAAAATGAACGGTTCCGGGACCTGGCTTATTACAAGGGGGCATTGTATGCGGTCACCGATGCAGGCAGCCTGTATAAAATCAGTAAGAAATAAATACACGGTACCCCGTCAGCTGAAAGATCAGTTGCTTTCTTTTATTATTTCCTTTCCAGGAAACAAAAAGCAGAGTAATAAAAAGGCAGCGGTTTGAACAGCAGAGAAGAACTACGCATATACCAGGATTTTGTGATACAAAGACAGAATATACCCGACGGAAAGCAGGTTGAGTTTCTGCTTACTGTCAACCGGCGACAAACCCGCACAAGAAGGAAATGATCCTTTTATATTATCTTAGCCGGGAACATCGTTAAAACAGGAAAACAAAAAAATCAACTCCCTTGATTGAGCAAACTGAACTGGTTATCGTAAACTGGGAATACAAAGAACCGGCAAACCCACTTGGGAAGGACGACCTCCTTGAAAATTATATCTCCATTGATGTAATGAAGAAAAGAAACAGTATCAAAAAAGGAGTGGCGTTCCGTTTCCGTACTCTTTTTGTTTATGGAAATGAAACCATCCTCGATTATACGGGAGAAGATTCATATGTTATCGATTTTGAAGATGTGGTGGACAAGGCTGAAGTGGCCCGGATGGTCAGGAATACTTATTCCAAATTCACCGAAAAATTTGATTTCCGGAAACTGGGTACCGCCCTGCATGATCGTACTATTCGTTCGCTCGATGAGTCAACGGTCAACTTTGACGCCATTGTTCCCTTACTGGTATAGCACCGGCCTGCAGTGCCGGATCACCGGTCAAAATTTCCTCACCCTTTAGTCCCCTCCCTGATAATTTTTTCAGCCGCTTCCATATCTTTTTCAAAAAGCCTGAGTTCCACCCCTCCCACCGGGTCCAGGCCTAATACATTCTCATCATTCAGGAAAGACACAATCCCGTTCTCCGCTAATCGATCCTGTATCATTTTTGCTTCTGACATCTCGCTGTAAACATGCAGAACGATCGTTTTATCCCTTGTTTCCATATTAAGCATTTATGAAGTAAATTTATTCAATTCTCGGGGGCCTGCCATTGTTTTTTTTTCGGGGCCAGTAAACGCGGGAAGAATTGACCTATCCCGGCACCCGGTTTTAGCAACGGACCCAAGCGGGAAAAGTCAATTACAATGGGCTGTACGGGCTAGCTTTACGGTATGCCAGCCGGACTGTCATACAGATTGCCCGGAATTTTTCCAAACAGAAGGCGACTGCATATTAGGAAGTTAGTAACAGTTAAAATCCTAACTTAGGGTTACCCTAAAAAAGGTATTGCGTTAAACAAAATAACCATGAAAATAACCCTCTTAATCCTGCTGACCTTTATCGGCCTGAACGCCGGCGCACAGTCCCTCAAAGACCTGCTCTATAGCGGAAAAATGAAAACCGATTCCAATACGGTGGTCCGCAAGGGCGATGACCTGAAAGATAAGGTTGACACCAGCGCGAAGAAACCAGCCCCGGCTGAAAAAACCGTACCCGCGGCTGTAAAAGATTCCGTGATAAAGAAAACAGGGATTGCCCCGGATACCGTAACTGGTATTTCTGCAGAAACAGCTCCTGTGGCCCCCGTGACCCCGGTTGAACCGCTGTCCATCACGAAAGACAATAACAAACGCTGGAAGGAATTTGCGGACACGGTGATCGGCAGCATTAAAGCCGAAGTATTGAGCTCCAAAAAAATTAAGAAAGGAGATTACTCGATCCTCATCGACTATACCATTAACACCGACGGCTCCGTAACAATCGGTAATATCTTCATCAGCCCGGAAAGCAGTTATCTCCTGGAACAATTAAAGGAAAGACTGGGGATTGATACACCCAGGCTGAACCCCGTGTTAAATCCGGGGGGAACAGCAAGGAAGGTGAACAAGCGGTACAGTGTGATCCTGAGTAAACAGTAGGTTGGCAGGATGCTATGTTGAATAGTTGACAAGGAAGCCCGACAACCGTCAACTGACAACTAACAACTGTCAACTGACAACTTCATTACAGCTCCGTATCATAATACAACTTATAAAACTTCTTTCCCGAAGCCTCATCATACCCGTTCTCGATCAGGCGGGTATCGCCGTGGATATAGACATGGAAGTTCTTGTCGAGTTTGAGGACACTGCGCATGCCTGCATATTTTTTCTTAACAGCATTGCGGGAGATGTCGAATTCCTGGCCTAACTCGAGATCGTTTTCCCTTGTATATTGGTCGCGGAAGCGGTCGAAGGATTCCACCACTTCGGGGTGACGAAAAACTTCCTGTACAAATTCTTCTTCCCTGTACTGGTCCTGTGTCCTGAAATATTCAACAGAGCGGTTGAGGTAATCAGCCTTGTTTACTTTACTCACTTCAAATTCATCCGGCAGGGTTTTGGTAATGAAAAGCCGGGCCATATCCATCACGGTGCCGGTATTGTGAAAATCGTCGGCGGCCGGTTGCAGCCCCAGGAAATCATTGACCCAGTACCTGGCTTCGGAGCCTTTGTTGGTGTTATCGAGGCTTAGTACCCGGTAACCGTCTTCCTTATCCCTGTTAAATACCAGTGCCCCCTTGTCGAGTTTATTGATATACATCCCCTCCTCCACCTGCACCGATAACTCATTGCCACTGGTATCCACTTTGATGAATTTATCCTTGGTCTCGGATTTAAAGAGACCGATGCAATCCACATTTTCGCCTTCCACGATCACATCCTTAAAACAGGCCACAAAGAATTCCCCCTTCTTGATAAAATGGCTGTTGGACTGATCAAAAAGCCAGTTTGCCAGTTCTATACTCCCCGCATGAAAATCCATTTCCCCTGCAAAGAGTTTAGTGATGATACCATAACAGGTATTGTACCCGAGGCTGGAAGCATGATGAAAACGTTCAAAGCCGGCGGGTTTGAGGAAGGGATTGGTGAAATAGGTTTTTAAAACATCCGCCCACTCATCCCTGAGCATTAGCGGGTGTTCGGTCAGCACTGCTTTTGTATCGCTTACTTTATTACCCACCACATGAACAGCTAACCTGTCAATAACGGCTGAATTAAAATTCATCAATCTATGTTTTTGGAAGGAAAAGTGCAATAATAGGAAATTAGTAAAGGCCCTGTCTGTAACAGTTAAAAATAAACGCGACCGCCTGACGTTAAACGACGATATTCCTGTTATAGGCTGCCCAAAACCACTTCACCGCCGCCAGCACTTCTTCCTCCGATTTATTCTGGGTATTGGTGAGCGGGATACTGCGACGGACCAGTTTGGCAGCAGCGGGTGACTGGTAATCGAGGAGCAGGACAAAATTGTCGCCCTGTTCGAACATATATTTCTTATTCCGCTGGGTCAGTGCCGCATGCCGGAGATTGGCCCAGGTGGTTACCAGGCGTTCATGCTGATAGATCCCTTTGGCATTAATGCGGATATAAATAGTACCCTTGCGGACTTTGATCAGTATAAAGATGGCCGGAATGATCCCCAGGGCAAACACATAACTCTGGTAATCGATATCGGTAAAATTCCGGCCCCAGGCATCATACACTCCGTAGGAAAACAAGGCCAGGAAGAACAGTGCCATGAAATAATACATGAGCTTATACTCCCCCACGAGGAACTGCCCGTCGGGTGTGAGCAGGGAGGGCACGTCGGTGTGCAGGGAACGGAGGTCGGTTTGGGTGTTGTGTTTTTTTTTTAAACTCATGTATTCAGTTGTCAGGTGTCAGGATACAGCCCTGAAATCAGTCGGCAGTCGGGAGTTAGTAGCCGGCAGTCAATACACCTCCTTTGAAGGTTGATTCTACTAAAACGGCTACTCCTCGTTTTACGGCATGCCTTTCGTACTTCGTACCTCGTACTTATTTAAGCTTTTCGTTCAAGTCAAGCTTATGCTCCTTCGCTGTCCGTATTGCTTCTTCGTATCCCGCATCCGCATGCCGGATCACCCCCATACCCGGGTCATTACGTAAAACTCTTTTCAGGCGTTCTGCTGCATCCTGTGTACCATCGGCCACGATCACCATCCCGGCATGGATGGAATAACCCATCCCTACTCCGCCGCCATGGTGTAAGGAAACCCAACTGGCGCCGCCGGCTGTATTGACCAGCGCATTTAAGATGGGCCAGTCAGCCACGGCATCTGATCCATCCAGCATGGCTTCCGTCTCACGGTTGGGAGAAGCTACGGAACCGGTATCCAGATGGTCGCGGCCGATCACGATCGGGGCCTTCACCTTGCCGGTACGTACCAGTTCATTAAAAGCAAGACCGGCTTTTTCTCTTTCACCCTGTCCCAGCCAGCAAATACGGGCCGGTAATCCCTGGAAAACAATCTTTTCTTTTGCCATGCTCATCCAGCGGATCAGTCCTTTATTTTCAGGAAACATACCGAGGATAAGTTCATCGGTAACCGCGATATCGGCCGGGTCACCGCTCAATGCGGCCCAGCGGAAGGGTCCCTTCCCTTCGCAGAACAAGGGCCGGATATAGGCAGGAACAAACCCGGGAAAATCAAAACAACGGCCTTTTGTCTTAAGATTCTGGATGCTCGATTCCGGGTGCTGATCCTCGTACTCCTTCGCCCTTGCCCGGATATTGTTTCCGTAATCGAATGTGATGGCGCCCTTGTCCATCAGTTGCAGCATCAGTTGCACATGCAGGTGCATACTCTCATAACTGCGGCGGATATATTCTTCCGGGTCCTGTTCCCGGAGAACATTGGCCTGCGCATTGGTCAGCGTGTGCGGTACATAACCGATCAGCGGGTCATGAGCGCTGGTCTGGTCCGTAAGTGTATCGGGAACAATATCCCGCTGGATCAGGCGGTCCAGCAGGTCCACTGCGTTGCACAATACACCAATACTCCTGGCCTCACCCTCTTTCCGGTAATGGATCGCCGCATTGATCGCCTCATCAATAGTTGTATGCTTTTCGTCGAGGTATTTTGTTTCGAGCCGCTTGTCGATCCGCCATTCTTCCACTTCGGCCACCAGGGCCACCCCCTCATTCATGGTAATGGCCAGGGGCTGGGCACCACCCATTCCGCCGAGACCGGCCGTAACATTCAGCGTACCCTTCAGCGAACCCCCGAAATGCTTGTCCGCAGCGGCCGCATAGGTTTCATAGGTACCCTGGACAATTCCCTGCGATCCGATGTAGATCCAGGAACCGGCCGTCATCTGGCCATACATCATAAGGCCCTTTTGTTCCAGTTCGGTAAAATGTTTCCAGTTGGCCCAGTTGGGCACCAGTTGTGAATTGCTGATCAGCACACGGGGAGCATCTTTATGCGTTTTGAGGATACCCACAGGTTTGCCGGACTGGATCAGTAAGGATTCATCATTCTCCACTATTTTCAGGGCGGCAATAATCTGGTCAAGGGCTTCAAAATTGCGCGCAGCCTTCCCCCGGCCCCCGTAAACGATCAGGTCATCGGGGCGTTCGGCAACTTCGGGGTCCAGGTTATTCAGCAGCATACGTAAAGCGGCTTCCTGTATCCAGCCCTTGCATTGCAGTTTGTTTCCGGTCGGGGTTTTGTATTTAACGGGGTCGTAGTGACGGACAATCGTGGTCATGAGAGCAGTTGTTGATTACCGCAAAATTCGGGAAAAATAGGTGAATGGGGGACTTCCGGGGGAACTAACCGGTTTAACTGCGGCGAAGTCCATGGGAAACAGGATTAGCAAACTGCTCAACCAGGTGGCGGGTAAAAGAGTATCGGGTATTTATCAAGTAAGAATTAGGGGACTTACCGGGAAAAAGTATATTTCCAAATTGAACGGCGGCCCCCATTCCCCAACTTCAATCTTCTATTCCATATTCTCAAACTTCTCCTCCTCATTTTTCAATCCAATAAATCGTTATTCTGTTCCAAAAAATCTATCTTGCCGCCAAGAACCCCTTCACATGAGTATTCATATCAGTGCCCAAAAAGGATCCATCGCGAAGACCGTTTTGCTGCCGGGTGATCCGCTGCGGGCCAAATATATAGCCGAACATTTCCTGCAATCCCCGCAACTGGTAAGCCAGACCCGGAATGCCTTTTATTATACCGGTATTTATAAAGGAAAGACCATCACCGTAGGTGCCAGCGGTATGGGTTGCCCCTCGATCGGCATTTATTCCTACGAACTGTTTACAGAATACGAAGCGGAAACCATTATCCGCATCGGTACCTGCGGGGCCTATACCACCGAACTGCAGCTTTTTGACCTGGTAAATGTGGACCAGGCCTGCAGCGAATCCGGTTTTGCCCAATATGCCTGGGGTATTGAAGGCACGGCCATCCCCCACCAGGGAAAGGCTTTTACTATCCTAAATGAAACGGCACAATCAACGGGCCATCCGCTAAAGACCTGTAATATTCATTCCAGTGATATTTTCTACCGCAAGACCCTGGATATCCCTGAAGTAGCGGTTATCAATCATTGCCTGGCCGTGGAGATGGAGGCTTTCGCCCTTTTTGCCAATGCACAGCACCTGGGAAAGACGGCGGCTACCCTGCTCACGGTTTCGGATGTGATTCCCACGCACGAAAGGATTTCAGCTGATCAACGGGAAAAATCCCTGCTGCCAATGATGGAACTGGCACTGGAGGCTTCCCTGAAGTTGTAATCGCCGGTTTGAATCGGGAACGCCTCTTTTTGCTACGATACATTTCTCATTGTTAGTCCGGGAGCCGGAAGAACCATTTTAAAATTGAAGTACTGTACAGCCCCGAAATTCTTCCCTATCCTGCAAAATCAGCAAATCCCCCGTTCAGCTCCACTCCCTGTTTCGCTGCAAATTCATTCACTTTTTGCACAAAAGAAAAATCCTTGATAATCCCGGCTACCCGGTTAATATCATTCGCGAAAATGCGGTCTTCGGAGGCAAAGCCCACAAACTCACGGACATAATCATGTGCAAATTCAAGTAAGGCTGAGCTTTTCAGCGGCCGGCGGAATTCAATGGCCTGGCAGGCGGAAAGTAATTCAATCGCCAGTATGAATTCAAGGTTGTCCAGTACCTTGTTCAGCTTGCGCCCGCTGATACTTCCCATGCTGACATGGTCCTCCTGTCCGAGTGACGTGGGAATACTATCCGCACTGGCCGGGAAACAAAGGGTCTTGTTCTCGGTGACCAGGGCGGCCGTGGTATATTGCGGGATCATAAATCCGCTGTTGAGTCCCACGTCTTTCATCAGCAACATCGGCAGTCCCCATTTTCCTTCGAGCAATAAATAGCAGCGGCGATCGGCGATATTCCCGGCTTCTGCCGCGGCAAAACAGGCATAATCCAGCGGAAGAGCCAGGGGTTGACCATGGAAATTGCCCCCGCTGATCGTATCATCCGCACCTAGTATGATGGGGTTATCAGTAACAGCATTCAGTTCAATTTCGGTCAGTTCCTTTAAATGCAGCCAGGCATTGCGGGAAGCTCCGTGTACCTGGGGCATACAACGCAGGCTGTAGGGATCCTGTACACGGCCACAGTCCACATGGCTCTGCATGATCTCAGAATCATTCAGCAACAGGCGCAGGCGCCGGGCCACTAATTTATTTCCCACATAAGGACGAAGTGCGTGCAACCGTTCATCAAAAGGCGCTTTGGTCCCGGTTAGCGCCTCCAGGCTCATGGCCCCGATGATATCGGCCGCTTCCAGGCAGTTGTGCATACGCTGTACGGCTTTTACCGCAAAGGATAAGATAAACTGGGTGCCATTGATCAGGGCAAGTCCCTCTTTGGGCCCTAATTTTACCGGAACCTTACCCGTTTCCCGCAACACATCAGCCGTATCTTTTCTTTCCCCCCTGTAATAACACTCCCCCAGCCCGATCAGGGGCAAAAACAAATGGGCCAGCGGCGCCAGGTCACCCGAAGCTCCCACACTGCCCTTTTCCGGTACCACGGGGATAATATCCTGGTCAATATGCCAGAGGATCCGTTCCAGGGTGGACAACTGCACCCCGCTGAATCCCTGTGCCAGGGCCTGTACTTTGGTGATGAGCATGATCTTCGCCAGTTCGGCCGGGATGGGATCACCGACACCCACACTATGGCTCTGCAGGATTTTATACTGCAGGGTAGCAGTGTCTTCGGGGGAAATAGCGGTATTGGCCAGGATCCCGAACCCGGTATTGATCCCATAGACCGTCTTGTTTTCATTGACGATTTTTGTTACTGCTTCCTGGCCGGCCCTGATTTTCCGGGTGGCCTGTTCATCCAGTATCCCTTTTGATTTCCCCAAAGCCAGGGCCAGGGTTTTCCCAATCGTCAGCTGTTCTGTTCCATAGTGAAAGGCTGTTGACATAGCAGGCAATTATGGGCGCAATTTACTTGTTTTGGCGGGAGCTTTCCGCATTTTATAACGGGGACTTGCAACCTTTGGAACCGGTCCTTTATCTTTACGCAAACATTCTGTACATGCGCTCCCTGTTTTTTTCACTGATCGGTTTGCTTCCTTTTTTATCCGCCCCGGCACAAAGTTTTAAAAAATATCCCCTTGACAATTCGGGCTGTAATTACTATTCCTTCTGCGAAATAAAATTTAACCCGAGTAAAAGCATTGATTCTTCTGCCATCTGGACAGGTGAATGCGTGAAAGAGGATATCAATTACGGGGTTATTTGTGTGAAATTGCTGAACCCAATCACGGAACTGCCCCTGGCAGAAGACATGATGATCTCCTATGCCGATTACCTGAAGACCAGTTTTGAGATCACCAAGAGTGCCGGTTACGGACGCGGACACCTGCTGAACAACAATGAAAATACCCGCGGCATTATTGATTACTGGAGCGACCCGCAAAAGAACAACTGGAAGATCAAGGGATGGACGGATGGTAAATACATAGGCTTTCTGTATGTTTACGCTAAGAAAGAACTGCCCGAACCAAAGGTCAACCTGTTCCTGGATGGCTTCCGCTTACCCGGCATGTAAAACCCGGGTAATCCTGCCGGCAGCGGTTTTCGGTCCGGGCTTTGCGCAGTGGCGATAGTCCGTGTTAATGTCACTTGGTAATTTGTACTAAAGTTGCCAAATGACCCACAGCCCAACCCATGTTCTATTTCGCTATTGTGCCAACCCCCTTGTTAGGCGCATTTGTAATAAGTCAAGGTATTGCTGGATATAGTTTATCAAACTGTATATTCTCTATTTTAAATAATGCTCTTAAGCTGTCAAATTGAATTTTTGTTAATGGGCCAATATTCATTTCCAAATACTTTCTAAATTTATTTTTCATATCAATAATATAGTATTTAGTAATAGTTGTATCAGGTTTATAGCCTCCTTCATAGCCGGTAGTGGGATGCTGTTGTACAACAATAAAGTCCTCATTATGGCCAACCGCAACTACATTTGGCGGAATTTCTTCACCCGAGCCGGCTGAGTTTTTACCAAATTCTTTTACCAATGAAATGGTTCTAGCACTATCATGTTGCATTCTTAATATTTTGTATTTGCCAGTAATTCGGTCAGGGTCAGAATTGTCATTACAATTTGAAAAACAACAGGAAGATAGGGCGATTAATAGAAACCAAGCTTGACTTTTTGGGTTTAAGTTTTTCATTACTATTTATTGGAAGGTATAAAATTAATTCCTTTGTTTATAATTCAATACTGTGATTGCGCCTAACAGTACGCTTACGCCCCCTATACCTGCTATTTACTGCCTGCCACCCCGTATCGCGGCCATACAGTTATTTATGAAAAAAAACTGCATAAACAGTTATTCAGCCTGTTGATTTCTGCCGATCATAGCAACAGGAGCAAAAAATGACCCCATTTCTGCTGCCCGGATTGGTTTTGAACTCCTGAATTTCAAAAACTGATTTATCTATATATGTCCGGAAGCCGGATCACCCTGCCAATACGCTATAAAAAGATACCGGCTTAAACTAAAACGGTGGAATAACTTTTATAATTTTGACTTGTCACATGAAGTACGCGAAACGCCTTGTGAAAAAGTAAATAACTGTCCCTGCCATTTATCCGGTTGTTACCTGTTCACGAAATACGGAATCTAGTACCGGTACCCATTGAGCGGGTATTACAAACGGCAACCAGTACAGGTAATGCTTTCCATATTGCGTTTTGATGTGGTCTTCAGAAAGAATCTTGTCAACGTTTTACAATGAGACAGTTTCTGTTAGTAGCCGCTATTCTTTTAACCAATCTTTTTACTCCTGCCCAGCAAATTGATTCACTGAAGGAGCTGCTGAAGAGCACCCGTTTACCGGATACACAACGTATCGATGCCCTGAACATCCTCTGCCGCGAACTGACTTTTATTGATCCCATTGAAGGGGCAAAAGCGGCCAGTGAAGCCCTGAAATCCTCGCTGCATATCAATTACCTGAAAGGGCAGGCCTATGGATACCGGGGACTTTCCAGTATATTTTCAAACAGCAACCAGACAATTATTGCAGCGGAATACCTGAGAAGAGCCCTGGATATCTACCAGCGCCTGGATGATTCTGCCGGGATCGCCAATTGTTACATCACGATGGGCCATGCCATGCGCAAGGCACAAAATCTCCCGGAGGAAATAAGATGCCATCAGCTGGCTTTTGAAATCTTCTCCCGGTTAAAGATCAATGACCGTATTGCGGTGACGGCCCATAACCTGGGAGAAAGCTGCCTGCTCTCAGGCGATTTAAAAAAAAGCCGGGAATTAACTGAATACGCCATCCATATTCTTAACGATTCCGCCAGGAACCTGGCCGTCCTCTCCAATTGCTACAAGGTAATGGGTAAATTGGAGCTGATAGAAGGGCATAACGACAGTGCCATGACTTATTTTGAAAGGGTATTGGCTATTTCAAACACCCTGGGGCCCAATTCGCAAAAGATCGCTACTGCGGAATCCATGATCGAACTGGCCCGTATCTATCAGCAAGCGGGCCAACCTGGTTTACAGCAATCGGCCCTGGAAACAGCAGCAGATTTTTGCGGTCGGAATAATTTATCCAATTACCTGCGGGTCATTTACAGCCAGCTTGTTTTACTGAACCGGGGTGACCCGAAGCGGCAGCTTCACTATGTCAATGAGTATATGACTATTTCCGATTCGGCTACTATCCGGTCTATCCGGGACCAGACCGACCTGGAACAATACGGGAACGATGTGTACCGGTTCCTGGAAACAGATGCCCGGGCATCTGAAAAAAAATATATCCTGCAGGAACAGAAGATCAAAACCAAGAACCAGTTGCTTGTTGTATTACTGATAGCGGCGCTGGTTTTTTCCGTTCTGATTCTTTCGCTCATCCGGTCCATCCGCAAACACCGGAAAGCAGAGGCGGAAATCCGGGAAATGTCTGAGCAATTACGCCAACTGGCTGCTAACCTCCAGAACATCCGGGAAGAAGAGCGGATCCGGATTGCCAAAGATATTCACGAAGAACTGGGGCAGCAGCTCAGTGCAATTAAAATGAATATTTCCTGGATCAGGGAGCATGCAGGAGATAATTTGCAAATGGCCGAAACCCGGGCCGGCGAGATCCTTAAGATGCTGGAGAATTCCATCCTGACAGTCCGGGATATTGCCGCTTCCCTGCGGCCGGGCACATTGGATGATATCGGGCTGGATGTGGCTATTCGCTGGCAACTG
>JACPUV010000036.1 GCA_016192105.1 Sphingobacteriales bacterium | reverse complement strand
GTACCTTAGCCTATAAATCAGCAAAATGGCCAGTCCCAGGCAAGCCCAGCGAAAAACATTCAAAAAAATATTTAAGTATTTCATACAGGGAATGATCATTTTAGCTCCGATTGGAATTACCGCTTACGCATTGTATTGGTTATTTGAGAAAGTGGATGGAATCCTGCGGCCCTATATCAATATCCCCGGAATCGGTTTTGTCCTGATCATATTATTTGTCATCCTGGTGGGCTGGATCAGCTCCAACTTCCTGATGGGAAGCGCCATTAGTTTCTTTGACCAACTGATGGAACGGACCCCGGGGGTTAAATTCATTTACAGTTCCACCAAGGATTTCTTCGAAGCCTTTGCCGGGGATAAACGAAAATTCCACCGGGCCGTGCTGGCCAATGTCTTTTCCGAAGAGGTCTGGATCGTGGGCTTCCTGACCGATGAGGAAATGCACAAGTTTGAACTGGGGGCGGATAAAGTATCCGTGTATGTACCACAGGCTTACAATTTTGCCGGGCAACTCTATATCGTACCCAAAGAAAAAATAAGAAAGATCGACAGGATTACCGCCGGTGAAGCCATGAAATACGCGGTGACCGGTGGCGTGGTGGACCTGGATGAAGAAAGAAAGGAACCGAAAGAATAGCTACAAGTTCAAAAGCCGCTATAAATGTAATAGCCGGCAAAAAATAATTTTGAGCTTCTAATCAGTTTATTCTCCCGTTATGTACCGGCTGCGCCCTCCTTCCCGGCAGAAAAAAAACGGATTCCCGGTATAAAATCCCTTTCCCGGCCAAACAGATAGGGATAGTTTTGAAACAGGAACTGCCTGTTTTATCAATGAAAAAAATCGTATTCGCCTGGTTGTTTTGCTGTAGCTGCCTGCCCGGACATTGCTGGGGTTTTTATGGCCATCGTAAGATCAATTACTATGCAGTCTTTTTACTGCCGCCCGCTATGATGGTTCTTTACAAACCACAGATCGAATTTATCACGGAACATGCCGTGGACCCGGATAAACGCCGTTATGCCATACCCGACGAGGGGCCCCGTCATTATATAGATATTGATCATTATGGAACTTATCCCTATGATTCATTGCCCCGCAACTGGGGAGCGGCCGTTGGGAAATATTCGGAAGATACTCTGAAAGCACACGGTATTGTGCCCTGGTGGCTGCAGACCATGTTGTACCGGCTTACACAGGCTTTTAAAGATAAAAACCAGGCAAAGATTTTGAAATACTCCGCCGAGATCGGTCATTATATCGCCGATGCCCATGTACCCCTGCATGCATCCAGCAACCACAACGGCCAGCTGACCAACCAGCGGGGCATTCATGGCTTTTGGGAAAGCCGGATACCGGAACTGCTGGCGGAAGGAAGTTTTTCGGCCCCCGGCTGGGATTTTTTTATTGGTAAGGCCGAATATATTGCCAACCCGGGAAAATTTATCTGGGCCCGGGTGCTGGAAAGTGCGGCAGCAGCTGATACAGTACTGGCACTCGAAAAAAAATTATCCGGTCAGTTTCCCCCCGATCAGAAATATGGGTTTGAAGAAAGGAACGGTACTGTCATTCGTCAGTATTCTGCCGCCTATTCCATCAAATACAACGCATTACTGAAAGGAATGGTGGAAAGAAGGATGCGCCAGTCGGTGTATGCCGTAGCTTCATGCTGGTACACGGCCTGGGTCAATGCCGGGCAACCTGATCTGTCCAGGCTCAGCAACCGGGAGTTTTCGCCCGCGGAACAGCAGGAATTTGAATCGCTTACGCAGGCATGGAAAAACAATACCATCCTGGGGCGCGAACATGAACCCTGAGGTTTGCAATTTCCCTACATTTGCAACTCATTTATTATCCCTGTAACCGTGAAGCCAGTCATCCATAATTTCAACGCCGGTCCCTCTGTATTACCCAAAGAAGTTTTCGAAGAAGCCAGTAAAGCCATTCTGAATTTTAATGATACCGGCTTATCCATCCTGGAGATCGGGCACCGTACTTCCCTGTTTCAGCCCGTAATGGATGAAGCCCGGGCCCTGGTAAAAGAACTGATGCAACTGGGCGACAGGCATGAAGTACTTTTCCTGCACGGCGGGGCTACCACCCAGTTTATGCAGGTGCCGATGAACCTGCTCAATGAAAATGATATTGCTGCCTACACGGAAACCGGTACCTGGGCCAATAAAGCCATCAAAGAAGCCAAACTCTTTGGCCATGTGGAAATAGCAGGTTCTTCCAAAGCAACCAACTATACCAGTATCCCGGAGGATCTTATTGTACCGCCCACAGCCGCCTACCTGCATATCACCAGCAACGAAACCATCGCCGGCACCCAATGGCACCGGCTTCCTTATGATTGCGGAGTGCCCCTGGTGGCGGATATGAGCAGCGATATCCTGAGCCGCCAGCTTGATTTCAGCCGTTTTGACCTGATCTATGCCGGAGCCCAGAAAAATATGGGCGCGGCGGGGGTCAACCTGGTAGTGATCAATAAAGAGATAACGGGAAAAGTAAACCGGGCCATTCCTACGATCCTGGATTACCGCAACCATATTGCCGAAGGTAGTATGCTGAATACGCCCCCGGTCTTTGCGGTCTATGTGGTACTGCTGACCTTACGGTGGCTGAAAGCACAGGGCGGGGTGGCCGCGATTGAAAAAAGGAACGAGGCAAAAGCAACGCTTTTTTACAACACCCTCGATTCCTTACCGCTGTTCAAAGGCCCTGTGGCCAAAAAAGACCGGAGCTGGATGAATGCGGTCTTTATTATGGATAACCCGGAGCTGGAAAAGGAGTTTATGGAATGCTGTAAAAAGGAAAACATGATCGGTGTAAAAGGTCACCGCAGTGTAGGCGGGTTCCGGGTATCGATGTACAATGCGTTAACCCTGGAGAGTGTAAAAGCGCTGACCGACCTGATGAAAGAATTCGCAACAAAAAAAGGATAAGGAAATGGCCGTTATTAAACCGTTTAACGCAGTAAGACCCCAGCAACAATTATCACAACAGGTAGCCTCCCGTCCCTATGATGTGCTGAACAGTGAAGAAGCCCGCGCAGAAGCCGCCGGC
The DNA here is from genome assembly GCA_016192105.1 of Sphingobacteriales bacterium. GTDB lineage: Bacteria > Bacteroidota > Bacteroidia > Chitinophagales > Chitinophagaceae > JJ008. The sequence continues at coordinate 7,200 of JACPUV010000036.1, read as the reverse complement.
AACCCGTTTTCCTTCCTCCATGTCACCAAATCGGAGATCGACCTGCCCCCCGGGATTGACATCCATAGCCAGGATGTATATGACAAGGCCAAAGAAAACCTGAACCAGTTTATCAGCAATGGAATCGTTTTCAAAGAAGAACATCCCTGCTATTATATTTACCAGTTAGTGATGAAGGGCCGGAGCCAGACCGGGCTTGTATGTGTGTCTTCGGTGGACGATTACTTCAAGAATGTGATAAAAAAACACGAGTTTACCCGGCCCGAAAAAGAAAAGGACCGGATCGATCATATGCGTACGATCCGGGCACAGACCGGGAATGTATTCCTGGCTTACCGGGATGTGGACACCATCAACCAACTCATCCACGACTGGCAGGAAGCCCATCAGCCGGTCTATAATTTTACTGCGGCAGACGGGATCCAGCATGCCATCTGGGTGGTGAATGAACAGGTAGTGATCGATGCCATCAGCAACGGGTTTGCGCAACAGGTACCCTGCACCTATATTGCCGACGGGCATCACCGGGCGGCTTCCGCCGCGAAGGTCAGCAAGGCCCTGCCCGGCAGTCCTGATGCCGGTTATTTCCTGACCACGATCTTCCCGGCCAGCCAACTCGCGATCCTGGATTATAACCGGGTGGTAAAAGACCTGAACGGGTTATTGGCCGCTAAATTCCTGGGCGTATTGCAGGATGATTTTTATATCACCAGCAGCCCCGAGCCGGTTAAACCGACCCAGTTACATGAGTTTGGCCTGTACCTCGATGGGAAATGGTATATCCTGACCTCCCGCAAAGGCACCTGGACCGAAGACCCGATCGGGGTGCTGGATGTATCGATCCTTGCCCAAAATATACTGGACAAGATTCTGGACATCAAAGACCAGCGCACCGATACCCGAATCGATTTTGTAGGCGGTATCCGCGGGCTCAAAGAACTGGAACAACGGGTGAACAGCGGTGAAATGAAAGCGGCTTTCAGTTTGTACCCCGTTACAATTGAGCAATTATTCAATATCGCGGACAGCGGCAATGTAATGCCGCCCAAAAGCACCTGGTTTGAACCCAAACTGAGGGATGGGCTCCTGACCCACCTCATCTGATCCGGGGCAAACGCTGAAATATTTGTTATTTTGCAACAGAGACGTCGGATTCCACGTCTCTTCTTTTTTAATTTGCGCTATGATCTATCGAATTCTTCTTTTTTTCGCCTTATCTGTTTCCCTGGCGGCTGAGGCCCAGCCGGATGAAGTTAAGAAAATGCAGGAAACCGCCCGGGCCTTTATGCGTACCGGCGATTTTGACAATGCCATCATTGTACTGACCCGGGCATTGCAGCAGGACAGCAGGAACCTGGAACTGCAGCAGGACCTGGTAATGAGCTATTATTATAAACGGGATTTTGCCAAAGCACTTGAAGGAGTTAAAACCCTGGTGGACCGCGATGATGCGGATGTGGTAACTTACCAGATTGCCGGTAATGTGTACAAGGCCCTGGAAGAGGTAAAGGATTGCGACAAACTGTATAAAAAAGCCCTGAAAAAATTTCCCAACAGCGGCCCCCTCCGCAGTGAATATGGGGAGCTCTTATGGGCCGCTAAAGATTTTTCCGCAATACGGCAATGGGAGGAAGGAATCCGGACCGACCCGGGATATAGCGGCAATTATTACAATGCCGCCCTGTTTTATTTTTATACCAAGGACAAAGTGTGGAGCCTGCTCTATGGCGAGATCTTTGTCAACATGGAGAGCCTGAGCGAACGGGGTGCAGCTATGAAACAAATGTTGCTGCAGGGTTATAAGGAAAAATTATTCTCCGACCCTGATATCATGAAGGGGGAAGAAAAGAATAAAAGTGAATTCGCGAAAGCCTTCCTGCAGGGGATCGGGAAGCAATCCTCCCTCGCAGTTAAAGGGATCGGCACCGAAACACTGACCATGATCCGGACCCGGTTTATTCTCGACTGGTTCAACAGCAACGCTGCCCGCTTCCCCTTCAAATTATTTGATTACCACCAGCAGCTCCTGCAGAACGGAATGTTCGAAGCCTATAACCAGTGGCTGTTCGGGGCTTCCGAGAACCTGGCCGCTTATGATAACTGGACAAAAACCCACGCGGAAGCATATAACGGGTTCAGCAATTTTCAAAAATCAAGGATATTCAAAATGCCTGCAGGTCAGTATTACCAGGTGAACTGAGCAATCATCAACGAACCGGAAGGGCTGTATCAGAAAATATAAGATACAGCCCTTTTTTTGTTTCATATTTATACAAAATTGTATATTCATCACTGGTTAAGTACTGATTCTTTCAACTAAAACAACGATTGCACATGACTGCGCCTAAAAGACTGTTTGACTGCCTGGCCTACCACCTGGAAAAAGACCCGCTGGAAGTGATGCTGGCCGGAAAAGAAGGGGGCCAGTGGAAAAAGTACAGCACGGCCTCTGTTAAAGAAACGGTGGACCGGCTCAGTGCCGGTTTACTGAGCCTGGGAGTCAGTTGCGGGGATATGACAGCGGAGGGCCGTGATAAGATCGCCATTCTTTCCAGGAACCGGCCGGAGTGGATCCTGCTGGACCTGGCTGTGCAGCAGATCGGGGCCGTACTGGCGCCCATCTATCCCACCATCAATGTAAATGAGCTGGAATTTGTGCTAAATGACGCGCAGGTAAAATATGTTTTTGTAAACGACGAAGAGCTTTTCCTGAAAGTATTCAGCCTGAAAGAAAAAGTGCATAGCCTGAAGGAGATCTATACATTCGAGCACACGCCCAATGCCAGGCACTGGAAAGAGCTGCTGTCCTTATCCAGTCCCGAACTGATCGCGCAGATCCGGCCCCTTGCGGATAAGATCCGGTACGAGGATCTTGCCACAATCATTTATACCTCCGGCACCACGGGTACGCCGAAGGGGGTGATGTTATCTCACCGGAATATTTTATCCAATGTGATTGCCTGTATGCCCTGTTTCCCCCCGGGAGAAGAAATGCGGTCGCTGAGTTTTTTACCACTCAATCACATTTTCGAACGGATGGTCACCTATCTCTACCTGTTCCGGGGTATCTCCATTTATTATGCGGAAAGCCTCGACAGCATTGCCGAAAACCTCAAAGAAGTGCAACCGCATATGTTCACCACGGTTCCGCGTTTGCTGGAAAAAGTGTACGACAAGATCATGCAAAAAGGCAGTGAACTGACCGGTACCCGTAAAAAACTATTCTTCTGGGCGCATGGGCTGGCGGAGAAATATGAGATCAATAAAGACCAGGGGGGGATGTATAATTTCAAACTGGGACTGGCCAATAAAATCATTTTCAGTAAATGGCGGGAAGGACTGGGAGGGAATATCAAGTGTATTGTAACCGGAGGCGCCGCCTGCCAGGTAAGGCTGATCCGGATCTTTACCGCCGCGAAGATCACGATCATGGAAGGTTATGGACTTACCGAAACCTCGCCGGTGATTGCGGTAAACCGTTTCGAAGAAAGCGGAAGGGCATTTGGAACAGTGGGTCCGCTGATCGATGGAGTAGAAGTGAAGATCGCCGAAGACGGGGAGATCCTCTGCAAAGGCCCCAATATCATGATGGGTTATTACAAGCGCCCGGACCTGACCGCCGAGGTTATTGATAAAGACGGCTGGTTCAGTTCAGGCGATATCGGTTCTTTGAACGAAAAGAATTTCCTGCGGATCACCGACCGGAAGAAAGAACTTTTTAAAACAAGCGGTGGCAAGTATGTCGCCCCGCTGCCGATCGAGAACAAACTGAAAGAATCCCCTTTTATTGAACAGGTGATGCTGGTAGGAGCCGACCGGAAGTTTGTCAGCGCCCTGATCGTTCCTTCTTTCCCGAACCTGCTGGATTGGTGCCGGCACAACGGAATCACGGCCGCGAATCATGAGGAAGTGATCCGCCAGCCGCAGGTAACGGACATGTTCAAAGACCTCGTGGAAAGCTTTAATAAATACTTCAATCACGTGGAACAGGTCAAGAAATTTGAACTGCTGCCGAATGAATGGAGTGTGGACACGGGGGAGATGACACCGAAGTTGTCACTGAAGCGAAAAGTAATTATTGAAAAGTACAGAGACGCGATCAACCGGATTTACAGCTAATCGGTTTTGTTTTTCCCGGCACTGTCCCTTCTGTTCCGCTGCATCATTTTCTGGACAAATTCATCAAACCGGGGTTGTTGTTCAGGAGTGAAGAGCCTGCGCACTCTTTTAAAATGGGCAAATGTCATGCTGTCAATTTCGTTTTGCCGGGTACTGATCCTTTCCCGGTAAACAGCAGCGGTACTGTCTGACACGGTGGTATCTTTGATCAATGCAAAATAAGCGGCTTTTGCTGCCCGCAGGGAATCGTAGAGGGGGCGGATCGTTTTAAAATGCGCGTCTTTTAATTGTTTATGGTCTTTAACCTGCTGATCGGTCATGCCCAGTTCTTTGGCCATGATCCCGGAAGGGTCTTCCTTCCCGCGTTTCCCCTCTCTTCCATCTTTATCCTTCATCAGGAAAAATACAAGGGCGATATTGCTGATCAGCAGCAGAATTACTGCAACGGATAAAATCCTGTAATTGGTACTCTTCATTACTTAACCTGGTTTAGATCATACTGGTTGCTGTTATCATTCAGCCGGTATTCCGCAGCGAGGGATTGAATGGATTCCGTTTCCACCCCTGCCGTGTTTTCTTTAAATGCAGTGCTTCTGTTATAAAGGACGAATACATTGACCACTAAAATCAGCAGCAGCCCGGCCAGGGTAAATGCGGGGCGCAGCATCCAGGAATGGGTCCCTGTAGTTTCCTTTTCCATCCTTGCTTTCAGCCGGGTATAAAAGAAAGCAGGAGCCGCAGCCCGGGTGCAACCCTCCAGGCTGTTAAGTATTTCATCTATTCTATTTTCCTTCTCGGTATTCATACTGCCTTTTTTTGACGTGAACAGGGGATAAAACTTTCGAAACCCCGGTTTAATCGGGTTCTTTTTCCAGTAATTTCCGGAGGTTTTGCCGGGCCCGGTGCATCAGTGACTCCACCGCCGCGACCGTGGTTTGCATAACCTCGCTAACTTCCTGATAACTAAGGTCTTCCAGTTTGTGTAAGGTAAAAGCAATTTTCTGATTTTCCGGCAATTGTCCAATGACTTTGAACAGGCGGGCCGCTTTTTCTTTCCGGTCCAGTTGTATCCCGGGATGATTGAAATCAGGTATTTCCTGTGCCGGTTCGTTGTTATCCCCCAGCAGGCGCTGGATAAATCCGAATCTTTTTTTGCTTTTCCGGCTCCGCAGCAGGTCCAGCGCCCGGGTGGTGGTGATCCGGTAGATCCAGGTGGAAAGTTTTGATTCCGCCTTGAATTGCTGAATGGACCGAAAGACCTGGATAAAGACTTCCTGGGCCACATCTTCGGCATCTTCCGCGTTTTGCACGATACCCATTGCCGTATTGAAGACACGGTCCTGGTAGGTATCCACGAGGAACCTGAAAGCTGTTTCATCTCCGTTGCGGAGTCCCTGTATCAGTTCAAATTCAGTCAACTATGGTTTACTAATTTTAAACCCGAACTTACGAAATAGGCGCTTAATTCTTTCTTATATTTGCCCCCCGGAACCTGACCGTTCCCGGTCCCGCAGTTCAATGCCTGCCTGCCGAAGAGGCAGGGATAGAATCTCACGGAAGCTGAAACTGTTTGAAAATTATTTTTTGGTCCCGTAGTTCAATGCCTGCCTGCCGAAGAGGCAGGGATAGAATCTCACGGAAGCTGAAGCTGTTTGAAAATTATTTTTTGGTCCCGTAGTTCAATGCCTGCCTGCCGAAGAGGCAGGGATAGAATCTCACGGAAGCTGAAACTGTTTGAAAATTATTTTTTGGTCCCGTAGTTCAATGGATAGAATAGAAGTTTCCTAAACTTTAGATACAGGTTCGATTCCTGTCGGGACTACTCTCAGGCTAAATTATCGGGAATTAAAAAAACAGAAAACCTTACGAAGTCGTTGACTGGTAAGGTTTTCTGCGTTTAAGTACTCCTTTTAATTCCCGTATACTCCCGTTAATTCGTTTACGGTTTTGTTTACGGTTTTTTTAAGAACCCCAAAACGACTTTTGTATGGTGAGTTTGCTATCTGTAGGAGTTGTAATGAATTGGAGAAATGAAAGAAACAAGTCGGGCCTTTACCCGGTTCATATCCGCGTTAAACAGGGCAATGTTGCCAGGTATTATCGTGTACCGGTACCCATGAAAGTGAGAATTGATCAATGGTCTGGAAAAGAGGGCGCTTGGGTTAAATCCAGCCATCCATACGCTTTTGAAATAAACAGTAAGGTTTTGGAGGTAAAAGGCCAGGTTAACGAGTATATCAAAAGGATGCTCAATTTTGGCAAGTTTGTTACGGTGGAAGGGGTCATAACCAGCCTGAATAATAAAGGAGAAAATAAAAGCTTTCTAGATTTCATGCAACGGTTTATCATACGGCCGCCAGAAAGACTGGAGCCGAATACGATTAAGAAATATTCCACAACGCTAAGTCATTTGCAGAAATTCAAAAAACAGATATACTTTGGCGAGATTGACAATAAGTTCCTCCGTGATTTTACACGTTATATGCAGTTTGAACTTAAGCTCGGGGGAGGCGCAACAAAAAAATATCTTGAATCGCTCAAAAAAGTGATCCGTCAGGCACGGGTTGAAGATTATATTTCACCACAACAAATGGAGTTTCTTTTTGATGGGTTAAAAATAAGGTTGCAAAAGCCAAAGCGTACGTTCCTGGATCTTCAGGAGGTCAAAAAATGGAAGGCACTGCAATTCAATTACAACCAGCAGCACCTGGAGCGAGACAGGGATTTGTTCTTATTTCAGGTGTATACAGGGTATTACTATAAAGATTTACTTTCTTTTACAAGGGACCATCTGCTGGAGGATGAGGAGTACGGGCAGATTATCCTGGGGGTGCGTGACAAGAACGGGAATCAGACGATAATTCCGCTTTTTAAATTTCCTTATGCCATGAAAATTATTAAAAAGTATGGTGCTCCTTCTGATGAACGACTGGTGTTTGACTGGATAATCCGGTGATATTGACCACCCATTTCCGGTGCAAACTGACCAGTCTTAGTTAACCACTTTTTGGGGCTTCATAAAGGTTGTTTCAGCTGTTTAAAATTAATAATTATTCGTTTTCTTTTTCTTTCTTTTTATCC
>JACPUV010000039.1 GCA_016192105.1 Sphingobacteriales bacterium | reverse complement strand
TGGCCATACTGGTCTGCTTCGTTGATAATCGACAGTTTCTCCGAAGCCGAGAAACTTCTTCTTGTTTTTGACATAATACCTAAATTTAGTGACTTAATTGCTCTTGCAATTCTGTCCAGCCATTTAGGGGGTCAGTACACTGGCAAAAGGGGTTTGAGAATACTATTTAAGATAACCTTGGTGTTTCAGAAAAAAGAATATAATTTGATCTTTATGAGAAAAGGACTTTTTAGCTGCCTGCTTTTATTATGTACTGCCGCAAATACGGTAAGTGCGCAACGACTGATGCACGGACTTGGTACAACGATATCTGTATTATTCGGCAAAATATCCGGGGGAGGTGAATCTGCGGATTTTGCCATGAGCCAGGCCAGCTTCTGCTGGTTCCCGCGGTATAACTTTATTGATAATGGTTCGTCGTCTTTTAGTATCGGGGCACCACTTGCTGCCGGTGTGGGTATCGCTTCGAATGCAGACCTGTTTGATAAAGGCGCTGTTTTTGCCTTTGAGCTTCCGGTGGCAGTGGATTATAATTTCGGTTGTAATGCCTCTTTTGATTCTGATAAAAACGTTGGGGGCTATGCGGGTTTGGGCTATAGTTACTATAAAGTGAGCATTGCCGGCAGCCAGTATTCTGATTTCAAAGGAGTTTCCCACGGTCCTGTAGTAAGGGCGGGAATGAGGTTTGCCAACGAAAATTGGAGTGGCCGGGGGATTACGGTGGGGATGTTTTATAAAATGGGAATAGAGAAAAACAAATTATCCACCGTCGGGTTTCATATACTTTACGATTTATAAAGATATTTAATGTGTATTCAAAGAGTAAAGAGTAAGAGCAGTAGAGATTTGTAAGGATTGGAACCTACATATTGAATAGTTTGGAAAAGATGAATTTTAGTTTTTCAGTAGTTTCTTTGTTTGGAGACTGATAAACGTAAGTTTTACTATCGTTTGATTTTTGAGTTAGAGCGAGTATGTAAATGGTGTCTATCGACCTTCTACTAAAGGATTCTTCTATTACTGCATTCTTAAATTCATTAAAGCTGTAAACCTTTTTTTTATATAGTATACGTAATAAAAATATTTGCGGTATAAACTCTAGTTCTTTATTTGTAAAATTGATTTGTATTGTTTTGATTGGTTCGAGTTTCTGGTATAGTTGAAATAGGAGAAATAATGTTGTTAAAAGAAAAATGAAGATATATTCAAGTGGAGCTAAAATTAGGGCTAATATTGAAATACAAAGAAACAGGAAATGAATTAAAAGAGTATAAGAGAATAATGCTGAGTGGATTGATATATTACGCTCGATATTAAGAGGCGTATTGTTGTAATCACGTAATTTGAACTCGTGAAATTTAGCATCTGGGGTTAGATTTTTAGCTAGCATGCCAGCAGGATAATTTTTGTGTATTAAAGATACTGTGACTTTTTATTTTCAATTTGTAATTGCTGATAACTACCATAAAGTGAGTATTTCCAGCAGCCAGTATCCTGATTTCAAAGGATACTTACACCGGCCCAGACAGCTGAACAAACCGGGTCATAGCCGATGACCAAAATTCCCTGTTTTACAGGAGTACATTTTCCCGCCGGATACCTACTTTAGTCTAAATAACAAGAGAATGAAAAGACTTTTATACACCCTGGCGCTTGTACTGATCAGCATGATCGCGCCGGCACAAAAGCAGCATTTTGACCTGGTCAGCTATAGTCCGCCGAAGGGATGGAAGAAAGTGCTGAACAACGATGCGGTGATCTATTCCATCCAGGAAAAAAAGAAAAACACCTGGTGCCTGATCAAATTGCTGAAAAATACCCCGTCCAAGGGTGATATAGATGCGGATTTCCAGTCGGAATGGCAACTATTAGCAGCCACGGAACTTAGTATTTCTGAACCGCCTGCTACCACGGAAACGGCAGAGGGGGGTGGCTGGAAAATAAAAAGCGGCAGTGCAAAGTTTCAGTTTAATAATAAGGAAGCAATCTCTACGGTCACCACAATGAGCGGTTTTGGGGTATGCATCAGTGTGCTGGTGAATACTAACAGCGAGGAATATGTACCTGCGATAGCGGCCTTTATTGAGTCGCTGGAAATGGATGAAATAAAACAAGAGGCCGCGGGGAATACCACCACTCACTTAGAAACCGGGAATGTCCCGGCTTCAACTGGCGGGTTTGCTTTTACCACAACCAATTTTGATGATGGCTGGACCAGTACGGTCCGGGAGGATTGGGCCGAAGTAACCAGGGGAACCCTCAAAGTGCTGATCCATTACCCGAACAAACAGGCGGATGCCTATCAGTCTGTACTAAAGGATGAAGATCTGAATGCCTGGAAGATATTGGTGGCGCCGAGGTATGCAGCTGTCAGCAATTTCGAGTGGAAATCGATCCAGAGCTATGAGTCCATCAGTTTTATGGAAGCGGATGCGACTGACCTGTCCGGGCGAAATGTACACCTGGTACTGTTTAAGAAACACTATCCCAATGGGAATGGCCGCTACCTGGAATTTGTGACAAACAGCAGAGCGGAATATGAACAGACATTCGGTCCTTATCACAGCGAATCCTATGGCTGGGACAGTCCGGCCAATATGCAATGGCGGAATAAGTTCGCCGTCAGCGCCCCGGACCTGGTCGGGAAATGGGGGGTTAGCGACTATGCTTCCCTGACTTATTACTATATAAATACCGGGGGAACGGCCGGCACCACGGCCACATCCACAACCAACGAATTTACTTTCCTGACCAGCAGTACGTACCAGAGTGAACACAATGGGGCCAGCGGGATGATCGGGAATATGAAATTTTCAAGCCAGACCTATAAAGGAACATTTACAACAACCGACTGGGAAATCAACATGACAAACCGTTTTGAAGGACGCCCGGAAAAATTCAGTTGCCAGTTTGAAGCCGTGAAAGGCGGCCGGATCCTGGTCCTTACCGACCGGCAGGGAACCGTGTTTATGCTGGGGAAGAGTAAATGATAAAAGATGATTGGGCCTTCATCGTTTAGGGCACATGCCTGCAATTTAGTTCTCATCCAGGGCTTCTCCCGGATGGCTGGTGAAAAATTGCGGTTTAATCGCTTAAGGATTATTCGCGGTTGGTTTTTATCTTGAAAGAATCACATTTTCACTGCAACCGTAACCATTTCCTTCCGGCTCTTCTCCGCCGCAAACCCCATCACATGACTCTCAATTGACGCGTCAATGGTAGAACTGAGTAAGGAAGGATCCTGTGCAGCGATGGCCTGCACCCAGTCCGCCACCAGTCGCCAGTCGCCCCCGCCATGGGTATCACTGTCCTGTTTCCATTCCGTGACTTTCCCGGTACGGAAATCAGTATGCGTAAAACCAGTCATATCTCCCACGATATCCCCCATGCTGCCCATCACCCGGGTCCGGCGCCCTTCGTAGGAAGTAAAGGCTTCCATAGAAAAAGCAGCGCTGATATTGTTCTCGAACAAAATATTCGTGGTGTAATGATCGGGCTGGTCATTGTCCATGTGGTACACGCACCGGCCGTAATTGCTGTTTTTCAGGTATTCCATAATTGCGTCACCCTGTTTGCTCTTGTCTTCCGGCAGGTCGAAATGGTGCAGCCAGCTTCTTTTATCGTAATAGATTCGTTTGGCGGAATAAGGACAATTGGCTTCGATCGCACAGCCGTTCACGCAGCGGTCCGTACTGCCTTCGGGGGCATTCTCCTTGCGGAACCATTTCAGGTCGCCGAAGGCGGAGATCTGCCGGCAATGCTTTTCGAGCATCCATTTTAAAATATCCAGGTCATGGCAGGACTTGGCCAGGATGATCGGTGTGGTCTCCTTGCTGTTATGCCAGTTGCCGCGTACATAGGAGTGACTCATGTGTACATGCATGATGGGTTCCAGGTGCTGGATGCTGATAACCTCCCCGATGGACCCGTTATGCATCATTTCCTTCAGCCTGACAAAGTAAGGCGCGTAGCGCAGCACATGACAAACGGCTACAATGCGCCCTTTCTTTTTGGCCAGGGCCAGGATATCAAGGCATTCCTGCTCACTGGGGGAAATGGGTTTTTCCAGCAATACATCATAGCCCATATTCAGCGCGGCCATACAGGGGCCAAAATGCAGGTTGTCCGGGGTGGAAATGATCACCGCGTCGGCAAATTTGGGCCGTTTGAATACATCTTCCCAGGTCCTGAAGCGGTTGCCGTCTTCAATATGGTGCTTTTGGGCATAACGCTCATTGCGCAGCGCAATGGGTTCCGCCACACCCACGATATCCAGCTGGTCCGGGTACGCCGCCGCATAGTTGCCGTACACATTGCCCCGGTTGCCTGCCCCGCAGGTGATGGCCGTTACCGGTTTGTTCAGTTTCTTGTGTAACAGGTTATCGGGTAATAATATTTTTTCACCGTTGTCATCCAGGGCCCAGGAGGACAGGGGAAGGGAGGAGGCACCGGTGGCAATACCAATGATACGGAGCCAGTCGCGGCGGGAAATTAGGTTTGGCATCTGGTCGTTTTTTAGTGAACTAAGTTACCAATTTAGTGAGAGTAATTTTTTACTTTCGAAAAATAATAGAACCCATGAGCAAACCATCTTCCCAGCGTTTTTTAGCACTGGATGTCCTGAGGGGCATGACCGTTTTTTTCATGATTATTGTCAATACCCCCGGTAGCTGGGTCAGCAGCTGGGCGCCCCTGAAACATGCGGTATGGCATGGGTTCACCCCCACGGATCTCGTATTCCCGACTTTTATGTTTGTAGTGGGCAATGCACTGAGCTTTGTAGAAAAGAAATGGCAGCAGCTTACGGAGGGACAGGTTTTCCGGATTATCCTGAAAAGGACCCTGATCATTTTCCTCCTCGGTTACCTGATGTACTGGTTTCCCTTTGTACACTGGAATGCCGCCAGGGAACTGGAATTCAACCCCATTTCACATACCCGTATCATGGGCGTGCTGCAACGGATTGCGCTGGGTTATTTCTTTGCGGCCCTGATGATCCGCTACCTGAAAGCGGCAACAGCCTACCGTTTTGCGGTTATACTATTACTGACTTACTGGCTGATCCTGCTGCTGTTTGGCGACAAGGCTGATCCGTATAATATTATCAGCAATGCCGGCAACCGGCTCGACCTCTGGCTGCTGGGTGAAAACCATTTATACCATGGCGAAGGCCTGGCTTTTGACCCGGAAGGTATATTGAGTACCCTCCCTTCCATTGCCAATGTGATCTTTGGCTACGCGGCCGGGAAATGGATCGCGGAGCGGGGCAAAACCTGGGAGGGGCTGACCAAATTACTGCTCGCGGGTTTTGCACTGATTGCCCTCGCCCTGTTCTGGCACCTGGTATTTCCCATCAATAAAAAATTGTGGACCGGTTCGTTCGTGCTGCTTACCGTGGGGATTGATTGTGTATTGCTGGCCGCGCTGAGTTATGTCACCGATTTTCTCGGCCGTACAAAATGGACTTATTTCTTTGAAGTCTTTGGCAAGAACCCGCTCTTTATCTATTTATTATCCGAGCTGGGCGCCACCCTGCTCTGGTTCTTCCCCGTGGGAGAAAAAAGAGTACCGCTCTACAGCTGGTTATATGAAAATATATTCCGGCATGCCGGTGATTACCTGGGGTCTTTTTTATTCGCCCTTTGTTTTACGCTGGTCTGCTGGTTCGTGGGCCGGGTGCTGGATAAGAAGAGGATCTATGTAAGGGTCTGATCACTGAGCTTCTTTCAGTTTTAATATCTCCGTTGCAAACTTTTCACAGGCGGTTTGCACCGAACCCAGGTCCTTTGATTTTACATAGGATCCCAGCACATGATCCCCCGCATTGGGAATGGCTGCCTGTTGTTTTAAAGAATCGGGTGTGCCCAGCTGGGTAAACATGCGTTTCATGGCCGATACTTTCACGATCGGATCCTGGTGCTCCTCATCCTTATAATAATATAAAAGCAGGACGGGCTGGGTCACTTTTTTAAAAGTGGATGCTTTCATGGTGGATTCCAGCAGTTCTTCTAATTGTACGGTCGCCTCCATCCGGTATTTTTTATTCCAGTACTGGGCATAGGTACTGGTTGTATCGGCTGCCACATTGTATTTTCCTTTTACCAGGTGTGCAATCTCTAATCCCCAGTGATTGTTGAGCAACCAGGCATTCGGATCGTTGATGGCGATATTGGGAGATAAGAGAATCAGCCCGGCAATCTCCGGATACTCCGCGGCCAGCTTCAACGCCAGGGTACCCCCGGTGGAAGTGGACATCAGGATGACTTTTTTACCCAGTTGCTTACTGATTGCATACGCTTCTTTGGCGGAGTTCCAGGCACCGGCCGCGGTAAAATTGTCTAATGGTTCAGTGGTATCGATTCCGTGCGCATCGAGCCGGCTGAGATAAAGATTGGACCCGAATTTCTGGGCAAACTCATAATGCACGGGATCTCCTTCTTCCTGGCTGGCAGAGAAGCCATGGAGGTAAACAACTGCATAGTCTGTTACCTGTTTCGCGGAATCATTGGCCCAGATGATCCGGGCTTCGTTGTCAGGTTTGAGTTTATGGCGGGACTCATTTTTCTGTATGTACTCTTCCAGCGCCGGAGCAGAAGCAGGTACTGAAGGCAGGTCGGTTGAATACACAGGGGTGGAAGGCCGGGGTCCCAGGAAATAGACGACAATGAACAGTAACAGGATGATAGCGAACCATTTGAGCAGTTTCATGCAAACTATTTTCCTAAAACTACATTAATTCTCCATTTTAGGGCCGTTAAGTCTGTATTAAATGCCTGTTTCATTTGGGCCCCCGGGTTTTTAGATGTACCTTTGCGCCCGGTTTTGAGGAGGCTGACGAGTTTAAAAGTTGACAGGTTGAAAAGGAACGGCGACGGATACATTTCCGGTTATCTGTTGAATTGGTTTAGTTGTCTAAAACTGAACTGCAATGGCTTATCAAAGTTCCGAAGACCTGGAAGTATGGAAGAGGGCACGGGTGTTAAAGAAAGATATTGCTCTTTTGGTTAAGACTTTCCCCGCAGAAGAAAAATTCAGACTGACAGACCAGCTCATCAGAAGTTCACGATCCGTGAATGTTCAGATCGCAGAAGGACATGGAAGGAAAACATGGCCGGAACGGCTCAGATTTTGTGTGATTGCCCGCGGGTCGTTATCCGAAACACTCAATCACCTGATCGATGCTTTTGATGAAGGGATTATACGTGAAGAAGTATTACAGCAATTAAGAATTAAAATAAATGAAGTTGAACGGTTATTGAACGGGTACATCAGTTATTTAGACAAAATGTCTAAGGAACGCCCCTGTTAACCTATCAACTTGTTAACTTGTAAATTAAACAATGGACATTAGAAACATCGCCATCATCGCCCACGTTGACCATGGTAAAACAACACTGGTTGACAAGATCTTACATGCCACCAAGGTTTTTCGTGATAACCAGGAAACCGGGGACCTGATCATGGACAGCAATGACCTGGAGCGGGAAAGAGGAATCACCATTTTCAGTAAGAATGCGGCTGTGATGTACAAGGGCGTTAAGATCAATGTGATCGATACCCCCGGTCACGCCGACTTTGGCGGGGAAGTGGAGCGGGTATTGAAAATGGCAGACGGGGTAATCCTGCTGGTGGATGCCTTTGAAGGACCGATGCCGCAAACCCGTTTTGTATTGCAGAAAGCGCTGCACCTCGCATTGCACCCGATCGTGGTGATCAACAAAGTGGACAAACCCAATTGCCGCCCTGATGAAGTGCATGACGCGGTATTCGAGCTTTTTTTCAACCTCGATGCCACCGAGGAACAATTGCATTTCCCGACCTATTATGGAAGTGGTAAGAACGGCTGGTTCAATGAAACGCTGGAACAGATCGATAATATCAATCCCCTGCTGGATGGTATTATTAAACACGTACCGCCTCCCCGGATCAATGAAGGCCCTGTGCAGATGCAGATCACATCACTGGATTACTCTTCCTTCCTGGGCCGTATTGCCGTGGGAAAAGTAAGCCGTGGGGTGCTTAAAGAAAACCAGCCGGTAGCCCTGATGCAGGCCGATGGCAAGATCAAAAAATCAAGAGTAAAGGAATTATATGTATTTGAGGGCATGGGTAAGAAGAAAGTGAGTGAAGTGGTGGCCGGTGACCTCTGTGCCGTGGTGGGTATCGAAGATTTCAATATCGGGGATACTATTGCCGATGCGGAGACTCCTGAAGCCTTACCGGTGATCAGTGTGGATGAACCGACGATGAACATGCTGTTCTCCATCAACAACTCACCTTTCTATGGCAAGGATGGAAAATTCGTCACCTCCCGTCACCTCCGTGACCGCCTGATGAAGGAAACAGAAAAAAACCTGGCCTTACGGGTGGAAGATACCAATAGCGGGGACAGCTTCCTGGTATATGGCCGCGGGATCCTTCACCTCGGTATCCTGATCGAAACCATGCGCCGTGAAGGTTATGAGCTGACCATCGGACAGCCGCAGGTGATTGTAAAAGAACTGAACGGTACCAAATGCGAGCCGTATGAAAACCTGGTAGTGGATGTACCGCAGGAATTCGCCAGCAAAGTAATTGACCTCGTGACCCGGAGAAAAGGGGAAATGCACGTGATGGAAACCAAGGGCGAAATGCAGCACCTCGAATTTGAAATTCCTTCAAGAGGACTGATCGGGCTGCGTTCCCAGATGTTGACCAATACAGCCGGTGAAGCAGTAATGGCCCACCGTTTTGTTGAATACAAACCCTGGAAGGGCTCCATTCCCGGCAGAAATAACGGGGTGCTGATCTCCAAGTTCCAGGACAAGACGACCGGTTATTCCATTGACAAACTGCAGGACCGGGGTACTTTCTTTGTAGATCCGGGAGAAGAAGTTTATGCCGGACAGATCATCGCGGAAAATATCAAACCCGGCGACCTTGTGGTAAATGCCACAGAAGGAAAGAAGCTGACCAACCACCGTGCCAGCGGCAGCGACGATGCCACCCGCATCGCTCCCAAAACGCTGATGACCCTGGAGGAATGCATGGAATATATCCAGCAGGATGAGTGTATTGAAGTAACCCCGAATTTTATCCGGATGCGGAAAGTGATCCTCAACGAAGATGAACGTAAAAAAGTACAGAAGAGGATGGAAGCGGATGCCGTGTAACCCGGTAATCATATTCATACGAAAGGCTGTCCCGCGGGGCAGCTTTTTTTGTGCCGGTAAGAAAAGAAGGCGGGAAGAGGTTCAGTCATAATGAACCTTACAATTATTAGGGGTGGATATCAAATGCTTTTCTTTTTCCACCCCCATTTGAAAATTCTTTAAAATGGCAGATCCGACCCCCGCCAACGGGGGATAACGGGCAGCCCCT
>JACPUV010000001.1 GCA_016192105.1 Sphingobacteriales bacterium | reverse complement strand
GCGGAGGTCGCTCACTTTGGACAGCTTGAAGCTATTTTAAATGCATTAGGAAACGACAAAGAGAATCTTGTTAAATATTTAAACTGGGAAACGTTAGCCAAAGCAGCCAATAAAGCGGAGGTCGCTCAATTAAAACAAGTTGCAGATTTCATAAGTGCATTAGGAAACGACAAAGAGAATCTCGTTAAATATTTAAACTGGGAAACATTAGCCAAAGCAGCCAATAAAGCGGAGGTCGCTCAATTAAAGCAAGTTGCAGATTTCATAAATGCATTAGGGGACGACAAAAAGAATCTCGTTAAATATTTAAACTGGGAAACATTAGCCAAAGCAGCCAATAAAGCGGAGGTCGCTCAATTAGCACAAGTTGCGGACTTCATAAATGCATTAGGAAACGACAAAGAGAATCTTTCTATGTATTTAAAAGAAGAATCCATTATTACATTTTCTGAAAACATAACTTGGAAACAAATCAGTTCATTTTGCATCATCCTTGCCAGCATAGAAACAGAAAGACGAAATTCCGTAATCAGCAAATGCGACTGGGTATTTCTATTAAATAAAATAAATTTGAACCATAGTGCACAAATTAAAAGCTTATCATATATTCTTAACTACCAAAACAAAAAACAAGCAATTCTAAACCTAACCTTAAAAAATGAGTTATTAAATACTTATTTAGTAAAAAACAAAGACGAAATAGTTCGCTTCTCCACGCAATTTTTCATTATACCAAATGATTTTCAAAGTTGTTCAAATCTAATAACTGCACTAATTCCTCATTCTTCGGAATTATGCCAGAATATCGTAGATAAGACCAAGTATAAAATAATTAAGGAATTTAATATTAGCCCACGATATTATAAAAGTTTTTCTAATCTACTTAACACAATTTACCAGATAAATCCATTAGCAAGTAAATATATTATAACCAATAATTTAGTTAAATCAGCTTTGTTTGTTTCCTTTAAGGATGAAGGTATAAATGAACAACTAGTAGGCTTACAAAGTTTGCTTGACTCTATAAAAAATATTGATCCACTGGGAATAACAGAAATTACATCTTTGCAATGCATTAAAGATTTAGGGTTAAAGGACATTCGAGATAATTGACAAGATAAAAATCTTAACGGCATATAGCAAAAGTATTTGCAAAAGCAGGGCTGGACGTTGTAACATCAGTTATGTGCAAGTCTCAACAGCGGTTCGGGCTTAAAGTTCAATGTTTAGCTTTGGTTCTTAACTTAAACAACGAGAGTGTTGCAAAAACTGTGTCTGTTTGAAGTTTTGTAACTTTAAAACTAACACATATGGAAATGAAAGACAAACAGTCATTTGACTTCGAAGCTTTCAAAATGCAATCGGCCAGCCGGATCAAAAAGGGCGAGACGTTGTTGGGTAAGGATGGTGTGTTTACCCTGTTTCGACCCCGTATTTCCTCGACAAGTAAAGTTAAGGTTGAGTTTTTAAGGGATAAATATACCCCAGCACAGCCACAGTAACCAATACGTGTACTATCGTACACCGCTTTTCAGCACACATATGGATAAGTTTGGATTATGGCAATCCAACAAAAGATCGGTAAACGCATTGCAGAGTTGCGTAAGGAGAAAGGTGTATCCCAACAAAAATTTGCATACGAGGCGGAAATAGAGCGTAGCTATCTCACCCGCATAGAAAATGGGCAAAAGAACATCTCAGTTACTACACTGGAACGGATACTTATTGCGCTGGAGGTATCAGCGAGAGACTTTTTTGATGCCAAAGAGTTTAATCGCCCCTAATTCCCTCAATCTCAGCACCTCATATGCGCAGAAGCTACTACTCCGATACGATTTCCAATTTTTTAAGGGAAGATGAAACAAAAATACTTGGGTATTTGGCCACTCATCATGCCCATGCATTAGAAGACCTACAAAAGAATGCTTGGCAAAAACAGATTAAATTACTTAAAAGCACTCTAAAGGATTTTGAGGAGGGGTTTATCCATTTTGAATTTTCTATTCCAAGAATGGGTAAAAGAGCAGACAATGTATTGATAATAAACGACTTCATATTTGTTCTGGAATTTAAGGTCGGAGATATGGAGTACCAGAAATATGCCATTGAACAAGTGGTGGATTACTGCTTGGATTTACAGAACTTCCATGAGGGAAGTCATTATGAAAGACTGGTTCCAATATTGGTGGCCACAAAGGCTGATCCATTCCAAAACAATTTTTATGAGTCGAATAACTTATTTGAGCCAATAAAGGCTAATCAAGACACTTTATCAGCTGTATTACGACAGGTTTTGACAAACACTAACGGTCGGCAAATAAATGCTATCGAATGGGAAAATTCAGTGTACAAACCCACTCCCACAATTATAGAGGCGGCTCAAGCCTTGTATAAAGGTCATAATGTAAGAGAAATATCCCGGCATGACGCAGGAGCAATCAATCTGTCCAGAACGACACAGTGTATAAATAGAATTATTGAAAGGGCTAAATCAAACGGTGAAAAGTCTATTTGTTTTTTAACCGGTGTGCCAGGTGCGGGTAAAACACTGGCTGGATTAAATATTGCCAATGAAAGGATGAAAGCCGATAAGAATGAGCATTCTGTATTTCTATCAGGAAATGGCCCCTTGGTTGATGTGCTTCGGGAAGCATTGGCTAGAGATTCAGTTAAACATGCGAAAGAGACTGGCCTCTCATCCTCTAAGAAAAAGGAGAAGGATCGGGCTGTAAAATTTATTCAGAATATTCATCATTTCCGCGATGATAATTTGATTTCTCATAAAGCACCAGTAGAAAAAGTAGTCGTTTTTGATGAAGCGCAGCGAGCATGGACCAAGGAGAAGGCAAGTTCTTTCATGAAAATAAAGAAAGGATTAGAAGACTTTAATAAGTCTGAGCCTGCTTTTTTGATCGAAGTAATGGACCGCCATAACGACTGGTGTGTGATTATTTGCTTAATTGGAGGAGGTCAAGAAATAAATACCGGGGAAGCGGGTGTGTCAGAGTGGATTGCTGCCCTACAGGATCGGTTTCCGAAATGGAAAGTTCATTTCTCCAATTTGATGCTAACTGATGAGAATTATTTATATAACTCAGTACAGCAGGAGTGGCTGAAGGAGAAGGGAAATGTCCAACAGGATCTACATCTTTCTGTATCCGTTCGCTCTTTTCGCTCGGAAAAAATTTCTGCTTTGATGCAGGAAATATTAAATGTAAATACGATAGAGGCTAAAGAGTTATGCAACACAATAAAAGATCAGTATCCTATTTATATAACACGTAATCTAACAAAAGCCAAAAAATGGCTCCGTGCCAAAGCAAGGGGTAGTGAAAGAATTGGGATTGTGGCTAGTTCTGGAGCAAGACGATTACGTCCGCTGGGAATTGATGTTAAGAATGAGATTTCAGCCCCAGACTGGTTCTTGAATTTCTCCGACGACGTTCGTTCTTCCAATTATCTTGAAGATGTAGCAACCGAGTTTGATATACAGGGTCTGGAGATTGATTATGTCTGCTTGGCCTGGGATATCAATTTCTATTTCGCCAATGGTCATTGGCATTATCAGAAATTTGAGGGAACGTCTTGGCGAAAAATACATACTGAAACGGATAGGGGCTATTTGTTAAACACCTATCGTGTTTTACTTACAAGAGCCCGACAGGGATTAGTCATTTTTGTGCCGGAAGGCGATGACATGGATCGAACAAGACTGAAAAACTTGTATGACGGTATATATCACTACCTTCTTTCTTGTGGGATAAAAGAAATTTAGCGGCTACGCAAACACCCCCGCCCCCAACACCGACACCGCCCCCAGCAGCAGTCCGCCATAGACTTCCGCCGGGGTATGGTCCGATGCGATAAAGCGGGCAGTGCAGACCAGCCCGGCAATGAATAAACTGATGGCAATATAGATCCCGAAATGAATTGCCTGGACAAAAGCCATGGACAGGATAAAAGTCGCGGCAATACCCACCGCGATCGCATGCAGGCTGATCTTCATCTTCACATTTGCCATCAGGGCCGCCCAGGAACTGATCCAGACCGCCAGCGCAAAGCGGACTGTCTCAACCGGGTACTCCGGTAAATTTCTCCATACGTTCCAGATCCAGAAATACCAGATCATACAGGCGACCAGGGGGATGATGCGATCCTTTTGTTTTTTGAGCTGAACTGATTCAATAAAGCCAAGCGCTTTTAATAAGAGCACCGTGACAAGGGGAAAGAACAGGTACATGGCCGTGGCCTGCAACAGGACCTGTACTTTTTCCCGGGGATCAAAACCGGTGAATAAAAAGGGATGCTCAAAAACAAGAAAGGCGATTACATAAAGCGGCAGGAAAACCGGGTGAAATGTATAGGAGATAAAGCGGGCGGCCAGGCGGATAGGCCAGGAATGGGTTTTTTCAGGGTTCAATACCGGGGTCAGCGTGCTGCTCATACTGCAAAGTAAATGGAATCCGCAAAAAGGGTGCGGTTTTTGTATATTTAAATACCGGTCCGGACCCGTGTAAATGATTTTACCAAAAACACCAGCATGAAGAAATTACTGCTTGCCGCTTTATTGCTCTTTACTTTCCAGCAGGGGTTTTCCCAGAAAATTGACAAGGAAAAAATGCAGGCCATGTATGATGCCATTAAAGCGGCCGGTATCCGCCATCCTGATTTTGTAATGGCCCAGTGTATGCAGGAAACCGGCAACCTGAAATGCAAAAAATGCTGCCTGCGCTATCACAACCTCTTCGGTTTCTATATTAAGGGGAATAAATGCAAGAAATTCGAATCCGATTCCGCCTGTATTGCCTATTACAAAACCTGGCAGGACAAGCGCTATGATAAATGGCGGAAAAAGCATCCGAAAAGCGACTATTATCATTTCCTGAAAAGCGTGGGTTATGCCACCGGGGATAAATACACGAATGAACTAAAACCCAAAGTGGCCTGGGTGCGGAAGTACCTGACGCTGTAGGGCAGCAGCTTGTCCCGCTGAGTAGTTCCGACGCAGCAGAGCTGGCCGGGATGTACCGGAGCAGGATGCACTCTATTTCTTCATCAATCCCCTTATCTTCTCAATATGGAAAGGCGTATGCGCCGCGAAAATATTATTGATGAATAAAAGTTCATTGATGCCTTCGTCCTTCAGCATAGCAATGAAATCCCCGGTATAATAACGCTGGTCCACCACCACCACTTTTTCAAAATTGTTGATGAGATAGGGAGCAAAGGCATTCCCGTAGGATTCCTTTACGAGGGCAATCTTCCGGCCGTTCTTATGTTCGGTCTCCATTTTTACAATGGGCAGGTCGCCCTGCAGGAATACGGAATAGCTGTTACCGCCGCTGGCCCCTTCCCCGTACATTTTTGATTTACCCCAATAAGTCAGGCTGCCGGAGCTGCCGATATAGAAACGTACGGAGTCGCGGAACAAATAATATTTCACCGAATCCGGGTTTTCTTTCAGTTTGGGATCCCGGGTCAGCCGGTACAAAGATCCCAGGAAAGCCGGTTTTACTTTATAGCGGACCGTATCCAGCGATACAGGGGTGAGCCCGGCTGTTTCGCAAAAAGCCCGGTAGGCATAATAAGCGCCGAGACTGGTCCAGTGGTGATCGGTATTAAAGTAAATATATTCTTCGCGGTGCTTCCGGAGCTCATCAATCGCCCATACTTTTTTGATATTGGGGTCAAGTGAATTGTACACGTTCTCAATAGCGGGCCGGTTGGGTTTTTGCAGTTTTTTGTATTTCTCGGTCAGTTCAAATTCCAGGGCCACGGGGATGATCAGGTTATAGACCTGCAGGTTGGGAATGCCCAGCCGGTTATAGGAATTAATCACGTTGGCATAGGACCGGCCCATGGCCGGACCGCCACCGAACATTTCAAAGGCGCGGTTCTTGAATACAAAAAGACTTTTCTTCACTTCCCCGGTGGCGCCGTCATCGGGCCGGAGGCCGGCTGTTTCGCTTTTCGAGGTATCCGTTTTTTCATTGGCCTCCGCATTGTTTTCGGGGGAGTAGATGGTAATATCGGTGGAGGCAAAACCCAGTTTGTTCCGGAAGGAAGCCGACACATCGATCCACCGGTCCCGCCAGGGAAAATTGTCGGCGTAATACATTTCGATATCCCTGAAATAACCGCCGCTCCAGAGTGCGCTGTCGGAAAAGACCGGGAAGGAAGCCAGCTTACGGTTCTCGGTCAGCGATAACTCCGTTTTTTTCAACAGCAAAGAGGCCGTGCCACCCAGCAGGAGCAGGCTGCAAAACAGCGTCACATTAACCACCTGGATCCTTCTGTTTGTTTTTTCACTCATACATCAACGATAGTTAACCGGTCAGAACCGGAAATAAATAAAGGGGTTATAACTTTTGCCTACCAATTGTGCCACACAGAGAAATAACAGGACTACGTTAAACCCGATGGTCACACTGTCGTACAGGGAAATACGTCTTTCTTTCTTTTCTACCCAGGCCTTTACTTTATGGAATACCGGCATGCAAAGTACAAGGGCCAGGACCAGCCAGAACAGGTGCGTGGTCAGGGTATTTTTTACATCCAGGTAACCGTCAGCGGCCGGGGAAAATGAAAACAGTTTTTTTACATAGCCCCAAAGCATTTCCGTATCGGTAAAATAAAAGATCACCCAGCCCGGGATAATGACGGCCAGGGCATAGATATGGGAAAAGAAGGCCGGTATTTTATCGAGCCAGCTTTGTAAAAATGCTTTTTCCAGCGCGATAAAGACAAAGAAATAAAGCCCCCAGAAAATAAAATTCCAACTGGGACCATGCCACATACCGGTGAGGAACCAGACCACAAACAGGTTGAAATAAACCCGTTTTTTATTCCCGCCCAGGGGGATATAGACATAATCCCGGAAAATACTTCCCAGGGAAATATGCCAGCGCCGCCAGAACTCACTGATGGATTTGGAGATATAGGGGTACTCAAAGTTTTCACGGAAATGGAAGCCAAACATACGGCCCAGGCCGATGGCCATATCGGAATAGCCGGAAAAATCGAAGTAGATCTGCAGGGCAAACATGATCAGTCCCGTCCAGGCCTCGGCGGTGGAGAGGTTTGCCAGTTCAGCCAGGGTAAGGGGGTCGCCGTTATCGCCCATGTATTTGCGCACCAGTTCGGCTGCCACATTGGCGATCACCACTTTTTTAAAGAGGCCGATGCAGAAGCGGGAGATGCCGAGACTGAAATCCTTTAAATTTTCTTTCCGGCTGTCAATTTCCGTGGCCACATGCGCGTACCGGATGATGGGTCCCGCCACCAGGGAGGAATAAAGCGACACATACATTAAAAAATTCGGGAAGTTGCGTTGTGCTTTAATATCGCCGCGGTAAACGTCCACCACGTAGGAAATGGTATGGAAAGTATAGAAGGAGATCCCGATCGGTAAGGCATAGCCCGGTGCAGTGAACGAAGTACCCAGGACCGCATTCACCTGGTCCACCAGGAACTGATCGTATTTAAAAGTGGCCAGCAGCCCCAGGTTGAGGAAGAGGGTGAATACCACGCCGGCCTTTCCCCATTTGGTGCCGCGGTGCTTCTGGATAAAGAGCGCATTGGCCCAGTCCATCATCGAAGAAAGGATCAGCAGGGAAATCCAGATGGGTTCACCCCAGCCATAGAAGGCCAGCGAAAAAAGGATGAGCACCCAGTTTCTCCAGGTCGCGTTTTTTGAACTGTAATACAACAGCAGGTTCAGCGGCAGGAACAGAAACAGGAATATAAGACTTGCAAAAACCATGTTCAGGGGGTTAAGGAATAAAAAGCCGTGTAAAATACAGTTTTGCCCAGTGTTTTTATAGGGATTCTTAGTGTTTTTTCTAAAAATACCCAACGGCGGGTAGTCCGGTAAAAATATTGTCCGCGGATGCGTACCTTCCGTGCTGAAAACATGATCACATGCAATTAACCGCCAAACTCATTCAACTCCTGCCACTGCAAACCGGTAACGGTAAAAACGGGCAATGGAAAAAGCAGGATATTATCGTGGAAACTTCAGGTCAGTACCCTAAAAAGGTATGTGTTTCCATCTGGGGCGACAAAATCAATGAATCCGTACTGAAGACCGGGGCAATGCTGAATATATCCTTTGATGTGGAAAGCCGGGAATACAATGGCCGCTGGTACACCGATGTTAAAGCCTGGAAACTGGAACCGGCCGGTGAAGCGGGTACAACGGATAAAATTCCGGATGACGCGACTTATTTTGACGAAGGCCAGATGGAGGGGGGAGGGGATCTTCCGTTCTAAGGGGGGCATGAGAAGGTTGACAAGTTAACAAGCTGATAGATTGACAAGGACCTGCCTGGAATTGCCTGTTGTTAATAACGGGATACCGTTCCTTTTTAACTTTTCAACCCGCTCACTTGTCAACTTATAATTCCTTCCTCAACCTCGCCACCGGGATATTCAGTTGTTCCCGGTATTTGGCAACCGTCCGGCGGGCGATATTGTATCCCTTTTCCTGCAACAGTTCGGTCAGGCGTTCATCACTCAGGGGCCGTTTTTTGTCTTCCCCTTCAATAAAATCACTCAGAATCTTCTTGACTTCGCGGGTGGAAACTTCTTCCCCGCTTTCGGTGCTCAGTGATTCACTGAAAAAGAACTTCAGGCGGTAAGTGCCGAATTCGGTCTGTACAAACTTACTGTTGGCCACCCGGCTCACGGTGGAGATGTCAAGCCCGGTTTTCTCTGCGATATCTTTCAGGATCATGGGCCGCAGTTCCGTTTCATCCCCGGTGAGGAAGAATTCGTACTGGTGTTCCATGATGGCATTCATGGTGCTCAGCAGGGTATGCTGGCGCTGTTTGATCGCGTCGATAAACCATTTGGCCGAGTCGATCTTCTGTTTGATAAAAAGGACGGCTTCTTTCTGCCGTTTATCTTTTTTTGATCCGCGGTCATATTCTTTCAGCATATCCCGGTAGCCCTCGCTGATGCGGAGTTCCGGGGCATTGCGGCTGTTGAGGGTCAGTTCCAGTTTGCCTGCATTCGTAAAAATAAAG
Organism: Sphingobacteriales bacterium; assembly: GCA_016192105.1. Taxonomy (GTDB): domain Bacteria; phylum Bacteroidota; class Bacteroidia; order Chitinophagales; family Chitinophagaceae; genus JJ008. The sequence goes on along the minus strand of JACPUV010000001.1, from coordinate 49,390 downwards.
AAATCAGGCACCACATAGCTTTCCGCTATATTGATCTCGCCCACATTGCCCCCGGGTTTGGGGCTCAGCCGGATGATCTGCTGCATCACTTCCCGTAACTGGTCATCATCGAGGTTCAGTCCGCGTTGGATCTTCTCATAGTGTTTCTTGGTAAACTCATCAAAGTATTTGGAGATCGCTTTAATGGCCAGGTCCACGGGCCGGCCTTCTTCTTTGAGCCGGAAGAGCTGGATGAGTAAACATTCCCGGAGATCCCGGGCGGCTACACCGGGCGGATCAAAATGCTGGATACGCCGGATAATCTCCTCGACTTCTTTTTCGGTGCTGATAATGTTCTGGCGGAAAGCCAGGTCGTCCACGATCGCGGAGGTTTCCCTGCGCAGGTAACCATCTTCATCAATACTGCCTACGATTTGTTCGGCGATGATCTGTTGCCTTTCTTCCAGGTTCAGTAATCCCAGCTGGTCGATCAGGGTTTCGTAAAAACTGGCTTCTGTTTTAAAAGGGAGCTGGCGGCCTTCATCCTCTTCGGGGTAATTATCGTCGCGGAGTTTGTAATCAGCCACTTCATCATCCCCGTCCTGCACATAATCGCTGACATCAATATTTTCGTATTCATCCTCGCTACCGTCTTTTTCATCAAAATCCTCCTCCCCGTCCTCATTGAATTCGTCTTTCAGGTCATCGGCATTCTCATCGTGTCCTTCCTCATCCAGTTCCAGGGCCGGGTTCTCTTCCAGTTCCTCTTTAATCCGGGTTTCCAGGTTTGCCGTAGGTACCTGCAGCAGTTTCATCAGCTGAATTTGCTGGGGGGACAGTTTTTGCAGTAACTTTTGCTGTAAGCTCTGACTCAGGGCCATGGTTCTTATTCACCGGAGACCCCTCGGGGCTCCATTTTTTGGGTTCGCACGGCGAAAAAATTTCGCCGTTGCACAAAAATAATGCCGTAAATTTATATGTAAAGAAAATAAATATGGCGCAACGTGTTACCGGGTTTCTTGTTGTGTTCCTGTTAATGTTTTTTGAAAGCATTAGTGGCCAGGAATATCCTGTCCGGGCCTGAGGGTGCCGGGGCTGAAACGCATTCATTTCCAGCAACCTGTCCGTGGTTTTGTCCCCCGTTTTACCAAACCGGTTTTAGTAAAGAGGGAGCACCGTATGGCGGCCCCGGCTTATAAACTGTTAAACCTGCCTGGTTCTTCCACTTATGTTCATAATCTCGGGTTTTTCTGCAAAAAGGAGCTGCAATTAGAGAAGCTGGTTGCGGTCCCGCTGCGCTTCCGTTTAGGCTCCCTGGAGTATGTGAACCGGATGGAGGGAAAGGGGTTATAAACCTGGCTGCATAGCCCGCTTCGCAGCGAGGTGAATAGGCAGGTACTACTTTCCCAGCCGGGTCTTCCGGAGGGATCCTGTGTATTGCTTCTCACCAAGCTTTTAAATATCAGGATACTGTTTCCTAGCCGAGTCTCCCGGAGGGGACTCGGTGTACTGCTTTCGAGGCCGGAACTCCAATAAAGTACCCGGAAAAACAGTTCTTTATTCGGAAAATCGCGCTGTATCTCGTCGAAACAGATTTGTTTCCCTGTTTCCTAGCCGAGTCTCCCGGAGGGGACTCGGTGTACTGCTTTCGAGGCCGGAGCTTCAATAAAATACCCGGCACAGCCGCGTTTTATCGGGAAAATCACACTGTATTACGTCAAAACACGTTTGCTTCCTTCGGGTAGTCTCTTAATTTGGCTGATGCCTGTAAAACGTCAAATCACCGAGCCGGATGGAGTGTTTTTTGTTTCCTAGCCGAGTCTCCCGGAGGGGACTCGGTGTACTGCTTTCGAGGCCGGAACTTCAATAAAATACCCGGCACAGCCGCTTTTTATCGGGAAAATCACACTGTATTACGTCAAAACACGTTTGCTTCCTTCGGGTAGTCTTTTAATTTGGCTGATGCCTGTAAAACGTCAAATCACCGAGCCGGATGGAGTGTTTTTTATCACTGTCACCTGTTACAAGTGGATCCCTTTATTTGCAATTACTAACGGATACGACCTGGTGTACAAATGGTTTGACCATTTGAAAACTAAGGGACATTATGTATCCGGATATGTGATCATGCCCAATCATCTTCATGCCTTAATTGCATTCAGAAACACGGCACAATCTGTTAATACCATTGTTGGTAATGGGAAACGTTTTATGGCCTATGATATAGTCAAACGATTACAGGTACGAAAAGAGGAGTCATTACTTCATCAGCTGGAAATTGCGGTGGAAGCAAAGGACCGGGAGCGAAAAAAGAAGCATGAAATATGGGAAGATTCTTTTGAATGGAAGGAATGCAGGACTACTTCTTTTATGAGACAAAAGGTTGAATATATGCACAACAATCCCGTTCGTGGGAAGTGGAAACTGGCGGGGGCTGTACATGAATATGAACACAGCTCAGCGAAGTATTACCTGGCAGGGATGCAGGGTCGTTACCCGGTGCTGGATTTTTGTGAGATTGCCGACCTGGACCTGACAAAGCCCCTGTGATGAAATATGGGAGTTCTTCCGTGTGATGCGAATGTGGAATAGACACCGAGTCCCTCAATCTGGAGACTCGGCTGTGAAGTAAACCCGCTGCGAATAGACACCGAGTCCCCTCCGGGAGACTCGGCTATGAAGTAAAAGGGAACCGTTCGTCGTGAACTGCCGCTGGCAGGGGTTAAACGGGAATGCCCCTCTCCGCAAGTACTTTCCGGATCACATCCAGCATCTTCTCCCCCTTTTCCTGTATCTGCCCACTGGTCCATAATAAACTGATGGAAGTAGAGATGCAGCGGCTCATCACGGCATGACTGGCGGAGAAGTCTTTATTCGCCTGCTCCATCACGCGGGCTTTTAATTCGGGGCTGAGTGCGTTCAGGGTAGCTGCATTTTTCAGGTGCTCCCATTTGCGGATATAGTGCCAGTTATTGTCGAACCAGTAGAAATTACCGGGAAGGATGCCCCGGGTTTTCATTTCAGCTACAACGGCCCTGGTGATTTCTTCGCTGGGCAGGAACCAGCTGATAAAACTGCAACTGTCACCTTCCGGATCGGGAATACGGCGGAAAGAAACTTCAGGTACCTGTGCAAGGATCGCTTTTAACTGCGCGTGGTTTTTTTTCTGAATGCTGAGAAACTCATTCAGCCTTTTGATCTGGGCCAGTCCCACGGCAGCATGTAATTCAGAGATACGGTAATTGTAACCGATAAAGGGATGGAGATCGGCCCCGCGGTCTGCGCCCAGGTGATCGTGACCATGATCGGTATAGCCATCACAGCGGGTATAAATGTCTTCGCGGTTGGTGATCACCACGCCGCCTTCGGCACAGGTCATGGTTTTTACAAAATCAAAAGAGAAAGCGCCGGCATCGCCAATCGTACCAAGCGATTTTCCTTTATACCTGGCACCAATGCTCTGGCAGGCATCTTCGAGCAGGATCAGGTTATGTTCCTTACAAATGGCCTGTAAGCCATCCAGGTCGGCCATACTGCCGCACATGTGCACGGGCATAATGGCTTTTGTTTTGGGAGTAATGGCCCTGCGGACGGCATCCGGATCCAAAGTAAGGGTATCGTCCACATCCACCAGTACAGGCACGGCACCCACACTCAGTACCGCTTCAAAAGAAGCTACAAAAGTGAAGGAGGGGGTGATCACTTCATCACCGTACCCGATACCCAGGGCACTCATGGCGGTGGACAGGGCGGATGTACCGCTGGAAGTCAGTTGCGCATAGCTGCTGCCAAAAGTTTCGCAGATAGCCGCTTCCAGTTCTTTGGATTTCCAGATACCCTTGCGGGGACCATCAAATCCATAACGCATCAGGATGCCGGTTTCGAGGACATCATTGACTTCTTTTCGTTCTTTATCACTCCAGAGTTCGTAGCCAGGCATAGTTTCTAGTTAATAGTTAGTAGTTAGTAGTCGGGAAGACTCGAAAGAGGGAGGCGCCAGACCGAGAGCAAAGGTAGAAAAGGGAGGGGAAATAGCCCATAGTCCCAACCTATGAACCCTCCATCCCAACTCACTTACGGGATGTAGAAGTCCCATTTTCCTCCGGGTTGCACCAGGATGGCGATTTCGCTCATTTCACTTTCGATGTTGTTTCGCCCCACAGCGGTGATCACATACCGGTAAGAGAAATGATCCGGTGAAAGCACTTCCTTCAGCTGGAAACCTTCGGGTTTGGGCACCAGTTTCGAGAGGTATTTGGGGGAATTGCCAAAAGTTTCGCTGTGCGAATCGGCGGCGTACTGGTACACCACGTAATATTTTATCTCCACGCGGTTACGGGGATCGGGTTTTACATCCAGCTGGATGATGGAATCGCTGGTGATGCTGCGGGTAACGATCGGGGGCCAGGGCTTTTCGTTATCGATCCAGCGCATGGGCGGCAGGAGGGCCGGGTATTTATAAAAATTGTTCCGCAGGCTGTCGTTCCAGCCATTGGGATTGCGCTCGAAAGATTTGCTGCTAAAATAGATGCTGCCCTGCACATTGGGGTAGCGGCGCAAAAGGCTTATCTGGTTGGGCAGTTCAACCGGGTTTTTCCATTTGGGCTGGTTTTCCGATGTACGGTAAATGCCATGACCGATATAGATATGCCGGCCATAGCTGTGGCGGCTCCACCAGTCCAGCAATTTTTCGTAAGCGATCTTATCATGCCCGATCTCGAGATAGAGTTGCGGGGTCACATAATCGATCCAGCCCTGTTTCAGCCATAACAAAATATCGGCATACAGGTCATCATAATTGGTTTGCCCGGCGCGGCTGTCGCTTCCCTCGGGGTCCTTGTCCCTGTTTCTCCAAACGCTAAAGGGAGATATTCCGAAGCGGCAGAGTTTTTTTTCTTCCTTAATGGTCTTACTGATGGCCAGGATGATGGAGTCCACATTGCTGCGGCGCCAGTCGTCTTTGGATAAAGGGGATCCTGATTTTGCATAAGAGGCTGCATCCGGGAATTCTTTTCCGGGTATCCGGTAGGGATAGAAATAATCATCCATGTGGATCGCATCCACATCATAGCGTTTTACAATATCACGTACCACGTTTACCACGAATTGCCTTGCTTCCCTGTTTCCCGGATCAAAATACTTTTTATCGCCATAGGTCAGGAACCATTCCGGATGGATGCGGGTGATATGATGGGGTGCCACAGAAGAGCTGCCGGTATTATGCACAGCCCGGTAAGGGTTAAGCCAGGCATGGAATTCCATTCCTCTTTTATGCGTTTCTTCGATCATGAACTGCAGCGGATCATAAAAAGGAACGGGCGGCCTTCCCTGTACTCCTGTAAGCCACTGGCTCCAGGGTTCGTAGGGGGAAGGATAAAAAGCGTCGGCGGCAGGGCGAACCTGCACGATCATAGCATTCATGCCATTCTGCTGGTGCAGGTCAAGCAGGCGGATAAAATCGGCTTTTTGCTGTTCGGGATCGGTTACACCGGCCCGGGGCCAGTCAATATTGTTTACCGTGGCGATCCACACGCCCCTGAACTCATACTTGGGCTGGGAACGGGCAGTGAGGGACAGGGCAATAAATAAAATGATCAACCAGGCGTGGACTTGTTTCATGGCGGAATGAATGAACCGGCAAAGTTACACTATTCACCGTCATCCCGGATCTTATCGAGCAGGTCGCTGAGCATCGTTGCCTCTTTTTCTGAAAGTCGGCCCAGTACGCCGTCAATTTCATCCTGGCGGGTATCGAGCCGCTCGAGTAATTTCTTTCCTTTATCGGTGATGACGACATCCACCAGGCGGCGGTCATTCTTACAGGTTAGCTTTTTTACCAGTCCTTTTAATATAAGGCGGTCCACGATGCGGCTGGTGTCACTCATTTTTTCCAGCATTCGTTCCCGGATCTGCAGGGTGGAAAGGGGCTGGGGGAAACTGCCCCGCAGGATACGCAGGATATTGAACTGCTGGGGAGTGATATCCTCCGCTTCAAATATCGCCCTGGTTTTCTCCCTCATCCAGGCCAGGGTATAGATCAGGTTGATACCTGCCTTCTGGTGGACATTGCGGAATTTGGTCTGCTGTATATCTTTTTCGATTCCCATCGGTGGCGACTCCATCATAAAAGTAGAAAGTTTTGGGCGAAGTGGAAGCCCCGGCCCAAAACTTATTGATAATTCTCAACCTGTTTAGTTGTTATAGTAGAATTTTTCCTCCACAATCTTGCCGTTTTTCCAGCGTTGAACCGCTAACTGCCTGTAATTCCTCACCCCGTATTCCTTATGGGTGTAATCAAACCACCATTCGGTTACGGCCATGTCATCGCTGTACAGGGTGCTGATGACTTTAGCGCCACGGAATTCAGTCAGCCCGTTAACAAAAGCTTCTTCGTACTGGCGGTTCAGTTCCTTTCCTTCCCGCAACGGATAATTGTTGTCCTGCATGACTACCTCGTCTGCATAAAATTTGTCAAAGGCATCCAGGATCTTTCCTTCGAGGATCAGCTGGTTCAGCTGGTCCACCTGGGTTTTTAAATCGTTCATTGTATTTATTAATTTGGTTAAATGAGGATGTAAAATTAATGGTGCAACATTGAATAATTCAAAATTATTTTGAAAAACCGGGGTATTTAAACATTTATTAACAGCCGGTAAGCAGCATCCGTGGAAAAAAATCCCTCTTTGTGGTATTGCAGGGCAAACGGGAATTCTGTTGTTTTGCCGCTGTAAGTCAGGACCCATTAACCATTAACCTGTTTTTTATGAAGCTGCTGTCTGAATCCTTCCGGTATTTTTTTGAGGGTTTCGCGTCTTTTTATACCCTTTTTTTCGATGAGATGAAGAAATTCTAAGCTCCTGCCCGGGCTTGTTTCCTGTAAAACTGTTGGTAGCTGGAAAAAAGAATGGCCCTCACCTGTGGGCTGTTCAGCGGTGGCGGACGGATAGCCGCTGTTTTCCGGCTTTTTCAAACGCTGTCAGCACCACACCGGGTGCGGGTGGTTACCTGTGCGGCAAACGGGTTTTGCGGAACTATCAGCCTAGTTTTTTAAGTGCACCTGCTAATTGCAGGATCGCAAACAAATGGTGCCCTTCATGCAGCAGAAAGAAATTGATCCATTGCTGCAGGCTCATTTTGCCAAATACCGGGTGTATCCCTTTTTTTGCAAAATCGGCTTCACTGAAATGCAGCATTTCGTTGGCCATTTCCTTGCGGGTGGTGATCATATCCTGCATCACTTCCCGGAAACTCCTTTCGCAGTTGTCCAGAAAGACGGGATCGGCTTCAGCGGTATAGCGTTCGAAAACCGGGACCTGGTCCTGAAGAATCAGTTTGACACGGCCAATAAATGTATGCTGGTAGGTTTGTAGATGAACGATCTGCTCAAAAATTGACCATTTGCCGGGTATTACCTGTCTTCTTACCTGTTCCTCTGTCAGTCCGTCAATAATATCCACGAGGGTCTTGTGCTGGTATTGCAACCGGGTGGAAATGTGTGAGGGTAGATACATATCATGGTGTTTGGTGGTATAAAAATTCCGGATCAACTCTCCCATACACGGGTGCCTTCACTGCAATTGGAACAGATATCTATATTTTTTCGTCCTTTCAGAATCTGTTGCCTGAATTTACTGTATTCTCCGTTCTTCCAGATTTCTTTAAACGGTTTTTTCTTTAAATCCCCTAGCCGGTGCTGCGCGTCTTTATCAAAACAGCAGGGGGCCACCAACCCGTCCCAGGTGATGACCGGGTCATGCCAGAGCCGCCAGCAATGATTGGCCAGTTTTCCTTTGAACACATATCCTTCTGCCGTTTTCCGGTAGCGGCTGTATTTATCTGTCGCCGGGATCAGCTGGTTCGGATCCCGCTGGTAATCGTAAACCTGTGCTGTTTTAAACCAGACATCATCCACCCCGATCTCTTTTGCCAGTTTCTTCACCTCTTCTGTCTGGTGCTCATTGGGCTTCACCACCAAGAACTGGAAGACCACAAAGGGTTTAGTACTTTTCAGTTCTTTTTTCCACCTCACAATATTCCGGGCTCCTTCAAGCACTTTGCTCAATTGTCCGCCCACGCGGTACTGCTGGTACACTTCCTGGCTGCTGCCATCAATGGAAATGATCAGGCGGTCCAGCCCGCTTTCAATTGTTCGTTTCGCGTTTTCATCGGTCAGGTAATGTGCATTGGTGGATGTAGCGGTATAAATCTTCTTTCCAGCCGCATATTCCACCATATCGAGAAAAGCCGGATTCAGGTAGGGCTCTCCCTGGAAATAAAATACGAGATAGAGTAATTCTTTGTGAAGCTGGTCGATCGTTTCCCTGAAAAAATCCCGTTGTAACATCCCCGTGGGACGGGTAAAAGCCCGCAACCCGCTTGGGCATTCGGGGCAGCGCAGGTTACAGGAGGTGGTGGGTTCAAAGGAAACGGAAACGGGGTAACCCCATTGTACCGGCCGTTTGGTCCACCTGCTTAAATGATAACTGGCCAGTACCTTCAGACCATTCCAGGCCCTCCGGACCGTCAGCTTGGATAGAAGGTTCAGGCTGTCTCTTCGGTTAATTCGGCTCATCGGGGGTAAAGTTAACACTTCAGGCCCTGGTGCTGAAGTACAAACTAAGTTGGTATCTTCAAAGGGCAGCCCGATGAAGGAACCCCCCCTTTCATATCATATTTTCCCGCTGGGAGATTCAGCCCTGACCGTTGATTTCGGCAATCGTATGGACGAAGCGATCAACCGGCAGGTGATTGCGCGCTTTCACCAGTTGAGGCACCAGCAATTGCCCGGCCTGGTTGAAGTGGTGCCTGCTTTCAGTTCCCTGGCTGTTTATTATGATCCCGTCTTTATCCGGAAATGGGTGAAGGAGGGGCAAACGGCCTTTGATTATGTAAGTACCCTGCTGCTGGAGTTGCTGCGGACAGAAACCGGGATACAGGAAGAGCAGTCAAGACTGGTCAGGATACCTGTTTGTTATGATCCTTCGCTGGCGCCGGATCTGGAAGAAATGGCACAGGCAAAAGAATTGTCAGCAGAGCAGCTGACCACCCTGCATACCGGCCGGATTTACCGGGTGTATATGCTGGGTTTCTTACCGGGCTTTGCTTATATGGGTGAAGTGGATGAACAGCTCATGACACCCCGGAAACAGCAGCCGCATCCTGTCAGGCCGGGAAGTGTGGGGATTGCCGGCAGGCAAACGGGCATTTATCCTTTTGCTTCACCAGGCGGATGGAATATTATTGGCCGCACACCCGTGCAATTATTTAACCGTAACCGGGCTCTTCCCACATTGTTGCAGGCGGGGGACCGGGTTCAGTTTTACGCAATCGATAAATATGAGTTTGCGCATTATTAAAGCAGGCATCCAGGATTCGGTCCAGGACCGTGGCAGGTACGGGTACCAGCACCTGGGGGTCAATCCTTCGGGTGCCATGGATCAGTATGCCATGCAACTGGCCAATGCACTGCTCGGAAATGAAACGGATGAAGCCGTTATCGAATTGCATTTTCCCGCATCCGTCATCCTGTTTACCCAACCGGCCCTGATTGCCCTGGCCGGCGCTGATCTGTCTCCCAGTATCAACGGGGAACCGGTGCCCCTTTATCAGTGTATTGTGGTCAATAAAAATGATGCGCTGCAGTTTCACCGTCCCCTGAGCGGCGCCCGGGCCTACCTGGCCGTACACGGAGGATTTAGTATGGAGCGCTGGCTGGAAAGTAAAAGTACCAACCTGAAAGCGGGAGCCGGTGGTTATCGGGGCAGAAGCCTGCAAAAAGGCGATGAAATTGAGTTAAACAGTAAAAAAGACTATTCATCCCTGTTACCCGGAAAGAATTTCAGGATATTGCCCTGGACGATTGATCATGCTGCTGATACCGGTCCCCGGGAAATTTTTGTATTGCCTGGCAATGAATGGGACCGGCTGACAGCCGAAGCGAAACGGCAATTTACAACTACCCCCTTTTTAATTACCAAACTGGCTGACCGGATGGGTTACCGGCTGGGCAATGAACCGCTTGCCATGCTGCCGGGAGGGGAGCTGATTTCATCGGCGGTGAATTTTGGTACGATCCAGTTGCTCCCGGATGGCAAACTGATCATCCTGATGGCGGATCACCAGACGGCCGGCGGTTATCCCCGGGTGGCCCATGTGATCACAGCCCATCATTCAAGACTGGCTCAAAAAAGATCGGGGGAAGCACTTTATTTCCGGCTGACAGACCAGGCAAGGGCGGAGGAATTGCTGCAAAAGCAGCAACAGCATGTTCGGCAGCTGCAGCATGCCTGCCTGCTTAAATTGCAGCAATATGTCTGAATATACTGATATCAACTGTGATATGGGGGAGGGGCTGGGCAACGAAGCAGCCCTGATGCCCTTTATTTCTTCCGCCAGTATTGCCTGCGGGTATCATGCCGGTGATACCAACAGTATGCTCCGCACCCTGGAGTTGTGCAAACAATACGGAGTTGCGGCCGGGGCACACCCGTCTTTTCTCGACCGGGCGAATTTTGGCCGCCTGGAAAAGCAGTTGCCAGTTACGGATTTATATGAACTGCTAATCCAGCAAATGCTCATCATGCAGGAAGTGGCTGATGCGGCAGAGGTGAAACCTGCTCATGTAAAGCCGCATGGGGCTCTTTATAATTTATCAGCGAAGGACCCCCTTACCGCACAGGTGATCGCGAAGGCAGTAAAAGATTTTGACAGCGGCCTGTTCCTGGTGGGACGGAGTGGCAGTTGTTCCCTTGAACAGGCGGGAGAACAGGGGCTCAGCACGATCAGCGAAGTATTTGCGGACCGGACTTATCAGGATGATGGCTCGTTAACCCCCCGTTCGCAGGAGGGGGCGCTGATTACGGACCCGGTCTTTGCTTCCATGCAGGTGATGCAAATGATCACCGAAGGAACCGTAACCACATTAACGGGTAAGAAAATCCCCCTTGTTGCTGAAACTGTTTGTATTCATGGCGATAACCCGCGGGCTGTTGAAATCGCCAAAACCATTTTTACCACTTTAAAACAAAACGGTATTGGCCTCCGTTCCTTCGACTCCTGAAAAGCAAAGCAGCAAAGGCGTGATCCTGGGTGCTGCCTTCCTGATGGCCACTTCGGCTATTGGTCCGGGTTTCCTGACCCAAACCAGTTTGTTTACCGGTGAATTGCTTACCAGTTTTGGTTTTATCATTCTTATTTCGGTAGTACTGGATATCGGGGCACAGCTGAATATCTGGCGGATCATCACGGTAAGTGGTAAGAGAGCACAGGATATTGCCAATTCAATACTACCCGGACTTGGAATTTTTTTAGCAGCCCTGATTGCTTTTGGCGGGCTGGTTTTCAATATCGGCAATATAGCCGGAACGGGGTTGGGGCTGAATGTATTGACCGGGATAGATGTAAAAACGGGTGCGGTCATCAGTGGCCTGATGGCCCTGGGTATATTCTGGTCAAAGCAGGCGGGAAGTCTGATCGATATATTTGTAAAAGTGCTGGGGTTGCTGATGATCGGGCTTACGTTGTACATCGCTTTTATTTCTCATCCGCCATTAGGCGAAGCACTTTACAGAACGGTATGGCCGGAGAAAACCGATATGCTCAAAATCGTCACCCTGGTAGGCGGTACCGTGGGCGGCTATATTTCCTTTGCAGGTGCTCACCGCCTGCTGGATGCGGGGATTAAAGGAAGGACACAGTTAAAGCAGGTTGCCAAAAGTTCAGTAAGCGGGATCCTGATCACATCCTTCATGCGCTATATTCTTTTTCTTGCAGCACTCGGAGTGGCCTGGCAGGGAGTGAAATTATCGGCCGGTAATCCGGCTGCCACGGTATTTCAAGCGGCTGCGGGGGAATTGGGTTACCGGTTTTTCGGGGTGGTGATGTGGAGCGCGGCCATTACTTCGGTGGTCGGGGCCTCTTACACTTCTGTTTCCTTCTGGAAAACCGTATCCCCTTTTGTACAGCGAAACGAAAAAATCATCACCAGCCTGTTTATCCTGGTTGCTGCCTTTATCTTTTTATTCATCGGTCAGCCGGTGAAATTACTCGTGCTGGCCGGTGCGGTAAACGGGGTTATTCTCCCGGTGGCACTGGGAGTAATGCTGCTGGCCGTACGCCGGCAAAAAGTTGTGGGTGATTACCGGCATCCGCTATGGCTTCAACTGACTGGCTGGCTGGTGGTGGCGGTGATGGGTTATATGGCTCTTGTTTCCATGCAACAGAATTTTCATACCCTCTTTTAACGGCATAAAAAACAAAAAAGCCCAACCATAGGGTGTGTTGAGCTTTTTGTTATCATCCATCCTTGTTTGTGTCCAATCAGCCGTTTAATATTTTAGATCCGAGCAAATACTTCTTATCAGGATGATAAATGAATAAACAAGTTCCGTTTTTTATGGTGTTGATAATGCTGTTTGCTTCCTGTTTCGGGACGGCGGGGCAGCCCCAGCTCCGGCCCATAAAATCACCGGCTTTCGCGCGGGCTTCATTTACATAGTCGGCCCCGTGGATCACGATGGCCCGCATCAGGGCCTTGTCATTATAGCCCGGCTCCACCCCGTTGATGCGGAGGGATAAACCATGCTTGCCGGTATAAGTATTATCCGTAATAAAAAAACCAAGACAACTTTGTAATGATTCCGGCGTGTTAGAAAAACGGTTTGCATATTCTGCACCGGAGTTCCTGCCATGGGCCACATAGGTTTGGGTCACCAGTTTATGGTTCTCCACATCAATAATATAGAACCGCTTTTTACGGGAAGACTGGCTGAAATCACAAACGCTGAGGTAATGGCTCCGGCTGATCTTATGCTGTTCCAGCAGGTATTCATATCCTTTCCAGGCATAGTCAAAAGCTTCTTTTGACAGGCCAAACTGCTCTAACCGGGTATCGTTATAAATAGTTGTAGCTGCATCTGCAGAAACCGGGAAAAAACTCACCGTGGGGCGGGAACTGCGATCATTCATTGCAGTCAGCCTGTTCGCCGAAAAAACAGCGGGGCTGGTGATAAACGAACTGCACAAAAATCCCAGAGATATCGGGAAGATTAGTTTTTTCACTCGGGTACGGATTTTCAAGATCTAAAACGAAAGACATGACGAAATTATTATCACATTATTATTTTTTATAGCAATAATGAACTGTTTTTTAGGGAATTAAGGATAATTACGTAGAGGCTAAAATAAAAGAGAAGGAATTTTACGCGATAAGTTTCCATGCATCGAAATAATGCGATATGAAGCAACGGAAGAATACGTGCAACGACTGGTTTGGGGTTGCGTTAGGTTGAAATGCGCAATCTAAACGCGCTGAGCGATGAGCGGCGAAACCTAAAGGTGATTACTGTACGGTTCGTCTCGCTGTTGGCAGCAATTGGCTTGTGGCCTTACTGCGAAATGTGTCAAGGTATAACGAAACCGGCATTAGTTTTCCATGATCCTGTGTACCTCTCTTTGCCGCGTTACAAATTCACTGGAATAGATCCGCAGCAATAACATAAATAAGGAGATTAAAAGGGGGCCGAAAATGAGACCGATAAAGCCAAAGAGATTCAGCCCGATGATGACCCCGAAAACCGTGGTCAGCGGATGTACATTGCCGAGTTTCTTTAATAAGGTAAAGCGTAATATATTATCAATGGTGCCAATAATGCCGAACCCGAATACAAGCATGGCTATTCCCTGCCAGTTCTGGTCATTGGCAAAAAACAAAATCGCCAGGGGCACATAGGCAAGGGCCGCTCCCACAACCGGCAGCATAGCGGCAATACAGGTGACGCCAAACCAGAAAAAAGGTTCTTTTACCCCGATAACCAGGTAGCCGATGAGCCCGACCAGCCCCTGTGCAAAGGCGATCAGGGGGATACCAAGGGCATTGGATACCACCATCAGGTTGATCTCTTTGCCCAGCCGGCTTACATTGTCATCCCGCAACGGAATATATTCAAAAAGGGTGTCTTCCATTTTACGGGCATTCACCAGCATAAAATAGAGAATGAAGTACATGAAGAAAATAGTGGTAAGGGTATTAAACGTGGCGCCTACGATACCGGGCAGGCTTTTCGCAATAAAATCCCCGAGCTTGTTGATATTCGCTTCGCTGGCGATTTGAATATTGAACCGTTGTTCGGTGCCGCTGACCAGTTTTTTCAGTGCTTCCACCAGTTCCGCCGAGTGCTGGACGGCATAACTGATCTTTGACGACAGCAGGTTTACCAGTAAGCCGATGGGCAGCAGGATCATGATGAAGGAAAGCAGCATCAGGAGTACCGCAGTCCAGCCCGTTCTCCAGTTCTTTTTCTCGGTGAGATAGCGCATGGCACCGTGCAGTAAAATATATAAAGTAATAGCGCCAAGCAGGGCCGGCAAAAAGGAATAGAGTTGCCAGCTCAGTACAATCCCCAGCAGCAGGATAATAATGATGAAGAAAACCTGCCGGATGCGGTTCTGGTCAATCACGTTATTGTTCATACTGCATATTTATAGTAAGGTACAAAGTACGGTTGAAAACCCGGTACCGGATCAGCAACCGTAGGGCTGACCGTTTATACCCGGACTTCCTTCCATTTCCCTTTTTTGAAATAATACCAGGCCACCAGGGCGATCAGGCTTTCCGCAACCGGAATGGCGATAAAAGCGCCAATGGGTCCCAGTCCGAGTACCCTGGCCAGCAAAAAAGCAAAGGGGATCTGGAAGAGCCAGAAACCGGTGATATTGATCCAGGTGGGGGTCTTTGTATCTCCGGCTCCGTTCAGCGCCTGCATCATCACCATCCCGATCCCGTAAAAAATATAACCGCTGCCAATGATCTGCATGGATAGAACCCCGAAACGATGTACATCCGGCTGATGGGTGAATATGCTGATAATGGGGGAGGCGAAGAGCAGGAAGATGAACATGACGATGGCCATGAATATCCCGTTGAACCTTGTGGCAAGAAACACACTCTTTTCCGCCCGTTCGGGTTGTTGGGCGCCGAGGTTCTGTCCCACCAGCGTAGCCGCCGCATTGCTGAGGCCCCAGGCAGGCAGGATGAAGAAGACCACATTACGAATGGCCACCTGGTACCCGGCTGTGGCATGGGTACCACCGGTATCCGAGACCAGCCAGGCTAATACGATCCAGCTGCCGCTCTGGATAAAGAACTGGAAAGTGGCGGGCCAGGCTACTTCAAACAGGTGCTTTACCACGGGAAGGTCGAATTTAAAATGCGACCATTTAATTCTGAGATTGCCTTTGCTGTGGAACAGGTGATAGCACTGGTACAATACCCCCGTACCTCTCCCGATCACGGTGGCGATGGCGGCTCCCTTTAATCCCAATTCAGGGAAAGGACCGTACCCGTTGATCAGGGTAGGACAGAGTATAATATTAATAAGGCTGGCGAGCCAGAGACTGCGCATGGCAATGGCCGCATCTCCGGCTCCGCGGAATACCCCGTTGATCAGGAATAAAAGGATGATCACCATACTGCCGCCCAGCATGATGCGGGTGAAGACCGTTCCTTCCTTTATCACCCGGGGTTCGGCCTTCATCAGCTGTAAAATTTCCGGGGCAAATACAAGACCCGCACTACTGAGTACAATGGCGGCCAGTATTCCGATCAGGATGGCCTGGGAACCTGCATGTGCGGCGGCTTCGGGATTTTTTTCCCCGATCCGCCGGGCCACGATGGCCGTGGCGCCCATACCGAGCCCCATCGCGATCGTGTAAATGATCGAAATAACGGATTCGGTTAATCCCACAGTGGCGATGGCCACTTCGTTGTCCGGCAGGTGACTGACGAAATACATATCCACGACTGCGAAGACGGATTCGAGACTGAGTTCAAGGATCATGGGAATAGCCAGCAGGACAATGGCCCCGCGGATATTGCCCGTGGTATAATCATGCTCGCCGCCTTTCAGCGACTGCCTGACCAGTGAAAAGAAACGGGATACCTTATTGGTATTGGTTTTTTGTTTCAACATGATTGAAATGCTTTTGAAGATAAACTAAAAACAAGAGATGAACAGCAACGGATGGTTGCAGTTTGATAAACGGTCTTTAGATGGCAGGTTTGTTCGGGGAGCACCCGCTATTACAATGGACGAACCGGCCTTAGCAGATTTTCATATTCAGTTACTTGAAGAAGAGCAAAAGTAAAGGAAAAAAATAAAAACAGGAATATCATCCGGATAAAGACAAACTATTTATTATCCAGCCTGTATTCTCTTTCCTCCCGGTAATGGGTGTTCGCAGGGAGAGGGAGGTCAGTTTTCAGCTGCGGGAGATTGGTCGTATTTTATTTAGCAGGGCTAAACTATACCGGTGCGGCCGGGTCCTTTATGATTTGAGTCAGGCAGGGCCCTGTTGTTAAGCAAGCAGGAAAAAAGACAATGCGGTGACAGGACCGGGGAAATCATGTGACAATAATCATACGGGCTTATGACGGCATCTGTTTGATTTCGGGGGTTCCGGTATCGACATTTGAGGGATCGCTCATTTAAAAAATCCGGAATATGGAAGAGCCCCGGCAAACCCTCCTGCTTAACCAGCTTTGGGAATTACAGTCAGCAAATGGTTTCATCAATGATGCAGATATAAAAAGATTAGCCAGCGGGTTTAATCTTTCCGATGTGGAAGTGGAAGGAGTGGTTTCCTTTTATCATTTCTTTCACCGGAAACCCACCGGCAAGTACAGCATCTACCTTAATAATAGTATCGTAGCCGATCTGAAAGGTTTTCACCGTATCAAAGAAACCTTTGAACGTGAAACCGGTGCCACATTCGGCTCGGTGGACCGTACGGGTACATTCGGTTTGTTCCTGACACCCTGTATTGGTCTCAGTGACCAGGAGCCTTCCGCGCTGATCAATTTTTACCCGTTTACCAATCTCAATGCGATCAAGGTAAAAGACATTGTCACGCAACTGAAAAAAGGAGTGGCGCCTGAAACGATCTGTGATATTCCGGCGGATAATATCCGGTACACACCTCCCGGCAATAAGTCGGTATTCTTTAAACCCTTTGAAGCGGGTTCGGCAATCGAAAGAGCCGGTAAACTGGGGCCCGAAAAAGTGCTGGAAGAATTAAAAAAAGCAGAGCTGGCCGGCAGGGGCGGGGCTTATTACCCGACCTGGAAGAAGTGGGATGCAGCCCGGCTGCAGCCTGCTGTACCCAAGTATGTGGTATGCAATGCCGACGAAGGCGAGCCGGGTACATTTAAAGACCGGGTGCTGATCAATACGCAGGCCCGTTCACTGGTTGAAGGAATGATGATCTGCGGTTATACAGTGGGTGCAGAGCAGGGGATCATTTACCTGCGGGGAGAATACCGCTGGCTGCAGCATAAACTGGACGAAGCTATCCGGGAATACCGGGAAGTGGGCTTACTCGGGCGTGAATGTGCGGGTTTAAAAGGTTTCCGGTTTGACATACGGGTACAGATAGGTGCCGGCTCCTATGTTTGCGGGGAGGAAACCGCTTTGCTGGAATCCCTGGAGGGGAAAAGAGGCGAACCCCGTACCAAATGGTTCTTCCCTGTTGAAAAGGGGTATTTGCAGCAGCCCACTGTTATTAATAATGTTGAAACTTTCTGCGCGGCTGCCCGGATCATCGAAACCGGGACCGACGCATATATGCAACTGGGTATTCCGGGATCACCGGGTATCAAACTGTTAAGTGTATCCGGGGATTGCAAACTACCAGGTATATACGAAATAGAATGGGGCATGACGGTTGCCGAACTGCTGGAGCTCTGCGGGGCGGAGGATCCCTATTATATACAAGTGAGCGGACCGTCGGGTGAATGTATTTCCATCCGGGAGAAATACCGCCGTATTTCCATGCTGGACCTCCTGGCCCGCAAGGATATCCGTTGCGGCGGGTCCTTTATGATCTTCAGCAAACAACGGGACCTGGTAAAAGTATTGCTGAACTTTTCTGAATTCTTTAAATCAGAATCTTGTGGGATTTGTACCCCCTGCCGGGCCGGTAATTTTATTATACAACGCAAACTGGAGCGGCTGAGCCTGGGACTGGCCAATGAAAAAGACCTGCAGGAGCTGAAGAGCTGGGGTACGATTATGAAAAATACCAGCCGATGCGGGCTGGGCAAAACGGCCACCAACAGCCTGATCTATGCGATGGATAAATTCCATGATTACTTTACCGGCAAACTCGACAAGGAATTCAACGGGCTGAACCAGCGGTTTGATATGGAAGGGGCTGTAAAGGATTATGAGAAATATAAAATCTGAAGTATGGCAAAGATGGTTACTGTCACAATTGACGGAAAAAATATAGAGGCAGAAGAAGGAAAGAACCTGATGCAGGTTGCCCGGCAAAACGGCATATTCATTCCTTCGCTCTGTTATTACGAACATATTGAACCACCGCTGGGCACCTGCCGGGTCTGTACCTGTAAGATCAACGGAAAATTCGGACCGGCCTGTACGGAAAAGATCTCGGAAGGGCTGACGGTGGAAGTGAATTCGCCCGAATTGCTGGATACCCGCAAGGCCGTGGTGGAAATGATGTTTGCCGAAGGAAATCATATTTGCCCCGCCTGTGAGAAAAGTGGTATGTGCGACCTGCAGCATATGGGGTATGAACTGGGGGTCTCCTCCACCCGTTTCCAGCACTTGTTCAAGGACCGGGTCATTGATTTCAATCCCACCCGCATGGTGATGGAGCACAACCGCTGTATCAAATGCCTGCGCTGCGTGGTGGATGTGAAGACAAGTGAGGGGAAGAAAGTATTCAATTACCAGAACCGGGGCAATGAAACATTTGTAGGGATCGATTATGAGCAGGAAGCCAAACTGACCGAAGCAGAAGCGGTGAATGCGATGAAGATCTGCCCGACCGGTGCCATTATCCTGAGAGGGGTGAGCATGGCTGAACCGTTCGGGGAACGGAAATTTGACAGGGAGTCAGTGCAGCACAATTATAATGTAAAGAAAAAGCCGGTCAGCCGCCCGGCCCTGATGAGCAAGAAGATCGTGGCCACGGTATCCCTGGCCGGTTGTTTTGGCTGTCATATGTCCCTGCTGGATGTGGACGAAGAATTGCTGGACCTGGTAGAGCTGGTTTCCTTTGATAAATCACCGCTGACCGATTTTAAAAATTTCACCAACCGCTGCCATATCGGACTGATCGAAGGGGGCGTTTGCAATTCAGAGAATGTGGAAACCCTGCGCAAGTTCAGGGAGCATTGCGATATCCTGGTTTCCCTGGGAGAATGTTCCATCTGGGGCGGCCTGCCCACCATGCGCAATTCCATCCCGCTCAGTGAATGCCTGGAAGAGGCCTATCTCAATTCAGCAACCAGTGAACCGGGGGCGAATATTATTCCTTACCACGAAGACTTGCCCAAGATACTGGACCGGGTATATGCCTGCAATGAAATTGTGAAGATCGATTATTATATACCGGGCTGTCCGCCGGATGCGAACCATATCTGGAAAGCAGTGAAGAATATACTCTGGGGTGAAGAGTATTCCATTTTGTATTCTGAGTTTAAGTACGATTAATGTCAACTCTTATTATGAACAGAAAGATTACCATCGATCCGGTGACCCGCGTGGAAGGCCATGGCAGGGTTACCATACATCTCGATGAATACGGACAGGTAGAAGATTCCTTTTTTCATATTGTGGAATTCCGCGGATTCGAACGCTTTATCCAGGGGCATCCGTACTGGGAAGCACCTGTGCTGGTACAGCGGCTTTGCGGTATTTGCCCGGTAAGCCATCACCTCGCTGCCGCCAAAGCCATTGACCAGATCGTGGGCATTGATCCGAAGGACCTTTCTTCCACCGCATACAAACTCCGCCGCCTGATGCATTACGGCCAGGTGTTCCAGTCTCATGCCCTGCATTTTTTCTATCTCGCCTCTCCGGACCTGCTGTTCGGGGTGGATGCCCCGGCTGAAAAAAGAAATGTGGTGGCGGTGGCTGTGGAGAACAGGGAACTGGCGGTGAAAGGGATTACCATGCGGAAATTCGGGCAGGAAATTATCAAAGCAGTGGCCGGAAAAAAAATTCACGGAATACTGGCTGTACCGGGTGGCGTGCACCAGACTTTTACAGAAAAGGAAAGAGACTATTTCCTCGACGGTAAGGAAATAGAAAATATTGATACGATGATCGAATGGTCGCTGGCCATTGTTGAATTTATAAAAAGCTATCACGAAAAAAACCGGAAATTCCTGGATGAGTTTGCCCGCTTCCCCTCCGGTCACCTGGGGATGGTGAATGAATGGGGCGCCATGGATCTGTACGACGGCAAACTGAGGGCCATCGACAGTGAAGGCGATATTACCCTTGATGATATTTCAACGGACCTGTACCAGGACTACTTTTCAGAAGCAGTGGCGCAATGGTCTTATATGAAATTCCCTTACCTGAAACAGGTGGGCCGTGAAAAGGGCTGGAACCGGGTGGGACCGCTGGCCCGGATCAATGTATGCGATTCCATTTCCACCCCGCTGGCGGAAAAGGCCCGCAAGGATTTTATTGCCTTTACCGGGCAAAAAGTCAATAACAGCACGATGTATTCTCACTGGGCCCGGCTGATCGAAGTACTGCATTGTGCCGAGGTCATCAACCAATTATTACATGATCCCGAGTTGCTGGGGAAAGAACTGGTCCGCAAGGGAACGCCGCGGCTGAAAGGGATCGGTATCATTGAAGCGCCGAGGGGAACGCTTACGCACCATTATGAAGTGGATGAAAAGGGAATGATCACCCGTTGCAACCTGATCGTATCCACCACCCACAATAACGACGCGATGAATACGGCGGTGAAATGGGTGGCGAATAATGTGATCAGTCGCAAGGGCGCCATTACAGACGGAATGCTCAACCAGGTGGAAGTAGCCATCAGGGCCTATGATCCCTGCCTGAGCTGTGCCACCCAGGCCATGGGTAAAATGCCCCTGAAAGCGGAATTATATAATTACAAAGGAGAACTTATCGATGAAAAATACAAGAACTGAAAAAGCCGGTATCCTGCTGATCGGCATTGGTAACAGCGGCAGAAAAGATGACGGGCTGGGCTGGAAATTCACTGAGCTCCTGTCCCGGTCCGGCTGGTCATCGGTTGACTGTGAATTTCGTTACCAGCTACAGGTGGAAGATGTCCTCCTGGTCTGCCGCTATGATAAAGTGATCTTTGTGGATGCCAGTCACACCGGGCTGAAAGAAGGTTTTGAACTAAAACCCTGCTCGGCTGCTCCGCATTATTATTATTCTTCGCATATGCAGAGCCCCGAAACCATCCTGTACCTGGCCAAAGAGTTGTATAATAAAGAACCGGCGGCATGGGTACTCGCGATTTCCGGGCATAACTGGGGCCTCGGAACTTCCCTGAGCCGGGAAGCGGTACAGAACCTGGAAAAAGCCCGGATTCATTTCGAAAAAGAGTGGATTCCGGCGGTTCGCAAATCAGCCTGAGGATAGCGGATAACCAGGTATTTATTATTCATCCTGAATGCAATACAGGTTAGTCGTTTACATAAGGCATATCATACCAATTGGTGATATCCATCATACCCCACCTTTTTTATTTGACCTAATATAGTATCCTCTTTGACAAGCTAAAGTAAAAACATGTACTCTTTTATTACAGGGTTGTTTCTTCTGCCGCTTATTGTCAGCGGTTTGCTCCTGGTGTTACCGGGAAAGATTTCAAAAAGAATCGTCATACTGGCTTCCTCTCTTTTGGCTGCATTGGCATTGTATATTTTTATTTATACAACAGCGCCTTTGTATGTTAAAATACCCGGTTATGTGAATGAAGCAGTGGCCGGCGCGGATATTTTATTATTGGTATATTTTGGCTGGGTTGCCCTGCGTAAAAAAAGCTGGCTGGTGGGGATTTTAACCGTATTGCAGCTGGGTGGTTTATTGTACCTGCTCAAGGCGCTTCCGGAATCACATTCGGTGCAATTTATGGTGGATAAGCTGAGTGCTTTTATGTTCCTGCTCATTAATGTCATCAGCGGTATCATTGCCCTATTTTCCCTTCGTTATATTGAAGAAGAGGACTGCAGTGCCTTCCGGAAAAAATATTTTCTTTCCATCCTGTTCTGGTTTATCGGAGTGATGAACCTGCTGGTTTCTTCTGATAACCTGGAATATTTCTTCCTGTTCTTTGAGCTTACCACCCTGGCCTCCTTCCTTCTTATCGGTTTCAGGAAAGATGCGGTATCTGTTAAAAATGCACTGACCGCTTTATGGATGAACCAGGTCGGGGGACTGGCTATTCTCGCAACCATTTTTTTCATCGCATATAACGGGTACGGGGAAGCCACATTCAGCACCCTGCTGGCTCATACTGCTGACAAAGGCATTTTATTACCCCTGGCTTTGCTGGCCGTGGCGGCGATCAGTAAAGGGGCACAGTTATCTTTCAGCAAATGGTTGCTTGGCGCGATGGTGGCACCCACACCTGTAAGCGCTTTATTGCATTCGTCCACTATGGTGAAGATCGCTCCCTTTATCATTCTCCGCCTGTCCCCGGCATTGAAAGATACTCCGGTGGCCATGGTGCTGATCGGGCTTACCGGTTTTGTATTCATCGCAGCCGCCATTGGTGCCCTGGCGCAGGATAACCTCAAACGCATACTCGCTCATTCCACCATTGCCTTACTGGCCCTGATGATTATGATGGGGGCCATGGGTACCCCGGTGACGATTGTGGCCGCACTTGTGCTGATATTATTTCATGGTATTTCCAAGTGCATGCTCTTCCTTAACGCGGGTGTGCTGGAAAGAGTCTTTCACCTGAAAGAAACCTCCGATATGGACCGGCTGGGAGAAAGCGGACCCTTTACTTCCCTGGTGATCACCCTCGGCTTTATGTCTTTACTGTTGCCGCCCTTTGGTGCCTTTATCGGTAAATGGCTCAGTATTGAAACGCTTGGTGCCCTGGCTACTGATAAAAAGATCCTTGGAGCCCTGGTTATGGTAGCGGTGGCCGGTGGCGGCGCTGTTTTGTCCCTGCTTTATTTCAAAGTAATGGGAGGATTGATTTCCCGTACCGGGGAACAGGACCGGATACGATTTGAGAGGACAGGTCCTTTTTATTCAGTTACGATTTATATTCTTCTCGGGTTGGTACTGGCCGGTATCATTGGTCTGCCTCTTTTGCTTACCCATTATTTTGCGCCAGTGGCTGCTCAAACGCTGGGACAACCGGTACCGGTGATTACGGAAGGCTGGAATATGTATGTCGGTTCCATGCGCTTACCCATTGTGCCCCTGCTGGTCGCTTTCTTTTTATTACCAGTTACAATTATTACGGCCTTGTTTATCCGCTTCAGGCGGGTGGACCGGGCCAGTGAATATATGTGCGGGGAGAAACTGAATTACTCTTTCTCTTCTTTTTATTTCTCAACAGACAGGGCCACCCCTTATTTCTATGCGGCCGGGATTCTGTTCCTGATCACCCTGCTTCTAGTGGCATTGATATAAAATGTTTGTTATGAAGGATGTTTTGATTCCTGTACTATTGATTCTGCTGGCTCCCCTGCTGGGTGGCTTACTGTACGGATTTGAACGGATTGTAAAAGCCAGGATGCAGCGCCGGATCGGTCCGCCCCTGCTGCAGCCCTTTTATGATTTCCTGAAGCTGGCTGATAAGCGCAGGATGATGGTGCATTCCACCCATGCGTTTTTGGGGATCATGCATTTTGTTTCACTTTGGTTTGCCTTAGCAGTCCTGCTGTTGGGTGGTGACCTGGTCCTGGTGATCTTCCTGCACCTGCTCTCCACTTCCTTGCTGATCCTGGCGGGTTACAGCACCCGTTCGGTCTTCAGTCACCTGGGAGCCAACCGCGCTGCCATCAGTGTACTGGCTTATGAGCCGGTGCTGATTATTATTGCTGTGTCCATCTTTATGCTGAACGGAACCTTCGACACAGCCGCTGTTTTTACCGGTAAAGAACCCTTATTGTATAAAATGCCGCTGGCATTTATCGCCCTTTTACTTGTCTTACCCATTAAGCTGAAAAAATCACCATTCGATGTGGCGGAAGCGCACCAGGAGATCACCGGTGGGGTGGAACTGGAATTCTCCGGCCTTTTTTATGAAGCAGTTTATACGGCCAGGTGGCTGGATTATATATTCTGCTATACGCTGGTATTCCTTTTTGCCGGCAGTAATATTTTATTAGGCATCGGGTTAGTGGTCTTCACGTTCATTTACCTGAATGCCCTGGATAATTCGACGGCGAGGGTCAGTTATAAACAAATGCTGCGTTTTTCGCTTGGCGTGGCGGGTACCCTTGCCTTTATTAATTTATTAATAAACAGCTTCTCATGAACCTGGCCCCTTACAGAAAAAAGTCACCCTGGATCCTGCATTACAATGCGGGGGGCTGCAATGGGTGTGATATTGAAATCCTGGCCTGCCTGAGCCCGAAATATGATATTGAGCGTTTCGGGATGATCAATACCGGTAACCCCAAGCAATCGGATATTTTACTGGTGACCGGTCCCGTTACCAAACGCTCCCGTGAACGTCTGGTGGAAATCTATGCACAGATGCCCGAACCCAAAGTAGTGATCAGTTGCGGTGCCTGTGCCAGCACCGGGGGGGTGTTCCGCGGTATGTATAATTGCGAAGGCGGGGTGGACCAGTTTATCCCGGTGGATGTGTATGTATGCGGTTGTGGTACAAGACCCGAACAGATCATCGACGGTGTAGTGCAGGCCCTGGCTATACTTGAAAAGAAAACAAAAGGACTGGAAGAATCGGTGAAGCTGAAAAAAGAAGCAGTGAAAGAAGGGCATCAGCTGAACCGCCGGCATATTGCGGATGAAATAAAACCGGTACTGACATGAAAAAAATCGAAACAAATTTAGCGGATCTCAAAAAAGATATCGGCGCTTTTTACAAACCGGAGCTCCACCATTTTATCGTGATGAATGCGGTACAGTGTGGCGATAAAATGGAAGTACAGTGGTTCTTTAATGATTATGCGTATCCCGGTGAAACCACCTGTTTTTACGCATTGATCAGCCCGGAAGAAGAAGTCCCCGGTATGAAGGACATTGTGGCCTCTGCCTGGGTGGCGGAAGCCGAGCTGGTGGACCTGATGAACATTAAAGTGGAGAACACAATGAAGGGATTTGTACTGGAACCCGATTTTGAAAGCGGACCGCTGTTAAAGAAAAAATAATATGGGAAGGCAATACGAAATACCGGTTGGTGCCCAGCATATTTCCCTGCTGGAGCCCCTGCATTTTAAGTTTACGACGGAAAATGAAAAGATCATCCGCACTGATGCCAATGTCTATTATGTGCACCGGGGTATTGAGCAGGCCTGCTGTTCCAAATTCAAGTTCAGGCAGGTGAGTTTTGTGGTGGGCCGTGTCTGCGGTCTCTGTTCTATTTCGCATACCACGGCATACTCCCAGGTGGCAGAGAAATTACTGAAGCTTGACATACCAAAAAGGGCGAAATACCTGCGCATGCTGGTGATTGAGCTGGACCGGATTCACTCGCATTTGCTCTGCCTGAGCCATGTGGCCGAGAACTCCGGTTTTGAGGCACTCTTTATGAAGACCATGCAATACCGTGAATTTTCAATGGAATTACTCGAGGCGGTTTGCGGCAACCGGATCCAGTATGATTTTTCGATTGTGGGGGGTGTTGCCCGTGACCTGAAACCGGAAACCGGTCAATTGATTTTACAGCGGCTGAAAAATTTTATGCCGCAACTGGAAGAACTGGTTGGCATTTACCAGCATAACCGGACCTTATCCCTCAAGAATAAAGGAGTGGGCGTTTTGTCAAAGGACGATGCCCTGCGGCTGAATGTGGTGGGGCCTTTTGCCCGGGCAGCCGGCCTGGCGGTGGATGTGCGCAATGAGACGGAGGATTTATTGCCCTGGAAAGAGGTCGGTTTTGAAATGATCACCGACACGGCGGGGGACGTGCATGCGCGGAATATGATCCGGCTGCGGGAGATCTATATTTCCATCCGGATTATTCAGAACATTATTAACGGCCTGCCGGAATCGGCGCTGCTAACCGAAACAAAAGCATTCCCTGACGGGGAAGCTACTGTGCGGCTCGAAGCGCCCAGGGGTGAGTTGTTTTATTATGCAAAGGGAAACAAGACCCAGGTCCTGGAGCGGTTAAAGATCAAAGCGCCGACGTTTTCCAATGTGGCGGGTATGGTACATGCGTTTACAGGGAATGAGTACGGTTCCGCTGCAGCGATCATTGCATCATATGACCCTTGTTTGTCCTGTACGGCGAGGTGAACGCGGAGAAAGCGGAGCCGCGGAGGCGCAGAGAGCGCAGAGGGTGCAGAGAGAGAAGAGCCGCAGCGAGCGCAAAGACGAAGAAGTCTTAGTGGCCTTTGCAGGCAAAAAAATAAATGCGATGTGCTTCCTGCGAATAAGGTTTGTCCTGTACGGCGAGATGAACGCGGAGAAAGCAGAGCCGCGGAGGCGCAGAGAACGCGGAGGTAGAGAATGCGGAGACGCGGAGGCGCGGAGAGCGCAGAGGTAGAGAGAAAGCGGAGACGCGGAGGCACAGAGAGCGCGGAGGTAGAGAGAATGCGGAGCCGCGGAGGCGCGGAGAGCGCAGAGGGCGCAGAGAGAGAAGAGCCGCAGCGAGCACAAAGACGAAGAAGTCTTAGTGGCCTTTGCGGGCAAAAATTACTGGTCTTTGCAGGCAAAAAAATAAATGCGATGTGCTTCCTGCGAATAAGAAAATAGTCAGAAAAAAATCAGCGATGAAAACGTTTTTTAATACGATCGGGAATTTATTTAGAAAGCCGGTAACCACGAAATACCCGTTTGAGCAAACCTTTAAGCCGGATGATTACCGCGGCCTGATCGGTTTTGAAGAGAGTCTTTGTATCTGGTGCCGCCGTTGTGAAGCGGTTTGCCCTCCGGGTGCGATTGTGTTCTCCCAGGACATGGAAGGCAAACAGACCTATCATTATAACCGGGCGGTTTGTATTTATTGCGGGGAATGTGTCAGGGCCTGTCCAAAAGAAGGAGCCCTGTTTCAGACCGCTGAACCCGCTCCCTGTGCCCTGAAAGCGGAGAATATCAATAACGGCTGGAATAAATTATTTGACGAAGCGATCGAAAGCCGGGAACGCTATGCGGCTGAAAAGAAAAAGAAAGCCGCAGAGAAGGCAGCAGCGGATAAAGCGGTGGCGGAGGCGAAGAAGGCCATGGAAGAAAAGGGAGGAAATGAATCCAGGCAATAACTGAATTTATAAATTACTTCAATGCATGAACTCTCTATAGCCCACTCTGTCCTATCCATCGCGGAACGGACTTTTCCTGCAGATGCCAGGGGTTCTATTTCCGGAGTGAATATCCAGGTGGGTGAGCTCAGCAGCATCGAAACCGAAGCCCTGCAATTTGCCTTTTCGGCCATCCGGTCAGGGACCGTGCTGGAGCGGGCTGAATTGCAGATCGAGCTGATCCCCGGGGAGGCAAAATGCGCCGATTGTGGCTGTGTTTTTCATATGAACTCCTTTGGGATGGCCTGCCCCGAATGCCAGGGCTTCCTGGTCAATATCCTCAGGGGAAAAGAACTTAAAGTGCTGAGTCTTACGGTTGAAGAATAGATCCGGCCAGCCCCAGGCTGACGATAATCATACCGGGTTATGACCTGTTATTGCTGATTACAAGGGACTTCTTTCGACATTTGTTCAGAAGGCTTAATACGAACAAATGTTCATTTGAATAATAACTGCTAAAACCGTGACAATGGAACAAAACAATACGGTTCCCACTGCGGGAAAGGAAAGAAAGGTGAAGGGGAAGGTAGTAATAGATATCCAGCGATGCAAGGGTTGTGAGCTCTGCACCACGGCCTGCAGGGAACAGGCGCTTACATTATCAGGTACCATCAATAGTAAAGGGTACCGCTATATCATCGCCAATAACGAAGTATGCACTGGTTGTACCAACTGCGCACTGGTTTGTCCTGATGCGGTGATCACTGTTTATCGCACCCATCCGAAGAAAAAACCGGTGGACATTACACCGGAAAACATCCGTGAACAATTGCAATCCATAATGAGTCCTGCTAAATAAACGGCTATGTCTGAATTTAAACTCATGAAGGGTAACGAAGCCATGGCTGAAGCCGCCATACTGGCCGGCTGTGATGCTTATTTTGGTTACCCCATCACTCCCCAATCCGAAGTACTGGAATACCTGGCCCGGGAAATGCCCAAACACAACCGAATCGTGATGCAGGCTGAAAGCGAAGTGGCTTCCATCAATATGGTCTATGGCGCGGCCGGTGCGGGGTTTAGGGCTATGACCAGTTCCTCCTCTCCGGGTATCAGCCTGATGCAGGAAGGAATCTCCTATATCGCAGGTGCGGAACTACCCTGCCTGATTGTGAATGTGAACCGGGCCGGTCCCGGACTGGGGACCATCCAGCCCGGTCAGGGTGATTATTTTCAATCCACCAAGGGGGGCGGACATGGGGACTATAAAATGATTGTACTGGCACCTGCCTCCGTGCAGGAGATGGCCGACTTTGTTTTCCTGGGCTTTGATCTGGCGGATAAATACCGCAACCCGGTGCTCATGTTATCCGACGGTGCTATCGGGCAGATGATGGAGAAGGTACAATTCAAACCCTATACCAGGCCTGAAACTGATAAATCTTCCTGGGCCACTACGGGGAAACCCAGGACCCGTAACCGGAATTATATCACTTCTCTTCATATCCTGCCGGAAAAAATGGAAATACACAACCTGAAGCTGGAAGAAAAGTTCAAAAAGATCAGGGAGAATGAAGTCCGCCTGGAAGAGATGAATACGGCTGATGCGGAATACCTCTTTGTTGCTTATGGGTTGAGTGCAAGGATTTGCCAAAAGGCCATGGATATTGCCCGGGAAAAAGGGATCCGGATCGGCCTGCTGCGCCCCATCACATTGTATCCGTACCCGTACCGGCGTTTACTCGAACTGGCGGGACAGGTTAAAATGATGCTGAGTGTGGAACTCAACAGCGGGCAGATGGTGGAAGATGTAAGACTGGCGGTGGAGGGGAAGGTGCCGGTTGAATTTTATGGCAGGATGGGGGGCATGATGCCCACTCCCGAAGAAATTGTACATCATTTAGAAACATTAATACAGTATCATCATGCCAACTGATCAACATGTATTACCGGAAACGGACCTGATTATTCCTGCCTGTCACAAGGAAGAAGAAGAGGAGTATGAGGTGGTGTACCACAAACCCGCCACCCTGGTGGATGCGAACATGCACTATTGTCCCGGTTGCGCCCACAGCCTTGTTCATAAACTGATCATGGAAGTGGTGGAGGAATTGAATATCCAGGATAAAACAGTGGGTGTGGCCCCCGTGGGTTGCTCTGTATTTGCCTATGATTATATGGATATCGATATGCAGGAAGCGGCGCATGGCCGTGCCTGTGCAGTGGCCACCGGTATTAAAAGACTGATGCCTGACAAATATGTATTCACGTACCAGGGAGACGGCGACCTTGCAGCGATCGGGATTGCGGAAACCCTGCATGCGATCAACCGGGGAGAGAATATCCTGATCGTATTTATGAACAATGCCGTGTATGGTATGACCAGCGGCCAGATGGCGCCAACGACCCTGGCGGGTATGCATACCACCACCAGCCCGGATGGAAGGGATGTGAGCTTTTACGGAGCTCCTATCAAAGTAGCTGAACTGATGGCCAACCTGCCCGGTTCATTCTATGTAACCCGGCAGGCAGTGAACAGCGCGAACGCGGTACGCAAGACCCGGAAGGCCCTGATGAATGCCTTTAAATACCAGCAGCTACACAAGGGAACCTGTTTGGTGGAGATTATCGGCAACTGCCCTTCCAACTGGAAGATGACACCGGTGGAGGCCGTGAAGTTCATTGATGAAGAAATGGTAAAAACCTTCCCGCTGGGAGATATCAAGGTCCCGAATACGGAGGATTTAAAAATATTCTGATCGTAGCCAGCTCTTCCCGGGCTTTAAACCCCGGGAGGCGATCAACGGATGCTAAACTTTTCTGCATATGAACAGTATAAATGATTGCCGGAAACCCGAAGAACTGATTGTGGCTGGTTTTGGCGGCCAGGGTGTTTTATCACTCGGAATGACGCTGGCCTATGCCGGCATGGTGGAGAACAAAGAAATTTCCTGGATGCCTTCCTATGGTCCCGAGATGCGGGGCGGGACAGCCAATTGTATTGTGATCATTTCCGATAATAAGATCAGTTCCCCCATTTTATCCCAGTTTGATTCCGCCATTGTGCTGAACCAACCCTCCATGGACAAATTTGCCCCGCGGATCAAACCGGGCGGATTGCTGTTATACGAATCCGGTAATATTTTCAAGCCCAGTATCCGTACCGATATCGATATCATCGGTATTCCCGCCACTACGGAAGCGCTGAAGATGAAAAATACCAGGACCATGAACATGATCATGCTCGGCGCTTACCTGCAGCTAAAGCCGGTGGTGCAGAATGATTCCATCCTCGAAGCACTCGCCAAAGTGCTGCCGGAGAAATATCATCACCTGCTTCCCATCAACCGGCAGGCACTGGAACTGGGGGAGACCCTGGCCCGCCAATTGAAAGAACCGGTAAGCTGAGCATCGATTATCTTTGAGGGATAAATTGACTCCCTTCCATGAAACCCGAAGACATAGCGCAATTGCGCAAAGACTATACCCTGCATGCCCTGAATGAAGAAGAGGTGGCTGAGTCACCTATTGCCCAGTTTGAAAAATGGTGGGACGATGCCAGCAAGTCTGAAATACTGGAATATAATGCCATGACCCTGGCGACTACCGGTCATGACGGGATGCCCGAAGCCCGGACCGTCCTGCTTAAAGCATTCGATGAGAAGGGATTTGTCTTTTTTACCAACTACAACAGTGCCAAGAGCAAGCAGCTTGATTTTAACGGGAACTGCTGTCTATTGTTTTTCTGGAAAGAGCTTGAGCGCCAGGTGCGGATCAACGGGATGGCGGAAAAAATCTCCATGAAAGAAAGCATCGATTATTTCGACAGCCGTCCGGATGGCAGCAAGATCGGAGCTTGGGCCTCGCCGCAAAGTATGGTGGTGGCCGGCAAAGCCTGGCTGAAAGAAACCTTTGAATACTACGCGGAGCGGTTCAAGCATGGTCATATCCCCAAACCCCCGCACTGGGGCGGGTACCGGGTAAAACCCACGAAAATAGAATTCTGGCAGGGCCGCCCGAGCCGGATGCATGACCGGATATTGTACACGCCGGATGGAGAGGGATGGAAGAGGGAAAGGTTAGCACCTTAGTCGGGAGTCGGGAGTTAGTAGTCGGGAGTCAATACACCTCCTGAGAACTTTAAGCTAAAATAGCCATCTGTTACTCGTTTTACGTAATGCCATTCGTACTTCGTACTTTGATCAGTTGTGGGTTGTCAGAAGAGTGATAGCTGGTTTTCATTCTTGAGCCCCTTCAGCGCTTTCTTCCTCGTCTTCATCACCTCCTTTGGTACTTCTTTATCTTCAATGGTGAAAATCTCGCCGGCTTCGTAGCGGGAAGCTACCACAACGTTCACCCCGCCAGCATGGGGAGCAAACAGCTTTTCTACTGTTTCCGGGGAGTTATTGTTTTTTGAAAGATGCGAAAGGATCAGGAGTTCAAGTTCCGGAGAGCGGTAATGCTGAAAAAGTTCCAGGGCCTGGTGATTGGATAAGTGTCCTTCATCACTGCTGATCCGTTTTTGTAAGTGATAAGGGTAGGAGCCATTGCGGAGCATTTCCGGGCAATAATTCGATTCGAGGAAGGCGGCATGGCATTGCCCGAAATAGTTGATCACTTTTTTACAGGCATACCCGATATCCGTGATCACACCCACATTCACTCCATGAGCCGAGACCATGAAACTGTGCGGGTCGGCGGCGTCATGACTTTTTTTAAAGGGGGTGATGGTCAGTGCGCCGATCCTGACCGGGCTGGCATGCTTGAAGGAACAGAGCTGGTCCTCCTCCATCGGCATATTGCTGTTTACAAAAGTGCCGTTGGTGATATAAACAGGGATACGATATTTTTTGGATAGCCCCGGCATACCGGTGATATGATCGGAGTGTTCATGGGAGATAAAAATGGCTTTCACTTTTTCCATCTCCAGTCCTCTTTGCCGCATCCGCCGTTCTGTTTCCCGGCAACTCAGCCCGGTATCGATCAGCACCGCTTCATCGCGGTTGCCGATATAGTAACAGTTGGCATTGCTTCCGGAATTGAGCGAGCAGAGGTAAAGGGGCATGGGCAAAAATAAGCATATGGGTTCAGATGGTATGAAAAGCGTCAGGGACTTGATTAAAAAAGGGGTCACAGCTGACTTCTGTGACCCCTTATAACCAGTATGACTTTGCAGAACTTTACAGCACGTCCACACTCCGCTCCACAAAAGCCGTCAGGTCGGCGCCTTTCAGCATACCCTGTGCCAGGAGGGCCAGATCAAATGCCTGTTTGGCGAGTACGGTCTGCTGCGTTTCATCTGCGGAGAGAATCTTGCTGATCAGTTTATGGTTGCCATTAATGGCTACTTTATAATTATCAGGCATGGAGCCGTAGAAATTCATACCTCCGCCGAGTTTGCTCATATCTTTCATCCGGCGCATCCATTCTTCCATCGTTATGGTTACGGGAAAACTATCGGATGCCAGGCTCTCCACTTCCACTTTCATGGAAGGGTTATTGATGGCTTTATCAAAAATAGCTTTGAGCCTGTCTGTCTCTTCAGTACTCAGGTTGTGCTTTTCGGTATCTTCTTTTTCAATCAGCTTATCCAGTATATCCGCATCCACACGTTTGAGCGAGGTTTTTTCCAGCTTCATTTCCAGGTGATGGATAAAGTGAGTGTCGATGGGCGTGTTCAT
The DNA here is from genome assembly GCA_016192105.1 of Sphingobacteriales bacterium. Taxonomy (GTDB): domain Bacteria; phylum Bacteroidota; class Bacteroidia; order Chitinophagales; family Chitinophagaceae; genus JJ008. Next base: position 16,531 of record JACPUV010000001.1, on the reverse strand, counting down.
CAGGAGCACGTCATAGTTTTTCTTCTCCGCGGCGACGATATAACTGTGCTGGTGTTCCGCATCAGCGGTATAGAGATAAACCAGTTGCCCGTTCTTGTCGGTCTGGAAGTCTTTTACTTTCGCATTGTATTCTTCCAGGGTATAGTTTTCCTTTTTGGTATTGCTGAGCAGGATGAATTCTTTCGCTTTTTCATAGAATTTCTCCTCACTGAGCGCCCCGTATTTCACAAAGAGCCCGATATCACTCCATTTCTCCTCATAGGCTTTGCGGTCTTTTTTGAAGAGTTCAGCCAGTTTCTCCGCCACTTTTCGGCTGATATAGCTGTTGATCTTTTTTACATTGCTGTCGGATTGCAGGAAGGAACGACTCACGTTCAGCGGGATATCCGGGGAGTCAATCACCCCGTGCAGCAGCAGCAGGAATTCAGGAACAATATCCTTTACCTCATCGGTAATAAATACCTGCCGGCTGAAAAGCTTGATCTTGTTCTTCTGTACTTCAAAATCATTTTTCAGTTTGGGGAAATAGAGTACACCGGTCAGGTTGAAGGGGTAGTCCACATTCAGGTGGATCCAGAACAGGGGTTCTTCCTGGAAGGGATAGAGTTCCTGGTAAAAATTCAGGTAGTCTTCGTCTTTGAGATCACCGGGTGCCTTGGTCCAGATCGGGTTGGTATTGTTGATGATATTGTCAACCTCCACACTTTTGTAGTTGGGCTTGCCGTTCTCATCTTCGCCGTCCGGTTCGGATTCCGTTTTGGTGCCAAACTGTACCGGTACAGGAAGGAATTTGGCGTATTTATCGAGGATCGACTGGATTCGTTGTTTGTCGAGGAACTCCAGGGAGTCTTCATTGAGATAGAGGATCACATCTGTCCCCCTTTCGGTCCGGTTGCCACCGCTGATCTCAAATTCGGTGCTGCCATCGCAGGTCCAGCAGGCCGGGGCGGCCCCTTCCTGGTAAGAAAGGGTCTGGATCTCCACTTTTTCAGCTACCATAAAGGCTGAATAAAAGCCAAGACCAAAGCGACCGATAATCTCGTTGGCATCGCTGGCTTCTTTGAATTTTTCCATGAACTCAGTGGCGCCGGAGAAGGCGACCTGGTTGATGTATTTTTTGATCTCTTCAGCAGTCATACCGATCCCGCTGTCGGAGATCCTGATCGTTTTGGCCTCCGGGTCCACGGACACCCGGACCTTCAGTTCACCCAGCTCCTGGTTATAATGCCCCAGGGAGCCTAACCGCTTGATCTTTTGAGTGGCATCCACAGCATTACTTACCAGTTCCCGGAGAAAAATTTCGTGATCGGAATAGAGAAATTTTTTAATGATCGGGAAGATATTCTCGGTGTTGATCGAAATTGTGCCTTTTTCCTGTATCATATCAAGTATAAAATTTTGGGTTTTTACAGTGGACGCGAAAGTACTAAGATCAGGCCAAAGGACAGGCGGTTGACAGATTGGCATGTATGTTGGAGAATGGAGCTTCAGACAGGGGATTCGTTACCAAAAGCTACTGCCCCGGACTACGGATTGAAGCAGGCAAGTTCGCATCCCCCGCCCACCGGAAAAAGTGACGCCCATCATCGGTTATCCTGAACATCCTCATTGTTTTGGGCCGGGGCAGCACCTATATTTGGTAAGACAGGTTTAAATTCTAACAGGTAAATATAAAAAGATGAAAAACACATCAAAAGTGCTGATTGCGCTGGGAGCAGGATTGGCTATCGGTGGCATCCTGGGTGTGTTATTTGCCCCTGACAAAGGTGCTAACACCCGCCACAAAATCGCTGAAAACGGGAAAAAAATCGCCGAAAAGTTCAAGCACAAAATCAAAACCGGCAAGGAAAAAATGGAAGAGCACCTCAGCCGGGTAAACGGCGAGCTCGAAGAAGTGAGCTGACAGGATAAATGCCTAATCAACCCATCATGTCAGAAGAGTTCAGAAAATTCGAGTCATTAGCCGACCAGCTCAAAGCGTACGTAAACACCAGGGTATCGCAGGCAAAGCTGTCATTAGCGGAGAAAGTGTCCAAACTGGCCGCTGCCATGATTGCTATGCTGATGTCGGCCCTGGTGTTCTTTTTATTTCTGGTTTTACTCTGTGTGGCCGGCGCCCTGCTGCTCGGGCAATGGCTGGGCAGTCTTTGGCTGGGATTCCTGATCGTAGCCGGACTGGTCCTTTTACTGGGTATGATCCTCTGGCTGGCCAGGGACCGCCTGTTGCGTATTCCGATTATGAATGCGTTGATTGAAGCCATGTTTGACTCAGCGGAAGAAGATGAAAAAGATTAAACACATAAAAGATATCGAACGGGAAAAACTCCGCTTGCGGGTACAGCAGTTGGAGCAGGAGAGAAAACTGAAGGAAAGCTGGGTTGCGCTGAAAGAAGACCTGAAGCCCGGTAATATTCTCCGGAATAAAATAGCTGAGTTTACCCATGAAAAACCCGGTGACAAAGGACTGGTCAGCGGACTTGTCAATGTCGGTGCCGCCTATCTCAGTAAACGGCTGACGGGCTATGCGGGAGAAAAAATTGACAGTACGATACAGGCGGGGATTGATAAGGCGAGTGAGCGCCTGAAAACATTCCTTTCAGGGAAAAGATCCAGGAGACGGGGATCGCAAGATGCCAAATAAGCGCCCACAGGCAAACCTCCAATAAGTTCCTAAAATCAAGTTCTGCAGAATCACCCATTCTTCCTGAAAAGCTTCAGCGTAGGAGGGTTTTTTTACTTCGGAAATTGAAGGAAAAGGGTAGTTTGGATATTTTTGGATATTGGCATCATGGCTTTCCGGCTCTTTTGAAGCCAAATAGATGGAACCCCGGAAACTTAATCCATGGACCCGTTTAAAGGAGCTGCACGATGAATTTATTAGGTAATCTTGTTTGGCTGATCTTTGGTGGTTTTCTTGCTGCCCTTTGTTATTTTTCCGGGGGACTTGTTTTATGTATTACCATCATCGGTGTTCCCTGGGGACTTCAATGTTTCAAATTAGCCGGGTTTATGTTAATGCCCTTTGGGCTGAAAGTTGTAAGCGACTCATCCAATACCGGCTGCCTTTCCCTCCTCGCCAATATCATCTGGATCCTTTGCGGCGGTTTGGTCTCCGCCATCATTCACCTGGTAATGGGACTGTTTTTATCCATTACCATCATCGGCATTCCCTGGGGCAGGCAGCATTTTAAGCTGGTGGAATTATCGCTGATGCCGTTTGGGAAGAGGGTGGTTGCGGAATAAGCTTTCAGTCCATTTCAGGCTGCTATGCAGGCGCTGTTTCCCGGATGCGTCTTATCCCTGGCTAATATGTGAGGTTTCCTGAAAAAGCATTTTTACGGCACCCTGGCCCCAACCCGCCGGGGAGGAAAATAACCGAAAAGTAGTATTGTATTTGCTTCTCCGGCACAGTACATTTGATAGCTCCCGCATTTCCCACCATTAAACCTGTTAACCATGCGCAAAGGAAAACACAACGGAAAAATCAGTGTACATGCGATTTCCGGCAACCATGTTATTACCCTGGGACTGGATGCCAGCCCGGCCGCCATTAAAGGCTTATTGGGTTTTGCGATCCACCGCACGGCCTATGCGACGGATTATGAACCGGAAGAATCTTATTGGCTCAAGGGCTATAAACCATTTAAGGAAGTAGTACCGCACCCTGTGCCCGGCAGTTTTTACAGCACACTGGAAGCCCCGGTGCAATCCTTTACCTGGGCGGATTTTTCGGCAAAACCGGGACAGAAATACAAATACAAAGTGCTGCCTCTCTACGGGGAGCCCAAGAACCTGAAACAGGGGGAAGCCGTGGAAGTGATTATTGAAACGGAAAAACTGGAGGACCCGCTGCATGAGATTTATTTTAACCGGGGTGTGGCCGCCAGCCAGGCATATGCATTGAAGTTCGGACCAAAACCACCGCATAAGCAACCCGATAAGGAAAAAGAAATCTACCGCTGGCTCAGCCGCGGCTTGTATGAATCCATTATTGCCTTTATCAAAAAGGCTAAGGACAAAACCTGGAAACTCCGGGTGGCTCTCTATGAGCTGGATTACCTGCCCGTGATGCAGGAACTTAAAGCCGCGCAGAAGCGGGGGGTGGATGTGAAGATCATTTATAGCGCCAAGAAAGGAGAATCACAGACGGAGGACAATGAAACCACCCTTTTCAACGCGGGCTTTAAACCGAATGACCGGAAAACTACCTTCGCCCGCGCTCATTCCAATGCCATTTTCCACAATAAATTTTTCGTACTGCTGAAGGATAAAAAAGCGAAGGAAGTATATACCGGCTCCACCAATATCTCTGAAGGCGGGATCTTTGGCCACAGTAATTTGGGACATTGTATTAAGGAAAGCCGCATCGCCGCCCAATACCTTGCTTATTGGGAAGCTTTGCAGGATGACCCAACAGGTGCCGAATGGGCCGTGAAAGTGGAAGCCCTGCAACCGGATATTGATCTCAGTAAACTAAAAGATGGGGTACAGGTGATCTTTAGCCCGCGTACCGGCACACATATGCTGGACGAATATGTAAAAGTTTTCAGCCAGGCGGAAAAACTGGCGAATATCACCCTGCCTTTCAATATTGATAAACTTTTCCTGGATGAACTGGACCGGAAAAAAAACAGTGTGCGGTATGTAACACTGAATAAAGACAAGGAGGCAGATCAGAAGAAAAAAGGAACGGATATCATTTTAAAGAAGGGAATGGACTATGTACAGCACTTTAAAGGGGATGGGGATGTGTTTATTGCCCCGGGCGGAAAAATCGAAGAAGGCTGGGGCCAGTGGCTCAAAGAGACCCTGACCGGCTTCAATGGCAGCGTGGTGCAGTATATCCATACCAAGTTCATGCTGGTGGACCCGCTCAGCAAGAGCCCGCTGGTGATTACCGGCTCGGCCAATTTCAGCGGCAATTCCACGGATAGCAATGATGAAAATATGCTGATCATAAAAGGAAATACCCGGGTGGCGGATATTTACCTGGGTGAATACTTCCGGATATTTGACCATCTCTATTTCCGGTATATGGTCACCCGCTTTTATGCGGATGATACAGAAGGCGGTTTTCTGAAAAGCAGGAGTGAGGACTGGATCACTCCCTTTACCAAAACCGGCAATGGCAAGTACCGGAGGAGAAAGGCCCTGAGTTTCGGTTTCAAATAACGAACGGAATACGCTTCACCCGTTTTGGAATACTGCAAAGGGAGGGGTTGGTTATCAGGTAATGTTACCGGAGCGGTTTTCGGCTAAAGTCCTATTTTTATTGCTCTAATTTCTATTCATGTACACAACCCTTTGCTTTGATTTCGGCAATACGCGGAAAAAAGTGGCAGTCTTTCTCGGGGCGGAAATGAAGGAAGCTATTGTATTGCCGGATGATACGGTGGAAACGATACAGTCGCTGATCGATACCTTCAAACCGGCAAAATCCATCCTGTCTTCTGTGATCAATCATAACCCGGCTATTGAAGACCTGCTGGCCGCTCATTCCGGATTTCATAAACTCAGTCACCTCACCAAAGTGGCCTTTACCACACCGGTAGGCAAGCCCGAAACCATCGGGGCCGACCGGCTGGCGCTGACGGCAGCGGCCATTCACTATTATCCCACGCATAATAACCTGGTGATCGGGATGGGTTCCTGTGTGACGTATAATTTTATCAATAAATACCATGAATTTATTGGCGGGGCCATTTCCCCGGGACTGGAAATGCGGCTGAAATCCCTCAATTACTACACGGCCAAACTGCCCCTTGTAAAAGCCGACAGCAATGTGCCCCTGATGGGCTATGATACCAACAGCAATATCCTTTCCGGGGTGGTGCTGGGCATGGCTAAGGAAATGGATGGTTTCATTGAGGCTTACCGGGAGAAATACCGGAACATTAACGTGCTTTTAACCGGGGGCGATATAGTCTATTTGGCTTCACACCTTAAAAACAGGATATTTGCAGACCCTGATTTAATATTTAAAGGTCTGTATGCAACGAGCGAACTTAATAATCTCTAAGATAATCAATGCGTTACAAGGTCCCCGCTGGGCTTTTGTGCTCCTGATCCTGGCGACTGCGGGCCCTGCTTTTTCGCAGGATAATTCCCCTTATTCCAGGTATGGTATCGGCGACCTGGTCCCGCCCACCAATATTATTAATCGCAGTATGGGTGGTTTATCGGCTGGTTATATTGACCAGCTTTCCATCAATTTTAATAACCCGGCCTCCTATGCTTCCTTCCAGGCCTTCCAGGAGAAGAAATCCAAAAAGATCAGTTCCGGAAGGGCTATCCTGGATTTCGGTTTAAACTTCGATAACCGGACACTCCGCGAACCCAGTAACGCTAAGAAATTTACAGCCAGCAATGCCCTGTTCTCTTATGTACAATTGGGCGTACCCCTGAAAAAAAACTGGGGCCTGAGTTTTGGTATCCGCCCGGTTTCACGCATCAGTTATAAGATTATAACCAGGGAAAGACTGAAAGACCCCGGCACCGGTTTGCCGATCGACAGCGCTTCTACCCTTTACCAGGGGAATGGCGGCTCTTACCTGATTTCAGCCGGAACCGGTTTCGGCCTGTTTCACCGGGAGAAGTACGGGATGGAAGAAAAACTGAGCATTGGATTCAACGGGGGTTACCTTTTTGGAGAAAAAGATTATAGTTCCCGCAGGGCATTGGTGAACGATACGGTCTCCTATTTCATGACCAACTACGAGACCCGCACTAATTTCGGAAAACTCTATTTCAACGCGGGCCTTCAGTATAAACTTCCTCTCAACAAAACCATGCAGCTGACTATCGGTGCTTATGGAAGCTGGGCACAAAAGCTAAATGGCAAGCAGGACCGGATGCGGGAGACCTTTGTATTTGATGACAATGCCGGTAATGTACGGTTAGACAGCGTGTCTGATATCCGGGATGTGAAAGGAACCATTGAGCTTCCTTCCAATTTTACGATTGGATTTGTATGGCAGAAATTCGCGGTGCAGAACAAGGAAGGCGGCTGGATGCTGGGACTGGATTTCAACCAGCAAAGCTGGAGCAAATACCGTTTTTACGGACAGCCTGATTCGCTGCGTAACAAATGGGAGATCAGGGCAGGCGTCCAGCTGAACCCGGTGCCCCGCCGCAATTATTTCAGCAATATCTCTTACCGCTTTGGTCTTATCCTGGGACCGGATTATGTGAAAGTAGGGCAGAAACTTCCCCAGTTCGGCGGATCCTTTGGTTTAGGTCTGCCAATGGCCGTCAGCCGGCAGGCCCCCAACCAGGCCACATTTATCAACCTGGCATTTGAATATATCAAACGCGGGAACAATGATAACCTGCTCAGGGAAAACCTGTTCCGTTTTTCTCTTGGTTTCTCCCTCAGTGATATCTGGTTCATCAAACGCAAGTACGAATAGGCCCCATAACTTTGGCATTATTTACTGCTGATGTTTTTGAATACACCCCATAAACTATTTTTGACAGCCTTGTTCATCACAGGCTGTTTTTTTATGCTGGGCTGTGAAAACGATGACAAGGTGCTGAACGACTGGACCCGCCGGGTGCTGATGCGGGAAGAAGCGAAAAATGTTGTGAGTTATATGAGCCAGGACGGGGAACTCAGGGCCAAGCTGACAGCTCCCCTGATGATCCGCACCAGCAGCGATACGATTTCGGTGGAATTTCCCCAAAGCCTGCACTGCGATTTTTATAATGACAGTACTAAACAGCTGGAAACCTGGCTGGACTGCCGCTATGGGATCTATTACGAAAACCTGAATAAAGTGTACCTGCGCGACAGTGTGGTGGTGATCACGGTGAAAGGCGATACCCTGCGTTCCCCCGATCTCTGGTGGGACCAGACTAAGAAGATGTTCTACACGGATAAATACGCGATTTATCATGGCCCCGGGAAAAATATTTACGGGGGCAAGGGCCTGGAAGCTTCACAGGATCTCAGCCGGATTATGTTCAAAGAAAGCACCGGGGACATGAAGGTTTCTGAAAATGGCATGCCCCGGTAAACAAACCCCGGATCGTTTAGCCATTCTTTACTTAACTTCAAATCCTAAACCTGCCAGCGGGTCTCGCGGTGAAACGGGTTACGCAGGGTACAAATAACAAATAACAAACTGTTCTATGGAATATCGTTATATGGGCAAAACCGGCCTCCAGCTAAGCGTGCTTTCCTTCGGCAGCTGGGTCAGTTTTCACAAGCAGATCGATGACAGCATTGCGGATACCCTGATGGGCATTGCGTATGACCATGGAGTCAATTTTTTTGATAACGCTGAAGTATATGCGCTCGGTGAAAGCGAAAAAATGATGGGCCGGGTGCTGAAGAACAAGAACTGGGAACGCAGTTCCTATGTTCTTTCTTCCAAAGTGTTCTGGGGCTGGCGGGGAAAGGGCAACCGTCCCAACCAGCATGGCCTGAGCCGGAAACATATAGTGGAAGCCTGTCACGAGGCACTGGAAAGATTACAGACCGGATACCTGGACCTGTATTACTGTCACCGGCCGGATAAAAAAGTACCTATCGAAGAAGTGGTTTGGACCATGCACCATCTCATCCAGCAGGGGAAAATTCTTTACTGGGGAACCAGTGAATGGAGCGGGGTGGAGATCATGGAGGCGCACCGCGTGGCACAGCAGTATGGACTGATCGGTCCCGTGGTTGAACAACCCCAGTACAATTTACTGGAGCGGAATAAAATTGAGAATGAGTTCCTGACGATCTTTAATACAGTGGGGCTGGGTACCACGATCTGGAGCCCCCTGGCTTCTGGTTTGCTGAGCGGGAAATACAATGAGGGTATTCCGGAAGACAGCCGCTTTGCTTTAAGTGGGTTTGACTGGCTCAAAGACCGCTGGATGCAGGAAAGTTTCTTAACGAAAGTGAAAGGACTTGGTGCACTGGCAAAAGAACTGGGCATATCACAGGCGGCGATGAGTATTGCCTGGTGTATCCGCAACCCGCATGTTACCACGGCCATCCTGGGCGCTACAAAAAAAGAACAGCTCAATGAAAACCTGAAAGCGCTGGATGCCTTGCCCCTGCTGACGGATGAAGTGATGCAGCAAATAGAGGGAATTGTAAAGACAAAACCGGTTTTACCGGAATATTGATTGATAAAAAATGTGGCCTGTGCGGCTCTATATGCCTATGTGATCAACTGTAAACACATAGCACACATAGGGTCACAATAGGTGGCACATAGAAAAACACAGCCATGTCGTTTGCCAATAAAACCGCCCTTATCACCGGTGCTACCCGTGGCATCGGGAAATCCATCGCCCTTCGTTTAGCCAGGGAAGGTGCCAATATTGTGATTGCTGCCAAAAGCGTGGAGGAAAACGCCAGGCTGGGAGGCACCATTTTTTCCGCAGCCGCTGAGATCGAAGCCGCCGGCGGCAGGGCCCTGGCGATTCAATGTGATATTCGCTTTGAGGACCAGGTACAAAATGTGATTGATAAGACCCTGGAGAAATTCGGGGGGATAGATATCCTCATTAATAATGCATCCGCGATTTCCTTAACCACTACCGAGCAAACCGAACCCAAACGCTTCGACCTGATGCATGATATCAATGTCCGGGGCACTTTCTTTGTAACAAGGGCCTGTATCCCGCGCCTGAAGAAATCATCCAATCCCCATATTCTTACCCTGTCGCCCCCCGTCAACCTCGATCCAAAATGGTTTGAGAAGCATGTGGCCTATACACTGACCAAGTACAATATGAGCATGATGACCATCGGCTGGGCCAGGGAACTGGCACCGTACCGGATCGCTGCCAATTCCCTCTGGCCGCGTACCACGATTGACACGGCTGCGGTTCGAAACCTCCTCGGCGGTACCATGCTCGCCAATATGAGCCGTACGCCCGACATCCTGGCTGATGCGGCTTATGCCATACTCCGCCGTTCATCGGGCGAATGCACGGGGAACCTTTTTATTGATGAACAGGTGTTGGCGGAGGAGGGAATCACCGACCTGGAAAAATATTCGGTGGTACCGGGTGCACAGTTGTACAATGATTTGTTTGTGTAACGAAAAACATCCCGCCGGTTAGCGGAATGTTTTTCAGCCTGCCGTTATCTCCGGTAATTATTTTTTACTCCCGATCAGGATGGCCATCAGTGCCATAGAAGTATTTTTCAGGAAATCCAATGAGAGCGTTCCATTCTTCCAGTGTACGAGGAAGCCCAGTAACAGCAATAAAGCAGCAAGCAGGTAACAGGCCATTACTTTTTGAATCTCTGTAAGGATGGCAATAGCCGCCAGTATAAAACAGGCCCCTACCACATAGATCCAGATCTTTGGATCACCCGGCATAAAGCCAGGCACCCAGCTGCTCATGCCACCCGCCCGGCTAAAATGGTTATAACCAAAATACGCAATGATCAGCGCAAAAAGGACTTCAGCAACTTTGGCAGGAATAAAGGGTTTCATTTCGGTTTATTTCTTGAGCAACTTACGGAAAAGACAGGAAAAGCGAAAGCCATAGCCATCTGCCAGCCTGATCCTTGCGGGCTTCCCGGCTTCCGAATCCCGGTATCTATGCTTTTTCCTCAGCAGGAATATCCAGTGTTGAACCTTTTTCCGGCCTCATTTGCGGGAAGAGCAATACATCCTGAATGGATACATTATTCGTCAGCAGCATGCAAAGCCGGTCGATCCCGAAACCGATGCCGGCTGTGGGGGGCATCCCGTATTCGAGTGCGCGCAGAAAGTCATAATCGATAAACATGGCTTCGTCATCCCCTCGTTCCATCAGTTTTGCCTGCTCTTCAAAACGCTCCCGCTGGTCAATAGGGTCATTCAGTTCACTATACGCATTGGCGATCTCTTTGCCGTTGATGATCAGTTCAAACCGTTCTACCAGCCCTTGTTTGTCCCGGTGCTTCTTGGTAAGCGGACTCATTTCGACCGGGTAGTCAATGATGAAAGTGGGCTGTACATAATATTGTTCGCATTTGCCACCGAAGATCTCGTCGATCAGTTTACCCTTGCCCATGGTATTGTCAACCTGGATATGCAATTGTTTGCAAACGGAGCGCAGCTGGTCCTCGTTCATCCGGCTTACATCAAAACCGGTATGTTCCTTAATGGCATCATAGATGCTGATGCGTTTAAAAGGCGCTTTGAAGGAAATGATCTTGTCGGCTACGGTTACATCCGTATTGCCGCATACATCCAAGGCTGCCTTTTCCAGCAATTGTTCCGTGGTTTCCATCATCCAGAAATAATCCTTGTACGCAGTATAAAATTCAAGGATGGTAAACTCGGGGTTATGGGTGCGGTCCATACCCTCGTTACGGAAATTGCGGCTGAATTCATAAACCCAGTCAAACCCGCCGACGATCAGCCTTTTTAAATAAAGCTCATTCGCAATACGCAGGTACAACGGGATATCCAGCGCATTGTGATGCGTGATAAAGGGGCGTGCCGCTGCCCCACCCGGAATGCTCTGCAGGACCGGGGTATCCACTTCTAATGCGCCCTGGTTATTCAGGTACTCGCGGATGGAATTGATCAGTTTGGTACGCTTCAGGAAGGTTTCCTTCACCGTAGGATTGATGATCAGGTCGGCATAGCGCTGCCGGTATTTGAATTCGGGATCGGTAACCGCGTCGAAAGTCTGTCCTTCGGCTTCCTTTACGATCGGCAAAGGGCGCAGCGATTTGCTGAGCATGGTCAGTTCCTTCACATGCACAGAGGTCTCGCCGGTCCTGGTGATAAATACATAGCCCCGGATCCCGATAATATCCCCGATATCGGTCAGTTTTTTCCAGACAATATCATAAAGGGATTTGTCTTCACCCGGGCAGATATCATCCCGTTTCAGGTATAATTGTATCCTGCCATGCGCATCCTGGATCACGGCAAAATTGGCCTTGCCCATATCCCGCACACTCATTACGCGGCCGGCCAGGCATACATCCTGGTACTCTTCCTTTTTTTCTTCCGTGAAGCTGGCTTTTATGGAAGCCGAATTGTTGTTGACCGGAAACAGGGGAGCGGGGTAGGGCTCGATCCCCATAATGATCAGTTCGGCCAGTTTTTCCCGGCGCAATTGTTCCTGTTCGGATAGATGTTGTGTGCTCATGAATGCAGACTGGTAATTTAAAGCCGCAAAGGTACTGGTTCAGGATTAGGGTACAAAGACAAAAGCCTCCGGGCGGGGAGGCTTTTGTAAGCAGTTGGAAAATATCTTATTTGTTATTGATCAGTAAGCCTACGCGGATACCCCAGCAATGGTTCCTGATATTGTTGTCATTTCCGTCCTGTACCGGAACCAGGTTCCGGATACCCACCGTATAGTTAAAAGCGAAGAAGAAACCGCATTTTAAACGATAGCCGGTCAGCAGGTTACCGCCATAATCAACCCCTCTCAGGTCTGAGTTGGATTCCTTGCCAAAGTTCAGGTTGGTTTCTGTTTTCAGGGCATCTGTTTTTGATACCTTTTTAGAAGGCAGGTCAACAGCAAATGTGGGACCGCCACCGATAAACCAGTTGCCTCTGGGTCCGTTTGTGTTATACAGGAAATTGGCATGCAGTTCAGCATAACGTATTGCGATCCATTCTTTCAACGTATTGGCCCGGGTGTTTTCGTTGAAAGTAACCCGGCCTTTCTGAACATAATTCAAAGAGGGCTGGAAACTGATATGGCTTTTGCCAATCGGGGCATCCACCAGCAAACCAAAACTGATACCGGACTTCGGATCATCCGTTACCCTTTCGCCGCCAATTTTACCATACATATTGGAAGAGGTGTACCCCGTAGAGAAACCAACTCTTGATTTTTGGGAAAAGCCGTTGATTTGCAGGCAGAAAACAAATGCGGCCAAAAGGAATAACACTTTTTTCATAACAGTTATTTTGGTTCACCTACTCGTCTCGCTTTTCGGTATGGGCGCCGTACTCTTTTTTCAAGGGGGATTTTCCGGGTTGCTCCCCATCTGTGAGTGCTGATAGCAGTTACTGTTTCTAAGGTATGAATTTACCCCTTTGCCTGCTCCGGCGCAAAGATATTTTAGTTTCTCAAATCTTTTTACTTCCCTGCTAAAAACTTCGGCTGCCGGGTCCCCATTGTAAGATCCGGGTTTTGAGGCAAAATAAGCCCCGGAACCGGGCATTTTCCCCGGTTCTGCTGTAAATACCCCCTTTAGGCAGAGTTTTCAGAAAGAAAAAGGTTTGTTCCTGCGATAAATTTTAGCTTTGCCAGGTCCTGCTATCCGGCTGGGCCCTTTTTACCTGATTAACCCCCATTTCCATGAAAAAAATAACCCTCCTGCTCCTTGTTTCTTTTGCCCTGAACAGTTGTGACCTGCTTTCCAAATTACCCACCGGGACCGGGGTAACCGAAGCGGAGGCCGGGGAGGGAATCAGGGAAGCGTTGGGACAGGGTTTGGTAAAAGCCGTACTCCGGCTCAATAAGCAAGATGGTTTTTTCAAGGATGCTTTTTACAAGATCCTGATGCCCCCTGATGCGGTAAAGATCGAGAATACCCTGCGCGACCTGGGTATGGGCAAGATGATCGACAAAGCGATTCTCCAGGTCAACCGGGCCGCGGAGGATGCAGCCGGTTACGCCAAACCCATATTTGCAGATGCTATTAAGAATATGACCATTAGTGATGCAATTGGCCTCGTAAAGAACGGGGATACCAGCGCCACCCATTTTTTTCGGTTAAAAACCACGGAGCAACTGATTGCTGCTTTTCAACCGGTTATTAAAAATTCATTGGATAAGCTGGATGCGACCAAATACTACGGGGATCTCATCAATACCTATAATAATTTTCCCACAACGATCAAAAAACTGAATCCGGACCTGCCTTCTTTTGTTACCGCTAAGGCCACCGAAGCCCTGTTTGACCTGGTAGCCAAAGAAGAGGTAAACATACGGCAGAATATTGCGGCCCGTACTACGGATTTACTCCGGAAAGTTTTTGGGGGATCGTTAAATAATCCCGTAACGCAACGAATCCCTTAAAATATCGTCAAAATAACCGGCAGCCTTTTTGCAGATAAGAATTGCCATTATTTTTACTTTCATTAATTCATCAGTATGAAAACAAAATTCATTGCTCTTTCCCTGGGTTTTTTCGTGGTGGCCGGTTCCATACAAGCGCAGATCACGCTTCCGAAACTGCTTAAAAAGAAAACCGAAGTTTCCGGTATTTCCGAAAATGAAGCGGGCCAGGGTATTAAAGAAGCCCTGACCCAGGGGGTGGCAAAAGCTGTACTGAACCTGAATAAGACCGATGGATTCTTTGGCAGTGAGTTCTATAAAGTACTCCTTCCGCCGGATGCCAAAAAAGTGGAGAGCACTTTACGGGGGATGGGAATGGGTGCCCAGGTGGACAAAGCCATTCTGTCGATCAACCGGGGCGCGGAAGACGCCGTGGCTTTCGCCAAACCGATTTTTGTGGATGCGATCAAAGAAATGACCCTGACAGATGCCCTGAATATTCTAAAGGGACCGAAAGATGCGGCAACGAATTATTTCAGGGAGAAGACCAAACAAAAACTGATTATCGCTTTTACTCCTTCGGTGAAAACTTCGCTTGATAAAACAGATGCCACAAAGTATTACGGGGATATCATGAACACATACAATAAACTTCCCACCACCTTTAAAAAAGTGAACCCCGACCTGACTTCTTATGTGGTTGGAAAGGCGGTGGATGCCCTGTTTGACCAGGTGTCCAAAGAAGAGGCCAATATCCGGTCCAACCCGGTGGCCAGGACTTCTGATCTGCTGAAAAAAGTATTCGGCCAGTAAATACCAGGTCTTTAACCGGCCAGCAGGACTTGCCAGGCTTCCGTGGTTTTCCCGTTACTGAGTAACCGGTGGGCGTACCGGTGCAACTCTTTTTCCATATCCTCCGGGTTGAGGGTATAGTACTGGATGATCTGTTTCAGGTGTTCATCCTCAAAAGAAGGGTCAATAACGGGTATTTCATGCACATTACCCAGCCGGCCCAGGTCGTTTCCTGTCAGAATGGTACTGGCCCTGATTGATTCAGGCAAGGCATCCACGCCAATGCCGAGCCGGGTATTGGGTTTCTCCACCTCGAATAAATTCTGCTCATTTACCACGCAATACCAGTCGCCCCCCAGCCGGGCCACATGATGGATCTTTCGCTGATCCAGTTTTTTATTTTCATCCAGCAGGGTATCATCAATATGCATCCGCACTACTTCGCAGATAACCAGGTTGCCCGCCCCACCCCCGGTTCCCAGCGCTTTTACTTCAATCACGTTACATTCCATATTCACTTTGCTTTCTTTCACCATGGGTGGTTTTACCAGTGTGGCAGGGACGGAAGTGAAACCCGCCTTGGTAAATTCATTCATTTCTTTCGGGAACTCACAACTGGCGAGGGAGACCTGTTGTACCATTTCGTATGTAACAATATTGATCACCACTTCCGGTACTTCCAGTACATTTTGCAGGGTATGTTTGGTGGTATTATCCCTGACTCTTCTTGAGGGAGAGAAAACGAGAATGGGTGGATTAGACGAAAAAAGGTTGAAAAAACTGAAGGGACTGAGATTTACATTACCTGCTTTATCAACAGTAGAGGCAAAACAGATGGGGCGGGGCGCCACCACATGCTGCAGGTAATATTGTTTTTCCGCCGGGTTAAGGTTTTTCAGGTCGAGAATCATCTTCTGATTTTTTGATCGCTTTGCCGGTTGCTGAGCGGTAGATTTTAGTTTACTGCCGGCTAATATAACTTATTTACAAATCTCCGGAAACCATCTTTTAATCTTACTACGTTAAAATTGACCAGGTAGCCTAATTTTTTATCGCTGAGCCTGAGGTGATTGATCAGTTTCGCTTCAAAATAGGGGTTCATTTCCTTGACAGCTTTTAGTTCCAGAACGATTTCTCCGCAAACAAGCAGGTCGATATCAAAATACTTCCTGGTATCCATCCCTTTATAAAATACCTGTATCCTGACTTCCTCTTCACAGGGGATGCCCCGGAGGCCCAGTTCTATGAGCAAAGCCGTTTTATATACAGTCTCCAGCAAACCGGGCCCCAGTTCTATGTGTACAGCTATACAGGCATCCAGGATTTCAGCGCCCAGGTCATTTAGTTGATCTTTGGTCATAAAACAGATGTTTCTATGAAAATAGAAATCTGTTTTAAAACAATGGTTCAGGCAAGGCTGTATTATAACCCCGGTTTACTGTTTTTTTCCGGGGGGACAAGCGAGTAAATAACGGAAACTGGGATACAACCGGGTAAAATTTTTTGAATAGTCAGGCAGCTAAAATCGCTTTTTAGTTGAGCCGCGGAGGCGCAGAGGGCGCAAAGGAATCCAGCCCTAGGGCAGAATATAAAATAACTGGAGGGAAAACTGCGGGTAAAATCAGCTGAGCCGCGGAGGCGCAGAGGGCGCAA
This sequence comes from Sphingobacteriales bacterium, assembly GCA_016192105.1. GTDB lineage: Bacteria > Bacteroidota > Bacteroidia > Chitinophagales > Chitinophagaceae > JJ008. The sequence goes on along the minus strand of JACPUV010000001.1, from coordinate 115 downwards.
AGGAATCCAACCCTAGGGCAGAATATAAAATAACTGGGGGGAAAGCTGCGTGTAAAATCAGCTGAGCCGCGGAGGCGCAGAGGGCGCAAAGGAATCCAACCCTAGGGCAGAATAT